>JAXMBQ010000005.1:0-208552 GCA_046349815.1 Pirellulales bacterium | reverse complement strand
GCGCGAGTGGTTCGCAACGGCTCGTAATCACGCGCTCTATGCCAACGACGGCGGTGCTTACGATCCGATCCTCGAGTACCTCGGCGTGAAACGATAGGCGGCGACGAATCCATGTCCGGCTTGGAACGAGCTCTGATTCTACTGCAGCAACGGCGATTCGATTTAGCCGAGAAGGAGCTGCGCCGCGCGCTGAGCGACGATCCGCACAGCGGCTATATGCACGCGGTGCTCGCACTCACGCTTCTGCACGATGAAACACGATGGCAAGAGGCGACCGAGGAAGCTCAACAAGCCATCGCTCTGGAGCCGGACGAAGCCTTTTCGCATTTCGCTCTCAGCCGCATTTTGGCTGTACGCAATCATTTGCCGGAAGCACTCGCCTCGATCAACGAAGCCATCCGACTGGACCCTTACGATGCCGAGTACTTTGCTCAACGCGCATCGGTGCATATCGACCGCCGCGATTGGACTCAGGCACTCGACGATGCAGTCACCGGACTGTCGATCGATGCCGAAAGTGTGCATTGCAACAACCTGCGCACGATCGCTCTGGAACGACTAGGGCGAGGTCATGAGGCGAAGGAAGCCGCTGCTCAGACACTGCGCCGTTCTCCAGACGATCCGAACTCGCACGCCGCCATGGGCTGGACGCAATTGAACACGGGTGACTATGCCGGTGCCCAATTGTCGTTTCGCGAAGCCCTGCGTCTCGACCCGAACCACGAACCGGCGCGCGACGGGATGATCACCGCGCTGCATGGTCGCAGTTTTGTATTTCGCGCGATCCATCAATTCTATGTGGCTATCGGGCGACTGAGCGTCAAGTACCAATTCGTGATCATGTTCGGCGCATGGATTCTCATGCAAGGCCTAGGATCGTTGGGAAATCAAATCCCCATCATCCGCCCGTTGACACTGCCGATTCTGATGGCCTACATGATCTTCGTTGTCCTATCGTGGACTTCGGAACCGCTATTCAACACCTTTCTACGCTTCCATCCGTTCGGACGGCATCTACTGCGCAGGAAGGAAGTGTGGGCGTCTAATTTGCTCGCCGTCTGCGGCATCTCGGCGTTCGCAGGGAGTTTCGGATCGCTGTTTGTGGGCGGACTACTGGCAGCACTCTGCGTCATGTTCTACTGGATACTGATGATGGTTCCGGTGAGCATCGTCTTCTCTGCGCCGACGCGACAACGCACGATGCTGGCCGTTGCTGCGGCAGTCGTGGTCGGCTTGCTACCGGTCTACGGGGTGATCGCGGCCTTTATGACTGGTGATACGGATCAGATCAGGCTTTCACTGAACCGCTTTAACTGGGGCATCATCGCCATGCAGATCGGCAGTTCGTTCTTGGCTGTCGCCCCGGTACGTCGCTGAGCCGATCTCAGTCGTCATCAAAGTCTTGATTCCACGAGACTTGGCCGCCGATAAACCGGTCTGGTTAGAACGTCGGGTCTCGTCATAATGGTGCACAGGTCCGGAGACTCGATCTATCCGGCCTAAATTGAAGCCGAAAACAAGACGAACAATCGGGTAACTGTTTCCAGCCGGGCAACCGTGGGGAGTGATGCAGGGATGAACTTGCCGCCGAACGATGATGGGCACGATGAGTTTGCAGCCGATGCACCGCGACTGAACTTCATCGAACAGGAAGTGGAAAAGGACTTGGCCACTCCGCGACTGGCCGGAAAGACCGTTGCCACGCGTTTCCCTCCCGAGCCGAACGGGTATCTGCATATCGGCCACGCCAAAAGTATTTGCCTCAACTTCGGACTGGCAAAGAAGTACGGCGGCACGTGCAACCTGCGGTTCGACGATACGAACCCAAGCAAAGAAGAGCAGGAATACGTCGACTCCATCCAAGAAGATGTCCGCTGGCTCGGCTTTCAGTGGGACGCTCTCTACTATGCCTCCGACTATTTCGATCAGCTCTACAACTGGGCGGTCAAACTGATCAAGGACGGCAAAGCCTATGTCTGCGATTTGACTCCTGAGCAAACGCGAGCGTATCGCGGCACCTTGACCGAACCGGGCAAGAACAGCCCCTTCCGCGATCGTTCGCCGGAAGAGAAATCCTCGAACTGTTCACCGCCATGCGCGACGGCAAGTTCCCCGATGAAAGCGGCGCACGCTGCGAGCCAAGATCAACATGGCATCGCCGAACGTGAATCTGCGTGACCCGGTGCTTTATCGCACTTGCGAGCCCATCACCATCGAACCGGCGACAAGTGGTGCATCTATCCGACGTACGATTTGGGCTCACGGACAGAGCGATTCGATCGAGGGCATTACGCATTCGATTTGTATTGCCGAGCCTTCGAGAACCATCGTCCGCTCTACGATTGGTTCATCGAGAACATCGGCATCTTCCATCCGCGTCAGATCGAGTTCGCGCGCTTGAATCTGACGTATACCGTGATGAGCAAGCGCAAGCTACTGCAACTAGTTCAAGAAAAGCACGTGGAAGGCTGGGACGATCCGCGCATGCCGACGATCAGCGGCTTGCGACGACGAGGATTCACGCCGGAAAGTCTGCGACTGTTCTGCGAAAAGATCGGTGTCGCGAAGTTTAACAGCACGATCGATGTCACGGTTTTGGAAAACTGCATCCGTGAACACTTGAATGCAACCGCGCCGCGCGTGATGGCGGTGCTGAAGCCTCTGAAGATCGTCCTGACCAACTATCCGGAAGGTCAAGTCGAACAGCTCGAAGCTGTCAACAATCCGGAAGATCCCGCAGCCGGCTCGCGCCAAGTTCCGTTCACGCGCGAACTGTTCATCGAGCAGGATGACTTCATGGAGAACGCACCGAAGAAGTTCTTCCGCCTGCAACCGGGCGGCGAAGTTCGATTGCGGTACGGATACATCATCAAGTGCGAAGAGGTCGTCAAGGATCCGGCCACGGGCGAGATCACGCATTTGAATTGCACGATCGATCCGACGACTCGCAGCGGCAGCGGTGAAGCCTCTCAGCGCAAGGTGAAAGGGACGATTCACTGGGTCAGTGCCACACACGGCAATGAAGTGACCGTGCGATTGTACGACCGCTTGTTCCTCAGCCCCGATCCGGAAGATGTTCCCGCCGGTCAGACGTTCTTGAACAACATGAATCCTGACAGCTTGCAAGTCGTGACGGCCAAGGTCGAACCTGCCGTGATGAACACCGTGCCGGGTTCGAAGGTTCAGTTCGAACGCTTGGGTTACTTCTGCGCGGATACGAAAGATTCCAAGCCCGGCGAGCCGGTCTTCAATCGGATCGTATCACTGCGCGACACCTGGGCCAAAGTCCAATCCAAAGGCGATTGACCTCCTCGTGACGAGGCACCGAGTCTTGTCACAAATGATGTAGATCAATTTTCCCAAATTGATCCTAACCCGGTCAGCACCACCAGCACCTCAAACGGTATCGATAAATACGGATCCGAAGACCGCGAGGCTCCAGACTCGACGTACTCTTGAACGAGATACGGCAGTTCAGTCGGGACCGTTGAAGCTGTTGGTGGTTCGAGCCGCTTTGGGGTCGCTTGAGGACAATCGACCTACATCGGTTGATCTACTGCAGCCTGGACAATCTCTGCACTTGCTCGATCACCCAGTCATCCATCCAGCGATGAATGCGGGCGGAACGGGGACGGCGGGCCAGATAGCCGAGATGACCGCCATGCCTGGTCACGATCTTCGTAACGTGGTCACTAACCGCGGCGCCTTCGAGCGTCGCCGAGGGAATGATCGGATCATCGCGATCGATAAGCAGTAATGTCTTGGTTCGAATTGCAGTCAGCAGACGGCTGGAACTCGACGCGGTGTAGTAGTGATCCGTATCACGAAAACCAGATAGAGGTGCCGTGTACAAAGCATCAAACTCGCGAATCGTTCGGGGCTGCGCGGTCGAAACGATGGATCGCCATGCGTCCCACTTCGCGGCGCGAATATCGACTTGCTTGGCTAACATTTTTAGATAGTAACGCGTGTAAGGCATGCGGCTGAATCGCTCCATGTTGGCAGAGCAGCCGTGTAGATCCGACGGCGGCGCGACGGCCAGCGCGAGCTTCAGGCGATCGAGTGATAGGTCGACGGTCAATTCACCGAGCGCCGCTTCGCCCAACATCTTCAGCAAAATGTTACCGCCGAGCGAAAAAGCGGCGATGACGATGTCGGCATGCGGATAGACTCGCTGAGCTTCAGCGGCAACGTGCGCGAGATCGTCACTGGATCCCGCATGTGCCGGTCGATAGGCATGCTCGAGCCCTGCACCGCAACCGCGCAAGTCGATCCGCCATGCTCGGCATTCGATCTTGATCAACTTGGACGCGATACGACGCAGATAAGGACTCGTATGATCGCCTCCCAGTCCATGAACTAAGATCATCACCGGGGCATCGGGCTTGAGATGCGGCGCATGCTCTTCATGCACCACCATCCGCTCGCCGTCGGCCAGCGGAACGACGCGTTGTTCGGCGTGATATTGCGGCAGCGATCCAGGATAGAGAGCTCCGATCACTGTCTGTAAATGTCCACTGCGCAGCAACGGATGCGGGCGAAATTCGTTCATACGCGATTGAGAGTGAGTTCAAGAAGTGATTCCGATACTTAACCGACGACGAGCATTGTTTGTCGAACGCGACCGGCATGCAACACGGCAACGCACCATTCTCCCCTCGCCCCGTACTCGGGGAGAGGGGCCGGGGGTGAGGGGCCTAATCATGCAATCTCTTTTTGCCCAAACAACATTCTCATTATCTAAATCATCACCAAACACCCTAATCCCCGACGCTTCTCCCGCTCGCGGGAGATGGGAGACTAAGGCGCAAACCCACAGATCTTGTGTAAAGTAACCTCAACGACCAAACGTTTCGCGTTCTCTCTCGAAATCCGCTTCGCATGAAATCGATATTCCACGTTCAATCGTCCGTTACCTTAGCCTTGGTATGGATGTTCGCCGGTCTTCTCGTAAATGCTCAGGCCCCACAAGCTCAACCCGATCTCGCGGTGATCCATGCAGACATCCGCACCATGGATGATAAGTCTCCGCAGGCCGAAGCCATCGCGATGAAAGAGGGTCGCATCATCGCGATCGGCTCGTCGACTTCAATCCGGCAGGTCTGCGGTCCGCAAACACGCGTCATCGATGCGGGCGGCAAGCTCGTCGTGCCGGGCTTCAACGATGCGCATGTCCATTTCACAGCCGGCGGTAGACAGCTCTCCAGCGTTCAACTTCGCGATGCTCAATCGCCTGAAGAATTTACTCGACGCCTAAAAGCCTTTGCCGAGAAGCTGCCGCAAGGAAACTGGATCACAGGCGGCGACTGGGATCACGAAAACTTTCCCGGCGCGCCGTTGCCTAACCGGCGCTGGATCGATGATGTAACGAGCGATCATCCGGTCTTCATCACGCGACTCGACGGACACATGGGCCTGGCCAACTCTGCCGCGCTCCGCGCCGCCGGTATTGATAAGAGCACTCCCGATCCGGACGGCGGCCTGATCGTGCGCGAACTCAAGACCGGCGATGCGACCGGCATACTCAAGGATGCCGCGATGAACTTGGTGACCGCTAAGATTTCTTCACCTTCGCATGGCCAACGATCGGCGGCCGCGTTGGCTGCGACCAACCATGCCGCGTCGCTCGGTGTCACCAGCGTACAAGACATGTCCGGTGCCGAAGATGTGCTCATCTATCGTGAATTGCTCAAGCGTGGTGACTTAAAGACACGCATCTACGCAGCGGCTCCGCTGCCGCGCTGGCAACGTTCGGCCGATCAGGGACTGAAGGCAGCGGTCGGTGACATGTGGATTCGCGAGGGTGCATTGAAGGGATTTGCCGACGGCAGCCTCGGATCGATGACCGCGTATTTCTTTGAGCCATACACCGATGATCCGCGTACACCGGGTCTGCCGAGCGACGAGATGTTTCCGGCCGGAGCGATGCAGGCTCGCATTGAGCAAGCGGATCGCGCGGGCTTGCAGATCATGATCCATGCCATCGGGGATCGAGCCAACGATCAGATTCTCTCGCTCTTCGAATCAACTGCCGAGCGAAACGGATCGCGCGATCGACGCTTTCGAATCGAGCATGCTCAGCATCTTCGCATGCAAGACATCGCGAGATTCAGCAAGTCGGAAGTCATCGCTTCGATGCAGCCGTATCACTGCGCTGACGACGGACGCTGGGCAGAGAAACGTATCGGCCCGGAACGAGTTCGAGGAACCTATGCGTTTCGAAGCTTACTGGATAGCCGCGCGCGCCTCGCGTTCGGTTCCGATTGGAACGTAGCGCCGCTCGATCCGATTCAAGGGATCGCCGCCGCAGTGACGCGGCGAACTCTCGACGGCGCACATCCGGACGGTTGGGTGCCAGAGCAGAAAATCACCGTAGAAGAGGCGGTTCGTGCTTACACGCTAGGGAGCGCGTACGCCGAGTTCACGGAGCAAGACAAAGGATCGTTGGCAGTCGGCAAGCTGGTTGACTTGGTGATCCTATCGGATAACCTATTTACGATCCCGGTCGGCGACATACTCAAGCTCGCGTAACGCTGACCATTGTTGATGGTCACGTTGTCTACGAAGTGAGATGATACAAGACAGTCGTGTAACAAAAGATCGTAACGGCCGCGACGTTTATGAGCAGTTCACGGCCGATCATAGTTTACAGTTCACTGGCGGAACGATCTTACTGCGGCGAGCAATGGCTCGAGCACTGCAGCGCCCATGTCAGCGGGAGACGGAGCGACCACGATTCCGGCAGCTTCGAGAGCAGCGGTCTTTTCTGCGGCGGGTCTCTACCTCCTGTGATGATCGGCCGGCATGGCCCATGTTGCCCGAGAGGAGCGGTACGTCCGGCGATGAACGCGGCCACTGGTTTGGTGACGTGTTCTTTGACGAACGCGGCAGCTTCTTCTTCGGCGTTGCCGCCGATTTCACCGATCATGAGAATGACTTCGGTTTGGTCATCCGCTTCGTATCGCTTGAGCAGATCGATGTAGTTGGTACCGACGATCGGGTCACCGCCGAGGCCGACGCATGTTGACTGGCCGAGACCGGCTTTGGTCGTTTGCCAAACAGCCTCGTAAGTCAACGTGCCTGAACGGCTCATGATGCCGACCTTACCAGGCTTATGAATGTAGCCGGGCATAATGCCGATCTTGCATTCACCGGGCGTGATCAAACCGGGGCAGTTGGGACCGATGAGGATCGAGTTGCTGGCGGGCGCACTGTTGGATACACTTCGACCATGTCGAGAACGGGAACGCCTTCGGTGATGGCGGCGATGACTTCGATACCCGCATCAATCGCTTCTTGATCGCATCGGCAGCGAACGGCGGCGGCACGAAGATCATCGTGGCGTTGGCACCGGTTTCCTTGACTGCTTCTTCAACAGTATCAAAGACCGGCACGCCGTCGACCTTTTCGCCGAGCTTTCCCGGCGTCACGCCACCGACCATCTTGGTGCCGTACTCTTTGCAGCCGCGTGTATGGAACTCGCCGGCCTTACCGGTGATGCCTTGGCAGATGACTCGGGTTTCGCGATTAACGAGAATACTCATGGCGACGGATTTCGATATGACGAAGGATGTTTGCTTGCGATACGGCTACGACAATAGGTTTGCGAAATGAACGGGGCGTTACGCAGGAACTGCGGCAACGACCTTCTTCGCGGCATCGGTCAGGTCATCGGCAGCGATGATCGCCAGACCGCTTTCCTTGAGCAGTTTCTTACCTTCTTCGACTTCGGTACCTTCCAGTCGAACGACCAGCGGCACGGTCAAGCCGAGTTCCTTGGTGGCTTCGATCAGTGCATTCGCAATCGTCGTACAACGAGCGATACCGCCGAAGATATTGACGAGCACTGCCTTCACGTTCGAATCGGAGAGAATGATGCGGAAGGCTTCGATCACTTGATCCTTCGTCGCACCGCCGCCGACGTCGAGGAAGTTAGCCGGAGCACCGCCGTGGTACTTGATGATGTCCATCGTGGCCATCGCCAGACCTGCACCGTTGACGAGACAACCGATCTTTCCTTCCAGCTTCACATAGGAAAGACCTGCGTTGCCTGCGCGAACTTCGGCCGGTTCTTCTTCAGCCAAATCTCGAAGTTCTTTCAGATCGGCATGACGGAACATCGCGTTGTCATCGAAGGTGACCTTGCCGTCGAGCGCGACGACTTTGTCATCCTTGGTGATGACCAGCGGATTGATTTCGACCAGCGAGCAATCCTTATCGACGAAGAACTTGCACAGAGCTCGCATGAACTGTTCAGCCGATCGAGCTGCCGATCCGCTGATACCGAGCTTCTTGCAGAGCTTTCGAGCTTGGAAGCTCTCGAGCCCGAGCTGCGGATGGAAGTGCTCGCGGAAGATCTTTTCAGGAGTCTCAGCGGCGACCTTTTCGATTTCGACGCCACCTTCGTTGCTGACCATCAGCACAGGCTTCGCTGCAGCGCGGTCGAGCACGATACCGAGATAGAGTTCGCGAGCAATGTCGCAACCTTGCTCGACCAGGACTTGATTGATCTGGTTGCCTTCGGCTCCGGTTTGGATCGTGACTAGGCGATTACCGAGCAGGTTCTTGGCAACTGTCGCGGCTTCGTCAGCCGACTTGACGAGTTGCACGCCGCGCTGCTTTTCATTGCCGATAATCGTTCCCTTGCCGCGGCCGCCGGCATGGATCTGAGCTTTGACGACGGCGATCGAACCGCCCAGAGCCGTGTAAGCCGCTGAGGCTTCTTCGGGAGTGCGGGCGACTTGGCTGCTGAGCACCGCCACGCCGGCCTTTCGGAACAGATCTTTAGCTTGATACTCGTGAATTTTCATCAGACGGAATCGCTTGCTTTGATTTTTCTAGAGATTTTGGCCGGCAGTTCACGGTCGACTTCAGCCGAACGCGAGCCCCGCTTTTCCGCGAATAGCGGATTATAGAGTTGCCGCATAGAAGCGGTAGAAGGGGCATTGGAAAACCGGGCTCAGGCAGAATGGCTGTATGACCTTCGGAGGCGGACAGCTCGGACTCGGTAAAAAGGATAGCTTCAGACGCGTGATCAAGTCCTCAACTACCGCCTGTGTTTGCGATGGAGAAATGACGATGTCGATATCCTGCGTGAGCCGCGGTTCACCGTACGCCGAACTAACCGCACCACCCGTTATATGAAACGGAATGTCGAGAGTTTGAACGATATCGACGAACTTAATCATCGTTCGCCGAAATGCATCAACGGGAAACATCAGCCAAGTACTCGCGAATCATGGCCACGACCTCCGGTTCGGACGCATAGAGCTCGAGCGCCACTTCCCATCGGATCTGTTCGGCAGAAAGGTTCGGCCGAGCTCCAGCGATACGTGCTGCCAGTTGTTGCCTAGTCCACTCGAACATCGCCGCTGAACGGGCGATCTTTTCTTTCGGTGTCATCGCGGCAACTCGGCGCTCGTGCTCAAGATCTACTTCGGGCGAAGACATCTGATTGATCCGACGCATAGACGAAGGAGAAAAAGTGACGCCGAGGCAAAGTTTACCATAGTAGGAAAGCCCCAACTTACGTCCTGCCCTCGATGTCGCGATTCACGCGGAGCGGTGGCAGCACCTTCGGCCACTTCCCGAGTTCGGTTGCTTCTGTGATAATGCGGGGTTTACTTTTTAGCCAATCAGTCACGCACTATCTCTCCGCAGGGCTCTGACCTCCATGGACGATAAGTTCTCCGTTACCGGCATCACTTTCGACGACGTCCTGCTCGAACCGCGATATAGCGAAATCATGCCGGCTGATGTGGACATCTCCACCCAACTGACCGCCAAGATTCGACTGAAAGTACCTCTGCTATCCAGCCCCATGGATACAGTGACGGAAAGTGAAATGGCGATCGCTCTGGCCAAAGTCGGTGGGCTGGGGGTCATTCACAAGAACATGACCGTCGACGCACAGATCGAAGAAGTCACGAAGGTCAAGCGTTCTGCCAACGGGATCATCATTGATCCGGTCACTCTCGAACCGAGCGATCCGGCTTCCAAAGCTCAAGAGCTGATGGACCAGCAAAACGTTTCGGGCATTCCGATTGTGGATGCTAGCAAGAAACTGGTCGGCATCATCACCCGACGCGACTTGAAATTCCTCGAAAGCGGGGCAAAACCGATCTCCGAGGTTATGACACGTGAGAATCTGGTGACTGCAACGGGGACCGTAACGCTTGCGGAAGCTGAGAAGATTTTAACGGCTAAAAAGGTGGAGAAACTTTTACTGGTTGACGATCAATACAAACTGACAGGACTGATCACCATACGCGACATCGACATGATGAAGCGATACCCGAATGCTTGCAAAGACGATCTCGGTCGCTTGCGAGTCGGGGCTGCCGTCGGAGTCTTCGACTACGACAGGGCAGGGGAGCTGATCAGTCGCGGCGTTGACTTGTTGGTCGTGGACAGTGCTCACGGTCATTCAGCCAACGTGATCGCAACCGTGAAGGAGATAAAGAAACGATGGCGCATCGATGTTGTGGCAGGTAATGTCGCAACGTATGAGGGCTGTCGCGACTTGATCGACGCCGGAGCGGACGCTGTCAAAATTGGAATCGGTCCAGGCTCGATTTGCACCACGCGTGTGATCTCGGGAGTGGGCGTTCCGCAGATAACGGCCATATACAACGCGAGTAAGGCGGCGCTTCCGGCAGGCATACCGATCATTGCCGACGGGGGCATTCGCTACAGCGGAGACATAACGAAAGCCATCGCGGCGGGAGCCAGCGCGGTCATGATCGGCGGACTATTCGCCGGTCTGGCAGAAAGCCCCGGACGTACGATTCTCTATCAGGGTCGAACGTTCAAGGTTTATCGCGGAATGGGTTCGCTGGGTGCGATGGTTAAAGGATCGAGCGAAAGGTATCGGCAATCGGGGCAGGAGAACCTGCTCAAGCTGGTGCCGGAGGGCGTCGAAGGGCGTGTTCCTTTCAAAGGAGCGCTCGCCGACTTTGTGTACCAACTGGTTGGTGGCTTGCGAGCCGGCATGGGATATTGCGGCACGCGGACCATCGACGAACTTCGGCAGGAAGCCAAGTTCATCAAGATTTCGACCGCAAGTGTCAGAGAGAACCATCCCCATGACATTGCCATCACGCAGGAAGCACCGAACTACAGCCCCGATTACTCGATCACGAGTGATGCAGGCTGATCTTCCGACGATTGCGGTCGCGCGACGCTCTGTTCGCGCGGCCCGCCGATCGATTCTTGCACTTCTCCTTGCCGGCATCACATCCGGACTTTCTGCCGGCTCAGCCTCAGCCCAATCCGGTTCCTACCAACCGCCGCGGCTGCCGCAAAACTCTCAACCCCGACAGCTCGGGACGAATTCCACTACGGTACAGTTTCGCGGAACCGGAGCGCAAGGCGCAACCGCCGTCGCAGGCGGTCAAACAACACAAAGCGCTGACGCTCGCACGAGAACGGCCCAACCTGCATCGAGTGAAAACGTCGGTAACGGCGTCAGCCTACGTTGGCGAACCAGCGAGCGTGCGAACTTAGCCAAGCAGCAGTCGAACTTCGCACAGCCGTCAGCCGGATCGAATACCGAACCATCGACAGTCGGCAATGCCTCGTTTGTTTCGCAGGCTTCCTACAACACGAATACTGCAGGCGGCGTACAACAAGCCGTTAATCATGTTCCTGTAACGGCGAATCCGTTGCGATCGCAATCGATCGCGAGACCGCCGGAAAAGGGTGAACAGCCGCGATCGAATCCAGTCCGTCCAGCCGCGTTCCAGCAGCCGCAAGCATCCGGCGGCGCACCGGCTCCGGCAGTGGACATGAATCAGTTCAATGCCCTCTTTGAAGGACAGCGTATCGCTCAAGCGCCCCAGCCTCCCGCCGGCAACATTCAAGTTCCGCCGAAGAGCAACTTGCAATTGCCGCCGCTCGGTAACATTCAGTTGCCGCCCGCCGCCGAAGCCGCGCCTGCTCCCGATGCACTGGCCGCGCCGGAAGCAGCACCTGTTCCTGGTGGATTGAATGCAGCTCCGCAGTTGCAACTGCCGGGCGAGCCGCCTGTACTGCCGGGGACAAACTCACCGCAGCGCATGCCGATCGATCCGGCTCCGAGCCTCAATCCGCTCGATGCTCCGACGCCTCCCGGACAATTGGAAGTACCGGACAACACACCGGCCCCGCGCGGAGGACAATCTCCTTCAGATCGCAATGGTGATCAGCCGGGACTTTCATTACCGAACCGTCGCGATCGGTCTTCTTCGGTGGATTGCGATTCGATTCGCGAAAAGCTGCGCAACAATCCGCTCAGCGCCCTCGATCTCGACCCGACACCGCGCTTCGGAGACGGACTTCGTATTTCGAAAGAAGAAGCCGATAAAGAGCGACTTAACTTCGCTGCTTCGGCTGAAGTCCGCGAATGGTGCTCCCGCGAAGGGAACGGCATCATCAAGGGTCGCATGGTCGATATGAAACACGAATCGGTGATATTGGACGTCGACGGCAAGCGAGCTCAGATACCCCTGCGCGATCTGTGCGATGTCGACCTCGCATACATCGGCAAGGTCTGGAACCTACCGAGCAGTTGCGGTGCAGCGTATGAGGACTATACAGGCCGCGACTTCATTCCGAGCGCTGTCGAATGGAAGGCCTCCGGTCTGTGCCACAAGCCGTTGTACTTCGAAGAAGTTCAACTGGAACGCTACGGTCACGAAGTGGGTCCGGTGCTACAGCCCGTCATCACCACTGCACACTTCTTCGGCAACGTTGCAGTGCTACCGTACAAGATGGGCATCCATCCGCCGCAAGAATGCCAATATGCTCTCGGTTATTATCGACCCGGCAGTTGTGCTCCGTATATGCTGCCGCCGGTGCCGATCAGCCTGCGAGGCGCTGCTGCTCAGGCCAAGGTCGTTATCGCCGGTGCGGCGTTGATACCGTAGCAGTAGCTGAACTGCGGTTCGTGAACTACGAAATGCTCCAAGATTCGGCGCGACCGTTGGGTTCGCGCCGAGTCGGATAGTTCGCGATGTCATGGGGATCGACTCGGAGCGTCGATCTACAGATTGCTCGGAGTTTTGAACTACAACACGGGACCTACTGTCCACGGGACGAATTCGTCGTCGCCGATGTTGAGCAGTTCGCTCTTCGTCTTTTCTCCGCTTGCCGTTCTAAGAAGCTGTTCGAAGAGCTCTTCACCGAGTTGATCGATCGACTTTCCTTCCACTGCTTCACCCGCGTTGAAGTCCATGTCGCCGAGCATGCGATTGTAGAGGGCTGAGTTCGAAGCGATCTTGAGGCTCGGCACCGGCTTGCAACCGTAGCAACTGCCGCGGCCGGTAGTGAATGCCACGATGTTGCATCCGCCTGCGACGATGCCGGTCACACTGGCCGGATCAAAGCCCGGTGTGTCCATCACCACAAAACCCTTCGACGTGATCGGCTCGGAGTACTCGTAGACAGCTTCGAGCGCCGTGGTTCCCCCTTTCGCAACCGCACCCAACGACTTTTCGGTGATCGTCGTAAGACCGCCTGCTTTGTTACCGACTGAGGGATTGTTGTCGAGCTCTTCACCGAAGACCGAACAATACCACTTCCACCACTCGATGCGCTCCAGCAGTTTGTGAGCCACCACGGCCGATCGAGAGCGACGCGTCAACAACTGCTCGGCTCCATAGATCTCCGATGTCTCAGCGAGCACCGAAGTCCCGCCGCATGCGACCAAGATGTCGGAGGCTTTGCCGAGTACTGGATTCGCAGTGATGCCGGAGTAACCGTCTGAGCCGCCGCAATTGGTGCCGAGGATCAAGTGGCTCGCGTCGACTGTCGAGCGTCGCGCTTCATTCACTTGCGGCAGGAGTCGCGAAACGATTTCGACTCCGAGCTCGATGGTCTTCGCGGTACCGCCGACGTCTTGCATCGAAAGGGTAGGGACCGGAGCCTGAGTTGCCGACGAACCGTTTTTGCCTGGAATCGAAATCTGATGCAGCCCCTGCGATTGGATCAAGTGTCCGAGCGTCCCTTGCTCGCATCCAAGTCCGACCAATAGGAAACCGCCGATGTTCGGATGCTTCGCAATGCCGCCCAACGTTCGCGACAGCATCTTGTGTCGCATGCCTTCATAGGCCATCGCGCATCCGCCGTCATGTCGGAACGCGACGACACCGTCGATGTTCGCGTATTGCTTCAACGAGGCCGCATCAAACTTTTGCGCGATCATGCGCGAGACAGATGCGGAACAGTTCACGCTGCTGATGATCGCCAGATAGTTCCGTGTCCCGACTTTGCCGTCCTGTCGGACGTAGCCCTGGAACGATTTGCCGGTTACCGGAGGAGGCGCGTCGGGGATCTCGGTGGCGATGGCTTCCAAATCGATCGTGTGATCACAACGCAAGTTATGCGAGTGAACATGTTCGCCGGCCGCTACAACCCGCGTAGTCAATCCAATCGGCCATCCGAATTTTCTAACGGGTGCGTCACTGCCGAGGTCGACGATCGACATTTTGTGTCCGGGCGGAATATCGTCTCGCACCGTCACCGTCCGCCCTCCAATGCTGATCGTGTCCCCTTTGGCCAAGGGCCTGAGCGCCACGACGACAGTGTCCTGTGGGTGAAGATGCGTGAATTGCTGGAAATTTACAGATGACAAAGTCGATTCTTTCAATGGTCGGGCAGACGGATGACTAGATGGTGCGTGCCGCGAAGTCGAGCGTTCGACTCCTGCAGGGGTTGCCGGCGGGATCTATATGATAGAGATCGCGGGTCACATCCGGGAAGATGACGCCGCGGTGCGGTGCCTTCTCGAAGTCCAATTGCAAGTTTCCCATGCGTGCCTAGGCGCAGTGGGGAGTCTATAATCAGACGAGTGCGAACCGTGCCGCCTCGTTTGCCGAAGTTCTTCTCATCAAGCGTTCCAATATGGCCTCAGGTGTACCGTCCACTATCGGAGCGAGTTCCGGCGAAATGTCGGGACAGTCCAGCACCGATCAGATCCGGGAAATGCTTCGGAAGCATCTCGTACGTACCGGTCGCTTCATCAAGTTTCTCGACTTTATTTCAGCCGGACTGGCCTGGTCGATTGCTCTGTTCGGCACATGGCTCGGCGGCAGCTTGGTCGATCACTGGGTACTGGCCTTACCGCGGCCGCTGCGCTGGTTGATATGGCTCAGCTTCGTCGGCTCATTTGTCTACTGGTTTGCCCGGCACGCCATTCCGCTGGCAGTTAGACGTATCAATCCCGAATATGTAGCGAAGCGCATCGAGCAGGCCGAACCGGATCTGCGCAACGGCTTGATCTCTTGGCTGCAACTGGAATCGATTCCGGAAAACGGAGTGCCGCGAGGAATCATGGCCGGCCTCGTTCGTCATGCGGCTCGATTCGTTGAACCCCAAGACCCGGCCTCATCCATTGATACGCGAGCGATGATTCGATTGGCCGGAGTCGCTCTGCTGGCCGTTGTCGCCTTGTCACTGTACGGGATGGTGTCGCCGAAGAGCCCCATCATCAGCGGTATGCGCATGCTGATGCCGTGGAGCGATATCTCGGCACCGACTCGAGTTCGCATCATATCGCTTTCGCCGGGCGATGTTGAACTCATTCAAGGCAGGCCGCTGCAGGTCGATGTTGAATTGCGAGGACTGCGCACAGGTGAACCCGTCCACGTTCGCATCACTACTGACGACGGTCAAATTCGAGATCGACGCACCGCGCTGGCCGCGCTGACGGAGGGCTACCGCTACGCAGGTAACATCACCACCGAATCGAATCAGACTGTTGGTGCGAGCAGCAGTGCAGGGGGTATTCAAAACGAATTGTCGTATTGGATAGAAGCCGGCGACTTACAAGCCGGACCGTTTCGTGTGAAGCTCAGTAAGCTCCCGTCCGTCGCGCTCGATCGTATCGTGCTCTCTTTTCCGCCGTATACCAAGCTCCCTGAACGCACCATCAACAGCGGCCGCTTTGAAGCTGTCGAAGGTACTGTGGCCTCACTTGCGGCCACGGCCAATCAACCGATCCGTCGAGCTCGATTGGAAGTCGATCCGCAGCTCGATGCCCGCGGCGAACTTCAAAAAGCCGGATTGCTGCTCGATCTTCAATCGCAAGAGAAGAGTGTGACGGGAAGGTGGCCGCTAAGATTGAACGCAGCCGGTGACTCTCCGACTCACTCAACTTATCGAATTCGAGTTTTCAACGTCCAAGACCTCGGCAACGCTGACCCCATTCTCTACAACGCCGACATCGTGGCAGACCTTCCGCCCGAAGTGAACCTGCCTGGTCCGCCGGGAAGAACGCTCAAAGTAACCGCGACGGGACAATTGAATTTAGAGATTCGCGGTTCGGACCCCGACTTCGGTTTGTCGGAGTTGAAGCTGACGATCACACAAGGAAACAAGACACTTGCCGATCCGAAAGTGTTCGAGTCGGAAGGCGCATTGGGTCGCAAAGCCAAAGTATGGCGATTCAAGCCGTCGGACTACAAAGGACAAACGGGAGACTCGTTCCAAATCGTCGGTACGGCTTCAGACAATCGGCATGATCCCATCACCGGCAAGCCGGCCCCGAATATCGCCGCTTCGGAACCGTTGACAATCGAGATCGTATCCGCGGAGGAACTCGCCGCCGTTCCGCCCGAACAAAAGAACTCAACAGCCACATCGAAACCTGACTCGCAGCAAGACTCTGATTCGAATAACCGGAACGACGGAAGTTCAGCGGAAGGAAGTGAACGCTCTAACGATTCCGGTACTCCGAACGATGCGTCCAGTGGCGGTGAATCCGGCAAAAACCAATCGGGGCGAGGCGAGAGCGGTTCCGATTCGATGCCCGACGGTTCCGGACGCGGAAAAGAAGAGGAGCCAAGCGCATCGAACTCCGACAACAACTCGGAGCGAGAGAACGGCAAAGACGATCAGCCTTCGAAGAATCAATCTAAGTCCGGAAAGGGAAAGGACGGAGAATCAAACTCGCAACAATCCGCAGGCGGTAGCGGCGGCAGTGGTGGAGATAATTCGAAGTCACAGAAAAAGAACGACCAGTCCAGCGGCTCCGGTAGCGGCTCGGGCAACAGTCAAGAACAAGAGAACGACTCCCCGGAGAAAAGCCGTAGCAGCTCATCTCAAGGAGGCTCTTCGAACAGCGGGAAGAAATCCAGTGCCAACGGAAACGTCGGAGATAGCCAATCGTCCGAAGCCGACTCGAACAACCAACCTAGCGGCGATGCGCACAGCCAAGGCTCGGCGCCACGACAGTCAGCCAAGAACGGCAAGTCCAACGGAGGCGGTAGCCGAGAGCCGATGCATGATGCGGAAGCGATCGAACGCATTCAGCAGTTCATGAACGAACGTGAAAAGAAGAATACTCAACAACGTTCCAATCCTAACAATTCAGTACCTGAAAAGTCACGACCAGCCGGTTCGCAACAACAGAGCACGCAGCCCTCCGGTTCGCAGCAAAACGGTTCACAACAGTCGGAGGCGCAGCAACAGGGCTCACAGCAAACTGGTTCACAACAGAGCAGTTCTCAACAAAGCGGTTCTCAACAGAACGGTTCTCAACAGAGCGGTTCTCAGCAGAACGGTTCACAGCAGAACGGCTCTCAACAGAACGGCTCTCAACAGAACGGCTCTCAACAGAACGGTTCACAACAGAACGGTTCGCAACAGAACGGTTCTCAACAGAACGGCTCACAACAGAACGGCTCGAGGTGCAACAGAACGGTTCACAGCAGAACGGCTCGCAACAGAACGGCTCGCAACAGAACGGCTCGCAACAGAGCGGCTCACAACAGAACGGCTCACAACAGAACGTCACAGCAGAAGGTTCACAACAGAGCGGTTCACAGCAGAACGGTTCACAACAGAACGGCTCTCAACAGAACGGCTCTCAACAGAACGGTCACAACAGAACGGGTCACAGCAGAACGGTTCACAGCAGAACGGCTCTCAACAGAACGGTTACAGCAGAGCAGTTCAACAGAACGGTTCACACAGAACGGCTCTCAACAGAACGGCTCTCAACAGAACGGCTCTCAACAGAACGGGTCACAACAGAACGGGTCACAGCAGAACGGTTCACAGCAGAACGGTTCACAGCAGAACGGTTCGCAGCAGAGTGGTTCACAACAGAACGGTTCACAGCAGTCTGGATCTCAACAAAACGGATCTCAACAGGCGGGCTCACAGCAGCAAGGGGCTCAACAATCCGGTTCTCAGCAGCAAGGGGCTCAACAATCCGGCGCCGCTAAACAAAACGGATCGCAACAATCGGGCTCGCAGTCCGGTGCGAATGCGACGGCCAATTCCGACTCATCGTCCTCCAGTGCCGGCAGTCAAGGGAGTCCGCAATCAGGCGGGCGAGTTGGTGACGCCCAACCTTCAAACGGGTCTGCCGCCAAGGGACCGGCATCGCCCGTCAAGCCGCTCGAGCCGGGGATCGATTCGGATGCATATGCTCAAGATGTGACAAACATGGTGCTCGAATACTTGAAGCGACAAAAGGAACAGCCTGACTCCGACCTGCTCAAGGAACTGAACTGGACCAAAGCAGACGTCGACGCGTTTCTCAAGCGTTGGGAGTCGGCTCGCTCTTTGGCTGACTCTGCTGATCCGGAAAGCCGCCGAAAGTGGAAAGAACAGCTTCGCTCCTTGGGTCTCTCTCCCGGCAGTATGAAGGGTCGAGCCACCGGCGGTCGCGACGATAGCATGCAAGGATTGCAGGACAGCGGCTCGCGTGTTCGGCCCCCTGAGGCATTGAGGAAGCAGTATGAAGCTTTCCGCAAAGCGGCAGGCGGTTCGGAAAACTAGGCTCGGTTTAGCCGGCGACTGAGCGCCGGGCACTGGTCGCAGGCTCGGCGAGCAACCATAATTGCGGACATATTTTCCTTTTCTTCTCCGATCGCAACGGTCTGATCCACCATGCGATCCGTGTTCGGTTAGATGCGGGGGACCTCTCCGATGGCTCGTTCGCTATCACGTTTGCGTCGTTCCACGAAACGCTTGGCTTTCGCACTGATGATCTCCGGCGGGCTGTGCTTCGGTTCCGCTTCAGCACAAGACTCCAATGTGTTGACTTGGATCAACAACAACGGAGCCAAGTTAGAGGCATCGTTCTTGCGACTCGACGGCGAAACGGTTGTCGTGGCCAAGCGAGATCGTTCGGAAGTAAAGATCCCTCTGGAATCGCTGAGCTTGGCAAGCCAATATCAAGCGAAGAAATCAGCCGATCCTAAAGCTTTTGAAAAGCCGGCTCCGCCTCCTCCGCCGCCGAAGATGGAAATGGATTCGTCCATCGAATCCCCTTTTCCTGACGCGCCTACGCCGGAACAGACCGTGCAGATCATTCTCGATCAACTCAAGGCGAAGAAGCCCGGCGTTCTTTGGCATGCTCTTCCTAAGTCTATGCAAGACGATGTCGCCGGCCTGATGCCCAAGACTTTGGAACTGGCAGGTCCGACCGCAACCAAGCAGTTCCAAGTGCTCATGCAAAACCTCTTGGTGATCACTCGCGACAAACAGAGCATGATCGCCAAATCTCGCGTCTTCGCGCAAAATCCGGACGCTGTAGCCGGCATCAAGCGGATTATGCCGCGTTATGTTCCACTACTGGAAACACTGGCTGCACAAAGCACATGGTCGCCGGCCAATTTCACACAAGAGAATGCGGGCCCCTGGTTTGTCACCGTGCTGAATCGCTCCGGTGAGTTAATGGCGCATGTGGAAACCAAGCCGATCCATTTGAACATCGGCGGTACAGCCGGCGGTGGAATGAATCCCTACGGCAGCACGCCCAATCCGTACGGAGCTACACCGAATCCTTACGGCGGCAACTCAGGTGACGCTGCTCAGAATTTTCAAGGTTCCGGCGGCGCTCCGGCTCCGATGAATTCAGGCGGAGGAATGACCCCGGCTCCGATGAACTCCGGAGGGGGCATGGCTCCGGCTCCGCTCAGCGGCGGCGGCGACCCGAATTCAGGCATGGTTAACTCCGGCGGCGGAAGCGGTGCACCCGCAGGCCAGCCTCAACAACCGCAAGGACCAGCCAAGGTCCCTGATGAAGTCGACATTGCTCAAGTCAAATTCAAAGTCATTAAGTCCGACGCTAACACTGCCGAGATTGAGTTCACCATCCCCGGTCAATCGACATCGGTCGGTTCGTTTACTAAAGTTGACAACCGCTGGTTACCTACTGAGATGGTGAACGGCTGGAACACCCAGATATCGGCGATACGCAGCGTAATGAACAGCATCCCGTCGGAAGAACTGGCCTCGCATCGTAAAACGATTTCCGGCGGCCTCGCCTTTGTCAACGGATTGGTCGGCGGCTTGGCATCCGCGCGAACTCAAGATGAAGTGGACTTGGCTTTAGTTTCAATCCTCTCCATCATCCCGATGGGAAGCAGTCAGCCCGGTGCAGGCAACATGGCCGGCAACGGAGGAATGATGACTCCCGGCATGCCGAATATGGGGATGCAGACTCCAGGCCAACCGAACTCCGGTCAACCGTCCGGCGGTTTCCCTGGACGCAGTGCAACCAGCAGTCAATAACTCAGCAGGCTCTTGCTCACAGGCCTTCGTAAAATTTTAATTGACCGACGGATACGCTTAGGCACGGCTACCCGTCACGATGTCTAGCACTGCCACTTCCGGCGGACAACGCCAACGGAGCGGATGGCAACCGGCCAAGCCTCGCGAGACATGCATCACAGTCGGCGGCAGTCGGAATACTCCCGATGCAAATCGACTCCCGTGGCGGCTGGGCGCGACGATCGGTCCAATCAGTGGAAACCGAACTTGTCCGCCATGAGTATGACCGGCGAGCAAAAGATCTAACCTCAAACGCCTAGCCCACGGAAACTGATCCGGCGTGTGAGCCGCGCCTAACAGCAACTCACCCGCCGCTTCTCCTGAACTCACTTCTTGAGAGTTTGTCCGCACAGCGGGCACTTCCGAGCTCCGTTGATACCAAGGCAGTTCATTTCCGAACAACCGAATGCGAGGCTGCCCGGAACGCACGGGTTCGATTACGGCGGATGAGGTTCCTAGATCGAACCAGTGCGCCGCCGTCATGCGCTCGATCACGTCTGACACATTGCTGACGCGTTGCTCATGGTTGCCGATCAGAAAGAACTTTCCCAACGGCGCTTGCACCCCAAGCAGCAACTCTTCAATCCACGGTAGGCAATGGTCTTTATCGATAATGTCGCCGGTCAGCACGATCATGTCCGGTTCTGCGGCCGACAGTTTGTCTAATGCGAACCGATAGAAATCTCTCGACAACTGCCCCGTAAAATGCAAATCCGACAGATGCCCGATGCGCACATGCGACCAACTGCGAGCGCGGTGCATCTCCAAGGCGATCTTTTTTTCCGTCAGTGTGAGATGCGTGATTTCATTGCCGGGAAGGCGATTGCACAACTTCGATAATCGATTCACCGTCACAGGCTCTGCGAGAAATTCCGACGTTCGGAATCGAGTGTTTTTTTCGTCTCGCAGATTCTTCGGAGGAAATAACCAAAGTCGCGACTCTAACCATCCGGGACCTAACATGGCCAAGCTGATCAGCGAAAGAGCCGACCAAGCCGACAACACAGGCACGCGACCCGAGAGCAACAACTCAGGAGCATCGTGAAACAACTTGCTCCATGTGAACTCAGCTCGATCCAAGAACACAAACAACCACGGTAACAAAACGCTGAGCAGTACGAGTACGCGTTCGATGCGTTTGATGGTGCGCCGCGGAATCGCCAAGGCGTTGAGTCGGTTGTAGCAAGCCAGCCACCAACCGAAATGCCCCAAAAGTATTGCCGCGATGAGAAGAAGTGAATTCAGCATGCGGCAGCAGGCAGACGATTAGGCGACTTGAGTCTGGTAACAATCCAAGATCGTTTCCACCACGTTGATCAACTGACCGACACGGAAGGGCTTGTAGAGCAATGCCTTCGGATGCAAACCTGCCTGACGAGCCTTAACGATCGAATGCCCAGGGTCGTAACCGTAACCGGTCATCAACACCATAGGAACTTGCTCTTGCAGCTTTTGAAGTCGCAACATCAACTGGTAACCGCTGTAATCAGGAAGCTTGATGTCCGAAATGACGACGTCGTAGGAAGCTTCCAAGCGGCTGTTGCGGAACAGCAGCACTGCTTCATCGCCCGAACTCGCGGTCTCAATGATACAACCGTATTTTTCAAGCAGAGCATGCGCGTCGTTGCGCACAGCTTTGTCGGCATCGACTACCAAAATGCGCTTGCCTCGCAATTTGGCATGTTGCTGTTGCGTACAACCCGCCGGCACCGCTTCGACCGGCGCCATGCGTTGACCGATTTGCTGGATGACGCGCTTGATGTCGCGAGCATTCTGCACGATCCGTTGCAGACGCTGGACGACTTCCGGTTCGTGCCCGATGTACTTCTCAATCACATTCACTGCATCGAGAAGAATGTGATCGACCGGCAAAGCTACAGCGCTGTGAATCGCTTCGCAACTCTGCTGCGCCGCGTTATTCTTTTGAGCTACCAGCAGTTCGAGCGTGTTCAATGCCACAGCCACGTCGCGAGCAAAAATCTCCAAGAACTGCATGTCACTGGCGTTGAACGCGCAGATCTTCGGGCTCTCGACATTGATCGTGCCGATCACTTGATCGTGCAGCAGGACCGGGACCGTCAACGAACTGCGAGCCCCTTTGAATCCTTCTAGATACAAAGGATCTTGACCGGCATCTTCACACAAATAGCTGACACCGGTCGATGCAACGTAGCCGGTTACGCCGTTACCTTGCGAACGAGCCAACAACTTGCGGTCGGCAGCTTCTTGATCGATCCCGACGCTCAATAGAGGCAGCAAGTTACCGGTGGATTGTTCGAGCAACCGAATCTCGATGACTTCGACATTCAACAGGTCACGCGTGTAATGGCGGATATTGTCCTTGAGCAGATCGATGCGAGCTGTGGTGTCCATCGCAAAGATCTCGTCCGGCTTGAGATCCGTAAGCTTCTGTCCGGCTTGGTGAATTGCCGCCAACTTCTGCTGTTGCAGTATTTCCGCAGTGATGTCGCTGACAGTGGCGACGAGCGCTGCTTGATCGGAGGAGGCATTAGGCAGCGGTGCCACGTGGACTTGAAAGTATTTGAAGTCCGAGGTTTGCAACGTGCTGCTGCTGGCGTTGCCGGTTGCCAAAGCGGTATGGAAGGGACAGAAGTCAGGTCCCATGATTTCGGGATTGCCGAGGGCGGTGTAGAAGTTCAACCCTTTAACGGCTTCACTTCCGGACCAGATTCGCAAACAGCGATTGGCCCACGTGATATTCATCTCGGCCGTCACGAGCGCTACGCCGTCCGGCATGCCGTCCAGGATGCGTTCGCTCTGCAACAAACGAACAATGTTTGTCTCGGACGAATCGGATCCCGAGGTACTCTTCTCAGAAGCGAGTGTACTGCCGTGCAGAAAGACACCGCTGTAGTCGCCGCGGGCCATCTCGGCAATCGCATCGATCGGCGAGTCGACGTGTTCGACGTCGAACTGCTCGGCTAATTGACCGGCTTGAGGAGAAGCCTGCTCTGATGCGGGCCCGACCCAAAGCACCTTCTGTTTAGGTGACAAATGTCCGCTCCTGCCTGGTTCCAACCTAAGGGCGAGACGGCTCGCCGCTATCTACTGTCTTACTCTGCTTTGTAAGTATAGGAGCCGCCTATTATTGCAGCAATGTCAGCGATCCGATTCTGCTGCCGCGCGCATGATTTCTGCATCGGCACACAGCCTACCCGGAGGTGAGCGCCGATCGCATGTTTGACCGTCGTCTCATCTCGGATAGGCCGAGTATGACGCCGCTCGATTCGACGAGTCGTTGACGATCAATGGCCAGGAGATCCTGCAAACTCCCATTCATCTCACAGGTCGCACAACTGATGCGTCCAGAGGTCATGAATACGCGCAGGGCTAGTTCAATCACCGACGCTCAGTTTTCATCGAAGCAGGGAGCGAGATCGAGTTACAGCAGACGCATCACCAAGGTCGCTAGGACGCAGACGACGCCACTGAATTGAACACTGCGGAACTCTTTGCGCCAGTATGCCGCACGTGCACGGGATGCCGACCGGAATGGGATCCCACCGGTGAAGGGAAGGCGAGTCTTTTCCATGTCTCCAAAAAGGCGCGCATTTTGGCTGCAGATTACTCCCGCAAATTCCACCGGCCGCTACACTTTGGACTTCGCTAAGGGAAAGCCCTATCTTTTGCGGAATCCGCACGCACCTCCCAGTCGGCAAAAACACCCCAAATATACCATTTGCCTCACACCGCTTATATTGACAGCAGGTATTGGGAACCTAGATTCTAGCAATCGCTATCGCAGCAATACTTCGTGCGGTGCTTGTGGCATCGGCGAATTTGGTTTTTCGGCCAAGCTTGGTGGCCCAATAGTTCCTCGAGAGGAGTCTTTCAATGAAGTTTCGTCCTGTGTTTGCTTGGATGGGGCTGGCCGCGATGCTTTGCTCGGCCGGTACCGTCAGCGCACAGTGCAACAGTTGCGGTTCCGCACCTGCTGCGACTGGTTGCGCCACGCCCTGCGCTGCTCCGGCAGCACCCTGCGGTCCTCAATACGTAGAAAAGACGGTATTGGTTCCGCAACAAGTTGTTGAAAACCAGACCGTAACGGTAACCGAGTACAAGCAAGAGCAACGTACTCGCACCTACACCGTCAAGAAGCAAGTTCCGAAGACGGAACAAAAGACCCGCACCTACACCGTGACCAAGCAGGTTCCGCGTCAAGTGACGAAGGAAGAAACCTACACCGTCATGGTTCCGCAGCAAAAGGTCGAAACCTACACCGTTCAAGTTCCGGTTACCACCTACGTCGACGAAACCTATACCGTCAGCGTGCCGAAGATGGAAACCCGTGAAGAGAGCTACACCGTCAAGGTTCCCGTCTACACCAACGTAGAAGTTCCTTACACGGTTAACGTTCCATACACCGAAACCGTTGAAAAGTCTTACACCGTTAACGTTCCGTACACCGAAACCGTCAACACGACTGTCAACGTCAGCGTTCCGTACGAAGTCGAAGAAGCCTACACGGTTCTCGTACCGAAGACCGAAGCTGTTCAAAAGCAAGTGACCGTCAAGGTTCCGTACACTGAAGAACGTAAGGGCACTCGTCAAGTTTGCACTCGCGTTCCGGTTACCAAGACCGTGACCCGTACTTGCGATCGCGGCAGCTACCAAACGCAACAGGTTGAAGTACCTGCTGCCGGTTGCGGCGTCAGCGCCGGTTGCGGCGGATGCGGCAAGGCTCGTTGCGGCGGTTGTGCTGCTGCTCCGTCCTGCGGCGGTTGCGGTGCTCCGGCTTGCGGCGGTTGTGCAGCTCCTGCCACCACCACCGTTTGCCGTCGCGTTTGGGTTCCGAACGTTGTGACTGAAGAAGTTCCGGTTACTTCCTACGAAAACCAAGTTTCGACCGTTGAATACACCTACACCGTGACCCTGTGCAAAGACGAAGTTCGTACCGTCACCGAAAACGTGACCAAGTGCGTTCCGGAAACCCGCACTCGCAAGGTCACCAAGTGCAAGGTTGAACAACAAGTCAAGCCGGTTCAGGTCACCAAGTGCCGTCCTGAAACCCGCACGACCCAAGTTCAAGTCACCAAGTGCCGTCCTGAAACCCGTACCCGCACCGTTCAACAGTGCAGCTACAAGGACGAAGTTCGCACTCGTCAAGTTCAACATTGCACCACGGTTCAAGAGAGCCGTACCCGCAAGGTTGCCAAGACTGCTTGCGAAACCCAAACCAAGGAACGCACCGTTACCGTTTGCGTCCCTGAGCAAAAGACCCGCACCGTGACCAGCACCGTCTGCGAAACGGTCAGCGAAGATAAGACCGAAACCTACAACGTCACCACCTACGAGTGCGTTGATGAACAAAAGACCGAAACCTACACCGTATGCGTTCCGGTTCAAGTTCAGAAGGAAGTTCAAGTCAAGAAGTGCGTCATGGTTCCGCAAACGGTTACCGTTCCGGTCACCAGCGGCTGCGGTGGAGCTGTCAGCTCCTGCGGCGGTTGCGGCGCTAAGGTTGCTCGCGGCTGCGGCTGCAAGTAATCCGATTGCCCTTCACTGCAATCTCTCCTAGGTCGGTTCTCGCAGACTGATCTCGGAATACAAAGACCCAGAAGCCGGCCGACACGCAAGTGTCGGCAAGCTTTGTTTATGGCCGACTTACGGCATCATGAAAAAGAGAATGGAAGACTGGGTGCGTTTACCTCCGGCAGGAAAATTCTCACCCAACCCCAGTCGATGTCCTTGTCCAAATCAAAATCGTCGGCATACACGCGGTTGGATATTCGATTCTGCTCATGAGCCGCTTCTACGCGCAGATAGAGATCGTTCATCGTCAACGATCGATTCGGTAAAGCGTCCGGGCGAATCGCTGTGCGCCTTAACGCTCGATAAGCCACAATGCGCTCAGTCTCAGGACGCTTCTTATCGGAAAGGATCGCGGCTAGATAGCTGCATACATCGGGATTCACCGAAGCGACAAACAATTTGGATAGCCCGGTCAAAGCACTGCGACGAACCAACTCGTCTTGCTCTTCGTCGATAATCATCTTCAGGTCGCTGAACACTTCCGCGCGATCAACACTCGGTTTATCCAGCGCATCGTCGACAATGCGTCGAACGATCTCGCGACGCCGCTCAGCCGGTATCGCCTGCGGCTCAGGCATCTGGAGAATATCAGCTCGGATCGAATCCGCGGTCCCAGCCGCTTGAGACATGCTCAGCGAAACTTTCTTTTCGCGGAACGCCGGACCGCCCACTCCCTGCCGAGAGTCGACCCGCATCGTGCCCGTCCGTTTAGATTCAAGATCGGGCGGCGCAGATACGACGCGCTCGGACCCAAGCAGCCTGCGTTTCAAGTACTGCACGATTCCGCCGCGTGCCGGTTCGGCATCGTCGGTTCGCAGTATTCGCACCGGCTCGTCCATGGCGACTCCTTTAATTCACGCGTTTTTCCGATCAGCGCAGCAGAGCCAACGATTGGCTCGTTAGGCTGACGGATGTAACGCCGCAGCAATGTGCGTTCGGCCTGCAGCCGATTGAATGTTCAGTGAATCGCTCTCTATGAGTCCGACTAGTGGCTTTGAGTAGTGGGACATACGGCGTACTGAAAGCCTAAGGCTTATGCGACCTGTGGCGAATTTCACGCCGCCGGCAGGTCATTCGTCGCGATTCTGCGAGCCCATAAAGCGGAAGAGGAAGTAGGCAAGTTGCAAAATGGATTGCAGTGTGGCTGCCACATAAGTCAAAGCAGCCGCGTTGAGAACTTGACTCACATACGGCACTTCATCTTGACGCAGAATTCCTTCGCTCACGAGCAACCGTTTGGCGCGCGCCGAGGCGTCGAACTCAACCGGTAAATTGACTAGTTGAAAGACGACGACGCCGGCGAACAGCACGATGCCGGCGAGCAACACGAGCTTTCCTGCCGGTACAGCGCTCATGGTCAAGAAGACGCCGAGCGACGCGAGCATCGCTCCTAAACCAGAACCTAATCCGGCCATCGGGACGGCTGCGGAACGAATCCCCATCAGAGCATATCGCTGAGCATGTTGGAGCGCGTGCCCGGCTTCGTGTGCCGCGATGCCGACGGCAGCCATCGACTGGCCTTCGTAAACTTCGGGACTTAGCCTCAACACTCGATGCGTAGGATCGTAGTGGTCGGACAAATGTCCCGGGACGACTTCGACCGGCACGTCTTGCAGTCCGGCTCGATCCAAGATGCGACGAGCCGCTGCGTAGCCGCTCATGCGAGCCGCCACACGACTCATGCGACTGTAAGCACTGCTGACCATCCCCTGAGCCACGAGCGCCAGCAGGACGGCAGGAGCGATAAACAGAAACATCAGCCAATCAAAAAACATCTTGCTATTCCCCTTCGTTCTCATTCCGCCGTCCCATGAACGGCGTCATCTGAAGAACCGGCCAATTAGGCACAGATCTCGAAACGCACGACCTATCAAGCAACTACCGTACCCATACCAAATCAGCAACTAGTACACCGGAACTCGCTGCCGACGAGTCCGCCCGCTACATCAATGAGGACACCGGAAATCGCATTCAGCTCGAAATTGACGGTTGCAACGACTATTCGTCGGCCGCCGCGTAACTATTGTAGAGCCATCGGCCGGCCCACAATTTTTTGCCGCCCCTACACGCCCTTCGATACTTAGATTCCCCCGGTGTCACGGAGCTATTCCGTTGCGGTTCGACATGCATTCATCGTCACGAGCGATTCATCGACATGAACCGGCGAGAGGTCTCGCGACCTTGAGTGCTCGCTTCCGCAATCCTTTCAACCATGCAATCCGCGAGCGCATTCCGTGCTGCATCGCAATTTCATGCGCGATGTTGTTGGCCGGATGCGGCACCATGGTTCCCCTGTCCGATTCACAACTCAATGACGCCGCAACAGTTCTGCCATCGTCGCAAGCCAGTTCAGAATCGCAAGCTGAACTAATGGGTCGCATCGATCGGGTTCTCGACGCAGGACGTGATCGTCGCATCCTAGCCGACGACGTGAATGCAGCTTGGCAAGTCATCCATGGCGCCGTTTGCTACGGCAAGGAACTACAACTAACCACTCGCGACGGCAGGCGAGTGCTTGCGCTCGACTATTTGTTTCACGGCGGCGAACTGCGAGGCTGGGAGTTAAAACAAGGCGAGAATCTGCCGAACTCGGATCGTATCGGACTGGCAGCGAAACTCGAACCGGGCAGCTATATCGGGCAAGGACATCCCGACCAATGGATCGGTTACTTCGCACTGGCAGGAGTTCCGTCGGATGAGCCGATCGAATTCGCCGGCAAGCAGTTTCAACTGATCGATTGGATTCGCCAGTCCCAGCGTGACGTTTCGTCCAACCGTCTACAGGAGTTCAGTTGGACACTGATGGCGCTATGCACGTATCTGCCGGATGAACCGACATGGCGAGCTGTAGACGGCGAGACATGGAGTTGGGAGCGATTAGTTGAAGCTGAATTGCAATTCGATCTGCACGAAAGCGCCTGTGGAGGAGCGCATCGATTGGTCGGCTTAGCCAAAGCCGTACAGGCCAAGCGACGCGCCGCTTTGCCCGATTCGCCTGTCTGGCAAGCTGCCGAGCAAGTGGTGTCTGAGAGCCTCGAAGCGGCTCGCACCATGCGTAGTTCCGACGGCAGTCTCTCCTCGAATTACTTCCGACGTCCCGGCGTAACGCGAAACTTAACCGCGGCTCTGGCGGGCGGCGGACATGTATTCGAGTTCGTCGCGGTGGCAGCAGATGACCGAACACTGGCCGAACCTTGGGTGGCACAAGCGGCCGAGCGACTGACGACCCTGCTCGAGTCCACAGACCAAGTCGACATGGATTGCGGTGCGCTTTATCACGGTCTCAACGGCCTGCGAATCTACCGCAGCCGCATGGGAAAGTTGCCGGTCATTTCCGATCGAGCAGACTAGTGCGCTTCTGCGCGATGGTCGGATCGGCTACGATGACGCTGGATTCGATTGAATGCACGCGGCTGAAGTGCAGACAGCTAAATAGCGAAGAAGGAGTAAATCGTGGCTGGCAAGTTTCTCGGTGCCCGACTGGTTCGCAGTCGGCTGATCTCGACCCTGAGCCTATTCATAATCGTGCTCATTGCGTCTTCTTCAACGACCGTGGCCCAAGACAAAGGTCAGGACAAGCTCGACGAAGCGACCACATTGAAGCTCGATGCCGACACGCCGGCTAAGTTAGCCGAGGTCATCAAGCTCTGCGAAGAAGCCGTCAAGCTCGGCCTCGACGAAGACGGCGAACAGATCGCCAAGAATCTCATCGCGGCCAGCGCGATGGACCGCGCCAAACAGCTTGTCCAACAATTGCCGCAACTGGCTCGCAATCTGAACGCCGTTCGAAGACTGAAGAACGATGCGCTGGCGGATTTGGAGAAAGCAATCGAAGCCGCACCGGATCGCGCCGAAGCTTTTCTCTTGGCCGCTCAAGTCCACATACTGCCGCAACCCGACGTGAAAGCGGCTTCCGAGAAACTCGACAAAGCCATCGAGTTGCTGAAAGACAAGCCGGCTGAACAGTCAGCCGCGTATCTCTTGCGAGCTCGACTCATTCGTCGTGAAGATGAAAACGACTTGCGATTGGAAGATGCCAAACTGGCCACGGAAGCCGACCCGACCAACGTACAAGCCTGGCAACTTCGAATCGCGATCGAAGCGAGCAGCGGCAAGTTTGAAGAAGCCTACCAACATATTCAAAAACTGCTGGAACAAGACAGCGAGAACGAATTCGTTGTTCAGGCCAGCTTTGAAGTTCTCAGCCAACTCAAGAAATTCGACGAACTGATCGCTCTGCTGTCGAAGCAGATCGAGGCCAAGTCCGACAACGGAAAACTCTATTTCCTGCGTGCTTCGGCTTACATCTTCAAATCGGCCGAAGATGACGACAAGATGTTGCTTTCGAAAGCCAAGGAAGACCTCGACAAAGCTCTGGAACTTAATCCGCGCGATGCAAGTGCGCTCATTCGTCGTTCGCAGATTCTGTTCGATCTCGGTGAACTCGATCAGGCTCGGCGCGATGTCAGCGATGCTTTGCTCATCAATCCCCAAGCCATCGAAGGCATCTACATGCGTTCGATTATCGCCGGTCGCGAAAAACGCTATAGCGATGCGATCGCCGATCTCGAACTGCTGGTACGCGCCTTTCCCGATCGCGAAGCGTATGTGCGGCAACTGGCCAGTTACTATCAACTCGACGATCGACCGCGATTGGCGATTCGCTTGCTCGATGAATTGTTGAAGCAAAAGAAACGCAACTGGGCGGTGCTGCGACAACGCGGCGATGCGAAGCTCAGCGTCGGCGAGCATGCAGAAGCGATCCGCGACTACGAACGAGCTCTCGAGATCCTTGACTCACCGAAGGATGCAGCCGCCAACAAAGCAGACGCCGAAGACGACCAAGCAGTACTCAACGACACCGACATGAAAGCGGAAAAGGCCGGCGTCTTGAATAATCTGGCTTGGGTTCTGGCCACGTCCCCCAAAGACGACGTTCGCGACGGCAAGCGATCTGTTGAGCTGGGCAAGCGTGCATGCGAATTGACCGAGTTCAAAGAAGCTCACATCCTGAGCACGTTGGCCGCAGGCTATGCCGAGACCGGCGATTTCGAGAAGGCTCGTGAATGGTCGCAAAAAGCAGTCGACGCCGGGACGGAAGATGAGAACGAGCAGTTGGAACAGCTCAAGAAAGAGCTCGACAACTACAAAGAAAACAAGCCTTGGCGGGAAGAGCAGAAGACCGAAGAGAACAAACGTCAACGCAAGAAGACGGAAACGATCGAGACTTGATCCGCCGCGTGCGAGTTAACTGAACTCATTACCGGAACTCACTCGACAGCCGCTCGTTGTTCGATCAGATCGAGAGCGGCTTCCAGCAGTGATTGCCATAGTCGCTGCGGTTTGCCGTCGAGACTAACGGAGACAAGCTGGCCGGGTACCCAATGCGCACAGGCTTCGGGGGATAACTCGGCCACCAAGTCAAAACGAGACTGTTCGAATTTCAATTCGGGCTGACCATTGCGATCCTTGCCGACCGCAACCGTCAATGGCCCGCCGTAGTTCGCCGCCAGTGATGGCTCCGGACAGATATCCGAACCGCGACGATCGATCGAAACCAATTGAGCTCGATCGGATCGTCCCGTAGTACCGCGTACGAACACATATCGTCCGTGTCCCTCCAGGAACGCGGGAGCATCTCGCTGATCGGCCAGAGCTCGGACTTCAAGAGCCGACCGATTTACGACCATGCACAGCGGTTGGCCTGCTTGTACAAATCGCCCCAGCACTTTGTCGGCCGCGGCCAACATGACCGTTCCAGGTTCTGACGCGGTCATTTCAAGCGAAGCCGCTCGAGTCTCCAACTGCGTCAGGTGTTCGCTCAGCGACTCGAGCTTCGCTTGCTCAGCTTGCAGCAAAGCCAATTCGCCTCGAGCACGAAAGCCGCTGATTTGCTCTTGGCTCGTCTCAAGCTTTAAACGAGTCAGCTTCAATTCGTTTTCCAGTTCCGGGTTCGACAGGCGTGCAATCAACTGACCTTTCAACACTGGCTGCCCATCGATAACCGGCAACTCCACCAAGAACCCTTCCGTCATGGAACGAACGACGGTCGGGTTCGCGTAGCCGATCACTCCCGGAGCGCGCAAGCCCCAAGGTGAAGGCATTAAGCCGATTCCGATCAACAGCGCGACCATGCACCCCATGTAGGCAAACTTCGCAGCGGGCTTTGTCCACAAGCTGCTCGATTCGGCCGGCTTCTTAGCCGACGCGGTGGTTGCCGGACCCGCAAGTGTCCCTGGAACTGCCGTCGGCGGCGTTCGCGATTCATTCCTCTGGTTCACCGCAGCCATGAACTCCGCCAGTTGTTCCGGAGTCAACGACACAGCCGGAGCAGCATCGGGCACGGCCGCAGCCTCCGGCACTGTTGTTCCGGTCATAGCGGTCTCAACACTGCGTGGCTCGAGCGGAGTGACGCCGGGTCGAGTCGCTGGAGAGGATGCTTGAGCCTGAGCGGCTGCCGCCAATTGAGCCGCCAGTTCCGGCGGAATTCCGGATGGCAAGCCACTCATTCCGGCTGCCGCTGCAGGAGCCGCAGCGGGCTTCTGAGCACGACTCTTGCGCATGGCCCAAGGTCGATAGAACCAACAGTAGACGGCCCAGAGACCGATCAAGATACCGATACCGTCCCACACCGCTAACAACCACCAAGCGAGTGTGATCATCACCAGCATGCGGGAGATACTGCAGGCGATGCCGTATGCCGCCAAGCCCCACTTCACTTTTCCTTCGCGAGGAGCGAATGGATTGACGATGCGGGCAAACAGATCGTTCACAGCCGTTTGAGCTTCGGTCCAAAGATTGGGCCGAGACATCCAATCACTAACAATGTAATAACCGTCGAAACGCATTAACGGATTTGCGTTAAATGCGAATGTGGTCACCGTACCGAGTGTTGCCAGCGCAGCGCAGAAGTACTGCAGCGGTGCATAGTCAGTCAATGACGCAGTGATCACGGCAGCGGCTGCGACGGCCGATTCAAACAACATGCCGCAAGCGGAAACCAAGACGCGATGGCGACGTGTGGCAATCGTCCACATGTCGGTTACGTCGATGTACGGCACCGGTCCCATATAGATCAAATGCAGACCGGCCGACCGAATACGACTGCCGACGGACAGTGCAGCCACGGCATGCCCGAGTTCGTGTACGGCTTTCAGCAACAACCATGCGGCGACCCACCATAGCCGACCGTCTTCGACGAACAGCTTTTCTCCCGCCCCCATCAGCTTGTCGGCATTCCCTGCGAAAGAAACCAATGCGGCGACGACCAAGACACCGAAAATCACCGCGGCCCAGCGACTGAGCAATATGCATAGCGGTCTTGCTATGCGCTCCGTGAATGAACCGGACAGCAGCGGCATCTTGATGAAGAACGGATCGAGGGCGGATAGACCGCTGAACTGAGCGGGCCCCTTCTTAGCTTTATCTCCATCAGCGCCGGGCACACCGGCCGGCGGAGCCGCATCGTTGATCAGCAGACCATTTCGCACCAGCCAGGAAACGGTCATTGCGACGTGTTCCTGAGCATCGGCCGCCGGAACATCGTGCAGTTCCAGTGACTTGCAAATATCAGCCGGCCCCAACCCGTTCTGGAGGCAACTGACTACGAGATACTCGACGTAACCGAGCTTGAGAAATCGACCGCTCTGCGGATCTTCCACCGCATACCAACGATTTCGCCCTTGTACGTGCGGGGTGAACTTCAACCCGGGAATCAGTCGCATGCCGCCTGCAGGATTCATTTGGATGTCCTTACCACAAGAGCTTCTTCATCAGCCACTGATAGGGCCGATTGAACAGCAGCCAACCGACGGTGCGCGGTCCCGCAGAGATCGTTACCGATCCTTTCATACCGGGACGTAAAGCTTCGGCGGCATCGGCGACTTCGACTTCCGCAACGAAAACGACTTTGTCTTCGACGATCTTGGCTCGCGGATCGATACGGCCGATTTTGCCGTCCCATGTTCGATCCGATGCCGAATCCACTCGCAACGTGACTTCGTTTCCGACTTGCACTTGTCCCAAGTCTTCGGTTCGCAGATGCGTCTCGACCGTCATGCGCTCCAATGGAGCAATTTCAAACAGACAATCACCGCGATTGATCGGAGCACCGGGACTGCGGAACCATTCCCCTTGCAACACCACACCATCGATCGGGCTACTGACGCTTAAACGATCCAAGTTGGACTTGATGGCTTCGATGCGCACCGCGATCTGCTCGAGTTCCAATTGAGCCACGCGCATGTTGCCTGCCGACTTATTGGCCAGTGCCGTATCACGCTTCTTCGCAGCCGCTTCATATTCAGCTTGCGCCGTCGAGAGGTCCCAGCGCAATTGCTCGTCGTCCAAGTGAGCCAGCAGCTGTCCTGTGCGAACCGTGTCACCGGGACGTACTTCTGCTTGCAGCACGCGACCTGCAATCGGACTGGCTACGTACTGACGAACCGTCGGTTCCAACACGCATTCGCGTTTGGGCCAATACGGAAGCGGAACCCACATCAGTGCGGCCAGGGCCAGCACAATCGCTATGATCGTCTTCGGTTTCGCCTTCACCGTTTCGGTTACGCGGGTCTTACGCTGCAGCCAAATGCGACCGGTCGCCGATCGCTGCCAGCAGACCAACCAATCCGAGAGAGCCGGAGCGAGTGACATCAGTTGCTTGATAGATGCGGCGGCGTCTTCATCCGTGGCCGTGCCGTCTTGCGCCATGGCTACGGCGAACTTCGGCAAGCCGGCTTCGAGTTGCAATCCGGTACCGAATACATGCTTGGCACCAAGTTGATGATTGGCCTGCAACATCACAGCGGTCATCATTCCGCACACCGGAGAGGAACCGAGCGGACGAGTTGCCTGCGAGGCTTCCGTCATCATGTTCTTCAGCCATAGCGGCTTCTTCTTCATCGTCGTCCAGACTTTATCTGTCGACAGTAGTTTGACCAAATGGCCGGATGAAGAAACGGATCCGAGAAAGACGCCGCATCGAAAGCAGGTACCGATTGAACTCACCAAGCGCTCGAGCGATGCGTCAGTGCCGTCCGGGGGTAACGTATTCCAGTCGATGGTCGGGGTCGGTATTCCGCCGGCTGCCTCAGGCCCGGCGCTGGAAACAGCCGGACCGGACTGAGTTGATTGCGATCCTTGCGTTTGCTGCACGGGACCGCCGGTCGGGGCCGATCCACTGACAGGCACCCTCGCCTTTGCCGTCGGAGTCCCTTGCGAAGCAGGTCCGGGAGGTACTGAAGCAGAGGCACCATTCGAGCTCGACGTAGGACGCGGCACGGCGGCAGCAGCCGATGTGGGCGTTCGCGATGCGGCAGCTTGCGGAGCCGTCGCTTGAGCCACCGGACTCGATGTCATCAGAGGCAAATCGTAGGATGCCTGAAAAGAATCACAGATATGAGCTGATGCGGATGCATCGGCATTTGTCATATCGAGTTGCAGCAGCGATTCCAATGCATCGATCGCGTCGCCGGCTGCCGACCAATCCCGCGAGATCACCGACGCATCGGCCTGAGGCACGAGCGATTCCGGGTTACCGATCTCGTCTTTTTTTTGGGTAGTCATGTTCGTTTGATTTGAGTTGGAGAAAGTCCGCGTTGCATTACGCACATCGTCGGGCGATCGCGCACCACGGCGACTAAGTTCGAAGCCGCGAAACAACTAGTTGGCAACGCGAACCGAGAATCTCTCGATCCGAGTTGTCCATAACGACTTGAACTTCAATCAAACCGCTCTCGCCGTCTGCGACGGGCAAGACGTAATCCACGGTCGCTTCAACCGTCTTGCCGTTCGATAAACGCACGAAGACTTTTTTGTCTTCCGGCAGACGCTTCACTTCCGCATCATTGAGATAGAACACGGCCTTCAATTTCGAGACGTCGGCAATACGAATAACCTGCGGCGTGTTGGCTGCCACAAATTCGCCGATCTCTTTATGCAGCTTGATCACAACGCCGTCGATCGGTGCCGTTACGGTGCGTTCTTTGAGTTGAGCGGTCAGGCGCTCGACTTGCAATTCCAGGACTCTCTTATCGTCTTGCTCAGCTCGACAACGTCCTTCGGCCATCATCAAATCGACCTTAGCCCGCTCGATCTCCAGTTCGCCGGCTTGATTCTGCTGATGCATCGACTCAAGCAATTCCAACTTGCGGCGATAGAACAGAACTTCTGCTCGCGCGGTCAGGAGTCGACCTTCAGCCTCGGCTTGAGCCTTGGCGGTATTGAGTTGGCTGACGATGTCTTTACTGTCGAGTTCTGCTACAGCCTGCCCGACGGTAACCGAATCACCGACTTTGACCTTCAGTTCTTCGAGCAGCCCGGTTGCCGCCGTGGCAGCATCGGTCTCTCGCCACGGTCGCAGGATTCCATCGGGCGCTGAAACAGCCGGCACGCTTCCCGAAATTGGACTCTGTGCATGTGCCCGATAAGCAACTGCATGGAAAGCAGCGGCCAGAAAAGCCCCGAACGAGATGGTTTTGATTAAGCGATTCATTGCTACACCTGAAACGGCCGATCTGATCACGAATCCCTGGACATACAGTCCGGAACAATGAAACGTAGGTCAGCACATACACGTGCTATCCTCGGTTTCCCGAAATCAGATCGCTATTCGAAGCCGACTCGACGAACTACGCCGAAGAGAAGGGGCGAAGCAATTGCACCGCATAGGTCGTCTATGCCGTTCGTAACGGTAAATCAGGCACCCCATGATGCGTAATGAAGCATCAAACTCGGAAGACTAAGCGAGGAAGCAAGACCCTCGCTTAGGAGCGTGTCCCTCTAATGAAAGCGGCACGGCGTGAGCCGGCCGGTTCTTCAAGATTGATGTTGCTTTACCGGACGGCTCGCGCCGTTCCGCTTTGAATCAAATCCACAAGCCTGACGCTTCGGCGACTAATCGGAGCGAAGAATCGCAAGCAAGTCACACGGCCGCCGTGGATTCGAGCGAATGAAAACACCCGAACCCACGGCCGGCCTGATTCCTCTACTTATTCTTGAGCGAGCTGATGATCTGCTCCAGCTCAGTCCAGTGAGCGCCAGTGCGGACGACCTTACCTTTTCCGTCCGTTACAACGCTGACCGGCAAGGTGAAGATGCCCAGCCCGACAGCCAAATCACTATCTAAACCGCCTTCTTCGCGAACGCTCACCCATGAATAGCCATACTTCTTGAGATAAGCCTTGGCTTCTTCCGGATTATTATCCACATTAATACCGACAACCTGCACCTTAGCCTTGGAATACTTGCTGCGTAATTCATTAAGAGCCCGCATTTCCGCTTCACAAGGCTCGCACCAACTGGCCCAGTAATGATAAATCACCGGTCCGCCTTCATAGGTTTTCGAATCGAACTTGCGATCATCCAGCGTCTTGCCCGCTACGCTGAAGCTCTTACCGGCCAAGGTCAGACGAGTCACTGCACCCTTAGCGCGACGTCCGGAAATCAAGTTCGGAAAAGCTGCAGCAGAGCGTTTGTACCAACTCTCCGCCAGCTTGAGATCGCCTTCCAACTCAGCGGCCATACCAATTTGATTCATGGCTTCCGATGCATCGTCGCTCTGCGGATACTCATTCACAAAGGCCTCTAATTTCGCCAGAAAATCCTTAAGAATGCCGCCGAAATTAGCATTCGGCTTTTGGTTCTCAAGCGTGTTCTCCGTCATGATAGCTCGGAACCGCACGTAGGCGATGTCACCGGGAGTCGCTTTAGCGGCCTGCAATTTAGCGGGCATCGCCAAGAGTCGCTCAACACCGGCCGGATATTCGCCTGTCTGAGCGCCCGCGCTGACCGTGTCGGCGAACTGCTTGATCCAAGTCGTACGATCGTCAGCTTTGGTCGAAGCCTCGATGAGCTTTTCAAGGATATCGGCGCGCTGTGCGTGGAGTCTCGCATCGCCGGAGTTCTTGCTGATCTTGTCATCGATCTCCGTCAACGAATTGACGAGGTTTTCGATCCCTTTGCTGATTCCTGACTCACCGTTCCAGGCCGGCAATTGCGCACGCCCGCCGATACCGCTGCTCAAAAACACTCCCGCTTCGCCTTCCAGTTGCGAGCCCTGGGATACAGCACGAGGCAGATCGACGACGCGCCATGCGGGACCGACTTGCACGAGTTCGCCGATGATGAGTTGCTGCGGCTTGCCGGCCGTTTCAAGCAGCGCGACGACATTTTCGTAGACGACGATGTCTTTTTCACAGCCTTCAGTCCCAGCCGGAACGATGCCGGGCTTGTCGGCGCCGAAGTGAGTCCAACGGCTTTGCGATGTCACCACGCTTTGTCCAGCGGCCCATTTTTCAAAAGCAGCCGCGGCGTCTTTCGTTTTTCCTTCCAGCTTTTCGGCCTTATCTTTCCCTACGCCGAGCGCGGTCACTTCCTGGCCGGTCAACAGTAGCGCTGCAAAGCGTTTGACATCGCGATTGGCCACAGCACTGACCACTTCTGCCGTGGCTTCTTCGGCCGAGATCATCTTCCATAGATCGATCTTGCTGTCCTTGTCGGTATCAACACCCCAGCGGAGTCCGCCGGTACTGAGCCAGCGATACTCTTCGGCTTTCCCGTCGAAATCGACATCCATTTCGCGGTAAGTCTCACTTCCCTGCGAGAAATAGCACCAGCGATCAGGCTTTTTGTCGCTGTTCGTATCAACGAACCAGCGCAGGGTCTGTCCGTTACCGTCGGTGATGAGAAAACCGGTCCCGTCTTCGCGCTCCACTTGCTCGATGGTGCAGGCGGCAATTTTGTCGGCGGGAACTTGGTCATATTCCACGTCGACCTGCTGCGGCTTGAACGATAGAGCTCTGGTTAGCTGCTCTGTTTGGGCGACAGCCGCCCCGGAAAAAAAGGCCGGAAAGGAGAGACCTGCGATCACCCCGAGGCTAAGACGCCATGAACGAGCGGACATCCTGCGCGACTCCTTGCTGAATGGAATGTTGGTTTTTCCGACTGATTTTGGAGAAAAGCTTCCCAAAAATCGGGTCAGGAAATCAGTTCTTTGTGTCAGGTTTCCCTAACCGAAGGCTTCGACACGAGCCGATCACCTATGCTCTCGGCAGTCGACACGACGACCGAAAGGGAAGGGTGAGAGCCTCGACATGCGGAAGAACAGCTTCATGCCGCCCGTTGCTGGTTGACAGCCCCGAACCTTTGGCTAGGATTTTGCAGTCTAGCCGATGCGAACGGCAAACACCAAGAGCGAACGAACCCGCCAGGGAGTGCGTATTGAGCTTGGGACTTGTGACGTCGCGGGTCGGTCCTCGATAAAAGTCGACAAGATATCGGAGCTGCTCGATGGGCAAAACCGATTCAAGTCGCGGTCGAGAACAACCGATTTTGGCTGGACTGTCGATTGGGGCGCGTAGCTCAGTTGGTTAGAGTGCGTCGCTGATAACGACGAGGTCCGTGGTTCGAATCCACGCGCGCCCACTCGAAATCCGACTGCACACCTCCCGGAAGCAGGCGTCGAGCCAAAGCGGCTCGAGCGCGGCAATCCGGAGTGCGGCCGAAAAAACGATGCGAGAATCAGAACGGAAGGCTCGACCTTCCGTTTCGCTTCTCGCGACCGATCCAAGGCGGAACCTCCCGAATTCCGAAAGAATTCGGGCTGAACTTTCAAGGGTCAAAAACGGGAAAGCCCACCTGCTCGGGCAGACGAATAGAGCGGGACGAACGTACGGGGCTGTAGCTCAGTTGGGAGAGCATCTGCTTTGCAAGCAGAGGGTCGTCGGTTCAAGTCCGTCCAGCTCCACTTTACGTTTTTCCCAGGGCTTTTTGCGAGTTTCGAAGAAATTCACGAAAAGCAAAAAATGGGACTTGCGGTGCGAGGAAAAATCTAGATGATTCCTTCCTCACTCGCAGCACGACTCGCAGCGACTGACAAACGCGACTCAAAAATGAGACGCAAAATTGCAGTTGACGCAGTCGAGCAGCAAGCGTAAATTACTCGGCTCCCCTGACGGGGAACCAAACTTGATCTTTGGCAAAACGGTTGATTGGTAGTAGGCATCTTGAGCGTATGAGGTCCGAAAGGATCGCATGCGACACGACGCTGGTTGAGCTGATTTTAGGAGTCCGGAAACGGACAAATTAAATCAGACAAGAAGCGAGCGCTGAGAATGAAATATCGAAAACGATCGACGAAAGTCGAGCGTGAAGATTTAGGTGGATCACCTAAAGCTATCGACGTTTCGTGATGCTCTCTTCTGATAGTGGTTAGCTCCGGTATTAGAGTGAGAGAGTTCGAAATTTCGGTGGTCAAGTTACTAAGGGCGCATGGGGGATGTCTTGGCGTTAGAAGGCTTTGAAGGGCGTGGAAGTCTGCGAAAAGCTCGGGGGAATTGACAAACAAATTGTGATCCCGAGATACCCGAACAGGTTTGCACTGAATACATAGGTGCAAGCAGCCAACCCAGGGAACTGAAACATCTAAGTACCTGGTGGAAAAGAAAGAAAAATCGATTCCGTCAGTAGCGGCGAGCGAAAGCGGAACAGCCCAAACCGCGAGGGTTTTCCCTCACGGGGTTGTAGGGTCTTTCACATGGGAGTTACCAAGCAGTCAGCTAGCAGAATGGTCTGGAAAGGCCAACCATAGACGGTGACAGTCCGGTAAGCGAAAGTTGGATTGCCTCTCGAAGGATACCTGAGTAGGTCGGTGCACGTGAAACCCCGACTGAATCTACGGGGACCATCCCGTAAGGCTAAATACTCTCTAACGACCGATAGTGAACTAAGTAGAGCGATCGAAAGGTGAGAAGAACCCCGGCTAGGGGAGGACAGTGAACCTGAAACCATGTGCTTACAAGCTGTCGGAGCACTATTTTATATGTGTGACGGCGTGCCTTTTGCAAAATGATCCGGCGAGTTACCGTTCGTGGCTCGGTTAAGGTCTTACGGACCGGAGCCATAGGGAAACCAAGTCTTAATAGGGCGACATTGTCGCGGGCGGTAGGCGCGAAACTGCGTGATCTACCCATGGGCAGGTTGAAGCGCGGGTTAAACTGCGTGGAGGACCGAACTCACTTGGGTTGAAAACCGAGGGGATGACCTGTGGGGAGGAGTGAAAGTCTAATCAAACGCAGAGATAGCTCGTTCTCTCCGAAATAACTTTAGGGTTAGCCTCGAGCAACTATTTAACGGGGGTAGAGAGACTGAATCGGATGGGGGCCCATTCCAGGGTACCTCACTGAACCAAACTCCGAATACCGTTAAAACTATCTCGGGAGTTAGTCTACGGGGGATAAGCTCCGTGGTCGAGAGGGAAACAACCCAGATCGTCGGCTAAGGTCCCAAAGTAATACTCAGTCACGAAGGAAGTTGAACTGCAGTGACAGCCAGGATGTTGGCTTAGAAGCAGCCACCATTTAAAAAGTGCGTAACAGCTTACTGGTCGAGCAGTTCTGCGCCGATAATGAACGGGAGTAAGTATTACACCGAAGCCGCGGGATCCAGTAATGGATCGGTAGGAGAGCGCTGTAGGGGAGATACAAGCCATACGGTAACGAGTGGTGTCGGCCCCTACAGGTGATTATGCCGGAATGAGTAACGATAAAACAGGTGAGAATCCTGTTCGCCGAAAGCCTAAGGTTTCCTGGGGAAGGTAAATCCGCCCAGGGTTAGCCGGTACCTTAGTCGAGGCCGAAAGGCGTAGACGATGGATGGCAGGTTAATATTCCTGCGCCGACTATGTGGAGCGATGGAGGGACGGCGTCCGGAAGGTGAGCGGTACGATTAGAAATGTCCGTAGGGGCAACTGAGGCGTTCGGTAGGTAAATCCGCCGGGCACAAACCAAGGTTGTTCCTTGAGAGCATACAAGATCTCGAAATCATCGGAAGGACGTCCAAGAAAATCTTCTAAGCTTTGAAGCATAGCGACCGTACTAAAACTGACACAGGTAGGCGAGATGAGTAGTCTCAGGCGCTCGGGAGAACGGTGGTTAAGGAACTCTGCAAAATGGCCCCGTAAGTTCGCGATAAGGGGCGCCTTCGAAGGTTCACGCTTTCGAGGGCCACAGAAAATCGGCACTAGCGACTGTTTATCAAAAACACAGGTCTCTGCCAACTCGTAAGAGGATGTATAGAGACTGACGCCTGCCCGGTGCTGGTAGGTTAAGGAAGGCGGTTAGCCGTAAGGCGAAGCTGGCGACCGAAGCCCCAGTAAACGGCGGCCCTAACTATGAGGGTCCTAAGGTAGCGAAGTTCCTTGTCGGGTAAGTTCCGACCTGCATGAAAGGCGTAACGACTGGTGCACTGTCTCAACCACCGACCCGGTGAAATTGTAGTCGTGGTGAAGATGCCACGTACCCGCGGTTAGACGGAAAGACCCCATGAACCTTCACTGCAGGCTGATATTGGGCTGAGGTATGTTTTGTGTAGTATAGCTGGGAGACTGTGAAGAGGTGGCGCCAGCCATCTCGGAGTCAACGTTGAAATACCAGCCTGGACATGCTTTAGTTCTAACCTCGTCCCATGAATCTGGGCGGGGAACAGTGTCAGTTGGGCAGTTTGACTGGGGCGGTCTCCTCCTAAAGAGTAACGGAGGAGTACAAAGGTACCCTCAGCCTGGTCGGCAATCAGGCGTAGAGCGTAAAGGTATAAGGGTGCTTAACTGCGAGAGTCATAACTCGAGCAGATACGAAAGTAGGTCTTAGTGATCCGGTGATTCCGAATGGAAGGGTCATCGCTCATCAGATAAAAGGTACTCTGGGGATAACAGGCTTATCGCATCCGAGCGTCCACAGCGGCGATGCGGTTTGGCACCTCGATGTCGGCTCATCACATCCTGGGGGTGAAGAAGCTCCCAAGGGTTTGGCTGTTCGCCAATGAAAGTGGTACGTGAGCTGGGTTCAGACCGTCGTGAGACAGGTCGGTCCCTATCTGCCGTGGGCGTTCGAAACTTGAGGAGGTTCATCATTAGTACGAGAGGATTTTGATGGACGTAGCTCTGGTGTACCAGTTGTCACGCTAGTGGCACGGCTGGATAGCTAACTACGGAAAGGATAAACGCTGAAAGCATCTAAGCGTGAAGCCCTCTCCAAGATAAGGTTTCGTATGAGCATTTGCTCGAAAGTCCCCTGGAAGACGACCAGGTTAATAGGCTGGATGTGTAAGCACGGTAACGTGTTCAGCTTACCAGTACTAACGGACGAAAGCTTGACCACCGATATTTCGCACTCTCTTCGCGCTCGCCATGTCGAGTTCAAACAGAGTCGTAGATCCTACTACCAAATCAACTTTAAGCCCCTGAGGGTGAATAACTCTCAGGTGCTTTTTCCGGTGACCATATCTGGAAGGTTATACCTGTTCCCATCCCGAACACAGCAGTCAAGCTTCCAGAGCCGATGATAGTGCCCACCAGCGTGAAAGTAGGTATTGCCGGATTTTTATAACAACTAAAAGCCACGTCAGTTTCTGACGTGGCTTTTTTTGTTTCTGCGTTGGCAGCTTCGTTGCTTACGAGTCTCGCCTGATGCTTTTGTGCCTAAACGTTTTCTTCTTCGTCGCCCATGGATCGACGAAGCAAAGACACATTGCCTAGTTTTCGATCGAAATTCTCCCGTCGAACATCGCCGTTCGTTTTTTCACATCGGCCTGACTTCCGTTTCGTCAGCGAACACTCGTTGTCGGCGGTTCTGATGTGGCTGGCTGGCGATCCTATCGACAGCGCTGATCCGGCAAGACCCGGTATTTACACCCCAGCAAGATATCGCAGCGATCACACCACCCGATAAAGATGGGTAAGATGTGGCGAAAAGTCCTTGCGTGCTTCCCAAACCTCACTATCTTGGTGAGACGCTCAAAATCTCTCGGCGGGGGTAATGCTTCGATGCGCACTTTGATACTGTTTTTATCGGTTGCGATTTCCACGTTGCTCGCGACGTCCTCGGAGGCGTCAATTGTCATTACGATGGAGAACAAAAGTGCTCAAACATTTTCGAGTGGCAGCTCCACGACTCTCGATATCTTTTTGAAGACGACGGCGAGCGACTCTTTGTTCAACTTTAGCTACGGGCTGAGTATTACTGGTGCTACCGGTGGTTCGGGAGTACTTCAGTTTTCGAATCCCCAGGTGCTCGACGAGCATTCGAACACTAGCTACGTGTATTTTCCGAACACACCCCTCAATCCGCCGTGGAGTTTCAATCAAACGAGAACATCCACGACAACTCTCACGGGGAGCGATCAAGCAGGTGGCAACGGGACTGGTGCGTTTACCTTCTACCCATTGGATAACAGCAAGACTTATTTGCTTGCGAGGATCAATCTCGAACACATTGGTCCTTTGACGACTTCCCCAAGCACCTTCACTGTATCTATGACGAGCTTTACTGGTAATGAGGATTCCACAGGGACTCCGATTGGTGCTGTCAGTCTAAGCGGTGTTTCTACCACGCTGACGTTTCAGAACCCGGTGTCGGCTGTGCCGGAGCCGTCGTCGCTGCTCGCTGTTGGAGGAATTCTTTCAATCGCCGGCGTCGTTCGGCGCAGGCTGCAGAAGCGACGATCTACGAAGTGATAGCGGGATTCGACGTTTCGCCTCTTTTCTCAATTTCCGTCCGCGTAATTTGAGGCACTCACCCTAACGGGTCCGGCTTTTCAGTTAGCGAGGCAATCAACGACGCGTCAGGCGACTGAATCAGTTTTCTCCGTAACAGTAGAGTGCAGATTCAGTTCTTACAAATATTCGTCCGGCGTTTGTTACCGGCGTTGCTACAACCCTCTCTCCAAAATCGTGCGACGAGAGAATCTTTCCGTCGCGGCCGGATTTTAGCACGGTCATCACTCCTGTTTCACTCGTCAAATAAACCTTGCTGTCTCCGGCGACAATCGACGAGTAGTAATTGCCTCGCCCTTCTGCGCGGAATTGCTTGACGACCTCACCGGTGTCTCGGTCCAGTAGCGTAACGATCCCGCTGTCCTTAACCATTGTCACTACGCCATCGTAAACGACGGAGCTCGGGACCGTCGGCAATGCGCGGTTATAGGTCCATCGCACATATTGTGGCGATAGCGGACCGCGAGTTCCCGGTTCAATCGCAATCGCCACGTTCTGAGCTCGCTCGAAAACTTTCGCGTGCCTGACCCACTCCGCTTCCTCCAGGAGCTGGTTCTGATTGAGATCGATGCGAAAAAATCGGTCGAGAACGGGACTATCCTTGGGAAGTTCTTCTCTCGAGATTCCGCGATCTTTGTTTCCGTCGAATTTTGTCAGTGCATCTGCAAACGGCTCCATGGAAATTCGCTCGCCGGGATCTCCGCCCGGAGTCCAGGTGGCCATGAAAATCAGTCCGCCATCAATCACCGGCGTTGAATCGACGATTCTCGACAATCCGTCGTACCACCAGAGTTTTTCGCCAGACGCCGAGTCATACGCGGCGAGTTGCAGTGAACCGGCGACAATAATCTGTTTCTTCCCGTCTTTTTCCAGCACAACGGGCGTCGAATAGCTCCGAGTGAACTCGGGACGAGCGGTTCGCCAAACTTCTTTCCCGGTCGCTTGATCTAATGCGACCAAGAAATTGTCGATGTCGTGGTCTTCATTTAGGATCACGAGCCCATCGACGAGCACCGGGGAGCTCGCGGCACCAAACTCATCCTGAAACGGTCCGAATCGCCTTTCCCATTGCAAATTGCCCGCAAGGTCATAGCACAAAAGTCCGTAGCTGCCGAAAAAAACAAAAACTTGCTTGCCATTAGAGGCAGGGCTCGACGTCGCCGGACTACCCGAAGCATACACAGCCTCGATGGTTTCAGTCGGAACAACTTTTTTCCAGACCTTTTCCCCTGTGGATCGGTCGAGAGCAAGGACCGCTAATTCGTTTGAGTCTCTTTCAAACGTCGTCAAAAAAATGCGATCACCGACGACGCATGGAGTCGAATGCCCGAGCGATACCGCCGTTCGCCACAGCAGCTTCGCATCCTTATCGAAGTCGGAGGGGAGTGGTCCGGAATTCTTTGCCACGCCGAAATCATGCCGAAAGTAAACATTCTCCTGAGCTCGCGCCGCGCTGCCGCACAAGCCAGCCAAAATCGCCGCCGACAAAGCCCACTTCGATCGCTTGTTCATCGTTTTCCGCCCGAGTCCGATACGGATTTGTTCATAGTATCCGCCGACCTACTTCGGTTCGGCGGCATCTCGAGCCTTCTTCGCTCGTTCAACACGTTCTTTCTGCGCCGCAATTTCCGCATCCACCGGCTTCAATTGTTCAGCCAACGCCTGCGGGAAGTTCGACGAATCCATGGCAGCTCCCGCATTGGCTGCGCTCTTAGCCAACTCTTCTTGTTGCTTCTGAGCCAACTCGGCCGCTTGATCGAGCAGTTTGTCTGCGCCGGTGGGTAACGCTCCTTGCGTCAGCGAGTTCAACGCGCCGCAGAGCTTTCGCTGCTGCTCAGTGACAAAGTCGGCGATGGTCTTGCCACGTTTGGTTTCGAGCGCCGTCAGCGTTTCGACTTCTGCGTTGTATGTCTTCACGAGCTCTGAATAGCTCGGGCCCGCAGGTTCCGGCGGCGTACAACCGGGCACGATGCTTCCGATCAGCGTAAGAAACAGCGTCAAGCAAAGGATAGACTTCTTCATCTCGCGGAGTTCGCTTTGAAAAACAGATGGGAGGGGGATGGTCGCCGACAACGACGATTCGTTACTGATCATCGAGGTTGCGATCAAAGCGGATTCTAGAGCTTGGCAAGTCGCGGTGCTACCAGTTCAAGATCCGCAATCGCGGCAAATCATCTCGCATCATGAACTCCGTACAATGCATCGTTCCACTCAACATGAACCGCGTTCGCCCCGAGTAAGACGCGTCAAATCGACGAACGGATCGCATCATCACGCGCGGCGCATCATCACGTGGGAAAGCCCGATCACATGACCGAAGAACCCTCGCATGCACATCCGAACGCAACTCGGGATTCCGACCGTCGCTTCACGCTACTCTGCCTGATCCCCGGAATAACCGCAACTCTCACGTTTGAGCTCTTCCTCGGACATCGGCATGATTACAGCGGACATTTCGCAGCCGGTTACGGCGCTTCGTTGGTCGCGGGCTTACTCTTTCTGAAGAACCTTCCGAGCACTGCGTCGCAGACAAGTCGCCGACGTTGGATTGTTCCTCTGTGTGTGATTTTCATCGGGCTCGGTGTCCTGACGGAAGCCACCATCTTTCGCATCGCCTGTTTCGATGTCGTCGATTTCTGTAACCAAAGCCTCGGAGCCGTTTTGGCTGCGTGTTTGTTTCCCGCGTATGCGACCAAATCGAACCCGAACTCAAGTGCGTTTGAAGCAGGTATCATCATCGGCGCCGTATTCCTCGGCGCGGGAGGTGTCCTTGCAGTCGCTTAACACATTTGCTTTGGTGCTGTTCGGAATCGTACTGGCTGCCGCAAACATTTGGGTCTGCGCTGCTCGCTCGTACATACCGATGCAAGTCTCTGGTTCCGTTACCTCAATCGAGATGCGAAGAGAAAAACATCCCGGCAAAGATGACGTGCATCTGATCCGCATCGACGATGGGCGCCTGACTCAGGTCGATGCGACGTTGGCTGCCGAGTTACAAGTCGGGTCAGCCGTCGATAAGGCAGCATGGCAGAGCGAGATAACCATCGACGGCCGAACGACTCCGCTCGCATACTCCGAAGACTTAACCGGAATGCTCTACGCCATGCCCTGCATCTGCCTGATCATCGCCGCCACCGTGTTCGTCGTAAATCGTAGACTTCGTTCGGCCGCTGAATGAGCCCTACGATTTCAATCTTCGTTGAAACAGTTCATCAACCAGTGTCATCACTTGATGTGCGAGCACGGGGTCATAGCGATGACCTTCGTCACGAACAAACGCGTGTTCGCCGTTGAACTCGTGCCAAGTGAACTCCGTCCCCGCGGCATGCAGCGCATCGTAAATCGTCCGTCGGCCCTCGACGGGAATGTGCGGATCTTGGCGTCCCCAGATCATCAAGAGTTCGCCCTGGATTTCCGGAATTCGGTCGAGCGAATTGTCATTCAATCCCGCCCCGAGGCTTCGCTTGTGAATGTCAGTCGCATAGAGGCAAGTGCAGGCAAGCACTTGGGGGTTCATGGCCGCGCGAAACGCCAAGTGACCTCCCAAGCAAATCCCCATGGCGCCGATCCGACCGGTACAACCCGAGTCACCTTGCAAGAACCGAATCAAGCAGCGCGCGTCATCATCGTAGTGTTCCAGCTTCTTAGTGATCTTGAGCTCATTACCGCGGTCGGTCCCCGGTTTGTCATAGGCCAACACCGTGCCCGCCGGTTCGAACTCGTGATACACCTCAGGCACCGCCGTCACAAAGCCTCGCCCGGCCAACATAGCCGCTGTGCGCGCGATCGGACCGGTCATCTGGTAGATCTCGGAAAACAAGATGATCGCAGGGAATGGACCATTGCCGGCAGGTCGAAACAAATGCGTTCGCATCGCACCCGAAGCAGTTTCGATTTCCACAAAAGTCGTAGGTTGTAAACGCATCGTCGATTTATGCTCAGTGTGAAAGGCATTGATCAGCAAGCAGCCATCCGGCCGCATTCTTCGTTCTCCAATTGTAGACGTTTTTGAACAACACTCTTCAAGCCCTGTCGTAAGGTAAAAAGAACTGGCGAAACGAAGAAACGCCAACGGAAAGAGCCCCGTGACTACCGGACGCAGGATTCATTATCCTTCGTTGCCAAATACTGATCAGAAGTCAACAGCTTCCAGCCTCCACCGCCGTCCAGTATTAAGACGTGAGTATGATACTTCGCCACACCGGAACGGTGACTGATGCTGACCAGCGTCGCATCCATCGCAGCCAATTGCCGATAGAGTTCCGATTCATTCGCCTCGTCTAAAGCACTCGTCGCTTCATCAAGAAGGATAAAGCGACGCTTCGAAAGCAGTACGCGAGCCAACGCAATCCGTTGCTGTTCGCCTAACGACAACGTCTTTCCCCAGTCGCAGGTTACATCTAATCCCCCTACTCGTTCGATTAAATGAGGTAGCTGTACACGACCCAACGCATCAGCCAACGTCGGGTCATCGAGCGAATCATCGTTATGCGGATAGAGCAGTTGCTCGCGCAAGGTACCGGCAATCATGTATGGCTTCTGAGGAAGGAACAAGAGTTCACTCAAAGGCGGTCGAGAGATTGCACCGGTACCTGCCTCCCAAAGTCCCGCGAACGCTCGCAATAGCGAACTCTTCCCACCTCCGCTTGCCCCGACGATCATTAGTCTTGCTCCGGCACTGATTGCCACTTGCAGATCTTCCACCAGCGTCCGCCGACCGTCAGGGGTTTGAAGAGTGACGCTTTCAAAGCCGCTTTCAGTCTCTGAAATGCCCTCGTTCAATGCAATTCTGGCAACTTGGCTTCCAGAAGAGGATGTCTGCTCAGCCAAGAAGCGTGAAAAACGTTCGAGGCGACTGATGCCTGCCGTGAAGTAACTCAGCTGATCAAACTTGGTGACGAAGATATTGATCGCACTGAAGATCGCAGCGAACGCACCGGTAGCCTGGACGATCGATCCTACGTCCATTCGCCCGCTCAAAACCGCAGGAGCAAGAATCATCGCGGGGATGACGAGAGAAGCCGAATTGAATGCCGACTGAAATGAGTTCAAAAAAAACTGCCAATTGATGAGCCGTCGATAGTTGGACGTCACTCCCTCGAATCTCGCCAGAACGCTTCGCTTTTCTTTTTCCTCCCCTTGGTAAAAGGCGATCGCCTCCGCATGTTCTCGCACGCGGATCAGACCGAAACGAAAGTCCGCTTCGTTCTTCAATTGAAAATAGTTCAATGCGACCAGAGGCCTGCCGAATACCAGAGTCGTGACTAGTGTGCCGAACCCCGCGTAGATTACTAAGGTCCAAACCAGAGTCGGAGAGAGATACCACAATACGCCGCCGAATGCGATCATCTGCAACAACGTCTCGATCAGGATCAATAAGAAGTAGATCGACTTGGATGTAAAGTTGTTGACATCTTCTGCTATTCGCTGATCCGGATTATCGATAGACGGACTATACGCCAGGCGATAGTAGTGACGGTCCTTCAAGTAGCGACCGACTAGATCTTCTGTCATCCAGCGTCTCCAGTGCAGCGTGAGACGGTCACGGATGTAGTAGTAGAACCCGTAGGTGGGAAAGCCGATCAGAATCAACAAGATCGTGTGATAGGTCGAGCGCCAGTAACGGGTCGAGTTCTGTTCGGAAAGTGCCGTCGTGAATTCGCCGGTCTGCCAATTCAGCAAAACGGCGATCGCAGTGTCCGCCAGCATCAGCACAACCAAAAGGAACAGAAGCCCCCGGGCCACCCAACGTTCATCAGAAGTGAGATAAGGAACAGTCAATTTAACAAAACGAGGAATGAGTCTCGCACGTACTGCATTCAGCTTGGCATTGAATCGAAACAGAGGGTTGCTCATCGGGAAGGTTAAGTTCGTCCTGTTAGACTGGAGCGAAGACTGACTCAAGCGGTCAGGGGAACTGATGACGCACCGAGACTAATGTTGTTTTGCATGCCGAAGCACGTAAACAAGTGAAGCCGACGCAGATCCATCACTGTCTGGACATGCGGAGACGACGGACAATCTCTCGAGCGAGAGACGGCAGGTGAACGTCACAGCGCAACGTATGCTTTACCAATCGAAAAGGTGTCGCGCTATAACGCTCGGATTGAGAGAGTACGAATACGAGGGACAATGGAGATCAGGTACCGCTCTTATCTTTCAGCTTTTCACCGGCATGTTTTACAGCTTGGCCGGTAGACTTTACGGCGTCCGCCGATTTCTCGGCCACCTTGTCGGCAGCTTCCTTTGCACTCTTCCCTGCTGCCTTAGCCGCATCTTTTACTTTCTCACCGGCACTTTCGATAGCATCTTTGACATTCTTGGACATTGTCCTTGCTCCTTATTGGGAATGACGCGACGCCAAGCAGATTCATGACCGCTCAGCAACCGCTCGGGAAACACCGGTAGTCGCTTCTCGAGCTTCTCCGATGAATGCATCTCATGTGCCGCAAGTTCGGAAACAGGAAAGAACAAGTAGGCGTTGAGGGGATTGGGCAGAGGGGAATCACCCATAAAAACCAGACATCATCGGATCTTTCATCCGACCGAAGCTTGGCAGAAACGGCATTGCTCCCACCATCAAGTCAACAAACGTTGTCAATAAAAAGCGTGTACCCAAACTAGTCGATGACATTGCCACGTTGACAATCTCCGTCGATGTTTCGAGTTAACAGGCTCTTGCAGTAAGCGCGGCAGTAGGGCAACAAATACAAAATCCATTGATGGATGCCGTGTGCTTAAGTTGACGAGCACCACCTCTAATCATTCCCCATCGGCATCACCCGAAGCGTTCCATGGCGTGCTCACAAACACACCACTCCTATGTTATTTTGTTGAACGCGCTCAGGAGAATCTCGTCCACATGACGCGAATAAGGACGTTTTCCGATATAGCAGCCGTTGTCGTCGATAAGATGATGGGCTTTGCGAGCCGCATCGAAACGGATATCCAAATCTTTCAGTGACGAAGCGTCGGAGCATTCTGCAACAAACCGCCTGACAGACAACACAGTTGCCGCATCGAACCAAAACGCCAAGGTCATCCAAGGATGCACGAGCACGTCACCGTCGTCTAACCCTCGCTTCTTGAGCGACTCGGGACATCGATTGCCGAACTCCCCGGTAATAGCCGCTGCAATCATCGAATGAATCGAACTGTTCTGAGGAACCGAACTACCGACGGCGTCGAGGTACTGAACGATGTTCTCGTCTCCGCTAAGCCAATCCAAGGCGCCCAAATAGCCGTTCGCTTTACGGTGCCGGGCGTAATTCACTAGAAAATCGTCTACTGAAATGCCGGCCTCCGTTCCAAGTCCGACACATTGGAGATAGGTCGGAAGTCCGATGCGCGAAGATGCGATCAAGGACATAAAGTCTTCCGCGTATGTTCCTAATCCTTCCTCGTCTCCGATAACCAACGAATCAACGCCGGCGTCGATCAAGATGATCGCGTCACATTGATGGCGGTCGACAATCCTCTGCAGAGCCTGCGAGTAGGTCTCAATCCCCAACGATTCGGAAGCGGAAGGCTCGGCGATTAGACGAATTGCGAAGACCGGAACGTCGACTTGGCGGTTCTTCTTAAACCAACGAGAGAGATGAAACTCGGGAAAGTAGTTGCCGGGAAACCCGAGCTCAACGGCAAACGCATCTGTTGTGAAATCGGAAGCTCGAACCCGCGCGGCATAAAACCCGAATTCCTCCTCTGACAGCTCGCACTTTTTTTCCAGCTCTCGGGTGAACGAAAGGTTCGCCAGCACCGGTTCCTTGCCGAGCTTGCAGTAATCCAAGTAGGTGGGCAATCCGGCAAAAATGTCGTAGCCGCCGCCAATCCCCAGCAGTAACGGCCGAGCAAATCGGCTTAGCAAGATTTCCGGTGTATGCCCCATCACCACCTCACCACGCTTGTAAAGCCGACAGAGTAATTCCGTACAACATCTGCCAGAGCTGAGAAGATGCGGTTCTCAAGCTAGTGGACACAATCGTCAACCGAAGCGCGCAGCAGTCGAGATGTCTCGGAGCAGGGCAGGGCGCCGAGCCGACAAGTTCGGAAGAGAAAAACTACCCCCATCAATGCCAAAACCCCGGCGAGTGTGCCGGGGTTTTGAAGCGGAGAGGACAGGATTCGAACCTGCGGAAGGGTGTTACCCCTTCGCCGATTTAGCAAACCGGTGCTTTCGACCACTCAGCCACCTCTCCGGTCGAATTCCCAGCCGATAGTCGTCTCGCAGGGAAACGCCTCTCGGCTGACGGGTTCATATTCAACTAGTTTCTTGACTCAACCGCAAGCCGTCAAGTTCGCTTTCGCCTTCGCAGAACGCAATTTTTGCCGGGCAGCGGTTGGACTTCTATGAGTGAACCGGCGAGCGAGTACGTTATGATGATGGGAACGAGTTTTTTCATCGGCAACGAAACTGCGAGGAATGCATGTTTTCTTCGGCCATCATCCTGCTGACCGCGCTCCAAGTTGCGGCCGGAGGCGGGGCTCCCCCACCCTCGGCGGAAACATCCGTACCGCGCGTCGAAATTGCCGAGACATCCGGTTCACCTTATTCGGCTCAGCTACAAAAACTGCAGGACAATGGACTGACTGTGCTCTCCGGCGGCAAGCCTCGGACCGTGCCGCTTGAGAACTTGCTGCGAGTCCGCTTCGAATCCGCGGACGAACAGCCTCGTCCCTCCGCCGATGAAACCTCGCTGATTCATATTGAGCTCGCGGACGGTAGTACGCTGGCCGCTGTTCAAATCACCTCAGACGGCAAACAGGTTTCGATCACACTCCAAGATCGATCCGTCATCACGGTCCCCACCAAACTGATCAATAGCTGCAGGTTTAGACCGGTCAACGGCGATCTGGCGGCTCAGTGGCAAGCCATCTTGCAGTCGAAGATCTCAGCCGATGTGATCGTACCGGCTCGAGCCGAACAAGCGCTCGACAAAGTCGAAGGCATCATCTCCAAGATCGACGAGAAGACCGTCTCCTTCTCGCTCGACGGTGAACCTGTAGCCGTGTCGCGAGCTAAGCTCGTCGGGCTGCGATTCTTTTCCGCGTCTCCGGCTCGCTCAAAACTGCTGGCCGTTCTTCGCGATCGCATGGGAAGCGAATGGATGGTGCATCGCGTACAAGGCGATGCAGCGAGCAACAAAGGATCGATCACATTGGTCTGCGGACATGAATTCACCTTGCCGCTGCAGACTCTGAGCGAGTTTGATTTCTCGTTCGGGAGCATGCGGTTCGTTGCCGAGCTCCCGGCACTGGAGAGAAAAGTGACGCCGCGTTTCGCGCTGGCTAATCCGATTCAAGATGCAGACAAGTTATTCGGACCTCAAACGGCCGCTCCGAGCTCGGAGCGCGGGGCAGTGGTCGGACCGGGCATCGACTTCATCGGATCAGGTCATCTGGTCGTTCGGGTCCCCGATGATTTCAAACGCTTGATGGGGCGAGTCGCTTTGGCTCCGCCGGGTCCCAAAGCGACGCCGTGCAAAGTTCAATTGTTGCTTGTAGATAAAGTGCTGTTTGAACAGACGTTGAATGAACCGCAAGCCACGTTCGACATCGATGTGGCGATTGAAGCAGGCAAGAGACTCAAAATCGTGGTTGCTTCCGAAGGATCGCTCCCAGTGGGAGATCTCGTATCGTGGCGGCAACTCAGGTTCGTTAAATGATCGAACAACACGCGAACAAAACCATGCTGACAAGATTCTTTTCGACGAGCCGCCGATGGCTCCTCTGCTATGCGCTCGGCTGCTTAGCTCTCGTCCCGACGATTTCAATGACCTCGGCTGCAGATAACGCGAGCGATGTGATCGCGGCGGCGCAGGCGGCTCGACAAAAATCGATGGCGGCGGCTTCCCAAGCGACCATTGCCGTCTTCGGATTGGACGGCGGCGGTGGCGGCAGCGGAGTCATCATTACTCCCGACGGCTATGCGCTGACGAATTTCCACGTCACCAGCGCCTGCGGCGATCACATGCGCTGCGGCTTGAATGACGGAACCATGGTCGACGCGGTCATTGTCGGCATCGATGCGACCGGTGATGTGTCGCTGATTAAGTTGCTCGGACGCAACGACTTTCCGACAGCCGATTTGGCTGACAGCGATACAGTGCGAGTCGGTCAATGGTGCTTTGCGGCCGGCAATCCATTCGGCTTGGCCACCAATTTGCAACCGAGCGTTTCACTGGGACTGGTAAGCGGCACGGGCCGTTATCAGTATCCCGCCGGCACGTTGCTCGAATATGCGGACTGCATTCAAACGGATGCTGCCATCAATCCAGGCAACTCGGGAGGTCCACTCTTCAATCTGGATGCACAAGTCATCGGCATCAACGGACGTTGCTCGTTCGAGAAACGAGGTCGGGTCAACGTCGGTGTGGGTTATGCGATCAGCATCAATCAGATCAAGAGTTTTCTGGGAATGCTCCGCAGCGGTCGCTTGGTCGACCACGCGACTCTGGGCGCAACCGTCGCCACCGATGAATCCGGGAAGGTGACTGTCAGCAACATCATCAACACCAGCGATGCGTATCGTCGGGGCTTGAGGTTCGGTGACGAAGTCCTTTCCTTCGCCGGTCGAGAAGTCCATACGACGAATGATTTCAAGAACATCCTCGGAACTCTTCCTAAAGATTGGCGAGTTCCGATCACGATTCGTCGCAACGACAAGACGGAAACTTTGCTGGTGCGATTGACGGGTGTGCATTCCGAACTGCAGTTAGCAAAGCTGGTCGCCGGCCAAGCCCCGCATGAAAATCAAAAGCCTAAACAAAAGAAAGATGGTAAGCCCGATCCGGATAAGCCGAAGGCCGATCCTGCGGCTGAAAAAGACAACGAAGCAGCCGAAGAAAAAGCAGATGAGTTGGCGGATCATCCGGCCAGACCGAATTTCAAACTGGTCAAATCCATGCTGCAACAGCGAGCGGGTTTCGCAAACTTCTATTTCAATCGGCTTGAACAAACACAACTTTGGCAACGAGTCAAAGAGCTCGGCGAGTTTGAAAAGCTGAAGCCGGTATGGAAGTTCAACGGCAAAGTGGCTGGTGAAAAGACTGTCGTGCAGATCGAAGTCGGCAGCGGAGCAGGCAAGGCAGTGATCGGATCTCGCGCGCTGGAAGTTCCTTTTGCAGATGCATTGGCTGAGCATGCGGACCGCGGTGATGAACACGGCTTACTCGTCGCGCTGCGAGCTTGGCAACAGCTCCTCACCGGCGGACCGGAAAAGCTCGGTGACACGATTTATCTAGGTACCGCTCCGGTCTATCCGGCTTATACGAGTGATCTGGCCAAGGTTCAGATTTGCGATGTGTTGCAAACAACGTGGTACGACGCGCTCGTGCGTATTTATGTACCGGTAGGATCGAATGAACCGGCCTTAATCGAAGTGACTGGTGACGGCTCAAAAGATCCCGTCGAAGTCTACTTAGATCAATACGCGGTGACGGATGGATGCCGATTACCACGGCGCATTCGCCTGCAGTATGGAACCGAGCCGAAACTGCTCATCGCCATTGATGAAACGACCTTCGCCGCTGAACCGAGCCGGGAGCAGTAGTCTATGTTGATTGCGAAATCGTTGTTTGCGAAATCGTCGATTGCCGGAAACGTTTGCGTCCTCACCGCCGTCGCGATAATCTGCGGCGGCACGGCATGGGGCCAACCGCCCTCTGACAATCCCGGAGTGTTGGTTTCGAGCAGTCATGCCGTCACGGGATCGCTCAATCATACGGCTGTGCAAACGGAATTGAAGACGGTCAAGATCTACGGCGCAGGGGGCGTGGCTGGACTGGAAGGTTATCAGAGCGGCTTCTTCATCGACGGCGAAGGTCATGTCCTGACGGTCTGGAGTACGGTACTGGATATCGACACGATCATCATCGTGACCAGCGAAGGAAGACGACTGGAAGCGAGCGTTGTCGGGATCGACCCGAATCTTGAAATCGCGGTGCTCGACACCAAGCAACCGGCGACCGATTTCTTTTCACTGAGCAACGCGAAAGATGCCGTTGTGGGTGAGCGAGTCATGGCGCTCAGCAATCTGTACGGCATCGCAACAGGACGCGAGATGTCGAGCGTTCAGCGGGGCGTCATCATGGCCAAGACTCGCTTGGACGGCCGCCGCGGATCATTTGCTTCGGTCTATCAAGGTCCGATTTATGTGCTGGATGCCGTCACGAATAATCCGGGTGCTGCGGGGGGCGCGCTGGTCGATCTCCGAGGCTCGTTGCTCGGAATGCTCGGCAAAGAACTGAAAGACTCGCGAGCCGGAACATGGTTGAACTACGCTCTGCCCGCCGCGGAACTGCGAGATTCGGTGGCGAAGATTCTCAGCGGCCAGTCGATTGCGAAAACCGAAGGGACCAAGCCGCCGGCGGATCGACCGCATACACTCAATGGACTCGGCATCGTGCTGGTTCCGGATGTGCTCGCCAAAACTCCTGCATATATCGATTCGGTGCAACCTAAATCGCCTGCTTTCAGTGCAGGGCTACTGACCGACGACTTGATACTTTTCGTCAACTCAACTCGCATCGTCTCGCAGGCTTCGCTGCGACAAGAGCTGAGTACGATCGATCGCGGCGATCCAGTAACGCTGCTTATTCAACGCGGCAACACGCTCAAGGAAGTTTCGTTGCGTTCACCATGACAATCGATGGCTGGGTACCTGACGCGACAATCCTCCGCATCTCCGGCCTTTCATGCTGCAGTCGCCGGTTGGTATGCTTATCAACGTGGCGAAGTTGAGTGTTCGCCGTTTCACGCTTGAGTTGATGAGTTGCAGTGAACCGACGAATCAAAACTACTCCCATTGAAAGGTCCTCCGCGCCGATCGAGCCGGGCGATGCTACTTGGTGGCGTCATAAATGGGTGCGACTGGTCGTAAGCCTGCTGTTGGTCATCCATCTCACAGCGCTGCTCGGCGAGCCTCTCGCGATGTTCAGTCGCGGACGTGAACCGGCCTCTCCGGATGCGAGCCTCATTCGCCGCTCATTGGCACCGTATATCGATTTCGCCTATCTCAGCCATGGATACTTTTTCTTCGCGCCCAATCCGGGCCCGAGCCACTTGATCGATATTCGTATCGTCGATCAGGAAGGCTTTTCAAAGCACTTGCGATTGCCGAATCGCCAGGGTCAATGGCCGCGTCTGCTTTACCATCGACACTTTATGTTGGCCGAGTTTCTGAATCAGCTTTACGCACCGCCTGCCGCACCGGTAGAGGTCAATGAGATGGCAGTGCGGGCGGCTTGGCAACGTGATCGCAGCATCTTTGAACGTGTTCGCGGTTCGATGGAACGACGTTTGAAAGTTCAGTACAACGCAGCGAGTGTGGAGATACGCCTCGTCGAACACCGCTTGCCCGCTGCCGGTGAAGTCTTTGAAAGGGGTCTCAAGCTCAACGATGAAAGCACGTATTTGATTCTCTCGGAGACGGGACAGGGGGCGGCCGAAACCATACTTCCACCGACTACGGGATCCGTCGCGCCTCCGGTGGTTCGAGTACCGCTTCCTTATTCCGTCGACGGACGCACGAGCAGCAGTCAGGAAACGGTTCCCGCGACACCGGCGGAAGGACGTCGATCGGAGGCCCCGCGGTGACGAAGCCGAATTCAAAATCATCGTGGATCGCCGATTGGTTCGGCGAAGCGACCTCCGCATGGGAGTCCTTTTGGTTCACACCGCGCGCACCGCATACACTGGCCGCACTGCGCATCGTTACGGGACTGATGATCGCCTACGTTCATTTGATCTGGCTCAGCCAAGTCTCTGCGTTCTTCGGCCCCACCGCTTGGGTAGATGGTACGACGAACCGTGTTCTCCATTCGGGCGACTATAGCTGGAGCTATTTGGCCTATGTTTCAGACACTCGCATCGCGGCCGCGCATGAATGCTTAGCGATTGCAGTGGGGCTGTGCATGGCGGCGGGGTTCCTGTCTCGCGTCACCATGCCGCTGGCATGGTTCTTGACGTTGATGGTCTGCCATCGTCAAACCGGAGCGCTCTTCGGTTTAGATCAAGTCGTGATGATGTCGTCGATGTATCTGATGTTCAGCCGCGCGGGATCCGCTTTCGGAGTCGACGCCAAGATCGCATCCGTACGCGGCAACTCATTCATGAGACCTTCGGCTGATCCAGCGATCAGTAACAATATCGCAACGCGACTCCTGCAATTGCATCTATGCATCGTGTACCTGTTCGGCGGTATCAGCAAAATGCGCGGCGATCAATGGTGGGAAGGGAGCGCTATGTGGTGGTCGATCGCGAACTACGAATACCAATCGTTGGATGTCACGTGGCTGGGGCGCAGTCCGCTGTTGATCGCACTGTTCACACATGTCACCTTGTTTTGGGAAACCTTCTATCCTGCGCTGGTTTGGCCGCGATTGACGCGACCGATCGTACTACTGTGTGCGGTGCTGGTACACGGAGGCATCGCGCTGTTTCTCGGCATGCCGACATTCGGCATCATGATGATCGCCGTCAACGGCGCGTTCATCGAGCCTGAGATGACGGCTCGCGTGTTTCGCTTCATCAGCAGCCGACTGATGAAACAACAGACGCAGACTAGCGAGGCGACGGCATGAAAGTCTCCGTCATCGGGACCGGTCATGTCGGAGCAACCGTCGCGTTTACGCTGGTTGTCCGCGGTCTGTGCGATGAAATCGTCCTTGTCAATCGAACACATCGCAAGGCCGAAGGCGAAGCGGCTGACTTGCAGCACGCATGTGCATTTGCGACACGAGCCATGACGATTCGGGCAGGCGAAATTCAGGATACGGCAGGTTCCGACATCGTGATCATGACAGCCGCGGCACCTACATCGGGCGGAATACCGAGTCGCACAGCGACTGCATCGGAGAATGCCAAGCTTATCGACTCATGGGTGCCGCAACTTACAGGTCTCAGTCCCGACTGCATCCTATTGATCGTCACCAATCCGGTCGATGCCATGACCTATCGAGCGTGGCAAGTCAGTGGTCTACCGGCTGAACGTGTGATCGGCAGCGGCACTCTCATCGACAGCGCACGCTTCCGATCTTATCTATCGCAACACTTGCACATTCATCCGGACGACATCCGCGCGTATGTCCTAGGTGAACACGGCGATACGCAGTTTGCGGCGCTGAGCGTTGCGGCAACCGGCGGCGAGAGAATCGATCACGATCCGGCGCTATCGCAGTTGTTTGATCGCACTGTTGCCAGTGCGCATGAGATCTTTGCGATCAAGGGTTATACGAATTACGCGATTGCGCTCGCGGTAGCCATGATCGTCGAGTCCATTCTGCTGGACAATCGACGAACACTTCCCGTATCGACGCTATTGGATGGTTATGAAGAGCAGTCTCACGTATGTCTTTCGATTCCCGCAGTGATCGGCCGAAGCGGGATCGTGCGCAGACTGATGCCTCAGCTGAGCGCAGAAGAATCCTCGGCGTTTCGCAAATGCGGAGAAGCAGTCAGGCAAATCATCCGATCCCTGCCGCCAGTACCGTCTACCATCCATCGCTGAGCCAGGATCGTTCTCAGCGAGTACTGACGGGTATTTGACGACTGACCTTATCGGGCTCGGTCGTGTTCTCGATCGTCTTCGGCTTGAGCAGTCCGGCACCGACCAGATTGCCGGTGACCCAATTGCCGAGCACATTCTCATCCATGTATCCGACCTTCTGATTGATCACGCGTCCTTTGTAGAACAGGATCGTGTGCGGGATGCCCGAGACACCGTACTGCCGAGCCAAATCGCGTTGGTAGTCGATGTTCACGCGTACCACTTTGACGTTGCCGGCGGCGGCTTTTTCAAATGCATCCAGGATCGGTTCCATCTTGCGACAAGGACCGCACCAATCGGCTCCGAACTTTACCAGCACAGGCCGATCTTCGTCGTTTAATTCCTCTGCCAGATTCGAATCATTGGCAATATCGGGCCACCATTTCGACAGCTTGTCACGCGATGCGAGAATTAGCAGCAATCCTGCCAGACCGAATAGTAGCCAACGCAGTCCACCGACTTCTTTGTCCATTACTGCACCTAATTCAACAGATCGAACGGAAACCTGGCATAGGAAAACCGGACGCAGGACTTCGGGGATCGCTCCCGACCTCGTCAACTCAGATATAGGTCGCACTCACAATCAATCAAACCGCAGAAAGATATTTTCAGGCAATCAACCAGAGAGCCGGTCGTCAAAATCGGTATTGCGAAACTTGAGACTAAATTGCTACTTTCCGGAGAATTTCAGTCGCCGAAATCGGCGTTTGTGGGTCTTTGTCCGGAATCCAGCCATGACACTCCAAAGCGACATGCTCTCTGCCAACCGAGCTGCGAATCTCGGTCGCTTGGCCCTGATCGTACTGGCTCTATTGCCGGCAGCGACAGGTTGTCGCTGGACCAGTTCAGGTCAAAACACCTTGGGTGTGCAGCTCTACCAACAAGGCCGATACGCAGAAGCCTTGCAGCAATTTCAAGTGGCACAGCGCACCGATCCGTCAAATCCGGACGCTTACTACAATCTCGCTTCGACATATCACAAGCTCGGTGTGGCCCAAAAAGACGCCAAGTTAATTGAACAAGCCGAATCGCTTTATAACCAGTGCTTAGACTTGGCACCGAATCACGTCGATTGCCATCGCGCCTTGGCCGTATTGTTGGTGGAATCGAATCGCCAAGATCGCGCGTTCGCTCTCATGAAGAACTGGGCAGCCAAGAATCCGGGGCTGGCCGATGCTCGAGTTGAACTGAGTCGATTGCATCAAGAGTTTGGAGAAACGAAGACCGCGGAACGATACTTGGACGAGGCTCTGGCGCTAGATCCAAGTCACTATCGCGCATGGACGGCTCGCGGACAAATGCGAGAAGCGGCCGGCGATGACAATCAAGCTTTACAGAACTATCAACAAAGCTTGGCGATCAACGGTCTGCAACCAGAGTTGTATCAGCGCATCGCTTCGCTGAACGGTCGTATCGCGCAGCGTGCAATCTCCGGGGGTACTCAGCCCGGCACGTGGACAGTACAGAACCCGCAACCGAACTCGCCTCAACGCTATTGATCCGCAACCCGAGTCCGATTCAATCGCCGTGCTGCATAGTTCAACTGCATTCCCGGCGGCAATCGATCGAAGTTCGGATCGCGCTATCACCAATCGAAACTTTTGCCGGTCAGCAGCTCGAAGGCTTCGACATATCGTTGTCGCGTTTGTTGAATGACTTCCTCCGGCAGAGCAGGAGGCGGGCTGTTTCGATCCCAGCCGCACTGCATCAACCATTCGCGAACAAACTGTTTATCGAATGACGGTTGGCTTGCTCCCGGTTGATATTGGTTCGCGGGCCAGAACCGTGAGCTATCCGGTGTCAGCACTTCGTCGATCAAGATAAGCTCTCCGTCGCACCATCCGAATTCGAGTTTCGTGTCCGCAATCAAGATGCCGCGGCTTGCAGCCCATTCGAGGCCGCGTGCGTAGACGGTCAGGGTCAAATCGCGAAGTCGACTTGCGGTCTCTGTGCCGATCGAGTTCGCCATAGTTTCGAAGGTGACATTTTCATCGTGCCCGCTCTCCGCTTTCGTCGCCGGCGTGAAGATCGGTTCGGGGAGTTTCGAACACTGCTTGAGCCCCTGTGGAAGCGAAATGCCGCAGACCGAGCCCGTCTCCTGGTATTCTTTCCATCCGGAGCCTTCGAGGTAACCACGGACAACACACTCAAAGGGAACGACCTCGGCTTTGCGAGTCAACATGACGCGGCCTTCCAGCCGCGGGCGCTCTTCTGCGTCGATCGGAAGATCAGCCGGCAACTCGACCGATTGCAGGTGATGTGGCACTCCCAAGCGCTCGAACCAGAAAGCGCTGAGACCGGTCAGGACCCGTCCTTTGTCTGGAATCCCGGAGGGGAGAACCCAATCGAATGCGCTGATGCGATCGGAGCTGACCATTAACAAGCGGTCACCCAAATCGTAAACGTCACGGACTTTGCCTTGCCGGCGCGGCCACGCCAGGCGGCTCTCCAAATACGGTGCTGAGGTACCCGTCGAAGAATTCGGCTCAGAACTCATCCAAACACCCGCTTTTGTGTTGAAAAACGTTCGTCAATTGAAAGTAATAGCTGCTTGCGTTAGATTCGCATGTTTGCCGACTCGCTTCTCAAGCCACGAAAGCCGCCGATTGATGGGCGCCTTGTGCTTTCAAGTTCCGAATGCCGAAAAACTCGATCCCCGCGTTTGGGAAACGGCCTATGTCACTGGGATCGAAGGAATCCCATGGCCGTGCACGATCACGCTTGCGGGGTCTAAGTTTAGCATCGCCAGAGAGATCGACGAGTCGGGCAAGTTGCACATCGTTTGGCCGACTGAGAGTTTCGGCAATGTGTCGCTGATGACGACCAGCCTCCGAGTCGATGGCCAAGACTACCACTTGCCGCTCGAGCTGGCTCGCGGCACAGTGATTCGATTGCGCAACCAAGTCTTTGAATGGCAGCGAGTCGGGTTGAAAGTGCCGTCGGAAGCACTTCACCTGAACGATCAGGCGCTCGACCGGTTTGTCGTCGCCGCAACTTCGGATGACACGGCCCTCGAACGCACTACGGCCGCGCAACAAGCGATCGAGGCCGGACTGAAAGCGGCTTCGTTATTATGCGATTCATTCAGCACGCAACTTCTTGACGTGCGGAAGCAAAACGAAAATCGCTTGGCCACGCTGCTCGGCGTGACTCTACCGCCGGCCCTGGCACTGGACAGTGTCGCCGACGCGCTGTGCACCGCATTCAATATGATCACAATGCCGCTCGACTTGGCCACGGTCGAACAAAACTCCGGCAAGCGAGACTTCACACCGTTCGACAAACAAATCGAATGGGCTCGGCAAAACAACATGCGAGTCAGTTGCGGACCGCTCATGAATTTCCGCGCCGGCGGACTACCGCGGTGGATGGTGCTGCTCGGCGAAGGATTTGAAAGTGTGCTGCAGGCGGCCTGCAATCATGCAGAAGAGACGGTCAATCGTTATCGTGGAAAAGTTCATCTTTGGAACTGCTGTACCGGCCTCAATGTTCCGGGCGAAATGGGCTGGAACGACGAGCAAGTTCTGCGAATGGCGGTCTCGCTGATTCAAACTGTCCGCCGTACTGATCCTCGATCACCCGTACTGTTGTCGATCGATCAGCCGTGGAGCGAATACCTGCGAGCGAGCCACGACGGTATCTCACCGCTGCATTTCGCCGACGCATTGATCCGAGCCGATCTGGGACTCAGCGGCCTCGCGCTCGACTTGAACTTGAACTCGTGGCCAGACGGTTCGCTGCCGCGCGATCCGCTCGAGATCAGCCGCATGATCGATCGCTGGGCGGTTCTTGGACTGCCGCTAATGGTTACCGTTACCATGCCGAGCTCGACAACGACGGATGAACAATGCACAGCCGACAGAGAGACGGTCTCGACCTGGACCTCGCAAGGAAAGGATGGCGTGTCGGATAAGACCGGTTTCTCACCCGAGTCGATTTTGCGGTTGCTGGCTGCCAAGCAATGCGTCCACGCGATGAACTACAACCAATCGACCGACCAACTGCCGCATGAATTTCCAAATGCCGGGCTCTGGGATAATCAGGGTCGACCGAAACCGCTGCTCAGTCAATTGGCGAGGTTTCGGCAATCTTATCTGGCTTAGGAACAATCTCTCTAGGGCGGCAACTTTCCAGGTGGTGAACTCGCTTACGCATGAAGCGGAGACGTGAAGAGTTCGGCATTCGCAGGTCGCGGCACCCTCATATCGCATGGTGAAAAACCGCTGCGTTGACCGTTAGGTTTTCAGGAAAAGCTTAAAAACTGATGAGGGCGAGTGGTTCGGTCGGATCGCTAAAGTGTAGACTAGGAGAGACGGCAAATACCCCCTGCCGTCCGCAAAAAACCGCCATCTAGGCTGTTCATGCCCCCAAAACGAAAGTTTCGCCAGTCATGGCTTTGCTTATTTTACGTGCCTTATTCATTTGCGTCGCCGCGGGAGTTGCGACCTACTTCTTTCGAGTCGAAACCAACGGCCCCACATATCTGCCGTACGTGATCATTTCCGGCATGGTCTTCATGGCCTTGGGCGTGATCGCGATCGACATTTTCACTCCTGAAAAGCGCATTGAAGTCGTGTCTGCGGTCTACTTCGGACTCGTGGTGGGATTCCTGTTGACCTATTTGTTGTGGGTCGCCATCTCGCCGATGTTCGAACAGAGCCCTTTCGGGCCGCCTACTCAGGTGATGCTCGCAGCGATCCTGTGTTATGGATGCACTAGTCTGTTGCTGCAGACGAAAGACGACTTCCGGTTCGTGATTCCCTACGTTGAATTCGCGAGAGATCTCAAAGGTGTTCGGCCGCTGATCCTGGATACCAGCTCGATCATCGACGGTCGATTGGCTGATTTGGCGGATACGAACATCATCGATAGCCAAGTCATCATGCCGTCGTTCGTTCTCTCCGAACTGCAGGCGATCGCCGACAGCAGCGATCGATTGCGCCGAGCACGAGGACGTCGCGGTCTGGACATCCTCAATCGCTTGCGAACGCTGAAGAAGATTGAGTTCCAAATCTACGAGCGCGAGTTGCCCGAGTTCACGGGACAAACGGTCGACATGAAGCTCGTTGTGCTGGCCAAACATTTGGAAGGAAAGATCGTCACGGGGGACTTCAACCTCAACAAAGTGGCGAAGGTCCACAACGTTGCAGTGATCAATCTCAATGAGATCGCCGCCGCGCTGAGACCTCAATTTCTTCCGGGTGAGAGCTTTGACGTGCGCATCGTCAAACCTGGAGAAGGTCAGGAGCAAGGCATCGGTTATTTGGACGACGGCACGATGGTCGTAGTCGAAGGTGGACGAGATCGCATCGGCCAAACCTTTCCGGTCGTCGTCACCAGTACGCTTCAAACTCAGGCCGGACGCATGTTGTTCGCCAAATGCGAAGACACGATCCGGTCTCATTCATGACGCCGCGATGACCTTGCAGAACCCGAAGTCCGCCCGAGCTTCGATGTTCAGCTTGCCTGCCGGCTATGCCGAGAAATGCTGGTCGCAAGTCGCGCCGTTCGTCAATGCCGTTCAGCAAGCGACCGACCTCATTCTTCCTCCCGAGTGCGTCTGGTGCCAAAACGCTATCGCTCCGCAAGAGCGACTCTGTTCGCAATGCCGCTCGGTTTTCAATCGCGAGTACTATCACTGCCTGCGTTGTGCAACGCCGCTACCTGCGGTCATTGATAATCAATCTTGCCTTCGATGTCGCGAATCGGGTTGGCGATTTAAACGCATTGTAGCGCTCGGTCCGTACAGGGGTCGGTTGCGTGAAGCGGTGATCGCGATGAAGAAGCCGATCTTTGAATCGCTGACATGTGCGGTGGGCGAATTGTTAGGTCAGCCGCGTGCAATCGGCGCTCGATTCCAATTGCCATCATCTGCTAGTCGTTCCGGTTCCGAACTACTGGCTGCGACGGCTGGTCCATCGTACGTCCGCAGCCGATACGCTCGCGGAAAAAGTCGCGGAGCAGTTGGGGTGCGATTTATCATTGCGATCGGTATCACGAACGCGGAGTACAGCCAAACAAGGGATGCTTGCATGGAGCAATCGCCCGGACAACGTGCGGGAGCCTTTCGGATTCGTCATGGTAAGCGGATTTCGGGACGCGAGATCCTAGTCGTGGATGATGTGGTAACCAGTGGAGCGACAGCAGCGGAACTGACACGTTGCCTTCTCAAAGCCGGAGCGGACCGAGTCATTATCGCGGCTGCGGCACGAGGCACCGGAACACGTGATACAGGTTCAAAGAGCAACGGTTCGGCGCATGACAAAACGGAAGTTGCGAGTTTCAACGACTCGAGTGACAAGAACTCGGAGCAATCAGAGGTGTCGGGCTGACAAATTCGGCTCGACGAGCCATCATAGGAGCATCGCAAAACCGGAGTTGAGATGGAACTCTTCTTGGTGAACGATTGCCCTGCCGCGACGGCAACCTGATTCCGACGAATGGTGATGTAGTTTATGACCGAGCCGCTTGATTCATCGACTGCGCCTGAGCGCCCCGCCAAAGCGAGGTCGGCGGGCTCGCAAACCAGTCCGTTGCGTCGAGCCATCTGGCGCGGCTCGGCCATTATTGCACCACCGCTCGTCACGCTAGTGCTTTTGATCTGGGTCGGAAGCGCGATCGACAGCTATGTCTTGATTCCGCTCGAATCCACGGTTCGATCATCACTTGTATGGGCGATCAACGATATTCGTGACGTGCCGCCGGCCGGTGCGGTGCCGATCGACGCGAACGATCCCGAAGTGGGATTCGAAATCAAAGGGGTCAAGTACGTTCGAGCTCCGGCGGGCGAACGATATATCCCTGAATACATCCGCGCCACAGTCGATTCCCGTCTCGATCGTTTACCGACCGATCTGGCAACACCGCGAACGGCGAGGAACTACTACGAAGCGTACGTCACGTTAACGCTGTTGCCGCGCTCGCTCACGATCCCGGTTTTTCTGCTGGTCTTGTTGACGGCTCTGTATGTAGTCGGTCGGTTCTTCGCTTTCGGCTTGGGGCGGATGATCGTCACCTTGATCGAGCGGATCATTCATCGTTTACCGATCGTTCGCAACATTTACTCCTCCGTGAAGCAAGTCACCGATTTCGTCTTGAGCGATCGGGACTTGGAATTCACGCGCGTCGTGTTGGTCGAGTATCCGCGCGTCGGTGTGTGGTCGATCGCCTTTGTAACCGGAGACGGCATCCCGCAACTTTCCGGTCTGTTATCAGAAGAAGTCGTGTCTGCGTTTATACCTGCGTCGCCGGTTCCCATGACCGGCTTTACGATCGTGGTTCGCAAGCGAGACATCATCGATTTGGATATGTCGGTCGATCAAGCTGTTCAATTTCTCATATCATGCGGAGTCGTATGTCCGCCTGCCGCAGCCGTCACGCTGCGAGCTCACGGAATGTTGCTGCCGCCGGTCAGTGACGCAAAGGGCTGAGATGGCTTCGCTGTATGTAATTCGAGGCAAGGACAGCGGCCGGCATTATGAGCTGCTCGGGCGGCACACGACCATCGGCCGAGAAGCGCACAATCAGATCCAGTTGCACGATACGGAAATCTCTCGCCAACATGCCAGGATCGATGCCGCAGAAGACGGTCGGTTCGTGCTCATGGACTTAGGCAGCAGCAACGGCAGCTACGTAAACAGCGATCGAATCCGCTCACACACACTGCGCAGCGGCGACCGTATTCAACTCGGCACGACGCTATTGATCTTCAGCGTCTCTGCCGATGCTTCGGCATCCGGCGCAGATCGCCCGCACAACGTCGACATCGTCAGACCTCAGACGAACGACGATCTTTCGCAGATACGGAGAGCCATTTCGCATTCTGAACTCGGACTTCCACCGGCTTCCGATTTGACATGGCAAGGGAGTAAGGAAGGATCGCAGCCGCGCAGCCATTGGGAACTGATGGTACAGGTCAGCCAAGCCATCACGCGCACATTGGATATCGACGAACTGCTGAGCCAAGTACTCGACCTCATCTTCCAATGGGTACGTTGCGATTGCGGATGCATCATGCTGTTCGATGACGTGTCCGGCCATTTGACTCCGGCCTGCCGACGCAATCGTAAGTCGAGCAGCGATAGTCGTCGACTGGAGATCAGCAAGACGATTCTCGACTACGTGATCAACAAAAAAGAAGGGGTCCTGACCGGCAACGCACAAGACGATTCGCGTTGGCAATCGGCCGCCAGCATCGTCTCGCTTGGAATACGCGAAGCCATCTGTGTACCGATGCAAGGTCGCTACGGCATGCACGGTGCGATCTATGTCGATACATCGGTCAGTCCGATGATCGCAGCCGAGCGAGGCGAAGAGTCGTTCACGGAAGAGCACTTGAAACTGCTGATCGCGATCGGCAATCAAGCGGCGCTGGCCATTGAAGATACGCAGTTCTATCGCGCTACAGTGCAGTCCGAACGGATGGCTGCGATGGGACAAACCATCGCGAATCTGTCACATCACGTGAAGAACATTCTTCAAGGGGTTCGCGGCGGAAGCTATCTGATCGAGAAAGGACTCGACTCACAAGATCTGGAAATCGCGCGCAAAGGTTGGCGCATCGTTGAGAAGAATCAAGAGCGCATCAGTAACCTCGTCATGGACATGCTCTCGTTCAGCAAAGAACGTATCCCGGAACTCAAGGCGGGAGACATTCGGCAGACGATTGAAGAGGTCATCGAACTCATGCAATCGCGTGCGGACGAAGCCGGTGCCAAGCTTATTTGGGAAGCACCGCGTCAATTCCCCCTCGTGCGCTTCGATGCAGAAGCTATGCACCGCGCGATCCTGAATGTAGTCACTAACGCGATCGATGCAGTCGAACACAACGAGGCGGCTGAGGTCCGTATCGATTTGGAGCAGAACGCGAACACCGGTTTGACGGAGATTCGCGTGACCGATAACGGCGAAGGAATCGAACCTGAGAATCTCGAACGCATTTTCTCCGTCTTCGAATCGAAGAAAGGTGCGAGAGGTACCGGCTTAGGACTGCCTGTCAGTCGCAAGATTATGCGAGAGCACGGCGGGGACATCAGTGTGTCAAGTCGGGTAGGGCAGGGAACTTGTTTCATACTTGCTTGGCCGGGCCTCTCCGATTTGCCCTCCGAGTTGCCGACGATGGCGTAGCACTCAGACAACAGGGCCGGCTTTTCGACTACAATCTGAAACACTTTCATACGACACGCTCCCGCCATCTCCCTCCGTGTCGATGACTACGTCAACGAACCCATCCCGCCTTTGATTTCGGAATCCATGCTGCCATGACCGACAGTCCCTCCGCCGCCGGAACAGCGAACGTATCACGCAGCGCCGTCTGGTTGATCTGCATCATCGCCTCGATCGGCTTCGCATTCGACATCTACGAACTGCTGATGCTGCCGCTGATCATCAAGCCCGCGATTGCAGCGCTAAGCGCGGGGGACGTTGCACAGTTGATCAAAGACGGGATGCCTGAAGCGGAAGTAAGAGCGCTCTGGGCACCGGGCGGAGCCACCTACGCAGCTTGGGCACGGACTCTCTTCTTCGTACCGGCTCTTGTCGGCGGCGTGTTCGGTCTACTCGGCGGATACTTAACGGACCGATTGGGAAGACGTCGCGTCCTGACCGCCAGCATTCTGCTTTATGCTTTTTCGGCGATGGGTGCAGGCTTCACGACAGACCTCTACCAATTGCTGGTGTGTCGATGTCTTGTATTCATCGGCGTCTGCGTTGAATTCGTAGCCGCCGTCGCGTGGCTCGCAGAGCTCTTCGATGACGGTAAGCAACGTGAAAAGGTCTTGGGTTACACGCAAGCCTTTTCGTCTGTCGGCGGTTTGATGGTCGGATCGGCTAACGTGTTGGCGGCATGGATGGCTCAATCGCAGATGCTGCCTGCTATCTACGGCAATCACGAAGCATGGCGATACACGTTGATCTCGGGTGTGATTCCGGCTCTGCCCCTCATCTTCATTCGCCCGTTCTTGCCTGAGTCGCCCAAGTGGCAACAGAAGAAGACCGCGGGTCAGCTCAAACGACCGAGCATTCTCGAATTGTTCTCGCCTCAACTGATAACGACCACGATCGTTACTACGTTGATGTTTGCAGCCAGCTACGGAATCGCTTTCGGCGCCATCCAGCAGTTGCCGCAGATCCTGGCCGGTCATACGGAAATCGTAAAGGAATCGGAAACGCGAGGTGCTGAACTGGCTGCTGCGGCAGAGGCCAAGTCCGGCGAGCCTTTGCCTCCGAATAAGAAGAAAGGGATGATCGCCAACGTCCGAGACGAAGCTGTAGCCAAAGTGACCATATGGCAGGAAGTCGGCGGCCTCGTCGGACGATTTGCTCTGGCCATTTTGGCCGTCATCATCATCAGTCGCCGCTGGCTGCTGCGCATCTTCCAAGTTCCGGCGCTGATCTTCGTACCACTTCTCTTCTACTGGATCAGTACGCAACTCAAGACAGATGACTCGCTTTTCATGATTCAGCTTGGCGTGTTCGTTGCCGGCTTCCTGACGGTTGCTCAGTTCAGTTTCTGGGGCAACTACATCCCGCGTGTATTCCCGTTGCACTTGCGTGGTACCGGTGAGAGCTTTGCAGCCAACATCGGCGGTCGTGTGATCGGTACCGCTGCTGCCTATCTGACCATCACGTTTTCGACGATTGCCAAACCGGATCCCGCTTTGAGCGTTCTTGAAAAGACTCAGTTGCAGGCAGCCAACTTCGCACAAGTCGGCGCAGTGGTCGCCGGAGTGTATTGTCTGGTCGGTGTCATTCTTTCTCTGTGGTTGAAAGAACCGACCGGCGAATCGCTTGAAGACTAACATCGCTCGAAGACTGCGTAGTCCTTTCGCATCCGCGACCCATCGTCGGATGCTCGGAGATTTATGAGCCAAGCGATCGGCCATGAACGCCAGGAGCAGGGAGAGGAACTCCCTCCCAACTGGACTTCGGATCTGCTGACTCTCCTCGGAGAAACAGCCGACCTGCAAACCTTTCGCCGCGGCGTTACCGATCTTCTGTCGCGGCGATTCCCGCGCATGCTGTTCGTTTGGATGCGGCAAGCCAAGTCGGGTTGGGACGCCGTCGGGCTGTCTCAGCACGGCGCGGCTCTCCCGATTGATGCAGTGGCCGAAGCATGTGATTCGCAAGATCTACAACGAGCGGATCGATGGTTGATCGCGCCGCTGAATCGGGGCGCTGAAGTCCCCGAGGCGTTGCTCGTCGCTCCGAGTCACGGGCTATCTCGCTCTGCAGCCGAAGAGTTAACCGGTTCGCTGCGAGTTGCGATCAGGTTGCTGCAATCCAAATCTGCGACAGCCGCCCGCCTCGACCAAGTCCAACTTCTCTTGACGTTAGCGTCGACCTGGCAGCGCAAACACAACTTGTCAGAACTGCTCAATGAGATGGCGCGCGCGGCCGCACAAGCGTTGCGAGGAGATCGAGCCAGTATCTTTTTGTGGGATCGCTCCGCCGGAGAACTCGTCGCTCATCCGGCTTTGGGCGTTGAAGGGCAAGAGCTGCGCATTCGAGATGATCAGGGCATCGCCGGGCGAGTCATGCACAGCGCGGTGAGCGAACGTTGGGATGCCGAGGACGATCCGAAAGCGGTTGATCATCGCGTCGGTGAACGACTCGGCTACATGACGCGTTCCCTCGTGGCTGTACCGCTGCTGGATGGTCGCGGCAAACCGATGGGAGTCTTTGAAGTACTTAACCATCGTGACGGCCGCTTCTCTGCCGATGATGAACGGTTCCTCGCTGAAGTCGCTTCGCTCGCATCGGCCGCCTTGGAGAATACGCGTCGCATCGATGAACTGGTTCGCACGCGAGACCGGCTCGTCAAATCCGCAGGCGACTCTTTGCAACTGGTCGGAAACTGTTCTGCGATTCAATCACTGCGAGACACGATAGCTCGCGTAGGTCCGACCGATCTAGCCGTCTTGTTACTTGGTGAGAACGGAACGGGAAAGGAAGTTGTCAGCCGCAGCCTGCACTTGCAGAGTCGACGCAACGCGCAGCCCTTCATCGCAGTGAATTGCGCAGCCATCGCCGAAACACTCTTAGAGAGCGAACTGTTCGGTCACGAAAAAGGGGCGTTCACGGACGCCGTGAGTGCGAGGGCCGGCAAGTTCGAACTCGCGTCGGGTGGAACTCTGCTCCTTGATGAGATCGGCGAAATGAGCTTGGGGGGCCAAGCCAAGTTACTTCGCGTTCTCGAGGACAAGATCGTGGTTCGCGTCGGTGGTTCTACGCCTATCAGAACCGACGTGCGAGTCATCGCCGCCACGAATCAGAACTTAGTCGAGTTAGTTCGTCAGCGCAAGTTTCGCGAAGACCTCTACTTTCGCTTGAATGTCGTTACGCTCAGCTTGCCTCCGCTTCGAGATCGCGGCGAAGACATCTTGATGCTGGCTCAACATTTCCTCGAGAGCTTTTCACACCAGATCGGACGCAGAACACCGACATTGTCGGATCGCGCCCGGCAAAGGTTGCTGGCTCACTCATGGCCCGGCAATGTTCGCGAACTGCGCAATCAAATGGAACGACTCGCCTACTTGTGTTCCGCACCGCAAGTGGAAGAACACGACTTAGCATTCGTTCTTTCGCCGAGTGGATCGGGCGATCCGGCCAAGATCCCGGGAACTCTGTCCTTAACGGAAGCGACCCATCTTTTTCAGATCGAATACATCCAGCGCCACGTCGATGCCACCGACGGCAATTTGGCACAAGCCGCTGAACGCCTGGGGCTGCATCGATCGAATCTGTATCGCAAGATGAAGCAACTGGGAATGGATCCGGAACCGTAGGACATGGGATTTTCTGCGCCGAGAATCCCTTACACGGTTCGGGCCATTTTCGTTTTGCGGATTCGCCGGCGCTGGAAAGAGTTCCTTACCCGAAACGGGGACGGGAACTATAATCTGAGGAGTCGATGGTTGGCCGAGCCGAGCAGCCGATGCGATCTTTGACGGCTGCTGAAAATCCTCCCGCCAGTTGAGCTCGACCTCGATTTCCCCACCTTCCTTGACTATCCGCCCGATTGCAGCGACCATAAGTTCCCTAATCGGGCAATAACTCACATTTCCGAACTCGGAGTTACCTAATGAAGAAGATGTTTTTGTCGGCATTCTGTGCGGCAACCATGGGCATTGTTTCGTTCGCCGGAGCCGCCGATACCGCCAATCTCTCCGCCACCATCATCGTGAAGGGCAAGTTGCCCGAGCCGAAGGCGGTCGGGAACGTGAACGACCCGTTTTGCCAACAGTTCAAGATCATGACCGAAGACTATGTGGTCGATGCATCCGGAGCGCTTCGTAATTTCGCCATCTATGCTGACTCGAAGAAGTTGGACGCATCTGCCATCCCGGCTGATCAAAAGAAGCCGCAAGGCGCACAAATCACTATCGATAATAAACAGTGCCGTTTTGAGCCGCACGTTATCTCGGTACGAGCCGGTCAAATGATCAATGTCACCAACAGTGACAAGACCGGCCACAATGCGAGCTTCCCATTCCTATCCAACGAAGCGGAAAACTTCCAGATTCCGGCGGGAGGTAACAAGACGAGCAAGGTGCTGGCCAACGAAGAACCGGCACCGATCCCGGTCAACTGCGGCAGCCATCCCTGGATGAAGGGCTATGTCATTATCCAAGACCATCCTTTTGTCGGCATCAGCGACGAAAAAGGTAAGATCGAGATCAAAGGTCTACCGTCCGGCAAAGTCACCCTTCGCGTTTGGCAAGAAGCGGGCAAAGTCACCGCTCTGCACATCAACGGCAAGAAGGTAACGGTTACCCGCGGACGTATCGAACTCGATCTGAAGCCGGGCAATAACGACCTCGGCAAAGTCGAAGTAGAAATCACCCCGCAATAACCCTGTTGCAGCGAGTTCGCAGGCCGACACTGCCTTTCGGTCGGAATCCTTCGAGCCGATCGAGAATGCCGGTTACGTCATTGCGATAGCCAATCGTTGCCAATTGAAAGTTGCCATTTCAAAGATGCCGGTGCGGCGCTTCGACTGCGGTCGAACGATGCACCGGCTTTTTTCGTAAGCCGATTTACTATTCTGATGTCGCTTGCCGAAGAGCAATGATGCCCAACTTCGACGATTGGAATGCGGCTGGTATACTGTGCAACTTCGCACTGTCCCGTTTCACGACCCCAGACTGATGTAGGACCGGAATGAGCACGACGACTGCCGCTGAGCCGTATTTCCAACAACTGTTTGCCGAGCGCATCGGCGGCGCAGGCTACGGCAAAGGGACGGAGATCTACAAATTTGAAAAGATCAAACGAGCCAAGCGAAAAGCGTTGGCCGACTATCCCGATCGTCCGCTGGTCGACTTCGGTATCGGTGAAAACGACAGCATGGCCGCAGAAGTCGTGCGTCAGAAGATGGCGGCGGAAATCAATCGGCCCGAGAACCGTGGCTATGCCGACAACGGGATCGCAGCTTTCAAGCAGGCTGTAGCTCGGTTCATGGACAGGCAGTTCGGTGTGTCACTCGACCCGAACACCGAGATCAACCACTGTATCGGCAGCAAGACCGCGCTGGCCATGTTGCCGGCTTGCTTCATCAACCCGGGCGACATCACCATGATGACCGTCCCCGGTTATCCGGTCGCCGGAACACATACGAAGTATTATGGCGGCACCGTGCATCGATTGCCGTTGTTGGCTGAGAACGATTTCTATCCCGACTTCGATTCCATTTCAGCCGACGTATGGCAGAAGACAAAGCTGGTCGTACTCAACTACCCCAACAGTCCGACCGGCAAAGTGGCTGATGAAGACTTCTACAAGCGAGTGATCGAACTGGCACACAAGCATCAGTTCGTCGTCGTTCAAGACGCTGCGCACATTCTGCTTACCTATGATCGCAAGCCGCTGAGTTTTCTCTCTGTTCCCGGCGCACGGGACGTGGGAGTCGAAGTCCACTCGCTGAGCAAAGGCTTCGACATGATCGGCTGGCGCATCGGTTGGGTCTGCGGTAACCCGACGTTGGTGCAAGCCTTCGCTGACGTCAAAGACAACTGTGACAGCGGACAGTTCTCCGCGATTCAACAGGCTGCTTCGACGGCTCTCGACACAGCAGAGATCCCCGAGAAGATTCGTGCCAAGTATCGCCGACGATTGCAGAAACTGGTCGCCACGCTGAAGCAATGCGGATTCCAATGTGAAATGCCCGGCGGCACCTACTTCCTGTACGCTCGCGCACCGAAAGGCATTCGCGGCGGTGTTCAGTTCCAAAACGCCGAACAAGCCAGCCAGTATTTCATCACCGAGAAGTCCATCGTGACGGTACCGTGGGATGACGCAGGTTCCTTCCTGCGGTTCTCGGTTACTTATGTGGCCGACGATGAAGCCGCTGAAGATGCACTGATGGCCGAGACCGTCAAACGGCTCAGCTCTCTATCGCTCGAGTTTTAGAATCAACGCGCTCTCATCAGACGCTTGATCCTGTTCTTCTACGGCGGCGCGAGCTTGATCGGCTCGCGCTGCGGCGGCGACGATCAGTACGGCACAACCGGCTGAGACGATAACGCTGAGCGGGCCGCTGAGCAGTTCAGCCGGAGAACTGAGTAACGTATCGCCGCCAAGCCAGGATGTCTTCAACAAGCCTGCCGCTAGGCCGATACATACGGCCAAGCAGAACAGTTTCCGCCATGACCAGCGATCATGCAGCACCCATACAACGGCGGCCGAACAACTGAGCCATGACAGAAAGGCACTGCCGAGGACCTGTCTGCCCGCCGATGTTTCGCTGCCCGTGAGTGTCCACTGCGATGATCCGACTGCAATGAAGAGAGTTAGCAAAGCCAGATCCCAGAGCTGAAAACGATTTCGCAGGTGCGCTCCGAACGCATTCCATGCGGAACCGAACATCCATCCGGCGATAAGCAGTGCCAGGCAGATCAACCGACATAGGTCATAGGAGACGTCGGTCCAGCGAGCCAGGAGCTGGGTCGCACACCACAGCGCAGCGATCGACCAAATCAACGAGATGACGCGAAATCGAGTTCCGGTCCCCAGCGTCAGACCCAGGGCGAAAAGAAATCCCCATGCCATTCCGATAATCGAAGGTCGGAAGAGCTCCGGAAATGGGTCCAGCCAAGCCGAACCGAAGAGCAACATGCTGCAGATGGCCATGGAACTAAACGCGCGAGGTCCGTCGATCAAGGACAGATACCGAGCCAGACCGTCGTCGTTTTCGCGGCTTAGCACGGAATGCAGCATGATGGGACCTCAATCGGAAGCGTGACTCGGCCCGATCCAAGATGACGGCCGACCTCTCCAGAGTACTCGGTGGCGTCCTCGGATCACGGGCAAGTGGAGTCTTCCCCGAGGCAAAGGCGATTCCCGCGACAGTACAACCGTTGCGAACCGCAAACCGGACCATCCGGCATGTTGCCGGTTGTGCGCATCGGCTACGCTATGGCTTATGGAAACGTCCGTCCAACCGATTTTGTGTTGCATCGGCGACGAGGTCGCCGGCGAACCGACTCAGTTCCTGATGGAGCGAGCCTTTGCGGCTGCGCGGCTGGACTGGCACGTCATCACCGTTCAGGTTCCTGCGGACGAGTTGACGGTTGCCGTAGCAGGTATTCGCGCCATGCGATTCTCCGCGTTGCGTTTCCTCCGATCCTTTCAGCGCACCGGTCCACATGAGCTCGGGGCAACCGATGATTCATTGGCTTATATCGGCAAAGCCACTTCTGCGATGCGCTGCGGGGATTTATGGATCGCGTGGCACAATTGGGGAAGAGGCCTGATCGAAACCCTGCGCGAGTCTCTACCGCTGGACCAATGCCTGATTTGGAGCATTGGTGACTCGCCTGAAGTGCGGAGCGCGCTGGTAGCTGCCGCAGAGTCGCCGCCGGCTGCGTGGTTGAGGACGGGTCAAATCAATTCAGACCGACCACCCGATATTGCGTTACCTGCGACGGAAGAGCCGATTCCGGAATCACCTACCGGTATGATCACAATTCTCTCCGAACGCATTTCGCAACTGGGCGGGTCACAACGGAGCTTGATCTATGTAGGCGAAGCCGATTCCGCAACGCTTGATGTCCTGGCTGCGGCGCAGCCCGATCAAGATTGCGGCTTGGTTCTTGTCAGCGACCTACCCGGCTCGCGTCGCAAGCTGAGCGAACATTGGAAATGCGGTCCGACGCGGGTCATCTCGCGCAGCGACTTGGCTGTAGCTGCAGAGGCGTACGATTTCCGACGCTGGACCGAGCGGGCTCCCGCACTGGAAACCATGCGGGATGCGTATGAAGAATACACTGACTTCTAAGTGCGCGGCTTTGGAACGACTATGCCGAGCGAACTCGCAGCTTAGTCGAGCGAGAATTCGTCTTCAGCCGTTTGGCCTTCTGGCCGATCGCCCGTTCAACAGCCTTCAGCTTGCGATAAACATTCGGCCGATTCTCGAAGCGTTCGAGCGAATTCCGGTACTTCAAAAAGTACATGAACGATTCAGCAAAATCTTCACACGCGCAAGAGGACGCGTAGTACGAAACGAACTCGCGGTGGAAGAACATCTGCTCGAGACGCTCTCGTCCGCGACTGGTACGACAGCGTTCCAGAGCCGCCAAGTATCGTCGATTCTGTTGCAACTGGCGCATCCAGTTGGCTTTCGGGCCGGGATTGCAGTTGGCATACGGAGCACCGAAAGCACGAACAAACCATTCTTCACGGAAGTATCGTTGATCGATGTAATACCACGCATGAGCGAATTCATGGCGAATGGTGTCGATCAATGTACTTCCGGGAACTCGCGGTTGCTGAGGAACATCGGCGGGCAGATAGATCACGCCGGGTTTAAAGCCGAGCCTAGCCCATGTTCCGATGTCTTCGAAGACATAGCCCGCTTCACCCGAGCTCTTGTACTTGGATACGCTCACTTCAACGTGATCCAAGTAGAGTCCGTCGGAAAGCAGTCCGACTTCAGCCAGTTCATTACGTACAAAATTGTATGCGCGATTAACGTCAACCATGGGAAACACACGGATGCCAGTGAGATTGCTGATGACTGGCTGAGGTCCGAAAAGCGGTCTCAGCCGCGGCTTTCCGTGCCCTTGGGTGCTTAATTTTGGTTGCCGACCAGACCCGGGGCAAATGATTTCGGCCCGTTTCCCGATACGTTTCACCCGCACGCCAAAAGGGTGGTATCCTCGACGGATTTAGCGTTAGATCGAGTTTGTCCGGAGCATCCCTTGGGAGGGTGGAGGCAGCTTCTCAGGACGGGTGTCGAACCGAAAGTAACCCCAGCAGGCAAACCCACACGAGGGGCAAGATGACTAGAAAAAAGATACCATGCTGCTTCGCTTTGTCCGGGCCGACACCATCATCAAAACCAAGTGTCCAGCGCCGTACGCCGGAAAAAATTCTTTTGTGCGAACGACGTGTCAGGACAAAAGCCGGGCTTGCAGGTGCGATTCGGGTGAGTCGCGAAGAGCGTAGCGGGAGGATCTCGACTCAACGGGTGAGTAAATGAAGTCGGCCGCAGGCAAACGGAATTGCGATGCGGCCGAGCAAGGTTTTGAATGAGAAGAATGCAGGCGCTGAAATTGGCTCGCAGAACCGTTCCTAAGCCTTGATTTCGTAGCCTTTTCGCTGCTCACGCTTCTGCCAAGCGTTGGCATCGTCGTCACCCACGATCTGTTCCGTCTCGGGGTTCCAATTCAGTTTGCGACCCAAGCGAATGGCGATGTTTGCTAAGTGGCAAGTCGTCATGGCGCGATGATGTGTGTAGACATCGGAGATAGGTTGTTCACGAGTCGCAATACAGTCGAAGAAGTTCGCCATGTGACTTCCTGGCTTCTTGCCTTTGTAGAGCTTAGTGATCGCATCTTCGGGCAGCGGATCATCGGCAAGCGCGTCGACGGCTGATCCGCGCAGAGCACCGCGGCTGACAAACAACTCTCCCTTATCACCTTGAATGAGAATGCCGTTCTCCCTGTCGCTGAGGATATGCAGCTCGATGCCGTTGGCGTACATGCACTTCACATCGAACTGAGTCGCCGTGTTGTACATGTCTGTCCGAGTCGCATAGCCGTTCTTGTATTCCATGGGGTGAACGACATGCAGACCTTCGACGCTGGTCGGCCCGCTATGGTCCATGCCGATGGCCCACGTAGCAATGTCGACATGGTGTGCGCCCCAGTCGGTCATCTTTCCGCCTGAGTACTCATACCACCAACGAAACTCGTAGTGGACTCGACTGTGCGGATACTTCCCCTTCGCTGGCGCGGAAACGTAATCCGTCATCGGCGCTTGACCGAGCCACATATCCCAATTGAGCGCGCGAGGTACTTCCGTCTTCGCCAGAACCGGGCTGGAGGGAGCGCCCCCGATGCGGCATTCCACGCGCTGAATCTTTCCTAAGCGACCTGCGCGGCACAGAGCCACGGCCGTCAGAAACTGTTGTTTGAACTTCCCTTTTTCCGCCGCCATTTCACTCCGTTGTTGCGTCCCGACTTGAAAGACGCGGCCGGTTTCCTTGAGCACCTTGATGATCTGTTTGCCTTCATCAATCGTCAGGGTCAGAGGTTTCTCGCAGTACACATCCTTGCCGGCTTGCATGGCTTCGATAGCAATCTTCGAGTGCCAGTGGTCCGGCGTCACGATGGTCACCACCTCGATATCTTTGCGATCAAGCAGCTTGCGGTAGTCCTCGTAGGTATCCACGGTCCGGTCGTGGCCGCTCTTTTGCTGTATTTGCGTCACTTTGTCTTTCCCTGCCGCCAAATGGTCGGCATCGACATCGCACACAGCCACGCAGTCACCGAATTGCAAAGCTTGGGGTCCAACTGCCTGCCAGCGGTCGCCGGTGCCGATACATCCGATTAGGGGTCGATCATTCGCAGACTTCCGCTGCGTTTCCTGCCCCATTGAGGTCGAAATAAGCTGCGAGGCGGTAATCGCACTTGCAGTGGCTGCCGTAGTTTTGAGAAATTGCCTGCGAGATGCATTGGACTTGGTCATTCGATACACCGTCATGAGTGTCCGTGTGGGTTGGAAAGTGCCAGCAGTGTAGTACGTCTACGGACGAAATGCCAGAAACACCCAATACGCGCGGCCCCACCTGACTGCCTAGCCTTTCAATCCCTCGCAGTTTAAGCTCATAGACCGCATCCAGTCGTCTCCATCACAAGCAGCCGAGATTCGGCACGCCGAGAGAGATTCGCCCATGTTCAACACTCTCCCTATTCGACTGCGACTTGCAGGAGTCGCGATGTGGTCCGCCTGGACCATGATCGCGGCGCCGGTCCATGGCTGGCAAAGCCTCGATCCGATTTCGATCCAGACCCCGGCAGCTTCGGAAGTCCCTGCGCCGCTCGCCCCTGTCGCTACGACATCAGAGGATCCGAATACCCCGGAGTCCCTCATCAAGCGCTATGAAGAACTTCAAACAAATTATTCAACGGACATTAAGCCGTTGAAGGCAATCCTTGATAAACCTCTTTCTCCGGAATTGCACACTCGTCTTCGCTTGATCATCGCGAAAATTCTCTTCGCGAGAAATGACATAGACAGTGCGTTGGAAGTTGCCTCGGATGCTTGGCATTACGCTGCATCCACAACCGATGAAATGCTGAAGGCTCGTGTTCACTATCTCATGGGAGCGATTCAGCTTGCGAAGCCGCAAATGGAGGCGGCCAAGAACAGCTTTAAGCATGCGCTGTATCTCGCTGAGCAAGGTGAAATCAAAACCGGCGTTTGGTCGAATAAGATCAATTCGCACCGAATTCGAACTCACTTGGCGATGCTTGCGATGGATGAAGGACGAACCATCGAAGCAATCGACTACTACGAACAGTCCTACGAACAAGGACGCCGCCGTGACGATTCCGCGATCCGATGGGAAGCGGCACTGAACATGGCTCATGTGCTGATTGATCAAAACCTGCTGAATGAAGCAGACATTGCAACGGAGTTAGTTGACAGGGAATGCAAGTCGAATGAGTTTGTTTTCGATTCGAACTATGCGCTCGAAGACGATGATCGACCGGATGCAGATTCCTCGAACCGTTCGAGGTTGAAACAACGGGCTTACGAGACACAACTCCTCCACTTGCGCTTGAAAATGGCGAGGGGAGAAACCGTTAATCCGTCCGAAGTCGAAGCCATTGCGGCTCGACTCGAAACAGGCATGTTGGGTTACGACTTTCCGTATCCGGCCCTTTGCCTCTTGGGGGAAGCACAGCTCAGCTCGGGCGACCTTCACACCGCTATTCGGTCGTTCCGGCAGGTTGCCTCAGGCTTCCACACTCACCCGAGCACCTACCGGCAATTGGCAGCCTGCCAAGGATTGATTCGTGCCTATCTGCAACTCGGAGACAGAAAATCAGCTAGAGCCGAACTTGCAATCCTCGAGTCGACTAACGGTGCTGTGGAAAGCCATCAGGTGATCATTGAAGAATTGAAGACGTGGGTCGCATTGACGTCTTCCGACGAGCAAACACGGGAGTCGCAGTTTTCGCGGTATCTCAATCAGGTCAACCATCGTAGGTCTGCAGAACTGGAACAACGTATAGCCAAATTGCAGAGCGGACTGGCTTACAAACTCAAAGAGCAACAATTCGAAGACTCGCAGAAACGAGCCGAAGAGGCTGAGGGCCGCGCGCAGGCGATGCAGGACAAAGTTCGGGACATCACGCTCGATGCAGAGCGTTCTCGATGGATGCGCAATATCGTAGCGGGTATCGCCGTGCTGGCGATTCTGTTTGCAGTCGTCTTCTTCCACAATCATGCCGCTGAACGAGCAGCAGGCGCGGTACAGCGACGAGAAAAGAATATCAACGCTGAACTGCAGGCGCTGCTGGAGAAACAAGGCGAGTCGCTTCGGCAGGAAATGGAAGCTAAGCGCAAGCTGGAAGTAGCCATCCATGCACAGCAGCGGCACGAGGCCGTCGGCAAGTTGACCGGAGGCGTGGCACACGATTTCAACAATCTGCTCACTGCAATTCTCAATACCAACGGCTTTTTGCGCAACAATGCAACCCGCAATTGGTCACAGAGAGAATTGGAGTTGCTCGAGGCCAGCGACCAGGCAGCTCGGTCAGGTGCCGAAATCGTGCGTGCACTGCTCTCGTATGCTCGACAACAAGGGCTCCGCGAAACCTCGGTGCAGATTCATGATTTCCTGACCACGCAGCGCACTTTGTTTCGCTCCGTGCTCGGCGACCGACTGATCTATGTGGAGCGCAACACGCTGCCGCTCGATACGGCAGTGTGGGTCGATCGCGCACAGTTGACAACCGCGATTCTCAACCTGCTCAGCAATGCTCGAGATGCCTCACCGGGCGGAGGTCGAGTCATCGTCGAATTCTCGATGACCAATCTCACGGAAACTCATCCGCCGCTTTGGCCGGAACTATCTGCAGGTCGATATGTGCGCATTGCGGTAACCGATAACGGTTGCGGCATGCCGGACGAAGCCCGCTCGCGCGCTTTCGAACCCTTCTTCACCACCAAAGCCCACGAGCAAGGGACCGGTTTGGGACTGAGTGTGGTCAAGCGATTTACTCAGAACTGCGGGGGCGATACGGCCGTGGAATTCACAGCCGAAGGTCGAGGCACGACGATCACCATTCTGCTTCCGCCATGCGCCAAACCGAGCGTTGTCACTGAATCGTTGCGCTCCGTCGATAATGCCGATGGCCAAAGCGTGCTGGTCGTCGACGACAACGAAATGGTTCGTCAATCTACGGTTCAGCTTCTCAATATCAAAGGCTTCAAGGTTTTCGGGGCAGCCAATGCCGAAGAAGCCATGCAGTTCCTCACGACGCAAACGCATCCCGCCGTGGTCCTGTCCGATGTTCGTATGCCGGGCAAATACGACGGAGTCGGACTGGCTAAGTGGATGCGACAGAACTGTCCTAATGTACGAGTCGTTCTGAGCAGCGGTTACAGCGTGGACTTGATCGAAGACGGTTTCACGCTGCTCGCTAAACCCTACTCCGTCGATGAACTGGTCAACGCGTGCTTGGGCGTGCAACCGGCCGAGCACAACTAGACGCTCGGCCGATTGCTTGATTATTCTCGAGCTTCGCTCTTCAGCGCTACGCCCCGACCGGTTCTGTGGGCGATGCATGGCTGCCGGCTGCTTCGAATACAAAGCCCTCATTGCGATAGTCGATCCGCACTTTACCACCTTCGACGATATGCCCTTTCAACAACTCCGTCGCCAGCGGATTCTGAATGCGTCGCTGAATGACTCGCTTTAATGGTCTCGCTCCGTAGGCCGGATCATAACCTTCGTCAGCCACCGCTTGTACAGCTGCGTCGGTGATCTCCATATCGATGTTGTTGGCTCGCAACTGCTTTTCCAATCGCTTAAGCTGCATGCCGACGATCTCATGAATTTGATTTCGCTTGAGCGGTTCAAACACGATGATGTCGTCGATGCGATTGAGAAACTCCGGCAAGAAACGTGTCTGCAGCGACTCCTTCACGGCCTGTTGCACTTCTTCTTCATCAGCACCTTCTTCGGTCAGCTTTTGAATGATCTGGCTGCCGATGTTGCTGGTCATGACGATGACTGTATTGGTGAAGTCGACCGTACGACCCTGTCCGTCCGTCAAGCGTCCGTCATCAAGCACTTGCAGTAGCACGTTGAACACATCCTGGTGCGCCTTCTCCACTTCATCGAGCAGGATCACGCTGTACGGTCGACGACGAACAGCCTCAGTCAGCTTGCCCCCTTCCTCATAGCCGACGTAGCCGGGAGGGGCTCCGATCATGCGACTGACGGAATGACGTTCCATGAACTCACTCATGTCCAAGCGCACCATTGCATGTTCGTCGTCGAACATCACCTCCGCCAAGGCTTTGCAGAGCTCTGTCTTACCGACACCGGTCGGACCGAGGAAGAGGAACGAACCGATAGGTCTGTTCGCATCTTGCAAACCGCTGCGACTGCGGCGCACCGCATTGGCTACTGCTTCCACAGCGCTCTGCTGACCGACGACACGTTGATGGAGACGTTCTTCAAGCACGATCAATTTGGCTCGCTCGGTTTCCATCATGCGGCTCACCGGAATACCGGTCCAATGGCTGACCACTGCTGCAATTTCGTCGGCATTCACTTCGGTGCGCAACAGCTTACGCTCAGCGCCGCGCCCTGCGGCCGCCGGTTCTTCACTTTCGATCTGCCTGCGAAGCTGCTGACGCTTTTTGTCGAGCTCGAATAGCTGGTGATAATCGAGTTCCGGAACAGGCAGACCGCTGGACTGCTTGTCCTTGATCGAACTCTCGAGCTTCGTGAACTGGGCTTCGGTTTCGTCGAGCTGCTTGCGCACGCTTTGAACATCGCTCAGTCCGAGCTTCTCCGCCTCCCATTGTTCGCGCAGGCCGGCTAGCTCGCGCTGCAGTTTGGCCATCTCTTCTTCGATGTCATGCAACTGCGAATCCGTTGTTTCGTCACCTTCCTCGGTAAGCTGACGTTGAGCCAATTCGAGTTGGCGCAGACGTCGCTGAACACTGTCGATCTCACCCGGAACGCTTTCTCGCTCCATCGCCAAACGACTGGCCGCTTCGTCGACGAGATCGATGGCTTTGTCCGGAAGGAATCGGTCCGTGATGTAACGATTTGATAAGGTGGCGGCGGCGACGAGCGCGGAGTCGCGGATCTTTACTCCGTGATGCGCTTCATATCGCGGTTTCAGTCCACGAAGAATGGTGATCGTATCTTCCACCGACGGCTCACCCACATACACCGGTTGAAAGCGACGCTCGAGCGCCGCGTCCTTCTCCACGTGCTTGCGGTATTCATCCAACGTGGTGGCACCGATGCAGCGCAGTTGCCCGCGAGCCAATTCCGGTTTGAGAAGGTTGGCGGCATCACCGCTTCCTTCCGCAGCTCCTGCACCGACGACAGTGTGTAATTCGTCGATAAAGAGAATCACATTTCCGCCCGCATCTTTGACCTCGCGCAGAATAGCTTTAAGTCGCTCTTCGAACTCACCGCGGAACTTCGTCCCGGCGATCAGCGCTCCCATGTCCAAAGCGATTACTCGCTTGTTCTTCAAACTCTGCGGCACGTCGCCTTGCACGATGCGCAGAGCCAGCCCTTCAACGATCGCTGTCTTTCCGACGCCGGGCTCACCGATCAGCACCGGATTGTTCTTCGTACGACGCGACAAGACTTGAATCACACGTCGGATTTCATTGTCGCGGCCAATCACGGGATCCAGCTTGTTCTGCTGAGCCTGCAGGATCAGGTCGATGCCGTATTTTTCCAACGCGTTGAATTTGCCTTCGGGGTTTTGATCCGTCACGCGAGCCGATCCTCGAATGGTTTGAAGGGTCTGAAGTACATCTTTTTCCGCAATGCCGTTCAGCTTGAGGACTTGATAGGCCCGGCAGCTTGCCGTCTTTAAGATACCGAGCAACAAATGCTCCGTGCTCACGAACTCGTCTTTCATATCGTCCGCCGTTTTGGCTGACGCATCCAGCACGCTGCTCATCGCCGGACTGACGCCGGGGGCTCGTCCGCCGGAGACTTTAGGGAGTCGCCCTAAATCGGCGACGATCATGCTGCGAATTTGTTTGAGGTCGCCCCCCATCTTTTTCAAGAGAGGTACGACAACTCCTTCTTCATCCTGCATCAGAGCATGCAGCAGATGGAGTGAATCAATTTCAGCATGTCCTTGCGACTGAGCTTCGCTCTGCGCCGCAGCAACTGCCTCTTGCGATTTGACAGTGAGCTTTTCGAATCGAAATGTCATAACGGCACTCCCTGCTGGACTTCATGAATCACGGGTTCGGGGTCAGAGCAGCGAGTGCCATTATTGCACGGGCTGCAAAGTTCATCTCACCTGTTATCAAATGCAGTGCCGCAAGCACTGCCTGCGACACTTTTTCTTATCACACACCGAGCGAACCGTTCGCCAATCCTCGGTGCAAGTGAGATGATTTTCTGCATGCGCCAACTGAATCACGCATGCGAGGTCGCAATGAAAAATGGACAACGAAAAAAGGGCGAGTCGAAAACGGCATCCGTTCGACTCGCCCTCTAACACTTTTCATCGCCGCTGACCTATTGCGACCAGCGACATCTAGATCGCTTAGTTCTTCACTTGAACTCGGCATCGATCGCATCATCATCACTGCCGCCGGACGAACTGCTTCCGGCTTCGTCGCCGCCGTCAGCAGGGCGCGGCCCCGGCCTCTTTCGTACAGCACCTTACCGAACGCTTGAGCTGCTTGCTCGAGCTCGTTCAGCCGCTGCGAATCGCCGTCGAATCGGTACCGCCGGATACTTCGCGCAACTTTTCGATCGCCTTGTTCAGCGGCTCGCGGTCGCTGTCGGTAAGCTTGTCTTCGTTTTCCTTCATCTGCTTTTCGCTGGTAAATCAGATGCTGAGCCTTGTTGCGAGCCTCAGCCAATTCGAACTGACGCTTGTCTTCTTCGGCATGTTCTTCCGCATCCTTGCGCATGCGTTCGATTTCATCCTTCGACAAACCGGAGCTCTGTTCGATCTTGACCGAAGCTTGCTTGCCGGTGCCGACATCGCGAGCCGACACGTTTAGAATACCGTTCTGGTCGATATCGAACTTCACTTCGATCTGCGGCACACCGCGAGGAGCCGGTGGGATACCTTCGAGATTGAACTCGCCGAGCAGTCGGTTCTGAGTCGCCATCTTGCGTTCCCCTTGGAACACACGCACGGTGACAGCCGTCTGTCCGTCGGCAGCGGTGGAGAATGTATTCCCGCGCTCCGTCGGAATCGTCGTGTTGCGTTCGATCAACGCGGTCATCACGCCACCTTCGGTTTCGATACCGAGAGTGAGCGGCGTCACGTCGAGCAGCAGCACGTCTTTGCGATCGCCGGCGAGCACGCTCCCTTGAATCGCGGCTCCGACGGCGACGACTTCGTCAGGATTCACACCTTTGCGAGGTTCCTTACCGAAGATGTCTTTCACGAGTTGACGGACCTTGGGAACGGCGAGTCGAACCGCCGACCAAACCACTTCGTCGATGTCGCTCGGCCGAGCTTGGCATCTTCCAGAGCTCGCATCACCGGACCCCGGCAGCGTTCGATCAAGCCGTCAACCAGCTCTTCGAACTTAGCGCGAGTGATGTTCATCTGCAAGTGCTTCGGACCTGATGCATCGGCCGTGATGAACGGCAGGTTGATGTCGGTTTGCGGAACCGAGCTCAGTTCCTTCTTGGCCTTCTCACATGCTTCTTGTAGACGTTGCAGCGACATCGGTTCTTTCCGCAGATCGATACCGTTGTCTTTCTTGAACTGCTCCGCCACAAAGTTGACGAGGGCTTCGTCGAAGTCGTCACCGCCCAGGTGCGTATCACCGTTCGTGGAGATCACTTCGAAGACTTTGCTCGACTTTTCGCCGTCGCCGCCGCCTGTCGATGCTACTTCCAAGACGGAGACGTCGAAGGTACCGCCGCCGAGGTCGAACACGGCGATCTTGTGATCGTGTTCCTTATCCAGCCCGTAAGCCAGCGCAGCCGCGGTCGGTTCGTTGATGATACGAGCCACTTCCAGGCCGGCGATTTGTCCGGCGTCTTTGGTCGCTTGTCGCTGAGCGTCGTTGAAGTAAGCAGGGACCGTGATCACAGCTTTGCTGACGCGATGACCGAGATACGATTCGGCCGCTTCCTTCAGCTTGCGCAACACCTGGCCGAAACTTCTTGCGGCGTGTATTGCTTGTCACCGATTTGAATCTTGACGTATTCGCTGCGCCGCCGCCGACGACTTCGTACGGAACAATCTTTTCTTCAGCTTGCACTTCTGAGTGACGACGACCGATTTGTGCCGCTTGGCCGAGTAAATGGTGCGCTTCGGGTTGGTAACTGCTTGACGTCGAGCCGCTCGCCGACGATGACATCGTTCTTGTCGGTATAAGCTACCACGCTCGGAGTCAAACGATTGCCTTCCGCGTTCGGAATCACTTTTACTTCCGAATCTTCCATGATGGCCACGACCGAGTTCGTCGTGCCGAGGTCAATCCCGATGATCTTTTCGCCTTGAGCCATTTTGTATTTTCCTTAGTTTTAGCGGCAATTTTGACTATGCCGCCGGACAGGTCACGGCAATAAGCAACCGGCGTGCCAAACGCATTGGCGACCTGCGGCACAATCTCTTTCATGACCTATAAGAGGTGATCGGACCTCGAATCGGTACGCAAATTCGCTATCATCTGCATTGCAGGAATTGCGGTGCAATAAACGGACGATTCATAGACAAAGCGCGGAATCTGTCAAATTTTCACTCCCCATTAAGCAACCCGAATTCCGTGTTGCCAATTTGGCAAGCGGAGCCGGCTGCGGTTGAAGTCATCGATCCGAGGGCGAGCCCGAACCGACGCATGCGCACAATCTGATCGCCCTATCCCCTCGACCACTATCTGCCACGACCAGCGAGAGAACCTGTGAAACGAGCTTCGAAAAGTGATCCGAAATCGGCGTCAGGCCATTCGAAACCCGCATCCAAGCCTTCCTCCGCCGGCAAACCATCATCCGTGAAGTCCGACATCAAGTCACAAGGCCCCTCCGGCACAACGTCGTTGGCGGAACTCGATCGACGCCTGCTCGAGCTGCTGGCTGAACGCGTCGCTGCGACACGCGCGGAGCTCGAGTCTACAAGAGCGCGAGGAGACACGATCGATCTGCGATCATTCCATGATGCTGCATTGAATACGGTTCGCGAACAAGCGACTGCACTTGGACTCGTTCCCGAACGAGCGGCCGAGTGGATGAAGCACGTGGTCAGCCTGTCTTTCGAGCAGTCGCACTTTGTCGAGCCGATCGCTTACCTGGGACCGATTTACAGCTACAGCTATCTCGCCGCAGTTCAACACTTCGGCACTGCATCCCAACTGGTCCCGGTCGCCACCATCGAAGCGGTCTTTGATGAACTCCTGCGAGGCCAAGCGGTCTACGGCGTCGTACCGATTGAAAACAGCACCGATGGTCGCGTCGTCGATACGCTCGGGATGTTCGCACGCTTGCCGTTCAAAATTTGCGGCGAAGTTCATTTGCCCATTCATCACTGCCTACTGGGTCGCAGCGCTCGCGCTGACATCACCGAAGTGTACAGCAAGCCGCAAGCCATGTCGCAATGCCGCGGCTGGCTCAGCAAACACTTGCCCGATGCACGTCTCATCGAGATATCGAGCACCGCTGCGGCTGCTCGACTGGCCGCGGAGAAACCGGGCACAGCCGCTGTCGCCAGTCGCGAAGCAGGTATCCACCACGGTCTGCAAATCATCGATGAGAACATCGAAGACAACGCACACAACGTGACTCGATTTGCCGTCATCGGCAATCGCGACAGCGAACCGACCGGGACCGACAAGACATCGCTGATGTTTCAACTCAAACATCAACCCGGCGCCTTGGCGGAAGCGATGGTGATCTTTCAAAAAGCCAAATTGAATCTCACCTGGATCGAGTCCTTCCCTTTGGCTGACCATCCGCGCGAGTACCTCTTCTTCGTCGAACTGGAAGGCCATGTACGCACCAAGAATGTGGCCAACGCCGTCGAGCAGTTGAGAAAACAAACGCTAAGACTCGAAGTCTTGGGATCCTACCCCGCGGTTGAAGAGCAGCCGTGTAGTAATGCAAGCGCAAGATCGAGTACGAGTGGGGAACAACTACGTCACCTCTCCCAGGTTCGGCCTGGGAGAGGTCGAATCGGTTCTTTAAGGCGAGATTCGAGAGGGCTCTTCGTACCGCCGAACGACTCCGCTCGCCAAGCGGACACTTCGCAAATCCCAGCGCACTCCTCCGATTCCCGCGAAATCACTCTTCGCGCAGACCTGCCGATACTGTGCAGCCTCAGAAGCAGTGCCCTTGCTCTGCGCCGCCCCAACCGGGAGACGCATTCCGCCTGAGGCACTTCGCTGCGGAAATGCCGCATCCGAACCCGGGAAGGAAGCCGGTGTCGGCTGCTTGTAATCACTCAGGATGAGTCATCATCATGTCGAGAGTCGTTTCATTCCTGACCCTCACCGCCGCTTCGATACTTTTCGTCGCGTTGGCTATCCCATCCATTCAGCAACACAGTAATGGCCAGCCGCGATGATGCGGCCCCAGTATCCGATGACTTGAAGCGCCTACGCTCGAACTCGCTGCAGCCGAAGCCGATTTCACGGCGATCGCTCGAGCTTGCTCGAAAGTGATCCTGACAAAACACGTTCCGAAGCCGATGTGGCTTATGCAACGAACCCTTGCTTGGCCCTGAATCGTCGCGGCAGTTCCAGCGTGATGTAGCCGCCAAGCTCGTCGAGCAGCGCCGTCGAAGATGCTCGAAAGGTCGATCAGCAAGCGAACAACGACTTTGCCACTGCAGTGAAATACGCGCCGGACAATTGGCGGATGCGACACAATCTGGCTGTCTCCCAAGCCATGCTGGGTGATGTGAAAGAAGCTAGTCGAGAGCTTCTCTAAGTCGTACGCATGAAGCCGGATTATGCCAACGCATTCTTTAACGCGCGGAGTTGTATTTTGAAACCAAGCAGTTTCCGCGAGCTGCAGACTACACTGCCATCGCTTTCGCCGGATGACGCGAGATTCCACAACGGATTTGCTCATGCGAAGTTTCTGCTGAACAATCACAACGATGCGATCGTCGAGTATTTCCGCGTATCAGAACTCGACGCAGAAACGCCAAGGTCGCACAGACCTGGCAGATGTTTTGCAGTTCGTCGGCGGGTAAAGAAGCGGCCGGGCATCGCCAGCCATCGCTTCGGACAAGACCTATGTCGCGTCATCGAAACGTCGTTTGGTTGCCGCGACATGCCCTGAAAAGTTCCGCAATCCGAACTTACGGCTTCTCTGCGGCCGCAAAGCCGTTGAGCTCGGAGGGGACGAAGACTACAGAACACTCGATACCCTTGCTGCTGGCATTCGTCGCTACGGTGACCTGACTGAAGCTGCCGCCATCCTGCAAAGCTCGCCAAAGCTGCTGGGGCTCCGTGCGGTGGCGAGTTGAACGAACGCATGGCAAGCGGATTTATCGCGGCGAACTGCCTGCGCGTCGCTGCTCGACTTCGATGCATCGAGCGCCTCACAAGGTGCGCACCGCATCGGCTCAATCGAACGAGTAGTTGCCACTAGCTCAGCGACTTCGCAACGATCAAATATCGATCGAAGTTCCTGTCTGTGAATCCTGCGACGGCAAGACCATGATTCAAGCTGTCGCCCATACGCCCGCTGCGAGCCACTTCCGCTACTCGGCGGATAACCTCTTCCACTCGGAAGTCATCGACCCACATCAGGATTTCGACTTTCGGCAAGAAGACCGATTCGCAATCACCGGTGCGGTACTCTTCGAGATACCTCTTCTGACGCCTGAACCCTTTCACTTCGCGCACCGCCAATGCTTCGAGCGGCGCGAGTCGCAGGTTCTCAAGAACCTTTTCGGCGAGATAGGGTCGAACAATGGCGATGACTTGTTTCACGAGCCGAAGCGTCTCACGATTTCCAGGCAACTGTCGAGATAACCGCTGCCGAAGAGGTTCAAGTGGTTGAGCAGATGATAGAGCTGGTAGATCTGCACTCGATCTCGCCATCCGTCCTCGAGCGGCCAAGCCTCATGATAAGCGTCGAAGAACGATTTGGGAAATCCGCCGAAGAGGAGCGGCATGGCTAATTCGGCTTCGGCACTGCCGTAATACACGGCCGGATCGATCAAAACAGGGGCATCGTCGACGCTGAAAAGTGCGTTGCCGCTCCACAAGTCACCATGCAAGAGACTCGGCGGCAGTTCAGGCTGCGCAATCCAATCTTCCAGTCGATCGCATAAGCGTTGTGCATAGCGAAAGAGCTCGACGCTGCCCAAGCCGGCTTGACGCACCATCTTGAGCTGAAACCCCAAGCGACAATCGCGATAGAACTCTGTCCAGCTTTCCCTTGTTTCGTTCTTCTGCGGTGAACTGCCGATGTAGTTGTCGCTAGCCCAGCCGAATCCGTGGCCCGTTCCGCGGCGGTGTGCAACTCAGCCAGTTCGCTGCCGAATCGCTCCCAACACTTCACGGGCGCCGAACTCGTCTCGATCCACTCCAAGACCAAACAGGACCAGTTGTCAGGCAATGAACCGAGCGTGATCACCTGCGGCGTTCTTAGGATGCCGACCGCCGCCAACGCAGACAACCCGGTCGCCTCTTGAGCGAACATATCCCCGGCGGCACGTCCCAATTTCACGAACAATTGAGAACCGTCGGCAAGCTCAGTCGCGCTTCATGGATACTCGCCTCCGCTGCACGTGCGCGAACCGACGATACCTGCGAATGATCCGCGAGCGTCAGCGATGAGCTTTGCCATCTCCGTCGCGTACCGAACATTCGTCATTGTGTCACCGCTTGTTCAGAGATCAGCGATTCAACCACACGGCACACCACACACCGCCGACAAACGCACAGAACAACCAATCGAAAAGAGTCCAAGTCCGCGATCGCCTGAAGTCTTCATCGTGTCTAACACCCATCCGGTAGGACAGGCGGAACGACAATAGGCCATCGGTTCCCAAGCTGACCAAATCAAACTCAACAGCCACACGATGCAACTGAGCGAGAAACCGATTCGCCAAACATAGGTATCGAACGGTTCCAGTCGCGATAGGAACATCGGACGCCCCGTGACGATCCACATCAAAGCCGTTCCGAACACGGCCGCAGCAGATAATCGCCCGAGTTGAAAAAGTCGTCGACGGATAAGGGGCGAAACGCGGGCTCGTCGACGCGCTGCCCACGGCGACAACCATTGCTGCGCGATTCCATGCGGACAAACATGATCGCAGTAGACGTTGCGATTGAGTAACAGAGGCGATCCGATGGCGATGAGGCTCAAGAGAGCCAGTCCCGGTGCTTGCCGCCAGTTCCAACCCGATCGCACCCAACCTGCCATCAGCGACAGAGACAATAAGTTACCGGCAATCACAACCAGGATGACCAGGATGCAAACTTGCCGCACAATTCGAAATCGACGTTTACCGCGCAGCGATGTGAGCGAGATCGGGAGTATCAAGCATGCGACCAGTCCAGTCAGTATCTCACCGATCGACCAGCGCAGCGGTTTCGCGGCGAGTGCTTCTGCAGTCTCAGATCGAAGTCGAGCCTCTTCCGCTCTTTGCGCCGACATGACCAGTGTGCGTGCCGCGGCCATAGAGGTCATCGTCGCGCCGGACACACCCTCTATCCCCAGCGCGTCGATATCCATCTGTGCCAATTCAGGCAACGTGCGATTGCCGAACTTCTTCCAAAAGCGAGCTTCCTGCTTCGCATACCGTACGTAGGGTTCGTTATCAAAGCTGCTCCGCAAACGAATCTTGAAGATCACTCCTTCACGATCCATTGCCAGAATGAGTTCGCTGGGCCCTTGGTATCCGGCGTCGGAGTCTGCCAAAACACCGGTTCTCAACACGCTGCCCAGCGGCTGCTTCATGTCATCGAAGACGTCCGATAAACCCGGCACGCGGTGATCCTCTTCTACCGCAGCGGCGTTCTCAAAGGAGGCGCGGACTTCTTCCAACGTTAAAGGGTCAGGAAACTTCAAACTCTGTCGTTCACCGCCATGCCGCATGGCAATCGCCTCTGCTACAGCCAGGCTAGTCAATGTCGCGCCGCTCACGGCATCGACTCGCGACGGCACCGGATCGTCGAGCCGGCGACCGATGAACTGTTTCCAAAACGCATCGGCATGACGCACTCGCTCTGCATGATCCCGAGTATCACCGCTCGACAGCAGCGAGGCAGCCGTGATCACACCGTCGGCATCGGCGATGAGCAGCACGTTGTTCGGTCCTGAGTAACCGACAACGGAATCCGATTGAGGCGACGTCTGCAGGACACGACCTCGTACATTTCCCTCAACATCGATCAAGTCCCACACTGCGTCATCGCGGTCCGACACCTCCAATCGCAACGAATCCCAGTTCAAGTCGGGTACGTTCTCCGATCGATTCCATGCCTCACGTATAACGGACAAACTGAGCGGTGGAACAGCGACATTGCGTTTCCCTTGCTCGGCCAATTGCTGCAGTCCCAAGATTAAACATGCAATCACAAACGCTCGGATGATTCGCAGCAGGAGCCATCGACCACCGCGACGGGAATGTCTATTCGCAGAGCTCGAAGGCTCAGCAATATCGAGAATAGGCAAAGGATGGGTCATAGGGCCGATCGAAATCAGAACAATCGTGACGACGAGGGATCATAATACCGCGGCTCAGCGCCTTGCTCGTCGATATCCTGAGCCATAAAGGGTAATGAAAAAAGGATTCCGCATATGAAGCACCATCTCCATGTTCCCGGCAACTGGCAGCTTCCAGAAGCCATCCGCAAACGGATCGGTTCGACGGCCGGCCGCCAACGCTTGATGGAAGCGGACGGTCAAATGCTGATGATTCTCCACGAAGTCCCCGATACCAATGAGACCGTTCGAATGGGGATGCTTTTCTGGCGAGACGGCGAAGGTCAGTGGCGAGCGGGTAACGGCAAACACGGCGAAACGGAACTGAAGAATCTTATTGAGCGCTACGCCTCAAAGCTCGAAGAGTTCGACAAACTGGAACACGCCGCCAAACTGGCTGATGAATACTCAAGCGTGCTTGAGGGCTTGCTGCCGATCGTCCGAGCGGCCCGAAATCTGCTCGAAGTTTTGGAGGACGCGAGAAAATCGGACCGCAGCGACCGGACACTGATCGACCCGCGAGACCGAGCTTACGATATCTGTCGCTGGGCAGATCTTCTCTACGATGATACTAAAAATGCGATGGAAGTAGCCGTCGTCCGACGGGCCGAAGAGCAAGCCAGGGCAGGGCACCACATGCTCGTCTCAGCCCACCGCTTGAACGTCCTGGCAGCACTCTTCTTCCCGTTCGCGACGCTCGGAGCGATCTTCGGTACGACATTGACCGACAACTGGTCTTGGAGCAACACGCCGCTTCCGTTTTTCATCTTCCTCGGTCTCAGTGCGGTCACCGGTTTGGTTCTCGCTGCAATCGTCTCCAGACCCATTCGCTGAAACCGGCTCGCCGCTTGCTCTCAGTCCCGTTCTCATCTGCAAAGCAGTTTCAAACAGCTCGCACAAATCGCCGCTTTCACCAAAAAGCGTTAAACTGTTTTGCTCTGACAATGATCGTCCGAAAGCACGAAGGGGAGATAGGGCATGCGACTTGATGGTCGTCGACGCAGTGAGAACGTAGATGATGAACGCGGGGCTTCGCCGCGAACCTTGGTGGCCGGCGGCGGCAGCATCGTGACGATCATCATCGTCATCATCTTGGCCGTCGTCTTCAAACAAGATCCGGCGCAGTTGCTTCAACAGATCGATCAACAGCAGGCGCAAGTCGGAATCGATGCCGGCGGTGAATCCACTCCGGTCGACGATAACGATCCGACCAAGATCTTCGTCGAACAAGTGCTGGCCATGACGGAAGACGTTTGGACGGAACAGTTTGATCAGCATGTCAACAAGTCGTATCGCAAGCCGCGGTTGAAGCTCTTTCGCGGAGTGACCGATTCAGCCTGCGGTCAAGCTTCATCAGCCGTCGGGCCGTTCTATTGCCCGGGGGACAATCTGGTCTATTTGGATCTATCCTTCTTCGACGAAATGAAAACGAAGTTCCGCGCGCCTGGTGATTTCGCAATGGCGTATGTCATCGCTCATGAGATCGGCCATCACGTCCAAAACCAGCTCGGCAAGTCGATCGAAGTGCAGCAGATGCAGCAGCAACTGATTCGCGCCGGTGACGAAGCGGAAGCAAACCACTTAAGTGTTCGAGTCGAACTGCAAGCCGACTTTCTGGCCGGCGTTTGGGCTCATCACGCCGAAAAAGATGCTCCGTTCCTCGAAGCGGGCGACTTGGATGAAGCCTTGAATGCAGCTCGTCAAATCGGTGACGATACGCTGCAAAAGAGAGCTCGAGGAGTTGCCGTTCCAGACTCGTTCACGCACGGCACGTCCGAACAACGCAATCGCTGGTTCAAACGAGGATTCCAATCGGGACGGTTCGAGGACCTCGAGCAACTCTTCACCTTGCCCTACGAAAAACTCTAGACGTGTATGCCGTCCGTGCAGTGAATGCTCGGCTTCGATCCAAGCGTCCCGTCTTCTGGCAACTGATTGCATTCCTCGCCGTTGCCGGTGCATTCGTAACCAGTGCGCATGCTCAACTCCCTGCGCTGCACCTTCAAGCGTCGCGAGAATCGCCGAACGAATCGGTCTGCCTAGTCACGTTGCAGGATGGTGTTCGCGTCTATGTGAATGCGCCGTCCAACGCGAACGCGGATCACCCTCGTGAACTGATCGTGTTTGCCGTACCGAACGGCAATACGCTTGAAGAAACTCTCGGCGCCGTATCGCCGGACGCGGAGATGTGGCGTTATGACATTCAGCACGTGTTGGCCCAAGTTCGACTCTATCGCGATAGATGTACAGAGTCGGCGGTCATGCTGGCTGTCGTGGAAGCTCCGAAACTGAGCTGGCCGACCTATCGTCAATCGACTCCCGATGCGAATCACCGTATCGGTGCGATAGTCGATGCCCTGACGGACCAATTGCAAGCCGACCGAGTTATTCTTTCCGGTCATAGCGGAGGAGGCTCGTTTCTGTTCGGCTATATCGATAGTCGCGGTACGATCGATCCCGTGTGATGCGATTCGTCTTTCTGGACGCCAACTATGCGTACTCAGACACTCTTAGTCACGGTGACAAACTATTGCGATGGTTGAATGACGACGCAGGACACCGGCTTTCGGTGATCGCTTACGACGATCGCGGGAAAATCACCTTGAACGGCAAGAAGGTTGTCGGAGAGGATGGAGGCACATTCCGCGTAAACGCATGCTGTTTCGCTTGCAGCGCGAGCGAGCGTTGTTCGAGACTCAAGAGAACTCGTTCCAGATTTTGCGAGGGCTCGATTCAAGAATCGTCTTTCGCATTCATTTGAATCCCGAGAACAAGATCCTGCACACGGCTCTAGTGGGTGACATGAACGGGTTGTTGCAAGGTCTGACTGAAGACGGTTCTTCGGCTCATCCGTAGGGACAGTTCGGAGGCCCTCGAGCCTATCAGCGATTCGTGCCCGCGCAGCCGATCATCGATCCACGCTGGACCGATGACCAGCAGATGAAAGACATGTCGACTAAACAATGGAAGCTGCCGCCCCGTGCAAATGACGCACAAAGCGCCTCGCGGCTTGCCGCTCAAGTCAGCGAAATGACGCTCAAAGAGCGCGAACAACGATTGTTACAGGAGGTGCTGGCAGGCAATGTGCCGGATCGCATTCGTCGCTTACTTCCCATTCGACTGAGCCGAAGTGCAACCAACGCACAGGCAACCAACGCACAGGCAACCAACGCACAGGCAACCAACACTGGGCAACCAACACACCGGCGACAAACGAACACGGCGCTAGTGATTCACAGCCTGTGGTAGTCGCGTGGATCATGCCTGACTACGTAGCGGTCGGAAGTAATACGGACTTCATTCGTATTCCCGTGACGCCGATGTTTGCATCCAAGCTTGCCTCTGCAACGGGTACCAAGCTGATCACCGCCAAGCTGTCCGACGACATCTGGGCTGCATCAGACGTAAAAAGCTCCGAGCCGCATCCGTTGACGCAAGATCGCGAAAAGTTCGCGACTAACTGGTGTGCATCATCAGTTCATGAAAATCAGTTGCGACCAATTCTCGAAAGGCGACTCTTAGCACCGGACGATTCGTCTTGGATCATCAGCGGCATCAAAAAGGATGTGGTCGATTCAAAACTGCTGCAGCGAGACAAGAGCGACGAAAAGAACAAAGTAGCCATATACGGTTGGCACCATCGAAACGGTCGACCGATCCAGCCCCTATACGTAGGACACGCCGCGACCTATGTCGACTATAGTCATGGCCTGCGTTTGATGTCCGATTCCGTACTCGTCGACGGGAAAGAGCTGACAATCGATCAAGCATGGGATTTGCCGCGCCTTCGTAGTTACCTCAGCGATGAATGACAACATGAGCACACTAAGTTGTTTGGCTTCGTTACTCGCTAGTGCATCTTGTGCAGGCATGCGCTGCGTACTGTTAATGACGATCCTCATAGCGGCCGGCTTGCAATCGGCTTCCGCCGCCGATCTGACTGCGGAACGCGAAGCGTTAACAAGTCTGCCTGAACCAAAGCAGGCAGACTGGTTGGTCACCAAGGTCCAGCGCCCTGCAGGGCTCTATCGGGGCCGCGCCGATGATGAGATCGTGCTCGACAACGGCATCGTACGTCGAACGTTTATGATCGCGCCGAATACAGCGTGCATCGGACTGGAACATCTTCAAAGCCAACAAGCATTCGTACGCACCATCCGACCTGAGGCGACCATCTCTTTGAACGGAAAGTCGGTTGATGTCGGTGGTCTGAAGGGCGCACCGATCGGAAACTTCTTTCGACCGGAATGGAAGTCGAAACTAACCAGCGATCCGGCGGCTTTTCAGTTGAAGCATTTCGAAGCCCGTCCGATGACCGCCCGATTGGAATGGAAGCCCCGGCTGGAGTGGATCTCGAATCCTACGTCTTGGCCTCCAAAAGGAATTGAAGTTCGATTCGAATATGCCCCGCCGGCGGAACGAGCCGACTTGGCAGGCGTTGAACTGACGATTCACTACGAAATGTTCGACGGGTTGCCGTTGATGTGCAAGTGGCTGTCATTGGTGAATCGCAGCGGCAAAGCAATACACATTGACACGTTCACCAGCGAGTCATTGGCCGTTGTTGAAGCCTCCAGTCAAGTCGAAGACCTGGCTGAACCGACGTTGCCGAATCTGCATGTGGAAACCGATTTTACGAGTTGCTCGATGCACGGTGCGAGCTCACAACGGGACGCCGTTCACTGGTCGGCCGATCCTTCGTACTCCACTCAAGTAAACTATCGGTTGCAGTCTAAGGTCTTGCTCGAATGCCGGCCGTCGATCGGTCCTGACATCGACGTCGCACCAGGCGAAACCTTCGAATCATTCCGTACTTGGATGCTGGTTTATGATTCGCGGGACGAGACACGTCAGATGCTGTCCCTCAATCACATGTATCGCACCGTCGCTCCGTGGTCGACCGAGAATCCGATCATCCACCATGTGCGAAGTGCTTCACACGACGCAGTCAAACTGGCCGTCGATCAAGCTGCCGAGGTCGGCTTTGAATTGGTCATCATGACCTTCGGCAGCGGTTTCAACATCGAGAACAATCGACCCGAGTACCTGAAGACTCAGCGATCGCTCGTCGAGACTGCCCATGCGAAGAACGTAGCTCTCGGAGGTTATTCGCTCTTAGCCAGTCGGTCTGTCGGTCCGAAGGATGATGTGGTGAATCCGGCGACCGGCAAGCCCGGCGGGTTCGCTCGTTTCGGCAACAGTCCTTGCCTGGAAAGCGAATGGGGGCGAACCTACTTCGACAAACTCTATGCATTCTACGATCAGACCGGCGCTGATTGCTTAGAACACGATGGTTCTTATCCGGGTGACGAATGCGCATCGAATGATCACCCTGGGCATAAAGGACACGGTGACTCTCGTTGGCGACAGTGGCAAAAGATCACCGCTTATTACAAGTGGTGTCGGTCTCGAGGTATCTATCTGAATGTGCCCGATTGGTATTACTTGTCCGGTTCGAATAAGAACGGCATGGGTTATCGCGAGACGAACTGGTCATTGCCGCGCGATTATCAAGAGATCATCGAACGCCAGAACATCGCTGACGGGACAAGGTACAAACTGCCGACGATGGGCTGGATGTTCGTGCCGCTGACGGAATACCACGGCGGCGGTGCGGAGGCTACGATTGAACCGCTGGATGGACATATCGATCACTATCGCAGGCGTTTGCAGAATCTGTTCGGTGCCGGAGTGCAAGCCTGCTTCCGCGGTCCGCGGATCTACGATACGCCTGCGGTGCGTGACATGGTCAAACAGCAAGTCGACTTTTATAAACGCCACCGCGCGATCTTGGACAGCAGCTTGATTGTCTTACGACGAGCCGACGGACGCGATTGGGACGGATGGCTGCATGTGAATCCGGAACTCGAGGTCCCCGGATTAGCCGTCATCTATAACTCGACGGCCGATAAGATCGAGCGAGAGATCAGCGTTCCGCTCTATTACACCGGGCTCACCGAACGTGCTGAGGTACGGATTGATGAAGGCACATGGCAATCCGTGAAACTGAACCGGCGCGAAGAAGCGACGATTCCTGTATCCATTGCGTCGCAGAGTTCCGTCGTCATCGAATTCCGCGCAGGTCGCTGATTCAACGCGAACGGCTGCAGGTCGTTCGTCACTGGCCCGTGATCAAGATAGCCGTGGCGAATTCCGCCATCCGAATGCTCAGTCCATCTGCGTCGATCGAGGTTTCCAGATGTAGCCCGAGACCGTCGAGCATCGTCCAGCGTCCCTTCGTTTGAATAGACTCATCAATTTCGACGAGAGCTTCTGAAACGACATCGGCTAGATTGACGACGACGATCCACGGCGGTGTGTCTTGTTGCGACAACTGGAACGCGATGACGTTTCCACTCGTCGAGGAATCGGCTGTAGTCGGTCTGACATTCAACAGTTGCCAATCACCATTTCGTGCGACCGGATGATCGAGCACATTGAGCAAGCGTTCATAGAATTGCAGTAAGTCTTGATTGACAGGTTCATGCGGCCGACGCACTAAGTGCGGAGAGATCCGTTTGCGACGACCCTCGAGTTGTCCATCGTGAAAGAACTTTAGACCGGGAGCTAGGTAGGTAATCAGCGCTGCCGCTCGCTGCCTAAGGTCTCCGAAGACGACAGCCGCGCGCTGTTCGTCGTGGTTCTCCAGGAAGCGAGCTAACTTGCCTTGATACTCTGGTGTCCCGAGGAAGTGATCTCGCACGCCTTGAACGTGACCGTCGCGCAATCGATCGTAAAGCCGCTTGTCATAGCAGTAGTCGAAGCCGAGTTGCTGCAGAGTCCACTCCATGTCCCAGTACACTTCGGCAAGAAAGCAGAACTCCGGATGATCGGCTTTGACAGACGCAATGGCTTCTTCCCAAAACGGAAGTGCTGGTCGGCCCCACGTTCGCTCGAAGACTTCGGGGAGAATCAGCATCGCCATATCGCAGCGCACGCCGTCGCACTGCGTAGCAATGCGATTCAGTTCGTCGGCCATTGCGGTAATGGTTTCGGGGCGAGAATAGTCAAGCTGAATCGTATCGTACCAGCCTGGAAAGTAGGGATCGCGTCCGCGTGCAAAGACACGCTCGTCAGCTCCGCTGCCGTGCGCGAAGTAATTCGCCGGATCGCGGAGGAGATCTTCTTGCGATCCGGTGAGAAAGCGGCTCGGAACCGTGTCGATCCACGGATGATCCGGTGCCATGTGATTCGGCACGAAGTCGAGCATCAGACGAATACCGCGGTCAGCCAATCGCTTTCGCAATCGGACCAGCGCTTCGTCACCTCCCAGACCGCGATGGACGCGATAGTCGTAAATTGCAAAGCCGGAACCTTGGATATCCTCGTCGCTCAAGTCGGGAAGCGTCTCTTCAAACTCATGCCGCCACTCCGGACGGCTGCGAGAAATGTTGCGAGCCGCTTCGCCGGTTTGCCAGACGCTGAGCAACCAGACCCAGTCGAATCCTCGGCCTCGAATCAGATCGAGATCTTCATCCGGCCAATCGTCGAGCGTCACAGGGCGACCGAGTGTCTCAGCCAGTTCAGTCATGCGTACGCGAGTGTTGATCTGCAACAGCTTAGGCGTTCGATAGGATCGATTCATGAAGTTACTCGGGCTTGGGATGCAAAGTTGTAGTGTAGATCAATTTTCCAAATTGATCCTAACCCAGTCCGACGCACCAACACCTTCGCTGGTAAGTAACGACGTAGGGCGATCAGACAAAGAATACGCGAGGCCGGAGCCTCGCCGGCAGTGCGTGACAAGGCTGGAGCCTTGTCACGAGAATGTAAGACAACTGTCTCAGGGTTTGATATGCAGTTTGCACGATCCGCCTTCGCAGTCCTTACCCGCGATGCGATATCGGCGCTGAGCAACCCAGCGATACATGGCTCGCCACAACGGCATCGCAAACGGAAAGTAGAGCAAAGGTACTGCGGGCCAGAGCAGCGGCATCCTTAGGCTCAGGTATCGGATCGCATCGGCTCCTCCGAAGCGACCACCCTTCGGACTGATCACCCACATTTGATCCATCAACTGCTCGAACGTGAGATCGGGATATCGCTCAAGAACGCGTTGATCGTGAAGACTGATGAAACTCAGACGACAGGTGAGGTCGAAAGCACGAAGTCGCTGGACCTGTTTGCGGCAAAAGACGCAGTGGCCATCCCAAATCACGATCTCCGATCCGGGATGATCATCCGGATCGGGCAGCGGTTTGCCCGTCGTTGATTTGCCGGTTTGAGCTTGTGCGACAGCCATGACAGGGACCTCGATTCTGCATCGATACCGAACCGATGCGAACAATTCGATGCCGACCTCGGTTAAGTAGAAGCCGTTACTGGGGTACCGCAGCCGTCGACTGGCGACGGTTATACAAGTATGGATTCAAACTGGGGTCGTTGTACATCTTCATCTGGCGATAAGTCTTGTGTCGCTTGCGGCCGGCGAAGATATCGGCCGCCAGCTCGCGGAGGCCCTGCGCCAAATCAGTCTGCTGTTCACGACAGAGCATGAGGCGTGCCGCGACGCGTTCGATGTGCGACGGCTCAGCGTCCGTTCGCTCGAGTTGCTCTTCGTAATGGTAGACTCGCAGCGACATGATGCTCAGCCGATCTATCGCGCTGCCGGGCGTCTCGGTGTTCTGCCGAGCTCCCTCTGCGGGAACGATTCCGGCGGCACGCAGCATCTCGGTGATCGCATCGTCCACCTTCTCTATACCGTCATTTCGCTGCTGATTGAACTTGTCGATGCGTCGCTTTACCTGAGCTATTTCCGTATCGGATACATCGGGAGAACGAGCAATATCCTCTTGGTGCCACAGTTCGTAATTGAAAATATGCTGCTGGCAGACCAAGCCGAAAAAGCCGTCGAACGTGTTTTCGATAGGTGCTCTGTGCCAAAGAGCGACCGTTTCCGCGTGCAGTCGCATAATGCCGTCCACGTCAATCATCAGCATCTCCATAGCTCTCAAGGATCCGGCAAGAAGTTTCCCAACTTGTTGGATGGTACGCCGAGCGAGGCAGGATTGGCAATGGGAGACCGCCAACTCGGCAACCTGCGCAAACTTTAAGGGCAGGGCAAAAAGCCGTAGCGGTTTTTCCAATTATGCGGGCTCCGCCGTCCGATACTACTCCTGCTTTTCCTCTTGTCATGCAAAGGACGCGCGGCCATGCGTTTTACGTTCTGTTTCGGTTTCTTGGTTTGGGCTCTCAGTTTGCAGATTCTCTGCGGTACCGCCTCCGCACAGCGTCCGGTCGTTCCGGGTCGCGGCGTGGAGCTGACTCAGTGCGGTGATGATTTCGAAGACGCGAACTGGGGATATGTCTTCAACAACCCCAAGAGCACCGAAGACATCAACGAACAGCAGAACAATCCGCTCGGCAAGTCGACGAACGGTCGTTGGTACGAAGGGATCAAGCGCGGTCATCCCGATGTCATCAAGCGTGTCCCGACCCCTGAGGGAGGTCTTCCGGGCAGCACCGGCGCTCTTTTGATGCAGTCCCTATTCACCGGCATTCCGAATCGACCGAGCCGCCAAGTCCACCAAGAGGACTTCATTGCCAACGTTCAGTATCGAGTCGGTGGTCCGATCGCCGTCAACAAGACGCCAAGCGTTACGACCCGCGTCTTCCTGCCGCCGATCGCTGAATGGGAAAAGCGATCCGGACCGCATTTCGCCTTCCGTGCCGCAGTCGAAACCACGGCCATGAAAGAGAAGAAGAACTTCCTCTTCAGCTCGTCATCCGAAGAGAACGAAGTCTATTGGCCCGGTCTGTTCATCAATCTCGATAGCAAACATCAAACCGGCAAGAGCGAAGACTACGCGTACTTCCGCATCCGAGCCAACCGCAACGGAGCGGATTTCAAGGGACCGCAGATCACAACGACCGGCTGGTGGACGCTCGGCCTGTCCTTCACACCGGACGGCATGGTGCACTATTACGCTCACCCCGGCGTCGAGGAGCTGACAGAAGCAGACTACATCACGTCGCAGTTCCCTTATGGTTACCGCTGCGAACGCTTCCGAACCTTCTTCTACAACGTCGTCAACGGCGATGATGGCAAGACGTGGTCGACCGCCTGGATCGTCGACGACCCGAAGGTCTACATCGGCGACGCACCCAAGACCGCCGGAAACACCAAGCCGACGAAAATTCGGTAGCGAGAAGGTGTAAGCGGAAAGGTGTAAGTCGTGAGATGTACAGGTGAGAGACGAGACGCAAAGTGCCATTACCACTGGTGACAAGGCTCCAGCCTTGTCACCCGCTGCACGGCAGGCTCCGGCCTGCCGGCTCTGCTCTCAATCGACCATGACCGCCGTGGGTGTTGGTGCTATTAACTTGGCTAGGATCAATTGAGGACAATTGATCTACACTTTCGTGACGAGCCTCTAGCCTCTCAAACACCTACTTCCTCTTCCTCCTCGAGCTTGGCTGAGGCCATGACTTGGTGCTGTACAGAGGCAGGCATGATCTCGTAGTGGCTAAGTTCTACGAGATAGCTTCCTTGGCCTGCTGTCATGCTGCTGAGCGTGCGGCTGTAATGCAACACCTCGCGCAGCGGCACTTCGCAGTGAATGACTTGAAAGCCGCCGCCGATCGCTTCACTGCCTACAACGCGACCGCCGCGTGAGCTCATGTCGCTGTAGTTGTCTCCGACGCATGCTTCCGGAGTGGTCACGTCGAGCGTAACGATCGGCTCGAGCAAGCACGGCTTCGCATCTTGAAACACGTTGCGGAACGCGTATGAAGCAGCAATCTTGAAGGCGGCTTCGCTGCTGTCGACGTCATGGTACTTGCCGAAGTGGACTTCAACGGCCACGTCTTGCACTTGGTAACCGGCGATGATGCCGCGAGCCATCCGCTCCTTGAATCCCTTCTCCACGGCCGGTAGGAAATTACCTGGAATGGTCCCGCCCACGATTGAGTTGATCCATAAAAAGTTCGATGACGGATCGTAATGATGTTCCTTCATATGCGGGAACCGATCCTTCGTCGCGAACTCTTCAACGGATGTCCCCTGAGGCAAAGGGAACATGCGGATGTGGACTTCGCCGAACTGCCCGCGACCGCCGCTCTGCTTGCGATGACGATACGATCCTTCCGCTTCGGCCTGGATCGTTTCACGAAAGGGAATCTTCGGATCCTTCGTTTCGACATCTAGTTTGTCGCGATAGTGCAGACGTTCGAGAATCATCTTCAAATGAAACTCGCTCATGCCGGTGATGACCAGCTCGCTGGTCTGTCGATCGCGATCAAGCCGTAGGGTTGCGTCTTCTTCAACAAGCTTATGAAGTGCCGCAGCAAGTTTGTTTTCATCCCCGCGGCTCTTCGCAGCCAGCGCAAGGCCGACCATCGGTTTGGGAAAGGGTATCGGCGGGAGTTCGGTGTCACCGAGAATGGTGCCGGTGTGCAAGTCATCCAGCTTGGCCACCGCTACGATCTGTCCTGCTTCGGCGCGGTCGATCGGTGATGTATGGTTCCCTTGCATCTCGAGGATCTGAGGCAAGCGCACATTCTTGCGAGTGCCTGCGATGTGCACCGTTTGATCCTTGGCGATCGACCCGGACAGGATGCGGATGAAGCTCAGCTTCTGCACGAACGGATCGATATGCGTTTCAAATACGCGGGCCACAAGCGGACCGTCTGGATCAGCGTGCAGCGTAATGTCTTCGCCGTCAGGACCGATACCGTGCCGGGTCAACATGTCAGGCGAAGGGGCACATGCCGCCAGGCCGGCGAGCAACTCCTTCAGGCCGATCTTTTGTTTCGACGAGACACAGAAGATCGGTACCAAGCTCCCGCACAGGACCGCTTGCGGCAGCAGCTCGCGCAGTTGCTCGGCACTTGGAGCAACCCCTTCCAAGTAACTCTCCATCAGCTCTTCGTTGCATTCGATGATGCATTCGAGCAAGTGCTCACGAGCTTTGGAGAGATCGAGAGCACTGCACGCGGTTTGCTCGTTCGAGCCCAGCACATCGATGACAGAAGTGAATCGACCGCCGACATCGTCGGGGACATTGATTAAGGCGCATGCGTCGCCGAAGGCATCGATGATGCGCCGGACCACGTTTTGAAAATCGATGGTCTCACCGTCCAGGCGGGTGATGACCAAAGCGGTCGCCAAGCCGGCTTGCCGGGCTGCATGGAAGACGCGGCGTGTGTTCACTTCCACACCGGAATGTGCGTGAACGCAGACCGCGGCGCAGTCGACGCCGGCCAGTGCGCCGATCGTTTGGCCTATGAAGTCAGGATAGCCGGGGGTGTCGAGCAGATTGAAGTGAATGCCGCCGGCTTCGCAGTGAGTCACTTTGGCTTCGACCGTGTGATGGTGAGCCTTTTCTTCGGGATCGAAGTCGCAGACGCTCGTGCCGTTATCGACGCTGTGTTCGCCGGACACCGCTCCCGTGGAAGTCAGCAACGAGTCGATGAGGCTCGTCTTTCCACATGAGCCGTGTCCGCAAAAAGCAATGTTGCGGCGTTGCTGTACCTGGATAGTCGCTTTCATGACTAAGCACCTTTCACTGCGGTTTCAACCTCTCCGGTCCTAGGCCTTCTCAGGAAGGGCTGGATGAAGTCGGTAATCGCTCCATGTCTCGCAAATCTACTTTTTGCCTCGGGTCGAGCAATCCGGAAGTGCGAGAAGGCGCTTCGCTCGACCTTCGGCCCGTACGTTACGGCGGACCGGCGGCTACTTCGCGCCGCGCTCGCCTGAGTGTTTCCGCTAAATCGAGCCGACCCTCGTAGAGAGCTCGACCGACAATGGCGGCATGTGTTTTCATTTCGACCAAGCGGTCAATGTCATCGAGCGAAGTGACTCCGCCCGATGCGATGATCGGTATAGAAACCGATTCTTGCATCTGTTGCAGTTGTGCGAAGTTGGGCCCGCTGAGCATGCCGTCGCGAGCGATATCGGTATACACAATCGCCGGTACGTTGGAGGTCAGCGACTGAATCTTCTGCGCCAGTTCGACCGCCGAGACTTTCGATGTCTCAAGCCAACCGTGGGTCGCAACATAACCGTCGCGAGCATCGATACCGAGCACGAGCTGTTTCGGGAATTGATCAGCCATGGATGCGAACCATTCCGGGTTCACGCAGCAGCGTACCGACGATGACGCGAGCCAGGCCGAGATCTAGGAGCGTTTCGATGATCTTCTCGTCACGCACCCCGCCGCCGACTTGGCACGGAACACCCGTCTCGGCCACGATGGCTCGGATCGCCGGTTGATTGATCTGGCTGCCGCTCTTCGCACCGTCGAGATCAACCAAGTGGAGGCAGTGAGCTCCGGCATTGACCCATTGATGAGCCATGCGAACGGGATCTTCTGCGAATACCGTTTCGCGGTTGTAATCGCCTTGTTCCAGGCGAACACACTTGCCGCCGAGCAGATCGATGGCGGGCCAAATTTGCATAGTGGAAGAGTCTTCTGCGGGGGATCGTCCGGGTCAGCGAGGAACACAGCCGTCACCGGCCCGTTCCTCGTTACAAACTCATCATCGCACAGGCGACCCCAGACAGCAAGTTAGCCTACCAATGCTGCCCCACTATTTGCCATCCCACCTGTCGTAATGCCCTCGTACTCGTCCTCGATCCCTCGTACTCAGCAAAGCGGTACTCGTACTCGAACCCTCGGGATTTCAAATTTCAAATTTCAAATTTCAAATACAAATACAAATACAAATACAAATACAAATACAAATACAAGTACGAATACGAATACGAACACGAACACGAACGCGAATACGAATACGAATACGAATACGAACGCTTGCGACTTAATACCGCGACTGAAATCAGTATCTTCTTAGCGGTCGATTCCCGGCTTGGCGGTGACAGCTCGACCGTCGACACGGAGCATTTGCGTGTTGGTGGTCGAATCACCGAAGCGGTCGAAATCGTGGAATGACCAGACCACCTTTTTGTCGCGAGTGATCTCGATGATCTGCGGATTGTCCGGACCGGCGTGGCAGTTGCCGAGCACGATATTGCCTGATGGCAAAACTTGCAGCGTGGTCACCCATGCCAGCGTGATACCCGGCAGATCCTTTTGGTGTAACTCCCATACAACCTTTTTGTCCGGTGTGACTTCGATCACGCTGTGTCCGTTTCCGGTGCTGATCAGAGTATTGCCACTCGGCAGTCGAAGGGCGGCGAAGCATTGATTGCCGAATGCTTCGGGGCCATGGCCGCCTGCGGGCTTTTTGCCGAACAGCGGCACATCGAACTCCCAGACGGTCTTGCCGTTTGCATCGTATTCTCGCACCACGGCATCCCCTTCATGGCACACCAAATAGTTGCCGGTGGGAAGCTTGCGGACCAAACGTGTATCGCGATGCGCATCCGACTTGGAAACCTTGAGAGCCACAGTGCGGAGCAGTTTGCCTTGTGAGTCGACTTCGATCAAGCGCGACACGCCGCTTTCAGCAATCAACGTCGAACCGTCTTCGAGCCGCTGAAAGGCGTGGACTTCGATCCGCTTCCCTTCGTTACCGTTTTGCTTTGCCGAGTCGTATTGCCAGACGACTTTACCGGATGCAGGTTCGACTTCGACGATCTCGGTCCAGTTCGTCTGCAGCAGCACGTTACCACTGGGTAATACATGTACATCATGCAGCGGACCGATTTTCTTTTCCCACTTCGTCGAACCGTCTTCGTCGATGATGGCGGCGCGAGCCTTAGAGGAATCGGCCGTGATGAAACTTCGCTTCGCAGGTTCAGCAGCTCCCGCAACAGACAGGCTGCACAAGCAAGCCGCCAGCGTTCCCCAAACAACCGCACTTATCCAACTCAATCGTCGTTTCATCGTCGCGTACTCCGCCCCTACGGTTTTTACAAACGTTTTACAAACTCGTTGCGCTTTCCAGAGTTCTGAAATCGCCGAAAGTCGTTTAATACATCAGTGATAACGATCCGGCTTGTCGAACGCGAGCGACTCGGGCCGGAACCCCAAAGCCTCGCGTCCACGGAACCAAGGAGCAACTTATGCAGGCTTCACTTTACAAGACACTGACGGCTATCGGCCTCTACGTCTCGGTCGCATTCATGACCGCGCCGACCGCAGCCGCCAAACAAGTTCAGCTCGATGTGGCTCTCGCGCACCCGACGATGTTAATCGAGGACAAGGGCAAATGCGAGAACCACCTGCGCATCGCGCTGACCGGCTTCGACCTGCCCAATGAAAAGAAACGGATGCCGGTTAATGTCGCGATCGTGATCGACAAATCGGGATCGATGCAAGGTGACAAGATCGAGCATGCGAGGCGAGCCGCAGTGCAAGCCATCGATCGCTTGACAGACAACGATATCGTCTCGGTCGTCGTGTATGACACCAATGTGCAAGTCATCGTACCGGCCACGAAAGCTTCCGATCGAAAAGAGATCAAAGAGCGCATCGAATCGATTCAGGCAAACGGCAACACAGCGCTCTTCGCAGGAGTCAGTAAAGGTGCGGCGGAAGTCCGCAAGTTCCTCGATGACAAGCGAGTCAATCGCGTCATCCTGTTGTCGGACGGCTTGGCCAACGTCGGACCGTCGAGCCCTTCTGAGCTGGGGCAACTCGGCGCTTCGCTGCTGAAAGAAGGCATCAGTGTGAGCACCATGGGCTTGGGGCTCGGATACAACGAAGACTTGATGAGCAAATTGGCACTGGCCAGCAGCGGCAATCACACCTTCATCGAAGATGCTGAAAACTTGGTTGCTGTGTTCCAACGCGAGTTCGATGACGTGCTGAGCGTCGTCGCTCAAAAGATCCAGGTTCATGTGAAACTGGCTGAAGGTGTTCGACCGGTCAAAGTCATGAACTATCCGGCTGAGATCAACGGTCAAACCGTTTCGATCGAACTCGGTCAACTCTACTCAAAGCAAGAACGCTACTTCGTTCTCGAAGTGGAACTGCCGATGGGCAAGAACAAAGAAGCATCGGACGTGGCGGATGTGAAAGTCGAATACAAGAACATGTTCACGGAGACGACCGACAAGCTGAGCAGTTCGGTTCAAGTCAAATACACCGACTCCAAAGAACTCGTCGAGAAGGACATTAACAAGACCGTTCTCGCATCATGCGTCATTCAGATCGCCAATGAGCGCAACCGCTTAGCGACCGAATGCCGCGATCGCGGTGATGTGAAAGGAGCAGAGCTCTTACTCAAGGACAACGTGCGGATTCTGAATGACAACTACGATCGCTACAAACTGCCCGAGCTGAAAGAACGTGCTGATGCCAACGGCATGCAGGCGATGCAACTCGGGGAAGGTGATTGGAATCGCGGGCGAAAATCCATGCGAGCCTATCAGAACAACGATTCGCAGCAGCAATCCTATTCCGGTTCAGGTGCTAAGAACGGTTATGGAGGCAACGGTTCGACCCCTGGAACAGCAACTCCTCCTGGCGACAAGAAATAGCTCCACTCCGAATCGCATGCGACAAACACGACACAGCCGCAGAAAGTTCACTTTCTGCGGCTGTTTCTATTTTCTATCGAGGAAGAAAAGTCGCATTATTCTTTGTCGAAACTAATGCGATCCGCCTCGACTTCAGCTAATCTGATCCCCGACTTTTCCTTCCCAATCTCGGGGGCCGATATGCGAATCTCTTCTCTTGCAATGGCCGTCGCATGCCTGTTATCGATGAGCGGCTATGCAGACGACACATCGTCAGTGCGAACATGGACCGATGCCACGGGCAAATATCGTGTCGAAGCCGTGCTCGTATCCTCAAGCGACAAGGAAGTCGTACTCAAACGTGCGGACGGAACCGAAGTCACCGTACAAGTGGAAAAACTCTCCGATGCCGACCGCTCGTTCTTGAAGAAGTCGGCAGATAAGTCGCCGGCGACTGCTGCTACTAAGAACTCCGCATCGACTAATGCGACCGAACCTGCGATCGACAGGGACGATGCCGATGCTGACGCATCAGACGCTGCGGGAGATAACGCAAAAGTTCGTGAGATCGCGCAGGACTTTCTTAAGGATCTGCGCACTCTGGAAAAGGACCGAGTAAAAGCGGTACTGACCTCGTCCGCCGTCAAAGTGCTCGAAGGAGGTCGATCCTATATCGACGAACTGCCAGTACCTGACGAAGCGGCAAGCTCAGTCCGTGTCGGCAAAGCCAAGATCAAAGGTGAAGAAGCAACCGTCCCGGCCACGGTACGAGTTCAAGGGGACTCGCGCAAGATCGCATTGCTGTTGCGCAAGCTCGGTGCTGAATGGCGAGTGTTTGGATTGAGCGCAAAACTACGCGGTCAGGACGTGACCATCGACTTTGAATCCGAACTGCCGGACAATTCAAACACACCATTGGTAGAAGAAGGCGAGTCACTCGCTACTTTGGTCGGCAAGAAGATCTCGTTGACCGGTCTGACCCTTCACGGCCAACCCGTTTCGTTGGAAGCGTATCGCGGTAAAGTTGTCTTGATCGATTTCTGGGCGACATGGTGCGGTCCATGTCGCGAAGAGATTCCGAACATCCTCAGTTGCTACAACGCGTTTCACTCGGAAGGATTCGAAGTGCTGGCAGTGAGCGTCGATCAAGATCTAGGTGCGCTGGCTGAATTCGTCAAAACGGAGAATCCGCCTTGGACAGTGCTGGCTGATCGACATCCTCAGAACGCCAAGTCGATGGCTAAGAAGTTCGGAATCACGGGCATTCCAGCTTTCATCCTGGTGGATAAGGTAGGGAATGTTGCGGCTGTGAATTGCCGCGGTGCTCGGCTGGCTCAAGAGCTGACCAGATTGCTGCCCTAAGCCTCGGAGAAACAGTCGAAACGCGCTGAATCGAGCGGCCTGGCGCGACGTCCCGGCCTCGTCGAAAACTTCAGTTGGGAGTACATTGTCGGCTCGTCACGATCCCGGATCGGTGAAGCCGCCGGGCGCTGTTTGTTTCCCCATGTTCCAGCCAATCGAGCACCATGAAAGCTATCGCCGTTCGTCCGGGTACTCCTCACAGCGTTCACTCTCGCGATATCCCTGAACCGAAACTGGATTCGATCCCGAACGGACGCGGCATTCGGGTCAAGGTTCTGAAAGTCGGCGTCGACGCCACCGACCGCGAAATCAACGATGCGCTCTACGGCAATGCGCCTCCGGGAGACGATTACCTGGTGCTGGGCCACGAGTGTTTCGGCAAGGTGCTGGAAGTCGGGCCGAACGTGAAATCGGTCAAGGTCGGTGACTACGTAACGGCCACAGTGCGTCGACCGGGCGGATCGATCTACGATCAGATCGGGACGTATGACATGACCAGTGAAGAGACCTACTACGAGCGCGGCATCAATCTGCGTCACGGTTATCTCACCGAGCAGTTCGTCGATTCAGAAGAGTACATCGTACGCGTGCCGCAAGGACTGAAGCACCTGCACGTGTTGATGGAGCCGATGAGCTGCGCAGCGAAAGCGATTCAACAGGCTTTTGAAGTCCAACGCCGCATGCGAGTATGGCGTCCGCAGCGAGCCTTTGTGCTGGGTGCAGGACAGATCGGATTGCTGTCGACATTGATCCTCCGACTGCGAGGCTTGGAAGTGTACACGCTGGCTCGCGCAGCCGGACCGCACCTCAAGAGCGAAATCGTGGCCGGCATGGAAGCGAACTATGTAGCTACGTCGAACACCAGCCTGCAAGACTTAGCCAAGCAAGTCGGCAAAGCAGACTTGATCGTCGATGCGACCGGCAGCAGCCGTATCGCTTTCGAAGCCATGAACGTGCTGGGCCACAATGGTGTCCTGGTGTGGACGAGCATCACCGGCGGCAAGCACATGACGGAAGTATCTTCCGACAAGATCAATCTCGAATGGGTGCTCGGTAACAAACTGTTGCTCGGTTCCGTGAATGCGAACCGCGAACACTTCGAGTCGGGCATTCGCGATCTGGCTCTCGGCGAAGTCATGTTCCCCGGCGTGCTGCAGAAGATTCTTACCAACCCGGTCGATGGTCTCGACAACTTCAAAGAGATGATGCGGTTGCTCGTCGAAGACAATTCGGCTCTCAAGGTCTACGTCAACGTTCAGGACGAATAGTTGATGTTGCGCCGCCTCGGCATTCGGCTCGCACTCTTCGCGAGTATCTATTTGACGATCGCATCGACCGGCTGTGAACAACCGCAGCCGGTCGTGACCGATACGCCGGCCGAGACACGACAATCAGAATCGACATCGAGTTCGCCAACGATACATCAACCGCCGACGGAACAGCCTTCGGCTTTAACAGCCGATTCGCCCAAGTTCGAACAGCAGCTCGCCGCCGTGCTGCGCGGAGAATCGGTCGCCATTCATGTGGCGACCGAACCGGTATCTTCTGAACAGCTCAAGAAACTCTCGCAGACCGGCGACCCATTGCGAGATTTGATGCTCGACGCAGGCACAGTGCGAGACGAAGACATCGCGTTCTTCCACGGGTTATCAAAGCTCGAACACCTTCGACTCAGGCAAAGTCCGATAACGGATCGCGGCGCTGAAAACCTCTCCGAGCTCAATCTACCGGAACTGCGTGTACTGAATTTGCCGCAGTCAAAACTAACTGCGGTCGGGATGCGTGCGCTCGCGAAGCTGCCGAAGCTCAATCAATTGCGACTAGGCGGCAATCAGATCGATGACGAAGCTGTAGATGCACTCAAGGATATGAAGCAACTGCAGAGTGTGCACTTGATCGGCCCGTCGCTGAGCGATCGATCACTGATCACGATCGCCGAACTACCAAAGCTGGGCTCGTTCTATCTCGATGATTGCCCGTTATCAGACGCTGCGTGGGAACAACTTTTCAAAAGCCGTCCCACGCTGCATGTACACATCGATCAGCAGCATCCGGACAGAAGCTAGAAGCTAGAAGCTAGAAGCTAGAAGCTAGAAGCTAGATAAAGAGATTGCGGGGGAGGCTGTTTGGTTCCGCATTGCGAGATTCTTTCCCCGAATCGTGTCTCGCACTCGAATCAGTCTAAATCGAGTACGAGTACGAGTACGAGTACGAGTACGAGCACGAGCACGAGCACGACAAGATTGCGATGGGAGTCCGAGTATCGCGCTTAGTCAGAAATTACTCTACGCGTTTCGCGCTAAGCTTTTGACAAACGGCGATTAGCTGCCGAGTTCTGCGGCGAGGTTGAAGAACTTCGAATTCTCAGTCTGCGCGGGGTCTTCAGCTTTCGCGTCGCTCGGGCTCGCTGCACCGGCTTGCGTGTTCGTGTTCGGTTTCGGCTTGAGCCCGCCTGATGAAAGGCCTCCACCGATCTTTATGCCTTGGAGTGACGACTTCGGTTTTGATGTTGCGGATACGAGCTTCACAGCGGCCACGGCTGACATGGAGTCAGCGAATCGTTGTTGCGCAGAGGACGAGTCTTGTCGCTTGATTTCGGAGAGACTTCGATAAGCTGCCAAGTAAGGTAGTACGCGTTCTTGCTCTGTGGCCGTCGCGATTTCGCGAACCGTCGTTTCCAATGAATCGAACTGTTTCGGATCGATCGAAGACTTCTTTACTTGCCCACGAACGACTGCGAACCAATCCGGGCGCAGCAAGCGATCCATTACCAAACGAATCCCGGGGAAGTACTCGGCGGTCTGGCTCTTCGGGCTGCTGTCCAATCCGACGCTGATATTCCATGGTGTAATGTCCACCGTATCCGGGTTCATCGGATAGCCGCCCCAGACGGAGAATTGTTTCCACATCCCCTTGGCACTGGCTGCCTGCGCGAAACCGCCGCCTGCTACGAGAAGGTAAGGTTGATCGGCGGCCTTATCCAATCCTTCCGATGTTTGAATCGAATCCCAAAAATCGCGGAACGATTTCGGATCATCGATTTTGATGACCCACTCGCAAACATTATCGTGCAGATCGTAGATGCTGAAGATATTAGGACGACCGGTGGCCGTTTCGTTCAGACGGCTGACTTGTTTGGAAAAGTCACGATCGATACCGAGGGCCGCTTTAAAATAGACGCTCAGTATCTTCTGACCGTTTTGAACCGATACAGGATCTCCTGCCAGAAGCTTGTCGACCATCTGCAGGATTTCGTCTTGTGTTCCTGTTACGGCCTCGCCGCCGGGATACAGTTTGGCCCATTCCTCAGTGATCAAAGCGCGATCGTTCCTATCAAGAGCATCGAGGTCCACCCATTTATTAAAGTGCGGCAGCGGCGTGTTTTCAGCAGTCTTGGAAGCACACGCGTACTGCCATTCAGCTTGAGACGGAACACGGAACCGATACCGCTCGATCGATACCGACGCGGCTCGCTCTGCAGCCAACGACTGGTTCAATGCCGTGCAATAGGCCAAGACTTCTTTGAAGCTGACCGCAAAAGCGGGCATCTTTTCTGAATCAACTGCTTGCCGCAGGTAATCGTTTGTGGCTTGCTCTTTGGCTGTCGTACTATTGATACGTTGTCGAATGGCCTCGAAGTCCTCCTTCGGCAAAGCGGCAGCCAATTGCGCGAATGTAACTTCCGTCGTAGACATATAGAACGGGGGAAGCTCTTTAGAGCTGTCGATCAATCCTCCGTCAGCCGTATCGCCCGCGGACGTCGGAGGTCCAGGCAAGAATTTACCTCCCGGCAGATACACCATCTCCAGTTTGACGTTGCTGCCTGGTATCTGCAGCGACAGTAACTGAGGTGACTGCGCGCCTGCGGAACTGCAGACCGTGCTGCACAGAACGGTGGATGCGATGCAGGATGCAATCCGTTGCAAAGTTTTCTGAATTCGGCGCGGCATGGTCGGATCACTCAGTAAAGTTGTCGCATCAGCGATGCTGGAATCTAGTCAGTTATGGAAATCGAAATCGTGGTCAATGGAATCGTAATCGGCTAATGGAATTTGCCTTCGACGATCGCATCGAAGGGATCGAGCCTGCTGGCTCTCCAGGCCGGGAAGATGGCTCCCAACCCTGAACACAAAAGGCAACCGGCACTCACAATCAAAAAATCGATCGATGAAAGTTTGATCGAAACTGCCGGCAGGAAGCTGAGCCAAGAAGTGCGTGAGTCGGCCGCTTCCGGATGCACAACAACAATCAACAGTAGTCCAAGTATCAAGCTAAGTACCGCAGCAAACACCCCGACGATTACGGCTCGCAGTACCACGACGAAGAATACTCCGCCGCCTGACATGCCCATCACACGCAGGATGCCGATCGTCCCTCGCTTGCGATCCGTTGCATCAACCAAAACATTGACGACGGTGAACACACCGAAAGAAAACACTCCCGCACCGACGAGCAGTACGAGCGTTTGCAGCGAGTTGTCTTGGCTGTGAATTTCCGAGATGCGAGTGCTTTCTGACATTACTGCATAACGACGATCAGAGAGTTCTTTCACTGCATTCGGTACGTCATCGATCGTGGCTGTATAAAGTCGAGCTTTGTCATATGCGATCGGGTCCGGCGTTGCGATGAAGACACCTGATTGTGCGTCAAACGTGATCTTTCCACTGTGAGCCGAAGTCAGCCATGCCGCCAAATTCGTGGGTACGGTAGCAATTTCAAGCTTGGGTTTGGCAAGCTGTTCTTGGTCTTTGTTCTTGCTTGAACTATCTGCTTTGTCCGCATCTCCGGTTTTATCTTGATCTGCACTCGTACTCCCAGAGGCCTCTTTCTGCGGATCGCGGTCCGCAGTCTGCGGTTTCACCGTCTCGACTTTTTCCAGTTGAGTCGTCGAAGAAGTCGCTGATGCAGCGGTGTCGGTACCCGACTGATTCTCGGGTGCGGCAGGGGTCTCAGCGTATACGACCGGCACTGTTGTCGTACCGCACAACAGCTTCGCAACTGTTGCCGGTTTGGAACCCTTAATGTGAACCTGATAGGCGTTGGACTGCGATTCTTCGTATTCAAACGCTCGAACGTCAGGGCGCACGTACTCTCGCAGCCAACCTCCGGCCTGTTCGACTGTCGGCAGTGTCAATCCGATGACTCGGACCGGTTTGTTGTCGAGTGAACAGTCTAGAGGCGGATTCCAACGGAAGACAAAATCATCGATGGCCTTCGTATTCTCCGAAATGTACATCGGACTGATCTTCATTGCGGCGATCGATCGATCTTCTGTCGGATTGGGTTGCAGCAAGTATACAACCAGTTCACCGAGGCGGTCGGCATTGAAGAGGCCGTAGAGCGACTTCAGCTCAGGATCGGAGATCTCTGTACAGCGGACGGCGCGTTCGGCAAGGAAGTCTACGTCGTCCTGCGAGAGCTGGGTCTGAGCCCCCTTCTGACAAAACACTAGGTAGGAACCATACAAGTCGGGAGCGCTCAGACCTTTCATCGCAGGCAAACTCAAACTCGGCACTGCACCCCCGCGTACATATAGCTCGATGTTTGACAACAGATCGGCGTGCGCGTATCCCGACAATCCGCTTTCACCCTCCAATGGCAATACAGACTTCACGCGGACGGAAACCGGGTGTGATTCTTCCACCTGTTCTCGCTTGCGGCTGAGTACCAAGTCGACCGAATCGCCTGGATTGAGCCCGAACTTTTTGGCTGTGGCAGTCGAGACAATGATCGATCGATCTTTTCCCGTCGGCGGCTCGACGTCGAACTGCTGCAGGATCGGATCGTTTTCATATGTTGAATAGAGCGTGACGAGTTGCGACTCTTCGTCCTGCGGCTTGCCTGCGTCACTCTTGACAACGGGTCGTCCGAATTTCACAACACGTTGTGTCTCCGGAATGATCGTAGGGGAACCGGGAATCTCGTTCCCTAGCTCTTCCAACATGGACTGAGTCAGGAGTTCGCCCTTTTGTGCGGCCCAGAAAACGATCTGACGTCCGGAAGGACTGCGCACGAGTTCTTTACGCAGCTCTTCAACGTGACCATGTTTTAGTCCGAGCAACAACAAGATCGGAAGACAGATGCCGGTAACGATCACGATCTGGTGGTACGTGGCTCGCCACAGGCGGAGCACATCCTTCCATGCTAATGATAGGTAATAAATCCAGCGCTTCATGCTGCGTGCTCCTCGATCGGGGTCGTCCGATGTATTTCGCGGATCTCGCCGGCCGGTTTATCTTTGCATGGTGCCATGCGAATGATCACGTTGCTGAACTCTTGAGCAAATGACTCATCGTGGGTGATCATGACGATCACGCCGGGAACGGCATCTCGATGGTCCGACTGCAGTTTACGAAGCTGAGTTAACGCTCCGCGCGCGAGTTCTCGATTCAGCGCCGATGTAGGTTCATCAACGAAGGCAATCGCAGGTCGGTGAGCGATTGCTCGAGCCAACGCGGTTCGCTGGTATTCGCCGCCGGAGAGACGATTGATCGGAGCGTTGCCCAGTGAAGTGAATTCTTCATCAGCGGAATCCGATGCGTCCGTACCCTTGGCCAATCTGCGACGCAGTTGGAATGCGTCGATCAGGTAATCGACGCGCTCCGTGATCTTCGCTGACGACAGAGCGTTGAGGTACAGCGGTGCAGCGATGTTCTCTCGTACCGACAAAGATGAAATGAGTTCACCGGATTGAAGGGCGAAACCGATGTGCTTTCGCCTGGCATCTTCGATCACTGAGCGACGGTTCTTGAGCCAAGCCGTTCGAAGGTCGATCGACTTTTCAGCCGATTTCGCATCCGGTAGATAGACCTTGAACGTCTTCAACTCTTTCGCATGCGAAGGGGCTCGCAAAAGACCCAGGACTGACAGCAACGTTGTCTTGCCGCAACCGCTCGGCCCGAGCAGCGAGACGAAGTCACCGGCATACAGTGTTATGTTTTGTTCTGCATACACGGTGAACTCTTCATCTCGTTTCGGGTCGTATAGTCTCTGTCGCAGACCTTCGATTTCAAAACGTTTTTGCATCATGAACTACTGAGTGGGGGTGTGCTTCCGAATTGCATCCCAAGCGTGCATCGGCGCGATAACGATATGGCGCTGTGCGATCAGGGGAGTTCGCTCAAATGTAAAAACGTGAATCGATCATTCTCGGCTTTCTCGTTTAGCGCCATCCATTCGGCCTGTCGTTCGAGTAAGTCTTGAATGCGGAACTGAGATGCCTCCAGCTTGTTGAGCCACTGCGAAAATGCGTCCGACGACATGACGGCGATGTCGCCGGCGGTTACATCGAGTGCGTTGGTCTTCAGCGGAAGATCGGTGAGAAAATCTTTCAGCGGCGTATCGGCGCTGATTTCCTGTCCGATCGCGGTACCTGCCAGAGATCGTTTCAGTTTGTCGATGATGCTCGATACGTCCTGCCGATCCACTTTGGCCGACATCTTTTTGAATGTGGTTTGTATGGCGTCGAAGGTACTTTTGAGCCGCACCAGCTCCTCGCGCGTAACCAGCACTTTCTTCTGAGCCACAGAGCGACCGCGCGCATCGCGAACCGCTGCCGTTCCGCTATGTACGGGTTGATCTTTCAGCCGTTCCGCCGAAGCTCCGACCACCGTGTAGTAGCGTTCGAGAATTGGATTGTCCGACTTAAGTGCGGACGGATCTTGGATCTCTCCGCGACGAATCTTGGCAGTAGCGTCGACCGTCTCTTTGAGTTTCGAGGTCAAGTCCAGGGCGGCCGTTTTCAATTCTTTGGCATTCGGACGGACAAACTTGTAATATCCGTCCCGATCACGGTTGGCGGTGAGTTGTCGATACTGCTTTTGCGCTAGTTCGTTCTGATGTTTTGCCAACGGAATACGAAACAGAGCGCCGAACAATTCTGGGCCGAGCTTCTCCACCATCTGCTCGAGGTACGCGTCGTCTCGCTTGACCATGTCATATGCCGTCTTGATCACGGCATCGGCATCGATACTCGGATCTGCTTCCTTGAGCATTTTGCGATAGACGTCTTCGATCGGTTCGCCGATCCACATCGCATGAAAACTCATCTGAGCCTTGGCTCGCTCTTCGACCGCGCCCCCTTCCGGATTGGCCAACTGAATAAGGCGCTCGATACTGAGACCACTGCTGTTCCAACCCGAATCGGTGTCCGGATTACTGCGACTCCCGCCTTCCCTGACGACCGAATTCCATTCGCCTCCAAACTGATTTGCGCCAATGCCTTTCGGTTCGATTTGCATACTGGCTTGGCCGATCAAGATGATGTGCTTGATACTGTTATCCGACCAAGTCGCTTCTTTCATGGCCGTGTTGAGGCCGGCGATCACATCGTCGGGCCAGTCCCCTTCGATGGCCTTCATCTTCATCGATTTCAGTTTTTCGAGGAACAAGTCCATGTTGTCGGTGAGAGGCTGCTGGATACGCGAAACGAAATCTGCCAGTTTGGTCGTATCCTGATACTCGGCGATTCCGAAACGGACACCTTTGGTTTTGACCAGTTGACTGTCGCTCTTCACCGTCTTGACCAACTCTTGAGCCAGATCGAGCATGTAAACCGACAAAGGTTTACCGTCGTATTCGTTGATCATGAAGTCGGTGCCTTCGAGCACGAACATGATCTCGAGTTTCATATTGCGAAGATCGTTCAGTTCATCGGTGAATGAGCGAGCGCTCTCCTTTCGGACTTCAGCCGTACAAACAATGACCGGGAACGGACCTGTATCATCCATGTTTCCCGAGCCGTTGGTCGACGCGCCCGTGATGAAGGCAAAGCGTCGCTTGCCGCTCGGAACGACCTTCATTTCCAGTCGATTACCTTCGGCCAAGTTCACAACGAATGATTTGTCAGCGCTCGGTTCAAGCGGTTCAAGGACGAAGCGAGTGTTCCATTCCGCCAAGTCCTTCTTATCGATCCAACCGAGCGGATTACCTTCCGAGTCACCGACTCGAACATGTCCTTGGGTTTCGAGCGCTCCGCCGTCGGCCTTCATCTTGAAGAAGATCGAAAACGGTTCGATGAACTGACCTTCGCCTCCGGGCTGTGGTCTCAGTTGAGCTTTAAAGCTCGTCACGACGACCTTTTGATAGATTGAGCTCTGCTTGCCGTTCACGACGGCAGGCACCAACAATTTCTTGTCGCCGGCTGCCAGCGTAGCGGCCATCGAGGTGATGGAACACAGACCCAACAGCGCCGACAGAATGCGGCGATTCATGTTGCGTGACGTCAATTGCATTGCTTTCCCTTTCAACGATAACGCACGTTCGGACGTAATAGGAATCGGACTCGCTGTGTTTAGGTCTACGAACCGATGCGAGCCATGGTGACTGCGACTTTCGATTTGGCGCGAATGCGCTCCACCGCATCGCTCGCCAAAGCGGCGGCTCGTTCAAACTCACTGAGCGCTTTGACCGGTTCGTTCAATTGTTCAAAGATCAAGCCTTGGAAATAGGCACGGTCATGAGCGGAGAAGTCGGAGCGCTTGGAACCGGTTTCGATGAGCTTGGCAAGCTGATCGAGTTCGGCGGCCGCGAGCTTCCCGCCGCGAATGCCGTCGAGCTTGATGGTCAGCAGTTGTTTCCACAGTCGAGCATCTTGTGGATGGTGTGCCAGGCCGTCAATGCATGAGGCTTCCGCATCTTGTTGACGTCCCGCTTTGAACTGGTCAACGGCTCGCGCGATGAACCCGTCAGATGAATTCAAACGATCGTTCGATTGTTGCACCATCGAAATCAAGTGCGGGAATCGACTGGCGGTGGAACTGGATTTGAGTAACGCATCGGCTCTCGCCATGACTGCGATCGCAAGTTTCTTGAGCGGTTCACGATCTGCCGAGTCATCGAGCACGGGAATTTGAGCCAAGTAGCTTTCCACGGCTAGGCCGATAGCGGCGGCTTGCAACGGTGACTGTAGATTCGCGACTTCGGCTGCCGCGACCGGATCGGCTGCGTGCTTGGCACTTTCCTCTGTGGTCAACGGTTTGCCGTGTAAGAATGAAACGCCGTCGCTGAGGGCTTTGGCATAATCTTTCGATTCGATTTCGGTCAGAATCTTGAACGAGCGGATGCCGACCGCAATGTCTTCTTCTGCACTGAAACCGTCGGTCTGCGATAGTTGATCGGCGGCTCGGAACGATCCTTTGCCGTCCGCGGATGTACCGGACAACTTCATGGCATTGTCGATCACTTGTGAAGCGGCTCGTGGGTCGCCGAAGACTTTGGTAAACGTCGCTTCAACGAACTGAGTCAACAGACGTCGACGGCTGCGTTCTTCTGCTGCAGATTTCTCGCCGGCGTCGGCTTCTCGCTTCGACAGCGTTTTCAGCAGCGGTGATCCCATCAAACCGTAAGCAGTCGAGTTCGTTCCGGAGACTTTGGCATCCATGGCAGCAGTGAAAGCGATGATGCCTTCGTCTCGATATGCCGGCAGAGCTGACAACGAACAGAACCCGAGTGCCAAACGCGCGTTGACGATTGCTTCCCGTTGCGAGGATGTCAGACCGCCGTCATGGGCCGCCTTACCCAACTCGACTTCAGCGTTTTGAGCCAAGGTGACTGCCTCTTTCAATCGGCCTCCTTCGCTTGAACCGAGGGCGGTGCGATGTGCGAGGACAAGTGCCAGAGCCGATTCCAATTCAGCGTGAATCTTGCCCGCAGCCGGCGACTGTAACGCGCGTCGCAGTTCGCTTTCGGCTCCGTCCAGCACAGGGATCAGCGCGGCAGCCGCGGGACTCGACTTTTCAGGAATACCGGCGGTAGCTAGTTGGGTGCCGACCACATCCGTTGCCAAGCGGCTATGTGCGAGACTGATAGCAGGATGCGCGGCATCGATGCTTGTCTTGGCGATAAGATCATCCAGTTCCGTTCGAATCGCTTGCGGATCTCGCCCGAGTTCTCGCTTCCACTGAACATAATGGCCGGCCAATTCCGGCGAGCGATGGCGAATGACGCCGTTGAGCAAGTCGCTTTCGGCTCGTTCGGTCTCACCGAGTGCACGGAGTGCCGCTGCCAATGACAAACAACTTTCGGGACTCTGGATTCGGGCATGGAGGCTCTGAATATCGGCAGCCAACTGAGCCGCGCTCGGCGCTGCCTTAACAGAAGCGTTCGATGCGAGCTCCTCTGCCGCTTTGCGGACTTGATCGAAGCGTCCACTCTGAGCGGCTGCATCCAGCGACTTGGATTTGGCACCATCGATTGTTTGAACGTCGACGGCGGCCGCTTCGACGAATGCTCCGAGCACGTTTGCCGGATCTGCCCCGGCAGGCGCACCGTCGATGGTTGCTTCCGCTTTGAGTGCTGCCTCGGCCCACTTACGAGCTTGATCGAGCAAAGCTGCGCGGTCGGCGTCGTTTGCATCCTTCGTGTCGCCGGCGAGTTGCAGAGCCGAATATCCGACGATGGACTTCTGCAGCGAGATCAAGTTATCCGACAACGGCTTGGCCACGGCGGCGCTGAGCACATATTCGTCGGTTCCAAGGAAATTCGGTTCATCGGAGAACAAGTAAAGGTCTTGGCGATCCAGTGCCGCGCGGCTTACGTCGGACACCAGGGACATGAATTCGACTTGATTGGTCTTCAGCTTGTCATAGTCACGGCTGAGCAGCAGGAGTTGATTGCCGCTGATCTTCTCGATGGCCGAACGATAGTTGCGAGCCACCTCTCGCAGTTGCGTCAAGCGTGCACGTTCTTTGTTTCTCGCATCGGACAGTCGCTGTTCAATTGCAGCGCTGCGCGTTTGGGCGGCATCCAAGCGAATAGCCAGCGCCGGGTCGGCATTGATTTCGGCTTCGAGCGCCGAGTCCGCGTTGACCTGCTGCTCGATCGCGACCAACATCGTGCGGCCCTCTTCGATGGCATCGACGGAGCTGGTGTAAAGCTGCAGCTCATCCCACTTGGAAGTAAGTTCGCCGAACAGAATCAACCAAGTCGCATATCGAATCTGCGATTTGACATCGGCAGTCGCTTCCGATGCTTTGGCTTTGCGAATCTCTTCGACCGCCGACTTGATCTTCCCTTCCGGTGTCTCGGCAGTGATGTAGCGCGGACGCAGTGCTGAAGGCTTCGCATCAGCGGGCTCGGACGTATCAACGCCCATCGATGCGAAAAGGTCGTTCAGTTCACCTGCCTGCATTTCGGCGACATTCAATTCGGAGGCTTTACTGAACCATTCGCCTGCAGAACCCGCATGACCCATGCGCTGATGAGCCAATCCCATGTAGAGCGCGATTCGGCCGCGGCTCCAGCCCGATTCGGTTTCCGCTGAGTTCCAGGCAGTATTCAGGCACTCCAGTGCTTTTCGCGATTGGCCGCCGAGCAAATAGAGTCGAACATCTTTCAGCGACGGATGCGCCGTCGAGATATCGTTCGAGCTGGATTCATCGACCTTCGATTGTTGCTGCAGAGTGAGTCGACAACGATTGCTGCTGCGGAGCAATAAGAAAAGTCGTTGACGCAGGCGGCGGCGAGATGAATAGTCCGAGTGAGCCTAGATGCTTTTTCATGATGGAGAGCTATTCGCACGAGATATGCAGAGAGAGATATTGTTCGATGGTTGAATCTGAATGCCGCGAGCAGCATGGGGACGCGAAAGAACTACGCTGTTTCAGTCCGCTCGGCGATTCACGAGACGATCCGACGGATTACCCAAACGCTGCAGTTCCAGCCATGTTCGGGCCTGACCTTGAACATAGGCCAGCTTCGTCCCGATGCGATCCGCCGTTCCGTTTTTCCATTCCAGATGACAACCGACGAGAGCATCGTGTTGAGCTCGGTCGGTCATGCCGGCTTGGAAGAATGAGACAGATCGATAGTACCAATAGAGCGGCTGATGTTCGTCCAACGAGATTGCATCGGAGAAGTGCACGATCGCTTTTTGGTGATCGCCCTTGCGGTAAGCATGAACGCCCGACGCATAGTGAAGCGGAGCCAGGCCGGTTGCCGGCGGTCGCGGCGACTTGTCGTATTGTTCAAACGCTTCCTTCAAACGTGCGAAGTAAGCCGAGTAGGAGATGAGGCCGCGATCCGATTCGCTTGCCAATTGAACGGCTCGCAGGTAGTCGCGCAGAGCCGCATCGAAGTCTTGAACCATGGCCAACAGTTCGCCTCGAGCGAAATACGGCTCCGGCAGTTGCTTAGCCAGTGTTGCATTCTCTTGAATGGCCGCATCCACCACTTTCCAAGCGGCTTGCAGCTCCTTCGGCTGTTGCATAATAAGAGGCGGAAGATCGCCTGGCGCAACAACCGCAGGAGTCGCGGATGCCGGAGCTGCCTGCGCAACGACAGTGGGTGATGCCGGCAAGGCCGCAAGTTCCGACTGAGCCACCAGACCTTCGAGTTGCGGCGATAGTTCTACGGTTCGCACTAATACGCGGCCCTCACCGGCGGCAGCATCTTTACTCAGGACGACTACCAGCGTGCCTGCGGGGAGTTCCTGTGAAGAGCTTTCACCGGCGACAGCGGTGATCTTGGTCTTGCCGACTGAGCGATAAAGATGTGCGGGCGCCGCAGCCGTCGCGGTGTCGGCGATGGCGAGCATCAAGACGAAAAGGACGATGCGATGGATCATGGCTGCCTAATCTGTGAGTAGCTAAGTGATTGTTTGCCGTTGGCGCATTGGTGGGGTAAAAGCGGATCTACGATAGTTTCGGGCGTAGCTCTTCGCAAGTGTCACTGTAACACTCTGAAACAGTCGCTTCCGATGGAGAATTATTTGTGGGGAAACGATTCAGGTTTACCTTTGGATCTTGATCTTCAATTCCTCTGAAAAACGCTGCCGTGCGGACAGCTCGGCACGTTGCGAGATTCGATCATTGGGCTTTTGCACAGGACTGAACGATTCCAATTCGAAGACCGCATTCTGCTTCATATACCCGTCCACCCAGAACAGTCGTACGGTCCAGTCTCCCGCTGCCGGCTGCGGGATGACGAGATAGGCTCCTGACGCGTTTCCCGCCGGCGACGCAAACCGCCGCGTTCCTTCGGGCATATCGCCCGTAGTGCGAAAGGTGAATCCCATCGGGTCGCGAACTTCAAACTGAACCTCAGGTGCCGTACCACTCACATGCTTGGCAAAGAACAGCATGACATCAGGTGATTCTGAACCCGCGTTCTTTTCACCTCCTAAAGCCGAGATCACAAAGATCAGTACGGCCGCGCCGAAGGCACACGAGATCAGATCGAGAAAGGATAGAAATGCATAACGTCGGTAGGAGTTCATTCGAGTACTCCTTCTACATCATGCATCGTCTGCGGCGGTACGCAGCCGATTCCCGCCGTTTCAAGTAACGAACTGAAGATGAGTCTTACCATGAGTACACCCATCCATCGGACTGAACCAATTTTGAATCAACATCTTGCGAACCGAAGCGATCGGTGACGACCACTTCGAATTTCGCGTCGCTGCGTATTCCGTCCAATCGCAATTTGGAACCGCGAGGCAACGGTTTCACGGCATAGAATACGGCGAAACTCGATCCGAACGACGTCGTGATCGATTGCGGCATGGGTGTGACTTCTGAGTCTTGGACCAGCACCCAAGCACCTGACTTGTCAAATAGCGTTTCACCTTCCGGAGAGGCAATGTGAATGAGAACCACGCTGTCTTTCTCGACGGCTTTGCCTTTCTCCGTTTGCTGACCATCAAGGTCGATCTCGTCACGCAAAGCAACGACGATGAAGAACAGCAGCAAGATGCCGCCGAGTCCGCATGTCAGCAGATCGAGAAACGAGATGGAGCTGCTGTCATTGGCCTGTGCCATGGCTCGGCTCCTCAGCAGCTTGCTTGTGACGCAGTTGAGTAATGGCCGCAGCGAACTCTCGGAAGAAAGTTCGCTCGCGCGAGTTCACCGCGGCGATCGGAATGCCGGCGAGCAGGCCGAAGACGAGCGCTACTAATGTTGTATCGAATGCCAAGCCGAGTTCGATCGTCATGCGGCTGATCGCTAACTGGCGGTCGGCCGCTGCGAACAGTCTGTCAGCCATCATCAACGATGCGGACATACCGACGACAGTGCCGATGAAGCCCAGCGACGGCATGATTCCGGCCAGGAACCAATAGAGATCGTAGATTCCGCCGGTGGTGTCGCGGCTGAGACGATCGACTTCGTTTTGAATCAAACTATCGACATCCGCATCCTGTGAGGTTTGCAGTCGACGAACCACGGCAACCAACTCTCGGTCACCGCGATTCAAGGGTGATTGAAGGAGCATGTTTTCAAGATTGCCGCCCAACCAATTCGCTGCCAAGCGGGTGATGAACAAATAACGGCGAGTGACGGCCGTCAGTACGAACAGGCCGACAAACACCGTGGCGAACTGAATCGATCCGTTGATGCGCAGAATCCAGCGAATCGGTCCTTGTTGCGCTCCGACCAAATCATCGATCATCGCCACACACAGTTTTTTACGATCTGCATCTTCGTCGACGATGCTCATGATGCCGCGATGCGAGCTGAGCAGCTTTTTATACACTTCGCTACCGGTGGTGATCTTGGCTTGCAGATAGATCCAACCACTCGGCGATCCGGTTGCGAGTTCTTTGAGTTCGCGAGCCAACTTGTTCTCGACTTCGTCCATTCCCGGATTCAAAAACGAGACTTCGATCCAGCGATGGAGCGGGTTCTTGAATTGATCGTCTCGCATTCCTTGTAGCACCGCGGCGCTTTTCTTAGCTTCCGATTCCGGATCGATCCATCCCACCCCTTTCATCGCGGTGACCGCTTCCGACAGACTCGTTACGTCGGACATGAAAGCGGGTTTGTACGATCGATACGAACTGGACAGCCAATAGATCAGCGCCGTGTTGGCGGCTATATACATCACTAGTGTCAACGAGATGGCGATGATCGCTGATCGCAGATCGACTCCGGAGGCAGAGAGTTCGTTGGTCGCCAAGACCTGAGAACCTTGTCGATAGGCCAGAAGTCCTCGCACACGTGTTCGCTTTACAAACTCCGGGCCGTGTTCACCGACGTAGTTTCCCGATTGCTTCATCCAAGAAACCCAATCACGCCCGCCGGGTTGGGGCGAACCGGAGTTGTTCTGCACGGGTGGATCCGTATTCTGCATGGAACTTGCAACCTATCTCGAAGGACTTTTTTCAGGACAATCGGACCATGCAAACGTGAGAGACTCGCCCGTCAGCGATCTATACACTCGCATGGTCGATTTCTTACTCGGATTTGACTAATTCCAACATCAGTCCCATCGGCTGCGCCTGCCAGCGCTGGTCGACAGTCCCGAGTTGTTTCAATCTCTGCCATCGCATGACACAGTGTTCCGCGATCTGATGTCGATCAGCTTTCGCACGAGACTCACTTTGGCGTAGCGGCAAAGGCAACAGATTGACGCTCGGCAATGGATCGTCACCGCTCGAATTCCATTTCACGAAGCTCTCGAACGAGACCTTTTCAAACGACTGCACGCTGCTTGCTTTGGCGATCTCCATCGGGATCAACTGCCATCCTTCGGAATCGACGATACAAGCCCCTGCTTCACCGACATAAAATACTGCGTCATCCGCAACCGGACGCGACCACATCGATTTGGCAAGTTGATGAGCCAGAGGATAGATTTGCCAAGGATTCAGTCCGTCGATGCGCTGAACAGGATATTCCTTGAAACCATCATCCGTTTGAAGGATGAAACGGAATTGATCGCGAGTCGGACGCTGGACGACGGCGCAGAGCGTCTTGCCGCCGTCTGTATTGACCGCAACCACAAAGTTGCCGAACGTCCCGGCGTCATCGATTCCAGGCAACGTCGGAATTCCTGTCGCAAATTGTTCTATCGCCAAGTAGCGATCGGTATCGGACATTCCGACGAATGAGATGGACTTCTGTTTTTCATCCGCTCCCAAGTAAAAGTTATGTCGGACATATCCAAACTGCGGAGCGCTTCCTGAAGCACTGGTGAGCGATTCGTCAATTTGGACACTGACAGTCTCGTAACCGTCGGCGCTCATCTTCATGGCTTGTGTAACTGCGTGCAGTGCCAAGATTTTTCGAGCGCCCCAATCTGTCGGTTCAAAGAGGTCATGTGCCGCTGCTACGGCTTCCAAGTCGGCCGGAACGCGGATCGGCGGACTATCGTTGCTACCGTCTTTGCGGAAGAGATATTGTCGCAGCGCTCCGGCTTGTTCCCCTTTGCGGAACAAGATCAGACCGATCCATGCTTCATCGCGAGGGGTCCATCCGCTGCAGAAGAACACCTCTTCCCATGAGTCACGACCGACGTCCTTTACTGTGAGGCGCCCGATCTCGCGGCTGGGCGTCTCCTGCGTCACAATGCGCATGACGTCTCCTTCGATCGACAGTTCAATCGACGGATTACCGTAATCGCCTTCTGTCGCAGCGGGCTGAACGACGCGGACAACATTTTCTTGTCCCTGAGCGACAGGCGGCACGACTCCGGGGATCGGCTTTGACGCAGCGGTCGCATCGGACCCCGGAGAAGATGTTCCCTCACTGGTTGAGCCTGTCGAGCCTTCGGAACCTGCCGAGTCTGCCGGCTCAGTGCTTTCCATGGCAACTATTTGGGCCGACTGGCTGTACAACATGACCTGAATCAGTTCTTGTTGCAGTTGGCCGGGATCAATCAGATCGATGCTCGGCGCCTCGGTAACGTAATGCACGATCTGACCGCTTTCGGTTTCCCACCACCAATCGAGCTTGGTCGAAATCTCCGTGGCGGTTAACTGATAGTGCAACTGTTGGATACTCAATTTCCAGGGAACCGGCACCGGTATAGAACCATCCGCTGTGAACTCGTATTTGTTGAAAGCGAGGTTGCTCTTGCCTCGAATCTGTGCTTCCAATCCGAAACTCAGAATCTCCAACTGAGTGAGTGCTTTGACATCGATGGTCGTGGGCTGCGCTCGCGAGTCGTACTTCAGATCACCGCGCAATCCGAAGCCCGCTACCTCTGTCATGCCGGACAGCATCATGCTTTCGTTGGGAACGAGGACCAGGTTGGCATGCATGCTCCCCAGCTCCGTATCGACCAAGTTGAATTCGCTATCGACACGTAGACCGAGGCGTTCCAACTCCCAGTTTCGCACGGCGATCTCACCTCGTCCTTGCGCGACACGAATATCGTCCAGCAGTACCAAGTCGGATTCGGCCCCGAACACCAACCGCCGGCTTCCTGCAGCGCCGACCGTTTCTGTTTTCGCATCAGCCCGTATTCCCCAGTGGCCCGCATGCAGACAGAGATTGTCCCAGCGGATATCGGACATGGGGATTCCGAAGATACCGTAGGCTTGCAGATCATAGGGAGTCAGCGCGCCGACCGGCAACGGCGGACAAGGCGGAGTCAGCTTCAGTCCCAACTGAATCGAATGCTCTTCCCAATTGATCTCACAACTCGGATCACTCGCATTGAAATTCAATGCATGAACTGTGAACCGCGGCTGCACGATCACCGACTTGGGCATTTGAATCGCATCTTGTCCGATCTCGATCTTGCCGAGCCCGAGGTCGGTATTGATCAGCGGGACTCGCACCATCCCTTGCATACGAATTCGCGGCGGTCCTAGTCGCAACCAAGGATCGGTCATGTCGTCATCGTGGACATCCACCGTGACGTGAACACCAGTCGTGTTCTCGACGGATGCGGTCACCATTCGGCAAAAGCCTTTGATCGTCGGCTTCAGCGACTGTGATAACGCGTACTCCTGCGAGGGAACCCAAATGGTTTCGTCTGAACCCTGGGTCTCGATGACCGCTCTACCATTTGCAAATCGCACACGTTCGACGACATCTAAGTGAAACTGATTTTCGCTCAGCCACAACGTCGTTTGAACCTTGCCGACGGCCGTCATTGAATCCCACTCGAGCAACTCGGCAGTGGAACGGCCGAATCGTGGATGCAACTCAGTCGATTGCCATTGCTGGTTCGCGGATTTGATAACGGACGATGAGGCTAACAGCTGTTCGACAGAACTCTCTATTTCATCCAGCGAAGTCACTTCTACGGGACCTAGTTTCAAACTGGGCCAATCTCCGATCGTCAATCCGAGCGTGAAGTAGCTGCCGATCTCCGTGCTGTGAACGGAAGATATTTCTAAAGCATCGGTAGGGATCGGATATCGCCGAAGCGTCGATATCAAGCGACGTTCGATTTCTTGTTTTTCCAAAGGCCTGCGTTTTGTAGTCGTGAGGATCGTACGCCTTTGCGCCACTTTATCGCGGACTTCGGGAATCAATACCAAAGTCAACTGACCCTTGCCGTCGATCGACCATTTGCTGCGCAGGCCGTCAGGCTCTTCTCCAGGCAACTTGAAAGCGACATTGCCGACGATCTGACCGGCGACTTTGTCGAGCCGAAAAGAATCAATCAGGCAGAATGCTTCCATGCCGCGCAGCGCTTCGCTCTGATCACAGATTGTTTTGGCGAGTACCTCGCGCACGGCAACGCTGGGTACACCGCTGAAATGAATGCGGTAGCCTTCATCGAGCGATGCACGCAGTTCGAACTCCGGCAACTTGCCTGCCTGCAACTTGCAAGGAAACAAATGGTTTTCATCTTCGCGACTGATGGCGATCGGAAAGCCGCGAAACGATTCCAGTTCACGCATCAGCTTCGGCAGCGCCTGGGCCGTTGTGGCATAGACATGCGCGTTGTGATCGAGTTGACGAACGGACGTCGTATCGATCTTCAATTCGTTCTTGCCATTGCAGGCCGGCAAATCTTCGTGAGCAAATTCATAAGCGATGGTCAGCGATGGTTTTTTTGCCGAGGCATCGAACGTCAACTTTGTATCTCGCAGTTCAAACGCGGTCGGAAAATCAAGGTACCGCAGCGCGTTTTCAAACTTACCGTGATCGATGCCTCCCGACGGCGCAGGCCAACTGACGTCGACCGACCCATCAGGTTTTCGAACGAGGAGACAATCGAGTAGCCGAATCCCCGTATCGACCTCGGCAACCTGTTTCGGTCTCGTCGAGCCAGATTGCTTCGCACCGTCACGACCCGCTTTGGCATCCGAAGTCGGTTCCGTAGTTGCGCTCGGAAGAGTTACCGGGAAACGCAACCACAGGGCAAACGAAGCCGTCGATTCATCGCCGCGGAAATGAATGTCATCTGCTTTCGGTCGTAGTACGACGCTCGGGCCGTCCGTCGCGTCAAACGTTACCGTTTCCATGGCGAGAATCGTTTCGTACCATGTTGCACGCGGAGCGACATGATTCTTGATTTCGGTCTTTAGCTCAGCGATCCAATTGTCTTGCCGCTGCGGATACTGAGAAGACGGAAAATCGGGAATTCCCCACCTCTGCAGAATGTTCTTTGAGGAATCTTTTTCCAGCAACAGACTGACGCGCGAGCGAACGTCTCCATCGTGATGGTCTCGCAGTGCGCTTGCGATCTGTCCTTCGAGTTGCTTGGTGGAAAGGTTGCGCCAACTGCTCGGTATCTTGCTGTTGTAGATTCGATCCAAGGCGATCAAGCCTTTGTTGACCTCGCCTACTTCAGCAGCGTTGCCCGATCGAAAGCACTCTTTGAATGTTGCAGCCTGCGGAGTCTCGAATATCGCTTGTGCGGTCCACTTGGCTCGCTTTTCGTAGTTCGTTTTCCACTGTTGGATTTCATCTATTTCGGCCGCCAGTTTGTTGAGCGCGCGGACTTCAAAGAGATCTGATACAGCGGCCAATTCGAAGTCGTATTTGGGAGGGATACTTCGCCAGATCATCCAGCCGATCAGAAAGACTGCGGCCACGGTTATTATGGATGCGGTGGCAATGATTCGTCGCAGTCGACGCGCGCCGTCGGCTCGGCGTACCACATCCTCGAGCGATCGAATCACGTCGTGCATGCTCTCTTGCCGATCATCGGGATCGAGAGCCATCATCTGCTGCAACACGGCGTCGAAACGCTTGTTCAGCCGAGTCGGTTCGACGTAGTTCAGAATGGACGGCCGTGGTGCTTCGCGATGCGCCTTGACGGTTTCCGCCGGAGAATCACCCGAGTAAGGCGGCTTGCCCGTAACGAGCCAGAAGAGTGTGCAACCGAGACTATATATGTCGCTTTTTGATGTAGCATCGGCCAATGACACCGTTTGTTCGGGGCTCATGAATTCAACCGAGCCCGCTACGCCGCTGTCATACTTGAGATTGAATGCGTCGGTAGGACCGCTTTCGGCGGCTGTCGGAAGGCGAGCCAAGCCCAGGTCCAGGACTTTGATCACTCCCGACTCCGTCAACATCAAGTTCTGCGGCTTGACGTCTCGATGCACGATGTCGTGGTCATGTGCCGCCTGCAGTCCGTCCGCAGCTTCGATCCCGAAGAGGGCGGCTTGCACGATCGGCAGCGGTCCTGATTGCTTCACGACTGCGGCCAGGTTCTTACCTCGGACAAGTTCCATGACAAGGAAAGGAGGCACGTGATCGAGTTCCACATCGTAGATACGCACGATGTGATTGTGGTCGAGCTGTGCAACGGCTCGGGCCTCGGTCTTGAAGCGAGCCAGATGAAGTTCATCTTTGGATCGCGATGACTTTTGGATCTTGATCGCTACTTCGCGTCGCAAATCGGTGGCCATCGCGCGGAAGACCAATCCCATTCCGCCGCGTCCGATCTGTTCGAGCACTTCATACTTTCCGAGGCGACCAAGGCTACCCGGATAGTCTGAAGGAGCGAGGAACGGGTACTTAGGCGGCGGGTTGCGCGGCGCTGCATCATTCTGAGCTTGTCGCAACTCTGTCGTGCGCAGCGCATCGATGCACCGCTCCAACTGCACATCCGTCGGACCATCGAAACCGAGCAACTCGGTAACTGCGGTATATAAAGAATCATCTCCCGCGCATTCTCGCTTGAGAAATGCAGCGCGGTCATTCAGGTCTGAGATCTCAAGTGCTCGGTGGAACAGATCTTCGATACGCGTTTTGCGTTCTTCGCTCATTGTAAGCCTCCTCGCCGATCGGCTAACAACATATGCGAAGAAATCGCTATGGCCGGCTCACCCCCCCAAAAACTTTTTTTCTATGCTTCGTTTTTCATACGCTGCAGCAGCCAAGCTTTCGCAAACTTCCAATCCCGCTTCACTGAGGACTCCGAGACGCCCGTTGCCTTTGCAATCTCTTCGATAGACATCCCTGCGAAAAACTTCATGTCCACGATCTGGGATTTACGCTCGTCATATGCCTGCAGGGCTTCGAGGGCTTCGTCCAGTTCCGTTGCGATCGAGATGGGATCTTCGCCCATAATCTGCTCAAGGTCGATCGCTTCGCGAATCCAATCGCCCCCTCGCTTCACTGCTTGTCGCGAACGAGCTCGATCGATCAAGACGTGGCGCATGGCCCGCGCCGCCGACGCAAAGAAGTGACCAGGCGAGTCCCAGCCGGAATCTTCGTTGTTGCCGCACAGTCGCAGGAACGCTTCATGCACCAACATCGTCGGCTGCAACGTGGCGCCCGGCGCTTCGTGCCGCAACCGCGACTCAGCCAGCCTTTTCAATGTCGAATACAACTCTTCCGACAGCTCTCGCGTCGAGCGTTTCGGAGCGGACGGTTCAGCCTCTTCGTTCGACATCGTTTGAATCTCTCCGAATCACTACCCGAGGCGTAAGCGCGTGTTGATTTAATCTACTAGACCCGTTTTTTAGGCCTGGAAGGCCGATACAGCGTCAGCCGGCGGTGTCAACCGCCGGACCATGCATGTACCATTGAATCAGAAAGACCCGAAGGGTCGAAACACCGGTTTGATTCCGCATTGTCTTGAATGTTTCGCCCCTCCAGGGCTTCGCATCCGCGGTGTTCGTTGAATCCGGCGGCTTATGCCGCCGGCTAACGATCTGCCGGCCCTCCGGGCCTGACAACCCGGTTCCGACAGTGTCGTTGACTTAGTCGGCAGAGACTAAATCAACACGCCCCTAAGCGAGGCGCCTGTATCACTTTCGTCCGAAAATTAAATGCAACTTGTTTCGAAATCAAACTCAAGTCCGAGTACTCGTATTCGTCTTCTCTCTTCCGTCCACTTTGGGCGCTAACCCTCTTTAGCTCACCGTAAACTTCTTCACCTCCAGCGCAGCGTGTCCGGATTTCTGGAACGGTCGCGGCATGGGTTGGGCTTGTCGGTTGTTATCAACGGTCCGCGAACGCAATGTGTAGTCGCCCGCAGGGAGCCCTTCGATGAGCAGAGCCCAATGGACTTTGCATAGCGGCGTGGGCCATGTGGTTGGATGTTGTCCGTCGAAACCTCGCGTTCCCTCCGGAATTAAACCGCCAGGCAAATCACCGCCCCATGTGGGAGGCGGCCCGAGTATCTGAGCGTCTTGCCACGGCAGTGTTACACAATACTTGTCATCAGCCGGCGGCGGGGTCTCATCGTTGTGGATCGCGACTTGAACCTTACTGACACCTGAGATTCCGACTTGAGCATATCCGGTGACGGCGAAGGCATGACCTGTCTTGATTTCGCGCGGCGCGTTCAACGTTGCCGCGAACGATTTCATCGGGCTGTCCAGATCGTTATTGCCGCTCGCATACGTATCGTTGGCATTCTCCAAGTTGGACATAACGATAGTCGTCAACCACTTGATCGATTTGAATCCGTAATGTTCAGGCACTACGACGCGGACCGGACCGCCGCGTTCGCTCGATAGCCATTCGCCGTTCAGCTTCGTACACAGGATGACCGGCGGCAGATCGTACGGGTCCTCGAAGATACGACTGGGCGGCAACGAACTGCGGAACATCTGCTTCGGATCCTCGTTGTGATAACCATAGTAGAAGACGCGACGCAGATCCTCGCGCGGTTCAGTCATCCACAAGACGTCTCGCATCGGGACTCCTTCCCAAATCCCCATGCCCGCAGGACAACCGTGATTGAGGCACGTGATGACCTTTGGAATGCGCACTCGATTCCGCTCGGTCAGCTTCATGAGATCTTCAAAAGTCAGTGCATTGCCGGCGGCTTTAGTGAGTTGTTTGCCGAGCTTCGACGGACGATCCGGATCGCTGATCACTTCCAATCGCCAAGAGTCGCGAGTCAACCCGACTTCGGCTTTCTTTTCATCCGGCAAGCTATGAGGCAACGGCTTGCCGCGCGAGACATCGCGGAAATCGGCTGGTCGAGTCATAAACGATTCGAGCTTGGCGATGGCTGCATGCATGACGGGATCTTGGTCTTCGTCAGCGACCAGCGGTCGAGCCGTCGCGGCCAGCGCTGCGGCACCTGCCGTCGTCTGCATGAACCAGCGACGAGTCAATCGCTCGTGATCGAGCAGAAATTGTTTGACTTGGTCATGCATCAGATATGTTCCTTCGTTCAATCGAGTTCCGGCCATTGTACGAGCCGTTCCGACGCTTTGCACGATTATCTGAGCAGGCGGTAACGGGCCGCGACTCGATGAGCTGAAGACGATTCGGTGACGAGACGCTGGACGAAAACCGGGTCGCTCGCTGCACAGAGAGAGCCGAAATCGATTGGATCGACGACTTACGTTTGATACGATGAGCCGAGTTTCAAGGGTTTCTCTACGAGTACTTGCGGTCGCTGACCGTTTCGTTTTCACGCTGTCGATCAGGAGTTCATCCGATGATTCGTGTGCTTCGGACGATCAAATTGTTTGTGGTCTGCGTCCTTTTTGTAACTGCAGGCTTCAGCCGCAATGTTGCCCTCGCGGAATCGGTCTCCTCAGACGCGGTTACCGGTAAGTGGTGGATACTCGGAAATACAACACGCGGGATACTCGACCTCACGATCGATAAAGAGGATCGCGTCACGGGTTCCATCTATAACCAGCCGATACGCGGCTCGTGGGACGGCGCGAAGGGAGAGCTGACCTTCATACGCTATATCGATGAACAAGCGACTCAACCGCTGCAGCAATGGAACGGAAAGGCTGTCGAAGTTGATTGCAACTATCGCAAAGTCTTGGTGCTCGAGGGAAGCTTTCACACTCTGAACGAAGGAGAAGACGCTGCGAAGCGCGAGTATCCATGGTCCGGCCAGTTAGCGACCAATCCGGCACCCAGCTTGGACATCAAGCAATTGCAGGGCGACTGGATTATTACGCACGTCACTCGCTGCTTAAACCCGAACGTGAAGTTGCCGGACGAGATCGGGTTGAACGTGCACGATACGCTGTTCACCATTCAAGGCAATCAGATCAAAGCGGGCGGAAACGTGACTGCTTCCATCGCTAACGATTTGCAATCGGCGGTGCTGGCAAACGAAGTCGGGTTTCTCGGCAGCCGAGTCATGGTCATCACTACACCGAACGGACAGGGAATGATCTGCAGCTATTACATCGAGAACGATGTAGTGGAAATCGCTTATCCGCATACCACGTCATGCCATCGCGGCTCAGGTCATATCCTCCGCCTGCAACGGAAAACGACGGAAAGCCCGATCAAGTAATAAGCGATTGAGAGGCAAGGCCGTGATTTCTGATTATGACAGCTGATCGCCCCTCTACGGCGGGTTGGCGCATTTCCGCCAAAGTGATGTCGCCTAGTTGATTGAGCTCTTACAGCGCCATAAAGTGCGACGCGAGTAGATCCCGCGTCATTATTCCTATGCGGTGAAGGTTAACTTCATTGCTCGAGTAAGACCTACCGAACGGAGACATTGCCAAAGAAGAACGGAATCCTGTTGCACGACGAGCCGCCCTTATCACGAATGTGCAAGTCTGAACTGTGTTACGCCCCACAACTCAAAGATCACATCTCTGCTGTGAGATTGCTTTAGACGAGCTGTCGCGCTCAGAACTGTTGAACAGTTCCGAGCTGCAGCTTGTAGATAGACTCGTTAGGCTTGAGAAAGCTCGCGTGCAAAATCAGTGGAATGAACCGTTGCCGTTCCGTATGAATGAACTGCAGGGAATGGGATTCGATCCGATTTCGATTCGCGCTTTGATTTACCGACGCATATTGATTGGTGTCGGTAATTGCGATCCTCTAGACTCCGATTCTCTATGGACTCTAAATGTCGACGTGCTGTGTGAAGGACACGCGACGGATGAATCGACTTTCGCGATCGAAAGCAAGTCGGATCGGCTGACTGTTCGTGAAGCGAATGCATCGAATCGAAATGCGGCACCAATTCCTCGCTGGGACGTCGAAGCGCGTGTACTGGAGTATCGCGGGTCGCCGGTGAAGAGCTTTCGTTGTCCGGCGCAAAACCAGGAAGCGATTCTTTGCGCTTTTGAAGAGGAAGGATGGCCCAATCGTATTTCCGATCCTCTTCCTCCGGTTGATGAGTTAAATACGAAGCAACGGTTGCATGACGCGATTCGGAGTTTGAATCGCAACCAAGCGAATCGATTGATTCGATTCGGCGGCGATGGAACGGGTGAAGGGATTGTGTGGACTGAATGCTGATTGATTCTCGGCATTTTTCTTTCGTAGCACAGTTGCCACCAGACTGCCGCTAGTTTGCCGTTCAGCCGCCTCTTAGGTTGTGTGACGCAAAATCCGAACAGCGTCAACTCGAGCGGACAGCGTAAGGTTTGCTATGGACCTGCAAGAGATCAATGAAGTCGTCCGATTGCATTGGCTAAGTGAGCGACTTGGTAATGGATTGCTTGCTCTACTGGCCGCAGCACGCTATTCCATTTGTCTACCTGCTCAAAGCCGTCAGATGGCCGTTCCGCTTGCGGAACTTGCGGCCGCCGGATTCGAGATTACCGACTGCCGCTGGTTGATTTTGCAGGGGTTCTTGGAACATCTGACGGAAACGACGTTTCCCGGTGACGAAGAGCGAAGTTTTCGGTTAGGGGATGCGACCGTAAATAGTCGTTCGAGCTTTCTGCTGACCGACTCCGGCGTTGTCTTCGCAGAGCGCATGATCGGCGATCCTGATTCTTCGGGCGTTGTCTTTCAAACGCGATACACACCCACACCTACGACGAAGCGTGATCAGACTCCGCGCTGGGATGTCGAGCGGCAGGAGCTTTGGTACGAAGGTCGAATGATCAAACAATATCGAATCCCTTCACCCAATCAGGTCGCCATCCTATGTGCATTCGAAGAAGAAGGATGGCCTGCGAAGATCGATGATCCTCTCCCGTCACATCCCGAGATCGATTCACGTCGACGACTGAACGATGCCATTCGCAATCTCAATCGATCTCGAATTGTCTTATCGATTCGCTTTGCGGGCGACGGTTCGGGTCAGGGAATTTTGTGGGAACCGGAGGTTGCCAAGCACGGGTAGGGTGCCGTCATTTCGGCCAGCCAACTTCGACTCATCGGTACCCAGATGTCCGCAATCATTCTGCGTTGCAACATCGAATACGACATCCAACCCAATCCTTCGTCGCCCCAGTCGCTACCGAACGGACCGAAGAAACGCAGCGACCCTAAATGATCGATGCATACTTCATCGCTGAAGCCGCACAGGACACCGGCGCGCAGTCCCAATACTCCATCGAATCGGCCGAACACTTCAACGCTTCCCTTGATCGGCTTGTTTTCTGATCCGCTCCGATCATAGACAGTAGATGCTGTTATCGACATGGAGAACAAGCAAGGGATGCCGGCTCGCAGCAAGACCTTTAACTCCGACAACGCCTTGCGATAATTCGTCGGATCGATACGGCAATAAAACAAATCGTTCGCGTAATCGTTGAACTGATAACAAAGCGGCGTATCAACAGCTTGTCCGCCGCGACGTTCCAGAGCTGTTACAAGTGATTGAGGTGGAATTCCGCAGCGCCGTACGCAGTTGAGCACTGTGCGCAGCGACACCCCTTCGAGGCCGACCGCGGCATTCAGCATAGCTGTCGTCGAATGGAGAAACGAACGGCTGAGCGGTTGAGTATCTCCGAGGTAGATGCTGCGATAGTACTCGAGCAGCGAGCAGCAGGCATCGGCTGCTGATCCGCGAAGGGTGAGCTCACGCTTCAGTGGCATGCCTTCTATCACAAAAGCCTCGTTGACTCCGTCGTCCACGTGCTTGATGTATCGCAGCAGCGTTTCCGCCTCGTCCGAGTCCAACGTCATGTCGCGGTAGTCGGGGGCGTCGGGAGCGCACGCAGAAACTCCTCCCGCATCCATCAGGTCGTATTCCATAGTCGTCTCGATCGCATTCCGCTCTGTCGAACAGAGATAATGGAGTAGGAATAGCGGCGACCACTATTCCTACTCGTCTCCTTGCAGGAAAAATACTACTCGCCCGAATTCGAGAAGTAGTTGTCGATTTCTTCGCGGATGGTTCCACCGGAAACGGATGCGATATCGGACAACTCATCATAGTGTCCTTCCGTTACGATGATCCTTTCGGCAGTGCTCAATCTCGCTCGCAAATCATTGACAAGCGTTTGGCATCGTCCGATATCCGAGTCGTCAAAGTTGACTTGACGAACGACCGATTGCGTCTCAACAGTTCGCAATCGAGTCTCCAGGTCTTCCACCTGGATCTCGAGATCTCGTTTCGCATTCAGCATCGCTTCCAGCTTCGCCCGCGCAGAGCTCAGCGAATCTTCTCGCGTTGCAAGCAGATCCTGCTTGGCTGCGACGGTCGCCTCAAGCAACTTGCAGCGAGTAAACCGCCGCTCCAATTCGCGATCGACGTCGGCTGCCGAAGCAGTTCGACTGCCGATCCGAATGTTCGAAGCTCCGGCGTCCGCTTGCTTGCGCAGTTCGAGCAACTGTTTCTGCTGAGCAGACAGAGCCTGGTCAGCGGCAGTCACTTCCTTGCGCAAGGACTCGATACCGATTTCTTCTTGGGCGATCACCACCATGTTCCGCTTGATGTCGGGCGTCAGCCGATCGATCATCGTTCGAGCTCGTTCAATCTCGAACGAGACCGGGATGCTGTCGCTGACATTCTCGGACACGATGCGCCCGGCTGTCGAAACGTAGCTCATGCCGCTGTCTCCGAAGGAGTACACTCCGAGCGCGGCCAGCGTTGCGACACCCAGTCTCTTGGCGGTCATGAGCCGTTTGCTCATTCCCGCCATCCACAGGAGTCTTGTCATAACACTCTCCTAACACAAAATGACTGCCTTCTGAACCGCACAGTACGGACCAGCAGACAGTCGAAACATTCGACTTCATTCGCACTTCCCGCCGATTCGCTCACTTTCCGCAACACATGACGTGTGCGTGCGTTTCGTCAAGCGATGCCTCTCGCTCGATCCGAGCAATCGTTTGGTGCAACGTCGTTGTGTTGGCCGTGTCGCACAACGATTCGTATTGAGCCAAGCTCGCGGGCAAAGTAGAGTGACGAACGAAAACACTTACGACGCATCAGCGCGATAGCGATACGACTGAGTTCGTGGGCCACGGCGGATAGACCTGATTCGACAGCTATCCGTTGATTCGCCATGGCAGTGAGCGTAGCCACCGACTCAGGCGTACGACCGCATTCGAGCTGCGCAGCGACGGAACCGTACAGGACCAAAGAATCCGCGATCTGATCGGTAGCTTCGTTCACAGCGACCATCTCCGCCCACTGATCGGCAAGCCGCTGGAACCACACCATCGCCGATGCAAAGCAGTGCGCATACAAACGCAACCAAGCTGCGGTGCGTGACGCGACCAATCGTCGCTCGTCCAGGCATTCAACTGACGGCGGAAAGGATTCGATAATCTCTGCGGCCGCATCGAACAACGTCGCCGGATCGGTACTGCGACACTCTGCTTGGATGTGCAGCCATCTCGCGTGCAGCTCGAGCACGTTCGGGTGAGTGCGCTGCTTGGCGGCAATCGCTTTCTGATACGCTCCTTCCAAGACGCGAACGGCCGTATCGCACTCGGAGAACTCATAGCGCTGAAAACCCAGCACTGCTTCAATGTCGCTTTCAAGATCAGGCCTGCGCCGCTTACGCTGTTCCAACTCCAGAAGGATCTCGTTACTGCATCCGATCACTCTCGGTGCATCTACATCTCGCGCCTGAATCGCCTTCAGCAGATGAATCTTCAGTACGAATGGGAAATAGCATTCTGCAGGACAGAGCGGAATCGATTCATGCACCAACCGCTGAAACGATTGCTCGGCTGATTTCAGATCGCCATTGCGAAACATCGCGGCGGCACGCAGCGAGTCGATGACGAGTACGAGAATCTTCTCAACTTCGAATCGTTTATGCTCCGTCGGACCGGGAAAAGCGATCAACACCGGGGTCCTGCAACCGCATGCGTTGCACTGCCAACATTCCTGGAACCAACATTTTGAAACGCACTGCCGACATGAACTGCCGAGTAACAGCAATTCAAAACATTCGTAACCTCGTTCGGAGATCGGATGCGTGAAGATGATGCGGTTGAGCCGATCTCGCATCTGGAGAATGCGACCTGTTTCCAAGTAATGTTCAGACCGAACTATGTCTAATACGACTGAACAGAATGAAAACGGGACTTGATGAGTTCTCAGGCAGCAGTCCAGTTCACACAAGAGTGATTCGGCTTGAGCCAATTCGCCGAAGCGCGTTGCGACCAGCGCAAATAACAGTTTGCCGCGAAAGATCAGATCAAAGTGGAGCTCTTGGTCGAGACTCTTTTCGATGCGTTGCCAGACTCGGAACTCCTGCCAGGCTTCTCTCAATCGACCCAGCCATAGCAGCGTGTTGACTCGATCGACGAAGCTTCTGGCACGTCGCTCGATGTTCGATGACTGTTCAGCCGCTGCAAAACAGATGATCGACAGTTCAAAGCGTTGTTGACATTGCAGCAGTTTGCCGAGCATATGCTGGACATCAAAGGTACGCGGCAGAATGCGCAGCTCGAGATACTTTTGCGAGGCCGTTTGCAGATGCTTTTCTGCTTCGGCGCCGCGGCAGGACTCCAGCATCAATAGCCCGAGCAGATGACTGCCGTATGCGAACAGCTCGACATCCTGTTTGTCTTGGGATTGCTTCAACAAAAACGCGACCGACTCTTGAGCAGCGGGGATCAGTCGGCTGGTTCGATCGGGCGAGTCCGCCGGCGGTCCCTCAGCCGCTTCGCCGCGCATGATTTGCAGATAGTCAAGCCACAACTGTCCGATGAGAGATCGATGCCAATGCAGCATCGAACACTTCGCATGTTCGAGAGCACCATGGAAGTTGATTCCGGCTTGTCTCAATAACTGCTCTTGTCGCCTGCGATAGGATTCGACTGACTCCGTGCACACTGCGCCGTAGGAAGTCGTCGTCTGCAGCCTCGTCAACTCGAAGAACGCGCGCAGTTCAGACCAACCGGCTTGGTGATAGGATCGCCATAACAGGCGATCCGCCGGTTTGAATTCATTCGCCGTCGCACTTGGTGCGTTGTCCTGAAACAGCATGTCAGCAATCGCTCGCGGAGTTTATTCGATGGGCGAAGGAGCGGTCGGGGTGCCCGTAGCACTCGCAGGCAAAGCGGGCCCACTTGCAGATTCAGCCGCGACGAGAGCACCCGCAGGCGATGCATCGACTTGCGCAGCAGTTGGTGTTGTCTCTGTGGGCTCGGGGACGGACTCCGGTTGCCGCATAGCGGCTAACACGGCGGCGGCGATACGCTGCACATCTGCATCGCTGAGATTCGCCACGTTCGGAGGGCGCTGGGTTTTCGCGGCCTGACCCTCTTTCCCGGCCGGCGATTTCGGGTCTTGAGCTCCCTTGGCTCCGTTCACAACAGGAGTCGGTTCCAATTCGATGCCGAGTTGTTTAGCGAGTTGCTCGACTTCCATACCTTCCAAGCGGCTGGGCGGCGGTGAGAACTGTTGAATGGCTCGTTTGCCCACATCGATACCGAGAATGCCCAGCCCGACCAACATCACGGTCACGACTACTTCGCGCAGCGAGCCGAGCGACAAGTAATCAAACAGTCGTTCAAAGAGTCCTGGACCGTACATTTCGCGCGCGAACTGCTTTTGCGCGAGAACCTTGTTAGTGGCCACGCGATAGAACTCGGGGTCTTGATGTTTGCGTGCGAAACGCAATGCGTGCTTTACTGCCAGTGAACGGGGCGAGTAGCGTACGACGCGGTGCTGCATTTCCGCTTTGAAATCTTCCAGCGAAATATTGGGATCGATCTTCATAGTGGGGAAGTCGTCATGAAATGAGTGGATGGAGCAAACCGGGTATTACGCGAGCTGAGAGTACGAAGCCCCGAGATATTGATCGCGCCGAGCGATCAGCTTCAAGATTTCGCTTTCCAGAGCTGGATCAGCTTCGAGACGAATGTTGCAATCGCGAGTCAATCGAGCTCGGACCTGTTCATGGTCGAGCCCGGCAAGTTCACCGAGCGTCATGCTCGCAAGCCAACGACGCACAGCCGCCGAGTTCGCATCCACAGCCAATGCGCCGCACGGAAGATCATGCCAATTGAGTGATGAAGGATGGGAACACACAGGCGGCGGAGCCGCTGGTGCCGGACCTGGGGGAGGTGCCGGCGCTACTGCTGCGGGAGCAGGCTGTTGACATGCTCGAGGGTTGAAGTGCTTGAAGTACGGCCGCTCATGGAGCTCGCTTACTGCGCATACGGAGTCATTGGGCGCGGCTTGTTTTGATGCAGTTCTTAGTTCATCACTGTTGACCAACCAAACCATGCCAGGTTGAAACGCATTGGTCGGATTTTCGAAGGTCAACGTTATGCCGGATTGCGAAAACGTGATGGACTGAGGCTGCGGTTTTTGCGGATCGCATTCCAGTTTTTCCAGCCAGAAGCGGCATTGATGGCCTTCTTTCCAAGCCGGAGGAGGTGTAGTGGAGCGTAGGTGGACTTGCCGATCATCGACACTTTCAATGACGTGCAGAGACCGCTTGGAATCAGGATAGGCTATGAAGTTGTCGCTCGTCGGTTCTTGGATTTCGATGATTTCGTCGGGCGAAATATTTCGGACGAAACAACTGTTACGCCCTAATGAGATTGTGTTTCCATCGCCTTTGCAGATGGCATTGGCGTAACCGGCGTTATGCAAGTCCAACTTGAAAACGAGATTACCGACCTCGACGGAATTTCCCGCCGAGGAATCTGCTTTCTTGGCTTCCGCAACTTTAGACGGGTCGAGTGGCACAGAATGCACTTCGATACGGATAATCGAATGCATCGGTAATGATGAAGCCTTGTTACTGTCACATTTGGCATGCAGTTTGATTTTCGCGAGATCTTGAGCCCTGTTTCTGGCTGCATGCAATCTCATTCCCCAAATCTCGCTCGCGTGGACCAACCGTTCGTCAGCGAGTCGGCCTGAGAGAAAAGCGAGCGAGAGTGGATGCTCCGAAACCGTCAAATAGATGCCATCCTGAGTGATGTCCGTGGTTGGGACATGGAGCGGACAGCCGATTTCGATGGCTCCAAGGGGCGTGATCAACGTACCGTCTTTGAACGTGAGGCCGGTCGCGTCAGTACAGTAATTTCCGTCGTACTCGAATACTCCACGGTATTTCGACCGTGCTAATACTGCATTCAACGCCTCATTCATGTCCGCTTCAACGCACGGCTGGCCCTGGTTGAAGAGAACACGTGTAATATGCGCCTTGCGCCCGATTCGGCTGCTCTTTTGGTCGTTGTCCTTGCGAACACCGGTTTCAAGCACCGCGCTGGGATGTGAAAACGGGTTGCGACTGAAGTCACCGTACATTGCATCGACTCCTAATTCATGAATCGCAGTTCGGAACGCATCGGATGCGGCGTGAACTCGTTCAACCTCTGCCTGAGGTTGTCTTCACGTTGCGGTTGGTAAAGACTGTGGAACGCCCCCATCTCCGAACCGCATTCGGCACCGCGCGAGATTTCTTTTGAGCAGAGTTGATCGGTGTTGCATGGTGCATCAGATCGGCAACCGCATGCGTCGTCCTTGTTACCGCCGCACTTGCCCTTGCATTTACATTCGGGCGGGCCCGCATCGTGATCGTGGCATCCGCAATCGGATGTGGATGCAGCGCATTTTTCGGCGTGCATTGTTTGCAACTGACAATACGCCGGATCGCCGTAACGACAGGACGTGAAGCTCAACGTGATTCGTCGCCAGGAGTCGTCTGCCTTCGGCGGCTGATTAGGACAACCGCAATTTGCGTCTACTAAGTTTTTACGTTCGTAGCTCTGAGACGGGACGCAATAGAACTGCTGAGGAGTATGCCAAATTGGTGCCGTAGCACTCATTCCGGAGTTGGCTGGTACAAAACAGAATCTCATTCCGCCGGGTTGAGTGCGATTAGCAGTGACGGGTTTAGAGAAAACCGAGTCCTGCGCGAGATCAAACTCTCTCACTGAAGTCGTTCCCAGCAACGTACTGCGCTCGATGCGAGCAATCGCAGTGCCTGTCCCGCAGATCGCGACGTTATCTCGATGTTGTCCGTCGACGATGCTGTCACGTATCCACAGTCGCTGGACTTTTTGAGAAGGCTTCAGTCTTTTATCAGAGTGCGACGCTTGACTATCCTCGGGAATATTTAGCCAAGTTGTCGCGACAACGCTGTGGTCGATCTTGATCACAGCGTTGGGCACCTTGCATTCCAGTTCAGCAGGGCGAATCGACTTGCAGCATTTAGCGCATCCCTTACCACCGGGAACTAATGTGCAATGCCTGATTACTATTCTGCGTTGCGGATCGACAGGATATTGCGGACAACTCTGCTCCTGCGACTGGCAATCGTTCGGACATCCACCGAGCTTTATTGGATCGCTGGGGAGAGGAGCAAAGGTGATGCGACTGCCGGCGATGCGCAAGCCGTCAAGGATGACTTTGGCACCCTCTTGGAGGTGAAATTCGAGCGATCCATCGCATTCATTGCAATCGATCTCAATTGTCGGACAGCGAAAATTGGCTGCTCGGATTTCTAACGTGTTACCGGCCGGTACCTTGATGATCGTTTTGTGGCGGATCCGGTAAGTATCGCTGTCGGCAATTTCGACGACCTTATGGAACGGACGCCCTTTCGCGGTGGTCGGCGCGAACTCAAAGTATTTCAGCGGAAGGTATTCACGACTGTCGCATTTCTGATCGTCAGACATTCCGGATCGGCTTTGCTCCGGGATGTCTCGTCGCAGCCGAATGAACTCGTCGTGCGGACGGCCTTGAGGCTCACGGTCGCGCCGGTACTCACCGCCTCCAATGTCGGCAGAGAATGCGTATGTGTACGTCGTCAGCAATTCCGGAACGGTCATTGCCGCCGTAGATTGCGAAATTCGAATCGCGAGCAATCCGCATTCGGGATCGACCAAAACTTGTGGTTCCGATGTTCCACTCGTTGATGAACATTTATTTTGCTTAAAGCTGGGGTGCTCATCTCCATCCAGCGGATCTAGATTTAGCTGCGTATAAATCGACGCGAGTCGGTCATTCGTGCCGCAATCGCACGATCCGCCGTCGCAATCGCAAAGCAGCATTGACAAGTCGCATACATGAACTTGCGAACTCGGCAGAAATCGACGTTCGTATAACTTGGTCTGAACATTGCACTCTTCGACCCAAACTTCAACACTCTTGCCACGACCGTAGTAAAGGTCGTTTACAGGTTGGTGAAACGGCGGCGGAGTGGGAATCGGATTCTCCGTCTTCGGCTCAGCCGTCAGCAGATCGCGGGTCAATGGAATGGGCAGATTGCTCTTGGACGACAGATCGGTGTCATGAGCTTCCGGCTGCGGGTTGACGAAGAGCGGCTTACACAATCCGACTGAGTCGAACGTGTACAACTGAATGCGAGACTCGCCGCAGGCGATGGTGATGTCACGTATACACATCGCGCGAGATTGCGTGGCGCGATATGTCTTCAGTCGCCAGACATGAAGTCTAAGGAGGTCACGATTCTTCGGAGCCGGGCAATCATTGACCTCTTGTTTCGTGTCGGTAAAAAAAGCTCCTTGATCGAACGGACCATCGAGCGATCCGTTGCGTTTCAGCTTGCGTGTATCCACTGACTCACCGAACGTAGTCAGGGTCTTTGTCAGCGATTGAGCTTGTGCGCGCGTTGCTGAATGCAGTTCTTGATCGTGCAAGCGGAACAGGTCGCGTTGGTTTTGAAACTGCGCGACGCGCGGGTACCATTCCTCCGCATGCGCAGGCCAACCCGCGACGATCTTCGCCAACTCTTCAAGAACCGGTAGTGTCCCCTTTCTGCGGTGCAGTGAAATGGCGTCGGACACTTCGCGCCGCGGGTTCACCAACCGCATGGCGTTTGGAAACTCCGCGGCTGTTTCGCTATTGATCAGAGTGGGAACGACCGGCCTACCGACAAGCTCACCGATGTAGGGTACGAACTCAGGACGACAGGTCTCGATAAAGAAGTCGCCATACATGTCGCGAACATTATCGGCAACATTCCGAACCTGCTCATCGATCACCTGCAGCAGCGCTTCCAGCGAACCGCCGTTCTGCCCGTCTCGCAGCCGAAAGACGGTCGGCAGCAAGTGGTAAGTGGACAGTTGTCCGTTCATGCTCATGGCAGTCTCCTCAACTGTACGGTTGAAGAGACACCTTCGTGAATGAAGCAAACTTCGTTGACGAGAACACTGACATGGTCGTTGACCCGCGCCGATGTCCCGCTTTCGTTGTCTGCAAAGGAGCGCCTTGTGTCGTCGCTCGCGTTACTCGAAGATCCGAGCATACCGAGCAAGCGATTGAGCACGACGTAGTTCACTTTGTCGACGGACTGGATCGTGCGCACGACATCGGATGCCGAGATGCTCTTACCCAGTTGCGCTTGGGGATAGCCGAAACGAAGCAGCAACGCTTTTTCAATCGCCGCTTTTACCGGTTCCCAATCATGCCTTGAATCGACGCTCACCGACGCATCGATGTGCAGCAGAAGACCTTGGTGCGGTTCCAGTTGAACCAGAGCACCGTCATCGCCGAGCTGTTCAAAAGCGGAGACTAGGTTGCGGAACAGCGAACCTTGCTTGTCGAGCGGATCGGGCGCGCAGCCGGCGACGTACATCGTGATTTGACCGCTCCGGCTCTCGACCGAGACTTTGTCGATACCGGCGAACAGCAAGGCGAAGTTCTTGTAGTCGTCGAGCGAAACGAGTGTCCGCATGCCAGATGCCATCGCCGGGATGCGCAGCCGCGTCTGGGCGATCGAATCCGCATTGGCTCCGCCGTCACCTCGCAAAGGGTTCGTGACCCCTTTCACTCCGAACGGAGGCGAAGGGAGCTGATTGATCTGCCCGGGTTCAACGTTGCCGGCTACTCCCAGGCCGACGCGATATAAGGCTTTGACGTTCTCAACGCCGGTGGGCAGTCGAGCCCCATTGATGCCGCTCCCGAATTGAACGGTCGAGTTCGCATTGTTCCGGTTGCCGGTGAGTTCATACACTTCGTCGGAGGCACCTGAGTGAACAAGGTGAGCCACCTTATCCCAACGCGTGTTATGGACCGTGATTTCAAGCTGATCTTCCTTGCCATCCTTCGTCGATGCCGGCAGCCGCGTCAACGGCGCTCGCCGCAACGGAAACTTTTGAAACGGCTTACGCGCATCGCCCGAACCAAGCACCTCAGGGACCGTCTCACCGTGCGTCGCCTCAACCACATTGGCACAGATCTCGACTGAGTCTCGCCAGTAAATGTTGGCGAGCGGAGCGATTAACTCGATTTCGGTCTTAATGGAGTCACCGTGATCAACGGGTGGCTTGTGGTGGACAGACGCGACGTCGAGTAGTTCGGAAACTCGAACCCCGGTTTGAGGCGTTTGAACGGCAAGCGGGGACTTCTTAGCAGGAAGCCCGGAAAACGCCACTTTTCCAGGGCTTAAATATGGGTAAAAGTCATTCAACTGGATTAAACGCTTCGAGTCCCCTCCTTCCAAAAAGCGTTCTCGAAGATCGTCAGCTAGAAAGGCTTCCGCAAGCTCTAGCTTCTCGGCATCACAAAACACTTTTGATGTGCGAACGGTATCACACTTTGGTACCGTCCCGTACCAAGCGCTACCGGTTGCAAACTGAACAACCGTCGACTCACTACTCAACCCATACGCAGTGTGCGGCTCTGTTGCAGTGCGTGTTACCCAATAACCCTTGATCTCTCCGTCCGAAGTAATTCGTACTCCGATAGGAGCATCAACGAGTGTCCCGGAATACTTTCCGTCCAGGAATATCCGGTCCTCAACACGAGCGTGTTCACTAAGGAAGTCGGAAGGAGGATCGCTCTTGGTGGAAGTGGTGACTGTAGTTTCGACCAGCGGTGCGCGGGTCACAACAGTGACCGATTGAATCACCCCGGGTGAATTCCAACCGAAAACACTTGCTGTCGACCGGATAATCCACACGCTGAGATTTCCCTCTGATGCCGTTCCTATCTTCCTAAGGCGGGAGAGGAATTGAACAAGTTGCTTCCGCTCGAGAGGGTTCAACGCACTGAGAACTTGGATCCAAACCGAGGAGTCGATAGAAACAATGTTTGCGATAGATCCAAGGCTCGAGCTGCCTGTGTTATCTTTCAACAGTTCACCAAGTATCGACGACAGATCATTAGCAGAAACCGTCGCATTCGATGCTGATGTAGTTGTACTCGTTGAAACTAAGTCGGAAGTTGCCTTCCAAAGTCCGAGTAGCGTATCTGCAGCCTTCAGGCCGCGACCTGACATTTGAGTCTTCTTACTACCGATGTCGGTGGCAACCACTTGCAGCGCATCTTGAATCTCATCCAAGCTACAGTGCATTAATCTCACGGTGTTGATGTCTGTATCGAAGTTCATCGACACAGAGAAATCAATCGCACGCTTTTTGATACTGTCATCGAGAGATCCACCTGTTGAAAAAAGCTTTTCCAGCAACTGCTTCACTTCCTTCTCTGCACTGTTTACGTCGCCGAAATTGGGTTTTGCCTCGGTTTCAGCAGACTCGAGTCGATTGACAACGATCGACGTTCGACGCGATAGCACGCCGCGGATTTCGTTTAGGAGTACTACAAAGCGTTGGACAACTTTGGTTCCGAGGTCTCGTGCCAATAAACAATTCGCCCTCAGGTCACTAATACACTTCTCAATTGCGGCGGGCGAAGATCCCCCAGGCGTCAGGCTTGAAAACTTCCCGATATCCATGAGCAGTGCGGCTAGATTTACACCCAGCGTGGAATCGATCCTCCCGGAAACGGCGGCTCCGACATCGATCATCGAAGTCCGCAGTTTCGAAAGGTAATCCTCTATGCTCTGTGGATATTTCTCATTGAGAAAATCGCTGATTGGAGTGAGTTTTGAATGGGCAGTTGTAAGGTTGAGATTGCCATCTGCAATGCTGCCGGAGATCGTGTTTTCGATGAGTGAAATCGCCTGAATTACATTCGTATTGTCTCGGATTCCGCAAAGGTATTCGGCGCCGATCTTTCTGAGATATTTGGGGACGTCGTCATAGAGCACTGTTCGCAAGAAGAATCCGAACTTGGTCGTTCCTTTATTGATCGTGATCAGGTACGTGCCGCGCGTGACTCCCGATGGGAGATCGACACTTTCAGCGCGTAGAGAGGTAAGCGTTGTGCTCAGTATTTCTGGTGTCGCTTGCTCCGCTACAAGCGTCTGCCCGTTGTCTAGGTGATGTATGGTGTATGTAAATTCCGGATTGCCGGATGGGTCTTGCAAATCGAGATTTCCAGCGATCGGTATCCCGCTGCTCGAATCAGCGATCAGTATTTGCTCGGGGGTTTTTATCCCCGATGACACTGAAACTTTGACGCCCGCGGTAACAAGATTTGTAGTTCCCTCATAAACAGCAAAGAACACGGCAGAATTGGCCGGATCCATGGCCGCTTGTATTGCGGATTCTGCAGCGCTCCAGGGAACATTCGTCTGGAGGGGAATTGCCGGTCCGACCTTCCTCTCAATCTGCACTGTTAAGTTTGCTGCCGCGGGCTGACTCACCACCTGAATGTCGATAGCGGGCGTAGTATTCGTCAAGAAACCGGATGAGACAGCGTGAAACACCCTTGGTTGAGAGCTAAGTGGACACAGACTGTAGAGGTTTCTTTCATAGCTTATGACTGACGTGGTACTAGCCGGGGATATGTTGGTCTTAAGTAGGTTCCCGATAGGAGCTATGAGGTTCAGAATAGATTGTAGATCAACTTTGTACACGGCAAGGCCGCCGGCATAGGTACTGTCAAGTGTTTCCAGGAGCGTTTTGGTCGATCGGGGCGGGGCGGCCAAGCCCGCTAATGTACTGTCGATAGCTTCGATGTCTTTGCGAATCGGATTGCTTTTCTCGATGAGGGAATTCAGAAGCAAATCTCTATGAAGGATCTTGTGTGCTTCGGCGAGACCGGAGGCATAGCCGGATTGGTCTGCTTTGGTCACAATCTGGCTGACGTAGTCATTCATCGTCTTGATTCGGGATTGGTCAACAAAACTCTGCTGTTCGAGTTCCTTAAAGAAGTTTGTGCAGGCAGTTGTCGTTTCTCGCGTCAGCTTAGTGATCGAGAGCTCATCCTCCTCGAGAATGATGACGGTAACCGGACCTTGGACGGTCTCTCGGCGCTCGTCAATGCGAATGACTCTTCGAAAAACCGGCTCACCTGCTTCCTTAGCGCCGATTGCGAGGACATCATTTGGTTGGATTCGAAGACCAATTCCTTTGATATAGATTCGATCGAGGTTGCGAAGATTAGATGGGCGTAGATTTTGTGGCCTAGTCAACCTCGGGCGGATTTTATTGAAGCTCGGGCGACCTATGATCGGTCGGCTTGTTTCGAAGGTCTCAGGTGTCTGGCCGCTGCCGGGGATCGGGGTGCTTTTCGCAGGGGTACCTGCTTGGATGAGCACTTCTTCGCCTCGGTCGTCTACTTCAAACGCAAGGTACACGGATGACGATAGACCCGGACGTGGTGCGTAACCGACCATGTTCGCCAACTCGAATAACGATGGCGCTTGCGTGGCCGTACTGAGGTAGGCCTCGTTCAGATAGCGCTCGTTGTAGAAAGTTAACAAGTCGGCCAAGACGGCCCAGGCGTCGAGCATCGCGATGCTCGGGTCGTCCTTGTCTCGGGCAGTCAGATACCGCAAAGGTGAAGGTTGTTGATTCGAGAGATTCGAAAGTTCATTCGATTGCAATCCGATCGAGTCGATATTTTGCAGAAGTTCAGTCGGAAGCAGATTGCGGCTCAGCGCAGCCAGCATCGTCTCATAGAATGCGGAGTAATCACCGACTCGATAGTTGAGCTGATGTTGACCGATGAGATTGACCAGCGGTCTCGGTGTGATCGATTGAATCCCTTGGCACGGCTTGCAGTTCTGCTGCGTCATCGTCCACCCTCCAAGGTCAAGCACAATCGACCGGCGTCCTTACCTCCGCAGTGATCGAGCTCTGCGATCTCTGTTGAGTTCAACTGCAAGGTGAATTCCTGCCATGCTTCTTTGTCATTGGTGATATGGGCGGTGTCGCCAAGCCTTCCTAGGAACGTAACCTTGGCATCGACCACCCCGGGAAGCTTCAAAATCCATTCGATGATCGTGTTGCTGCGGATCGGACGACCGAACGTCAGTCGATCGGGATGGAAGAAGGCGAGTTTTCCGTTGCTCTGCACTCGATTACCAAGTGCCTCCATGACTGATCGACGAACGTTCTCACGTGGCACCAGAGGATCGACGAACACCGTCAGCCTCAGATCAACAGGGACTCGTTGCTGCAGTTGCACGAAGATTAGATGACTGATCTTGCGTACCGTGCTGAGAAAGTCGCTGATGTCGCGCAGCAATGCGGCTTGATCGGTCACTGCCGCGAGAGGATCGATCGCAACGTCGACCCACTGAAAAGTTCCTCGCGGACTGATTGAGGCTCGCACCGATTGAACGCGGTCAGAAAACTTGGCCATGACGAGCCGCTTGATAGTCGTCGGCTCGGAGCAGGCGCGGTTGGTCTTTCTGATAAGCATGCGGTGCAAGAAGTTTGGCCTGCTCAATCGTCTCTTGATCCGTTCCACCCTGGGCAGGAAGGGGATTGCGTACTTGAAAAATCGCTCCTCCGTTGCGTTTGAATACGATCCGCTTTAACCGCTCGGCTCCGACATTGCCGCGCGAGCCGGAGCCGACTCGCAAGCGAAGAAACATTTCGCTGCCCAAAGCAGGACGCATGCCGTGATCGTCGTCACCGAACCGAACATGGAGCGCGCGGTTCGTTTCACTCTCCATGACGAAATGTCGATCGGACTGCGTACTCGACACCAAATCGAAACGCCACTGCCACGAGAGTCGATCACGGATTGCCCCTAGTAGCTGCCGACACCGTTCCTGGCGCGCATCATCTTCTGTCGGAAAGAGTTTTTTCGCAGTGAGTAAGCTCAAGTCATAAGCTGCATCGGCGTCGATCAAATCTTCGATCGCGTATCGTTCGGGAGCGGTAAGACCTTGCCAGTAAGTCTCAAAGAGTCGTCCGTTGTCGCTCTCCAGTACGGTCGGGCTGAGTCGCACTGCCATCCCGTTGCTTGCAGCCGGTGTCTCCATGATCAGTGCTGCCGGTGCGGCTAGCGATGGCTGTTGTCGCAATGCTTGGGCGGCTGAAACACAGGCCTCAATCGGTTGCGCATAAGTCGGTTCGACATCGCGCAGCAGAGGCTCCAGCGGCACAAGTTGTTGCACGATTTTCGGCTTCGCCCAGTCGGACCCGCAGTCTACCTGCAGCAGCTTGCCAGTCTGAGTACCAAGCGACTGATAATCCAGCGTTCGACCGTGATCGACAAGCACGATGTTGCCCCGAGCCACTGAGATGTTTGTCAAGACGCGACAGTTCGGCGGAGGCAATTGATTCGAGATACAGATCGGGAACGGCAATGCGTCTTCTGGTCCCCATTCGATTTCTACAATCGGACAGTCGTTGTTGAGTTTGTCGAGCGCATTGGTCACGCGAGTTAATCGCACATAGTGTCGCTTAGTCGGATCCGCATCAGCTGTTTGCGCTGTGTTCGGGCCGCGGACTTCTTCCAGCAGCAGCCAGTCGCCGACATTGAGCTGAAGGATATGTGTCAGATCCTGTTTCTTGTCGCTGGGACTGCAGTCGACGGATTCAGCCGGATCTTTGGGTGGGGTCTTGCAGTCGAGCAGCGTAGCTTTAGTTGCCCCTTTCGGGATCGAGCATTTAGACTCGCACCATGTGTAAAAGCGAATCTCGTTGTGGGCTTCACAGAGCAGTAATTGCGGGACGATCGCTGCCGTCGAAATGAACTGCGGAAGTAGAAAGTCCAATATGGCGCGGTTGCGATAGCGTATCGACAAGTGTCCGACTTGACTGACGAAGCTACCGAGCTCTTTTCGCAGTCCGGCATCTTCGAACAGGTTGACCGACTCAAGCCATCGGTTCACGTCGAAGAGTGAACCGATTGATAGTTCACGCAAACCTCGTTCAGCGAGTAATCCGAGGTTTCTCTGATCCCGTGTCAGTGAATTGACGTTTGCCTTGTCATCGAAACGTTTATACGACAGTTCCAGAGCATGGTTATCCTTGATCTGCGACTCCGTCAATTTCCAGTCGCAAGGGGGCAATTGCATGGGCTCGTAAGCCAGTGTGCGACCCCATACTTCATCGGGAATTTGATCGAAACGAAGTGGTCCGGTCGGGAGCTGTAAACGATCGGGCAAGTCGGGCGTGAATAACACGTCGCGCGGATCTATCGAGAAGTTGCCCATGACCGTTAGATGGACAAAGGCTCGTGCATTACAACCTTCATGCAGGTGATAGTCGACTAACCGCAATGCCGACGTACGGACGGACGTCGGCGTGCTGTAGCGAGATAGGCTTCCGTAGCCACTGCGTCTTGTTCATAGCTGATGCGATCTGCTACGAACGCCAGCAGTTCGACGAGTGTCATGCCGAGATCAGCGGCATGTGTCTCTTGCCAGTTGGGCATGGTGATCGCCAAGCGATCGAGCACCAGTTGACGGAAGCCCGCATAATCTTTCGCGAGATAATTGAGCTTGGGCGCACAGGAAAGACCGATTGCTTGGGAGTCTCAGGTGAGATGAAATCAACTTCCGCACCTACTGTCGAGTTGTAAGTAAACTCACAATCGATGAAGCGCGGGTCAAGAACTGCCGGGTCGACGGAACCGTCGCCCAGTGTCACGCCGATCGTGTAACGACGTCCTTCTTCCAGTTGGACATCTGGACTGCCAAATTGCAATGCGACAACATCCGCCGCCGGGCAAGGCAGGTCGATGGTTAGCTCGTGCTTCTCCGTGGTTACCAAATCCGTAAGGACGAACTTGAGAGTTTCGGGAGCACCGACCGGCACAAAGAAATGGACTTCCAGCTTGTGGGCCGAGTAGTTGACCTCTACAAAATCGATACCGTTGGATACGAATGGATCAGCGTGTCTATCGCGTCGGTCGCGTCGATCGCAGCATTCAAGGGTCATAGCGCATCCCTCCGCTCAAAAGCATCGGTCCGCACTTCACCGGTCTTCACGACGGTATAGCTCAACACCACGTTCAGTGTCGATTCAACCGCGGTTACTTCCAAGTTGTTGACTTCGAGCACATCGCCCAGCCAGCGATTGAGAGATGCCGCCATCACGGCTTGCAGAGCCACGGCCAACTGTTCACCGTTGCCTGCGAAGATATTGTGCAGCACGCCGCAACCGAAGTCAGGACGATTCACCCGTTCACCGGGATTGGTGAACAGCACGATCTCGATCATCTCACGAATATGATCGTCACGTTCGCTGAGTGCAGTGCGACCGAGCGAGCTGAATTGCAATGGATACTTTACGTTGATCATGGGACGCTCCTCATTGCGCTTTGACTCGGGTCTGAGTCGAAACGGCCGTCGCAGGAACGCCGGTGGGAACGCAGGTCGCTTGGCTGTCGAACAACAAGACGGGGATGCCGCTCGACTTCACTCGGAGCGAGGATGTCGTGAACTTTGCCGTGACACATGGGCCGTTTGATCCGGGAGGCACCGGGTTCGGGCAGGCGACGACCTGAAAGACATCGGACGACAGCGCGACCTTGTTCCCGGAAACCTTGACGCGCGGAGTCGGAGCGCTGGGATTAGCTCTCGCTTGATGCGCACATTGCACGGTCGCGTTCTGGTGAAGAATAAAGCCCGGCATCTTGTCGCTCCTACTGTCGTACCATGTTCAGATAGACTTGCCGGCGCCAGGGACCGAGATTCAATACTTCGGACTCTGTCCAGCCGTAGGCTCGCGCCAGTGAATGGATGTCGGTCATCAACTTGCGACACCATGCATCGAGTTCGGTCCACAGAAACCGACTGATGTCGAATACCGTTGTGAACGCGGCGCGACATTCACTGCACGTCATGTTGAACTCGATCAGCCCCAACGGATCGCGCTGCTGGATCGATTCCGTGAACGCTCGCCGAAAGGATTCGTCTTGCACACAATCCAGCGCAATATCATCGGCACAGTCGATGATGCATTGCCGAATCAAGTTCGGCGCCGAGTCCGCATCGGTCCTATCGATCAGCAGCACATCGCGAGTTGTCGGACAGCGCAGCATCACAGTGCTCGATTTCCAGTTCGACGTGAATGTCGTATCGGAAACCGCTCGAGCCGCTTCCGTCATCGGGGTGAGGTCAAAGCTCAGTTCAAGCTTAGAGGAACACGCAGAGCAAGTTACGGTCGATTCGACTTGATCCCCAAACAGCGATTGCCTAAGTGCAATGAGTCTTCCGTCGCGGACGCCGATGGGAAGGTCCAGGATCTCCTCGACGGACAGAGCCGGACAGGCGAGTGCCGAGAGGTGTACGACGCGTTCGACGGACGAACTCGCGTACGCTCTTTCCCAGACCTGCAGCAGTTGCCGTTCCTGGACCATAGGTTCACCGAGCAGACGAATAATGGGTGCAAATCGAAACCAAAATCGACAAATGCCGCCTGGCGTGGATCACTCAAACAATTAGATCGCCGGTTCCGTAAAGCTTTCTTCGGTGGGCTCCGTGACTTCGTAGTCGCGTTCCCAGCCTTCGTTCTCCAGCTTGATCGTCTGGATAGCGATCGCATTGGCGTTGGCATCGAGATCGGGCAGCGCCTGGTACTCGCTCACCCAGCATCGAAAGACTTTGTAGGCGATAACGATCTGTCCGGCCTCGTGATAAACCTCAATAATGAGATTCTTGCGGAAATCTTTAAGAGAGACTTCCGCGCCTAAACCGCTGCCGTAATTCCAAATGCGATTTGCCCACTTTTCGAACTCGGTGTCATGCGTAACGCCGCGCTCGAGAGTGATGGCTTCATATTCAGTTCGGCCGGGCGATTTGTGGCTGCTGCTGGGGTCGCCGCCGTTGCGGTGTGTGACTACTTCCGTTTTACGCTTAAGTCCGGAGACCTTGCTGATGCCCGCAACATAATTGCCGTCCCACTTGACGCGAAATTTGAAATTCTTGTAGGGATCGAATCGATCCGTATTGGCGCTGAATTGAACCATTGGAATCTCCTGGAATAATGTGTTTTCCAGGGATCAATGGACCGGCTTGTGGGCTAATTAAAGAATTGCGCTGCCGGCCATATGATCCCGGACCGGCGCGGTTAGGTGTCGATTTTGCCTGTCATCTGTTGGAACTTGATGACGACAAACTCTGCTGGTTTAAGCGGAGCGAATCCTACCTCGACATTAACAATGCCTCTGTTAATGTCATTTTGAGTGGTGGTGTCGGACCCGCAGCGTACGAAGTAGGCTTCGCGAGGGCTTCGGCCTTGGAATGCGCCTTGTCGGAAGAGGTTCTGCATGAACGCTCCGACATTCAAGCGAATTTGCGCCCACAACGGTTCATCGTTAGGCTCAAAGACGACCCACTGGGTTCCGCGATAGAGGCTTTCTTCCAGGAACAACGTGAATCGGCGAACGGCGAGATATTTCCATTCGTAAGCAAGAATGTCGGCGCCGGCAAGGGTGCGCGAACCCCAAACGACGTTGCCGACCCCGCGGAAGTTGCGTAGGCAGTTGATCCCCAAAATATTCAAACGACCGTTCTCTTGATCGGTCATGTTGAAAGTAAAGTCGGAGACCCCTACGAGTGCCGCTTCAATACCGGCGGGCGACTTCCAAACTCCGCGAGTCAGATCGGTACGCGCCATGATGCCTGCGACTGCACCGCATGGAGCAAATTCCTGAATGCGGTTTTCCTTAGCCGGATCGACAGCCTTTAACCAGGGAAAGAAGACGGCTGCATTCTTATTGTATGCCGCGACTCCCTTGTAAACGTCGTTTGCGACAAAGGCTTCGCCTTGTTCGACCGTGACGGAGTCGCGCGGCGGGTCGACAATCAACATCGCGCGACGTTTGTCGCAATACTTCGCTGCTGCTGTATAGACTTCCGCTGGTGTTTCAGCCTTGCGACTGAAGGGCGGGATGCACAGCAAGTTGAAGAGGTCGACTTTTTCGAGAGCATAGATGCCGGTCTTAGCGGCTTCGGAACCGATCACGTCGGCGCTGTCGATGGCCGAGCCGTTAGCGCCTCCTTGTAGAAACGTGTAGTACGTTCCGGCTTTGTCATCTGCCCAAGGGTTCTCACGCGGATCCGCGATATCGGCGTGGGCGGACGGCATGCTGCTCGGCAGGGATTGCGTGGAATCGAACTCAATCAGAGCTGATCCGTCGTTGATCACCGTGCGAAAGAACTTGGCGTCATCTTCGGCAATCGAGAGATTGCGGAATACTTCTGTTGTCTGCGTTTCCTTGTCGCGTACGAAGAGGTTGAACTGCTTGCTGCTGTCGGGGGTGTTGAGGTCGATTCGGATTTGAATCCTATTTCCCCAGTCACCTTCACCGGCCGCTTCCAGCGGTATCCCGTTCACATTCTGCGTTGCTTTGACGGCGTCGCCATTCGCGCCTACGTTGGCGATACGCACAATGACAGCGTCTGTTCCGCCGTTAAGAAAGAACTGACGCACCGCGTAACTGAGCGGATAGTCGTAAGCGATGCCGCCGAATTTCCGTTCGAAGTCGCCGAAGTTTGTGACTCTCGTCGGTTTGTTGGTCGCACCTCGCAGGGATCGGCCGAGGAATGCGGTGATAGATGTAGCCACGCCTACAATCGGGCGAACACCGCTTGGAATCTCTTCCAGGTAGACACCGGGATACGTCAGCAGAGACGGCATGCCGCACTCTCCTTTCAAAACGGGGGAAAAAAAGGAGAGGGACTACACCAATGATCGCGAACGTGCGTTTTGTAAGTACGCATGCTGCATCTGCGCGGGAGTTTGATTCTGCGCAGCGCAGCAGTCTTGGAAATCGTTCTCGTTATGCGCTTCACCTCGAATGCCGTAGGTGACGGTGATTTCAAAGGCAGCCTTCGGGTCCTTGCTGCATTCGAACATCTGCGGTCGCACGATCAGGTAGAGATAGTCATCGTGGGCGTTGTCGAGGTTGCACTGGTTGAGAGTGACATATTCGGACGAGATCCAGATGACCTTGGATGTTTCAAGTATTCCTTGGTCATAGTCATTCTGTATGGCATAGTCCGCGTCCTTGCCATCGCTCTTTTTCATGAACTTTTCGCATTCGACCGAGCTGTACAGCGCGAATCCGACTCCCGGTACATCACCTTCCGGGCAGCTTTTGAAGGTGTATTTGGGGGCTTTGATGGACAGGAACGCGAGCTTCTCTTTATCTGGTTGCAGCAAGCGGATCTTTTTGCAGTAGACGGCGATGTATCCGTTGGTCGGGTCAGAGCAGACGACCATCGGACGGTGTTCGGGAGCGGTGAACTTCAACTGCTTGCAGGACGCATCGTTGTAGAACATCACTTTCTTCGCATTGGCGTCGGTGATGCCTAGAGGCTTGATCGTCGCTTTGACCTTCGGCCCGTCCTTCACATCTACGTTGATGCTGATTGTCACGTCATACGCCATGCTCGCGCTCCCGTTTTGGAAATGGATTTACGTCAATTGACGGGAGCATTCTGGATTTGAAAGTGCCGTCGCTCTACAGCCGATGAACCGTCACTCGCTGTGCGGCTTATCGGCGTAAATCGACTGTAGAGCGACGGCGCTTTGTCGGTGACACTTCTTCGGGAAGAAAGCAGCCCTGCGCATCGACACTGGGACGAGATGAACTTTGCAACATCAATCGCAGTTCATCTCTTGATCGCGGCGGGTGGCGGATTCCTTCGCACGAAAGTCGATGACATATGCTGACCGCTTCACCCAAATTGATCAAAGGTGGAATCGTTCTGGTCGATGCGTCGAGCGGTCAACCGAATCAAATCATCTCGTTGCAGTACAACCCTGAAACACTGTCGAGAGCCTTGCAGGTTCAAGGAACAGAGAACTCGGGCGGTGATCGCAGCGATGCGCTGCGCTTGGTAGGTCCGCCGATCGAAACCTATAAGCTCGAAGCGATGATCGATGCTACCGATCAACTCGAACTGCCCGACGAAGGGGACAACAAGACGGCGGTTGAATTCGGTATTCAGCCGCAACTCGCGATTCTCGAAACCATTCTGTATCCGACCTCGGACCATCTAAAGCAGCTCGACAGCCAGGCAACTGCCGGCACGCTCGAAATTACTCCGGCTCAAGCGCCACTCACGCTGTTCATCTGGAGCAAGACACGCATCGTTCCTGTTCGAATCACTGAGTTCAGCATCGAAGAACAGTTCTTCGACCCGAACCTGAATCCGCTGCGAGCCAAAGTGAGTCTCGGGATGCGTGTGCTGAATGTCAACGATCTCGGCTTTCGCCATCGAGGTAGTGGTCTCTACATGCTTTATCAACAGCAAAAAGAGCAGTTGGCACGCAAGGCCACGCAAGGCAGTTTCAGCGTCATGGGGATCGGCGGCATTCCTTCGTGATGGTTTACCTTCGCCGACAGACACGGACATGCAGTTTCGCAGAAAAGGACGGACTGATTCATGAGCATGGTATTCAACGGCAGTCAGGCAGATCGAATTGCGGCTCAACAAGGCTTTCCGCTCAGCGGCGTATTGAACCCATCCTTCTTTCCTCCGACTAGTCGCTATCACGGCTTGTCGGTGTTGCAGTATGAGACCGAAACTGGTCAGTCGATCGCCTATCTCGAACGTCGTTTTCTTCCTGACTCCAACGACTTTGCCGATTTAACGGAGCACTCGGTCGCGCTCGGTGACCGGCTTGACAACATTGCTTATCAATATCTCGGCGATCCTGAGCAGTATTGGCGCATCGCCGACGCCAACGTTGCCATGCAACCCGAGGATTTGACGGCTGAGATCGGTTCGAAGATTCGCATCACGCTGCCGCGCGGCATACCGGGAGCCTCTCGTGCTTAAAGGTGTGCACCTGACATTGATGGTCGGCCCTGCGATACCGCGAGCCGCACCCTATGAAGTGGTCGAAGCTCTGACCAGCGTCGAGGTGCAAACGAAGACACGCGAGGCGTCCGTTTTCCAATTGCAGTTTCAGATCGGAAAACGCTCGCTGCTCGACGAAGTCTTCATGCTGGCCGGCCTATCTCCCGTACCGATCATTCGCGTTGTGATTGTGGCCACAATACAGGGACAACCATTTGTATTGATCGACGGCGTGATGACCAATCATCAATACACTCCGGCTGTGCGAGGGCAGTCGACGTTGACGGTCACAGGCGAAGACTTGACTCGCATGATGGACTTTCAAGACTTCAGCGGCCTGCCCTTTCCGGCTATGCCTGCCTTCGCTCGCGTTGCCTTGATCCTCGCCAAATATGCGCCGCTGGGAATCATCCCGAAAGTGATTCCCAACATCTCCACATTTGCTCCGGATCCGACATCGATGGTTCCGACTCAAGAGGGAACGGACCTTGAATACATCCGGAACCTTGCGGCAACGTCAGGGTACGAGTTCTACATCGAGCCTCTATCGATGCCCGGAACATCGGCCGCTTATTGGGGACCCGCCATCAAATACGGACAGCCTCAGCCGGCCCTGACGATGGATTCGGATGCGCATACAAATGTCGAGTCATTAAACTTTCAGTTTGATCAGCATAAGCGCACTCTTCCGATCGTCATGATCCAAGAGCCGACCAGCAAGCTGCCGATTCCTATCCCGGTCGGCGACATCAGTCCATTGAATCCGCCGATGGGCAAAGTCATTCCGCCGCCGACTCGCTTCCAGATTTACCGAAGAGCAGCAAACCTTTCCTTTGCCGAGGCTGCTGAGCAAGCTCTTGCACTCGCATCGCGCAGTGCCGAACTTGTCAAAGCCAACGGTTCACTCGACGTCATGCGCTACGGCCGCATCCTTGAGCCTCGCAAGCTCGTCGGTGTACGCGGAGCCGGAACTGCGTTTGACGGAACGTATTACGTCGAAGATGTGAAGTACCGGTTGAAACGCGGTGAGTTCAAGCAGGACTTCACTCTTTCCAGAAATGCACTCGTATCTCTAACAGACCGAGTTGATGTATGAGCCTCTTTGAAGTCGAAACTTTTGAGCTGGGATCGAAGCGTAAGTTCTACGGTAAGTACCGAGGTACCGTGGCAAACAATATCGACCCGCGCGGGATGGCACGCCTCATCGCCAACGTACCGGACGTATCGAGCGTCGCTTTGACAAGCTGGGCGATGCCGAGCCTCCCTTGGTGCGGCCCGCAAATGGGAATGGTTTGTGTCCCGCCGATCGGTGCCGGAGTCTGGATCGAGTTTGAACACGGCGATCAGGATTACCCGATCTGGAGCGGCTGCTATTGGGGCTCGCCGGCCGAAGTTCCTTCATCCGCTACCGTCCCTGCGCTCGGTGTGACCTTTCAAACACTCGGACAGAACGTTCTCCAGTTGTCCGAGCTCGGCATCAAACTGCAAACGCGAATTGCCACTGTCGAAGTGCGTGACGATCAGATACTGATCTCGCATGGGCCGCTGGCCAAGATCACGGTTTCGAAGAGTACGGTCGACATCAACAGCGGCGCGCTGCAAGTGGAGTAGATCAACGATGAATGACTACTTGAGCCGATTGGTGGACAAGCATCATGACGGACAAGACTCGGTGATGCAGCCTCGCATTGCCTCACGCTATGAACAGCCGCAGAACTTGCTGTCTAGCGGCGGCGATGAAGATCCGGTGCTTGGCTCGAGCATGGCAAGTGGGATGACGACGGCCCGCGACTCGGCAGCTCCTTCGCCAATCGACTTCCATCGTGAGTCACTCGAACGCATGGCGGACGATTCGAGGCATTCAGCTACGTTGCGAACAGAATCCGATCGTGAGACGCTGGACCGCTTGTCACAAGCAGAACGCATGCTGCGAAATCTTCAGCCTGGAAAGAAAGCAGAGTTCGAACGATCGACACTCGATGGCTCAAGTATGGTTCCTCCGGCTGTGTTCGAAGCGGCGCCGCCGCGAGCGTCAACGTCTGATCTACATCAGCACTTTCATATTCATGATGATCGAGTCACCAACATTCAACAGGGTATGGAGCCGGATCGGCGTACCGACGTTCCGCAGATTGCTCTTCCGGAACAAGCAGCGCTAAGAAACTTACGAGATACAGGTTCACTTACTGATTCATCCGGCGTCGGCCGCAACTCCGTTCCGCAGTTCTCATTACCCGTTGAGCGGACTGATTCTGACCGCGAGCTTCGCAAGACTGCAGTTCCCACGCTTACCGCTGATAACACTTCGAGTGTTGGGGATGCTGGGCCGACGATTCAAGTTTCCATCGGACGCATCGAAATTCGTTCGCTGCACAAGGGGAGCAGGAGGGAAACCTCCGGCTCCATCCAACTCTCAAAGTCCGCGATCGGAATCCAAAATCATGACGCTCGATGACTATGCACGCGTGAAGAGGAGGACATCGCTGATGAGCGGACAACTGGCGATTGCAGCGGTAACGCGGACTATGCAGTACCTGTTGGAACAAGCAGATATTCGGACCACGACCTTGGCACCCGATCAAGCGGCCAAAGAAACCGGCAAGCGAATCAATTTGTTTCTCTACCATACGATGCACAACGCCGGTTGGCGGAATATGGATCTGCCCGGCCGAGTTCGCAAGAGCGAGCGAGGGAATCCTCCGCTCGCGCTCAACTTGCACTATCTCCTCACCGCCTATGGAGAAGACGGACCGAATCTGGCGGACCAGGAATTGCTCGGGAGTGCGATGCTGGTGCTCCATGATCGCCCGATCTTTAAACGCGATTATGTTCAACAGGCTCTCACGAATTATCCTCGCTTGCAAGGGAGTGAGTTGGCGGATCAGATTGATCGAGTGCGAGTCGTGCCGGAGTATCTGGACATCGAAAATATGTCGCGCCTCTGGACCACGTTTCAGACTCAGTACCGTGTGTCCGCGGCATATCAAGCTTCCGTGGTTCTCATTGAATCGAAGCGACCGATTCCATCGCCGTTGCCCGTGACGCGACGCGGCGAAGAAGATCAAGGAGTGCTCAGCGATGTCGGACTACAGCCAATGTTGTCAGGTGTCGAATACCGTGCCGATGTTTCTCAGCCGAAGATGCCGGCCGCAGCCGTCGGCTCTTCGATTACGTTGCTCGGTGACAATCTGCCTACTGTCGGCCTGGTCGCGGTCTTCCGAGATCCGCTGCTTGACTCCGGGATCGTCGATTCCGACATCGTGGCTCAATTAAGCCCTGAACTGGGCGGGACCGATCGACAGCTTGTCGTCAACTTGAGCGTAGCGGATGGTATGTGGCGAGCCGGAATGCTGACCGTCGAACTGCAGTACACCAAAGACGACAAGCTGCATTCGACGAATCCGATTCCCATCGCGATCGCACCACCGCTATTGACCAGCGGTGGTCAAGCATCCGTGGTCACATCGCTCGACGAAAACAACAATCGACGTCTGCTTTCCGTCAATCTCACGACGCCGGTCAGGCAGCGAGGTCGAACGTTACTCACTCTGAACACTTACTCCGCGGACAGTACGGCGCAGACATCGACCTTTCAATCGACTGCCTCTGACCCATCGTTAGGTACCGCAATGGCACCTGCTTTCGACATCAGCAATGTGCCGAGCGGTGAGTACTGGGTTCGCATCCGTGTCGATGGCGTCGAGAGCCTACTGATGAAGCCGAGCTTTGATCCAACGGCCGGCAAGTATCGTGTCGATTTCGATCAAGAGCAACGGATTGTTTTGAGGTGATTCGTGTCCATCGCAGATGAAACTAACGAAGTCGTCCTAGAGAACGTACCGTCAGAGATGGACGAATCGATCGAGCTCGCAGAAGGTTCGGTTCTTACTTGGGAACAGTTCAACACTCGATCTATTCAAGAGCGACTAGACCGATTGAAGGCTCGACTATCTGCAGGCGAAGATGTAAGCGAACACGCCTCGGACTTATCTTCGTTGCACGGTGGACAAGACACTCCGTGGTTGGATGCTGTCGAGTTATTGCAAGCCGCCTTCGGGTTGAGCGACTTTGAGACAGAGTGTTTGTTTCTGTGTATCGCAGTGGAACTGGATCTGCAAGCGGCCGAGTTGTGTTCGTCGCATGCCGGTAACCCGATGCCTTACCCGACGCCGGCTTTATGTCTGAATTTGTTCGAGAATCCTGCATGGGATCTACTGTCACCGGAACGCCCGTTGAAGCGGTTCTTGCTGCTCGATTTTGCCAAGCAACCGACGCAGCCCGTTCTGCGCAGCTCGATGGTTCCCGATCAGCGCCTCGTCAGCTTTGTGCGCGGATTGAGTTTCCTCGATGAACGACTGTCGTGGTATCTGCAGCCGATAACGAAAGCGACTGGCGATGAGCTCTGTGTGGTCGCACTCTCGCGATCGCAGCTCGACGAGATTCACTTGGAGCTCGACCGTGCCCTAGCCGGCCGCACTCGAAAGCTGCGCGAAGTATTTCAAATCACGGGATCGAGTGAGCGACTGAACCGATCGGCGGCCGACTACTGTTCGCTATCGTTCGGATTGAAACTGCGCACGCTGGCCATGGAGAATCTGCCTGGAGCAGTCGATGAGCTCGATACGCTGGCGCGACTTTGGAACCGAGAACGTCGATTGTCGCCTCTGGCTTTGCATATCGATTGGAAAGACGGCCGTTCCGATACTTTACTGCCGCGACTGACGAACTTTCTCGCGCGGATCGAAGGACTGGTGATCGTCACAGGACGGGATCCGATCCATGTGCTCGACGGTCGCAGAATTGAACTTGAGCTGCCCACGGCTGAGGAACAGCAATCGGCTTGGATGATGTCCAGCACTCTTTCTACCTTGCCGACGATCGTCGAACAGTTAACTGGCCAGTTCGATTTGGAGATCGAGCAGATCCGGCGTGTTATCGATCTGGTGGAAGTAATGGATGCTTGTGTCACAGATGGTCCGGATGCAGACGAACAGTATGTACACAGCATGGCATCCACGGCTTGGGCCGAATGTCGACGCATCACACGACCGCAGTTGGATGATTTGGCGATGCGCATCGACTGCAAAGCCACATGGACGGATCTCGTTGTGCCGGACGAGCAGCGCAGGTTGCTCGAGCAACTGACGCATCACGTTCGCTATCGCAATAAGGTTCTCGATCAGTGGGGATTCCGGCAGAAGCTCAATCGTGGCTTCGGAGTCACGGCATTGTTCTGCGGAGAAAGCGGAACCGGCAAGACGATGGCTGCCGAAGTGATCGCGAACACTCTACAGCTCGATCTCTATCGCATCGACTTGAGCCAGGTGGTGAACAAGTACATCGGCGAGACGGAAAAGAATCTTCGCAAACTGTTTGACGCAGCCGAACGAGGCGGATCGATCCTATTCTTTGACGAAGCTGACGCACTCTTCGGCAAACGGACGGAAGTCAAAGACAGTCATGATCGCTATGCGAACGTTGAGGTCAATTACCTGCTGCAACGCTTGGAAGCGTTTCGCGGATTAGCCATTCTGGCGACAAACAATCGCAATCATTTGGACAGTGCATTTCTAAGACGCCTCCGCTTTGTCGTCGAGTTTCCCTTCCCGGAAGGAGCGGAGAGGCGCGAAGTCTGGCGTCGTGCTTTTCCCGACGCGGCCCCCAGCGGTTTTCTCGACACCGCGTTGTACTCGCGGATCGGGTTATCGGGAGGAAGCATCCACAACATCGCGCTCAACGCTGCTTTTGCTGCAGCGGCTGATGGTGAACTGATTCATTCGGACCACATCCTCGAAGCGGCCCGTGCGGAGCTGATCAAGACGAACAAGTCGCTCTCCGTTCCTGGACTCGTATGGCCCGTGATTGAAGCCGGCAAGACCATGCGCAGCACTCAGTCGAGCGATGGGCCTCACAGCAGGAATGGGGTGACGCGATGAACATCCAATTACACGTCGGCGAGATTGTTTTGGATGGCATCGAGTTGCAAGAAAGCCAACTGTTCGATCTCAAGTTGGCGCTTGAAAGGCAGCTGGCCAGCCGCTTTGAATCATCGACGAGTCAATCGTTCACATCGATTGAACAAGAGAGCCTCATCCTAGAAGCCGGCTTAAGTTCCAAACCAACATACTTAGCTGCACAACTAGCAGGCACCATCCACCAAGCAACTCTTCCTGCTTGCTCCGCATCACAAGTCGAGTCATCCGCCCTTCCTGCTCGCCCCTCATCACAAGCAGAGTCATCCGCGTTTCCCCCTCGCCCCGCCCCGGGGAGAGGGGGCCAGGGGGTGAGGGGCCAATCGCTTGATGCTGCAAGTTCAATCCACTCCCTTCAACATCCCGGAGGTCGGCCATGAACACACATGCGCCGACATCGAGCGCATCAGACCGATCAACCGGCAAGACGATCGATCCACTTGGATCGAATCATCAACCGATCCTAAGTCATTCCATTCCCACGCTATCCAGTCCGCTGCGGTTGCAAACCAAGCTGACCGTGAACACCCCCGGCGACGCCTTCGAACAAGAAGCCGACCGAGTCGCCGAGCAGGTGATGTGCATGCCCGAACCCTCGGTGCAACGAAAGGTCAATGTCGACAGGAATTCGGTGAGGGGAGGCAATTCGACTAGGAATGCGCTGATCGGTACGATTCAGCGAGTTGCCAATTCGGCGACGCTTGACGCGCCGGTACCGTCCATCGTTAACCAAGTGCTAAGCTCTCCCGGCACACCGCTTCCTGCGCCGACTCGTTCTTTCATGGAGTCACGGTTCGGACAAGATTTCAGCCAAGTTCGAATTCACACCGATCAGCGAGCCGCAGATTCGGCAGCGGCCGTCAATGCTCGTGCTTACACAGTAGGCAGCAACGTAGTTTTCGGCCCCGGGGAGAGTCCGATGAGAGACTCTCGGTTACTAGCGCACGAGTTGACTCACGTTGTTCAGCAGCGAGACAGTGCAACTGTAACTCCCACGATACAGCGTGATTTCAGCTTGAAGTGGATGCGAGAAAAGAAAGCTGAATTAGTTCAGCGTGCGAAACGGGAACTGAATGAAATCGAAGGGACGATCGCTGCTGGAGCCGTCGTTGCAAAAGAGCAGGCTCATCAAGTTGTCGAAAAAGTCCGTGACACGGTTGCGAAGGTGGAGACTGAGATTCATGCATTCCCGGACAAGGCAACGGCCGCTGTAAAGGAAGTCGCAGCCGACGTTCGGAAGGAGGTAAAAGCCAAGGTCACACAAGTTGCGACAACGGTAAATCAAGCTAAGGCAAAGGTGGGAGCGAAAACGGAAGGAGCTGCCAAAGTCGTCAAACAAGCCGCAGCATCTGCCTTCAAGGAGGTGAAGAAACAGGCTGCGGATGGTGTGATGGAAAAACTCGGGACGCTGAAGGGAGTTTTGCTCGAAGGGGCGAATATCCTTGACACGATTCTGTGGCTCCGAGGCATTGCCGATGAATGGTCCGAAGCGGGAATTCGCAAGGCCTATCAAGCCGCAATTGGAAGGGGAATGAAGATACCCTTTTCCGAAGCTCAAATTATCACCGGTTTCAGATCCTTCACAGGTCTCGGAATCATAGAGCAGGGTTTGGAAAAAGCCGGCCTGGCAAAACGAGATCCGGAGACCGGCCAGCTAAGTACAGCCAAGGCTCTGAGCGATTCGATGGATGAGCGAGCTAATGCCCTCGAAGAGAAACTGGGGGCTTCGAAAGACGGCGTCTTCACTGCCTACGAGCGAGGTGAACTCATAGGGGCAGTCGGTACTCAAGTCGGACTCGCATTCATCGGCGTCGAAGAAGTCCAGTTGGCTTTAAAAGGGCTCAACGCACTTGCGTCGGTCAAGTCCCTGGTTGCTCAATGTAAACCGGGGTGGGAAACCAGCCTCAGCTTCTGGATCACATTCCTCAACATGGTGATGGGTTTCATTGGGCTCAAGAGCGGCGCAGCATCGAAAAAGGTTGTCCAGATACTTACTCAAGGAGGAGCACTTGCCGGACTGATTCCGCCGCTACGCCAATTGTTCGCAGACTACAACGATCCCGAACTGGCCAAGAACGAAGAACAACATCGTAAGAAGTTATCAAAAGACTGGGACGCCGTCTGCCGCGGCTTCGCGATGATTGCGTTCTCGGTTATTCACGGCAAGATGCAGGACAAATCCGGTAAAGACTCAATCGCACGAGGAGACGCCAACCTCATCAAAGGATAGTGCATCACCGAGTAAGTCGGCCAGTGCACCGACTGGAAGAAGCCCCTGCGGTGCATTCAACGCCAGAACTCAAGCTCGCCCACTGTTACAGAAAACAAGTCCCGGTTGTCGCCGCCCCGGCGGAGCCGACGAGGACTACAGCGCCCTCGCTGAAAGCGAGTGAACATGTACCTGCGTCATCGCACGGTGAAACGCCACCGCAAAAAGTCGTGAACATCTTCACTAAGAAACCTTTGACCCAAAGCGAGCACGCAGAACGCGTTGCAGCAAAACCGCCGACAACGGAGGCGGAGTCAGCACCGATCCCGAAGCCGATGGAGCTCAAAGCCACCGGGACCGACGGACCGATCGAAGTCCCTTCCGTCAATCAGCCTCACTTGACGCTCGTTGCTTCCGCAGGAACGGGTTCCCAATCGCCGTCGCCGAAGGTGTCAATCCCTCGCGTGGATGCTACTCTTCCCTCACACTCTCAATCGACACCAAGCAACCATCATCCTGTCGCACCGCTAAAGCAAACAGAATCAACAGCCACTAAACCTTCAAATGTTGCAGAAGCAGAAGCGACTCGGTACGCTGAAATTGATTCGCCGGTACATGATGGAGCCGGTAGTGCTTCGAGCAGAGTGGTTCAGAATTTTGATGTTGTTCCATACCGTCCAGCGACAGCTCCATTCGAGAACCACCATGGCGTCTTGGACGTTTGGGCAAAGAACAACATACCTAATTATGTTAGCCGAGGAATAAATACTCCTACGGTCGCACTAACAAAAACACAACACGAGGCGACAAAGCAGGTTTATCGAGCATGGCTATTTGAAAAAACTGGAAAGAAAGTTGGAGGCGTGATTGAATGGTCGAAAGTTAGTCCCCGAGAGGTGCAAACCCTCATGAACCGTATGTTTGACGCGGCTAATGTGCCGCAAGCGGCAAGGGATGCTAATATGCGTGCCTTCAATCAGTATGTCTATCGGAACTAGCACGTGGACCTGTAAAAATGACGGTATTAGAGTTGGTGGAATCGATTCGCAGAGAGAAGGATTGCGAGGTCCTTCCCGTTGGGCTATTGCCTTCTGTTGAAGGAAATGAACTGCCTCCCGACCTGGTTGAGTTTTACTCGGTCGCTGGAGGTGCGGTACTTTTTCGTGAAGCTCCCTACGAGTTCCAAATCGCTTCAGCAGAGGACTTCGTTCGGGCAAATCCGATTATTGTGGGTGACGCGTGCGATGAAGACATTTCCCACGATTGGTACATCATTGCAAAGAGTGGCGAACAGTACATCACAATCGATCTTGGGCCAGGTCGCGTTGGGAAGTGTTACGACAGTTTTTGGGACCGTCACGGAGTTCCAGGAAGTTGTCCGATCATCGCTACAAGCTTTAGAGATTTACTTGAAAGACTTCTCATTTCGCATGGGAAAGTGCTGTTCTGGCTCGAACCACAATTTGAGAATCTTGGAGACGCATACGATGTAAACGATTGAGCCTTCACGTTGAACAGTGAAGTTGTTCTTGCACTCTTAGCTGCGAGTGGTAAGCTTCACGGGGATTGATTGCGGCATTCTTTTTGCTTGGCTTTCTTCAAGCAAATAAGATTCGAAAACATAGGACGCAGCAATTCAATGTGGAAGAATTGCGATTTGATTCGGTTCGATGCCACAAGTGGCAAGCTTGAAAGGTAGAATCCTATCGTCAACCATCGGCGCCAATTTGAAATAATGATGTTAATGGTGAATATATCCAAATCAGACATAGTTTAGGACAGCTTCGCATTTCTTGAACTTGCGTATCTACCGACGTTTGCCGTTGACTTGGATCGTGTAGTGACCCTCTGCCTGTCGGAAACCTTGTACGACTCCGAAATGTATGGTGAAGCGTTGCGGTAGCGGATCGAAGAGTAGTGCCGGGTCGCTGAGGTAGTTGCACTCGTGTTTGTATTCCGGTAGCCCGTCTGCTATAGCGTAGGTTTTGTCGTCGAGGAAGGGAATGAAGACGGCAATGCGAAGCGTATCTTGGAATTTCTTCCAGCCGCCGTTGTCGACCACTCGCTCATGGCTTAGTTTGCCTTCTTCGACGATGTTCTTTACAAACACGGCATTGTCGAGCTTCCATTTCAAAGCGTAGCTGCCGTCTTCTCCTGAGCGTATCACTTGAGTGTGAGCGACGACGGCGAGCTTGGCTTCAATGGCTTGCTGCGGAGTCATCGCCAGAACTCGCTCGGCGTCGGACTCTTTAAAGACCAATAGATAAGCTTGATAAGCATCCTTCCGTTGACCTCCTGTCTTGCTGTAAGCCAGATCGAATTCGAGACCGTCCGCACTCCGCTTGAGTTCCGTTGTGCTGAGGTAAGACTCAACGATCGGAGCACAATGTTGAGCATGCAGAACTGCCGACGGCAATGCGACTGCACTGAGAACAAAGACGAGCAGTAGTCGACGAAGCGGAAGAACTATGTCGATCGAATGAACTGAGCGAATCCCGTGCATGGCAGAGTGCCTCGTTTGCGAGTTTCGGATGTGCTCCCAGGATACTTTGCAAATTCTAACCGCTGCCAAGGCATTTGATTAGCGAACATCGCGTCGATCAGCGTTCACCTCTCTTCTCGGAATCGCTTCATCGCGTACGAAGTACGAACGGTCAGACTCGCGTGTCGATCAGCGAGCAGCGTCGGCGTCGCTCAAGATCCGTGTAAGTCAGCGCAGTGTCAATTAATCCAATGGACCGCAATTTGAATTGAACCGCAGAACTACACAGATGTGCGCAGTTGCAAGAGCGATACGAAATTCATCGGTGGATGATCTACCGTTTAGGCGCACGTCTACGGCTACTGGTCGATTGACAGTTCTGAATGAGAGCGGCTAGCATAAAACAGGTGTTGAACCGTCTGTAGGCAATTGCGGAGATGGCCATGAAGTCAGTTTTCACAGCGTTCGTCTGCTTTTCTTGTGCTTGCTACGCCGGTGCGACGGCGTTCGGCCAACATCTTCACCGACATGGAAATCACTATCACGTCCATCAAAATGTGGCTCATGGCCACGATGCGGCGGGTCATATGGTCGACCGCTACGGGCATCACATTAACGGTGACGGTCAGCATACTGGGTATGTCGGTGTGTACGACAATGGATCATACGGCAGTCACGGCTGGTCAGGCGCCCTCCCCTTGCCGTCGTATTCAAGCTCGTTGTACTCAAGCTCTTTGTATTCGACCCCTTCGTATTCCGGCTCGTACTACTCGGGTTCCATCTACAACGCACCGGTTGTTGTTCCGACGCAGCCGAGCGTCGTCGTTAACTCGCTACCCGGTGCTTCCAGCATCGTGACGAACAAAATCCCAATGCCTGCCAGTCCAAGTTTGCAAGTCGGCGGAGCAACTGTTCTCGTCAATCCGAAGACGACCGGCGGACCGATCTCTTACTCCCTCAATGAATTCACGTACACGATCAAACCCGGCGAGACGCAGACCATTCCGCTCGATAGGCAATGGGTCATCAAGTTCAACAACGGATTGGCTCGCATCGTTTCCCAGCGACTCGAACCGGGAATCTTTGAATTCACTGTCTCGCCGACATCGGGCTGGGATTTGGCTAAGCGAATAGATGCGCCGGCCGGCGTTTCAACGGTGTCTCCGGCACCTCCATCACCCTTACCGGAAAACGCGATTCCGCGCGCTTCGTTTTAGGGGTGTCTTGGTACGTGCTGGTCGATCAGAATCGGATTGCCGTCAGGATCGGTCAAAGTCATGAACGCGGGGCCCGTAGTTGATTCGTCCACAGCAACCGTCGGATTTAGGCCTCGCAGTTTCAGCTCGCGCTGTATGTCACGTACATCCTGATAGCTCGGCAACGTCTGTGCGTTCCGATCCCAGCCGGGGTTGAATGTCAGCGAGTTCTTCTCCAACCTTCCTTGATGCAACCCGATCGTGCTGGTCGCATTCTGCATGACAAGGTACTTTTGTTTCTCAGATCCTGCCACGACTTTGAAGCCAAGTTTCTCGTAGAATTCTCGCGACGCGCGGATATCCTTGACGACTAAGCTCACTGAGAAGTTTCCGAGCTGCACATCGGCTTTTTTCTTCTTTTCCGCCTCTTCGTCGGAGCGAACGTGAGCAATGGGATAAATTGCGAGGCAGGCGACTGCAATAAGGCAAAGGAACGCGCGTTTCATGAGACTCTCCTGCAGATAATGGAATAGACACGCGATCCATCGTATCGACCACTCGTACGGATTCTTGACATATCTTGCGATCTTCGAATAAAAATCGCCGCCCGCGCAACGCCGATTACTTTGAACGGATCAATTGCGTTCTCGACCGCATATACGAAGACATTACTCAACCGCTGAACTTGACTGAGCTTGCCGGGCTGGCAGACTTGTCTCCCTTCCACTTCCATCGCGTATTCCAAGCGATGGTCGGCGAGACTCCCGGCGATTTCGTAAAGCGACTGCGGCTCGAGAAGTCGCTCCATCAGATGTGCTTCGGCAAGCGAACCTCGTTGACCGAGATTGCATTGGAGAGCGGTTTCAGTAGCGCTTCCGATTTCAGTCGCAGCTTCAAACAGCGTTATGGTACGGCGCCCAGCAAGTTCGATGCGGCTGCTTGGCGATCCCAACATGCGTCACGCTTGGAGCCCAACAGCGATACGAAGCCCTTCATGCTGACTCAGTCTCCGCCCAGAGCCAATCCCGACCAGTTTCGTGTTCGAATCCGAGAGCTGCCTGCGCGACGAGTGGCATACATCCGCGTTTCGAACCCATATGTCGGTAACGCTGTGTTTGCGGCCGCCGGTCGACTGGTCGCGTGGGCTGAAGCGAGAGGATGTGCCGACGGACAGTGGCTCGGCTACCAATTCGAGAATCCCGAGCTGACGGCGCTGGAGGACTGTCGGTACAACGTGGCGGTGGAACTGGATCGCAACTTTGATGCGGAGGGGGAGGTCGGCATCTTTTACTTTCCGCCGATGTTAGTTGCGGAAGTTGCGATGAAAGGTGATCTGTTTCTCGAACTAAGGCTTCTGCAGTGGCTATACGGTAGTTGGTTGCCGCGCAGCAAGTATGTTCCCGCCGACCACCCTTGCTTTGAAGTTTGGAAAGGGAGACCATTTGCTGACGGGGTCGAGTCATTCGAACTCCGTATCCATCTACCCATTCGGTTATAGACTCTGTCGAGCGAGCAGCGCGGAAACACGCTGCGTGGGATCCTTGATGAAGCTTGTCCGCTAATACAAATAGTCGCTCGCTCCGGCGATTGTGCGTTCTTTACCCAAAACACTCCGTTTTTGGGCTGCAGCGAATCGGTGCACGGTGCAAAATGTTTTCTGGCCCAGGGGCTTCTCTGCCGCATGTTGAAATGGAATGGATAAAGTCTCGATGAATTGCACACAACCGTTGATGTCCGTGGTCGTTCAGTATTGCTTTGCTGCATCTTGCAAGGCGATTCTTGGTCTTGCGATTGCGGCGGGGATGCTTAGCTTCTGTACCGCAACGGCCTCGGCTCAAGGGAGTGTGGGACGTGCCGAAGAACGCCATGTGATCGTTGTTTCGTTGGACGGACTTGCGGCATATCTGGTGGACGATTCGAAGGCGTCGCTGCCTACGATTCGCAAGTTGGCACGACAAGGTGCGATCGCGAAGGGTGGAATGAAGGTTTCCAATCCTTCGGTGACTTGGCCGAACCACACCACCATGATCTCAGGGGTACGTCCGGCTAAGCATGGTGTACTCGCAAACGGGATATTGGTGCGCGGCGGGCCTGGAGTTCCGATTCATGTCGAGCCCAAGGCAGATCGAAAAGATCTGGTGCGTGTTTCAACGGTCATCGATGCGGCTCATGCAGCAGGTTTGAGAACAGCCGACATCAACTGGCCCTGTACTCGCGGATCGAATGCGTTCGATGACAGCTTTCCGGATGTTCCGGAAATGATCGCGAACTGCACTCCGAAGTTGCGATCGGAACTAGTACAACTCGGCTTACTCGAGGAAGCAACGGATAAGGCCTTTGCTCAGAAACTCGGTCCGGCGCGGGATTGGGTTTGGATGGAAGCTGCCTGTCATCTGATTCGAGATCGCAAACCCAACCTCATGGTCGTTCACTTGCTGAATGTCGATACGACTCATCATGCATTGGGACCGCAAACCCCGGCCGGATACACAGCCAATGCCTATGCCGATTTGTGTCTGGAGAGAATCATCCAAGCAACACGCGACGCAGGCATACTTGAGCGGACGACTTTTTTGTTGTGTCTGATCATGGTTTTTCGGCAACACCGAAAGTGATCAAGCCGAACATGCTGCTGCGCGAAAGCGGGTTCCTCAAGTCGGAAGATTCGAAGATCACCGAGGCTCGCGTTCATGTTTATCCGGAAGGTGGCGTGGGGCTTGTTTACTGCACGAATCCTACCGAAGCTTCAGAGCTTGGGTCGCAGATCAAGAAAATGTTCGAAGGTCGCGAAGGAGTGGCCGGTGTAGTGCTTCCTGACCGCTACCAAGAATTGGGTCTGCCGCTGCCCCGCGAGTACTCTCAAGCTCCCGATGCGGTGTTAGTCGCAAAAGATGGATATGCAGTATCTGCATCTGCTGATGGACCTGAATTCACTGCGTTGAGTGCGGACTTGAAAGCTTCACTCGGCTCACATGGCTTTGTTTCAGACAATACAAAAATGAACGGCTTGTGCGTTCTGTGGGGCAACAAGATTCGCCCGGGGGTCGAGATGACTCAAGTCGAGAACATCGATCTGGCACCGACGATGGCGACGATCTTGGGTCTGTCGCTGCAAGAAGTAGACGGCAAAGTACTTCAATCAGCAATCAAAGAGTGACTGAATTCGCTCGCACAGTCGTTGCAACCAGCGGGCTGCCGGTGCGCCGTCGATGACTCGATGGTCGAAGGTAAGGCTGAGTGACATGGTCTTTCCGGCAACAACTTGACCGTCGCGTACGATAGGCTCTTCGACGATGCGGCCGACTCCAAGTATTCCGGCTTGCGGCATGTTCAAGATCGGTGTGAACGAGTCGATGCCCAGCATGCCGAGGTTCGTGACGGTGAATGTACCGCCGGAAAGTTGGGATTGAGTCAGCTTTCCTGAACGAGCCGCTGCAATCAGTTGCCGCGTCTGCGTTGCGAGTTCCGTCAGCGTTAATCGGTCTACGTCGCGTACAACGGGAGCGAGCAACCCGTCCGGTGTATCGACAGCAGTTGCGATGTGGACGGCGTGGTATGTGTGAATGCCGTTGCGGACCCAGCAGGCGTTGAGTTCCGGGACCTCGCGCAAGGTAATCGCTACGAGTTGAATCAAGATGTCGTTGAAGGTCGGAACGATACCTTCTCCGCTACCGGTCTTGAATCGCTCACGCAGCGCGATCAATTGATCCGCTTGGACCTTGGTGTTCAGTGTCACCGGAATCGCTTGGTGCGCACCGACTGCTAGTCGCTGAGCAAGAATCCGCCGGAGCTTTGAAGCAGCGACATACCGACCGGGTTCGGTCGGTAGGATTTCCATCGGAGCAGAACTGCTACTCAACGCCGGCTCGGTCGCTAAGGCCAACACATCCCGCTCTCTGACTCTGCCGTTTCGGCCGGTACCAGCCAGCCTTGTCCAATCGATCCCCAGTTCCTTCGCTCGTCGACGTGCGCGCGGTGTGGCTACCTTGGACAGCGTTGTTGCAGAGGCCCTACCCTTTATCGCTCGTTGGTCCGACGCGCGGCGAATATCTTCTGTGAGAACACGACCGGTGGGATCGGGTGTAGAAACTGCATTGAGGTCGATGCCAAGTTCACGAGCCAATCGGCGAGCAGCCGGACCGGCGGCACGTGGCCTTACGGTTGGTACGTTCTGTGACTCGGTTTCACGTACAGCTGCGGGACGAATGCTCGGCGCGACCGGCTCTGCTTGCTTTTGAGAAGCCTCGCTCTGCGACGTGATTTGCAAAGCGCGTATCGAGGTCGGAGCCGATTCACCCTCGGCCAGGAGGAATCCGAGGATATCACCTACTTTCACCGTAGTTCCGGGGAGCGGTGCATCCGAGGGGATGCATAAGATGCCGGAATCAATCGACTCGATTTCCGTCGCGGCTTTCTCGCCTTCCAGCAAAAACAGCAAATCTCCGGCGCGAACAAACTCGCCGGGGGCCTTCAGCCATTCGCCAAAGACCCCTTCCTCCATCGACCAACCGAGACGCGGAGTGGTAATCGGATGCGGCATGACGTTACTCCCCTACCAAATCGCGAATGGCTTGGGTGATGTGTTCGACGTTCGGCACGACTGCATGTTCCAACGTCGGCGCGTACGGTGTGGGTGCATGAGCACCATGTAGACGTCGAATCGGTGCATCGAGATCGTCGAAACCTGCATCCGCTACTTGGGCTGCGATTTCCGAAGCGAATCCGCACGGTCCGAATGCTTCGTCGACAACTAGCAGTCGGCCCGTCTTGGATACCGAATGCAGGATCGTGTCCATGTCCAGAGGTGATACCGTGCGCGGGTCGATAACTTCAACCGAGATTCCTTCCGTCGCTAACTGTTCGCATGCTTTCAGCGTGTGACGAACCATCAGTGAAAGAGCGACGACGGTGACATCGGTACCTGAACGGACGACACGTGCTTTGCCGAAAGGAATCTCGTAGTGTTCCGCCGGTACATGTTCCTTCATCTGCATCAGTTCGCGATGTTCGAGAAAAAGCACGGGATCATCGCTTCGCAGTGCATGAGCCATCAGACCTTTGGCATCGTAGGGTGACGAAGGCAAAACAACTCTCAAGCCCGGGATGTGGGAATAGATGGAATGGTACATGCCGGAATGGTGCGTAGCCGCCGAGTGACCGACCCCGCCGCAACCGCGTAACAAGACCGGCATCTTCAATCGACCGCTGCTCATGTACTGCATCTTAGCGATCTGGTTCACGATTTCGCCGAACGCATCGTTGATGAAATCGATGAACATGAAGTCGATGACAGGCCGCGTCCCGGTCATGCCTGCTCCGCAAGCCAAGCCGACAAAGCCGCGTTCACAAATCGGCGTGTCGCACAACCGATCTGGCCCGTACTTGTCGTACAGCCCCATCGTGGTCGTAAAGTTGCCGCCTCGCTTCCCAATTCCTTCCCCCATCACAAAGATAGTCGGGTCGGTTGCCATCGCATGATCGAGAGCTTCCAGCGTGGCGGCGACGAACGACAGCAGACGTTCGTTGTCGCAGGTGTTGTTCGAGCTCGGCGGTTCAGCACAACTCTTTGCTTGAGCAAAGACGTGGGTTGCGGCCGAGTTCGGAGCAGGCGGTCGGCTAGCTTCGGCAAATTCACGCCCTTCCTGAACGATCGCCGCTACTTGCTTATCAATGGAATCGAACTGTTGAGCCGGATCGGCGCTAAGCGTCGAATGCTGTGTTACTGTAGATTTCAGTCTTGCTATCGGACATTTCTCTTTCCAAGCCGCAACTTCCTCACGCGTGCGGTAGGTGAAGTCGCCCATCCCTTCGGCATGTGCTCGAGTGCGATAAGTCCGGCATTCGATCAAGGTCGGTCCGTCGCCGTTCTTCGCTCTGACAACGGCTGCTCCGGCAGCTCGATAGATCGCCAGAACATCGTTGCCGTCAACCGTTTCGCCGACGATGCCATATGCTGCGCCGCGCGAGCCGACGCTCGGGTTGCTGCTGGAATAGGAGAACGGGATTTCTGTGGCGAATTGATTGTTCTCGCAAATGAACAGTACCGGTAGCTTCCAGATAGCGGCCATGTTGAGCGCTTCATGAAACGCTCCGTTGTTGACTGCTCCGTCGCCGAAGAACGCCGCGGCTACGGTTCCGTTTTTAAGCAGCTTTGAACTCGTTCCGCCGCCGCAGGCTTGTAGTAAACATGGACCGACGATGCCGCTGGTTCCCATCATGCCGACCTCGGGTGCGAAGAGATGCATCGACCCGCCTCGACCACGAGAGCATCCGGTTTCGCGGCCGAACAGTTCTGCCATCAGCTCACGCGGCGGCATACCTTTGGCGAGCGCATGACCGTGTCCGCGGTGCGTCGAAAAAATCGGATCGCGCGGGGTCAAATGAGCACAGACACCGGTCGCGATCGCTTCCTGTCCCACGTAAGTGTGGCATGCCCCATGGATCAGGCCGCGCTGATGACAGCGAGCGAGCTCTTCCTCGGTGAGACGAATGGTTTGCATCGTCCGATAGAGTGCGAAGATCTGATCATCCGACGGGTAGTGTTTCTCGTTCATATTGGCTTACTTATTCTCCGCGCGAAACGATTGAACGGAGCTCTGCTCATGTCCCGGCGTACCGCCCGCGTTCATCGCCATGTTGCCGCCGTCCATGGGAATGACGGCTCCCGTGATCCACTCCGAACTGTCAGAGGCTAGAAATACAGCGAGTCCCATGATGTCTGTCGGTCGGCCGAGTCTTCCTGCCGGAATCCCGCGCAGGAATCGGCCGGCAAGCGTCGGATCATCCGCCATGCGAGCTTCAAGACTTGGGTTCACAACTTGAGCGGGTGTGACGCAGTTCACTCGCACACCGCGACAAGCCCATTCGGTACTGAGCTCGCGGGTCATCTGAATCACCGCTCCCATCGCCATGCTGTACGCAATGTGGCCACGACCGAGAGCTGTTGAACTGGCAAGTGAACCGATATTCATGATCGAACCGCGACCCTGAGCCAACATGCGGCGGCCTGCTTCTTGGCACATGGCGAACCGCCCGACGACGAGATTCTGCAGCACCCGATTCAAATCTGAAATCGTCAAGTCTTCGGGTCGCGACAGATGTCCGTCTCCTGCGATATTCCCGAGAAAATCAACGCGACCGAAGCGGTCATCTACCTGTCGGAATAGTTCGGCGATGGCTTCTGGATTCGAAACATCAGTTTGAGCAACCAGGGTTTCGCGACCGAGTGATCGGATTTCAGCGGCTGTGTTTTCTGCACCCGCAAGATTGCGATCAACCAAAACCGTGTGAGCTCCATGGCTTGCCAAGGCCAACGCGGTGGCTCGTCCCAATCCTTGGGCTGCGCCGGATACGACGGCGACTCGATCGGTCAAAGTAAAAAGATCGCTACTCATTGCTTAACTCCGCAGGTGACGCACAGCCCGAGTTCCAGTTGCGAAGCGAGAGAGCGCTCAACACGCCGCCCGCGAGAAGAATGATCGACATCGCCCACAGTCCGAGTTGTCCGAGAATCGAAGCACCAAAGAAGCCGCCGATGTTGGCGACGGAATTGATGAGAGCGATACCCCCTGCCGCTGCTACACCAGATAGAAAGACGCTGGGCAAAGTCCAAAATACCGGCAGCATGCTCATCATCCCTGCTTGCGCGAGACATAGACCGATCATGGCTATCATCGGCGACGGTCCCCACGCAACCAGACTCCATCCCACGGCAGCCAGCAATGCCGATCCGGCCAAGTGCCAACGTCGTTCGCCGGTTCGATCCGAGCTGATTCCGATGATCGACATGGCAGCGATAGCACATAGATGAGGCAGTGCCGTGAGTAGTCCGATCTGAAAGTTGGTCGCGGATTGGTATCGCTCTTTGATGAGTGTCGGGAAGTAAGCCCCGCCGGCGTTCGTTCCGACGGCGACGGTGAAATAGATGGCGATCAGCAACCATACGCGAGGTTGTAACATCGCCTGCCATCGATCGGGTCCATGTTGTGCCTTGCGGCGTCGATCTTCTTTGTCGAGCCGCCTGAGTAACGCGTTCCGCTGCTCTTCGGATAGCCAACGTGCATCGCGCGGTGAGTCTTGCAGATAAAACAGTACCCAAATGCCGACGAGCGATGTGGGAATACCTTCCAGCAGGAATAGCCATTGCCAACCGTGCCGGCCATTGACTCCGTCGAACTGGTCCATGATCCATCCGGAAACCGGATTGCCGCAAACGTTCGACAATCCGATGGCGAGCATAAAGAACGCGGTCATCTTCGCGCGTTGTCGATCGGGAAACCAATCACTCAGGTATAAGATGATGCCTGGGAAGAACCCGGCTTCTGCAATTCCGAGCAGAATTCGCAGCGCGTAGAAAGTCCATATATCGCGCGCGAACATAGTTGCCGCTGAGACCAGTCCCCACGTGATCATGATCCGCGCAATCCAGATGCGAGCTCCGAAGCGGCGCATCATCAAGTTGCTCGGAACTTCAAAGAAGATGTAGCCGACATAGAACATCCCGTACCCGAGATCGAACGTCGCTTTCGTCAGTCCCAGATCATCTTGCATCGCCAGGCGTGCAAAGCCCACATTCGTGCGGTCGAGAATGTTGAGCACATACAGCAGACAGATAAACGGGACGATGCGCCAAGCAACTTTGGTCAAGGCGATCGATTCATGTACGGAGTCGGACGTCTGCAGCGAGGAGTCGGCATATCGATCGACTTCAGTTTTCATACTTGCAACTCCTCACTATCCGATGACAAGTGTCCGACGGCTCTACCACAGTACGATGGCGCGACCGGGGCCGCCGTGACAATCACGAACCTTGACCGCAGCGAACAGGAAGTACGCTCCTTTGGTCGGGATCTTATCAGCGTTGACGAGAAACTCGACTCCCACCATCTCTCGGCTGCCGAGAGCCCAATAGGTCATCAAGGCGCGCTTCGGATCCACACCGCCGAGATCGGGTGTGTCGGAAGCGATGCAGCGAATTCCCTTTTCCTTCAGATAGACAATGACATCGGGCCCCGGCGCGGGCCAGCCCTCGGCTTTGCCTTGCAGCGGTTCCATCCACATGCTCAAGTCAGAAGGACTTGGTTTCAGATGCTTGTCGTTGTACCCGGTTTGAAAGATCACCACGTCACCGGGACGCAACGCACCGGCTGTTTGTTCATAGTCTCGAATGTGAGCGACGGTGATCTCAGGTGACATGGGCCATTTCGACTGCAGTGTCGATCCGGTCAGTGATCTTACGTCGATCACTCTCGCCTCACCGCACGTCCACTCGATCGGGGTTTGTTCCGTGGTCATCAGACTCGATCCGCGTTTGCCATACTTCGTTTCGTATTCAGCCAGCCAGCCGCGGACCTCGGGAGCGTAGGGAATCGGTTTCTCGTCAGCGGGTAACGCGAACGACGGCGGTACCAAATGGGTGCCGGTCATCGAGTCCATGAAGTGGCCGTGATGCCACATGTCGAGATATTCGGAGTAGAGAAAATCAACTTTCAAGTAAGTTTGTCGATGTTCGCCGGTCCCGATGCCCGGATGTGTGAGCGGCAGCTTCGGTGACAAGGTCGGTGATAAATCGATTGCTCGTTTGTTCTTGCAGGCTTCGATCAAACGCTTGGGCAAGTCTTTACCGATGATCGAAAAGGCGCGTGCTTCGCCGTACGGTCCGCCTTCATGTTTCGGACCGAGCAAGCAGTAGAACGCTCCTGTTGCGGGAATCGCATGGAGGTTGGTCGCTCCTTCGGTCCAGATCATGCCGTACTTCAGCCCTGCGAAATGTGTCGGCTCGGCAAGGTCGGGCAGCGGTCCCATACTGGCACTGTCGGTTCCGAGCGCCATGACGCCGCGCTTGCCGAGGAACTCCATGCAATCCGGATCAGGATCGGGATAGCCGGGGGCTCTGCGATCGAGCACTTCCGAAATGAATCGACGCCCTTCCGGTAGAGGTCGATAGTACTTATCTGAATAATCGCTGCGGAACAGGACCACGTCGCCGAAACGAACTTGTCGATGTTGCTGCTCAAATCGTGCGACATGTTCGGGACGGACGAGCGGACTGACTCCCTTCGGAGCTTGATCGAGCAGATCGCGCACGTCGACCACGCACGCTTCTCCTCCGAATTGCCAGGGCTCAATTTTGTCGGTATACGCCAACCCGAGCGGCCCCGACTTCTCGCGTTTCAGTTCCGGTCGAGCTACGGAATGCGGGGGCACATCCATTTGAGTGCCCGTGTTACCGTCGATCATCAGTGTGTCGATGTTGTAGGTTGATTCCGGTCCGATGGTACGTGAGTGAATCAGCGCAAAGCGAGGAAACGGATGGCTCGGCCAAGTACACGGATATTCGGGCGCAATTAACAGCGAGTGGTCGACGAAGCGAACGTCATCCGACCCCGATTGTTGAGATCGTACGATGCTCGCACCGGATATCCACAGCGCAATCGACGACGCAATAAATGCAGCAAACTGACTAGAGCAATATGATCGATGTCGCATCATCGCATGATCCCCGAAGCTTCGAATTTTGTAACAGAAAGAGACGCTGCTGCATCGCGAGCTATGTCCAAAAGGCCTGCCAGCGTTTCTTCACCTACCGACTCACGGATCGGCGACGAGAAACGCTCTTGCAGAAGTTCGCGAAGTCGCGGAGCTCGTTGAGTCAGTCCACCGGTGAGCACTACTTGGCTCCACGATGCCGGCGCAAATCGTTCAGCGATACTCGCGTAGTTGTCGGCCATGGATCGGAAAGTTGCGTGGAACAGAGTTCCCACAGTCAGGTTGTCCGTCGAGATATTCTCGATCGTTCCTCGCTCTCCCATCGGCCCAGGAAAAAACGCAGGATTCACTGAGAGATCGGTATCCGACACGTTTGCAATCAACTGAGTGATCGTTGCCCACGGATCTAGCAACGACAGGTTCTGCGCTCGAGCCAATTCGGTTAGAAGATCGACAAAGACATTCAGCGAGCGACCTGCGGGCAAATGGGTTACCGTGTCGAGCGTATCACCGAAGAAGTACTTGCGGCTTTGAAACGGTCCAGGTTGAAAGTGCGACACTCGGCGGCTGACTTGCGAACCTGTCGAGATGTTGAGCGACAGTTCGCCGGTTTGAAGCTTCGCTCCTCGCAGCGCACACTGCTGGTCGCCATAGGCTCCAAAGACACGCAGCGATTGTTGCTGAAACTTAACCACGCCGACGCATTGCTCGTGCAACTCCAATTCCGGGAGCTTTGGATCATCTAAGCCGAGTTCATGCAGCGCTGGTCGGTGCCACTGGCTTTGTTGCAAGTCGAGCATGCCGATGGCTTGCGTCGCGTGCATGGGGACGGGGTGGCCCACAAGCTGACCGATGACAAAATCGCCGATCGTCGCCGGCTGAGCATGTTGCGGAACCGTTCCCTTTCGCGAAAACCAACCCATCAGCGCTGCGGTCGAGCCCGCCTGCAATTCGTTTCCTAACTCGCTTAAATGATTCGCTGCTTGCCAACACTGTCGAACATGTTCGAGATAGGGTTGTGTGCCGTCGAGAGGTTCCCGTGTGCGCTGGTCGCGCCAGGAGATGTAATTCGTCAGAGGCTCGGATCGGTCGTCGATTAGGATCAAGCCGCCCATCTGCCCCGAGATGCAGAGCAATTCGGCATCTGGTGCCTGCTCACACAAAGTCGCCAGTACTTTTTTTGTTGCATGACAAACCTGGAAAGGATCGACTTCGTACCAGCCCACGGGAAGACCGGACACGGGCGCTGGAAACGTATGGGTGACCGGATTCCCGACGCTCGCACTGTCCAGGTCCAGCACAGCTCCTTTGATGCTGGAAGATCCGATGTCGATTCCCAGGGCCTTCATCGCGTGGTTTTCTCCTCAGCGACGACAGACGGTTCACCTGTATCGGTGAGTTCGCCGAAGAGTTCGCCTAATAAGCGTGTCGTACGACCGTCCGCGTGATGTCGTCCACATTGAATTGTGCTGAGGTGAGTTCGGTAACGAGTAATCTTCATGGTGGTTGTCCGGTGTCGTGCAGACCAGTCGACACGAGCCCTTAGTCGTTAGATCTTTGAGGAGGGGACTCGAAGTCTTAGTCGCTCGGTCGCTTCTCGCGACGATCGTTCGAATAGAGCTGCGTTGCCAGGCTGAGTAAGGTCGATGTCAAATGTCGGAATCATCTGCCGCATTCGTTCTCGTCCCTCAGCGGTTGCCAGTAGATTGGGCAAGCACGTCTGAATGACTTCGACTGCGACGTTGACGGCTACCGAGGCGCCGGGAGATGCACCCAGCAAGGCGGCCAATGAACGATCGGCGGGCGTGAATACCTCGGTACCGAAATAGACCGCACCGCGGTCGGCGCGTTTGATCGCTTGCACACGAATGCCGGCTTGCACTAGCCGCCAGTCTTCAAGACGAGCTTGAGGATAGTATTCTCGCAGCGCTCGAAGACGTTGCTCGATACTCTGCAGCCCTTGTGAAATGAGATACCTGACGAGGCGGTGATTGCGGACTCCGGTGCGCAACAACGCAGAAAAATTGTTCAAGCGAATGGAGCGAGGTAGGTCCGTCCAGCTTCCTGTATGCTTCAGAAAGTGCATGGTCCAAGATGCGAAGGGACCGAAGAATAATTGCCTTTGGCCGTTGAGCCGCCGGACGTCGAGATGCCCGGCTCCGAGGCTCGGCGATGAAGGCGGGGTCGCTCCATAAACTTTCGCGTCATGCCTCGCGCAGATATTGGGATTGTCGCAGACAAGCCACTGACCGCCGATCGGAAAACCACCCAGTCCCGCGACCTCGGCGAGTCCGGTTGATTGAAGCAAAGGGAGACTGCCTCCTCCCGCTCCGACAAATACGAACTTGCTATGTTGCTCGCGGACTTCGCCTGATTTCCTACATCGCAAGCTTATCTGCCAGTGACCATTCTCGCGGCGGAGTCGAGTCACCTTCCAGCCGACGGCGACACCGCAGTCGTCCTGTTGTGCAAGGCGGCTACACAGTCGTCGCGCAAGTAACCCGAAGTTCACTTCTGTGCCTTCTCCTACCGTGCAGGCGACAGGGCAAGGGTCACGACCTTCCATCACTAACGGGATCATGTCGTGGATAGCAGTCGCATTGGATGTCAGTCGCATGTCGCGAAAGAAATGATGTTCCTGCATGGCCGCATGTCGAGCTCGGAGGAACTCGACATCGTGCGTCCCTTTCACAAAACACAAGTGAGGAACGGCATGAATGAAGTCCTCCGGCTTGCCGACTGCATCCATGGCAGTCATCGCAGCCCAGAACTGCTTCGAATGCTCAAACTGCTCGAAGATGCGCAGGGCTCGCGCGATGGGGACGCGACCGTCGGCATCGCGGCCGGGCGTATAACTGATTTCGCACACACCGGCATGACCCGTACCTGCGTTGTTCCAACCGTCCGAGGCTTCTCGCGCAGGCGCGTCGGTGACCTCGATCATTTGAATACGCAGACGCGGATCAAGCTGCTTCAGCATTACCGCCAGCGTCGAAGACATGATTCCGCTGCCGACCAGAACCACGTCAGGAGTATCGACAAAACGAGTCGTAATGCTGCCGGACACATCGCCGGATTGATCGGTGATGCGCGAGCCGTTGACGCTAGAGTGAGAGTCTGAGACCAACTTCATCAACTCCAGATTGCCTGGGTGAATTCGGACCGAACCATTTAGCGGAAACAGTTCCGTTTGTTGACACTGTTCGCCAGTTGACCAAGTTTGTTAGTTCACGATGTTCGGCAGCGGTTCGCCGCGCAAGCCCATGACGGCGATTTTGGCCGCAGTCTCGCGCAGAGTGCGCACGGACTTGGGGCTCGCCGATGCGATATGCGATGCGACAATCACATTGGGCAATTGTCGCAAAGGACTGTCGGCAGGAATCGGTTCCGGATCGCAGACGTCGAGTGCAACAGCCGCCACCTGGCCCGACTGCAGCGCGGCGACAAGTGCTGAGGTGTCGATTAGGTCACCGCGAGCCAAATTGATGACGACTGAACCACGCTTCATGCTTGCCAGCGAATCGGCATTGAGCATCTTCTTGGTTTGCGGAGTAGACGGGCAATGCAGCGACACTATGTCGGCTTGTGAGAGTAATGCGTCGAGCGTCACAGGCTCGCATCCGGCAGCGCGAATAGCGTCGGCGGGTACGAAGCTGTCGTAAACGAGTCGGCGGCATTTGAAGGGTGCGAGCCTCGCAGCCACTTCGCGTCCGATCCGACCAAAGCCGACGATTCCCACCGTTTGGTCGCGCAGCGTACGTAACTGATCAAGCGGCGTTGCCATACCCCACTTCCCTTCCCGGACAAGCAACGTGTTGGGGACGACCTGACGTGTAACGCCGAGGATGAATGCCAACGTGTGATCGGCGACTTCGTCGATGCAATAGTCGGGAATATTGCAGACAGGGATGCCGCGTGCTCTGGCTGCTTGAAGATCGACATTGTCGACGCCGATACCGTATCGCACGATGATCCGCGCACGCTGCATCGCAGCGATGACTTCCGCGTTGATCGGTGCGAACTGTGTGATGACTGCATCCGCCTCGGACACGAGTGTCTTCAAAGCGGAGATCTGTTTGTCGTTACCGCTGTACAGATCAAATCCGGCAGCGGACAGGATCGATTGTTCAATCTCGAGATTCGGAAACGTATAGTCCGTGATCGCAGCGTGGGGCATGCTGACCTCTCCATGCGTTCGAGTCGGGAATGATACCGATCTAAGCGGGGGTGGGGCTCAGCTCGGCAGACTCGTGAAGGGATAAGAGCGACTCTTGTAGATCATCTGATTGTCAGATAATCTAGCGGTGTCGATAGTGAGCGTCAATCGTCGCGAGTTCGTCATGCAAGCACTGCGTCGTCCCAAAGTCCGCGATCAAGCGACTGAGCAAATTAAGCAGTTCATTGTCGAGCACAAGCTTGCGCCCGGCGATCGCTTGCCGACGGAGACGCAACTGGCCGCGAAACTGGGGGTCAGTCGACTGAGCCTTCGCGAAGCGACTAAGGCCTTAGAGTTCCTCGGCATCATTGAATCGAAAACGGGAGTCGGGCTGACCGTCGGACGAATCGACCTGGTCCGAGTCACGGAGCACTTGGGTTTTCATTCCGGTCTATTGGATGTCGATCCGCAGCAACTCATCGACAGCCGCGTGATTTTGGAAACCGGAGTGTTGCCTCATGTTGTCCGGAGAATGAAAAAGGACAAGGCGATTGAGGCGGGCCTTCGCGACCTTGTTCGTCAGTTTGAGTCAGCTCGCGATCTGAAGACATTTATCGCGCTGGACATTCGCTTCCACCGCTCGTTGCTGGAAGCAAGCGGTCTACAACCTCTGGTCGCTTTCGGCGATTTGCTCCATGTCTTCTTCCAACGCTTTCGCGAGAGCATAAAACGGGCCGACTGGGCAGACGGAGCAGAGAGCCACCGGCGGCTCGTCGACTATCTAGCCAAAAGCAAACTGACCGCAGCTACTACCGAGCTTCGCAAGCACATCGAAAGTCATAAAGAGAGAATCGGCTGAAACGGTTGTTCAGGCATGAGAGTCCGGCAACGGTTGATTCACTCGCAACTGCGATGACTCATCGGCTTGTAAGTTATTAACGATCCGGTGGAGTCCTTCCTTGAGCGTTGCGGCACCGAAGTTGATGAGTAGTCCGACCGAGAGATTCATCAGCCGCAGATAGGTCAGCACTTGTTTGCTGTGAACAGGTGCGAGATTCTCTACTGACTTGAGTTCGACGATAACACGTCGTTCGACCAGCAAGTCAACTCGCAAGCCTTCGTCGAATGTCATGCCATCGCATTCGAAGCGAACAATTCTTTGTCGCTCGACGTAGAGTCCTCGTTTTTGGAGAGCTCGTTCGAGGACCCATTCGTAAACCGACTCCAGCAGTCCCGGTCCTAGTTCTTTGTGAATTCTGATCGAAGCATCAATGATCAAACCAGTATCCTGCTCGTATTGAACGATGTCGTGGCCAATGAGGAGATTATGCGCGACGAGGCGGATGATCCCTAGTCATTCACGTCTTGCTGTTTCTGCCATCGATTGCGGATGATCATCAGCTTGCGTTCTACAGTTCGGCGGCTGAGTCCCAGTTTGTCGGCTACTGCGGCTGGTTCGAAGTTCTGAAGAGTGAGCAGCGCCACTGCCTTGAGCTTCTCGTCTTCCAACTGCTGAACAAGCGACTCGCATAGGTCGCCGAATTCGGTTGCAAACTCGGGGCTGGGCTCTCGTCCTTCGAGCTGATCGAAGCTGTGTTCGCCGTGTATCCCGATGAAGCAGCTCTCGGTGACCGTGCGACGGATGTCTCGTTTCTCGCGCCGTTCGTCACGCACGCGGTTCGAGATCTTTCGTTCGGTGATGGTGATCAACAGCCGCCACAGGTTGACTCGGCTGTCCAAGTCGATTTGTCGCTCGGATACGACTCGACACAAACTGTGAAAGGCGCTCAGAGCCGCATCTTCCTGATCGTAGGTGCGCCGTAGTTGAGGCGACAGACGTCGCTCGGCGATGTCCATGAGCCGAAGACAGAAGTGGTTCCACAGCGGTTGTGCCGCAGCAGACTTACCTTCTTCGAGTTGTCGAATCCACAAGGTTACGGGTCCATCCGAATCGAGTGAGTTGAGCTGCATAAGGCTATGGCTTGGTGGGACTGTTTCGTCGAGACGCAGAGCGGAATCCGTCCGTGTATTCGGCAGCCTGACCAGGCGTTTTTCCCCCGACGCAGATTGCATACCTATTTTAGGCTCGTCATGTCGGCCGGCGAATCCCTGCGCAAAGAAGCCTATTCGAATTGTTGGTTTTCACTTCGTTCTTTTTCACTTTGTTCGTTTTCTTTCTGCAGTCGCACATCGGTGAAGGTCGGCTTCTTTTCAGAATTTTCCGGGGATTTCTGTCGCGAAGATGCTCCGTACGGACACTGGCCTAATAGATCGAAGCGCAGCGGCGGGTTCGCGGCCCGAAACACTGACTCTACGGTGCGACCTGCCGGCGCGCAATCCTTGGTGTCTCCACGACTTAACGCCTTAAATGCCCCTGTCTTTTCAGCAGGCTCCATCGCCCGAACCCTGGACGGAACCCCATGAGCAACTAGAGTATGCGAATTCGAACTTACGGCAATGTTGGACGACTTACGGTTCGAGGGAAAGCGTCACCGCGACGGCGGGGAGCAGCTAAGTTCCCTCGTCCGTTTTTTGCATTCCCTCCTTCAATGCCGCATCCAGTATTTCCTCTCGCTCCTTTCCTGCTCATTTCCTTCCGATCACTGCACCTTCCCGCTTTGTTGTTTTTCGTCAGCGGTATCTTCGGCTCCATTGGTCGTTGCGACCTCGCTTTCGGCAACTCAGCCGCGGGCGTCCATGATCATTTGGCTCCGGTCGCTTGCGAATTCTCTGTCAAGTGTTCAGTGGTCGCGTGTTCAGTAGGCCTCGTGGTTTTCATAGCCACGTGTATCTCCTATCGCTTGATAGCTTACGGTGCGCGAACGACCGCAGAATCTGCGTTGCCTCTCCTCTTTGAATTCTCCGCCATAGCCGTGTCTCGCAGCTTTGCTTCGCGGCGTTATCCGACTTACTACCAGCCAACTTGCAATTGATTCAGCACAAACTGCGTCATCCAGTTTCAGAGAACGACATGTCAAACAAGAAGACTCGCTCCAGAATATCCGTCCAAGCCATTCGCAAGAATCGGGCAGCATTGTTGGCACGACTACCGCGACTCGAAACGCTTGAGCGACGCGAACTGATGGCGGTGCTTACTGCGAGCGAAAAGCAGGGACTCAAGGAAGCCTTTCAATCCTTGAGTAGTTTCACCACCAATCTCGAACAGTCGGATTTTCTGAACACCACCATTCCGATCCTCGACAAGAAGATCGGCCAAGTGGTCGACGTGGATCAGCTCTTCCGTCAGCAGTTCATCGCACCGCTCGAGAAGTTCCTAGACTCCGCGGAGCCCACTTCGGAGGATCTTCAAAAGCTGTTCCAGTCGGGCTTGGCTGGAGTCTCGAACGTTGCTCTCGGCAAGATGCAATCTCTTCCGACTATCGTTCCCAACGTCAGCTTTGCAGCCGGCTTTGACATCGATCTTTCGAAGTCCTTCCAGTTCGAATATGACCTCGGAGAACAGCTGAAGGCGGCATCGATCGAAGCCAACGTGGGCAAGATCACGACTGACCTCAATTTTGAGCTCCACTTCGGCGCAGCGATCGACATCGACCTTGCGAAAGTAGGCGGTTCGCCCACCGACGTCGTCAAGATCACGCTCAAAGACGGAACCAAGACCGAAGGTTCGCGCATCGTTGCCAAAGCGACGACCACTCTGAGCAACTTCGATGCTTCGGTCGGCATCGCCGGCGCTGCTGTTAAGAACGGACAGCTTGCGCTCGATGTGGCATTGCCGATGGACTTCGGAGCCGCGAACCTTCCATCGCAGACTTTCTCGCTCGCAGCGCTCAAGACCACCGCTGCCAGTGTCCCCAACGTTTTCGGACTCAAGACCGATGATGCAGCGAACAAGAGTCTGCGTTTGACACTTCCGCTGACCGTCGAAATCGGCGGTACGAAGATCGTCGACAATCAATCGCTGATGGTGAAGGACGACAATCTCTTCGATCGCAAGTTTGATTTGTCCAAGACGGGCCCCTCTGCCGACGATCCAAACGTTTATATCGTTATCCCGGACGAGCTCAAAGACTTTCGTACGATGGGCAAGTCGGTGCTGGTCGGCATTTTCGATCGACTCAACGACTATTTCGGCAACATCTCGCAGTCGGAAGTCTTCCAGACCGAGATTCCGTTCACCGACGGCAAGACGCTCGGGGACGTACTCAATCTCAAAGAAGCGTTCGACACCAAGATCGTCAGTAAGACCAGGCAATCAGCTCAGAACACAGCCGGGCAAATCGTCAACACTGCCACCGGCATCGCAAGCGACGTTCGAGACGTTGCGTTCAAGAACGTTCAAGATTTGGCTACTCGCATTGGAAACAAGTTGGGTTACCGATCCGACTTGAATCTGGACGGTGACAACGATCCGACCACCAATCCGGCGAGAGGCTTGGTTTTTGAAATTGACTTCAACCACATTGCCAAACTTCCGGATACGTCGCTGAACTTCAATCTTGAGCTGGGTGAGCTCGGCAAGCTCGGCATCGAGAAGAGCAGTCTCGGGCTTTCTGCCCAAGTCGATGCGCAGTTTGATTTCGTGGTCCTACTTCAGACGCCCGGAACAGAGAGCGTCGACAAGATTGCCGATCAACAAGCCGACGGAACCATCGTGTTCCGAGCCAACCGTCCGATGACTCTGCTGAACGGCGGCGGCGAGCTGCTGACAACCGCGGGCACCGATTTGAAGATTACGCTGGCCGACGGTACTGCGTTTGAAGTTGAACTCGACGAGCCCATCAAGCCGATCAACTCGACCCTCAAGGCTAAAGTCGTCGACGATGCCCAAGGCAACACTTCGAATGTTGTCGAGTTCGCAGGCACGCCGAACCTGGCCGGTGTTCAACCTGGCATGGTTCTATCGCTGATCAACCGCGTGGATGGTAAGGAGCGGACCGATCGTTTCAACATCGATGCAGTGGATGCTGCCACGAACAAGCTGACTATCTCGCCGACTCCGACGCAGGGAAGCGGCGAATTCGATTGGGCGATTGATAAACCCGCCACTCAGTTCGGCCAAATCATCGATCGTATCAACGACGCGATCAACAAGAATGCTAAGGGTAAAGTCCAGCTTACAGCTAACGCGAATCTCGACGGCTTTAAACTGATCGACAGCACCCTTCCGATCTCCACCGCTACCAGCAGCGCCGGTGCGGCTCAACTCAAAGTGGAGAATCGCGGGTCATCGCGAGCTGCCATTGCTCTCGGCATCGCCGGTGAAGGAGTGAGTGATGTTTCGGGCGATCCTATTGCTCAAAGCGGCACCACCAAAGCCGGCGTGACGAGCGGCAAAATCACCATCCCCAATGTCGACTTGGATGTGGTCACGCCTCCGCGCGCGGGCGATACGATTCAGCTCAATGGAGCTAACCTCCGCATCACGAAACTGACCAAAGGGGCAACGACCACGGAGCTCGAAACCGTTCCGAACTCTGCAGCGCCGAACGGTCAGTACACATGGAAGATCTTCCGCGGCGATTCCTTCATCGAAGGTTCGGCCCTGCACGGCAAGTCGATACTCGACAATGTCTTCATCCGTAATATGCAGCTCGATGCCGGCGCGAATCTCGATGCCAAGATCGAGAAAGCCGGCGGAAGTCTGGGGATTGTCGGAGTCAACATCACCAATGCAACGGGAGCCGGACGCATCGGCGGCAGCTTGGCCATCCAAGATCCGGGACCGGTCTTCGACGGCCGCGTGACGCTCAAGGAAGGAACCAACGCGATTGCCGCCTTGGTGACCAAGTTGTCGGCTCAGAAAGATGTCGTGTTCCCGGTGACTCCAACCGGGTCTTTGCCGATCACGATTCAAGGTACCGATACCAGTCTCAAGATTTCTGTGGGACAGATTGCCGACGCGGCAGCTCTCGTCGCCAAGCTGAATGCGGATGTCAGTTTTGCTGCGCGCGCGACCGCAACTGTCGGGACAGGCGCAAATGCCGGCGAGATAACTGTTGCGCTGAAAACTACCGGCCTATCCGAGGTACAAAAGTCAGCTCTTCGACTCACCATCAACCAAGCCGCGGCGCTCGGTCTCAATCGGAACGAAGTCGCATCCGATAAGGTCTCCTTCAAGCCGACCTTCCCGATTCCGGCCGGGGTAAACTTTGAAGCGGTCGTATCGCGCGAAGATCAAGTCAACACGGTCAATGTTCCATTCGATGGAGCCACTGAATTCGGCGATATGAAGAGCTTGGTGAACGGTATCAATGCCAAGCTCACCGACTCACCGATTCGTTTTTCCAGCAGCGGCCAGAAACTCGTCGTCACCATCAACAACGGGCGAGCGCGAGTTGTGGACTTGCCCGCCTTCGCAACGCTCGGGTTTACCGCTGCGCAGCGCGGCTACATGGTTCGTCCCGCGCTGGGTGGATCGGCGACCTTCGATCTTCCCTTCTCCGTGGAAGCCGCCCTGCCTATCCCCGGCTTGGCCCTGAACTCCAAGATCGCGGTGACTGTTCCCGACATCACCAAGCCGAAGGAAATCCAACTTGATTTTCCGAATGTATCGGCCGCAATCAAGGATCGCTTGAACAGTCTGAAGAAGCTCGACTTTGCGGCTGTTGTGCAAGGAGTCCGCGCTGGTCTCGAGTTTCTTGCAGAACATGAACATCGACGATTTGCCGCTCTTCAGCCAAGAGATTCCGCTGCTGGGAGTCAACCTTCGCGACTCGCTCGACCTGGCTCTCAAGTTCAACGACTTCTTGATCGAGTTTGAAAAGAATCCGGTTTCGAAGCTCAACGAGATTGCTGCCAAGATCGAGACTGCGATCAAAGCCAAACGAGTTCGATTCGCTTACGACGATTCGGTGGTCGGTAAGCCCGCGCTTCGACTGGACATCATCTACGGCGCGCCGAGCTTTGAAAAAGACCTGCCGCTGAATCTCGATCTCTCTTCGATCGACGCCATCAAAGCGCTCGGCAGCATCGTCGATGTAAACGCTTCAGGGAATCTGAAGGTCAAAGCGGGCGCCGATGTGACGCTTTCGATCGGTATCGAAGTGGCCGATCCGACTCGTCCACGTCCCTTCCTTTACACCGATGATGCTCGCAAAGTTCTGGGCGGAACGGCAAGCGTGGCTTCGATCACTGCCAAGGTGATTACCTTCCCATCGGGAACGGATATGGCGCAGTTCACTGCGGGCGACTTCCTCAAGCTCGCCGGTGCTGCCGGCGGCCTCACCGATACGGATCGCAAGACGGATCTATTCAAGATCGGAAGTGTCGAAGCGGCTACTCGCAAAGTGACCCTGATTCAACAACCGACCGACGCCGCCGGAGCCAATCTGTCGGGGACTCCCAAGTGGACTCTCAAGCGGCGCGGCTTGGTCCTGACAGCGGGCGGTAGTTCTTCCGATCTCATCGCTGGTGCAGCAGCAGCGGTGGTTACATTCCCCGCCGGTGTCAACATGGCATCGATGACCGCCGGTGCGTTCCTCGTAATCGAGGGCGCGACCGGTGGTACGAAGGAAACGGCAACGGGCACGGCCAATTTGTTCCGCATCCTGAGTGTCAACGCTGCGGCGCGCACCGTCACCTTGCATGCCAATCCGAACCTGGCGACAGGCAACGCGACGCCGGGTTGGAGTGTGAAGGAAGAACTCGGAACCGGCGTGAAACTGACTGCTGATGCCGATGCTTCGGACATCAACATGAACACCTCGCTCGGCCCCTTGGGTATCGAGGTCAAGAATGGTTCGGCCAACATTTTCCCGGGTGGAAGTGATCCGAAGGCGGCAGGCGGCGCGACCTTCATGGTCGGACTCAAAGAGACCAATGAGCCTGAGCCGGATGGTCGACGCTACCTCAATGAGTTCGCATCCAATCTCGGTCCGGTAACCGTTTCCGAAGCAGATGCAAAGAAGAAGACCGCCAAGGATAGCAACAATTATGACAAGTTCACTGTCTCGCTCGGCAAGGTGTTGCAAGGTAGTGAGGAAGCTTCAATCACGATCGAAGTCAGCGACGACAAAGAAGTTCTGATCGCGGTTCGCAAGTTCACCGGCAGTGCCACACCTCCTAACGATGCTGCATTCAAGTCATCAAGCAAGCTTACCTTTACCAAAGCCAACGAGTCGTACGAAATCTTCGTGAAGGGTGTCGATGATACGATTACCGACGGCACGAAACGTTCGCTGATCAAGCTGTCGATCGATAAGACTGGAGCCAACCTGCCGGCTGATCTCAAGACTGCGAAAGACAAGACGGTTACCGTCATCACACTCGACGACGATGTCACCTCCAAGGAGACACCGCCGGATGTTGTACGCACCGGCAACTTCAATTTGATCGTCGGACAATCATTGAGCTTAGCCGACATCGGAATCGACACTTCGAATCTCAAGGGAACCTTCAAAGAGTCGCTCGAGGGTCAAGTCAAAGCCGTTCTACCGGTCAAGCTTCGCGGCTTGCCCACCTTCGTCTCCGGCCGCGAATTGCTCGCCAACGGAACAGTCGGCACCGCCACTCTCTCGACCAACGATCCTCGTTTGCAGTTCGAATTCACTCTGAATGATCTGCTTGATAAGGGCTTCAAGCCCAAGATCAATATCACTAACCCGGCTGGAAAGATCATTGTTGATGCCAACGGGAGTGCCGTGGTCGGTCAGCTCTTTACGGGCGGAATCGACAAACTGCGCGAAGGAGGGATCAAGAACCTCTCCGCGATGGTGGGTGGTTGGGAAGGTGCGTTCGATCTCTTGATCGACGCGATGAAAGGCGAGGTGTTTGGAATCAGCCTCCCGATCGTCGGTGAGAAGCTGAAGGACGAAGCCAAGTTCCTCGAGGACATGAAAGCCAAAGTCACCTCGGGTCTGCAGTTGGTGACCGATGCTGAGGATATGGTTAAAGAGCAAGTCCAGCAGATCATCTTTGCCGGATTGGGACCGGACGGAATCAATTTCCTCAAGGACTCGCATAGTCCAGGAGCCGACGGGCTTTGGAAGAAAGATGGAATCATCTCGGCCGACGACGTCGGCATTCGCGTGATCAAAGGAGCCAACGGACTCCCGGAAGGGGTTCGCTTTGAGATGCAACTGGGCAAAGACATCGGCTTCAGCACTCAGCCTGGATTCGATATCGGCGTACCCGGCATGGACTTCGCCGTGGATGCTCCGATTACCGGCAATATCGGGATCGATTTCGTGTTGATGGTCGGCATCGACATGACCAGCGGGTTCTTTATTGAAACCGGCATGGTCGATGATCAAGGGCAACCGATCATTGCTAAAGACGCCTTGGGTAACTTGCTCGGCAACGAACTCACTATCAATCTCAATGTGGCGACGCCTGGTCTAAGTGCGACTGGCAAGCTCGGTTTCTTGGCCGCCAGCGCTAAGGATCTTCCGGGGGCTCGATTGCCGGTACAGAACGCCGACGGTACTACCGGTTATTCATTGCTGGTGACGGCCAAGAGCGCTGATCGCGGCCTCGAAGGGGTTTCGATCGCTTATCAAACGGTGGCTACCGAAGATGCAGTCGGTGCGAGCTACGATGCAACCAAGCGATTGATTACGTTTTCGATTCAGCAAGACGCCAATGGCAAGTCTCTGACCACCGGCAAGACACTTGCCGCCAAAGCCAACCAGTCCTCTTCGTTTAACGGGACGTTCACTCTTAACGTCGTGGCCGACGGTGACAAGGCAGTTGTTCCGGCCGGTGCCGTCATCGGCAGCACCAGCAAGGATGCGGCGGGTAAAGCCAAACCCGCGATCACGTTGGTTCCTAAGTCTCCGAACACCGATTTAGGGAACATCCGTTTCGAGTTCAAAGTTGTCTCAGGGGCGACTCCCGAGTCGGTCGTCTATGACAATGTGGCTCGCAAGATCGTATTCAGCACACGCACTGCCAATCCGACTGCACAAGATCTAGCCAAGCTGGCGAACGACGCCGCGAAGTCCGCGTCGTTCGCGGCTGTCTTCACCGCATTTGTGGTCGACGGCGCATCCGCTTTGCCGATCGATAACAAGAGCGTTCAGAAGGGGCTCGGATCTGTTTCCAAGCTGGAACCGAGCAACTTCCGTGCAACTTTCACTATCGATCTCAAGGATGATCCGAACGACAAAGACACGAAGCTCACCATCCCTGAGCTCACTCGACTCAAAGGCAATGCGATCGACTTCACCGTCGACGGCGCAGCCAGCTTGAACTTCAAGGTGAAGACCGAGCTGGGCAGCGGTGCGTTCCCGACGATCCGCGCCGACCTTAATCTCGACTGGCGATTCAACTTCCCCAAAGCGGCTGCCATGGCGGCCGGAGCTGCAGATAAGAAGCCTGCCGAGACCACAACGAAGCCGAAGATCCCGAACTTGCCCAACATGATCGCGATCAACAACGTCGAGTTCAGTTTGGGTGAGTTCTTCAACAACTTTGCCGGCCAGGCACTCGGTAAGGTCAAAGAGACCCTCCCGCCGCTCGACCCGATCATTAAAACTCTCACGGACCCGATTCCGGTTCTGAGCGACTTGGCCGGCAATCCGGTTACGTTGCTCGATATGGCCAGACTCTGGGGGACGGTCCGCGCTGATATCGGTGCCGTGGTGAAGTTCATCGATGCGATTCGCATCTTCAATGAGCTCACCGCCAACTTGCCGACCGACGTCGGTAATGACGTTTGGTTGACGATCGGCAGTTTCCAATTGGACGTTGCCACTCTGCGTCAAAGCAATCCGCTACTGGGCGCAGCAGAGAAACGCATCCCCGGTATCACGAATGCCGTGACCGCGCCGGACTTCGAGAAGCGATTCGCCGAAACGACGAAGAATGCTTCCAAGCAATTGAAGCAACCGGGCAACAAGTACGACTCGAAGAAGATGACCAAGTCGGCCGGGACGTTCAAGGAAGGCCAATTCAATCTTGCGTTCCCGCTGCTGAGCAATCCGACTTCGATCTTTTCGCTTTTGGTCGGTCAAGACATCGACTTGATGTATCTCGAACTGCCGAAGTTCGGATTCCAAGCCACCATCGGGAAGCAACTTCGACTGCCGCCCTTCCCTGTGGTCGGTGTGGAGATCGCGGGCACATTCAAAACGACAGTCGATCTCGGCTTCGGCATGGATACGACAGGCATCAGACAGTTCATCAACACGAAAAACCCGGCTGACCTGCTCAACGGACTGTTCCTCAAGGACAAGGCGAACTTCAACAACACCGGCGATGATATTCCCGAAGTAACGTTGATGGCGGGCATCGGCATCTATGCCTTTTTTGATTCTGTAGTGCTGAGCGCTAAGGTGGGCGGCGGTGTCAATGCGAAGGTCGATCTCAATCTCCACGACAACAACAACGATGGAAAAGTCCGCGTCGACGAGCTGATCGAGAACGCCAAGCTGACGGCTAAGATCGGCGGAGTCGACGTGCCGGGTATCTTCATCTTCGATGTGTCCGGCAAAGTTTGGGCCGAAGCCAAGGCTGAACTGACAATCGGTATCGATCCCTTCTCCTACAACAAGACGTGGGATCTGGGAAGCATCGACATCGTCAACTTCGAACTCGAGCGCCCTGCGCCGATCATTCCCAAGATCGCAACCAAGGTCGGCGGCGAGTTGCTGATCAACGTCGGACCTCGGGCTGCGAATCGCGGCGATGGATATGACGAAAAGCAGAGATCGAAGCTGGATCTGGGTGACGGTAACGACAACATCAAGATCCAAGCCGGCTCGAAAGCTACTCAAATCATCGTGACCGGTTATGGAGTGACCCAAACTTTTGACGACATCAGTCATGTCACCATCGATGCCGGTTCGGGCAACGATGAAATTACGGTCGATTCGGCGGTTACGATCGGTGTGGCGATGCGCGGTGGGGTTGGTGATGACAAGCTGACCGGCGGAAGCGGCAACGATGAGATTTATGGCGGCGACGGGAAAGACACCATCAAAGGGGGACTCGGCAACGATCGCTTGGAAGGCGGCGCCGAGACCGACACGATCTATGGTGAACTTGGAAACGACCTGATCCTCGGTGGCGACGGGGATGACGTCCTAGACGGCGGCGGCGATAACGACACGATCCAAGGCGAAGCGGGCACAGACAAGATCGTCGGCGGATCCGGCGACGATCTTATCTTCGGCGGTGCCGGTCCGGATACTCTCGACGGCGGTGACGGCAGCGACGAAATCGCCGGCGGCGACGGCGACGACAAAATCACCGGCGGCAAAGGTGCTGATACGGTTTACGGCGGCACTGGGCGAGACAGCATCAAGGGTGAAGCCGGACGGGACAAGCTCTTCGGCGACGAAGGGGATGATACGCTCGAAGGGGGCTTCGACGAAGATGAATTGCAAGGTGGGGACGGCAACGACTTGCTGCTCGGCCAACAAGGGATTGACATTCTTCGCGGCGGCCTCGGAAATGACATCTTGGTCGGAGGTACGAACAGTGACCAATTGTTCGGCGACGAGGGCAATGACGTTCTCTATGTCACTGAACAAGATCTGACGATCAAAGAAACGTTTGACAATCAAGCTGACGGCGGCGACGGTGACGACAAAGTCTATGGCGACCAAGGGAACGATATCCTTCGAGGTGGTGCCGGGAACGATGTGATCTACGGTTATTTGGGTAATGACCAGATCTTCGGTGATGGCGGCAATGACGATCTCAATGGGATGGAAGGTGACGACACGATCGATGGCGGTGACGGAGTCGACGACATCAAGGGAGATGCCGGCGATGACTTGCTGATCGGTGGCCTCGGTAATGACTCGGTCGTCGGTGGTGACGGCGACGACGCGATGTTCGGTGACCGCGCAGGTAACCTTGCCGATCGCAAGTTCTTCAATCGCACGATCGCCGCAAACTATGTCCGACCTCCGCGATGGAACGATGCCGACATGGCAGTATTCACCATCGCCGGTTACCAGCCGCCGTTGATTACACCGGCGGCCGTGATCGAAGGCTTCGACGGTGAGTTCGGGGACGGTGACGACAAACTGATCGGTGGACTGGGCAACGACGCCATCATGGCCGGAGGCGGTGTCGATATTGTCGTCGGCGGACTAGGCAACGATTACATCGATGCCGGTGCCGGCGAAGATGTCGACGTACACGGCAACGAAGGTGACGACGTAGTACGCGGCGGAAGCGGCAATGACTTGGTACACGGGGATGATGGCATCGACCAAGTCATGGGTGATGCCGGGACCGATCAGCTCTTCGGTGATGCTTCTCCGAATCTCGCGGCGCAGCGGATCTTCGGTGGAGCGGGTGATGACGAGATCTTCGCTTACGTGCCGACTTCGACCGCCGGTTTGACTTCCAACGTTTTGACCGCGTTCGCTAACTTTGCGCATAACGGCGAGCAGTTGTTCGGCGATGCGGGCTCTGACACGATTCATGGCGGAAATATCACGAATGATCTGATCGTCGGTGGCAGCGGCGATGATCGCTTGTTCGGTGACGATGCAACGGTCGGCTATGCTCGCCTGACGGGATTGCAGATCCAAACGCAAGGAGTTGCCGACTTAATCATCGGCGATGAAGGAGACGACCAGCTCTTCGGCGGCGGCGGCGACGATTTGATGCTGGGCGGAGCCGGTTCAGATACGTTCGCGGGACAGTCCGGCAAGGATTCGCAGTACGGCGGTGAGGGAATCGACCGCTTCTTGATTCCACTGGAAGATGGAATCCGGCAAGACGACGAAGTGGTGCGCGGACATTACGGTAACCGGACTGCGGGCGATGTTCCGGATGATAATGCGACCGACATTCTGATCTTCCAAGGAACGGACAACGACGACACCTTCGTTCTTTCCCAGACCAGAGTGGCAGCCGGTCAACAACCGAAGCTGGCCTTGGACTTCAAGACAACTGTCGCCAGTGCCGTGGTGAGCAAGTCGATCGTGATGGGTTGGGCCAATGCGGCCGGGCAGCCGGAGATCGAGCAATTCCAAATCTCGGGCTTGGGTGGTAACGACCAAATCGGTTTCGGTATTCGCGCGGCAGAACTCGGCAACGGCGCGATCTTTGCGCCGTTTGATATTTCCAGTCGCAATGATCGTGATCCGATCGACTTGAAGACTCTGGCAGCGCGCAGCCGCGATTGGATCGCCGTGTTCGACGGCGGCAGCGGCAACGACTTGCTCGTCGGCTCGCCTGGTCGTGACCGTATCGATGGCGGTGCAGGCAGCGACATTCTTTACGGACTCGGTGACGACGATCGGCTGTTGCTCGACAACGGCAGCGGGTCTGCCAACGATGTCGATATTGCATTCGGAGGCCAAGGGGCCGAAGACGTGCTCGGTGGTGCCGGGCGAAACATTCTTTATGCGTGGTCGATTGCACCGAACCCGCTGTTGGTTCCGACCTTCAATCAGCCGTTGCAAAACTTGGCGAACGTAGCGGCATTTGCCAAGCTCGTCCCCAACGGTGGATTCGGCGTCTACGCGGATGCGACCGGCAAGCTGTCCACTCGCAGCATTGTGGTGGATGAAACAACTCGCAAAGCCACCTTCACAGTTCAATTGCCGAAGCAGCCGACAGGCGATGTCGTGGTTGCTGTAAACGTCGGCAACGGTAGTGAAGTGGCTGTCGACAAACCGACCCTACGTTTCACCTCCGCCAACTGGAACGTTCCGCAGGTGGTGACCGTCAGCGGCGTTGCCGATAGCACGGCAGACGGAGATAAGATCTCGACCATCAAGCTGTCGATGGATACGGCCAAGTCGGTCGATCGATCCTTCGATGGTGTCAACGAACAAACGATCAGCGTAGTAACTCTCGATTCGGATGCCGCTATTCGGACGGCTGTACCTGCATCGACCGAGACGATCGCCGTCACTATGGGAGTTGATCCGGTGTTGGAAGATACCGGGTTCAATCGCATGTTGGGGCAGAGCCAAGATGACTTCCTCTTCGGCGGAACGTCGCTCGACTTCATGCACGGGCAATCGGGCAACGATGTTCTGTTCCGTCGCGACGGCACGCGGCTTGAGTCGCTTGATCAAGGTGCCGGCGGTGCAAGTTGGTCAACTTATGCCAAGCAATCGAACAAGGTTTGGTATGTCAGCGGCAGCAATGCCAATGATCAGATCCAAGTGGACTTCGTGACGGAACCGGGCAAGCTGTCAGACTATCACTTGGTCACGCGGCTGACTGAGAACAACGGTCACTTCAGTTTTGCTGCATCGGCGCGCCTCGACTTCAATGCGCTATCTGCAACCGGCGGATCGCAGTGGGATAGTACCGATCGCTATTTGAATATCGCGGAAGAACTTAGCCGCGTCGGCGAAGGACGCACGCTGACCAGCGAAGAGATCGTGAACATCGCCGCCAAAGCCAAGGATACCGCGAAACCGCTGACGAGCATTCTGAATCGTGACAACGACTACGATGTCATCATCATCGATGCATTGGCAGGAAACGACCGTGTGACCATTGGTCCAACCGTTCAAAAGACTGTTTGGGTGGATGGTGGTCTCGGTGACGATACGATCATCGATCGTACCGGCAAAGCAATTCTGGTCGACAAGACCGAGCAGGGCAAAGTCAACGGGCTGGTAACTCGTAACGATACCGCGATCGCTGCTTATGACGTGGGATTGATTAAGAGCGACAAGACGTTGACGAAGTTGACGATTGATAATCCGACTGACGTGGATTGGTATCGCTTCAGCCTTGCAAGCAAGCCTACGAGCTCGGCTTCTAAGATCACGGTCCAGAGCTTGTCGAGCGACGACAAATTCAGTTTTGAAATCTATGCGGCTGCAGATACCAAGACACCGATCGCGAGCGGCAAGGGGTCGGTGGTCCTCTCTGCCTTGGCTGCCAATGTGGACTACTTGGTGAAAGTCACCGACGACCTGCGGCCGACGGTCTACGATCTGCAGTTCGACTTGGACGGCAAGCCGGAAACGACCGGTGACATCGTCAATCAAGCGATTGGACTTTCGGCGACGCGTCGAGACGTGCTGATGGGCGGACCGGGCGACGACATTCTGTCGGGCGGAGCCGGCGAAGACTGGGTCTTTGGTGATGCCGGAGCGGATGTGCTCTCGGGTGGACTCGATCGTGGAGCGCCTGACCTGTTGTTCGGCGGCAATGGGAACGACACCTTCCAAATCATTCCCGACTTCCCGCCGACTGTCGGCGGCGATCCTGCAACTCTGTTTGCCGGGCAAGCTCAAACTGGATCGTTGACCACGGCTGATGAAATGATCGGCGGGGATGGAAACGACCGTGTCTTCTTCCAAGGTGGAGACAAAGACCGGCGCGGGTTGGACGTGCCCGATGTGGCAGCTATCAAATACAACACCGGCCTACAACGCTGGGAGTTCACGAGTCTCGTATGGGACATTGGACGGCAAGAGTTTGCGACGACGTACGTAGATGCGAACAAGAACGGTCGTCAAGACAACAACGAGCCCACGAACTATCAGCAGCAGTATCTGTTCTACACGACTCGCGAAATCGAAAACACCGTTGTCGACTTACGCGCCGGTGACGACGTCTTCCATGCCGATCCGAATTTCAGCATCACTAAAGACGGCAACAAGAGGGAAACTGGAACCGGTGTTTTCGTCGATGAAGTCGATTCGCCTCGGTTCCTGGATTCATGGGGTATCGGTGCCGGAGCCCTCGAGAAAGGGGCCGGCGGAACGGCTCAGCTCGACATTCGCGGTGGAGATGGAAACGACGCGATTTACGGTGGGTACTACGATGACACGATCAGCGGCGAACCCCGCAAGGACTATCTAGTCGGCGGCCTTCGGCAATGATGTGCTCAATGGCGATAGCGGCGAGGATAGGATCTTCGGCGATCAGCCGGATGTCTATGTCGGAGCGTCAAGTCGCGATGTCTATGACGACGCGCGCCTTGGAGTGGAAGCCACGGCCCGACCAATGCATTCCCAAGTGAGTTGTTCACCTATGACTTGGCCCCCTTCGCCAGTACGGACTCGGTCCGTCCCTCGGTGAACATCGCTCAGCCTGCCGACCCGCTCTTGGTCACCAATACGACGCAGTGGAAACTGGGGGTTCGTCGACGGATCGCACCAACATCAATCAGGTTCTACCCCTGCCCGTTTGTCGACCTTCGTTCAAACACCGAAGCTTGCGACTACAAATTCACGGCATCTAAGGATTCCTTGATCGGTCTACCTACACCGGTATACAAATCAGTTCGCGAAAAGGAAATCGAAGGAGCGATCGGAGCGCAGACCATCGGCTCGGTCGGCATACTGGATCCTCTCCGTCCGGGATTCCGATATTACCGTAGCACCTTTACGGTCAATGATACGGATACCACAGCACTTCGGCTCGAATTCAATGGTCGCGATTTCGGCCTCCTGAATATGCCATCACTCCCGAAGTAATCTTCATCAATGGAGTTGAAGTTGCCAGGACCAGTGGAAACGGAGGTCTTCAGGGCAAGTTGACGATTCACGCGAGCGGCGTGATCACCGATTCAACCGGATTCGAACGCGTCGCTGCTTCAATCCCGAAATTGTTACGTGGAACGAACGAAATCATCGTGGCTCAGGCCCCGGGGAATGTTTACTTTTACTCCGCGGCCCGTCAAAGCCGACGGCACAACCCGAAGCGATGACCAAAACTCGCGCTGAGGACGAAGGATTCAACCTAAGTCTCATACCTACGCCGGAACCCGAAAGTAATTCGGTTTTGGTCGGCGTGGATAAGGTCGCCCCGATTGGGGACTTCAATGGAGACGGAGAAACCGATTTTGTCTTCGGAGGGCAATACGTATTCACTAGGCCCGTCGATCTCAACAAAGTCACCAACGTCCGCGAAGCAGCTGACTATGTACTCCCCTACAACTTCACAACCGCGGGAGATTTCAACGGCGACGGACTAGCGGATATCGTGCTTTTCGCAAATCAGGGAGGTACGGCCCTCTTCAATACTCAGTTTGGCTCAGAAAGGGCCAGTTTGATCGGTTTTGTACTTGGTAGCCGGGAGGCACGTCCGAGGAATTTAAGCACTTCAGGTTCGATACAGTACCTTGGATATAGCACCGACGTGCTGGCATTAAATTTTACAGGACAGCGCAGCAGCCAAGGATTGCCGATGAGCGATTTGTTGATTGCCGGCAATTACCGAGGAAATCCATCCAAGATCGGAACGAACAACGGCATCGTGGTCTCCAGTACGGAGCTTGTACGGAATAACTTTAATGCCTTTTACGACGTCGCGGCCGTAATTAATTACAGCCAACAAAATAATCCTCTTCCAAGGCCTACTGTTTTAAAGGGATTCGCCGCGAACGGGCTCGATGCGATCGCCTATGGTACGCGAACGGTAACGAGCCAAACCGGTATCGTCGTGCCCGATGTGTACTCCGCGAAGGACTTGCCGACACTTAGTGGACTGTTATCGCCGGATACTCGAGTTGACTTGACCGTCGAAGGAACGACCAATTTCGTCATTAGAGACATTGAGCCGCAAAAGGGGACCGATTCCGTAGTGGCTCAGATCAAGGCGAAAATTGTCGATCTGGGACTTCCGTATTTATTACAAGTCAAAGCGGACAGTTCCGGGAAAATCGCGTTGCTGTCCCCGCAGGATCAAAAGATCACTTCGATCCGAGAAACCGTTCGAAACACGACGACGGTTCCTATGTTAATCGGTCCCGCTGCGCCAAGCGACGGCAAGACCAGTTTTGCTACAGGCCTTGTGGGTAAGTTCACTGTTAAGGATTCAAATGGTGTAGATCAGCAGTTCTACGTTAATCAGGATTTTTCATATCTGACACAATATAACACTAGCTTTGAGCTGAAGAATTTGTCGGACGAATTCTCTTTGTTTTTAAATCCCACTCTGTTTATTACGGATGTCGGCGGCTCGGTGCGGAGCAAAGGCTATCTTGCTCCGGATAGTGACGAAGGGATTTCCGCACTTGGCCTAAAGTATAGAGACGCCGTTTATATCGGTTACAACTGGCGATCCGCAGGTGAGTACATGCCGATCCCCGAGAACTTTTCTTACTCGGGCGATGGATTCGCAATTAAGCTCGACTCGCGCGCCACGCCTGCAGTCATGGTTCAAGAACTCAATCGGCAGTTGCAAACACGTAAGATTCAGATCACGCAAACCTGGGACTCTATGGAAGTAGGCGGCCGCTCCGGTTTCAGTTCTAGGTCATCATTTGATGTGAAGGTACGATCGTCAGCAACAACAGAATACGGCCTGAGAGCTGTACTGAAAGACAATAAGGTTGTCGTGGAGGTTTACAGTGCGCAGTTGGTCGGTCAACCGAGCGTCGAGTTGTATAGCAAAGACGGAAAACGCCTGATGACCTTCAGCGGTAGTGCTTCATTCGGAGCGCCCGGATATAGCAATCTTGGACGTATGAATCTTTACGACTACGACAATCCTGTCTTTAAACGTCCTGCGTTCAATTTCGAAGTACGCAATGTCAAGCGAGACTTCACTTCTGTTCTTGGTTTTGCAAAGGGTTTCAATGTCACCTTTGCATCGCAAGGGCAGGTCGACTTCGGGGCGTCGAGTGTGGTTGCGCCGATCGCTGCGCAGCAACCTTGGTACTACACCTTGGCCAATGGTCCGATCGATGATGGCGTATACCTCGGTACTGCAAATAGCAGCGGATCGGCAATCTATGGCAGCAATCTGCGACGAGGTAATTCTTCTCCCGAGGAATTCAGGATATGGGTTGCAACCAACAGCGATCCGAGTTTTTTAAATCGTGCGCCTGACTTGACGATTACGGGGGCACCGCTGAACATCCGAGAAAATGGGTACAACAGTTTTGTCGATTTTGAACCGAGGGCATTCACTGCAACTGTGGGGGACTTCAACGGAGACGGCAAGCCGGATTTGGCGGTCAAGCGAGCGCTGCCGAACAACGTTGTCGGCTACAACGTTGAGCAGCGGGTCGGCATCTTCTACGGGATCACGGATAAGATCGCGGCAGGAATTAAGACGATCGAGTTTGTGAAGGCGGACGCTTGGGTGGTGA
>JAXMBQ010000004.1:0-217130 GCA_046349815.1 Pirellulales bacterium | reverse complement strand
GATGACTTCATCGGCTTGAATATAAAAGCACCAATCACCCTGGCAGGCATCGAGCGCAAGATTAGTCTGCTGCGAGATGATCAAACCGCCCCGACGAACATCTGGGTCCCAAACGGTATGAATCACGCGGAGCTTCGGTGAATCGATCGAGGACAAGGCTTCCAAAGTGCCGTCGTCACAGTCACCGACGGCCAACACGAACTCATCTACGATCGGAAGAATCGATTGAATGCTCTCGATAAAGGGATAGTCGTAGCGTATCGCGTTGCGCACGACAGAGAATCCGGAAACTTGCATCTTCGATCAGTCCTTGAATGAAGAGTCGAGCTTAAGCCGCGCGCAGGACGCCGAGGTTTCCTCGATCGACAGTTTGCTTGATTTTCCAAAATACCTGTTCGACACCTAGTTCCTGCATACAGCGATTGTGCTTCAGCGGACAGGTCTTCTGCCAACAAGGACGGCAATCCACATCGGCAGTGATTACGATTTCAGGTCGGTTGTAAGTCTTCGTCCATGCGATATCGGTGGGGCCGATCAAGCTGATCACCGGACGGTTCAGGGCAACGGCAATGTGTCTCGGCCCACTGTCGGTCGAAACCACCACAGCCGCTCGCTCCATAACCCCTTTCGTGAGTCCGACCGGTAGTTCACCGGCTCGCCCCATACTCCCGACCATCGGATCTCCGATGCGCGATGCCACTGCATCAGCTGCCGATCGCTCGGCCGGTCCGCAATGCAAGAGAACTTGCCAAGGTGTTTCGCGAACGATGCGTCGAGCCAAACTTTCGACATGGTCCGCAGGCCATACTTTAGCCGCTCCCCATGCGCCGCTTGAATTGATAACGATAGTCGGACGATCGGGATTGAATCCCAATAGCTTCCATAGCTTTTCAGCCGACTGGCGATCTGTCTCTTGCACGTGCAACTGCATGCTTCGATCGGCCACGGAACAACCGAGCAGCTCTGCGAGAGCTAAGTAATAATCGACTGCCGGCACGGCTTCGAACTTGCCGCCCGCTCGCAACGGTGTGAGCTTGTCCGTCAAAAGCAGTCCGCGTCCGTCTCGCGCGTAACCGATCCGGCGTGGCACTCCTGCCAAACGAACCACGAGCGCTGTCCAAAATGAATTGGTCAATAGTACGACGGCGTCGAGCCGTTGCTTTCGGATTGCAGAGATGAGTCCGATTCGCGAACAGCCCTTCTTCCCTTTCTTGCTGAAGACGATTCGATCGTTCAGCCAGGCAGCGCCATCCAACAACTCAGCAACTGCGGGTTGCATGATGCCCACCAGCCTACCGACTGCAGGCACGCCTTCCGTTTCGACCTGCGTTGCGCGACTTCGTTTCGCACGCGAGGTCGGTGCAATATGCGATAGGACTGAAAGATTACCGGCCAATGCGCGCAGTGTCGGCGTCGCCATGACTGCGTCGCCGACCCAATTCGGCATGAAGACTCCGAGCTTGCTGGACAAGACATTTTTCCTCCGGCGAAAGTTCTGCTGTCATGCCACTCCGCCGTTCGCCACAAGAGAGAACCGCATTTGCCCACGCGAAAGCGGCTTTGAACTACCTCTCTACATTCCCACAATCCAACCACGCGGCGATTGCACCCGCTGCTTTACGAAGTGAATCACAACCATGGCGCATCAATGGCCCGTCCTCATCATCGTCGGAGACGCCACGGAAACGCTCGACACGATGTATCCGTATTACCCGCTTACAAGAAGCAGGCTTTCGCCCCGTCGTCGCCGCGCGCAGAAAGCGGCGATATCGAATGGTGCTGCACAGTAAAACCGGGCTGGACGATCACCAAGGAATGGGAAGGCTACACAATCGAAGCCGATGTCGCCTTCAAAGACATAGTGGAGAGTGAGTACCTCGGCATCATATGTTCTCGGAGAGTCCCGCCAGTACATTCGTTACGGCGATGCCGACTTAATCCGCGCAGCTAAATACTTCTTCTGTACAGAACCTGCCGATCGCAAGCGTTTGTCACCGGGGTGGAAATACCGGCAGCAGCCGATTGCGTTCGCGGAAGAAAGATGGCGACGATTCCGGAAGTGCTGGGTGACCTCGAGATCTGCGGAGGCGAGTTCGTTAACGCACCGTGTGTGATCGGCGGCAACCTCATCAGTGGTCGCACGTTCCATGACAATGGCATGTCGGACGCTTGGATCAGTTACTGGAAGCAGAGCGAGATCGACGCGCCCGCGGCTGATTAGATCCTTGAAAGGCTCTCGATCGCTCGATGACTATCACACTGCACAATTCGGATAACCTGCGTAACCGCTAACGACGGATTATCTTTGCTTAACGGAATAATCCGAATTTTTTACCATCGAGTGACCGAAAACAACCATTGACCACTTTTGATGGATTGAGTACTAGCATCTTAAACCAAACGGGCCGAGAAACTTGAGCCATGAGGGCTCAGGGTACGGATTGGTTTGTCAAGGTTCTATCGCGAAGAAGGAGAGTCGCGTTGAGTCAGGTAAATGCTCGTCAGAAGCTTCGAAGACTTATTCGCATGGCCTTCGCGGCAACGCCGTCCTCAAGCTGGATGGCTTCGGCACTGTTGTTCGGCGTCTCTGCCAACGCCCTCTTCGCGCAAGTTCCGGGAAATGCGATTCCCGCGGCTCCGCAATCCACTTCGGCCCCGGCCGGTTCGACTGGCGTCAGCCAACCCGTTCCGCCGGAAGCCGTTCTGCGTTGGTTGAACAACGCTGAAGTATCCGCCAAAACGGATATGACGGCTGCTTGTGTCAACTTCGCAGAAGCACTTCGCGGTCGCAAAACTCTAACGGCTCCGAACGAAGCCGTTGAGAAGCGACTCAAAGAAGTCGAAGCTTTCTTGCTGGCCGGCGGAGTCAAGCAACAAAACATCGTCGATGCGATTCGCAATCTGCGTCCGCTCGATCAATCCTTGAGAGCTCTGCAAGGCCAAGCCGTTGCAGCCGCACCGCAGATGCCCAACATGCTGCCGGCCGGTGCTCCTCAAGTCACTCAAACCATGCCTGCCGGTTACAACGCTCCGCAAGGAGTCGTTCCAGCCGCAGGTACTGCCGGTCAGGTCGGCAATGTCCAACCGGGAGTATTCAACCCCGGTCAAGATATGAGCCGCATGCAACAAGCCGCAGCACGCACCGTGCAACAAGCACCGGCTGTGAATGCGAGCGGTGAAGAACTGTATCAGCAAGGCATCCAGGCCCTCTCGCAAGGCAATCGCGAGCAAGCTCTGGAACTGTTCCGCCGCGCTTGGCAGTTCAACGGCGAACTCGATCCTGCGATTCGTACGCAACTGAAAGACAAACTGGCTTCACTCCAAGCCAATGACATTCGACTCGGTGGTCCCGAATCGGTTCCGGCTGACCCGGCTACTCAAGAATCGCTGATCAATCGCTCGCGACTGATGAGCGAAGTCACCGGCGAAATCAACGCGGCCGAAGCCAATCGCGATATCGATCCGAATCTCGTTGCCGAACGCCTGCAACAGTTGCGTACCAAGGTCTCGCAAGCCGACATCGACAGCGGCTCGAAGAAGCAAATGTTGTCCATGGTCGACCGCGCGATCACCTCGCATCAGATCTACATGTCGCAGAACCGTGCGACCATCGATCAGAACATGCGCAATCGCCAAGTCGAGGAAGAAATCTCCCTCGAACGCGAAGAGAAATATAAGGTCGATCAACAGATTGCATCACTCGTTGAAACCTACAACGATCTGATGGAAGAGTCCCGTTATTCCGAAGCTGAAGTGGTTGCGAAGCAAGTCGGTCAACTCGACCCGAACTCCGAGATCGCAACGCTGATGTATACGAATGCTCGATTGGCCAGTCGTGCTGCGGAAAGCGATGCAATTCGCAACAAACGCCAAGACAATTTCACCGATCTGATGAATGACGTCGACCGAGCAGCCTTCGGCACGACCGACAAAGAACCGTACGTTCTGCCTGATGCCAAGTCATGGCGTGATCTTACGGAACGTCGTGCTCGCCTGAAAGAATCCGAGCGCAGCGGCATGTCGCCGGCTGAACAAGCCATCCGTGACAAGCTGAACCAACCGGTTCTGGTCGACTTCAAAGCTCGCCCGCTGTCTGAAGTCGTCAAGGTTTTGTCCGACATGACCGGCATCCTGATCCACTTGGACACCTCGGGACTGGCCACAGAAGGTCTGAGCCCTGAAACGCCGATCACACTCAGCTTGGGTTCACAGGTCAAGCTCAAGAGCGCCTTGAACTTGATGCTCAAAGAACACAACCTGACCTACGACCCTCGCGATGAAGTGCTACTCATCACTTCCTCACGCAACACAGCTCAAGGTAACAAGACGAAGACCTACTCGGTCAGCGACTTGGTGATTCCGATTCCGAATTTCCAAACCGACTACAACTCGGGCATGGCAGGTGCAATCCGCGCCGCCTATGAATCGATCGGTAACGGTCTGGCAGCTCGCGTCGATAATCGTATGCCTTACGGTCCTGCCGGAATGCAGATGGCTAACGTGTCGCTCGATCCTAAGTCGAACGCACTCGGTCAGATCATGCCCGGTATGGGTGCCGGTGTCGCCGGCGGTATGCCCGGTGTCCTGCCTTGGGCCGGTAGCAACAACGGTCCGATGATGGGTAACCAGTCGCCGTTCATGCAAGGTGGTGCAGTGCCCGGCCCGGCCGGTCCCTCCCCTGCGAACTATGACGAACTGATCTCCTTGATCCAACAAACGGTTGATCCTGATTCGTGGCAGTCCAACGGCGGTGCGAGCACGATCACCCAGTTCCCCGGTAACTTGTCGCTGGTGGTGAGTGCACCTCAAACGACGCATGAGAAGTTGAGCGACCTGCTCGAATCCCTGCGACGTCTGCAAGACCTGCAAGTCACCATCGAAGTTCGATTCATCACGCTCAACGATAACTTCTTCGAGCGAATCGGTGTCGACTTCGACTTCAAGATCGATGACAACTACAAAGGTGGTCCGATCTCGGATGACCAAGGTAAGAGCGTGACAATCGGTCTGTCCAACGGCTTTACGAATGCGATCGCTCCGACGGCGGACTTGGACTTGACCTTCCGTCAAGACAGCTTCACCTCGGCGGCTCCGAACCTCGGTGGATTCGACGGTTCAGCAGGCCAATTCGGCTTCGCCATCCTCAGCGACTTGGAAATGTTCTTCTTCCTCACTGCTGCTCAGGGCGATTCGCGAACCAGCGTTCTGCAAGCTCCGCGAGTCACGATGTTCGACGGTCAGAGTGCGACGATCAACGACACGGTATCACGACCGTTCGTTACAAGCTTGACCCCAGTGGTCGGCGACTTCGCAGTCGGTGTACAACCGATCATCGTAGTGATCAACGAAGGTACAGTACTGAACGTTCAAGCTCTCGTCTCGCAAGACAAGCGATTCGTCCGCCTGACACTCAACCCGACCTTCTCGCGAATCGATCGCGTTGAAACCTTCACCTTCCAAGGTGAAACCACCAGCAAGTCAGGTACCGCGGTTATCGATCCGGACACCGGTCTGCCGGCTAAGGATCAACCGAACAACAACGTTGAGAAAGTCACTGTCGGTACGACCGTCCAACAACCGGTGGTCGCTTCGACCTCGGTTCAAACGACTGTCAGTGTTCCGGACGGCGGTACGATCCTCCTCGGTGGTATCAAGCGTATGCGAGAAAGCCGCATCGAACGCGGTATCCCGATCCTGAGCAAGATTCCTTATGTGAATCGCTTGTTCAAGAACACCGGTGTGGGTCGAGAAACGAGCACCCTGATGCTGACCGTGACACCGCGAATCATCATCCAAGAAGAGGAAGAAGCCAACATCCTGGGCACCAATGCTCCCTGATAGTTGATCTCCAACTCGCAAACCAAAATGAAACGGGCCGTGCAAAAGCACGGCCCGTTTTTTCGTTTACGCACTGACCCGATGTATCAGCGCTTGTTTATTCCCTCCGTAATCTCAAATCGCAGATTTCAGATTTCAGATTTCAGATTTCAGATCTCGGATCTCGGATCTCGGATTTTAAATCTCAAATTTCAAATCTCAAGTTTGGGATCGAAGGTAAGTGGATTGTCATTCGTCTGCAGTGGCAGGTCGCTAACCGGACACGGCTGTGCTCCGGATGTTCAAGCCAGAATGTCCATCAATGCAAGGATTCAAGATAAGCCAAGAGGTCACTGAGTTGCTCCGGCGTGAGTGCTTCTACTAAGCCGGTGGGCATCATCGATTGCTCCTGCTTCTTCCGACTCTCGACAGAATCCTGTGCAATCTCGATCGTCTTTCCGTCAGCACCGCGCAGCGTCACGGTCTCCGCACTTTCGAGTACGACGAAGCCTGTCACCAGCTTGCCTTCATCCGTCAGAATCGACCATGTATCGAACCCTTGAGCGATCTTCGCGCTCGGCTTTACGATCGATTCGACCAGTTCAGCACGCTTGTAACGCTTGCCGATGTCGACAAGGTGCGGTCCTTTCGGTGTTTCTCCCGTAGCGGTCGTGTGACAGGCGACACAGGATTGACTGGTGAACAGCTTCTTTCCTTTTGCCGCGTCTCCTTGGCTCTTCAGGGCACGCTCCGTGACGGCAGCCAGTTGCATATTGCCGATCTGATTCGGATTGTTGGGATCTGCCTTTTGCGAAACAATCTGTACGCCTTCTTCATCCTTCGATTTGTCCATATCCGAGCCGGTGACGATCGACATTCGGTATCGCTTAGCAACTGCCGCAGTGAGTTCGCGATCCGCTGCATTGCCTAACGCCAGAGAAGTCAAGAATGTGTTGATCTTCGCCGTTTCCGACCAATCTGCTCGATCATAGTAAGGTCCCGTCGTGTCAGGACGTGTACCCCACCAATCACCTTTCACGTATTCCGCTTCGCGCAAAGCGATGCGGCCTAATAGGTCGATCACGTCCTCACGCAACGCTTTGTCACTCGATGATTTGACAAGCTGAATCAACTTTTCAGCAACTGCCGGTGAGCGCATTTCGCGGAGAGCCCACAACGCGGCTCGTCGATTCACTGACTCCAACTCGGACAGGCATGTCTTCTCTGCGCCGAGATCCCGTACGGCTCGAATTGCCAAGTGCGGTATTACGCGAGCCGCATCGGCTTGATCGTGCACCGGCTTGGCCGTTCGTTCCTTCCCGTCTGCATCGCGCACCACCGCCATCGGTAGTACCTTGGCTGCGATCGCTTCCGCTCCGGAAACCGGGCCGGCCTGAGCCAAACGCGAGAGAGAGATCAGTGCCTGAGCACGCACACGCGGATTGTTATCAGCGAGCAGTTTGACAATGGGTTCGGGATTCAATCCCCGAATATCGCTCAGTCGATCTGTCAGCGCTCGCATGGCGAACTCACGAATCTCTTCATCAGCGGCCATCCATTGAATCAAGCTTTCGTGCGATCGCTTTCCCAACAATTGCGAGAAAGTGAAGACCGCTGCAACTCGACCTGCAAGGCTCACCTTTCGATTTTGAATCAGAGCGATGAGCGCGGCTCGTCGCTCCTCGGACGCACCGCGGCGCAGTATCTCAAATTGAACAGGAAGAGTTTGCGCCGAAGCGCCGCTCTCGAGCAGCGAGATCAATTGTTTGTCATCGAGTCCATCCAGGCGCGGGAATGGCTTGGCAAGAAAGTCACGCGGAACAATTTGAGCCACGAAGCCGACATTTGGATCGCTGAAATTGAAACCGCCGTTCTTCCATGAACTGACCAGCATGCGGCCGGATGCATCGATGTCGATGTCGGTTGGCCGAGGCAACTTCAAGAAGACGTCTTGATCGGGTTTGAACGTGGCTCCGTCCGATGCGGGACGATGTCGATAGACTTGACTCGTTCCCCAATCGCACGTGTAAACAGCATTACCATACTCAGCAGGCCATCGCGGCTCGTATACAGTCATTGCACCGCAACCGGAGCCTCCGCCGTAGTCGGCCAGCGGGGGCATGGTCTCGTCGGCAAAATTGATGTAGCGCGAGGGATAGCCATAGTCGGCACCCTGTAGGATATGCGTGACACGCACGTTCCACCCACCACCGTCATTCGTGTTGTCACGTGTGAACATGTTCAACATCGGATCGATGCAGACATCCAAAATGTTGCGTTGTCCCCATGAAAACACTTCCATATCGGAACCATCCGGTCGCACGCGAACGATGCCGCCGCCGCGTCGACTCATGACACGTCCGTCCGTGCCTGTTGCCTTGAGAAATCCGAAGTCACCGACGGCGATATAGATCCATCCGTCAATTCCCATGCGTATACCGTTAGTGGTATGGTCCGCGCCCCGTTGGTTGACTTGGTCAGTACTGATTCCCGACAGCAAGGTCTTCTGTTCGTCGGCCTTACCGTCCAGATCGCGATCGATCAGCAGACTGAGCATCGGAGGATGCAGGACCCACAATCGACCTGAGTCATAAACCAATCCACGGGGATGATCGATCTCTGCAAACGTGTTGAACAGGTCTGCTCGACCATCACCGTCACGATCGATGCAGCGAACAATCTTGCCGCGTCCCTTTTCCTTGCCGAGCGAACCTTGTTCATCGACACCGACAAAGACCGTTCCATCCGCGGCAGCGGTCAAACACACGGGATAGTTGACTTGAGGCGGAGCGGCGAACATGCGAACTTCAAACGCAGTTGGAGCTTCCACATCGGACACTGCGGCAGAGTCCGTCGAGCCCGAGTCGGCGAGCGTCGGAAGCGGTTCGGTCGAAGCTTCGATCTCGAACAGACTTCCCCAGCCGCCGCTGCGCGAGCCCAAGAACGTGACTTTCAAATAGCGAGTGTCTTTGCCGTCGACTTCATGAGTCGGCGCGCGCTCGGCCTTATCATTCTTGGATTGATCCGACAGCAGTTTCCACTTCTCGCCGTCCTCTGATCCTTCGATGCGATAACGATAAGCATTGTTCGGTTGCTCCCAATGCAGACGAACGAACTTCAGCGGCTGTGTCGTTCCGAAATCGACTTGAATCCATTCGTCTGATCCGGGACCATTCGCACACCAACGCGTATTGAGATTGCCGTCGACCGCGTTCTTGGCAAAGTTCTTCTTGCCGGATTCTTCGCTGCTGGCCTTGGTTGATTTCTCAAATGCGAGATTGCCTTGATTGCAACACTGAGGACCGCCGGCTTTCGGAGCATCCGGTGCAGCGACCAGATCAAAGATGGACTTATTGAACTCGTCCGACGGCTTGCGAGGCTCGGGATAGTTGTCACCGTATACGGACCATAGCAGTCCTCGAGTCAACATATCGAGGTATTCAGGCTGAGCGGTCGTTTCGTTGTAATGACCGATCGTCGTCCCGAAGACGCGCGCCTTATGGTATTGATTGGTCCACACACAGACCTGCGGTTCGTTATCGCTCTGTCGAGGTGCTTTGGCGAGTGGAACTGCCGTGTCAAAGATTTTCTGCGAGAAATAGAGTTCACCCTTGCAGCGTTCCATTCTTTGCCGAACGCCTTCATGATCGGATGATCTGTGTTGACGTTCGTGACCGTGTAGCCGTGATGTGGACCGTGTCCCGGTGACTGGATGCCGCAGAACTCGAACCAAGCATCGGTCCCAGTGCGATAACTATGCATCGCGCAGTGAATCAGCACTGCAGGCTTACCCGCGCGATGCGGAGCCAAAATGCGTTCGGCCCACTCGGGTTCTTTCGCATCCGAGAAGCATTCGTTGTGGACGATGACATCGAATCCATCGGCCCAATTCGGATCGAGATACAGCGGAATATGTGACGCGGTACTCGTTCCACCTTGATGCACGATCGTCCACTCGATGTCGGCTCGCGCCGAGAGGCCCCGCGGGATGATCAACTTCTGTCGGTCGTAGTCGTGGCAGCATCCGCCGGCGATGAACAGTGCTCGGAGTGGCCCTGTAGGCTTTGCGGTCTTCAGCGTTCCGCCGGGTGCACCTTGAGTTTGAGCCTGAACGGCTCCGGAAAACCAATATGTGAGCAGCAGGGTCGAATACAGCAGAACTGAACGCACTGAAAAAGTTCGCGACATGGAACATCTCATCGGCGGGGTGAGGAGCGGACAAGTGGAAGGAAGAACCAGTATAACTAGCTGCAGTGCATTGCCTATCAGGAAGGGAGCCGCCGGTTCCGCTCCTCGCGGGGCCGCAGCTGAATCCTAGCTTGGAGATCGGAGTCGATATGCCTGACATGACCCAACCGCCGCGTGTCGCGTTTGACGCAACTCAAATCACGCGGCCCGATCCGTTGCTGATGCAGTATTACTTTTATTGCGCACTGCTCAGCCTTCCCGCCTTCCCTTTGGTACTGATCCAGGCCTGGATGCGCTATGTAACGCTGCGTTACCGATTCGATGACGAAGGCGTTTCCATGCGCTGGGGAGTCTTCTTCCGTAACGAAGTGAATCTCACCTACCGACGCATCCAAGACATTCACTTGACGGCCAACATCGTGCAGCGCTGGATGGGTTTAGCGAAGATCAGTCTTCAAACCGCGGCGGGTAGTGCTCAGGCCGAAATCGTCATCGAGGGTGTGCTGCAAGCAGAACAGCTTCGCGACTTTCTATACGCTCGCATGCGAGGTGCTAAGGACGGACACTTGACGACACAACCAATTCTCGCCGAGATTCAAAACGCCCCGACCATCGCATCGGAAACGACCTCCGCGCCCACCGTCAGTAACGACGAAGCGCTCCGGACTTTGATCGACATACGCGACTCACTTCAATCGTTGGTCCGCCGACAGGGAGGTGCATCATGATCGGTGACCAAATGGTGCTGCGCGCCAGCCAGTGGTGCTATCGCGGTGTCTGGGCAGTCGTCACTCGCGTGTTTCGCGTTCCGGAACGACCGCCGATCATGTCCGGCGGAGATGATCATTCGGTCCAAGCCTTCCGCCCGGCCGAAGGATACCTTCGCTACCTCAAGTTGTTCTTTTGGATCGGACTATTTGCAGTCGACATTGCACTGATCATCGGCTGGGAAGCACTCCTGTTCGCGAAGCCGTACATCGGTTTAGTTACGGCACCGATTTGGTGGTTCGTCATTGTCGTCCCCGACATCATCGCTTATATCGCGATCCATCTTCGATACGACACGACATGGTACGTCCTCAGTGATCGCAGTATGCGCATTCGACGAGGTATCTGGATCATCCGCGAAACGACGATTACGTACGAGAACATCAAAAGCGTTGCCATTCGACAAGGTCCAGTGCAACGAGCGTTCAACATTGCGGATGTGTCGGTGGAAACGGCAGGCGGAGGATCTGTCGGCAAAGAGGCAGGAGCCGGGTCGTTCGGAGGCCATCATGGCTTGTTAGAAGGCATCGACCACGCGGAACAAGTGCGTGATTTGATCTTGGCTAAATGGCAAGCGGCGCGCGGTGCAGGACTCGGTGACGATCCTCACCACCATGCAACACAAAACTCGGTCGCGACGACGCTGACTCCTATCGTTCGTTCGATGACACTTTGCTCGCCGGAACATCTTCGCGTGTTGAAAGAGATCCGCGATCTCGCCAAGTCGTTGGCTGACGGTCCGTCACCGGCTTCCGACTAAATCCGGCAACGAACAAACTTTCAACCCCGAACGAAATTCTCGACTCGGCCTGCAGATTGCTGACGAGTTCATGGCCGTTCTGTGCCGTGAACCACTCCGGTCACGTGAAATGACCGGACCTCACTCTGCCGTGGATCGAGATCGTCGCCATGTCGCCTTTTGCCTCGCAGTCGATCGCTCGCACTAGCTTCTCATTTCTGATGATCACTCTTGTCACGCTGTCCATTCACACAGACAGGATTGGCCACCTTGCAGCGCAAACTCCATCCGGTCCGGCAAATAACGTGCAAACAGCGGATCAAGCAGTCGCGCCGGGAACGCTCGCACGAGATCAACTTCCTAAGTCGCGAGCCCTCTCGACGGAGTTTGAGAGTGTTCGAATTGCCGCCATTCTTAAGTGGCTCAAACGGCTTCGTATTGAACCACCGTTTCAGGTCGACGGAACAGTGTCCGGTTGGCTATGGGCTCAAGCCCCACGCAGCGGTTGGTTTGAGATATCCAAGTATCGCGTCGAAGGAGAACTCCGTTCACCTCGCTTGACCATCGACCACTTTTTTCTCACAGAAGCTGTAACGCGCTTCGCATTTCAAAACGGCAACTGGACCGTGACCAAAGCCCAAGGACGTCTTTCAGGTCAAAGGAAAGAAGATCCATCTGCGCCGCCGCTTGATTTCGGATTGGCCTCAATGACGGCTCAGATCCCCACTGCTGCCGCATCATCGATTGAGGTTCACGGCAGGCTGGATAACTCAAGCGTCGAGAACATCATGAGCTTCATACCAGAGGCGCGAAATGTCATGGAAGAAACCGCGACGGTGACGGGTCATGCGACTTTGGATTTCAATTTTCGAACACAATTGACGTCGCTTGCATCCCCTGAAGACTGGAACGCGCATGGCACATTACAAAGCAAAGATCTTCAGTTTTCATCGCTTGCACTTCGTAACGCTCCCTTCAGCCCCATTGATGTGGCTGTCGACTGGCATCTCGGAGATCGTAAGTTCAGCGGAAACGGAATCGTCAGCATTGACGGACGCCGAGTTCAATTGGCTGGTCAAATGCAATTCGCCCCACAGGCTCAATGGCAAATTAGTTTGCCGAGACAGACGTTGCAGATCATTCCGCAGGATGCGCGGTATCTCCCAGAACAGGCAAAGAGGTTCCTACCGACCGGCACTTTCGAAGTCCAGGGAACACTTGTCGGCACAAGTACCGCGGCGTCCATGGAAGCAAATCTTCAACTTGCTGCTCCTTCACTCTTCTTCATGACTCGCAAGTTGTCCACAGTTAATGCGCACGTTGAGCTTTCCGATCAACGACTCACCGTCCAGTTGGATCGCGTTGCATTCGAACACGGAAGCGCAAGTGGAAAGTTCACCGTTGATCTTCCCGCGATGGCAACAGCCGACGTGGCCGGCGAATTTGACTCGATTGAAGTAGCCGATTGGAATCCGAATCCGCAACAGACGCCGCTATCCGGATCGCTTAGCGGCACGCTCAAAGCAGATCTTTCGGGCAAAGACGTTCGTTCTTTGCAATCGTGGAATGGCAGGCTCGATGGGAGGAGCAAAAAGTTAGATCTCAACGGGTTTGAACTGGAAGACGTGCGCATCGGTGTCGAACTGATTGAAAACTCACCGGAGTTGAAGTTTGAGATTGAAGAACAGGGAGCAGAGCCGCGCATGAAAGCAGGCGGAACGATCAACTTGGACCTGCAAGGAGATCAGCCATTCGATTTAAAAATGGAAACATCCGACACGCTACACTGCGACTCAGTGAACGTGCACCTCTCTCGATTGTCTTTGAAACAATTGTCTCACCTCACCTTTGTTCGTAAGTTGCTGCCCGAGATTACCGCGAAGAAAAGCTGGGATGGGGAACTCTCACTGACTGCGAACCTCGAAAGATCATCCTCCGGAAACGGGCAGGGTTCGCGAGCGATCTGGAGGGGATGGCATGGAACTGTGCAGGGTTTCATCGAAGGCCTCAGGTTAGAACAATTCGATGCGGGCAAGTTCCGTTTTGAAGCGGCACTTAACCAAGACACATGGGCGGCTCAGTCCACCGGAACGCTTGCGGGTGGCGATCTCTCACTGGAAGGCAACGGTTCATCGATCGACTCCATGCCTGATGTGAACGCTGTACACGCAAAAGGATCACTGCGCAGCGCCGATCTGGGTGGATTGCTCGCTGCAGTTCACACCAGCAGCGATCGTAACATCGCTTCATCGGCTGCGTTTTCCGGCTCAGCCGATCTCGCGTTCGAGATAGATCGAGATGCGAGTAGCGGTTGGACTGGCACAGGGGATCTTCATGTGCCGACCCTGCACCTCCACAATCGAACGATCCTTCGAGATCTGGAAAGCGAACTACGAGTACGAGGCTCCCATCTGGAAGTCACGCACTTCAGCAGTCTCATTGCCCAAGGGAAACTCTCCGCACAAGGAGAGATAGCGCTCGAAGATCGTCAAGCATCGTCATTGGTTGTAGATGCCGACAACGTGATGCTGGAGGACGTCATAGGATTGGTTGCTCCCGAGTCGGTTAACGCGATGCGCGGCACCTTGAACGCGCACGGCACACTCGAAAGGAACGGCGGCCTGCGATTTCGAGGGTCAGCACACCTTCGTCATGGTCGGCTCTTCGACGCACCGGTACAAGAAGCGCACGGCGACTTCGTCGTTCAACAAATGACATCTTCTTCACCGATCACTTGGAGTCTCGCGAATTTACGAGGCACGATGTTCGGGGGAACCATGACAGTCCGTGCAAGCGGGCACTCGGGCAGTGGTTCGACATCGCTAGCGGCGGACTTGCGCATTCAACGCGGCAGTACGAAAGAGCTGACCCAGTGGACCGGCACGAGCTCGGTAATCGGGACGGGCACTTTTCATGGCGAATTGAGCATTCAAGCAGATCACTTGCGCGGTCCCCAAGACTTGCATGGCCGATTGCAGATTCAATTTGCAGACGCAGATGCACAGACCCTGCCGCTCGCCGACCCCTTAGCTCGCTTCATTCCCTTACTTGGATACGCATCGACAGAGTTTGATCGCGGAACGCTGGTCGGAGATATCAGCCGTGGAGCCTTACGCATACAAAAGCTCGCTCTGACCGGAAAGCAACTGGCAGTGGTCGGCGACGGGTCAGTTGGTCTAACGACTGGTCGTTTGGATCTGCAACTCGTCATTCAGACGGTAGGTGGCATCGGACGCCAAGTGGCTGCTGCTTATCTCGCGGAGATAGCCGCCGACGCAGCCGCGCCGCTAGCATTGTTACTCGAGATAAATCGGGTCGTTGCAAATCGGGCTGTGTTCCTGAAGGTGGGTGGCACTGCATCAAAACCGGTAATCCAACCGCAGGCGGGTCGTATTCTCGGACGCATTCTTCTTCAATCGCTGCTGGAACAAGCCCTTCCAGTTTCAGCCGCCATACCACAGCGCTGAGCCAAAGACCTCGATATCACCGCGATGACTCTCGGCCTTAGTATGCGGAAGGAATTCCGTCTGGCAAAAACGCGAAATGGGTGTCCCCCTATTTTCGATTCTGACGGATCGGGTCGAGCGATGTTCACGCACTGTTTAGGCGATAGGAGGAAAGGTCTCGCAGCTCTCCTGCGTTTCCGGGTCGAAGTCGATCGTTCGAGACAACGTTAATTCTCAGACCTCAACCTCTTTACACAATGCCGAAGACGGAGACCCTATATGTTCGGTCAGAAACAAGGATCGTTTACGACCGCTCTTTCCAAGTTCTGTTCACTCGCCTGGATAGCGATGGCAGTCGCCGCAACAACAGGATGTTCGACCGGCACCGGCTTTACGCTTTGGCCGAATCAATATCCGTTGCTCCCCCAAGCCAAAGAGTTTGCATCGCGCGCTGCGGTTCCGTCGAGCCTAGCGACGGAGAAGTGCAAGACCGTCGTCGCGGACTACTTCGTTGAACCAGGCGACAGTCTGCAGATCGAACCGACAGAGCCAAGCACAGACGTTCGACTACCGTCCGATCAACGCGTGATGGTTGACGGCACAATCGATCTCGGTGAGTTCGGCAGATTACTCGTTTCCGGCATGACCGTCGAACAAATAGAAACCGCCATCACCGCTCGTATCGGCAATTTGAAGAATAAGAACGTAACGATCAATGTTCGCTTGCTCGAAACGAATGCCGCTCTGGTATATGTATTGGGAGAAGTAGGATCCCCGGCGGCTTATCCGATCGCCGGACGGGAAACGGTATTAGATGCGATACTCGCCGCGGGCGGATTGACCAGTCGAGCCGACCCGTGCGACATTATTCTTGTACGTCCCACACAACCCTGTGATTGCCGTGTCGTAATGCCGGTCTGTTACCGAGAGCTGACACAACTGGGCGATACGTCGACGAATTATCAGTTGCAACCCGGCGACCGCATCGTCGTGGGGAGCCGCACCTTCTGTGAAGAGTTGCAATTCTGGAAATCGAACCGCGGCTGCGATCGCTGCTGCAATAGTCGATGTGCCGAACGCAATCCGAGTCGCGCCGACTATCTGAACCCGTTCTGCCGACTACCGAGCGGACCGGTCTTACCTTGGGCTCAAGGCAATGAGTCGGATAACGTAATGCCGCCACCGGCAGAAAAAGCCCAGCCGAATAAAAGTCCGGAAGTCGGCAGCGGCCTACCGAGCGTGGAAACAGACACAATCGTCAAACCTGATGGTAGAACACAACCGGTCCACTTTCGACTGCAGTAACTTTTGAACATGCTCGGGTTAAATGGAAAGGCAACTTTCCGCCATCGAGACGGAAAGGGTCTTTGCTGACGAGGTTCGGTCTCAAAACATTTGGCGAGTTTCTGGGAGAGGTAGAATCATCAGCGTTTCGGAGAAACGCTGCTACGTGGATTCATCTTTTGAAACGAAGCCTAACCTTTCCAACTTCATTGGCTGCGGAGCAGACTGACTATGGCCGTATGACCCGAGGATTCGGCGCGATCTTCGGGCATACGGTTTTGATGGTCGCGTTGATTTCGGTCAGCACCTAACTCGAGCAATCTCTTTACGATGTCCCCATTTCCCGATGCGGCAGCTTCATGTAGAGGCGTAGTCCTCTGACCTTCCGATGAGATCGCGCGCGGCGAGAGGTTCGCAAGCGAATCGATTTTGAATCCGAGCCCCCACGCAGCGCATGCAGTCAGCCCAAATGCAAAAGGCTGACAGCCGAAGGTATCGTCAACGCCTTGCGAATCTGATCCCGCACCTAAGAGTGTTTCAACCACGGCTGGATTTCCGCTGAAGTAGGCCCAGTGCAACGCGGTCGCGCCCGCGAAGCCTTTATAGTCCAAGCGTGCGCCGTGTGCGATCAAATGACGAACGACTTCAGCTTGTCCGTTGCGGGCTGCAATATAAAGAGCATCCGACACATCATCGGAAAGCGATTCGGAATGCAGTCCATGCGCGCCCATGTCGTCAGCAAGCCGCGTGCTCCCCGTATGTGACAGAACGTTTGGTGCGTCTTGATACTCATCCAAGCATGATGTAACGAGATCCATGTCTCCTATGCCCGCTGAAATGAATAGATCACTGGCAGCCCCCAGCTTGATCATGGCTCTCGCAAACTCCTGAGCATTGCAAGTCACCGCCCATGACAGAGCATTATGACGAGTCCCGTGGATGATCGCTTCGGGATCTGCGCCGAACGCGAGCAACAAGATGCCTGCGCGCACATCATTGAATCGGCCGGCTAAATGGATCGGATAATGGCCGTCAGCCGTTGGGGTGATCGCCAAACGAGGATGCTCTTCCAACATCATCTTCGCCTCCCCGACCTGACCGCGACGAATCAAATCGGCGAAGCGATCCACCACTTCCGGCGACGGATTCGGGCCAGAGTGCAACGCAGATAAGGGCTTCGCGAGGATAGGAAATGCATCTCGCAACGCACCGCGAACTTGCTCCACGTGAGTGTTCAGTTCGGGCCAGCTTTTGAAGCCGAACTCGCGAGCCACGATGTGCTGAGCTTGCGAAAGTTTAGAAGTCGGATCGACCAATCGCAGTTCACGCAGTCGATCTTTGGCTGATCTCTTCAGCCATTCCAAATCACAACGCAACGACAAGAACTGGACCATTATCTATCCCCCCGTTAAAGTTCGTGTGCGCAGCCGAACCAGGAAGATTCATACATTGCCCAGGCTATTGAGGTGGGTTCAACCCTTCACGCGCACCGTCGGTCTCCTCTCAAAGACGCAGTTTTAGTTTAAACTGGATTTGAGCAAGAAACGAGACCAGACGGCTGCTTACATGCCGCTCCTATCTTAAAAATCGCCGCAAGTATCGTTATGAACCGAACTGATTGGTCGTTGGTCTCGATTCCTATTCTCCTGCTCATCGTGCTCCGACTACCGGCTCTGCTACATCAGCCGGGAGGCCAAGACGAACAGTTCTTTGCGGTTCAAGGATGGACTGTTTGGCAAACCGGAGTTCGAAGGTTCCGTTTTTGCCTGCGGTGAAGCGTGAATCGTTTTTGAACGATCCGACCGCTGCCTTATGCAGCTTTCCTCCGGCACTGGCTTACGTGCAGGCACCGTTCCACGCTCTGTTTCGGCCCGGCTATCCTACGGCTCGACTTCCCAGCTTTCTCGGCGGCGATCGGTTTATTGATCCTCAGTTATGCCTTAGCAAAAAAACTAGGTGCATCAAGCGTCACCGCCTTAATCAGCTCAACGGCTCTGGCGATATCGAGGCCGATACTGTTCGGGAGCATCATTGCCAGGCCGGACCTGCTGTGCATCCTCTGCGGTTTAAGCGCGATCGTTGTCTTGTTATGGCATGAGGACAGAATCGGTTGCGTCCTCTGCTGTCGGCCGGAGCGGCTCTGCGGACTGAGCGCTGTTTCATCCGTTCGCGCTTGTCTTCCTGCTGCAGCTCGGCCTATGGCTGATCATCATTCCCGGCAATCTCTTTCAGCGAATTAAAGAGGAATGTGTTTCAGTACTGCCGCTGCGGCCATGCCGCTGCTATGGTTGCCGCTGATCTTGATGTATCCGGATGAGTTCTTCAGCCAGTTCTTCTCGAATGTGATGGAGCGAGCGGGACCGGCGTTGCATTGGCGACTGATTTGGCCGTTTCCATCATTTCAACATCACCTGCTGAAACTACTTGAGCTCTTGGAGCCCTGGCGGTTGCGGCTTGTGCGTCCTCTTCATATTGTCTGTTGGACTGGTCATTAGGAATCACGCTGCCGCGGAAGCTCGGACAGCATTGATCATCACACTTGGTGCGATCTGTTCACCTCGACCGTAGTCGGCGTCCACCATACGCTCGGCTATTGGTTGTACGGTTTTTCGATGTTCTTTATCCTCTTCGGCGCGGCGACGGAGAAAATGTTTGCCAAACCGACGACGGCCGTCGTCGCTTCGTCACTGCTATTCCTGGCACTGATTCCCGGAGCAGGACTTCGTTCCTCGTGGCTCTACCTGCGGCATTTCGGAGAAAAAGAGTTCCACGCCCCGACGTTCATCGCCGATACCCTGCGTGACTTGCCCGTCGAGGGAACTTACGTAGTCGATCTCTCCTACGTTTTTGATGTCTATCTTACGGGGCGAAAGACACTTCTCTGCGTCGACCCGGCCAAGAACTGGGACGAAAACGGAGTGGACTACGACTTGATCTTGGTTGCTTGGGAAGGTAGCGATGCCGGCTTGCCGGCCAAGTACGGTGCTTCGTATGAGAAGACGATCGGCAGCAAGCGATTGCCGCAATCCTGCTATGTCGATGTCTATCGCAAGAAAGCGACGCCATGAAGCGACCGGCTCTTTCCATTGTCATCCCGGCCTACAACGAACAGCAAAACATCGAACCTTGCCTGCAAGACTTGATCGATGTCTTGGTCGTTCGCGAAGGCATTGAAACGGAACTGGTTGTCGTGAATGACAACAGCTCCGATGACACAGAGCAAGTCGTCCTGAAGATGGCGGAAAAACATCCACAGATCAGATTGGTACGTCGTGAACCACCCGGAGGATTCGGTCGTGCACTTCGTTCGGGGCTTGAGTTCGTCCAAGGAGAAACGGTCATCATGTATATGGCCGACCGCTCCGATGATCCCGAGGATGCACTGCTCTATTACCGCAAGATTCAAGAAGGCTACGACTGCGTATTCGGGTCGCGATTCATCGCCGGGGCTCGAGTCCATCGCTACCCCAAACTCAAATTGTTCTACAATCGATTAGTGAACATCGCCATTCAATGGATGTTCTGGACCGAGCACAATGATTTGACGAATGCCTTCAAGGCCTACCGCCGCGAAGTCGTTCAGAGTTGCGGCCCGTACCGCGCTTGTCACTTCAACATTACACTCGAAATGTCGCTCAGCGCACTGATTAGCGGCTACAAGATCGCCGCTGTTCCGATTCGCTGGGAAGGTCGCACGTGGGGTTCATCGAACCTACGATTGAGAGAAATGGGACGCCGCTATCTATGCACACTCTTGATGTTGTTCTTCCAAAGAGTCCTCATGTCGGATGACGTCGTGGCTGAAAGAAAACGGCAAGTGACCGGCGGCCAGCAAGTCTTTCCGAACTCGATCGACGTCTCCCCGGCAACCGTGTCGCCGTCAAGCCCAGACGACGCTTCGGACGCAGGCACTCAAAACTAGGCTCTGTCTCAACACTTGTGGCTGCGTCTATCGGAGACGCAGAATCATCAGCGTTTCGGAGAAACGCTGCTACGTGGATTCAACGTTTAGAAGTTGCGCTTTTCGAGAAATGCTGATTGAAGGCTTTGGCATTTCCTGAATGCTCGTACTAGTACTCGGCCTCAGGCGGTACTCGTAATCGTACTCGATCATGACGCATCGAGTACGAGTACCATTTCATTGATTACGAGTGGGAGAAACCATCCAATAGCGCAACTTCAAAAAATCAACGCTCGGCTCATCGCTCGCACGCATCGAGCAACCTCCGGGCCTCTTCAAGTCGGCCTGCGATAATGGCCATTGCCGCTTGGTCGATGCTCGCGCCTATGGCCGGTGGATCCGACTTATCCCGGCGCAATTTGAGAATGCGGTGCGGCAAATCCAAGTCAACGGCCGACTGCGTACTGTCCGCTTGACCTGTGCGCTTGATCTGTCTGCGCAGCTCTTGGAGATCGCGTGTTCCGGTCTCACGACTCGGCTCGATCTCAGTCCCTTCTCCCCAATCGTTCCAAGTTGCGATTTGGACGTAGCTGCATTTTTGCGAGAGTGCTTCAGCCAGCAGGCGACTGAACAGTTTGCCACGCTCATCATCGATGCGTCCGTAGCTGGAATGCAAACCTGCTTCGGCGTAGTAGTCATGGAAACCTGGATATACGACTGGGATTCGCGGGAGCTGCGGATTCTTGACTGCATTGAATCGAGACACCGCGTCGGCACCTTGCTGCGGAATCGGCCAATCATAGGCTCCGGCACCGGAGAATCGCGGCGCATGTTCGCTGAAATAGTGAGGTGGTGCCTTCAGTCGCGAAAGAGCATCCTGCCACTCGGCCGTCGACAGACCCGAGTAACCGAAGCTGAGCAAGATCGGACGTCCCGCAATTCGAGCATAGTTAGACTGAGAAAACCAATGCTCTGCGATCCAATTGAGTTCGGCCGTGACATGCGCGACGCGATTCGCTTCTTGAATCTTTCCTGCACTGACCAAAGCAGGAACCGTCTGGTCTTCGTAGCAGATAGCGAACTTGAGTCGGTATCGATTCAACTGCTCGATCATGCGTTCCGTGTTGCGATGGAGAATCGCATAGTCGCGAAAATCCTGCAGACCGTACCAATCGAAGATAACACCGGAGACGCCGGCGATCTTCATGGTCAACAGTTGATATTCAATGACGTGGGGATCACCCGAGTCATACGGCCCGATCAACGGGTGACGATGTGCGGCAATCGAAGGCGCACCGCTGCTGTCTCGTTGGTTAGGATCCGTCTTCCCCATCGTCCAGTGCCAACCCCATTCGTCGTCGGGCATTTTGCCGACGAACCAGGGCATGACATGCACCAGGACTTCGGGCCGATCGTTCGCGTCATCAAGCGCACTTTGACCGTGAGCTCGATGAACGCATAGAAAGTACACGGCACCAAGACAGAGAACGACGTTGAATTCGAACCGAAGCGGGAGAAGAAAGCTCACAAGCCGTTCCATTTTCCATGAAAACCGGCAGCTTACGCGACCGGCTGAAGTTGTTTCATTCCTGGAGGGACTGGAACCTCTGCGATCCCGAGCTGTCTGTATGATGATAAATCCTCAATCGCGCGACACATGCTAATTGATCTCAAAGCTGACCGTGATGCCTTGCGTGTACTTCAGTTCATCCGCGTTCGCGGCCGTAACTTCGTTCTCTGGGCGTTCGAGAAAAGCGGAAGGCATTGCAGTGCGGTTCTGACCATAGCCCCCCATGGCATATGCGAACACGTCGGACGATGGATCGGAGACGTTAGGAGACGCATACGCACCGCGTAGTTTGCCGACTTGCCGTCCTGTCGATGCGGCCAATCGTTGGACGTTCTTGACCGCTGCCTCATACGCGCGCTTGGTTGTCTCAGCCGCATCTTTATCCGACACAGTACCGATGAATTCGATTTTCACCTCGGGCGTTCCGCTGTCGGATTCGTAGTAGCCTCCCTGCTCTTCCATCATGGCTTTCATTTCGTCCATCTGCTCCTGCTGCTTGGCACTCAGCTCTGCAACATTCTTCTTACCAAGCAGATCGCGCTGTTCGACTTGCGCGTTCAAGGAACTCGGAAGCAGAGCGAGTGCATCGGCATCCTTGGTCGGCAACGACCATTCGACTCGCACGGCACACGAAGCAGTCACGATCTTCGGGAGCGTCTCGGGATTGATTGTCCGCCCGCCTCGCCCCATCGATCGCATCATTCGAATCATCTGAGCCTGCTGAGGATTTTTGTCTGACGGGTCGCCGATACGTGCTCCGGAGAACTGGATCGACTGCTCGTCTGCCTTCATCGCGGTCAACTCTTCCTTGACCCGGACCTTATGGTCGGCCAGCGCTTTGATCGCCGACTTAGAATCGAGCCCTTGAGCCGAAGCCCAAAAGGTGAGACGAAGTTTTTGCGGTTCTACAACCACATCGGCCTTGCCGAAAGCGCTCAATCCATTCGGCTCCATTGGGGCATACTGAGCACAAACGATGGAAGAATGACTGACGACTGCCAACATCAACGCAGTCCATAAAACATGTCGAGCGAGCATGATGATTCCTCAGAAAGGTGAATTGCCGTAAGCATTGTTCGGCACAATGGCATTACCGAATTTTTTGCGAAACTCGGCGCGGAGGTCTTCCCCCGCTTTGCTCGGAAGACGTTTCAAACCCGAATAAAGATAACTAACATGTCCGGCATCCAATAACTTCTCCCCCGCCTTGCGGTAGAACTCAATAGATGCCGAATCAACACGACGTCCGAGCGTTAAGCAGAGGGAGAGTTGCAACTGGGCGATTTCGGAACTCATTCCCTGCTTTTCCAAAGCGGCGCAAAGCACATCATAGTCCGACCGTTCATTCCGGGCCGCCGCCAAACAGGCTCGATACGCCTGAGAACGCTCGGACTCGGTGGCTCCATCCGGAAGCGATATGTCGCTCGGAGCTTCATTCAAGTAACGGAGAGGCGTCGGATTGTCGCTGTACTCATAGACCTGCATCACCGTCGATTCGCTTAACAGATCATCAAAGGCATCCCGCGGTTCGAACAATAACCGAAGCGAGAATTCTCGCACTTCGGGCACAGGGTGAGTAATCCAAAGAGCGGCCCGACGTACCGAGAGCGGTCGAGAATCGCCGAGCGCTAGATGAAGCGAATGTACCGTCAATGTGTTCCACTCCGTTGCACTACTGACGATCCCAACCGCCGTAGCCGTGGTGTTTCGGTAATCGAATCGCGAAGCCAGTGCGAAGGCAGCAAGCTTTTCGTGTTCGCTCCGAGCGGACTCAAATCGCCCTTTCATCCGTTGGGCGGCATCTTCATCCGTGGGCAGATCGTCGTCCAAATCATGAAATGCTTCATCGCTCGGCTTTAAATTAGCCCAATAGGATCGGCTTTGCGCCGGCTCACCGCCGTATGCCCACATTAACCATCCATGCATTTTCCGCCGATCCATACTCATGTTCGATTCGGGAGCTCCGAACGCATTGAACAGAGAATCGCCGAGCACTGGATCGTCGACGACTAAAGCGGCTTTCATGATGGCGTCTTCAGCCTCACCGAATTGCTTCGTGGACGTGATGAGCTCAAGCACGATTTCGCGTCGTACCTTTGCATCGATCCACGGTAGATAATGCTCGAGCCCCACTTTCGACGAACGGCGAACAGGATCAGATGTTCGATCCTGCGCTGCCCGCCGAGCCGCGTTTCCCATCGCATCCCGTTCGGTTGTATGACCGAGTACAAACCAAGCTAAGCGAGCCCACTCCGCCACTTCGGCATCATCCGATGATCTGAGTTTATCGACCAGCGGTAACGCCTCGACGACCCATGCGTAACCATCCCAGGCCGATTCCTCTTTGGCCGTATTGCTCCACCATTCATCCAACCATTCCGAAGTCTTGGTCGGTCCACCGGTCGGCAAAGAATCAGGATCGATGAATTCGCCGTTGAACTCGATCGGAGGACTGGGTATCGGCAGATCGTCCGGAAATACCCTCGCCTCGTTGATTCCACCTACATTCGAGTTGCCCAGCGGTAACGCATTCGACGGGATTGATGCTGAGGGTTGCACTTCGTCGGTGTCCGCAGGTCTTGGTGACGGCACGTCAGGCCTCGGGAGCTGACCGAACAACGCAGACGCAGCGTCCAGCGGCGATCCTTCGATGTAGAAGGCAAAACGACCTTATTGGTTGTCGGATCGACAACCGCAGGGAGCGATGCGATCGGCGCGGACGCAGACTGTCCGAACAAATCGGCCGCTGCATTCAATGCATCTTCTCGTTCGGGGCTGATCGCCGGTACAGTCCGCGGTGGTGTCATCCGCGGCGCCGCTGCGATCGACTGTTGCGGCTCGTCCGGGATTGCTTCGGGCTCTTCGCCTCGATCCATATCAGATGCAAATCCATTCGACGCGCCGCTCAATTTCAGGAACGACTCAGGCACCGGCACCCAAGGACTTAGCGAAGTAGGATGCTTCCGCTTCTCCGCATTATGACGAACCAACCAGGCCGCGGCACCGAGTTTCACTTCCTCTGCTCGTTGTAGACTGACGATGGCCAGAATACTTTTCAAGCCTGCAATGCGAACTTGATTCGATTCGGATCCGAGCAATTTGGGCAACTCGAACTTTACATTTTCAGGCGCTAACAGAGCGAGTAACGTGGCCGCGGTTTCGAGCTTCTTACCTGATCCGGACTTCAAGACTTGCGCTGCAGCAGATACAAGATGCGGCTTCCGGCGTTCCAACGACCAATCGTGGTTGTCACCATGTAAGCGGCTCATTTGATCGGGATGTGCAGTCAGATAATCGAGAAACAAGTCTGCGGTTGAACCATCGAAGATGGAAGTCAACAGTTCGCGAGCCGACGCAGCGACGAACTCGTCCGAGTCTTCGATTCTTTGCAACACCGCAGTGAAGAGCTTTTTCGATTCGGCCGGCGGCAAAACGTTGTCGTCGGAAAAGCCGCTGCCGTCCGTCGTCAATTGTTTGGCGGCATCGAGCGCCGCAGCTCGCACCCGCCACTTTTCATGGCCGAGCATTTTCAGCACTGCGTCCAACCCGACGCCTAACTCTTTATCGCTCGCGGCGACTTTGACCGACAGCACCAACAGATCTTCATTCGGTTCATGGTCCAAGTGATCGACCACCGCCACGATGGCACCTGGACTCGACTTCTCCTGCAAGACTCTCAGCACTGCCGAACGTACATTAGCATCTGGGTCGGAAAGGAGTTGAGTGATCCTGGTTTGCGATCGAAGGCCGCCGGTCTTGAACTCCGCTGCAACGGCGGCCTCGCGTACGACAGGGTCGCTATCGCGTGCCAGTTCGTCGATCAACAATTGATCTTCGCTGCTCAATAATGAAGCCAATCGCAAAGCCGCTTCGCGCCGCGTTTGAACATCGAGTCGAGCCAGAGCACTGAGCAAGGCGGCGAACTCCAGTCTCGTCGCTCGCCCTGCCGCCGCTCGAAACATCAGCTCTCGCAACGCTTGCATGCCTCCGTCCGTCAAACTTGAATCGGATGCCAATCGAGCTCGAGTCAACCCGATGATTGATGTACTCAACGAGGAAGCTTCGACCATCAGGGCTTCGCGGCGCGACCCGTCCGCAGCGAGCAAGCGATCGATTAAACCGCGCAGTGATGTCTCCAACTCAGGCGTCAGCGCTTGTTCTTGATTCTCTTCAGATTCCGGTTGCGAATTCGACTTCTTCCCTTTGCCCTTTTGTTCACCGGCCTGACGAGCCCAAGCGATCAACGGTTGCCAATCGACTTCATCCAATGTTTTCGGATCCCATGGATCGAGCCCGGCCACAGGCGCTCCGGCTCGTTCTAACATTTCGAGTGCCGACAATCGTTGAACCAATGAACCGCCGCGCAGCGCGTCGACGATTCCTCCGGCGCTCGTCGATACGTGCGATTCCAATCTCTGCTGAGCCGCGGATCGTACGGCTGGTCTGCGGTGTCCAAGAAACTGAACCAGCTTCTTCACATCGGAAGCCGAAGGTCGCTTCTGTGCAAACAATAGCTGTTGCATGACCGGATCAACTTTATCGCCGTTCTGCTCAAGCCAAGCCGACAACTCATCAGCCGGCAAGTATCCTTCTCGAGATGCCGAGACTTCGCCGTCGAAACCGACGATACGCAACCCGGGAAGTGAAGCTGCCTCGAATTTCGCTGCCGTGTCGGGATCTTTATCCACGTCGACTTTGCATACGATCCATTTCTTGAGAATCGGTTCAGCGGCCGTCGTCTCCAGTTCGGCTTCTAACTTGCGACACCACACGCACCACTCCGCGCCGAGCAGGACAAGCAGTGGTCGTCGATTGAGTTGAGCTAATCGGGCTCCTTCTTCATAGCCGGATACGACCTTGATGACCTGATCTCGGCTATTCACGCGATCGTTTGAATCATCTCCGTCTGAATCCGATAACCCGGCTATCGCATCAATCGACATGCGAGTACTCGGCTTCGCCTCTAACTCGCTCGCGCCTCCCTCGGCAGCACTCGCGTCCTCGATCGACTGACCCGAGAAAATACTGAAAAGTGAATCGATCATGTTGCCGCTCTTCGGCTGACTACGTTTCTCGGCCTTTCCCTGCTCAACCGCATCCCGGCCGGGAGTCGTGGTCGATTCAGTTGCAGGCGATGCGGATGATTCCGCCACGCTCGAAGCCTGCGGCTGCATCGTTGCAGGAGCAGCAGAAGGTCCGAAGAGTTCGGCTGCAGCGTCGACAGCTTTCTTCGTTTCTTCAGCTTTCGAACGCTGCTGCGCGCATGCCATCTCGGCGAAGACCATGCCACATGCGAATGCGATGCAACATATCGCGATAGTCGCAGTAGACGAGCAACGAGAACTTCCTGATGACATGCCGACTTTTCGCAGTTGGATTGGACGGATCATTCGTAAGTCGTCGCTTTCTGGTCGCCGTGGAAGACGCGAGCCCAATACGGTTCCCAAACAAACCCGGGACTATTCTCGTGATCATGGCAACGTATGCATTGTTCCTTCGCAGGGAACGGAGTCTTCTTGCGAGGGTCGGCTACGTGCGCTGCAGAAGGGCCGTGACAGTTTTCGCAACCGACATGGACCAACGATTTCGATCGATCCAAGTTGACGAATCCACCGTCGTAACCGTAGCCCGTCGTATGGCACTGACGGCAATAGGGATCGCCCTGAGCTTGCTTCGCAATCAACACTTCCCATGCATGCGAATGTTTCGACGCGTGCCATAATGTGTCATCACGAGAATGGCAGCGAGCACAACTCTCAGATCCGGCTATTCGATAGCCTTGGCGTCCCGAATCCACTGCAACGGCGTAGCCCGCTTCTTCCGCAGTGAAGTCGCGAGCGGCAAGTGTGGCATAGTATTTTTTCAAATTGTCGAGCTGCAAATCATCCTCAGCAATCGTGCTCGACACTTCCAACACTGCGGCCGACTTCTCTTCGAATCCAGAAGGCGAACGAGCGAGTTTCAGACCGGCGATGAACTTTCCTTTGTTCGTGGCAGCCATCACCGAAACGCGACCTGATTTGAATCGACTCAGTGCCTGACCTGTCGGTCCGCCGATGATATAGTCCACTTCCGGCAGCGCTTCGGCCAGAGCTCGCAATCCCGGCTCGTCATAGTAGGCGAGTACGATGCGCACATCGGCTTTGACATTTTTCAATGCTTTGAGAATCGCAGGCACCGGCTCCGCAGCTTGCCACTCGGGATGCTTCACACGAGACGGTTCGAGCACACCTGTCACGGCAATCGATAGTCCGCCTCGTTCTAAGAGCAGGACATTCGGACAGATTTCCTTACCTGCAGAATCGGAGAGATTGGCGCTCAACCAAGTCACATCGGTGTCTTTGGCAAAGGCAGTCAAGTCGCTCGGTGCGAATGCCGATTCCGATTCGCCGATGTTATGTCCATTCAATCCCATTGCCCGCATGCCGCGCAGCAGCGCAGTCAACTTGATGCGATGGTACTCATTCGTTCCTGTTGCTGATCCGCCCGCATCCAGCACAATCGGCGGCACACCACCGGACGACTGGGTAATCAATAAAGATCGCCGAGCCAATCCGCCAGACTGATTGGCAGCGCAGCCGCAAGGTGTAATCCAACCTGCGGTGTCACCACTGACGAACACAGACACTTCGCTCTTGGAACTGCATCCGCTGATAAGGACCAGCAATATCAGTCCGACCGAGTATTGCAACACACCTCGAAGTTCCTTGCGGTCGCTTCGCATCCAACGGGTCGGCCGGTTCGACGGGCGCATTTGACTCTCGCTGTTTCGCATCTATTGCAACAACGTGTAGACCAAGATGTTGACGTTAATCTCTTCCGCATTCGTAATCTCATTGCCCCCGCAACAGCAACAGCCGTGCGTGTGCGAAGTATCATTCAAACCATCTTGCGAATATAAGACTCCCAGTCGCGTTCCGAAATGAATGCCTTCGAGCGGCTGCGGTGTACCATGTTTGGCTTGCAACTTTTCAATGTCATATGCGGTGTGGAACACGAGATGTGATTGCGAAATCGGATCCAACGTCTTTCCGGCAAAGACCAACGACATCTCTTTGCGGAATGCTGTGTTCCATTCCTTCGAGGAACATCCGGCCGAGGCCAGTAGAAAGCCTCCGCGTTCGATAAACCGTCGCAAGTTATCTCGTTCTTCGGCCGTCAGCGTGAATGTCCCTTCGCCGGTCATGATGAGAACAGGAAAGTTGTAGACTTCTTCCGAAGCCAGTTTCACGCTATGCAGTCGACGACTGGTGCTGATCGCGGAATCACGCTCGGCTCTTTGCAAGAAGTGGTCGGCAAAGCACTCGCTGGTCTTCGTACCGGCGTAGATCAAGTTGGCCTCTTGCACCACACCGGCAGCTTCGCCGCCGACACTGCTAGGGTCTGCCACTACGTCGGACTTAGTCTTCTTCTGAACGTCATCATCGCCCAAAGCGATTGCCGGAGTAGACCAGGCAATCGCGAAAGCGAACATGATCCACGCTCTGCAATATTTCGAACCAACGAAACTCAATCGGCGAAAGTTCGAGCCGAAGGATCGCATTGATGAATATAAGGAACGGTTCATTTGCGGTCTCCTGTTTGTCCGATTTGTCCGACATCGGAACCGAGGTCTTCGGAAAGTGCGCGGAAGTAGTCGGCGACTTGGGATCGATAGCGACCGGGTATGGATTGATCCGCAGCGCCTCCTGCATCGCCGCGGGTCTGTTCCACTCCTTGATTGCCGCCGTCTTTGTTCGGAGCTCCAACGCCGCTCGTCGCGCCGCCTTGAGCTTGTTTGTCACTGCGACCGCGACCGGAAGTCGATTGCGGATTCGGAATCGATCCGTACATGCCGACATTCTGCGGCCCGGGTGAGCGAATTGAGTAACCGCCGCCCGCGCCGGTCCCTTGACTCTTGCCTGCTTGCTTGCCGCTGCTGCTTCCCGGTTTCATACCCATCATCTGCAACATTTGTTGAAGCGAATTGCCGGGATTCGGACAGCCTTTGCCTGGATTAAATTTGGCTTTACATGCCGAATTCCCCTGCTCACCCATCCCGTTACACTGGCTAAGAAAACTCTCCAAAGTTGCTGCCGCTTTTTCAGCCGACGACTGGGCTTCCGGGTACTTGCTTCCGAGCAGGTCTTTTTGAGCCGATGACATATCGCCCTGTGCACTACTGGCTCGAACGGCTTTGGCAAAGTTCTCGGCCGTCTCTTTGAGTTGTCCGAGTTCCGGGTCGTCCGCCGAAATCTCCGCTGCATGTGACTCAATATCCGACAAAAGTGAATCGAGTTGTTGCTTCAGTTCCTCTTGTTCCGATTCCAATTCAGCGATGCGGCGCTGCGTGTTGGGTTGCGAGTCGTCGGCATTCTTGAGCGACTGCATCCGTTCCGAGAGATCGCGCTGACGAGCTGCCAGCTCGGTAAAGAGTTGCTGATCGGCCATCAACGGTAGGATTTGCTGCATGCTCTGCAACGGTTCGATGGCTTGCTCCTGCAGTTCCTCCCGTTCCTTGCGGATCTGTTCGATCATCTTCTTTAACTGCTTCCGCTCTTGCTCGGACAACGTTTTGGATCCCTGGCCCGGTGCTCCCGATTTCGACTGTTGTTCGCCGTTCTTGTTGTTGCTGTCAGGCTCCGAAGGATCAGATGGACCGGCCGGCGAATCAGGTTTGTTCATCTCGGAGAGTTGCTGCTGCATTTGAGCCGCCATGTTGCTCATCTCAGCCAGTTCCTTGACGAGCTCCTTATCGACGTCGACCGGCAACGGTTGTTCAGAGAGCTTGCGAATCTCTTCGGCAGCTTCGGCAGCAGCCTGTTCAGCGGCTTGCATCTTCTTTTGAGCTTCGGCCTGCAATTCGGCGTTTCTCGGATCAGCAGCCGCCTTTTCCGCTGCCTCGTTTGCTTCTCGCAATGCCTCGGCCAACTTTTCCATGTAGCGGTTGGCCGCCTGATACTTCGCAGCGATGCTCTCAGCGCCGCGCTGACGGACCATCATCTCTTGAAACTCTTGTTTCGAGATGATCCGCACGACCGTCACCGGTGACTCGGCTCCTTTGGCACCCGCCGGATCATTGTCTTCTGTTCTGGCATACAGATGAATTTCATCGCCCGGTTCTAAACCGTATTCAGACAGAGGCAACTCCCATGTGGGCGCTTGCCGCGGACCACCGTCGACTTCGGCATTCACCGCGCGAGCAGGTGTACCGTTCACCGAGCGGAAGAGGCTTACCGATGTGATGCCGTAATCGTCTTCTGCATTGACGACCACCGGCAGTTTGATATCCGGCGTCGCCAGCGACAGAGGCTTCGGTTCCAAGATACGCACCACCGGGCGTTCGTCTTGCAGAATATGAATTGCCCCTTCAATGCGATCTTGGGATTCAAGCCCTTCCGTGTCGATGACTTTTAATTCGAATCGTCCAGGGCTGGTCAACGTGAAAGACCCGGCAACCGTGTTTGCATCTTCTCCCTCTCCGACCGGTTCCAGCGGAACAACTTGCGTTGAGCCGCTCTTGCTGACGACTTCGATGACGCCGGATGCGAGCGGCCGATTGCTGGTGACTCGCCATTCCACCACGGTTCCTTTCAGTCCACTGAGTCCCGCTTCCGGCAGCAGACCTTCGTACGGCGCGCGATGCGTGTACTCGGGCGGAATGATGCGGACTTTGGGAGGCAGAATCTTGGGAGTGAAGATGACGTCAAGCTGTTTCATCTTCGTTCGCGACGCGCCGCTGCGAGCATAAACCGCCATCGGCGCGGTTACTCGAGTCAGCATGGCTTGCCAGCGATTTCCATCCGCCTGCAACATCGGGATCGAGTGCTCGGTCCCATCGGCATCACGAGTCACCAGTGCCACGCGCCCGACTTTGCCAAGCTCCACGCTGACCGCCGCACTGACATCTTGTCCGTAGAGAACCGAGTCGCGTTCGAGTTCGAGGCTCATGACCACTCCGGTGAACGGAGGTATATCGCTTGCCGGAAACAGAAAGCGTTGCAGTTGAACCCAGGCGATGGATGGAACAATGACAGAGACGATCAATATTGTCGCTGCAGAAACCGCAGTGAACCAAAGAGACTTTTTCAATTCCGATGCGGGAGCGATCGACTGCGGCAGAACAGATGCGACACGCCGCCCGGCTCGTTCAGCAGCCAGTTCCGCCATTCCGCGCGCCATCTCGCCTTGCGGATAAAAGTCCTGCGACACTAGATTCAGTCCGGAGAGAATCTCGCCCCCAGTCCGTTCCACTTGGTCGATCCGCTCCGCCAATCGGTTCCAGGTGAAGCGTTGAGCCAGTCGCACGGCAGCTGCGCATGCAGCGACCATTCCGAGTAACACACCGATGCGAGTCACAAACCAGCGAACCGATGACGGCAATGCCCAAATCAAATCGAGCCACATAACAGCGAACAAGCTGAGCAAAATGACGGCCGATGCAACGAGCCATGTCTTGGTCCAAACCAGCATGACGCAGCGCCGTTGAAACGGTCGCAAGAGATCGATGTACGACTGCTTGCTCAATCCTGCCGACATAGGGTCTATCCTTTACCTTACCGCTTCTTTCCAAGCGCTGAACGGGCGATTTTAAACGAGTCCGCTTTGACGTCGAACAATCCAAGTAGTTATCCAACCGCCGAGGATCACGAGCAGCACCAACGGTCGATCCCAGAGCGTCTTGCGTATCACTTTATCCGCACGACTCTCCGCCAATCGTTCGTTGAACTTGGCGACCAGCGACTTCACATCCACAGGGCGCAGTTCACTACCGCCGGAGAGCTGCGAAACTTTACGCATTAGATCCGGTCGAGCGTCCACTTCCAAACTTTCAAACCATGGATCGCGAACTTCGATGGGTGTCAAAGCAATAACTGTGTCTTTACTCCCTTGGACAACTTGGGCGGTATAGTTGCCGACATCAAGCGAGCCGAAATCGACTTGATACAGCTCCTCATCATCACCGGCCGGCGCGATACTGAATCGTTTCGGCAACGATCCGTCAACGCTTTGCAGGAGCACGGCCAGGTCCAATCGACCACTCTCGTCCTGGAACTGGCTCACATCGCGCAGTACAACAGAAGCGGTCACACGATCGCCCGCCAAGAATACGGCTCGATCCGATCGAATGCCGACCTTCTGCCCCGGCATCAAATCCTGTTGCGATATGACCCACTGAATCAGTGATTGCCAAAGAGTCGAATAGATCTTGTCTTTGGATGCATGCTGCGGAGGTAGAAAGGCCCAGCGCCACATTCCGGCTCCTTCCACCACGATGGCTTGGCCCGTTCCAAAGGGTTGATACGTCACGACGGGTACCGAGCCTCCTTCGATGTCGGTCACACCTTGTACCAAGACTTGAGGCAATCCGGCTCGTGGTTTCACGACCGCGCTGGTGGCGAGTGATGGTAAGGTACCGAGCGGATCGAGACCGTCCGTAACGAGCGGATCGAACACCGCAGTGTCCATACCGAATCGAGTGATCTGCGTGCGGAAGCGAACATCCACTGACTCGGTCCAGCGAACGGGAAGCATCTCGGCCAGCTTGTTGTTGATGTGATCCGATGGAGCGCCGCGGGCACACAGCAAACATCCTCCGGATCGCGAGACCCAATTGCGAATGTTGGCGACTGCTTTCTCGGTTAAGTAAACATCGGCGTCGCGACCCAGCACCACCATGCGATACTGTTCCAACAGTTCCGGCGATTCGAGCGGCGATTCGAGATCACGTTCGATCTCCCAGTTTTCGGCCGCCGGTTCCTGAGCAGCATCGGCATTGCCCGAATTAGAACTGTCTAATGAGGCGTCTGCATTGACGCTAGGTGAATCCGCAGCCGTAAGACTGTTCAATGTGCGAGGGATCTTCTTGCGCAGGAATCGCTTCGGACCTAACTGAACAACCGATGTCAATTCGACGACCGGATCGCCGCCGAGATTGCGAGTGAGGAACTTGCTGTCCCAATAGGGTTTGCCTTCGAGCAACAGGACGCCGATCGGCGCTTCCAAACGCTGGACGAGGATGGAAGTTTGATTGTCGGCAACCGTCGCTTCTCCGGCGACTTCCGTAGCTGTTACACGGTAGCGTTCGAGGGGCTCAGTCGCTCCGTCTTTCAAAACAAACCGGACCTCTTGGTTCGGATCATCTGCTAGACGCACACGTTTCGTTTCGATCGGCTGATCATCTTTGAGTAATGTCACCTCGGTCGTCAAACCCGCTAGACCGTTGTGACCCAGTTTGGCAGAGATAGCTGTCGGCGCATCCGGAAACGCGATCATACGCGGGGCTCGCGCTGCGATCGACATGTTCTTCATGCCGACATCATGTCCGAGCGTAACGGTATAGATCGGAGTCGCCAAAGCGCCCGCATCCTGAGCCGCTTGCAACACTGAGTCCACGGACCCGACGTTATGCGCTCCGTCGCTGACCAGTAATACGGCATGACCGAGCGGCGAACCGGTTCGAGTCGATTGACGCAGCGCGGCAGCCAAGTCGCTGCGATGTCCGCGCGGCCAGTCACCGAGCTTGTCATTGCCTTCCGAAATCACAGCCTTTGAACCGGAGTTCTTGCCGATCGCGATTTCGAGCGGCGAAAGCGATTCGTCGAAGACCATCTTGCGCACATCGACTTTAGTCCCGTTCGATTCGACTTCAGCAGCGAGCTCCAAAGCGCGTTGCCACCGTGTTTTCGATCCCCCGTCGGGTTCTCCGTCTTCGGTCCGCATGCTCTGCGTACCGTCAACCAGAACAGTAACGAGTGGATTACCAGGAATAGGTGGAATGGTTTCGATCCAAGTCGGATTTAAAGCGATCAACAGCGGACCGACCAATCCCAATCCGAGCAACGACACCACTGCCGCGCGGCGCTTCGGCGCAATGGACCACTCGCTGCGCATCGCGTAGAACACGACGGCAGCAACGGCCGCTACGACGATCGCCCACCACAAGCTGAGAGGTATCTTGGGTTCAATCGACCACATAAATCGGTAAGCCGTTCTTCAACAAACCTAGTTTTCGACGCGATCATTCCGTAGCAAATTACGAACGTACCCAACGCAGAGTCAGTATCTCGGCGATCAGTCCGACAGCGCAAGCGATCACCAACCAATTCCACATGTTATCTCCGCCGTCATTCTCGGCATCTTCTAAGCTGAACGCAGCTTGCCGACCGGTCGCGATGCGCTCCGTCAGCACTTCTTTGTCGAGCACTTGCAGATCTGCTTCGGCAGCAGGCGCCGCAGTCGCCACAGCCCACACTGTCTCATCACCGTTGTGCAAGCGATAGAGTCCCGGTCCAGGCGGATCGGGCCAACTCCAGACCATCGCCGCTTGCGAAGCCGACCACTCCCACTTACCCGACTCACCGGCCGGAGAGGAGTGCTCATCCGCCACCGACAATTTCAACTTGGTTTCAGCGGTCACATCGGTCGGTAACAAACGGACTAGAGGTTCTCCGCAATCGGTCTCACTTGCCTGCTTGCGACCGGAGAGCAAGTTCGCCATGACTTCGCCGAGCACCGGCAGAAAAGTCGGTTGCACGCACCAATTGGATTGACCTAGATCGGCGTTCAGTACCGTGATTTGCCCAGCATCGACACCAGTCATATAGAGCAACGTCGATGAGTCGCTGAGTTCAGCCAATACTTGATCGCGCAGTCCTTCGCTCACGGCTTGAGTGGCCAAACCGCCGGCGAAGCGAACAGGTTTGAGTGCCGCAGTGTTGCTGCCGAGGATGGCAAACGGAGGACGACGTTGATCGAAACGGGTGACGAAGAGATCCTTGCGAGAGTTCTTGGTATCCGGCATCAAAGTGACCGGCGGTTGAAAGCTTTTGCCCCAGAGCTCGGACAACGCCTGTAGGTTCACTCCGTCAACCAGTTCCGAAGTCACGACGAGGAGACCTTTGCCGCGCCGAACGCGAGAGGCAATGACTTGGAGTGTCTCTTTGGGAAGCGAGCCGGGATGATCAAGAACGATCACATCGGCTTCAGGCCAAGCGGATGCAACAGTCCGCTGCGGTGCTACACGATTCACACTGACCGTCGTCGGTGTTGGCGTATTCGCATCGACCGCATCAGATCTTTGCGTAGAGGGTTCCGAGTGGAAACAGTACTTGATCGCTTGTTCCAAGTAGTAGCTCGACGAAGGTTTTTCTTGCGCCGGTTGGCGCGTGACCAGCAAGATCTTCGGAGCGGGTCGCACGAACCACGCACAAGGTCGCACATCATCTTCGGGTAGTGCATCGAGGTTCGATTCAAGCTTCACCCAACCCCATTGCCATCCGGTCGTATTGAAAGTCGCCTTGGTCGAAAGCGTTTGAATGCCGCCTGCACTGACCTTCCCTTCGAGCGTCCGCTCCAAGTCGCCGCACACGATGCGACAGCGAACCGAAGCTTCTCGCTCGGAATAGTTAGCGACATCGACTTCGACGTTCACTTCCTTTCCGACGCTCGGCTGGGAACCGGTGCGAACCGAAGTGACAGCTACGTTATCTAGCTCTCCTTGGCTGACCGAATGCATTTGCACTCGAGTTCCTTCGGGCAGGAGATCGACAGGCAAAGTCCCCCAATTGCTGCGTTGAAAGTCGCTGATGAGGACGACTTCGCGCGCCGTCGACTTGGAACTGGATAGCAGCTTGGCCGCTTCCTCGATCGCAGCCCTTGCGTCGGCTCGTTCGGCTCGTGCTTCGACCTGACGCACCGACTCTCGCAACGATGGAAAGTTCGGCGACAAGCGATCGAACACCGATCTGGCTTTGGCACCGGCAAAGATGACATTGGCATCCATGCCCGGGACATTGTCGAGATAGCGCAGCGCCGCCACGCGAGCTCGACTGAGTGACGAGCTGCCCGATACGCCGGCCGACATGCTGCGACTGACATCGACGATGATCACGCGCGATGTATCGACCGCGCCGGACGCTTCGACGGCAGCAGGTTGATTAATGAGCGGACGGGCAATCGCTGCGGCCAGCAAGGCAACGGCCAAGGAACGCAGCAGTAGGATCAAGAGATCACGAAATCGACTGCGCGCGCGTCGCTGTTCGATAGCTTCGCGCAAAAAGCGCAAGGTCGACAGCGGGAAAGGGCTAGGCTTCGGCTTAGTCAAGAAATGAACTGCCACCGGAGCCGCAACGGCGATTGCACCGATTCCGATCGCCCAAAAGTGCATGAAGTTCATAACTGCTTATGCACTCCGCGAGACCAAGAAACTGCGAAGCACTTCCAAGTAGCTGACCGACGTCAGTGTGCGATGGTACTCGCAACCCACGGACAACAAACCCGCGCGTACCGCAGCCGCATGCGCCGCAAACCTCTGCTCATACTCCCTTCGTACATCTGCCGTCCGGCAATTGATTTCGCCGTCTCGTTCCAAGCCCAGAAACCGGAACGCAGTTCCCTCCGGCAAATGCTCTTCGTGCGGATGGATCAAATGCAGCGCGATGATCTCCCAGCCCCGAGCTCGGAACTTGCGCACTCCGGCGATCAATTTGTCGAGATCGGGTTCCAGGAAGTCGCTGATGATCATCAACACACCACGACGACGAACTCGCAACACCAGTTCATCCAACCCGGCCGCCAGATTGGTTTGCCCGAACGGCGGTGTCGATTCAATCCGTTGATGAACCAGCGACCGATGTTGCATCGATGATTGCGGCGGCAAGTATTCAGCCAAGCTATCGCGCACGATCGCCAGACCGACCGCGTCGCGTCCGAGCACGATCAAATGGGACAAGGCAGTCGCAAAGTATCGTTGCCAATCGAGCTTTGAACCGGTCGGGTTGTTGGCCGACCTAGCGCCTTGCAACATCGAACCGCTCCAGTCGAGCAGCAAAGTACAACTCAAGTCCGTTTCGTCCTGATAGAGTTTTAAGTACGTGCGGCCCATGCGTCCCATCGCTTTCCAGTCGACTCGACGCAAGTCATCGCCCGGTGCATATTCGCGATAGTCAACGAACTCTCCGGCTCCGCCCAATCGTTTGGCTGAATGGCGTCCGGAGTAGGCTCCTTCAACGCGCCTGCGGGCTGTGAAGCGCATCTTCTCCAAACCGGCGAGCCTTCCAGGCTCGAAGTACCGGCTGCTGGCAACGCCGCCTGGGCGGTTCGGAACTTCGGCAGAATCTGCAGAACCATGCATGCTGCTATCGATCCGCTGATAAATGGAAGGAGTCGATTATTTGAGAAGAGCGCGGATCAATTGTTCGACGCTGAAGTTATCGCCGATCGCGCGATGGTTCAACAGAATGCGATGACGAAGAATCGGCTCAGCGAGAGCACGAATGTCTTCGACCATCGGTGCAGTACGACCGTCGAGTAATGCACGGGCTTTTGCAGCCAGAACTAAGTTTTGACTACCGCGCGGACCGGCTCCGAATGCAACATAGTCCTTGACTATGTCCGAAGCACCTTCGACGGTCGGTCGACTGCGTCCGCAAAGCTGCACGGCGAACTCAGCGACTGAGTCAGGAACGGGAACGGCACGAACGATACTGCGCGTTGCAGAAACGATTCGCGAGTCAGCTTCCCTTCCGGCAGCTCGATCGGCTCGGCAGTCGTCTTGAGCACGATCTCTTTCTCTTGCTCAGGGGTCGGATAACCGACATGGATTTCCATCATGAAGCGATCGAGCTGTGCCTCGGGCAGCGGGTAGGTCCCTTCTTGTTCGATCGGGTTTTGAGTGGCAACCACGAGGAACGGTTCTTCCAGTGAGTGGGTCTCACCGCCGACGGTCACATGACGCTCCGCCATCGCTTCCAACAGAGCCGACTGTGTCTTCGGCGCGGCGCGATTGATTTCGTCCGCTAGTACCAAATTGGAAAAGATGGGACCTCTACGAAACTGCATTCTCATATCACCCGTGGCAGTATCGCGGCCGAGCAGTTCGTAGCCGGTGATGTCGCTGGGCATGAGGTCAGGGGTGAACTGGATACGAGAGAATCGCCAGTGGAAAGCACCGGCCAACGACTTCACCATCAATGTCTTCGCTAGCCCTGGGGCGCCGACGAGCAGTGCATGTGAACCCGTGAGTGCACAGATCAGAAGTTGGTCGAGCACATCGTGCTGACCCACGATCGATCGCTGCAACTGTTCACGAATTTCGCGCACTTGAGAAACGAACGCCTGCGAAGCAGCTCGGGCATCCTCTTTCACTGCGTCCACAATCACTGAAGCACCCTCATTTTGAAACAGGACAAGCACCAATCGGGAGCAGGCCAGTCTAAGGCATAAACGGTGTGACAACTACAAGTCGGCAGGAAAAACAACGCTTCAAGGCGGCTTGGGACGCAGATTTCCTGCGATCACAACTGAGCCGATCCGCAAACGAGTTGTGCGAAGAATATGGATTCGCCGTTTTGTCCGAGATCTTTACAGCGGGGTCGATAGGCCGCGGACGAAGTGCCGGATCGTCATCTTGTTGTAACCGAAACGCCTAAAAAGAAATGAGTCGCGCCTTGTTGTCGTTGCTTCCTTGCCATAACAAGAACGCGATCGTCAAAGGTATTTTGTCTTTTCTATTCCGAGAGGCCGAAAACAATGTCCACGATTCAAGAGAAACCGGTGCATCCTGCCAATGGCTGGAGCAGGCTTGGATTCCACCTGCTATTGCTGATTGGGGGCGCTGTGGCAGGCCTGGTAGGTCTGGCGACTCTCCCCCTAGGTGCATTTCTGCTGGTACCTGGAACCCTGTGTGTGATTCTAGCCGTCGTCCTATTGTCGGGGCACTTCACGCTACAGCCGAATGAAGCCTGCGTGCTCAGTTTCTTCGGCCCTTATGTGGGCACTGTCCGGACGGCCGGGTTTTACTGGGCGAATCCGTTCTACACGAAGCGTAAGATCTCGCTGCGAGCTCGCAACTTCGAAGGTGCCAAGCTGAAGGTGAACGACAAGCAGGGTAATCCTATCGAGATCGCAGCAGTCGTCGTATGGAATGTGACCGACACAGCGCAAGCATGCTTCGACGTAGACAACTACGAAGAGTACGTTAAGGTTCAAAGCGAAACCGCCGTCCGACACTTGGCGAACAAGTATGCCTACGATCATGGCGAAGCAAACGAGGTGACGCTGCGAAGTGGTGTCGATGTAGTTTGTGCTGACCTGCGTGACGAGCTTCAAGAGCGACTATCGAAAGCGGGAGTCTCCGTGATCGAAGCGCGATTGACTCACCTCGCATACGCACCGGAGATCGCCGGCGCTATGCTGCGTCGCCAGCAAGCCGAAGCGGTCATTGCAGCTCGACAAAAGATCGTGCAAGGTGCCGTCAGCATGGTTCAGATGGCGTTGACTGAGTTGTCCGAAAAGAACGTCATCGAGTTCGATGCAGATCGAAAAGCGGCCATGGTCAGTAACCTGCTGATTGTTCTCTGCGGCGAAAACGACGTCCAGCCGGTTGTTTCGACGGGCGCTGGGCCATAAAGCTCGACGACTTTTCCAAACATAGAACTACTGTCTTTACAGCAGATCGCGTTTTGCGAGCAGCACGCGACGAATGAATCGCCGAGGCTTACACAGAAGTCACGGTGCGAGATCACGAAAGACGAAGCTCGCCTCGCTCTCGAAGGTTGGGATAACTGAACGAGTTAAATTTGAAAAAATCGGACGGGCTATCTGTCGAATCGGCGCATAGGGCGGCGACTATTCCTGTAATTTGGCAGATTCATCGTTAGCCCTTCGATTTGAGGAAATATGACAACAACTACCCTTCTTCAACCCATCCCCTACCTTAGCTTTGATGGTAACTGCCGCGAGGCGATGACGTTCTACGAGAAAACACTTGGCGGAACGATTCGCGTCATGATGTCCGGGGCGGACTCTCCTATGGCTGCGCAAATGCCCAAGGAGTTTCTCGACCGCATCATGAATGCTCAACTTGAATTGCCCGGCGGAGCACTGCTTTACGGTGGAGACGCTCCGCGACACATCCCTTATGAAGGTGTCAAAGGGGTCTCGATCACGTTGAACTACGCGACCGTCGAAGAAGGAGAAGCGATCTTCAACGCGCTCGCGGAAGGTGGCACAGTAACCATGCCATACAGCCCGACCTTTTGGGCCAAGAAGTTCGGCATGCTCGTCGACCGCTACGGTGTCGCCTGGATAATCAACGGGGAACTGACTCCGCTCTGTTGATACCGAGCCGCACCACATCACTCGGCATGTTGAGCCGTCTGAGCATGCGGCACGTAAGATAATTCGCATCGGCTGCTGCCGCGCAGAGAGGGCGGCGGCTACTTTAGATCCCGCCAAGTATCCGCCTGGCTCCGCAAGGCGGCTTGTAGAAGCCGTTACGAAGCGATCAATCCGGCATCATGGCCGATCTGCCAACGCTAATTGCGATGCGACGATCACGAGTGCACCGCTTTATCCATCTTGCCCGCAATAGGAGATGCACATGAGTGTTAAGCATCGTATCGACATCAAAACGGGTTCCGTCCAAGGAGCCGGGACGGACGAGAACGTACATGTAGAGTTTGCCGTCGACGGGATCGACCTCGGCAGCTTGACACTACCCGGCAGCGGCGGTCGCTTTGAGAATAGCCGATTCGATGCCTTTATATTCTATGCTCCATTCGCATTTCAGCACGCTACCACATGCAGTCTGCGTATCGGACACGAAACGAATGACAATCCCGACTGGTACTGCGAAAAGGTTGCGATATCTGCGGACTGGTGGGCTGTCATTTTCGAAGTCAATGACTGGATACGCGCCGGTCAGCCCGCGAAGACATTCCATCGGTCCAACTTCGATCTCACAGAAGTAACCTTTAAGGCAGCCGACACGATATCTCTGTTTGACGAACAGACAGGCAAACCCAAGCTTCGCTAAAGATTCTCCGGAGCGACAAGCATCCGGCCATGCAACGTGGCCCGCTAGTCCGGTTAAGCCGGAAAGGCGGCGAAAGCTGGGCAACCCGCTTGGTTCGCACCTCGAATGGGTCGGAAAGTTCGCTGTGGAAACGAGTTACGCGTTGACGAAACATCGGAGTGCCCCTATCTTCATGTCCCATTAACGGGCTATTAGGTGACGGGGTTTAGTAGCCTCCGATCGAGGGGAATTGTTTCTTCTCGACGAGTTGTTGTTCCCGGTTTGTGTCCTCACACAAGAAACGAAGGCTGTTCAGCAGTCTGTGGTCGGTGGATGCCGAGCCATGTTTCGAGGGCGTTGAAAGGTTGAGTTATGGAAAGTGAATTCGTACAAAAATTGATCGAAGCGGGTGTCCACTTCGGTCACCGCGTCAGCCGTTGGAATCCGAAGATGGCGCCGTACATTTACGGCCGCAAGAATCTGATTCACATCATGGACATCCGCGAAACGCTGCGCGGATTGCTGCGAGCCAAGAAGTACTTGAATCAAGTGGCAGCGAGCGGCTCTTTGGTTCTCTTCGTCGGCACCAAGCGTCAAGCTTCGGAAACGATCCAGGAGCAAGCTCTTCGCTGCGGAATGCCGTTCGTCAGTGAGCGATGGCTCGGCGGCGCTCTCACCAACTTCCGTACGATCCGCAATCGTCTCGGTCGTCTCGATGAGCTTGAGTTGATCATGAATACGGATGCGATCAACACTTACTCGAAGAAGATGCAATCCTCGCTGAACCGCGAGTATCGCAAGATCTATCGCAACTTGAACGGTCTGCGCACGATGAATCGCCTGCCACAGTGCTTGGTGATCGTCGACCCGAACAAGGAAAAGAATGCGATTCGCGAAGCTCGTCGCCTCGGCATCACCACCGTTGCCCTGATCGATACGGACTGCAATCCGGAATCGGTCGATTTGCCGATTCCCGGCAATGACGACGGTATCCGTTCGATCGAACTGATCATGTCGCAACTGGCCGACGCGGTTCTCGCCGGCAAGGCTGAAAACCCGGAACTTCAAAAGACCGCCGGCGGTGAAAAGTCTGCGGCCAAGGTTTCGGACGCCGAAGCTGAAGCCATGGCCACCAAGGGCTAGTCGGTTCGAGCACCGGTTTGATCTTCGAATTCCATTGCGATCGATGCGGTCGTGAGGGATTTGAAGAGTCGAGTGGAACGCGTCCCGATCGGTCCGATTCGTCGATCGATCGAACACAAACGTGTGATTGCACCGCTCACAGACTCCCGCTCAAGCCTTAGATTTTTCGGCAGAACCGCAGTTTCGTTTCTGCGGCTGCCACCGGAGCGATCGACATTTTGCCTGTGCAATAAATGGTCGCTCGATTTTCTAAAAACGATAGGGGAGCCGTGTTTACGGGTCGGATCAACTGTCCGTGAACCCTACTTACGTCCAGGTCGCTCCTACCTGACAATATCTGTGAACGAAACACACGCGTACTAAAACACCAAGCGGAGGAAACGTCGATGTCTGAGATTACTGCTGCCAAGGTAAAAGCTTTTCGCGAACGAACCGGCTTGCCGCTCATGGACTGCAAGTCCGCTCTTACCGAAGCAGGGGTGACGAAGAAAAGGCCTACGAACTGCTCCGTAAGCGAGGCGAAACGCTGCTCAACAAGCGTTCGGATCGCGAGACCGCCTTCGGCCGCTTCGGCATCTACTCGGGCGCGGACAAACAAGCCGGCGCGATCGTGGAACTGAAGTGCGAGAGCGCTCCTGTGACTCAGAACGAAGAGTTCATTCAGCTCGCCAACGATTTGGCTGAAGCACTCGCCAAGGCACCGGCGGATGTGAATGACGCGGATTCGCTGCTCAAGCTCGCTTCACCGAGCAATCCGAAGGTGACGCTCGGCGAACGTAAGGACGAAATGTTCAATCGTATTCGCGAAGTCTTCGTCGTCGGCCGCATGGCTCGCTTCGCAGGCGCTACCGGCGGATACAGCCACAACAGCGGCACTGTCGCCGGTGTTCTGCTGCAGATCGAAGGTGGTGATGACACGACTTCGAAAGACGTGGCTATGCACATCGCTGCTATGCGTCCCGAAGCCCTGACGAAGGAAGAACTCGATCCGGAACTGGTTCAGAAGGAACGCGAACTGCTCCGCGCTGCGGCTTTGCAAGAAGGCAAGCCGGAAGCGATCGTCGACAAGATGGTCGAAGGTCGTCTGCGTCAGTTCTTCGCTGAAAAGGTTCTGCTGGAACAACCGTTCGTGAAAGACGACAAGCAAACGGTCGGACAATATGCCAAGAGCGGTAACATGCAGATCAAGAAGTTCGTCCACTACGTACTGGGCCAAGCCTAGTACTGAACGAATCGGCAAATAAGAACCTGCGAGCGTCCTTCCCGGTGCGCTCGCAGGTTTTGTGCTAAACACCGAAACCGGAAATTGAAAGCGACCATGACGAACACGGATTCGACGTCAGCGCCCCACTACAAGCGCGTCATCCTCAAACTCTCCGGCGAGAGTCTCTCCCATGCCGGCGAACGAGGCATCAGCATGGACGAAGTGACGGCGATTGCCGACCAGATTCGCCAGGCTCATGCAACCGGCTGTCAAATCGCTGTCGTGGTCGGAGGCGGCAACATTCTCCGCGGGGCTCAGTTCAAGAGCTCTACACACGCCAAAATAGAAGAAGCCACCGCGCACTACATGGGCATGTTGGCAACCGTCATCAATGCCTTGGCCTTGCAGGAAGGCTTGGAAGCGGTTGGTTGTACAACGCGTGTTATGTCAGCCATTCGCATGGACGGAGTCTGCGAACCGTTCGTGCGGCGGCGCGCGATTCGTCACATGGAAAAAGGTCGCATAGTCGTCTTGGCCGCCGGTACAGGCAGTCCGTTTGTGACCACTGATACGGCTGCGACACAGCGAGCTCTGGAACTGGGCGCCGACATCGTTTTGAAAGCCACCCGAGTCGACGGCGTTTACAGCGAAGACCCCGAGAAGAATCCCCATGCGATTCTCTATCGAGAACTCGACTACGAAACGGTGATTCGGCAGAACTTGCGTGTCATGGATGGTACGGCCATCTCGCAGTGCCGGGAACACGGAATGCCGATCCTCGTCTTCAATTTCAAGAAAGACGGAAACATCGTCCGAGCCATTTCAGGACAACGCGTCGGAACTCGCATCGGTAAGATCACCGACCGACAAGCAAACAGTTAGACCGGCAACAAGCTAGACTAACGTAGACGTAGACAGCCCCCAGGATCTTTCTAGTAGGAGTCGAGCACGATGAGCACCGATGAGATTATGCTGGATGCCGAAGAGCGGATGGATAAGGCGATCAGCGTTTTGAAAAATGCCTTGGCGGGTATTCGCACCGGACGCGCTACCCCGGGTCTAGTCGACTCGGTCCGTGTCGAAGTGTACGGGTCTCAAACACCGCTGAAGCAATTGGCTTCGATCGGCGCACCGGAACCCAATCAATTGGTCATCCGCCCGTTTGATACCAGCACCATCAAGGAAATTGAAAAGGCGATCGTGGCCAGCGATCTGGGGCTGAACCCGCAGAACGACGGGCGCATTATTCGCATCAATATTCCGCAATTGAGCACCGACGTGCGAAAAAAGATGGTGGCGCGCATCAAGGAATTGGCGGAAGAATCCAAGATTGCTATCCGCAGTATCCGTCGCGATGCCAATAAAGCCATCGAAACGGAAGAAAAAGACAAGACGATCAGCGAAGATGAACGAGATGCCGCGAAGGATCAAGTTCAAGAGTTGACCAAGAAATACGAAGCAGAAGCCACCGACTTGGCTAAGGCTCGTGAAACCGACGTGATGGAACAAGGCTAACCGCCGACGACTACGCAAGGATCGACCCGCCGCACCGCGACGGGTCGATCGCTTTGCGAACTACAGCGGCCTCTTCGCCCGAACGTCAGCCGCCACGAACCGAACCGCGAGCCGGGCTTCTTTTTCAGAGTCTGCATCGGTAACAGGAATTCGGTCGTGTCCAGCAGCCAAGAAAAAACTCTCGAGTTTCAGTGCCCGCAATGTGCCAAGCGATTGCGAGCAGGTAGTTCGGTCGCGGGCAAGACTCTCAAGTGTCCCGGCTGCGGTAACCCCGTCAAAGTACCCGGCGCTGCACCTGCCGCGGCTGAAGATGATTGGCTGAAGCTTGACGATGAGCTCACAGCTCCGTCGCCGGTTCCAGCGCCGCCGCCTCCCGCTCGAGCGGGTGCGGCCTCGACGTCGAAACCGCCAGCAACTTCGTCTGCATCGACTAAGACAGATCGCCAGGACGCAGCAGCATTGCCGAAGGAGTCTCCGTCTTCTGGTTTGCCCAAATCATCTGTGTTCGATGACGACTTGCCTGAACTGGCAGCGCTCGAGCCCGAAGCACCGAAGGCAAACTTCGATCTGTCCGGCTTCGGCGACTTATCATCGCTCATTCCGCCGGTTGATCTGGAAGCAGCCGCCACAACGACTCGTTCTGCCGGCGGCGGGGCGGTCGACTTGAATATTCATGAACATGCGATGGACGATGATCCCGCTTCGCATGAATACCGTGTGCCCTGTCCGACTTGCGGTACCCCGCACTATGCAAAGATCGCGGACAAGGGAAAAACGATTAAGTGCCCCGACTGCTACGCGCAGTTTAAAGTCCCCGGGCCACCTCCGGGTTGGAAACCTACGGCCACTACGCGGACGAAAAAGTGGAGTACAGATGTCGCTCCGGTAGAAGCGGGAGTGGAGGAGCGACGACGCGAGAAAGAGAAAGTCAAAGCGAACGAGTATCTCTCGAAAGCTCAGCAGGAGATAAGTGACGACGAGATTGAGAACCTCTATCGAGACGACTTCGATACGAAGGGCTTCTTCAGAAAGATGTTCGAGTTCGTCTTCGATCCCGTCGCACTCTTTCAGTTGGTTCTCTATTCCATTGCCTTCGCCATGATCTTTTCGGTCTCTGCAGCATGCGAGTCCAAAGTTGCCGAAGGGGGCACAGGGATCGGTTACGCGTTTGTCTCCCGGCTCGGCATGCCCCTACTCTTCCTGTTGATCTCGTTTCCGATGTTCTCAGCAGTAATGACGTTGCTGCAGTCGGTTGCGAACGGTCAGTCGCGAGTCCAGTCTTGGCCGGGTTTCAACTTCTTCGATGACATGGGAGAGATCTTCGTCTGCTTGGCCGCCTTTTTGGCCGCAGTTTTCCCGGGACTTTTTTGCGGCTGGCTGATCCTCAAGGTCGGCGGCGTCGGTTGGATGGTTCCCGTCTGTGTCGGACTAAGCCTGTTTCTGACGTTTCCGATTTTCTTGCTCTCGATGCTCGACAACGGCAGCTTGTTTCAACCGATTTCAGGTTCCGTGATCAACTCGATCACTGCAGCGAGCGAAGCATGGGGCGCTTACTACTTGAAGACGGCCTTCGCCTTCGGACTGGTCGAAGTCATCGGCTTTATCGTCCTCCCCATGGGCCCAGGTGGTTCGGCCGTATATGGCATATGCATGCCATGGTTGATATTCTTCACCGCCCAGCAGATCGGACTGGTGGCTACAAGCATCAGCGATCAAATCTCCTTCGGCTCATCACCATCGACCGAGAGCGAAAACGAAGACGAGTCTGTGTAGCCGATCATTTCTTTCGGTATCGACTGTAGCGGCTCATATAGAGCGGCAGGGTAATGAGTGTCATTGTCAGACTGTATGCAGAAACGACACCGGTGGTGGAATAGAGATAGCCGAACAACCACACACACGCTGCAGTTATGGAGTATCCGAATAACGTCGGAAACATGAACGGTTTGTCTTTGCGAGCCAGTACGTAAAACGACGTCGTTGCAATCACGTGATTCGATATGCAACCGACTGCCAGGATCGCCATCTGAGCGGGTGAAATAAAGCCCGTTTCCCAGCCTCGACCGAGAAGTGGTAATGCGGCGACGAGCCCGATGGCTGTTGTCAAAGCTACGGTCAACAATCCTAGCGACACGACCAATGTCCTTCGCCACATCGTGCCGGCTTCTTCGCGCTCCCCTTGTCCGTGCTTCTGAGCAACAGTCGAGAACTTAGTGTAGATCCAAGCCAATGCCATGGATTGAATCGCGCCGGTGACACTAAGCGTCATGCCGAGCCTGCCGCCCTCAGCTTTCGAATCGAATTCGTAAACGATGATCGCAAAGAACTGCGTGGCAAAGTGGTAGATCGCGCTGATCAGCGCGACACGCCACTGCAGCGGAACAACATCGCGCATCCACGAGAAAGTCGGCTCGCGCTCGGCCTTCACATCTTCGATCAAATTACTGGAATGATCTCCGCTTCGAAAACGACGGAAGAACTCGGCGTGCATGACGAAAGGAGGATACAACGTCCAGAACAATTGCACTCCGGCTGCGCATGCCAAGGCCCAGTACTTGAGTCCCAAAGCCAAAGCAGTCCACACGGCGATGTGACCGGTCATCATCTGCAGCAGTCGCGACCGGTACACCGATTCGCGATATCCCGCACCTTCGAGTATCGACATGGCAGGCGAATAAGCAACGGTGAGCGCGGAAGCGATCACCATGCACGTATAGGGCAACGTCCACTCGGTCGATGGGTCCTTGGCTTGCACCGTCACATAACCGACGATCCAAGCGGTCGCCCCGAACAGCAGCCCCGCAGCCGTGAACCAACGCATGGCGCTCCGAATCATCGAAGCCATGCGCAGACGGCCCGCTTCACTTTCGGCCACGGCCATAAGATGCCCGGTCTGACTGACGAGTAGGTTCAGCAGGCCGAGCTCGAAGAACATCTGAATGCTAAGAATGCCGGCCAGCGCATAGTACGTGCCTCGTTCATCCTGTGTTAATGAACGAATCAGCAGCAGGATCGTGATCGGACCGGAGATCGCTTGCCAGATGCGCGAGCCGATGGCCGACACCAACGGACCGTCCACTTGGAATTGCTCGGCGATCTTTTTGGCACCCATCCGTACCCCGTTCTGCCTCAGTAAATGGCAGCATTGGTTTTATGCAGAAGGGCGGCGTGCGTCCAGACGAATCCACAGGACTGGCGATTGCAGGCAATTGATTTCGCTCTGGCGTCCAAACGACCTGCTTGCCTAGAATCCGCGCGGAAAGTTCTCATGTTCCGGAGCATGGATGCTATGGCTCGACGACGTAACGAACGCATTGACGACGACGGTCTGAGATCGGATCGCAAAGACCGATCGCGCCCGAAGCGCAAACCTCGCAAGCGCAGTATACTGCTGTGGGGCATCCTGGCTGTCATGCTGATCGGCATCATAGTGTTGCCGCGCATTGTTGTATCACGCAGTATCCTCTTGCCGTTGATCGATCGATATGCCGGGATCGCGCCGCTCAAAGTCGACTTTACGCGCGTCACCGCAGGCTGGTTCACGCCGGTGTCGGTCGATGGTCTGCAACTGATCGACTCTCAAGGTCAACTCGTCGCCAGAGTAGGCAACGTCACGACGGAGAAAGGCTTAGTCAGTTGGATCACTTCCAGCAGTAACCTCGGCACGATTCATATCAGCGATGTCGATGTGGCCATCACGGCTCATCAGTCCACAACCAATGTCGAACAAGCTGTCGCGCCGCTCATGGGCGAAGCGCCTGCGGCAGAGAGCAAGAAGGCTTCTAAGCCGCAGGGGACTATCGATGTCAAGAACGTGCGCGTCCTGTTGGCTCGTTCGAGCGGCAATGAACGGTATTTAGTAGAAATTCCGACATTCCGCACACAGCTGCCCGGTCCGGATCAGTTGATAGGTCCGACGCAATTATCCGCATCGATCGGAGCCATGTCAGCGGCGGCAGCCGGAACTGTTCAGCCCAATGCAGCTCAACCCGGTATCGCTCAGCCGGGCGCGCCGACAGTCGCCGAAGCTGGCTCGATCGCCGCCGATGTGGCAGAGATCACCAATGAATCGGGGCGATCCTTTACCGTTCGAGCGCAATTGGATCGCGTGCCGCTCGGATTTTGGCAAATCATTCGCGAGCGCATGCCCAGCCTTCCTATCGACGACTTGAAAGGAACCGTGTCCGGACGCATGGCCGGTTCCATCGCCGGCATGGATCGTTGGACTTTCAACGTAGAACAATTTAATGCCGACGGATTGACCGTTACCGCACCAAGCATCGTCGGCAGCAAGCCGGCCGCGCTGAATCTCGTTCAATTCAAGGGTCAAGCTACACTCAATCAAGGGCGTCTGCTCGTCGACGGTTCGCAGCTCGCCACCGACTTCGGAAGCGTCTCCGCATCGGGCAACTTACCTTGGCCTCCGCCGATTCCGACTTTGGCTTCTCCGTGGATTCCCGGATCGCAATTCAATGCGCAAGGCTCTGTGGATCTCGCCAAACTCGCACAGGCCGCTGAATCGCTTATCCCGATGCGGGACGACACACGACTCGTCAAAGGCTCGGCGCAATTCAAAGCCGATCAACAGTTGAACGCGTCTGGTCAACCGAACATGAACATGACGTTAGAGCTGTCTGACTTGCAGGCTGTCGCGCAAGGTCAAAACTTGGCGTGGGATCAACCATTCAAGCTAGCCGCTACAGCAGTTCCACAGGCAGACGGGCAAGTCGCCTTGAAGGGAACATGCAACGCTGAATTTTTGAATGCAGCCGCCGAGGTCAATTCGCAGGCCGGATCGTTGCAAGCCGTTGTCGATCTTGATCGCCTGCAACATCGATTGTCGCAATGGTTCACTTTGCCGATCGAGACCATGAAAGGGAACGCCGAGCTTTCGGTGGCTTGGAATCAACCGGCCGCCGGCAAGGTCGATGCGCAAGGGACACTGAAAACATCTCCGCTCGAAATGGCGCTGGCCGGCGGCGGCAAGCTCCGCGAACCGGCTTGGAACGGCAAGTTCACTGCGGCGGGCAGTATCAACGGCGGGACTTTGCAAGCGGTCGATCGCGCTCACGTCGAACTCACTGCTCAAAATGAGAAGCTCCAGCTCGATGTGCTGGAACCTCTGGTGCTTGTTGCGCAGGCCTCAACAGTTGTAGCGCCCGCGAGTAGTACAACGCCCGCTGCGACGACTAACCGCGCCGCTTACACACTGTCGGCCTCCGGTTCGCTCGATTTGTGGAAGCAGAGAGCGGTGATGCTGAAGCTGCTCGATCCTTCGATGGATCTACGTGGCAATTACACGCTCGGTGCAAGCGGAAGAGTGGCCATCGATCGTTTGGAAGTCGAGCAAGCGAACTGGGAAAGCAAACCGTTCATGGCCGGCACAAGCAGTTTCCGATTGGCCGAAGAACAGATGATCGGCAAATTCCAAGGACGAGTCGACACGAGTGACTTAACTCGCTTGGCCGTCGAGCAACTTACCGTCCAAGCCGGATCGTTTGCGCTGAGCGCAGCAGACGCGGCCGCTGCAGACGGCAGCGGTAGTCGGGATGGTCGCGGAGCATTCATCGTCGATCTCAATCGATTGATGAAAAACGTTCAGTCCTCCCCTCAAGTCGCCACGAACTTGGGACAAGCTCCAACGTCCGAATTGCAATACGCAGGTCAAATGCAAGGCGATCTGGTTTGGCGAGTCAGTTCCAAGGCAGCATCGGTATCATTGAAAGCGGTCGGCGAACAGATCGATGTACTTTCAGTGGCTCGTGGATCGGCACCCCAACGACTGTGGAACGAACCGAAGATCACTTCGGAAGTGAAAGCCGCTTGGGATGCGACTACAGGCAACATCAATGTCGAACAAATGGTCGTGCAGTCTCCTTGGATGAGCTATGCGGGGACCGCATCGCTCGAGAATAAGACCGACTCGCAGGTCATTCGAGCCGACGGAAAGTGTCTCTACGATGCGGCTCAAGTTGCCGCCAAGTTGCAACCTTACATCGGCAATCAAGTTCAAATGGTCGGTCAAAAGACCGTACCAGTCGAAGTCCTTTGGAATCGATCCAACGATTCGACGCAAAGTATGTTCGCGGGACTGCAAGCATCGACTCGCATCGGCTGGCAACAAGCTCGCGTCGTCGGCATCGACGTCGGAGAAGCCGATGTGCCAGTCCGCATTCAATCCGGTCAGTTGACGACAGCAGCCGAAATTCCGGTCAGCGGCGGGACCGTGCGCTGGGATGTTCACAGCGATCTGACTGCACCGCAACTGGTCATCCATCAGAAACCAATGACGGTCCTCGAGAATGTCGCCATTACGCCGCAGATGTGTCAAAGCTGGTTGAAGTACGTCACGCCGCTACTGGCTGAAGCAACCAGTGTCGACGGACGCTTGAGCCTTCAAGTGAACGAGGCGCGCCTTAATCCAGCGAACCCACGTGATCAAACCGTGGACGGTGTGCTACTGATTCAATCCGCCAACGTCGGACCAGGACCGCTCTCGAATCAGGTCTTGGGATTGGTCCAACAAGTCAACGCAATTCGACACAAGCAACTTGCAACCGCAGTCAGCTCTCAGCAGGTTTGGTTGCAGATGCCTCAGCAGAACTTGGCCTTCCGCATGGAAAATGGTCGCGTCATGCACAAGAACTTAACATTCAAAGCAGGCGACGTGAACATTTCCAGTTCAGGAGCAGTCGACATCGACGGGCGAATTGAATTGGCGACCGCTATGCCGATTCCGGACGATTGGATAGAGAAATCTCCGTGGTTAGCCGGATTCCGCGGACAGACACTGCAGTTTCCCGTCGGCGGTACGTTGACGGCGCCTCGCGTCGATACACAATTACTGGGAAGCTTGAGCCAGGGGATGGCTCAACAGGCAGTTCAAGGAGCCTTGCAACAGGGACTCTCGCGCGGTCTAAACAAACTGTTCGGTGCGCCCCTGGCAGCTCCCGCAACCCAACCCGTGACTCCTCCATGATCGTTCATTGCCTCGGTACGACCGGATATCATCCCAGCCCGTCGAGGCATACTGCTTGCTATTACTTGCCGGAACAGTCGCTGGTGCTCGATGCGGGCACCGGCATGTTCCGGTTGACTCAGCATCTTCTCGAACAGCCGAAGGCAACGCTGGACATCTTCTTGTCTCACGCTCATCTCGACCATGTGATGGGCCTGACGTTTCTGCTCGACACGTTTGCCGTTACAGCCTTGAAGCATGTGCGAGTCTTCGGGCTAAGCGAAAAGCTGCTGGCCGTGCGTGAGCACCTTTTCAATCAGCACCTGTTCCCCGTCTGGCCTGCGATAGAGCTGGTCCCCATCGACGACCTATCGCTACCGTTTCGATTGGCCGACGGTTCGAGCATTTCATGGTTTCCCCTCGTCCATCCCGGCGGATCGTTAGGGTTCCGCATTGAAACTCGCGCCGGCAGTTTAGCTTATGTCACCGATACGACGACGGTGCCGGATTCTATCTATCGCAATCGACTGCAGAATCTGAAACTGCTGATGCACGAATGCTATTTCAATGATGACTATCGCGAATTGGCGATTAAAACCGGACATAGCTGGTTAAACGCAGTGGAAGAGCTGGTGTCGAGCGTCCGGCCGGACAAGACGCTGCTCATCCACATCAATCCTTTGGCTGAAATTCTCAACAGCCCGCTGCGTTTGACAGATCGGCACCGCGAACTCGGTATGATTGTTCCGGAAGACTTGGACACGTATTCTTTCTAGTTCCAAGTTTCGCGTTTTTCCGCCCCGATCGTTCCGAGAGAATCTTCGTTGTGAGCACAGCCCATTCTACGTCTGATGCAGCCGCCGGATCGACACCCGATGCAAAGCGCAAGACGTTTGTCATCGTTATTGCTTCCGCCGTCGGCGTCCTGCTGCTGGTGTTGTTCTTCTTTTTAATCAACGGCTCTCTCGCGCCTGAACCGAAACTGGCTGAGTTTGATATCTCCGATTCAGCGGTGGAGATGCCTAAGTTCAGTTCGCCGACGACACTGGAACAGCCGAAGGGAGAAAAGTTCTCCGAGACGAAGATCACGATCGGGGATGGATCCGGATTCGGGGATCCGCCGGGTTGCAACACCAACCTGACCGTATGCTTGCCTGCCGGTTACGCAGAAGGGGACTCGCGACCTTGCATCTTGATGCCGCCCGCACATATGAACGGATTGGAAGGTGCGAAGATCGATGCTCGCGACGCGGCAGAGTACGAGCCTTATCTGCAAGCGGGTTACATAGTCATCGCGTTCGACGTCGACGGCCCGGAAGGTTCCGGCACCGATGAATTGGCTCGACATACCCAGTTCCGAAAAGCTCAGGCCGGTATGATCAACGCCCGCAATGCGCTCGAGTTCGCGCTCAAGCAAGTTCCCGGCGTGAATCCGAAACAGATATACATCGTCGGGCACGGCAGTGGCGGAACTCTGGCGTTGCTATTCGCCGAACATGATACGCGCTTAGCCGGCTGTATCGCGTTCGCGCCATGGACCGATCGAGATTACCTCAACAGCGACGATGACTTAGCACTGCACCCGTCGATCAAAGATTTGAAGGCATTTAACTACGCTGCATCTCCGGCTCGCTATGTCAGCGAACTGAGCTGCCCGGTGTTCATGTTCCATGCTCAAGACGATTCGACAGTCGAGATCGATCAAAGTCAAAGATTCACGGACTTCGCGCGCGAATCCAAGAAGAGCATCGTGCTCTATTCGACCGGCAAAGGAGACCACGATGACGCAATCATCAAGGAAGGGATTCCACGATCGCTGAAGTGGTTAGAAAAGCAGAAGACCGCCAAACCTTCCGGCTCAGCGGCCTCGCAATAATCTGCCGCGCCATGTTTCAATGCGTCGATGAAATCAAATCATCAGATCGGCAGGCGATTGTTTGTCACCGTTTGTGTTACGACACTTGAGACCAATCGATGTCAAGCCAATCGATTGGGTCGATGGCGAATTTTGATTTCGCCGCAGTCGCAGATTCGTCGTCCGGTATCCGCTCGGTAGGAACGTCGCAATCCGTGATATGGTATGTCGCGTCCAGGGCCGCAGAGGATAAGGCATCGAGGTCGAACGAAAGCGCCTCATCAAACGCCTTTTGGAGATCGGTGATGATCTTGTCCGTAGCGGCTGACAGGTCTCCCGCGTCAATGAATCGCAATGAACTCAACGCATTTGTCGGTGCCGGATAAATTGGCTGCGAACTCACTACTTCACCTTCTCCCGGAACTTCCAAAATGGAATTGATGTGATTAATGACATCCAGGGCGTCGAGCGGTGTCAGCCACTGATCTCCGTTTACATCGGGGAGAAAAGAAACGACGGAAGACTCAATATGTGCGGGAAGCGCATAGACACCGCGACCGTTCAGCTCGTTGATGATCAGCAAAACATCCAGCGGAGTCACTTGCCCGTCCGCATTCGTGTCGGACGGCAATGTCCAATTACATTGCTGGGAAACGCTGTCGGCCGGCATTTGTAGTCCGCCGTTGCCATCGTCTTCAAACTGCCAGTTCATTCCGCTGAAAGAGAACGAGTAGCGACCGTTCGTTTTTACCAGGGTCGCAACGGGAGCTTCAACCGGTTGCGAAGGGTCGGTTCCTGTCAACGCGGTGACTACGAAATCGAGACTCAAGAACTGTTCGAACTTGCGCATCATCGTCTCGTCTATAGGGACGACTTCGCCGACATCGCCCGGTTCGCTTGGCGGCGGCGGATAGTACGTGTATTGCGCGAGATCCCATGTCAACATATTGTCACCAGGAGACCCCACGTTGGCGTTCATGTTCAGCCGCGCAGCTTGATCGTAAGTGAACAGTGACAGTTGACCGCCTGAGATCGATGCGGCGGTCACAAAGCCTTGCACGGCTGCCGTACCGAGGTTCTCCAGCGAACTGCTTCCGTCTTCGGACGCGGTAATGCGGATAATCCGCATCGAGGATTGCGAGAATCCGATTCCAGTGACTGGTGGCAGGGAATCAAGCACATCCCCTTCACCGACTGCGATGGACGCATCCGCGTTATTCAGCGCCATCGCGACGGCTTCCGGAATCAGCAACACAAAAGAGCCGTCACTGTCACGAATCACATTGCTTTGCATCACGCTCCAAGCTGTCGTGAACGGTTCAGATGGGCCGGTATCCGATTCCAAGCTTACGACAACATGCGGCCGAAGCGGATCTGAAACGTCCAATAGTCGGATCATCGATCCATCGGCACGGATGCTGCCGTTAATTTCAGTTACCGGATTGGCAAGTTGCAGGATGTGTGTGGCATCGAGTGGTATCCAGCGCGAATTGTGTTCGCCGTCGATCAAGCTGCTTTGTACCGGTAGGTCGTCCGGTTCAGGCCATTGAGCAACCGTCAGACCGCTTCCACTACCGATCAGAACGTTTGCGTCGTCCGCAAAAAGGGTGTCAGACCAACTATCTTGGAGCGGCAAGTCGATCGACATGGAGCGCTGCAGGACCTCATCACTCGAAACAATTCTCCATTGCATTACGGTAACCAGACCCCCGATTGCATATGCGGGCGACTGTAGAAACGGCTGAGAGACAAGTATTGTTGCTGTGGGTTCCTCGCCAGACTCAAAATCATAAGCCATGGCCCAGCCCGGGATGTTCACGCTCTCCATCGTGACCAACGAACTCGTGTCCGCATCGATATGCAGACGTTCCATGTGCAGAGTCGGGTAGGCGGGCATGCCCCCTTCGGATTCTTGAGGATTCACATCCGTCGAACCATTTGCATCAGGCTGCATCGCCGGCAGCTCTTGAAAGAAAATAATGTCGCTGCCGAGCATCGAGATGCGGTCGACAGTGGACGACAACGGCCGACTCAAAACGTTCTCTGACGTGAACGCATCGTAGCGCAGGACTTGCAGAGTCACCGGGGGAGGAGCCCAGTTCGGCGGATCAGTGACGATCGTTGGATCTGCGTCACCTTCCAGTTCACCGGCGATCATGATCGGTGCTACCACCGGCTCTATGGTCTGCAACAATGCCGCTTGATCGGTGAATTGGGCCACTACAATGACGCGAGGAAGCGCGGCTTCATCGATCATTTGAGGAGCCTGATCATCGTCGATCTGGTAGCGGCGAATCAGGCTCGTTCCATCGTCGAGATTCATGGCTAGCAGCAGATCACTGCCGACGATCTGCTGAGCCATCACCCAGCCGGGCAGCTCGACATCAAACTGCGGCGCAAGCGACCCTTCGCCGTTTGATCCCGATGATTCGGGCAATACCAGCAGGTGCTTGCCGCGCGAAATATAAGCCGCATGCTCATCGAAACTTATCGAGTCCGATTGCGTTCCCCAGAAGGCCGATGAACCCGCGTCCATCGCTATGCGTTGCTCGAACATTTCGAGCCGAAGACGACGGCGAACGCGTTTGCCAGCGACGGTCGAACAAAAAACGGGTAGCGGTAGTGAACTCTTCATCGAGTCGGCCTCGGTACTTAGTCGGGCATCCAAGAACTTGAGACAATCGTCCCATTTCTTCCCCTATCGACCGAAGCCTGCCGGCAGATTCATTCTAACCGGCAAAATTTAACAAGCCGTTTGCTCGCAACAACAACAATGCTATCAACGAATCGCGTACAGCGCGTCGTAGGTACGCAAGTAGAGTACGCCATCAGCGATGGCAGGCGATGCGGTAATCGCCTCTCCACCCATGTCATTAGAGCTCACGATTTGAAATTCGCGTCCCGCTTTCACGACAGTGACGACACCGTCACGAGCACACAAGTAGATGTGTCCGCCGGCCAGTACGGGGCTGGAGCGGTGCTGAGCCGTATGAGTGCGGGAGATATAGACTTCCTTACCCGTTTCAAGCTCGATGCACTGCAGCTTGCCATCGTTGTGGACGTTATAAACCAAGCCGTCAGAGACCAGCGGAATACAAACGTCCGGCGTTTGCGGTAGGCTCCATTTCACAGCCGCCGAATCGGCGACCTTCGTACCTGACAACGCGTTATCGACTTTCAACGCCACCGTCGGACCTGCTTTGGCAGTCGGTACGATGATCCAATCTTTGACCACCGCAGGGGATGCAACGAAGCGGAAGGTCGCATCGTGCTGCCGCGTATTGAACTTAGCAGGTCCGTTGAGCTCATCCAATCGCCATAGTTCTTTGCCCGTCTCCATATCATGGCCGGTAACACAGTCGGCACCATGCACAACCAGGAACTTGCGACCGTCGTGGTTATAAACGAAAGGTGAGGCGTAAGAGTGTTTGCATTCGAAGTCGACATTTGTCACTCGGTCGACTTCCCAAACGGTCTTGCCGGTCAGTTTATCGAGCTTGATGACTTTGCCGATGCGGGTGTTATCATCGCGACGCATCGGACCATGAATGAGTTGCAAGTAGAGATGCTCCCCATCAAGTGTCGGCGTAGAGGTCATGCCGAATTGGATGTCGAGCTTACCGAATCGCTCGCCGACATCGAACTTCCAGACTTCTTTGCCTTCGATGTCGAAACAAGCCAACACTCCGGTGCTGAAAAAGACCCAGACATGCTTGCCATCAGTCGACGGTGAAGGCGATGCGGAGTTCCCTTCACCGGCTCGCGCATCTTGGTTGCCCGATGTGACTTTCTGCTTCCACATTACCTTGCCGTCGGAAGCTTCGATAAAAAGAAGCACCAGATCATTGCCTTCCGCCGATGTCACGAAGATACGACCTCCGACGATCGCCGGAGTAGCTCCCCCTTGTCCCGGCAAAGGAGTTCGCCAAACCACGTTTTCCGTCTTAGTCCACTTCGTCGGCACCTTTTCAGCCGTCGAGATCCCATCCCCGTGCGGCCCGCGCCACTGCGGCCAATCTTCGGCATGAACAAATCCTGATAATGCGACGCTGGAAATCAAACAAGCCGTGGCATGGCGTGCGAAAAGACGAAGACGCATTGCAGCGCGATCCTCTACTTAGGAAGGGAAGAACAGCGAGATACCGGTCGTCCGTGTTGCAAGCCGATTTCAGAGAACCAGCAGCGTCACGCGGAGCGGTGAAGGTGGGATGATTAGCTTGGCTGAGAATCCAATCGCCGTCAACTCGATGCACCTATCAGGTCGACTTTCAGTGAATGTCGATTCTCGTAAAGAGTCGACTTTCGCTCCTGCGAAAGCTCGTCTTCTCCAACTTGAAGCAACAGATTAAGTTGAGCTCTAAGACCAACTGGGCAAATTCAACCTGCTCTGAATGCTAACAGCAAGCTGGGGCGTTTGAAAAAGAAACGTCCTCTCGCGGGAGCGAAAGGCGACTTTGGGCGAATCTTAGACTGACTCGCTTTCAAGAAAAAAGCGAGGCCGACGGGGCTCGAACCCGCAACCTCCGGATCGACAGTCCGGTGCTCTAACCAATTGAGCTACGGCCCCACTCGCTAACGGTTGTGACAACCGTTTCGTGGGAAGTTGAATTGTCTGGCGACTTAGGAACGACTTCGTCGAGCGGTCGTGTTACGCCTGCCCGCGAAGTATCGGTCGGTCGCCTAAAGCAACTTAACTGTGGGCGATTATACGGACGCGCGAAAGGCTCGCAAGGGGCTCCCTAAGCCGAAAAATACGCACCGTGCGGCACCCCGCATGACTTTTCCGAGCATTCGGAATAACCGGACTAAAAAACTGCCTCTCTCCGGCCGGAACACCCCTCGTTTGTTCGTACGCGACCTAAGGTTGGACAAGTCCCGAGTTTTCTTTCGTTCCACGCACAGGAAATTGTGCCATGTCTGTCAATCTGAATGCCGTTCGCGAATGGGTTATCCAGTTCTTGGAAAACACCTGGAAGAACATCGACTGGCTTATCCAACACATGGATATGACGCAGTGGGCCATTGTCGCGGTCATATTCGGCGTGCTCGGCGTCCTAGCACTTCGATCGACCCGATAGGCAACCGGCGACCGTTCAAGCAGCATTTTTTGTAGTGGAACGGCGCGAGCCGTCCCGTAGGGCATTATCGATCCTGAAGAACCGGACGGCTTGCGCCATTCCGCTTTGATTAGATTAAAAAGCCCGTAAGCGTAGGGAAAAAGATCCAGCGCAGCGTTCGCACTCTTCAGACGCCTACTTCGCGCAACCTAAGCGGCAAGCGCAGACGGTAATTCGCGGGCGACAAGACTGATAATCGAGTCGTTGACCTGCTGAGCTCGTTCGGCGGCCCCGGATATCAAAGCGAGATCGGCGAGCTGTACGATCCGCCGCGGAATACCGGCTGACACTTCGCACAATCGAATCACCGCCGTTTCCGAGAAGATCGGCTGACGTGAACCGCATTGCAGCAGTCTCGCTCGCAAGAAGTGTTCGATCTCTTTGCCTGTCCAACGCGGCAAATCGATCTGCAAGGAACTCCGAGCCTGCAACCAATCGCTAACAGCAGAAGTCAGGTGGCTCTCTACTCCCAGCAAGATTGTCGCTCTGGCTTCGCATAGCGCGGTTGTCAGCCGAATGAGATCGCCTTCGTTCTCAATGCGGCAACTCTCCGCATCGTCGAGAAGAACCAATAAGCGGCTCTGCGTTCGTCCCATTGTTCGCAAGTGATCGTTGAGCAATCGCCAAGCAGCGTCCACACCTGTCGCAGGTCTGCCGACTAAGCTCTGTGCGATGCGGCAGGGTATTTCGCCGGCGGTCAGCCCCATCAAGGAGAGACCGCAAACCTGTGGGCATGGTTGTTCCGCGAAGCGGGCGGTGCTGGAACCAAGTACTTCAAGAGCGTTGTTTTGCCGACACCGCTGGACCGACGAGCATCGCGAGGCTGCGTCGCTCTTCTACCAAGAATTCGATCCGGGCCAGCGCTTCGTCCACGCATCCGTTATGAACCAAACGCGAATCACCTTCCGATCCGAACGGCGAAGCGTTGAGTTTCCAGTAACGCCAGTATGACACGGCGGCTTCCTTGGCTATACCTTGTAGGTCCGCCCGAACAATGCCGGCGGGCACACGACAATCTGTTCCAACCTTCTGCCGCTTTGCAGTCACAAAACGGGCAGTCATCGAAGGTGGATCGACCAGACTACGAGCCTTTCTTCAGCATTTTCGTCAAAATCGTTACTATGCCTCTTCCGAGATTTTTTGTGCAGTCACTCCCTCCCGGCGGTTTTGTCGAGCTTGATGACTCAGAACTGCGTCATGCCTGTTCAGTATTGCGAATGTCCGCGGGCTCTCAAGCCGTTGTCTTCGACGGCTCCGGTCGCGAAGCCGTCGTTCGCTTTCAATCGGTTTCGAAACGCAGCGCTGAAGTGGTGATCGAATCGATATGCGAAGCGGACCGAGAACTACCCGGCACGCTTACGATCGCAGCCGCACTACCCAAAGGCGATCGACAGAAGACTCTCATCGACGGTCTTACCGAACTCGGCGTGACGCGACTGATCCCGCTGATAACTCACCGCGGTGTAGCACAGCCGGTCGACTCGGCCCTCGACCGCCTGCGTCGCGGCGTAATCGAAGCGTCCAAACAATGCACGCGCACAAGACTCATGCAGATCACTGAGCCGATGAGCGTCCGAAGTCTTGCTGAGTCTGCCTCCGATTCCACTGCATCCACTCTTCGCCCTGCGCGCTTCGTAGCTCATCCTTATCCGCTCTCCGATGGTTCAGCCCAACCGACTCGGCTGAGAGACGCGGTGACATCAACGTCATCGTCTGACGTGACGATCGCGATCGGTCCTGAAGGAGGCTTTACCGATGAAGAAGTTCAAGAGTTGCATGCAGCCGGATGGCGACTGATCGGCCTCGGCTCGCGACTTCTGCGTATCGAAATCGCAGCTCTATCCGCAGCGGCTCAAGCGGCTGCTGCGCTCGAGCAAGTTGCTGAACTTAATCCTCAAGGTCAAGGTGACCTGCCGTGCGCCTGATTCTTGCCAGCCAATCACCGCGCCGCCGAGAGTTGCTCACTGCGGCAGGCTATGCATTCGAAGTGATCGTTCCGCATGAATCCGTAGAAGCGGGCGGTCCCGGCGAGGAACGTACCGAGGACTATGTGGCTCGACTGGCCGATGCTAAAGCGGCTGACGTCGCGAATCAGATCGCATCACATCCGGAATCCTTCGTCATCATCGCCTGTGATACAGTCGCCGATTGCGACGGACTGATTCTTGAAAAACCTCGCGATCGCGCGCACGCCGAAGAGATGCTGCGACTGCTCAGCGGTAGAGCTCATCGAGTCGTGAGCGGTCTGTGTGTACGACTGCATCCTTCAGGCACAAGCGAAACGCGAACTGCTGTCAGTGAGTTGACTATGCAGACGCTGTCGGAAGCGATGTTGCAAGGTTATCTCGATTCGGGTGCATGGGAAGGCAAGTCGGGTGCGTTCGGCTTTCAAGACGATCTGCCGTGGCTCGAATTGACCTCGGGAACGGCTGAAAATGTCGTTGGACTGCCCATGGATGTGCTCGCAGACATGCTTCGAACGCTCATTCGTTCGGATGAAAATAACGTGAGTTGAAATTCCCTTGCGCATCGGCCTATAATCATCATTCCCACCTGCCGACCGTTGCGCTCCGAATCCGCATCCTCGTAGTTCAGCTTGATCGAGCGCCGGCTCCCCGCCTCAGAGGATTGACTCGCCATGCTTTCGTTCACGGACCGAGGGACACGATTGTGCGACGGTATCGCGCGTCGTGAATGGCTGCGCATCGGCGGACTCGGGGCATTCGGGCTCGGCATGTCAGAGTTGCTGCAACAACGCTGGTGCTCGGCCGCGGCACCTTCAGAATTTGTTCAGCCGACTCCGATCAGCTTGAGCTCGGGATTCGGAAAAGCCAAAGCGTGCATCGTCCTGTTCATGCTCGGCGGTCCTCCGCAACACGAAACGTGGGATCCGAAGCCGCAAGCACCGGCGGAAATTCGCGGTGACTTCGGCGTGATTCCCACAGCGACACCGGGACTGCAAGTCGGTGAGCTGATGCCGAAGACGGCAAAGATGACCGATAAGATCGCGGTACTGCGAGCCATGGCTACGGATGACAACGCTCATTCGTCGAGCGGCTATTGGATGTTGACCGGATATCCCCATGCTCCCAAGAACCAAGAGAACGCGCTTCCCGGTGCTCCCAACGATTATCCATCGATGGCCGCAGTAGTGCGGCATTTGCGCGGAGATCGATCCAGCTTGCCGGGCTCAGTGCGATTGCCCGAAGAGATCTGGAATACAGGACAAATCGTTTGGCCAGGACAAGACGCAGGCTGGCTGGGTGATCATGCCGATCCTTGGTTATTGACTTGCGATCCGCATAAGCCCGATTTCAAGATCCCTGACATCGCCCTGCCGATTGAAGTCACACAAGAGCGATTTGCACAGAGACAAGCATTGCAAGACCTCATGAATCGCGGCTTCTCTGCTATGGACAACGCTCGTGTACAGCGTTGGTCCAAGTGGCAATCCAAAGCTGTCGATCTGCTGCGAACCGAAGATGCTCGACGAGCCTTTGCTCTCGAGAAAGAAAGCGACGCAATGCGTGAGCGCTACGGTCGCAATCGATTCGGTCAAAGTGTGTTGTTGGCTCGCCGCTTGGTCGAATCAGGCGTTTCGCTGGTTCAAGTCAATTGGACACGTTGGGAAACCGATGACAGTGTCGCGCCTGCTTGGGATACTCATGCCAAGCACAGCGATCGACTGAAGAACTCGCTCATGCCGCCCATGGATCAGGCGTACTCAGCGCTGCTTGAAGACTTGTCCGAACGCGGCATGCTCGACGAGACGCTGGTGGTTTGGATGGGCGAATTCGGTCGCTCGCCGAAGATCAACCCGAGCGGCGGACGAGATCACTGGGGCCACGTTTTCTCAGCGGCTCTCGCCGGCGGCGGTGTCAAAGGAGGAGTCGTCCACGGCAATTCCGATCGACACGGCGGCTTCCCGCTCGACGGTCGCGTTGAGCCTCAGGATTTAACGGCCACTGTTTATCATTGCTTGGGCTACGCGCCCGAGACGGAACTGCGAGACAAATTCGGACGACCGATCGTCATATCCAAAGGCCGTCCGATCGACGCGGTTCTGTAGACTTTGATACCAGCAGCAATGCTCGTGCCCTGCTGCTCGACTGCAACTGAAGAGTTTATTGTGCATCGGAGGGACGACGTGACATTCCATCGACAATCGTGGATTCGCGACCGACGCACATTTTTATCGGCATCGACCGCGGCACTACCGGGTCTGCTTTGGCCCGCGATGCCGCAAGGACTCGGAGCTGAAACACCGCTGAAGAGCCCTCGCAGCGGAGGCCAAGCGAAGTCGGTCATCTTGTTCTTTCTGTGCGGCGGTGCCTCGCATATCGATATGTGGGACATGAAGCCCCAAGCCCCGCTGGAATACCGCGGACCGTTTCAACCGATCGCTACGACTGCACCGGACATCCAGCTCTGCGAACATCTACCGATGTTGGCACAGCAAGCTCATCACCTCGCCCTCATCCGATCTGTCGGCGGGAGTGTCAGTACGAACGATCATCATGCCGGCTACTATTATCAACTGACCGGTCACGTACCCGATCCTACGTTTCTCTCACTCGGCAATGATCGCAGGCCCTATGCAGATGACTGGCCCTACATGGGTTCGGTCGTGGCTCAGCGCGTCGCGCGCAACATCTCATTACCCAAAGCCATTTCACTGCCGCACAAACCGAGTACGGCGCCTTATACTCGCCCCGGTCAATTCGCCGCCAAGTTGGGTGTCGAGTTCGATCCGCTTTATGTGAACGGCAAGCTGGATGAGCCGCTCAAGTTCCAGGCTCCGGCCCTCACTCTAAGCGGCGATGTAACACCCGACCAGTTGCTTAATCGCCGGAACCTTCTCGCCGAGCTAGATCGCTCGCGACGTGAAACGGAATCGACGGCATCGAAACAACTTTGGCATCGTCATCAACAACGCACGGTCGATCTGCTGCTCTCCAAAGGAACCACCGATGCGTTCAACGTAGCATCGGAACCCGAATCGGTTCGGGAGCGATACGGCAAGTCGGTCAATGCGATGAGCCTGCTGCTGGCTCGACGGTTAGTCGAAGCCGAAGTTCCGTTCATCACGGTGTTCTGGAAGGAAGATCCGAGCTTTGCCAAGCAGTGTGCCAGCGAGGGTGCCTGGGACACGCACGGCAACAACTTCAACTGCCTGAAAGATCGCTTGCTACCTGAGTTCGATCGAGCCTTCTCCGCACTGATCGCCGATTTGGCGGATCGTCATCTGCTCGATCAAACACTCGTCATGATCACCAGTGAAATGGGGCGCAAGCCGAAAATCGGCGATCCTCGCTCAGGCGGGTCCGGTGGAACGGGTCGCGATCATTGGACTCATTGCTTAAGCGTCGTGATGGCCGGCGGAGGCGTTCGCGGAGGTCAAGTGTACGGTTCTAGCGATCGCTTCGCCGAGTATCCAGCCGAGCATCCGGTAACTCCGGCTGACGTAGCCAAGACCGTCTATCATGCAGTCGGAATCCGCGACCTTCACGCTCAAGACGCCTTAGGCCGTCCCTTCAATATTCTCGAAGCCGGCGAACCGATCACGAAGATCTTCGGGTAAAGACCGGGACAGTTTGAGTCCATGGGGATGCATCTTGAAGCAGAACGGCGCGAGCCGTCCGGTGAAGCACTATCGATCTTGAAGAACCGGACAGCTCGCGCCGTTCCGCTTTGCATACCGCAATGTCTAAGAATGAAGAGCGAAGCGCGCTTAGGGCTTGGCGATCCAGTTCTTGACCAAGGCGCCGTCGTCGCTGTTCCAGATGCGGACTTCGCCGGATAGCGTTCCGCCTGCGACGCGGTGCGCAGCCGGAGATACAGCGACCACCGTCACCCAATCCTCCGCACCCGGTAGCGCTCGTTGAACGGTGGTCTTTGCGAGTTCGACCTGACGAACGTGCTTATCAGCCGAAGGCATGGTCACGACATCACCGATACGCACCAAGCGATAGATCTCGCCGCTCGCATCGACACCGGCTACACGTTTGGCCCCTTCGATCTCCCATCGATGAAGTTTGTTGTCGCTGCCTGCAGAGAGAACTTGCTTACCATCCGGTGTGAAAGCAACTCCACGCACGGCAGCAGCATGCCCTTGATAATTCGCAATCAGTTCACCGTTGGCTGCATCGATGACTTTGGCCGATTTGTCACGCGAACCCGATGCGAGCTTCGCACCGTCATCGCTCCATGCCACCGATGTAACCCAATCCGCGTGGCTGGCAATCGTTCGCACTTCAGCAGACGTGTCGATGTTGACGATGCGAATCAATCCGTCCGCCGCAGCTACAGCCAGTTCCGGAGCGCCGGGTCGTATTGCCAAGTCGAGAACGACATCGGTGGTGCGAGCCATCACGGATTTCAAATTCCCGGACTCGAGGTCGAACAAACGCACTTCACCCGACTTGCCCGGTTCACCGCCGCCGACGATCAATGTCTTGCCGTCCGCTGAAAACAATATCGCAAACGTGCGTTCGCAGCAGTTCTTGATACGTCGCTGTAACGTGCCGTCGGCAGTGTTCCAAACCGTCAATTCGTGATATCCGCCGACCACGATACTCGAACCATCCGGTGTGAAAGCCATGGCCGTAATCGGGACCGGCGCCGGATAAGATACCGGAGGATCGGCGTACTGTTTCGGAGGAATCACCAAAGGCAAAGGCATCCCGGGTTTCTCACCGTCGAACTTCGCTCCTTCAGTGCACCATTTACTGACCATCTCAATGTCAGCTCCGCCCAGCGGCTCAGACTCCGCAGGCATGCGTTCGCTTGCGTCTGCGCAGGTCAAGCGCCGCACGAGTTCGCTCTTCGCTGCATCTCCGGCAACGAGCGGCGCAGCACCGGAATCGCCGGGCTTTTGCAGCTCTTCAAAATTGTCGAGCCGGTAACCCCCTTCGGCTTTCTTCGGTCCGTGACAAGCGACACAGTTCTCGAGCAGGATCGGAGCCACTTGACTCTTGAAACTGATCGGATCAGCAGCCGTCATCGGTCTGCTTATCAAGGCAGCCAAGACCATCGACATCGTGAACAAACATCGTCGCATAATGAAAACCAAAGCAGGAATCGTTGTGGGTTGGGTTGAACCGGCGAAAAGTGTCGCGTTTAGTGTTGGAACAAAAACTCATCGGTATTGAGCAGCGCCCAGCACACATCCTCCAAGCCCGCGGCCGTATCATCACCTCGCTTCTTGCAATGCTCGAGCGCCGTTTGCAGTTCTACGGTATCCGGTTCGCGACCGACGGCAGCCAAGTACATATCGCGCACGATCTCCTCGACCGGTTGTTTCGCCGCCAGCGCTTTGCGGAATCGATTCCCTGCATCACGCAGTTTTTCATGAATCAACGTGCCGTTGAACAGCTCAATGGCCATACCTAAGTTCGAATCATCCGCTCGCTCGCAGGCACATACCGTACTGCGCTCGGGCTGTCCGAAGACTTTTAAGAAGTCGAGCTTTACGACATCGGGCGCAGGCAACTGTGTCGCACGCGTCCCGGCAGGAAGATTCGCAAACGCCTGAGTCAAACCGGTCGCATTGTTGACCGCATCCAAGAGCTGTTCAGCACCGAGCAACCGAGGTTCCTGATGTGAGAAGTAGAGCGTATCGTTATCGTTGAAAGAGTTCGTTCGGCACGACGCTTGATAGGTCCGGCTGTTGAGGATCACCTTGATCAAGTGCTTTCGATCAAAGCCGCTCTTCACGAAGTCGTCTGCCAACGCCCCCAGCAGCGGTTCATTCGTGGGCGGATTCGAATCGCGGAAGTCGTCGATCGGATCCACGATGCCGCGCGCGAAAAGTTGACTCCATACGCGATTGGCTTCGATCCGTGCGAAGTACGGATTCTTGGGATCGACCAGCCATGCTGCGAAAGCTTCGCGACGATCTTGGCCTTCGACAGGTTCAATGCTGCCTACTTGAGGCAACCACGGTTTCATGACTTGCCCGGTTCGCGGCTGAGTCACTTCGCCGGTAGTTCCGGCATAGATGAACATCTCACCCGGACGCTCTGTCTTGCGCCGCTGTGTCCGCTGGAAGAATGCCCCGAGGCCGTAATAATTGTCCTGCGTCCAACGCTCGAAGGGATGATTATGGCACTTGGCACATTGCAAACGCGCACCGATAAAGACTTGCGAGATCGTTTCGACCGACTCATTCATATCGGCCGACGTGCGATAGAAATTGGCCGGTGGATTCGACAGTGTACTGCCGGATGCAGTCAGCAGTTCGCGTGCGAATCGATCATAGGGCATGTTCGTGCGGAACGCTTCTTCCACCCAGCGATGGTATTTGTAAACACCGTCATCGCCGACCTGCTTGCTGGTCATCTTCAGCAAGTCGCCCCACTTCAACGCCCAGAATTTGGCGAACTCATCTCGCTCCAACAATTGATCGACGACGCGCGATCGCTTCTCAGGTGACGAGTCAGCGAGGAAGGCCCGCGTCTCATCAACTGTCGGGAGCAAACCGATCAAATCAAGCGTCACGCGCCGGAGGAATTCAGCGTCGGTGCAGGTCTCCGACGGCAAGTACTGCAACTGCTTCAGTTTGGCCTGTACATGCGCATCGACGTAATTGTTCTGAGGAAGATCTTTCCATTCAAAGCCATCGACTTGGTCGACGAACATAAGCGGAATGGATTCAATATGCTCCAGAAATCGAACCAGGATCACCGATTCACCGCGAGACGACGGAGTTACTCTGCCATACTTATCCACCACCGCCACGCCGGTGTTGGAGCTTTCATAAGCCACGAGATGCGTCACATCGCGTTTCGTCCCATCTGAGAAATGAGCCGTAGCAGCGATCTGTCGACCTCCACCGCGAAGGTTCAACACCTCCTTGGCACTCGGCGTAACCTCCAATCGCACACAGCGCGGAGTACCCGCCGGATCCATTTTGGCACCGGATGCGATCCAGTCGCGGAGGATCGCATAAGCCTCATCGGTCTTTTGAATCTGCTTGCCACCGCCGTGAACGGTCTTCATTAACGGCTTCAGCAACAGGAGGCTTTGTTCCGGTTCCAATACGTTGATGCGCCGCGCAAAGTCTTCGCGCAGCATAGTGAGTTCATCGAGCTGTTTGTCGAAGGCACGCAGCGACAATCGAAAGCTACCTTTGCCGCTCGGCGAACCGTGGCAAGCTCCCGAGTTGCAGTTCTGCTTCGATAGGGCCACCAACACTTCGGATTCAAAGGCGGGTGCACGGACGATGGCAGTGTTGGCAACACGCACGGGAATCGTCTGCTTAATGCCCGCTACATCGACAGTCACTTCCGTTGTTCCGTCGGATGCGGGACGAACGGTTGTTCCTAGTATCGAAGCAATGGCCGGGTTAGCCGAAGCGATCACCGCTTCGCGTGTCCAATCGCGCGGTGAACCGGCTTCGTCATAACCGGTGACCACCAACTGCTGTCGAGCCTTCGGATCGTTGAGCGCGATCTCGTTCGGATAAACTGCAATGCGTTTCGGTGAAGGTAGGACCTGCATCACGATCGGCGCGGATGTCACAACGAAATCTTCCGCACCGTACTTGCTCGCCCCTTCCAGCGCGAACTGCAAAGGAGTTTGCGAAGAGAAGTCGGCCGCTAACACGATTCCAGTTCAGCCTGATCAGCATCCGCTGCCACGGTGACCGCAGGAACGGTCGATGTGGCACCGGCGGCAAGTTGATCACGTTGATAGTTACAGGTTGCTTATCGGAACCTTCGCGCACTACCTTGCAGACGACTTTGGCGGCTTCCGCCGGCCAGAATCATACTCGGACGCCTTGTCCGACCACCTTCACAGGATCAAACCAAGTCACCGGCACAGTGAAGGAATCGATGCGCCCGTGCCCGCTTGAAGTCACTGAATCCGCACCGTTACCGACTCGGGCAAGCTGCCGACATCGGATCGCGTCCAGTGACGGCGTAGTTGTCCTTGTCGACCTTACTGAGCAGCAGACCAACCGGCATGTTGGGCATCGAGCATCAGAGTCACCAGCGGCACAGATTCGCCTTGAGTTCGCTTCAGCGCGGTGTAGCCGTGTGCGACTTGACCGGTTTGGCAAAAGCCATCGGCGGCGGGCTCAGCATAGGGACGTTCGATCGGTTTAGCCGCGGCGAAAGCCAGTCGTCCGTCGCTCCAAGCCGCCGGCACCAGCACGTGCGGCTCTTTCAAGCGGCGAAACGCAGTCGTGGTCAATTCGCTGCGAATATCGGCTCGGTCCGCAGCGGTTGCAACGAGGGTCACGACAGTTGACGACTGCGGATTCCACCCGGCATCAGTTGCAATCGTGATGCGAGCTTCCTTGGCTGCCGCAGGTATCGTTTGCGTTCAATATCTTCAAACCGGTGTTCGGTTCGCACGCTAACTGCAACGGTCCGTCGTAGCCGAATCGCTGGACGAGCACATCGATTACCGCTGCGCGCGCTGTCTCCGGTTCGATGATGAATGCGTCTTTACCTGCAGCGTCCGCTTTCAGAGCCAAACTTACGGATCCAGCCGGACGAGCTTCGACACAGTAGGTGAATTCCGGTCCGCCACGTTGCAGCAGATCAAAGACCTCTAGTCGATATTCACCGTCGTCAGGAAAAGTAGCGTCGAACGACCATTCATCGGATTCATTCACCGCCGTCTCAGCGATCTTCGCATTCTGTGCGTTGAACAGTTGCATCATCAATGCCGCCGGCGAACCGATGCAGCGTGTGCGTGCGGCGAAGCGTACAACTTGACCTTTGGTGCCGCGCAGTTTGAACGAGTCATGCTGCTTGGCATCTGCCAATCGCCCACTGATGGTAACCGGCAATGGGATCGCATCGGCCACCGGCGATCCATCGAGCGGTTTGGCGATCACAGCTTGATCGGAAATCAAAACCGGAACCCAAGCAGAGGATGCTCCGCCCGGCAACTTGACAGATACATAAGCCACATCATCGGCCCAAGCTTCGGGAACAGCCACATCGAACGATGTAACTGCCGCACCATCCGTTCCTGCAAATCCAATCTTGACGGCCGTTCCGCGCTTCAATGCGGCAGGAACCGTACCGGTCACGATCGGAAAATCACCGATTCGCAAGTGATAGGCGCCGCCCGGTGCAAACTTGTTATCACGGATCTCGAGCGTCACTTCACCGGCGACCGCAAATGTATGGCTGAACTTGCACTCAGGTCCGATCAGGTTGTCATCGGCCAACACCAACACTTTGCCGCTTGCATCGGTCAAGCGCACGACCGGATCAAGCTTGCTGCCCAGATGTTGCGTATGAACTTCAATCGCCACGCGCTGCCCGGCGGCAACCGAGAATCGATAGAAGTCCGATACGGCACCGTCCCCCACCCCATCAACAGCATTCAGTGCAGAGATAACCTGAGCCGTCTCGCGAGTATGGTTGGCTCCGTTATCGGCCACCGTCGGCAAGTCATCGACGATGATCGGGAAAGGACCGCCAGGACCTTCACCGGCAGACGACCATAGTCCGAACGGTCCTAGAGTTCCGAACGCTCCTTCAGCAGGCAGAGTCAAATCGAGCGTGGCCTGCGTCGGTTCGATCTTTTCGACTTTGAGCACTGCGTCGGCGCGCGAAGCATGGACTTGAACGGCGTCCTTCAATTCTTTGCCGCTGAAGATCAGTTTCGAATTACCCGGCTTCACACTCGTCGGCGACACAGCGCTGATGGTCGACTGAGCAACCGCGACGGACGTATGCCACGAGAGACAGCACAGAAGCGCTAACAAAAAGCGATTCGACATATTGAACCTGGCGGGATGATGAACTGGGTAGGATCGCGCTGCGGGGTCTAGTTTCGAGATCTTGCTGCTGAGGTACAGAGATCACGCATGACGCAACCTCTCGGGACCATGGCGGCAGGATCAGACACCAGCGTGAATTAGGAAACCAAAAGCAAGGGGGACAAGGGGGCGACTAAGGAGGTGGGATGGGCGTCAGGCAGGAGACTTTATCTTAACACAAACCACTGATCGGTTCACCGTGATAGATCGCGTGCGGACGGTCTTCCGCATCGCGCCCATACGGCCGTGTCGGAAATACCCAATGAGTGATAGATCGTCGCCGCAAAATTCTCCGGCTTGACCGGCTGCTCACTGGGATAGGCGCGCGTGAATCCGATTTGCCGATCACTGTTCCGCCGCGAACGCCGCCGCCTGCGAAAAAGACCGACTGCACTGCGCCCAGTGATCGCGGCCGGGCAGCTTGTAATGCTGAGCCAGCAACGTGATCTTGGGAGTGCTTCCGAACTCACCGGCCATGACGATCAGAGTTTCATCCAACTCGCCGGTCGGTCGAGGTCATCGATCAAAGCGGAGAGAGCTCGATCGGTCGGAGGAAGGAGATTGTTCTTCAAATGAGGAAACGCATTGCCGTGCGTGTCCACGTCTCATCATTCCCCAAATTGACTTGCACCAAACTCACTCCGGCCGCGGCCAAGCGCGCCGAGCCATGAGCAGCGACCAGCCGAACGAGTTGCGACCGTATCGCTCGAGTGATTTTTCATCGGCAGCGCGGACGTCGACTGCGTCATGAATCTTGGCGTCGGTCAAGAGCGAAACAGTGCTCTGCCTGAGCCGATCGAACTGCTCGGTCTCCGCGTGACGCTCAAGGCTACGAGCCTGATGCTGGAGCGTGTCGAGCAACTGCAAGCGTCCGGATACTTCGCGCATACCAAGTCCTGCCGGCAAGTTCAATTGCGGAGCTTGAAAGAGACGCTGATCGGGCTTGCCGCGATCTTGATGATCGAAACTGAATTCAGGGAAGGCACCATAAGAGGTCGAATGGAACGGACTGGCCTCGATGAACCAGGGCTCATGCGGCGGCCCCATTTCACCCGAACCTTGACCCGGAATAACTCGACCGGTGCTGTGTACGAGTCGCTCGGGAAGGACTACGGCCGGAGGAAGGTTATTGCGTCGGCCTTGTGCGTACCCGACGATCGATGCGATTGAGGCTCGATCAGTTCTCTTCGGTGAGTTGGGATCGAATCCGACCGGCAACTGCGAATGTCCCGTCAACATGATGTGATGACCGGCAGAGTGATCGTTCGAGCCGTGAGTCAACGAGCGGCATATGGCCCACTTGTCGGATCGCTCTGCCAGCATCGGCAAGTGTTCACAGATTTGAAGGCCGGGCGTCTTGGTGGCAATCGGCTTGAACTCGCCGCGAATGTCCTCCGGCGCATCGGGCTTCATATCGAAGCTTTCGTGTTGAGCCAAACCGCCGGAGAGAAAAATGAAGATGCACTTCTTGGCCTTCCCGCGCGGTAACAAACCGTCCGCAGCGCGAGCTTCGCGCAGTCCAGCCAGATGATTCATCCCTAAGCCGAGAATGCCGACCGCGCCTATCTGAATCGCTTCGCGCCGCGGCATGCGGACATGTTGCCAAGCGCCTCCGCCGGATGATCGGCTCATGCTTCGCGTCCCGTATAAAGAGGACTCATCACGGTACAGTTGAGCAAATAATGCGGTCGCTGCAGCGGATCGGTGATCGTGATCTCCTTGTCTACGCCGAGCGCATTGAAGACAGTCGTGCAGATATCCGCCGGTGTCCAACTCCTCGATACAGGATACGCCGCCATCGAATCGGTTTGCCCGATGACTTGTCCGCCGCGCACGCCTGCTCCCGCAAACAAACCGGAGTAGGTGTGAGCCCAATGGTCGCGGCCCGGAATCTTCTCGCCCGGCAACGTAGAAACCTTCGGCGTTCTTCCAAACTCACCCATAACGATAACGAGGGTTTCACTCAGTTTGCCGCTTGCCGCTAGATCATCCATCAAAGCAGCTAGGCCTTGATCGAGCTGCGGCAATAACGTGTTCTTCAGCCGGCCCCAGTTATCGACGTGAGTGTCCCAAGTCTGAACGATGCCCATCGTGGCTTCGATGATCGGCACGCCCACATCGACCATGCGTCTAGCCATCAACAGTGATTGGCCGAACTTGTTACGACCATATCGCTCTCTTACATCATCCGGCTCGCGATGAATATCGAACGCGGCCGACATCTTATTGGAGGTCAATAGATTGAACGCGATCTGCTGCTGTTCTTGAAACGCGGACGTTTCATTGCCGCCGATCTTCAAGCGTTCGCGATTCAAGACATCGAGCAATGCACCGCGAGACTGCATGCGATCCGCCGAGATGCCGTCGCGCATGGCCAGCGCCTGCATCTGAAAGTTCTTGTCGTTCGGATCCCCTTGAATCTGCCATGGATCGTACTTGGCACCGAGGAAGCCGGCGTGTTGTCCGGGCCAAGTGAGAGGACCTTCGATCAAATAATTGGGCAGCGATACGCCGCTGGGAATTCCGTCCTGTCGAGGGCGAATGTAAGCGAGTGCCGAAGCAAAGTTGGGAAAGTCGCTGCGCGATTCGACTCGATCCAAATCGCTCCCGCCGCGAGGCAGCGGAGTCGGACGGCCGGTGAGGGCCACGTGCGTAGCTAACAAATGATTGTGTTCGCGATGAGACAACGTGCGTACGATGCTCCATCGATCCGATTGCGAAGCCAAGCGAGGCAAGTGTTCGCAGATATGCACACCGGCTGTCTTGGTACCGATCGTGTTGAATTCGCCACGAACTTCCGCAGGAGCTTCCGGTTTGGGATCGAGCGAATCGAGCTGGCTTAGTCCGCCGCTGAGAAGCACAAGAACGACCGATTTGGCTCGCCCCGTCCCGAGTGATTCCGCTGGGCCCGAAGAAGATCCCACTGTATCGGCTTGAACACGAGCCAGAGGTAATGCGGATGCGGTGACGCCGGCTGCGCCGACTCGCAAAAAGCCTCGACGGTCCAACTGGTACTTGAGCTGCATCATATTCAGCACGGTTTCGCAAATAGGCGGAAGGGTTCAGCAAGGCGGGATCGAACAGCGCGGTCATCCGGACCGAAGTGTTCGACGATCGAACGGGCGGGACTTCTAGTGTATTGGAAAACCAGGCTCGGATGCAACAAAACCGGTCGGACGACTCCACGTCGCATCGCGACTCCAATCATCGCAAGAAGAATTCTTGCAACCATTCGGCCCCTTTTTCTTGTTATCGTATTTGAATGATGAACCTGTCACTGACCAAGTGATTGGTCCCAGAATGGTTCAGTCGCCCTCAGCCACCCCGCCTCACCCTCCTCATCGAATCCGCCTGCCTTATGTTTTCGCGACGTTGGAAATCGTACGGCACCTCTATTTCATGGACTGCCGTTCTCTCGATTGCCTGTTACAGCCACATGGCTGTAGCAAGCGATTTCGTGCGCGATATTCAGCCGATTTTGGAAAAGCACTGTGTCGCGTGCCATGGGGCCGCCAAACAGAAGAGCGGCCTGCGGCTCGATATCCGATCAGAAGCATTTCGCGGTGGTGATAGTCGCGGCTCGGCCATCATCGCAGTCAAGCCCGATGAGAGTCCGCTTTGGCAACTTGTTTCTACTGACGATGTGAACGAACGCATGCCACCGGATGGTCCAGGACTTTCCGATGCGGAGAAGGTCGTCCTGCGTAACTGGATTGCTCAAGGAGCCGAGTGGCCCGCCGGGGTCGACAAAGCCGCTCTTGCCGATCGACTCGATCACTGGTCGTTCAAACCGAGGCATTCAGTCGTTCCGCCGACCGTCCCTGATGCAGCGTGGCCGAACGACGCAATCGACAACTTCGTCGTGGATAAGCTGCGATCAGCAGGACTCGCTCCTCAAGCTTCTACCGATAAATCTACATGGCTCCGACGCGTCACCTTCGACTTGACCGGTCTCCCTCCTACGATCGAACAACTCCATCACTTTCTAGAAGACACAGCTCCCGACGCGGAACTGCGAGTCATAGACCGGTTATTGGCATCACCGCGCTACGGTGAATACTGGGCCCAACATTGGCTCGATGTTGTCCGATATGCCGACACGCACGGTTTCGAAGTTAACACGGAGCGTCCGAATGCGTGGCCCTATCGAGACTTCGTGATCGAAGCCTTCAACGAAGATATGCCTTACGATGACTTCGTCCGTTATCAGATTATCGGCGACCAACTTGCCGATGACCGCGGGACGGGCTTTCTTTTGACCGCATCCGTTTTGCTCCCGGGACAGATCGGACAGGACGCGCCCTCCAAACGATTGGCTCGACAAGATGCGATCGATGAAATCGTCGTCAACATCGGGCAGACATTCTTGGGGCTAAGCATCGGGTGCGCTCGCTGTCACGATCATAAATTTGATCCGATCAGCCAAGTCGATTACTACTCGATGCAGGCTCTCGTCGCGGGCGTTGAATACGAAGACCGCGAGATACGGACGCCGGAAGCCGTTGAGCGACGTGCTCACGTGCTGGAACTCCGCGCCCGGCAACAGCGAGTGCAAGCAGAATTGCAAGGTATCGTGCCGCGAGCCCGCTCCGGTACAGTCCGAGCGCCGATCAATGCCATGCTGAATGTGGATCGGTTCCAGCCTGAGGAAGCAACCGGCATCAAGTTCACGATCTACCGCACTAATAACTTGGAACCATGCATCGATGAACTCGAAGTTTTCAATTCTGCGGGCGACAACGTGGCGTCGGCTTCCTCGGGTGCGACAGTTTCATCGCGAGGAGACAAGACTTCTCCGAACCGACATGAACTCCGATTCCTCAACGATGAACAATATGGAAATTCTCGCAGTTGGATGTCGAGTGAAGAAGGAAAGGGTGAGGTCGTCATTCGCTTTGCCTCACCGCAAACGATCGACCGAGTGCATTGGGGTCGTGATCGCAACGGCGAATTCAAAGATCGACTTGCGATGGAATACTCGATTGAAATCCAGCAGCTTGACGGCTCATGGAAGTCAGTCGCTGACGAACGTGATCGAGCCGCTGACGCCGCTCAGATAACTGCGAACGAAATCTCCAAATCGCTGACGCCTGAAGAGCGATCTCGACGAGATCAACTTCAGTCAACCCTGACACGACTTCAATCGGAGATCCAGTCGGACGAGGTCGGACTTACGGCCTTCGCCGGCAAGTTTCGCGAACCCGACGCGATTCGAGTTCTCTTGCGGGGCGACCCGGAACAACCTAAGGCAGAGGTCGCGCCGGCCGTCCCCGACGCATTGGGAAATCTAATGTGGCCGAATTCGACACCTGAATCGGAGCGACGACGACACCTTGCCGATTGGTTGACTCAACCCAATCATCCACTGACAGCGCGCGTCATGGCGAATCGGATATGGCAAGGGCATTTCGGTACCGGCATCGTTGAGACTCCTTCGGATTTCGGGCGCATGGGTAGCCCGCCGAGCCATCAGGAACTGCTCGACTACTTGGCAGAAGAACTCATCCGCCATGCGTGGTCCGTAAAAGCTATGCATCGGCGCATTCTCCATTCCGCAGTCTATGCTCAATCGAGTCGATATGTGGCTGGGGCTGCAACCATCGATGCCGACGCGCGCCTGCTGTGGCGGTACCCGCCGCGACGTTTGGAAGGAGAATCGCTACGCGACACCATGTTGTCCGTCTCCGGAGAGTTGGGGTCGAGCATGTATGGACCGGGCTTCAACTTGTTTGAACAGCGTGGAGGGCTGTCGGGTTTTAAGCCGATCGAGCAATTCAGCGAAGCCGGGCTGCGACGCATGATCTACGCTCATAAGATCCGCCGTGAAAGAGATGCCGTCTTCGGCGCCTTCGACTGTCCTGATGCCGGTCAAAGTACGGCGCGTCGTCGAGAATCGACCACTCCGATCCAAGCGTTGAACTTACTAAATAGTCCATTCACATTGGATCGCGCCTTTGCGATGTCGGAACGTTTGAATTGCGACTACCCGAATGATGAAGCGAGTCGCATCCGAGCCGCTTTTGAATCTAGCCTCGGTCGATTGCCCGATGACGACGAACTGCATCAAGCTCAAGAGATCGTCGGCCGCTACGACCTACCGACGTTTTGCCGCGTGCTGCTCAACTGCAACGAGTTTATCTATGTTCGATGAAACAACTCAAGCCGACAAACTCCGAGCTCGTTCCGGTTGGTCCGTGTGGGGCGATCGGCGTCGATTTCTATCCGATGCCGCTTCAGGCTTGGGCTCGATCGCGTTGGCTCATCTTCTCCAACGTGAACATCTCTTGGGCTCCGACCGGACTTCGATCGAGCCGGTGATCGATCCGGCCAAACCATATGCCGCACGGTCGACACACTTCGGCGCTCAAGCCAAAAACGTGATCGTAATTTTCTGTGCAGGGGCAGGTGAGTCAGCTCGAGACTTGGGATTACAAACCCGAATTGATTCGTTATGACGGCACACCACTACCTGGGGACGAAGTTACTTTTCAAGTCCGGCCGGTGCATTAGCTCGACCTCAGTACACGTTTCGCCCGCGCGGCAAGACGGGCAAGATGGTTTCGGACATGTTGCCCCATCTTGCTGAACTGACTGACGACATTGCGTTTGTTCATTCACTGACCAGTAAATCAAACACGCACGGTCCGGCAGAGAATTTTCTATCGACCGGCTCGGTGCTCGACGGTTTCCCAAGCCTCGGTTCCTGGATTACATATGCACTGGGGAGTGAATGCGATGATCTACCCGCATATATCGCGATTCCCGATCCGCGCGGCGTGCCGCAGAACGGCTCGAATAACTGGGGCCCCGGTTTCTTGCCTGCCGCCTTTCAAGGAACGGTAGTCACAGCCAAAGAGCCGGTCCGTCATTTGAAAGCAGTGGGCGTCGCCCCAAAGACCGACGAAGCTGCGTTCGCATTGCTGCAGAGCATGAATGCCAAAGATCAAGCGGTGCATCCGGGGGAAAGCAAGCTTGCAGCAAGAATCGCGGGCTATGAATTGGCGGCTCGTATGCAACTGAGCGTCCCTGACGTAACCGATCTGTCGCGAGAGTCGGCTCATACACTCGCGATGTACGGAGCTGACGACAGGTCTAATCCGATGAAAGCCGCCTTCGCGCGCAACTGCATCTTGGCTCGCCGCCTAGTCGAACGGGGCGTGCGGTTTGTTCAACTGTTCAACGGAGCCTATGCGAGTGCGGGCGAGTTGAATTGGGACGGACACAGCAAACTGCGCGAGCAATATGACAAGCATGCGGCAATTCTTGATCAGCCGGCAGCGGCACTCATCCGCGATCTAAAGCAGCGCGGCATGCTCCACGACACGCTGGTCGTGTGGTGTACAGAATTCGGTCGCATGCCCATGTTTCAGAAAGGGGCGCAAGGTCGCGATCATAACCCGGACGGTTTCACTTGCTGGATGACCGGCGCCGGAGTTCGTCCCGGAGTCAGTCACGGGGTCACCGATGAGCTCGGTGTCAAAGCCGTTGAAGATGTCCACCCACTCTATGATTTCAACGCCACCATTCTGCATTTACTGGGACTCGACCACGAGCGTCTAACATTTGAACACAACGGTGTGCGCCGTCGTCTGACAAACGTCGAAGGTCGCGTTATTCACCAGATACTTCAGGCGTGATCGGGGGAGAGTTTTTGAACATGGATGGACGGGATGAACTGGATGAAGAAACACCTTGAGGAATGTTGCCTGAGCGGCATTGCTCCGTCGGAACTCTATATTCCAAGTTCACAAACATAAGTTCTTCACCTCACAATCCCCATCCTGTTCATCATCTCCATCCATGTTCCAACCGCCTCCTACTCCCCAGTCCCCCATAACTGTTTCAGTAGCTTGAACATGGCCGGGTCGTGAGCTTCAATCTCCGCTCGCTCGAACGGAAAGAAGTCGTTTCGCGAGAAGAAAGCTTCGGTGCTTTCGGCAAAGTACTCTTGCGGCGTTGACATAGCATACGCCTTAGTCTTGCGACTCCGTCCGTCGCCGAATCGCTGTTCGACAGACTCATAGATGCCGGCCGCTTTTGCACGGTCGAAGGCTTCTTTCACTTGGGCGTTCTCAAATCCGTTTTCCAGGACTTGATGATGGTAGCTGTGAGCCAACTCGTGGAGCGCGAAGTTCGGCATTCGCCGACACTCTTGTGCGAAGATCCTGATATTGGTGAATTCGATTCCGCGCACCATGATCGGATCTCGCCCGTTATCTTTCAGCCAACCTGCTCCGGGATGATACTCGGCTCTCGGACCAAACCCGGGATACTCAGGCGAGAACCACAGCGGTACGCGTTTCAATCGCTCTACGGCTTGGCTCGGAACGACGCGCACGATCTCCCTGAGCTGTTCCTCAAGCATCTTGAGCGCCTTCTCTGTTAACTCAGAGTCTTTATCAAGCAACCGTCGATCGATGTTCACATTCCAACCTTCGATCATCCGCGTTTCACGGTCTGTTTGAGCAAATGCAGAACGCGCCCCGAAGGCGAAGAGTAAAAAAGTCAAGAACAAAACCGCGACGAGCGCTTTTGGCGAATCGTTCGAACGGGAAGCTGTCATAACAAGTCCAATGAGCAAGATGTGAGTTGTGGCGAGCGGTCTGCTGAGCGGACATAGGTTTGTCCAAGCGTTTTTGTAACCCGGTTGCCCTCCCCGGACGCTTCGTCAACGCGTCTTTTCGGATGCCAACTGCGCCTTGGCAGCTTCGAGTACGTCGCGCAGCGAAAAGAAACTTCTCGCTCCTTGGTCAGATGGATCGAGCACAGCGTTTGTAATGCCGGCTCGGTAACTATCAATCAGCACTTGAATCAGTGCATTTCGCTCCGGCCGTATGATCTGCCAGTTGGATCGGCAGCTTTGTTCCGCATACAGCACGGCCTTCGTATCCGAGCTGAACATAGCCAAACTCATCGCTTCAGTACCTTCAACTTTCCAACAAGCGAGGCTCGTTGAATCGCCGGCTCTCACAGCAATCAACCACGGTTGTAGTTCATTACTCGGCAACATTCCCGTACCCTCCGCCTCCCGGCGTTTGAAGTTCAATAGCATCACCTGCCTGCAGTTCCACTTGGCAACAACCGGGAAGCGGCGACCGCGTTCCGTTTTGCCGGATAAGCCAATTACTGCCGACCTGGCCCGGCTGACCGCCGGATGCACCGTAAGGCGCATAACTCCCGCGACGCGAGGTCAACAATGACACAGACACGGGTTCTAAGAATCGGATTCGACGGATCACGCCGTCTCCTCCTCGCCACCTGCCGAGTCCGCCGCTGCCGCGCCGCAGTTGAAACAATTCGAGCTGCACCGGATATCGCGATTCTAAAATCTCGGGATCCGTTAGTCGCGTGTTAGTCATGTGAGTATGCACACCCGACGTTCCGTCGTGACCGTGCACCGCCCCTGAGCCGCCGCAAATCGTCTCGTAAAAGCCGAATCGCTGATTGCCGAACAGAAGATTGTTCATCGTCCCTTGCGACGCAGCCGCCGCGCCGAATGCGCCTAGCAAACAGTCGACCACGCGCTGACTAGTCTCGACATTACCAGCCGCAACGGCAGGACTATCGTAGGGATTCTCTGCAGGGGTCGGATTCAATACTCCCGGCGGAACGATCAGTTCGACGGCTCTGAGTATTCCTTCATTCAGCGGCAAGTCATCGGCGATCAACGTTCGCAACACATAGATGACAGCCGCGGTGACGATCGACGGGTTCGCGTTAAAGTTGGTCGCCGATACTCCGCCTGTTCCCGTAAAGTCGACACGCATTCGATTCCCATCGATCGGCGCGATGCGAACACGGATCGCAGTCCCGTCGTCGAGATGATCGGAAAAGGCCATCGGTTCGCGAATGTTGTTTTCGATGAACAGTTCCACTCGACGCCGAGCCGTCTCCAATACCGACTCCGACAATGCAGCCGTCTTCCCAGGCGAAAACGCAGCCGCTACATCTTGCAAGAGTTCCGCTCCCCGCGCATTGGCAGCGATCTGAGCTCGCATGTCAGCCAAATTCTCTTCGATGTTGCGAGGCGGATAAGGACAGGCCTTCAAATGATCTCGCAGCGGCAGCAGCTCGTCACACTCTTCGCGGCTCATCTTCAGCGGAGCGATGATTGCTCCTTCTTCACCGAGCTTTGATGCCGATACCGACATCGAACCGGGTACAATGCCGCCGATGTCAGCGTGATGAGCACGATTGGCAGTAAACATCGCAGGTCGAGTCGAACCGCTGAAGAATACCGGACTGATCACCGTGACATCAGGCAAATGCGAGCCGCCGCGATACGGATCATTGGTTACGACGACATCCCCGGGTTGCAAATCGGGAAATGCTTTCATCGCCGAGCGCACTGTTAGTCCCATGGCTCCCAAATGCACAGGCACATGCGGCGCGCCGGCCAGCATCCTCCCTGAGCCGTCGAACACCGCGCAACTGTAATCCCGTCGCTGCTTGACATTTACACTCACCGCCGTCTGCTGCAAAACTAATCCCATCTGAGTCGCAATGCCGGAGATGCGCTGCGCGAACACCGTTTGCGTTACGACATCGACCGCGCTGCTCGGACGATCACTCTCGCGCTCGCTTGGGCACTGATTGTTTCTGCAAAGCCATAACGTGCAGTCGGAAAGCGACTCAGCCTTCCATCCAGAGTCGACAACCAATGTCGATCCATCGTTAAGAACAACGGCAGGTCCCTCCAGCCTTTGACCGGCAATGAGAAGTTCACGCGGAACATGCGGCACGTCGACTACTCGACCGTCAAGTCGCATATTTCCTCGAGCGCACGCCGCTACATCGATCGCGACAACGCGATCCGTGGGCATGCGCGTCGCGTCGGGCAACTGCTCGTCCGATCGCTCGGTCACTTCGACTCGCAATGAAGTCACTTCAATCGCGCGACTCGGCCGAGCGTATCCGAAGCGTCTTCGATGCTCGGTTTGAAACGCGTCGGTAAAATGGTCGACATTCCTCTGTCGATCATGCGGTGCATCGACAATGATTTGGTGATCAGTCGGCCACTCGATCGGTAGAGCCGAATCCGTCCCGACGTAACGCAATTCGAGAACAGATCGTGTTTCAACTGCGCCGGAATGAAGCGAACCGCGTGCATCGGCTTGTGCCTGTTGAGCCGAATCCAACAGTGCGAACCAATCGATGTTCATCAACGATTGATAGACGGGAACCGTGCGATCACGTCGCTGCACAGCCAGCCCCATGCCTCGCGCACTGAGCAGGCCGGCGTCGGCTGAGTCGAGAATTTTTTCGATGCCGAGCAAGTCCGCGATTTGGCAAATGTGTTGCCCGGCAGCGCCGCCGAAACCAACCAGAGTATGATCGCGCGGGTCAGCTCCTTCGGCAATCGAAACAGTGCGAACCGCTTCTGCCATCTGTTGATTGGCAATCGTACGTAACCCTTCAGCCAGTGAGTCGGCGTCGCGGAAGAGTACTCCGCTGCGAGCCGCTTCCGCACGGAGTTCACCGAGCCTTTTCTCTGCAGCCTGCGTATCCAGTTCAAAGGGAAACTGCGATGCGGGCAAACGACCCAGCAGCACATTCAGATCGGTGACTGTCAGCGGCCCACCGCGACCGTAACATGCCGGTCCCGGCAGAGCTCCTGCACTCTGAGGTCCGACGCGCAAGCTGACCCCATCGAACCAACAGATGGAACCACCGCCGCTGGCGACTGTCTCAATCGGTAACGTGGGAGTCAGGATGCGAATGCCGGCCTTGGTCGATTCGTATTGCAACGTCTGCTCAGGTCCCGTCCGACATACATCGGTGCTCGTACCACCCATGTCTAGCCCGATGAGCCGCGGATTCGATGACGCTGCCGCGGTCGCTTGCAACGCAACGACGCCGCCTGCAGGTCCGGATAGAATGCTGTCCTTTCCTGCGTATTCTCGCCAGTGAACCAATCCTCCAGCGCTGGTCATCACAGACAAGTCGACCCGATCATCACCGCCGAATTGATCCGCCAAACGCTGTAAGTACTCACGCACAATCGGACCGAGATATGCATCCACGACAGTCGTTCGAGTCCGAGCCGTGATGTCAATCAGCGGAGCCAATCGGCTGGAACGACTGACATGTTCGAAGCCGATCGAACGAGCCAAGGACTCGACACACTCTTCATGCGCCGAGTTGAGATAGCTGTGCATAAGGCAAATGGCAATGGATCGATAGCCGCTGTCGAACGCCTCGCGCAGACGATTTCGCGTGTCAGCGACATCGATCGGCGTAATGACTTGGCCGCGTGCATCGAGTCGCGCGGTGATGCCGATGACTCGCTCAGCGGGCAACGGTTCCCGGCGCACTGCCAAGTCGAAAAGCTGCGGACGAGTTTGATCGCCGATGACAGCCAAGTCTTCGAAGGGGCTCGTGATCGCTAACACGGTCGGAGTACCGCGACGTGTAAGCAGTGCGTTGGTCCCGCGCGTCGTTCCCATCCGCACTTCGATCGGCGGAAGCGGATCGGCCAGCGCCACTTGCAACAGCCTGCGAACCGCGAGCACCGGCGCCTCGATGTGCGGGTCGAGTTCCCAGCGCAGCAAACGATCGAAAGGATCGCTGACAATTGACGTCAGCGGTTCGGCTGTCTCGATCGAATGATCTTCACTGCGAAATTCGACGACTCGAGTTTGCCCGACAATCACTCCGTCGGATCGCAAGCAACGCAGCTCGGCACCGACCCAAAAACGATCCGTATCGCAAGACAGTTCGGAAGCTGAACAACAATTGCCGGAGCCGCGATTCGCAGGGCTGATTGAAATCGGGACCAAGCCGCTGCTTAGCTGCTTGATTCGAAGCAACCGCGGCTCGTTCGGCCTGCGGACATAGCAATCGGTAAACGTGCCTCCGACATCAATCCAAGCTTGCGGACGAGTCGAAAGTTCAGCGGATGAAGATGCATTGAACATTCATCAGATACTAACGCCGGCTCGGGTCTCCGGATAGCCAGTATGCAAGACGAGTCGGGGTGTCGGGCGATTGAGGCTGAAGAGCATCGAGCAGCTTGTTGACCGTATCGCGTTGATGAGGTGTCAATTTGCCGGCTGCGGCTGAACGGCTGAGCGGAATCTGCGCTGCCAATCCAAGGCCGCGAAGGGTGGCGGCTGCCTCCAAGCGACGTGAAGACTCGGGAGACTCGAGCTCGCGCAGACAGCGTGCGACCACGACTTCCGCAGATTCGGAATCTCTAGTGGATGAAACAGTTATGATGCGGTCCGCGGCCGCCAGTGTCTCGTCCAGTTTCCAATCAGCGTTCAGCCTCATGAGCGACGGTTTGACAATGCGATCAAAGTCCGGATCGTGTAACTGCAGCATGTGCCACAGCGATTGACCGCTCCATTTCTTCGTACCGAGCTTCGTATCTTTGACGTTGTCTTGAGTCACGGTGATCGCGATCTGACGATTGCGAAGCTGAGTGTATTCGACAGTTGCGCGGCCGCTTTCTAAATCGAACGATCGCGTCCACGTCGTTCCTTCATAGAAGTCGCAGTGCAACAGCCAATCTTCATGCTGATCGCGATACATGACTCGGAGTGTCGGCGATCCTTCGTGGATTGAGACTTGATACGAACGCTCGCCGCCATCCTCGAACGATTCGTGCTTGCGCATCACGCGGAAGTGCTGCGAGTTCAACTGGATGCGACCGAGAGCCAGTTCAAGTTCACCCGCTTCACGCGAAAATAGCTCTCGATAAATCGGCGTCGTAGGTTGCGGCGCCTTTGATTCGCTCGGATTAAGATCACCCGGCAAGAGTTCGGAGTGGCGATCTGGCAAGATCGGATCGCCGCTGCGTTCCGTTCGATCGGCCAATGCTACGGAACCGACAGTCAGAGCAGACGTGCGGTCAACGGAAGGGGCAGCCTGAGCCGACGCATTGCGCATCGCACAGCCTATGAGAGCCAATCCGACGAAGCCGCTGAGTAGCCAATTCATGGCAACCTCCACCGGTCATAGGTTTTCTGCTGCACCAAGCCTGCTTATCGTCAATCTTTCTTGACGTGTCAGGACCAAATCCACTATGAAGCAACAGGTTTGTCGAAAAAACGGCTGCTTACGCAGCAAGTGAGCAAGTCTGTGCAATTGCAGGCAAAGGCACTTCGACAAACGCGAACCACTGGAATCCTCTTCGTTTTGTGAACCGATAGACTGATGATTGACCCAGTACTCATACCATTTCCATCCGTTGCGCAACCGGACCCCGATCCGGTCGTCATTACCGGTGTGGGTATTGGAGCCAGTCTGGGCAGCTCGCGAGAAAAAGTTTGGCAAGCCATTCAACAGGGTCGCAGCGGCATCCGCCTAACGACCGCCGAAGATCGCATCGGTTCGTTGCGACTACCGTGCGGCATGGTCGACTGGTTACCGAAAGATTCCAAAACGCTCAAAGCCATTCGCTTAGCCGAGCATGCAGCGGGTGAAGCACTTCAGGACGCCGATATCGACTGGACGAAAATCGATCGCGGGCGATTCGCATGCAGCGTCGCCGCGCAATTCGGTGACATCGGATACATGTATCTCAGCCCCGAAGAAAAACCGTTCGGCCACGGAACTCGATATGAAGGCTGGGAAGAAGAGTTCCTTCCGAGCTCCGTCAGCGACTCGGTGGCCAACACCTATGGATTGCATGGTCCACGGCTTTGTTTTGCAACAGCCTGTTCCACCGGTATTGTAAGCATGCACGCCGCAGCGCGAATGATCCAAGCCGATCAAGCCGACCTGGCACTGGCCGGTGCATCCGACGCTATCGCCGAAATTGTGCTGACTTCTTTCTATCGCATGGGCGTTTTGGCTCAGGGTGACAACCCGGCCGAAGTCTGCCGACCGTTCGATCGCAATCGAGGCGGCTTTGTGATGGGGGAAGGTGCCGCACTGATGGTGCTCGAACGCCGATCGCACGCAATGGCTCGCGGTGCCACGATTTACGCGGAGATCGCCGCATCTCAATTACTTTGCCAAGCTCATCACGTGACCAGTCTGGAACAAGACTGCAATACGTTGGAAGAGCTGATCAGGCGCACGGTGAACAAAGCGGGTTGGTCACATCGCGGTCCGCAGTACATCAATGCTCACGGCACCGGTACGCAGCAGAACGATCGCAGCGAACTGAGAGCCATTCGCGCGGCCCTGGGCACGCAAGCCGACCAAATCGTAGCAAGCAGTAACAAAGCAGTCCTCGGGCACTTGATCAATGCCGCCGGAAGTATCGAACTGGCACTGACTGTACTCGCCATGCGCGATGGATATGCACCGCCTACCATGCACTTGAACGATCCGGAGCCCGATGGGTCGATCGATTGTTTGGCTCAGTACGGCGTCAAGCTCGAGATGGATCGAGCCTTGAAGCTATCGCAAGCCTTCGGTGGACATTTAGCAGGCATGGCTCTTAGACGCTGTGTTGTGCAAGAATTCCAACGCGCTCCCGTACCCCTCTGCGCCGACGCTCGCTTGCGCAGCGCGACTAAATCGGGCCGAAGCAACTCCGCTCAGAGCGCTGGCTATCATGACGCCGACCAAGAACGCCGAGCAGCTTAGTTGTTGCATCGGAATTGCGCTACGCGAAGCGAGATCATTTCTTTCCATCGAGCATCGCCGCTGTATGGTGCGAGATGAAGACAATGAAAGCGGTACGGCGCGAGCCGTCCGGTTCCGCACGCTTGAAGCAGAAGAACCGGACGGCTTGCGCCGTTCCGCTTGAATGATGCCTCGTTTTCATCATGGTCAGTCTGTCTGCAAAGTCACTCTGCGCTATTGAAACGAGAGACGAAGGCAGTCTCGTCGTTCACCATTTCCATGTTCAAGGATGCTTGTCATACGCTTCCACCTCGAACGGATTGTCTCGATAGGCATCCTTTCCGCACAGCCACAGGACGGCGGAACAGAGTAGATAAGCAGGTCCCATGAATGGGCCCCAGCGTTCGAATTGCTTGACATGCACTCTCTCATGCAAACAGCAGACGTCCAGCCCGGCTGCGGTTTGACCGATGATCGTGTGCCCGAGAGTCATGCCCAGTGTATAAGGCCCGGTCGGCAGTGATCTCACGAAGAGAGCCGTGAAACCGCCGTAGAACTCAAGCGCTCCGGATCTAATGCGACACTTTCCTCCGCTTACGAGTCCGAGCACGCCGATGCTGATACCCAGTAGCGAATAAGGCGACGCCCAGATCACAGCGGCACATTGCACGATCATCATGGCTAGACGCCGAGCGACCATCGCTGACTACTTCTCAGCAAAATGCTCTCGAATCGCATCGCGAGTTACCGGCTGAATGACACCTCGTTCGGTGATCAGTCCGGTGATCAGCTCTGCAGGAGTCACGTCGAAGGCCGGGTTGTAGACCTTGGCACCGGCGGGCGCAATCGCGATGCCGTATGGAGCGATCACTTCATCGGGAGATCGCTCTTCAATAGGAATCCGTTTGCCGGAATCAAGAGACAAGTCAAAAGTGCTGCTCGGTGCGGCCACATAGAACGGCACTCCGTGATGCTTGGCGGACACAGCCAATCCGTAAGTCCCGATCTTGTTTGCCGCGTCACCGCAGGCGGTGATTCGATCCGCTCCGACGATCACTGCATCAACACCTTTCGTATGCATTACATGCGCCGCCATCGAATCACAGATGATCGTGGCGGGAATATTGCGTTGCATGAGTTCCCAAGCGGTGAGTCGCGCGCCTTGCCACAGAGGCCGAGTCTCATCGACGTAGACTGAAATCCGCTTGCCTTGATCTTGGCAACTGAACATCACACTGAGCGCCGTACCGAGTGCCGCAGTTGCCAAACCGCCCGCGTTGCAATGAGTCATAAGGACTGCTGTCTCAGGGATCAGCCGCGCCCCGTTCTCTCCGATGCGACGACACATCTCCAAGTCTTCCGACTGGATCGAGGCGAGCTTCGTGAAGCAGGCGTTCGCCGAGCTCCGCTGGATTCTCAGCAGGTCGTGTCATGACGCGGCGCATGCGATCCAAAGCCCAAAACAAATTGACCGCCGTCGGACGGCTGGTGGCCAGGTAATCAGCCGCTTTCGAGCCGCAGCAAGCATATCAGCCACCGCAGGATCAGAGTTCGAAGTGGCCGACTTCGCTCCGGTAACCGCGCCGATCACCACGCCGTAGGCTGCAGCGATCCCGATAGCCGGAGCGCCCCGAACGCGGAGCATCTTGATCGCTTCCCAGACTTGATCCACATTCAAGCAGTCCACTGCTTCGAGAGCACCGGGCAGCTTGGTTTGATCGATCAACCTGAGGAAACCGTCCGGACCGCCGATCCACTCCACCGCTTGCACAGACTGCGTCACTCGATTGCTCTCCCCAAACTCAAAGCCCAATGCGAAATGGCTGGTCGACTTAATTCAAGCGGCACGGCGCAAGCCGTCCGGTAAAGCACAGTCGATCTTGAAGAACCGGAGGGCTTGCGCCCTTCCGCTTGCATCCAATCAACAAGGCTTTACGCGTCCGCTTACGATAGGAACCGATAATCAGACTGGCCTGCCGACGAACTGCTAGAGCATACCGAAATCGGTCGCGCCGTCGAATGGGACCCTGAGACGAGTGCAAAAAGAGGCACTGTTGGGTAGGCGAGCGTCAATTCGCTGCGGGCGCAACGAGGACGAGCGAGGCGCAGACCGGAACCAAGATCGCTACCGTCGTCGAATGTGGGAAAACGCCTACTTCAACTCTTTGAAGCTGGTCCAAGCTACGAAGGCCAACCCGCCGGAACACACGATGAACAAAATGTGCATCAACGTGCTGACGGCTCGGAAGGGCGCAATAGCGACCAGTGACTCCGAACCCACCAGTACGAAGATCATGTCCAGCAGGAATAGTAGGGAGACGAGGATGGAAATTACCAACCCAGTCAGGCACAATGCTTTGGGCATCAACCAACCTCGGGGGCTCGTCGCAGAAAAGGTGTCAGCCAAGAAGAGCTGAGCAGTAGTATAGTCCAAGTTACGCCCTTGTCACCTGGACAGCCCAGCCTCCCCATATTGATACTAGAATCCTAACCCGATCTTCGCGTTATGCACGACAATTTCGGCAAAAACTCTTCCATAACAGACAGGCAGGACCGAGAGCAAGTCCGTTCGCGAATGCGAGCGCAAATGCCGGTGGCAGAGCGATTTGCATATTTTGACCACGCTGCGGTCGCGCCACTGCCGCTTTCCTCAATGGAAGCCATCGCTCGATACGCTGACGAGGCCTGCCGATTGGGTGACACGGTCTGGCCAAGCTGGTCTGCGGCCAGTGAACGACTGCGTATTGCTTTTAGCCGATTGGTTCATTGCGATTCCAATGAGATCGCGCATGTACCGAATACTACGACAGCGATCGGCATTGTAGCCGAGAGTTTTCCGTGGCGTCCCGGGGACAGCGTGGTCGTACCTGCCAACGAATTCCCATCCAACTTAGCTCCTTGGCGGAACCTAAAGAGGCGTGGCGTCGAAGTCCGCGAAGTTCCCATGCCGCCGAACGGGGCTTTGACGATCGAATCGATTTTGCAGGCCATGGACCGTTCGACTCGCTTGGTCTCCGTCAGTTGGGTCGGTTTCATCAGCGGCTTTCGCATCGATCCGGCACGCTTCGCTGCAGCGATCCACGAACGGGGTGCACTGCTGATGCTCGATTCTATTCAAGGCTTAGGAGTCTTCCCGTTGGACTTCCAAAGTTGGCAGATAGACTTCGCAGCAGCCGACGGTCACAAGTGGCTGCTCGGACCGGAAGGGGCAGGCCTATTAGCCATCAAGCGTGAGCATCTGAACCTGCTCGATCCCATCATGATCGGCTGGCACAGTTTGGATGACCGTGGTGCGTTCGATCCCAGCGCTCACAACCTCAAACCATCTGCGGCTCGTTACGAAGGAGGATCGGCCAATATGGTCGGCCGTATCGGGCTGGAACAAAGCCTCAACCTGCTACTCGAACTCGGCGCAGCCACCGCCGGATCACAATTTGCCGATCTCGTCCTGGATAATGTCGAGTTGCTGATCGAGTCGTTGCACTCAACAGGCTGCGATGTCGATTCACCGGCCGCGCGAGACTCGCGCAGCGGCATCGTTACGTTTCAAGTTCCCGGACGAGACCCGATGGAGATCCGACGGCGCTGTCTGGAACGAGATGTCGTGGTCAGCGTCCGTGGAGGCAAGCTCCGCGCGAGCATTCATGCGTACAACAATTCGGATGACATCGGACGGCTGACATCCGCGCTGCGATGATTGCTAAAATGCCGCTCAATACGTGAACGATTCGATTTGCTGATTCGACGACCGCACAACACCATTTCGCACCGAGGATCTCGTGAGCAACAATCCCTACAGTACAGAGTCGGCTTACAGTCCTGACGTGAATCCATCTTATGACAACGGCGGCCCGATAGAAAAGAAGCGCAAGACCGGCGTGACGTTGGTTGCTGTATTCCTACTGATTCTAGGTGTTCTCGGTGCAATGAACTCTCTCGGTTCTGTCGCTGCATTTGCGCTGCAAGCGACAGGAATCGATTTCCAGCCTGCGCCGCCGCCGAACGCCCCCCCGGGCCTGGCCGAGCTACAGGAGAAGATGAAAGCGATCTCGAAGCCGAACGTCTGGACCTATACGATTTTCGTCATCGATCTCGTGCTGAACATCATGATGATCACGGCAGGTGTGGGTCTCTATTCAAACCGACGAGAGAAGAAGGCCTTTGCCCAATTCACGTTGATCGCTGCATGTTTCGGCATGATACTGGGAATGGTCTTTGCCGTAATAATTCTCCTGCCTTTGGTCATGGATCCAGTGATCAACAGCAGTGATTTCGGCAAGATTATGTTTGTCGGTATGATTGCCGGTTTCGGATTCAACCTCATCCTCACCATCATCAAACTGATTCTGGCGCTCGTGTCGTTCAGATACTTGGGCAAGCCTTCAACGCTGGAATCCATGATCTAAAGCCGCCATCTTGAAGCCATCCAATCCCTCACGACCATCCGCGCCTCCCCAGTCGCGAACGGCAGTGTATACCGGTTCATTCGACCCGGTAACACTTGGTCATCTGCACATCATTCGACGAGCTTCTGAGGCTGTTCGATCGCACGATCGTCGGCATTGGGGTGAATGCGGAGAAACGGTGCCTGTTCACGCCGGCTGAGCGTATTGAGCTCATCCAGCGTGTGACTTCGGATCTCGCAAACGTGGAAGTGAAGAGCTTCGACGGATTGGCTGTCAGGATTCTGGTGAAAATGCCGATTCGCGTCGTAATCCGCGGTGAAGGCCGCTGACGGATATAGCGGGCAGTTCACGATGATGATGGCGAACCGACGATTGGATGATGACATCGAAACCGTCTTTCTGATGGCGGACGAAGAGTACGCCCACGTCTCCCAGTTCGTTGAGTTCGCTGGTTACGATGTTGTTTGACGATAAGATGTTGGCGAAATCCGGATTTCGTGCCGCGCGCCCATCATCAAACCGCTTCGATCCAAGTTGTCGAGCCCGTCGGTCTGGGCAACGGTGATTGATACGGTCTCGCATCGAGGCTATTTTTCAAAGTCTGCCGCGATTCTATGTCGTGCAGGCGGCCCGTCGCTCTGCACATCTCTAAGTTATCCATTAAAGGAATGCGATTTTGGCATGTCCGATCGATTGACTCATTTAGCTTCGATCCCCTGCTGACCTCTGGTCACCGCAACATTATCGCCCGAACATCGGACTAGTCGGCTGCGGCGGGATATCGCATTATCATCTGCGAGCCTACCGCGCCGCTGGTTTCAACGTCACGGTCCTTGTCGACTTGGATCGTTCGCGTGCGGAGAAGCCGCGACACCATTGATTCTATCCCGACGCAGTGGCGACAGGCGATCTTCAACGTGTTTGGCAGGACGACTCGATCGAAGTGGTCGGCGTTACGCGACGCATCCTGAGCGTCACCGTTGATTCGAGCAGCACTTCGCAGCAGCAAGCATGCTCAGCCAAAAACCGTTTTGTCCTCGATCTCGACATCGGGCGCGGCTCGGTGCCGCCAAATGCGATCGCTACGCACAAGTAAATTAAGAACGGCCGATGGGCACCTCACTTCAGTTATGCACGGCAGGTGGCTGCATCAGGACTGATCGGCAAGGTCTTCGGAGCTCATCTCTCTTGCCACTGGGATCATCGTTGGGTGCGGAACTCCGTTTGAAGACGTCAAGCACCTAGTGCTGTATGACTACGCCATCCGCCAGTTCGATATCTGCGCTTGTTTCTTGCCGGGAGAGAGGCCTGGCGTGTCTTCGCGTAAACAGCCAGAGCAGCCCCGGCCAAGACTTGAAGCCGAATCTGTTGGCCCAAGCGGTGGTGGAATTGCCGATGCTGACCACTCTCGCCTTCGACTGCCTGCGTCCCCGCGAATATGAAACACCTGTCTGCTGTGAGGGACGGAAGGCCAGTTTCAGCCAGTGTCGGCACGCCAGGCAACAGCGAGCAAAAACTGGCCGTGCATTTGGCTGAAGGAGATTGGTCACCCGGCTTTCACCAGCATGTGGTTCCCGGACGGTTTCCACGGCACGATGGGGGAACTGCTGTGTGCGATCGAAGAGAAAAGGCCAAGCCTGCTCGATGCACGCGACAATCTGGAAAGCCTTGCACTCTGCTTCGCGGCTGTTGAGAGCGCCGATACCGGACTCCCGATCCGGCCCGGCGCGGTCAGGAAGCTGCCGACGTAGTCAACGTGATACTGGAACTCGTCACGATCATGCCGACGTTGACGATTTTCCGGGCAAGGTGTTCTGCATTCCTGGGATTCGCAACAAGTTGAGTTGAGATGGAGGGAGAGTCGGACTAGCGTGGACTCATGGCGACAGGCACCTGGGATGCGTCGGAGCCGAACAGGGAAGGCGGCAACGATTCCATCCGAGACTCGTTGAAGTACACGACCAACCATTGAGGTAGACACCATGATGCGAGCTTCCCGACTCTTCTCCTTTGTTGCAGCCGCATTGCTCGCCTGTTCAGCGGCGTCGGTCCAGGCCCAAGATTGCGGCGGGCTCGGTTACGCCGCTCTGTACGGATTCGGCGGTGTAGGTGGATTCGGCGGGTACGGCATGCGTTCGACCGTGCCAACTCCTCCCTACTTCGCATTGCATCCGCCGGTCTATTACGGCGCTCGCTACACTCGCCCTTACGGAACCAGCCCGTTCGCCGCTTTCCCGCAAATGCAACCGAATCCGAACTTCACGCCGAAACCGGCTGCACCGCATACTTTGAGCGTTGTAAATCCGTATGCTCCGCAACATGCTGCATCGGCTGAACCAAGCGGCTCGATTGTCGCTCAGCCAGTCGCACCGGCTCCTGTTCAACCGCTGGTCATCGAGAACCCGTATTTCAAGCCGGAAGCTGCTCGCTACGTACGCGAAGAAAGCAACCAGTAATCGCACCCTGAAGCGACGAATCACCTCCGTCGCTGTCTGAAGCGAGCAGCATCCTGCTCGCTATCGAACTCATCGAGCCTCGTTTGTCCCCAAGACACGAGGCTCTTTTTGTATCGCTGCCTATCGGACCATCCTCCGCCCGCATGCTCTGATTGCGTCGTGCGTTTAGCCGGATTATTCGGTTGCTGTTCCTGTCATTCGCGCTTCGCCGATCCATTTGACCCCTACGCAATTTGGTGAACCGCTGGATAATTGCCGATTGATGTGTCCTGACCATTCCGCTCCTTTCTGCGGCCCCGCGTTTCGGAATCAGCATGATCAACACGCTCTTTCTTCCGGAGCTGAGAGATGCTCGCCGAGGAGGCAATTCGGCTGAGCTGCAGGAATTCTGCGCTTGGCTCCACCCCGGTCGCACCGCCGGAATTCATGGAAGGACTATCTGCCGGGAAGCATGGGACGTTCTACAACATCTGAACCGAACCTGCGAGCCGAGATCTTCAGCTACTTCGACAAAGACCGCCGAAATCGCGATACTGTCTGGCGAAGATGACAAGCAAGTCGCCGATTTGATCCGCATCTTTTGGCAGACAGCGATGCGGTGGACTTGCTAAGCGAAGTTCCTGAAGAGCGAGTCGAACATCTGCTGGCCCTGATTCCGGCCCCCGACCGTCGCGACATTCGCAAACTGCAAGCGTTTGCCGAAGGACGGCCGGTTCGACCTGACGACCGAGGTCGCATGTCTCGACGAAAAACTGACAGTTCGCGATGCAGCTGGACAAACTATCTCGAGCAAGCCGAACGGCGAGACGATCCTACATCTATGTCGTCGATGATACGAACCATTTGAAAGGTGTTGTCAGCATAAGTCTTGTTTCATCGATCAGCCGGCCGAGCCGATGTATCGGTGAACTGATGGAAACCGACTTGATCACGGCTCACGCCGGCGATGATCAAGAAGCGGTGATGCAGAAGGTTGCGAAATTCAATCTCCTCGCACTCCCCGTTGTCGACTCAGGCGGACACATGCTGGGGATCATCACGCACGACGACGTGATCGACGTCGTGATTGAAGAAGCGGCTGAAGACGCGCATATCCGCGGCCGTCGATCCGCTCGAAGATAGTTACTCACGAACCGCGATCCTCACTCTGACATGAAGCGGCATTTGGCTGAGCATCCTCTTCTGCACCAGGATGTTCACGGCACTCGCGCTGCGGGTTCGAAGTGGAGCTTAATCAGATTATCTGGTTAGCATGGTTCCTGCCGCTCGTGACCGGCTCAGGCAGTAACTCAGGTGATCAAACTTCGGCGTATCATTACCGCCATGGCTACCGGTGATGTGCGAGTCGAAGATTGGGCGAAGATTGTCGGTCGGGAGCTCGTGACCGGCCTCTTGCTCGGTTCGATGCTCAGCGTCCTGGCCGTCGCCTTGGCTTTCATGATCGCCCCTTCCGCTTGGGCCGCCATCGTGTTACCCATTACGATCCGCTGTGTCGTCGTATGTGGAACACTTGGGTTCGACGTTGCCGCTCTTAGCTTCGACGGTTGGGGTTGGACCCTGCACTGATGAGCAATCCATTCGTCGCTGGGATCAAGCGACATCCTCGGGATTATCGTTGCCTCAATGTGGCCAGGATATTTTTGCTGCTTAGCCGGCCATTGATCAGCTCGATAGTCGATGCAATGAATCGGGCATTCCGTCACAAAGCTTCGCAGTAAGTCCAGCGACTCATCGATGCGACAGGGCGATTCGAGCTCAACCGGCAAGTGGCGATTGACCACCGTCGCAAGCACATGAAGTCCACGTCCTTGGCCTTCGAGAGTCAACAGGATGTGGTTGATCATCCCTGCTGATCCGGTGACCCGCCACGAGCAGCAATGGAGCTCCGATGCGCCGAGCCGCATCGAGCACCGTTTGCGTTCGGCTGAGCGGCGAGAGCGAGCCTCCTGCGGATTCGATCACCAAACAATCACAGCGATCCCGCCGCAGTCGGTCGCTGATGGGTGTTCATCATCCACCACGGCCTTCTCGCTCGGCGGCCAACGGAGGAGCCAGCGCGGCGGCCGAAAAAGCTTGCGGACAAACGCGTTGCCATGGCCAATCGATCCCGGAAGCACGAATCAATCGCTGTGCATCTTCCGGCACATCGCAGGTGAAACCGCTGGCCACAGGTTTGTAAACACCGACTCGTTTTCCTTGATCGCTCAAACGCTTGACGAGCAACGAGGAGACATAGGTCTTGCCGATCTCCGTGTCGGTACCGATCACGAATATAGATTGAGCCCGGTTGCCCCCTGCGGCAGCGGTGTTAGCATGATCAGCATCGTTCATTCGTTGAATCTTTCCGCTAGCAGACGCTGAGTGCTTGATGAGTCGCAACAGCCGCAGTCGTTCCGTGCAACTGGCACTCGTACAGATGTCCACTTGCAACGATAAACAAGCCAACATCGAGAAGGCCCTAGAGTATACGGCTCAGGCAGCGCGACAAGGGGCACAGATTGTTTGCCTGCAAGAGGTCTTTAACACTCCGTACCCATGTCAAAGCGAAGACTACGCGAACTTCGATCTGGCGGAAGAAATCCCGGGGCCGACCAGTCAACGACTGTCCGATGCCGCCGCGAAACTGGGCGTGGTGATCTCCTGTTCGATATTCGAACGACGAACTCATGGCCTGTATCACAACACAGCCCTCACCTATGACGTCGATGGTTCGCTCGCGGGCCTGTATCGCAAGATGCATATACCGGACGATCCGTTGTACTATGAAAAGTTCTATTTCACGCCCGGCGACCTCGGCTTTACGATCGCGAAGACCAAATATGCCAAGATCGGCGTCGGTGTTTGTTGGGACCAGTGGTATCCGGAAGCTGCGCGACTATTCGCACTTCGCGGCGCCGAACTCCTCTTTTATCCGACAGCCATCGGATGGCATCTCAACGAAACAGCCGAACAGAACGCGGCTCAACATTCGTCTTGGGAAACAGCCATGCGAGCCCATGCGATTGCAAACGGTGTTTACGTCGCAGCCACGAATCGCGTAGGGCTCGAAGGAGGTCTGAACTTCTGGGGCGCATCGTTCGTGGCGGACCCACAAGGGCAGATATTGCAGAGAGCATCGCACGAAAGCGAAGAACTCGTGCTGCAAACCATTGACTTGGGATTGATCGATGTCGTCCGCACACACTGGCCTTTCTTGCGAGACCGACGCATTGATGCCTACGGCGACATCACCAAGCGCTTCGTAGACTGATCGCTTCACAACTGGAAAAACACACCGTGAATCAATTTCGTTGGCCGGCGGAATGGGAAGTTCAGTCGGCGACCTGGATCTCTTGGCCTCACAACCGAGGCACATGGCCCGATCGATTCGAACCGGTCCCCAGCGTCTTCGCTCGGTTCATCGCAGAGCTCAGCCGCGTACAATCGGTCCATGTACTTACCGGCCCGGACGGCATCACTCCTGCCGCCGTCGACATGTTGCTCGAACATCCGAATGTTCATCTCCATCGCATCCGAACCAACGACGTTTGGATTCGCGATTACGGTCCGACTTTTGTCAAGCGAACCGGCGACGGCAACTTGGTCGGAATCGATTGGCACTTCAACGCTTGGGGCGGCAAGTACAAACACTTTCGCGATGATGCGGCCGCAGCCGTTGCAGTATGTGACATTGTGGGATGCGAGCGAGTCGAATCCGATATGACTTGCGAAGGAGGCGGACTCGAGACCGACGGCGCGGGGACCATCTTGGCCGCGTCGAGCTGCTTTCTCACGGAGACACGCAATCCGGGCTGGAGCCGCGAGCGCATTGAGAGCGAACTAGTTTCAAAGCTCGGTGCCGAAAAAATCATTTGGGTCGACGGCGGTGGGCTCGAAGGTGACGATACGGACGGACACATCGATCAGCTCGCTCGCTTCGTTGCGCCTGGACTCGTCGTCGCAGCAGTCAACAGTCGAGCCGAAGATTCAAACGCAGAGGGACTGCGAGTGAACGTAAAGACCCTGCGCGCCGCTACGGATGCATGCGGTCGAGCATTGCAGGTCATTGAATTGCCGACACCGGCACCGCGATTGATCGACGATGCCCGCATACCGGAGAGCTACTGCAACTTTCTGATCGCCAATAAGATCGTCATCGTGCCGACATTTCGTTCGGCCGCCACCGATCAATTCGCATTGAAGACGCTGGCCGAATTGATGCCCGATCGCGAAATCGTGCCGCTCGACGCCTACGACCTGATCTGGGGATTGGGTGCGTTCCACTGCGCATCACAACAACAACCGGCATAACATTCGGACGAGGGAGTTACGCCCGACCATCATCTTCTCCCCGATGGCGACGCTTCGATTCGTCTTCATCCCGGAAAGGATGCACCCCAGTAGCCGGGGTTCGGAGCGTCAGCACGTACCCCGGACTTATTCACGCAGATCAGTCGGCGGCGAGTAAACGATTCGATGGAACCAACACGGTTAACCGAGCCGCAATCACACGCCGTTCACCAACGCATCTTCGATCGCGCAACGAAATGATTGCGGCTCGGCAATCGTCCAATTGCGCAACACGACTTTCGCTCGCCGCCAATTCGTACGAGGACCTAGACCCGGGGGTACTCGCTGCGCTCGAATCCCCGGCTACTTGGGTGAAACGCTTCCAGCGTTTGGGATAAGCTACCCGAGTTCAACCATTTTCCCTGGCAGAAACTGCCGGTCCGGCGGCTGCCGAGTTGCGGTACAATGTCGGGCGAGGCGAATAGCAAACGCCCGCTTGAATCTCTTAACGCAATCGCAGCACATGACAGGGATGGAATGGCTGAAGAACCAGGCTTAATCATTCTCGGCATCGACCCCGCGCTGGGGACAACCGGCTACGGTGTCATTCGTTGCCATGGGAGCAAGGTGCAATTGATCGACGCCGGCTTCGTACGCGTCACACGCACAGGTCCACTCGAGAATCGCTTGGCGGAAGTCCATGAAGGGATCTGCGAGATCATCGAGCAGCATCGTCCTTCGGCCATGGCCATTGAGCAGCTTTACACTCACTACGAACGGCCGACGACGGCGATTTTGATGGGACATGCGCGCGGAGTCATCTTGTTGGCTGCGGCCAAAGCTTCGGTGCCGGTGGCTTCGTATGAAGCGACAAAAGTCAAAAAGATGATGACCGGGAACGGTCGAGCTCCGAAGTCACAAATGCAGTCGGCGGTGCAACATCAGTTGCGACTGGCCAAGCCGATTGATCCGCCTGACGTGGCTGACGCACTGGCAATTGCCCTGTGCCACCATCAAGCCACACGCATGCCGATCGGACTCTCGAACCTGCCCCCTGCCCTTCAGGCGCTGCAATCGAAGCTCTCTTAGAGCTTCTACACCTTTGCTATTGAACTCAGTCATTTCAATCAGAATCGAAATCCCTTCCTTATGATCACGAAGATAACCGGCACCCTTGTTGGGCTCGAAGACGAAACCGCCACACTCAGCATTCCGCCGATGGAATACGAAGTCATGATTGCGGAATACACGCGACGCCATCTGCAATCGAACATCGGCAAGAGCATTACGCTGCACACGATTCACTATTTGGAAGGAAACGCGGCGTCGGGCGGCAAGCTGATGCCGCGCTTGGTCGGTTTCCTGTCGACCGTGGAACGAGAGTTCTTTGAATTGTTCTGCTCGGTGGACGGCGTCGGCGTTAAGAAGGCGCTGCGAGCCATGACGCAACCGGTGCAGGATACGGCCGTGGTCATCGAACACCAAGACTCCAAGGCATTGTCAGCCCTCCCCGGCGTAGGCCCTGCCACGGCAGAACGAATCATTGCGAAACTGCGCCGCAAGATGCCGAAGTTCGCGCTCCTCGTACGCCGCGAATCGCCCAGTAATGTCGACGTCGCCGATTCCGTCGTGGAAGAAACCTTCCGTGCATTGCTTGCATTAGGACATAACGAGGCCGACGCTCACAAGTTGATTGACCAAGCGCTCGCCGGCGGTGCGAAGTTCAAGGACACGGAGAGTCTGATTCAGTCGATCTATCGCAAGCAGTACGGCGCGTAAGGCGCAGCCGGTCAACATCTTTCCTATTGGCTGCAATGGGCCGGAACGATATTCTTCAAAGAAGAAGGATCGATCGGCATAAGATTTGTGCGGCGATCAATGCTGTGAGCTTCCTCTGGAATCGCAGCATTTGATGTCGCAACCCCGTTGCAGCCCGTTCAAGGGATGAAGATGACGACCAAAATGTCCAGCACCATCTCCTCGGCTTGGAACGTGCGCGAGAATCTGCTGTTGGCACCCTACGCGATGTTCTCGCGACAGTCAGCGGGTCGCCGCTATGAAGAGGAACCGCATCCTTATCGCGGTCCCTTCCAGCGCGATCGCGATCGCGTTCTCCACAGCGCCGCATTCCGTCGGCTCAGCGGCAAGATGCAGGTCTTCACCGGCAGCATGGGAGACTACCACCGCACTCGGCTGACTCATACTCAAGAAGTCGCCATGATCGCGCGCACCATCGGCCGCACTTTGCGACTCAACGAAGACTTGATCGAAGCACTCGCGCTCGTACACGACATCGGGCATCCGCCCTATGGTCACTGTGGCGAAGACGCGCTCGACGAATGCGTTCGCAATCACGGCGGCTTTTCGCACAACGACTTCGCGCTGACGCTGGTCGAGGAACTCGAAACACGCTATACGCCATATCCCGGTTTGAATCTCACCACGGAAGTTCTCAACGGCCAATCGTTTCGCGTAACGCATCAAGGCGAAACTCCGCTGTTGGAAGTGCAAGTCGTCGATCTCGCCGACAGCATCGCTTACAACGCTCACGACGTCGACGACGCGCTCAAGCTCGGCCTACTCTCGTTGATGCAACTGGACAGCCTCGCACTGGTTCGGCGAGCTCGCATGTGGAGTTCGATCCATCAAACAGCCGTGGGCGGAACGAATGCCGCTCGACAACTTCTCGTTCATTCGTTGATCGATGTTCAAGTCGCCGACGTACTCGAACACAGCGCCGAGATGCTGGCTGACGTGGCTGAACTAGACAGTGCCGCAGTCCAGCAGTTGGGCCTGTCGCTCGACCTCTCTGCATTAATTGCAGAGGAGCGGCGTGAGCTCGAGAGTTTTCTGTTCGAAAATGTCTATCGCCATCCGAAGCTGATCGAAGTACGCACGAAAGCCGCCAAGCGATTGCAGCAGATGTTCGCTCGGATCGCTGCTCACCCTCAAATGCTTCCCGAGCGATTCCAAGCCCGAGCCGGTCGCTCAAGTGTTGAACGAACGACTGCGGAGTATCTTGCAGGTCTCACCGATCACTCGTGTGACGAACTCTACACGCAGATCATCGAACTAGGCGGCGAAACATTACCTGATTGGTAATGACGGTCAGCGTCATGTGGCATGAGACACCTCTCCCAGGCCCGCCTGGGGGAGGTCGAATCGAGCCCTCAAGGCGAGATTCGGGAGGGGGCTCTTCGCGCCGCCGAACAACTTTCACTTCCGCAGCAGGTTGACCAGCGGTGAAACTAATTGCGATTCAGCGTGAACGGCCCGGTTCCAGTAAGAAAACGGAAGAACCAGTCGGCTTGGGGCGTATTGACTTGATACACAAGCCCCGTTTTTTAGGCGTGGAAGGCCGAAACAGCGTCAGCCGGCGGTGTCAACCGCCGGACCATGCACCATTGAATCAGAAAGACCCGAAGGGTCGAAACACAGGTTTGATTCCGCGTTGTCTTTTATGTTTCGCCCCTCCGGGGCTTCGCATCCGCGGTGTTCGTTGAACCCGGCGGCTTATGCCGCCGGCTAACGATGTGCCGGCCCTCCGGGCCTGATAAACCGGTCCTGACAGTGTTGTTGACTTCGTCAGCCACGATTAAATCAACACGCCCTCGCGCCGTTCCGCTTTCCCTTTTCATCAACTCGGCTTACCTTCGAGCTCTTCGTGTCCTTCGTGGTAATCAATCTTTCCGTATGTCAAAGTCCCCATGATGCTGAGACGGGAACACGTAACCACGAAGCACACGAAGAGCACGAAGGGTGAAGACTTGAGTAGACCGAAGTAACAGACTCTCACGTCAACCACTATGCGCGCGGATGATATTGCTTGTGGACTTTCTTCAAGCGAGACATTTCGACTTGCGTGTAGATCTGAGTCGTCTGAATACTCGCGTGACCCAGCATCTCTTGGATCTGGCGCAGGTCGGCGCCGCCGCCGAGAAGGTGAGTCGCAAAGCTATGGCGCAGAGTGTGAGGACTGATCGACGGATCGATGTCACTGCGGAGCGCGTAACGTTTGACTAATTCCCATATCGCTTCGCGACGCAATCGTCTGCCGCTGCGTGACAGGATCAACCACTTCACATCTGCCGGGTCGCGAGCACCCAGCAAGCGAGGTCGGACGCAGCGAATGTATTCGTCCACTGCTGCGACGGCTCGAGCGCCAAGCGGGACCATGCGCTGCTTCGATCCCTTACCTTCAACCAGACAAAAACCTTCCGCGAGATGGACGTTCGCGACCAACATGTTTGCGACTTCGGACACCCGGCACCCTGTCGCGTAGAGCAGTTCGAGGATGGCTCGATCGCGTCGCCAGTGGAGATCGAATTTCTTGGGCGCTGCCAAGAACCGATCGACAGCAGCCGGAGTCAACACTTTGGGAATGCGCTGCCACATCTTCTGAGTCTGCAGTAGCTCGGTCGGATTGTCTTGAATGAGACCTTCCAACTGCAGGTACTTGAAGAACATCCGGATGGCGACCACGAGACGCGATACGCTCGCCGGTGCCAGCTTTTCGCGTTGCAACGAAGCCACGAACTCACTCAGGTCAGCCAGTTTCAGTCGAGCCGGGCTGGAGGGTCCGAGCCACTGGAGAAATCGCTTCAGGTCGCGTCCGTAAGCTGCCACCGTATTATCAGAGAGATGGCACTCCGAGCGAAGGTAGTCGGTGAACTTCTGTTGCCAATCCTGCGACTTGGACGGCGCAACCGGCGCTTTCGTTGCGCCTCCCTGTTCTCTCAGTCGTCGGAGTTTACTGGGAGCCATACACCGGTGCTTTTTGCGAGTTATTCTTCGGCAGCTATCAAAACCTAGCTGATAATCGATCGCTGTCGGCTCCTTCAAATATGGAGCTCAGCAGTGAGCGAGGAATTTGGTAAGTTATGCGGACCGATAGGCTGATGTTTCGGTCTGTGGCAATGAAAACGAATGTAAGGGTTGGTGAATGAAGATTCTGGTGATCGGCGGTGCGGGCTATGTCGGATCGCATACGGTCCGCCTGCTGATGAATTCGGGACACGAAGTATGGGTCTACGACAACCTGTCCCGCGGCCATCGCGAATGCGTCCCGCCGGGACGGCTGATCATCGGAGAGCTGTCCGATCGCAATAAACTTGTCGCCGTTTTTCGTGACTATGAAATCGAAGCCGTAGTTCACTTTGCCGCTTTCGCACTCGTGAACGAATCGGTCCAGCATCCGGCCATCTACTACCAGAACAACGTCTCCGCGACACTTGAACTGCTCGAAGCCATGCGCTCCGCCGGCGTTTGGCGCATCGTGTTCTCGAGCACTACGGCGACTTATGGTCAGCCGGAGATCGTGCCGATCGCCGAATCAACGCTGCAGTTGCCGATCAATCCGTATGGATTTACCAAGCTGGTCATCGAGCACGCGCTGACCGATTACGCCCATGCATACGGTTTCGGCTGCGCTGCGCTCCGATACTTCAATGCCGCTGGAGCCCATCCTGACGGCTCCATCGGCGAAGATCACAGCCCCGAAACGCATCTCATTCCACTCGTACTGCAAACCGCACTCGGACAGAGAGAATCGATCTCTGTCTTCGGAACCGACTATCCGACACCGGATGGAACTTGCATTCGCGATTACATCCATGTCGACGATCTGGCCGACGCACACCTCAAGGCTTTACAGTTGCTCCAGCCCGGGACGAACTTTCAACTGAACCTTGGAACAGGCCATGGACACAGCGTGCAAGAAGTGATTGACGCCTGCCGCCGCGTGACGGGCAAACCGATTCGATCTATCGTGGCGGACCGTCGCGAAGGTGATCCGGCTGAGTTAGTTGCCGACAGTTCGCTCGCGCAGAAAACGCTCGGCTGGGCTCCGCGATACACCGACATCACGTCGATTGTGCAAACAGCATGGAACTGGCACCAAGCGCATCCGCAAGGTTATGCATCTTAGGGGCCTGTCGATTTACTCCGCTTCGACTGATTGAGGTACGAATCACAACCCGACGCGTAAGCGGGACCCGGATCCCTCGCTTACGCGTCGGGTTACGATTAAATCCACAGGCTATTAGGGATCTCGATCGTCGTGAAACTTATTTGGTCTGCGAATCCTCCAGCGAGGCAAATCCGCGGATAAAGCGTGCGAAGGCAGGCCGAGCCATGCAGCAGATCATTGTCGAGAAGCCGTATCAGTTCGTTCCGCCGATCCACGGCAACTTCTGGCCCTCGTTCATTCAACGATTCAAACTGACCGATCGCCATTTGGCCAAGTGCGACGGGGTGGTCAGCTACGAACTGCGAGACCTCGATCGTTTGAAGGAATCGTTGAGGTGCGGGGCCGGAGTCATCCTCGCACCGAACCATGCGCGCAATGCAGACCCGCTCGCAATGGGCTGGTTGGCTCGCGAAGCCGGCACGCACGTCTATGCCATGGCTAGTTGGCATCTATTTAACCAAAGCCGCTTTCAAGCGTTTGCGATTCGAGCCATGGGGGGCTTCAGTGTGTTTCGTGAAGGGATGGATCGTCAGTCATTAGACTTGTCGATCCAGTTGCTCTCCGAAGCCAAACGGCCGCTTATTCTCTTTCCGGAGGGTGCCGTTTTTCGCACGAACGATATTCTCCAACCATTGCTCGACGGTGTCTCGTTCTTAGCTCGTACCGCAGCCAAACGGAGAGAGAAACGAGACGGAGGCAAAGTCGTTATCCATCCGGTCGCGATCAAGTATCTGTTCCGCGGCGATCTCCACAAAACGCTCGCGCCGGTGCTCGATGAACTCGAAGAACGCTTGACTTGGATCCCGAATCGTCGCGGCGATTTGCTGGAACGCATTCGTAGATTAGCTCTAGCGATGCTCTCGATCAAAGAAGTGGAAGCGTTCGGCAGCACGCAAACGGGAGCAGTGGTCGAGCGTCAACAAGCGCTCGTCAATCAGTTGCTCAAGTCCCTCGAACTCAAGTGGCTGGGCTCCGTTCAATCAGGGCGACTCATCCCTCGTCTCAAGGCACTGCGATCCAAGATCGTGCCGCAGTTGACGAGCGAGTCACTATCGAATCAAGAACGCAACTTGTTGCGGAATGAACTGGCAGACATCTATTTGGCACAACAAATCTCATCGTATCCGCCCGGCTATCTCGATCGACCGACGACGGTGACTCGCATCTTGGAAACGGTCGAACGATTGGAAGAAGACATCACAGGGTCGACGCGCGTGCATGGGAACTTGCATGCCGTGATCCAAGTCGGCGACGCCATCGAAGTCCCCACCGGTCGCACACCGCGCGACGAGGAAGACCCGATCATGACTGAACTTCATCATCGACTGCAATCGATGCTGGATCTCCTAGCCGTCGAGGCAGGTGTCTTCGAGTAGAACTCCTCTCTTTGTCTCAGTGTCTCTGAGTTTTGTTCTTCATCTGCGATGAATCTGCGTCCATCTGCGGTCAAAGTCCACCCATCCGCTGCAGCGAGTTACAATACGACGTTGCCGATGCGCCCCACGCAACCTGCTTCGATCCCCAAATAATGGAGAACAATGATGAGACTCATTCATCTGGTTCGTCGAGCCGCTACCTTCGCAATTCTCGGCGCGTCATTCGTTTCGAGCGCATCTGCCGCAGACCCTATTCCCGGGATCGGACCGGTCGGAGCCGTGAAGCTGGTCAAAGGAAACTTTCAGTTCACGGAAGGCCCGACGAAGACGCCGGACGGTAAGCTGTACTTCACCGACATCCCGGCAAGCACCATTCATGTGCTCAGCCCCGAAGGGACCGTAGAGGTCTTCTTGAATCCGTCGGGCAAAGCCAACGGACTGATGTACGGCGGCGAAGGTCGGTTGCTGGCCTGTCAGATGGAAGGCAAATTGATCTCGATCGATTTGAAGAGCAAGGAGGTGAAGGTCTTAGCGGAATCGTACAAAGATAATCACTTCAACGCACCGAACGATTTGGTGATCGACAAGCAGGGGGGTATCTACTTCACCGACCCGCGATACGGAGCCGCAGATCCATGGCCGCAAGGAACAGAAGCTTTCTACTATCGAGCTCCGGACGGCACTGTGTCGCGACTCGGCGAAGACCTGGCCGCGCCGAACGGAATCATCTTGTCGCCGGATGAAAAGACGCTTTACATCGTGCCCTCGATGCAGCGCCAGATGGTGGCTTACGAAGTCAAAGAGCCGGGCAAACTCGGCGAGCGACGAGTCTTCTGCGAGCTGAAACAGCCGGCTACGAAGAACAACTCCGGGGGCGACGGACTGACTGTCGACGTGCAAGGGAATCTCTACATCACCACCGACCTGGGAATTCAAGTCTACAACCCGGCAGGCAAACTACTTGGCGTCATCGAATGCCCGGAACAACCGGCCAACGTCACATTCGGCGGCCCGGAGAATAAAACGCTGTTTATGACCAGCCGAACAGGACTTTATCAGGCTCAAATGGAGGTGTCGGGGCACCAATTTCGAGCTCAGTAATTATCATAGCCAGGGCCGACTGAACCGCTCGGCCCCTACTTCCTCCCAACAATCTCGTCCGATCCTATTTGCTGCATCATGAAGAAACTCCTTGCCCTCAGCCTGTTCCTGGTCGCATGTGCCCCCGTTTCCATGGCTCAAGCAGGAGATCCGGCGATCACTGATCCGGCTCAAGTCGATCAGGCATATGCATGGATCGGCGAGTACATGGGACAGTCGGCAGGCCGAGAAGTCGGTGTCCGAATCTCGGTGCGAGACGGGAAGGACCCGATGTTCGCTCGGCTCTATGTAGGCGGCCTGCCGGGAATGGGCTGGTCAGACAGAAGAGCCCGAGCTGTTCACGGGGAACTCTCGAAGCGACCGGTTTGAAACTGGCTTCTAAGTCGGGTCGCAAGATCGAGTCGACTTCGAGCGGCTTGGCAGTCGTCGACAGCAGCGGCAGTGCATCACCGCTCAAGAAGATTGCGAGGCACGGTGTAACTCTCGGCAAGAAACCACCGACGGGCGCAACGGTGCTGTTCGATGGCAAGACGAACGATCACTGGAAGAATTTGAAAGTGACGAATGATGGGCTGATGCAAGTCGGCGCTGAAACTGCAGAACCATTCACAGGAGGTTACCTCCATCTCGAGTTCCGTACACCCTACATGCCGAAGAGCAGCGGACAAAAGCGAGGCAACAGCGGCGTCTATCTGCAGCGCCGTTACGAAGTCCAGATCCTCGACTCCTTCGCACTTCCCGGCATCGAAAACGAATGCGGCGCGATCTATACGCAGCGCAAGCCCGATGTGAACATGGCCTTGCCTCCTTTGGTTTGGCAAACTTACGACATCTTCTTCGAACCGGCCAAGTTCTCAGAGTCGGGTGAGAAGATCAAGCCGACGATCTTGACGGTCATTCACAACGGAGTTCCTGTTCAGTACCGCAACGTGGTAAAAGCCAAGACCGGTGCGGGCAAGCCTGAAGGTCCCGAGCCGTTGCCGCTCCTCCTGCAAGACCACGGCGATCCTGTGGTCTTCCGCAATATTTGGCTTGTCTCTTCTCAGTCCGCTCCGGCTGCGAAACCGGTCGGCGATCGATTGACGAATTGGTTGGCACCGCCTTCTGGTCCCTTCACGGCATCATCGATCGACTTCAAATAGTCGTCTGCCGTGCGGATATGTCGTTCAAGCTTGGCTCCCATTTTGTCGGCTTGCCGCACCATCATCGCCATCCGCGGGTTCCGTAAAAAGAACTCGCGATGTTTGCTTATGAATCGCCAGTAGAGTGCATCCCACACCTCGCACCAATCTCCGCGCCGGAAGTTGCTCATCCGTAGCACGTAGCTGGAACCGCTGATGTACGGCTTGGTCGTGATGCGTCCGCCGTCAGAATGTTGGCTCATGCCGTACACATTGGGAACCATGACCCAATCGTACGCATCGATGAACAGTTCCATGAACCATCGGTAAACATCGTGCGGAAGAAACTCGCACAACATCATGAAGTTGCCGAGGATCATCAGCCGTTCAATGTGATGACAATACGCGCCGCGCAGTACGCGCCCAATAACGATGTCGAGCGGTTCAATCCGCGTCGAGGCATCGTAGAAAGAAGCAGGAATGCGGCGAGTGTGATTCCAAAAGTTGCAAGTTCTCTGGTCTCTACCGTAGTCGAGGTAGACGTGACGCATGTACTCCCGCCATCCGATGACCTGTCGCACAAAGCCTTCCAACGATGGAAGCGAAACTTCATCCGCCCGCTTAATCGCCGCATCGATCACTTCGCGAGGAGTCAACAGTCCGGTGTTCAGTGCGGGAGTCAGCAAAGAGTGGAACAGGACTGTTTGCTTCGCATCCATCGCATCTTCGTAGTCTCCGAATAGATCCAGCCGCTCGGTGATGAATTCGTTGAGGCCCAGCAGAGCTTGCTCGCGCGTCACGGGATAATCAAAGTTATCACTCGCGCCGGGTGCATTCGGGAAGTCTTGGTCGACGCGCTGAATCGCATCGATTGTGAAAGAGTCTCGGACGCAGCGGCGGCGCATCGGAACATTCAATTGCTTCGGCAGCTTTTTTCTATTCTCCGTATCGTAGCTCCATTTCCCTCCGACCGGCTTGCCGTCGTCGTCGAGCAGCAAGTTCTCGCGCTGACGAGACTGGATGTAGAACTCGGTAAAGAACAGTCGCTTGCGTCCGCCGCGGAACTGCGAGAACTGTTCGCGAGAAGTGATCCAGTGCGGGTCATCTACTTGCTGCAAATCCAAACCGTTTCGTTTGGCTCCTGCAACTAGTCGACGCAATAACCAATCATCACATGGATCAATCACAACTGCAGAATCGAAACCGTCACGCCTCAATCGAGCAGCTAGATCGCCGCTCGAACTCAATTCATCACAGCGAACGATCACAGAATTCAGTCCGCGGCTCTGCAGTTCAGCCGAAGCAGCCGACATCGAAGCGCGGTGTAGAATCAGTTTGTGCTTGTGAAATGCGTACTGCGTGAAGAAGAGCGGATCTTCTACCAAGTAAACAGTTTCGATCGTCGCCCGCGAGAACTCTCGGGCAATATCGATCGAATCGCTGTAAAGCTGATGGGGATAGAGGATGTAAGCTGTTCTCATCCGATACGATTCGTCCGGTTACGAAGCCGAAATGGATGTCGGCTTGACTTTGCGACGCGGAAGTATGGAACCCAAGCCACCGTCGACTCCCAGCACTTGACCGGTAATCCAATCATTGGCGGGATCGAGTAGAAAAGCGGCTGCAGAAGCGATGTCCTCGGGCTCACCGAGCCGACCGAGCGCGTGCATGTCTTCCGACGCGGCGGCAGCACTGGGATTAGACCAGATACCGCGAGTCATTTCGGATCGAACGAGTCCGGGACTGACGACATTAAATCGAATCTTCCAGTGAGCATACGATGCGGCGGCGGAACGAGCTAAGCCGATTACACAAGCCTTGGCCGAAGCAATCGCTTCGTGATTTTGCAGACCGATCTCTGCCGCAGCAGATGCGAAGAACACGACCGATCCGCCCGACTCACGCATCACTGCAGCGGCCGCCTTAGCAACGGCAAAGCAACTGAAGAGGTTCACGTTGACGACCTCTCGGAAGTCGGCATCCGAGGTCAGATGGACCGGCTTGAGCAACACAGATCCGATGCAGTTCGCGACACCCGATATCGATCCGTCCGACATTTGATATCCAGAGATAGCCGCCGCAACATTGCTACCGTCATCGACGTCGATCACCTGAAAAGGCTGCGATAGTTCTCGGCTCAGCGACTCGAGCTTTTCCGTACTGCGTCCCAACATCAACACCGAGTCGCCACGCTCAACCAATCGCTTTACGAGTGCACGACCCACGGATCCAGTGGCTCCTAAGACAACGAATCGTTCCATTGCGGATTGCCCTTCATCTGCATACGTGTCAATCGTTCGAACAGGGAGAGTTCGGTCACTCTAGATCATGCGATACTAATACCCGTTCAGACAACTGTAGATGCATGAACAGGTCTCATTGCTTCTAGCAGTTCGATGCGAAAGAAAATCTCACTTGTTCGCTTGACGCATCGCTAACGTTTGAGCGGAGCCAGAGAACGACGCAGCCGGCAGTCGGACTCAGACGCTCATCACTCTCGGACCAGCGAAGCGCATTCACAGTTGATGACCGCGCGTTGCAGGTCAAACGAATGACGTATCTCACGAATAAAGTTGTCAAAGGATTCTCAGATGAAAAAGTTGCTCGCTGCTGTGGCTCTCGCGTTCTCTGTATTTGCAATGCCTGCTGTTGCCGCCGATCCGAAGCCGGAGACGCAAACTGTTGTGGAAATCGCCGCAGGCAATAAAGACTTTTCGACGCTGGTCGCCGCAGTAAAGGCTGCCGGGTTGGCTGAAACGCTGAGCGGCACGGGTCCGTTCACCGTATTCGCTCCCACGAACGCCGCGTTCGAAAAGCTACCGAAAGGAACTGTGGAAGAATTGCTCAAGCCCGAGAACAAGAAGAAGCTTGTCGCGATTTTGACCTATCACGTCGTGCCGGGCAAAGTACTGGCCGCCGACGTGGTGAAGCTTGACAAGGCCAAGACTGTTCAAGGTCAAGAAGTGAAGATCGTTGTCGGTAAGGACGGCGTGCAAGTAGATAATGCAAAGGTCGTGAAGACCGACATCGTCGGGAAGAATGGTGTGATTCACGTGATCGACACCGTCATTCTGCCGAAGGAGTAGTTCGCGTCTGAATAGCCGCTCTCCAAAAATAGAAACCGTGGTTCGTTTTTTCGAACCACGGTTTTTTATTTTGGGTCGTCGGTTCCTTGAAACGCTTAGCCCTTGGCTTTGGCTTTCGTCTTCGCAGTCCAGAAGTTGCGCCATGAAGATGATGAAGATGCATCAGCCTCTTCGTCCGCATTGGCCTCCGGTTCTTTGATGCCGCACAGCGAGCTGGCCAGTTGCTGCATCGCCAGAGTAATTGCAGCCTTCGGTGCGTGCTCGAGCAACGGCACGCCGTTATTACGAACTTCGACCATGGTGCGATAGTCGTTCGGACGGAATTTGTGCGAAGATCTCTCTGCCGATCGTTTCTCGTGCCTTCTTCAACTTGATCTGACCGCTTTCCAATCCGACACGATTGACGACGACTTTCAGCTTGTCGCGAAGCCCTTCGACTTCATCAAACGACATCTGCAACCGCACGAGGTTGCGGAGGCAAGGCAAGTCGAGCTGCACGACGAGCAAGACGTCGTTCGCGAATTCGATGGCTGCCAAGTCGGTATCGGTATAGCCCTTCGACAGATCGATCACGATGTGGGTGAAAGTGGCTTTGAGCAAACCGAATACGCGGCGGAGTGAATCGGGATTGATCTGTCGCACGTCCTGCAACTGAACAGGACGCGGCAACAGATAAAGACCCGAGGAGTGTTTCGTGAGCGATCGCTTCAGCAATTGGAAGTCGAGTCGCGAAATGTTTTGCGTGACGTCAATCAGACTATAGTCCGGAATCGTATCGAGGAACACGTCCGCGTCACCGACCGCCAAGTCGAGGTCGACGAGCGCTACGGTGTTTGCAGGATTCGCAGCCAAGATGCAGCCGAGGTTCACGGCTACGCTGGTGCAACCGACGCCGCCCGATGCACCTGCAACCGCGATGATGCGCGAGCTGCGAGCCTTCCCTTCAGCGCCGCCGTATTTGGCTTCGCTTATTCGATTGAACGCCGCCATCAGTTCTTCGAGACTTACGGGCAGAGTCAAGAACTCTTTGGCACCGGCGCGAATAGCACGCAGGATGCGCTGACCGTCTGAACTGCTGCTGACGGCCAGCATCGCGCAGTCGGGAGCTTCCGTGCGCATCTTTTCCAACAACGCGATGGCTCGATCCGGATCGGTATCGATGCAGACCATGCCCACGTCCGGCTTAGATTGGCCGACCACATCGGGGAAGAATTCGTATCGTGAGCACTCGGCTTCCAGCCATACGACTTCCATGCCCAGCAGCATGGTCTTCAGCTTTTCACGCGTATCGTCGCGCGGGTCAACGATCGCAAGGCGGAGGACGTTACTCATGCTATGTGCGATTTCTACAGGGTCATTACTAACAAACGATACTGACAAGCATTACCGGCAAACAATACGGAACAACGTGTATATCGAACCTACCTAACCATAGCACCAGTTTTCTGACCGATGCCGGAATTACTGGACTGAACCGCAGAGCCGTTACCCATCATGGGCTGAGTGGCCATCCGCGGTGCATTGGGGCCGATGCTGACCGACGTCGGAGTCTGCGAACCTTGTCCGCCGATCAAGCCGGCAGCAGGTTGTGCGGAGCTCATAGGTACTGCGTACCCGGCTTGATTGACCGGAGCACAAGCGCTGCCCTGCGGACCGCATCCGTTGCCGTTGCCCGTTACTGGAACCTCCATGTAACCGCGCCAGAACAATTCGCGATCCGTCGGATAAGTCGTGGAAGTACCAGGTTGATTCTCCGGCACCTCGTGTGGTTCCATCGGACCCGCAAAGTTCGGAGTCACCGAGATCAGCAGTTCGACTTCGTTCTGAAGTTCACGCGTGTTGCGGAAGATCGCTCCGACATAAGGCAAGTCGCCGAAGAAGGGGAGACCTGTGTTAATTGTTTCAATTCGGGTTTGCAGCAAACCGCCGAGAACCAACGTTTGTCCGGCTTGCAGTTCAACGCCTGTTTCCAGGAAGCGGCTGCGCAGACCGGGGACACTGATACCTTGCAGAGTCACACTGCGCGTCGGGTCGATTTCGCTTAGGTACGGACGCACTTCCAACCAGATTCGTCCTTCGCCGCGCACTTTGGCAACCATGTCCACGCGCGTTCCGAACTCGCGATATTGGATACCGACTTGACCGAGACCTGCAGGCACAACGATCGGAATTTCACCACCCGCGTTGAAGCTCGCCGGTCGTCCGTCGACAGCGGTCAGCGTCGGATTGGCCAAGACTTTGACCAAGTTGTTTTGTCGCAAGGCTTGAACGACGCCGAGGAAGTGAGTCGAGTCCTCGATGACACCGACCGAGAAAGTCTGCGCGCCGGTGGCGATCAAGTTGCTTGCGGTGGAAGTGTTACTGGCTACACCTGCGACAGACTGCGTCACGATGTCGTTGCCATTGGCGATCGCCCAGTCGATACCGAGCTGACGAAGCTTGGTTCGCGAAACTTCCATGATCTGCGTTTCGAGCTGGATGGTATGCACACCCAACACGGAGACGCGATTGATGACCGTGGGGAAGAACATCTCTGCGATCGTAATCACCTGCTCGACATGCTCGTCGCTGGTGACCACACCGGTCACGATACAACCTTGCTGTACCGGAGTGACTTGCAAGTTCGCTCCGGGGAACTGGCTGGCGAGCACTGCTTCCAGTTCACGCACATCACCGAGCACCATGACTTCGATCGAGTGCACGCTGCCTTCGCCATCGACGAGATCCAGTTGCGTGACACCTGTTGTTGTCAGAGCTGAAACCTGCAATCGATTGCCCCCTTCGAGAGGAACGACGGAGAGCATGTTCGGGTTCTGAATCTGGACTCGCTGGAACGGTTTGTCCGTGAGAATCTCGCGACTGGTGTTGATAACCATCCGGATCGATTGACGGCTGTCGCGCGATGTCAGCTTGACTTGCGTACCAGCCAGGCCGCGCTGACTGGTCAACGCATCCTGAGCTGAGGTCGACATGGGTGCTTGAGCCACCAGAGCGAGAAGGGTGGCTGTGAACAGTCGACGCAGTCGCTTCGTTCTGCTGAAGACAGACATCCGATAACTTCCTTGTTTCGATGGTCTTTCGTGGGAACGCGGCTCACCATCCTTGGCTGCCTTAGTTCCGAACCAGTCTATCTAGTAATTTGCATTCGTTCGTTACGCAGCAACCGCGAACTCAGGTTATGAGCCGCGGTTGACACGATCCGTTCTTGTCGCCGGAGGAACCATCTCGGTTCTTCCAAGCCATCGACCAAGCTAGCAATTAGTTCTTGCGTTTAGGTTCGGGCGATTTCTTGGTAGGAGGTTCGTCCTTGCTGTCAGCTTCGGCGTCTTTGTCTTTCGAGCCTGGTCCGACGTTTCCATTTCCAGCTCCCGGATAAGTCGGTGTGTAGCCGCCGAATCCGGAGAACAGGGAGCTGCCGGCGTAGGGATACCCTGCGGCGGCGTTGTACGGTTGAGCTGCTCCGACTTCAGGCTTCTCCTCCACTTTCGTGGGAACTTCCTTCTCGCCGGACCATTGGTACTTGGTCACTCCGTTGGGAGTAATAATCAGCAGTTCTTTCTTCTTTTCTTGAACCGGCGGAGGCAATGTGATCTGCGGCTGAGCAGCGGTCTTGTCATAACCGGTAGGACCCGCAGGATTTGACTTTTCCTTCTGCGGTTCCTTGCTGCGGAGCCACTTCACGAATTCCTCACCCGTATCTTCTTCAGTCGACTTTTCACCGAGTGGACGAAGTGAGCAGCGAAGGTCTCCGCTGGCAGCCGCCAAGCTGAGCAGCTTTCGAGCTGACCTTCTTTTACTAGCAATTGGAACGTGGTAGCTCGAACTCCGCCCTTGTTCTCCTCGTCGCGAACCGAAGAACCATTGACGCCGAAGATTTGCACGTTCGAGACAACAACACGGCTTTCACTCACGTTGTCAATCTTGAACAGACCATGCACATCGACGAAGTCACCGGGCTGGATATAACCGGCAGCACCTTTGCGTTCATCGACCGGCAAGTCAAAGACTCGGTAGCCCATCGGAACGCTGCGACCTTTGTTGGTCGAGTCAGCGATCTTGGCGGCGATGATCGGTTCGCCCGGGAAGAGCTTTTGACGTGTGAAGTGCCCGTCTATGTCTTGGATCTTGGTGATGACCCCTTCAGGCAGTCGGGTCTGAGGCCACTTCTCGATCTTGATAGCATCGAGAGGAATCTTTTGGTTGGCTTCGATTTCACGAGCCACCACAACGACATCCGCCATCGGAACTTCGTTGACGTTGCCGCGTTGATCTAGGATCACTTGGCTGACACCGACCGATGCGACGGTTCCGCACGCGAGTGCGATGATGAGCAATATTATCGATTTGGCGCGCATCGACAGTTGCCTTAACTGGTAATGGACTGAGCGACCGCTGCATCCCAGCAAGCGGCAAACGCACAGGGAGGAAAGCCCTCGACTCCAGTTCTCAGGCAGACGTATCTGCTCTAACAATTGGCGTTTCTTGCCGTCCAAGATCAAAGATTTCCTGCCGCAAGCTATTAGCAGCATTAACCTCGACATCGCGACAACCGGCCAAGCTTCCCCCTTGCATGCAGCTTACCGCGCACTTTCACGAAACAGCGTTTCGGTGAAAATGCGCACAGCCGCACATCTCCCAGATCGGCCCGATTAAGCCCGCAACTACAGCAAAGTTCGCATAATCGTTAGAAGGAGCAATCGTTACGCAGCCTCCCGCGCTTACGTCACAAGCATTGCTTGTTTCACGGGAAACCCCAATGCATTCGTTAAGGTCCAGCCGCCAAGAAATGCCGGAAGTTACCTCGATAAGCCGATGCGCTTCTTGATTTAGACGTAACTCGACGCGTAAGGTCTTGTTGATTCTTTCGTAACCCGAAGGATGAAAGCCTCTTGGTTGAATCGAAACTCATTAGTTGTGATCAGCCGTCAAGCTTTCGCCGGCGGTTATGGATCACTAAGCGGACGACGGCTGTGTTGCGGCTGAAGGTTCGCAAGGCTCTCGTTTCTTCAGGCCCGAAGGGCCGGCACAACGTCAGCCGGCCTTCCAGGCCTGAGAACCAGGGGATTCGCAAGGTGTACTAGTCATGAATGTTGAAGCGGAACGACGCAAACCGTCCGGTAACGCACCACCAATCTCGAAAAACCGGACGGCTCGCGCCGTTCCGCTTGAGTTAAATCATCGAGCTGGTGGGGCCGGTTTGCGCTACGCACACGTCGACTGCGTTGAACAACCCCTTCACTTCCGAATGTCCTTCGTGCACTTCGTGTCCTTCGTGTTTCATTCTCCTCCTCACCTGCTTGCATCACCCCCGGGGAAAGAAGCGCTCGAACCAGGGGTCGCGGTTTCGAAGGCGAGACTTCTATAATCACCCCATGAGTCTTTGGATACTAAATGTGGTGCCAGAAACGACCAGAAACGTTTGCAACTCGCTAACTAGGTGAAGAGCTCCCATGGCGGAAACGATATTCGGCAAGATTGCTCGCGGTGAGATCAAAGCCAACGTCGTCTATGAAGACGAACTGTGCATTGCTTTCCACGACATCAGTGCCCAAGCTCCTGTCCACGTCCTGTTGATCCCCAAAGAACCCATTGAATCGGTCAATGACATTCAGCCGCAGCATGCGGCTTTGTTTGGGCATCTATGGACCGTGATTCCAAAGCTCGCTGCACAACTTGGGATCGCTGAATCGGGCTATCGAGTAGTCGTGAACTGCGGCAGCCATGGCGGTCAGTCGGTTCATCACCTTCATTACCACATCCTCGGTGGTCGCCCGCTGGCTTGGCCGCCCGGCTAAACTGTCTCGGAATAAGTCTCCTACTGCTCCAAGTCCCATGCAAGCGTTTCCCGTGGAACGAAGCGCACAGTTTTGGCATTCACTTCGAGCGTGCGAGCTGACATAATCGCGCGCTGAACTGGATGTTCTTAAACGACCTGCGGGCCATGGAGAGGCACGAGTGGGGCGCATACTCTGCATTGCGAATCAAAAAGGAGGAGTCGGCAAGACGACAACTGCCATCAACTTGGCGGTCGGCTTGGCGAAGGCGGCTCAGCGCACCCTGCTGATCGACCTCGACCCTCAATGCAATGCCACTTCAGGACTCGGCTGCTCTCCGGCTGAGCACCATCCTCTGCTGCTCGACACGCCACTTCGTGACAGCCTCATCAGCACGTCGACCCCGAACTTAACCCTGCTACCCGGCAGCCGCAGCTTTGTCGACGTGGATCGCATTGAACGGGGACCAGCAGGCGACGCATATACCCTACGCACTCACTTAGATGCAGGCATGGGGGCCTATGACTTCGTGCTCATCGATTGCCCTCCTTCACTCGGCCAACTTACCCAAGCCGCCTTATCTGCCAGCACCGAAGTATTGATGCCTATCCAGTGCGAGTTCTACGCAATGGAAGGGCTGACTCAAATGATTCAAGTGATCCGCAGCGTGATGCAGCAAGGTTCCGGGCGCTTAGAGTTCGGCGGCATCCTGCTGACAATGTACGATCCGACGCTCGAACTTACCCACGAAGTCGATTCCGAAGTGCGAGAGTTCTTCGGCGATATTGTTTTTGACACCGTCATCCCGCGAGATGTCGCTGTGTCGGAGGCTCCCAGCCACGGCAGCAGCGTGCTCGATTACGCACCCCGCTCACGCGGGTCGCGCGCTTACTTAGAACTATGCATGGAGGTATTGGAACGTGACTAAAGATCGACGACTCGGCCGTGGATTGGCCGCTCTGCTTGGAACTCCAGTCGACGAAAACGGAGTTGTGGAAGGGATGGCCTCGGATGCCGGACAAAGCAATGCAAGTCGCGCCGACGCGTCCACACATAAGCCCCGTCCGACAACTCCGATTATTCCCAGCCAAGGCGTCACCGGTGCAGTTCCGCTCGGGTCAGTGCTCGCCGCCGGATCGTCGAACCGGACCGAGGGCGAACCTGCAGCGACACATCGTTCGACGGAAGTTATCAAACGGCAAACTTCAAAAGAACCGACCTTGCCCGTTGCCATGTCAACGACTTCAACAACCGGTGCGGGATCACTTGAACTGGCTGTCGACTTAATCGACTCCAATCCTTACCAGCCGCGACGTGAGTTCGACGCAGCCGAGATCGCGTCACTCGCGGAGAGCTTGAAAGAGCATCAGCAACTGCAGCCCATCTTGGTCCGACCGATGGGGAAACGCTATCAATTGATCAGCGGTGAACGTCGGCTTCGCGCGGCTCAGTACGCCGGGTTGAGAACGATTCGAGCCGAAGTTCGTGAAGCAGACGATCGCTTGGTTGCTGAGTTGGCCATCGTAGAGAACTTGCAACGCAAGGATTTGAACCCGATCGAGAAGGCCATGTCGTTCCGACGCTACTTAGACGAGCACACCTGCACGCAAGACGAACTGGCTAAGCGACTGAAGATCGATCGCTCAACCATTGCTAATCTGATGCGATTGCTCGAATTGCCTCAACCGATTCTCGACGCAGTGCAGAGCGACAAAATTTCTGCCGGCCATGCTCGCGCATTGCTGCCGTTAGGTGAAGAAGCCGAACAACTTCAGTTCGCAGGACTTATCCAAGCCGAGGGCTGGAGTGTACGAGAGACCGAGCGTCGAGTTTCCGAAGCGTTGGCAGAGGAGGACGGAGAGCCCTCGGGGTCAGGTCCCAAACCGCGGGGCCGAGTGGTCACGCCTCAGATCGCTTCGCTGGAACAAGAGCTTCGCAAGTCGCTCGGAACCAAGATTGAAATTCGCCAAGCCGCTCGTGGCCGCGGCAAGATCGTCGTCCACTTCGCTAACGCAGACGAGTTCGATCGCATTCGCGAAATGCTAGCACCGAGCCCACGAGCTGTAGCGTAGGTATTGAAGACGAGAACAAACGTAACCGCTTAACAGTAGCCGGAACCGCGGTACACAATTCAAGCGGAACGGCGCAAGGGGCTCGTTGACTTAATCGAAACCCAAAGCGTAAGCGAGGGATGCAGGTCCCTCGCTTACGCTTCGGGTTGGGATTCGGACCTTAATCGATCGAAGCGGATTAAATCAACAGACCGCAAGCCGTCCGGTTCTTCCATATCGATCCTCGCCGGCACGGGGCCAACTCGCCAATGTTGGCTCGATTCGGCCACTTGCGGTTAACCGAAGTATCGAATAGAACTCTTGTCTTGACGGGGTGTAGCGCAGTCTGGCTAGCGCATCTGGTTTGGGACCAGAGGGTCGTAGGTTCGAATCCTATCACCCCGATTTTTGGCCTTCGGCCAAAGAATAGAGAGTAAAGAAGAGAAAGTAGAGCTTTCGCGCTCGAGAGATTTTGTAGGGCGTTGGACGTTTGGCACCAATCCACTTTCTCTTCCCTACTCGGTCCACTTTCGGCCTTTCTACTCCCAAGCCCGCGGGTTGTAGATGTCTTTCCAGTTCGAGCAACTTTTGGTCTGGCAGATACTGCTCGGGACTTTCGCGGCAACTCGCGCAGTCTAGCTAAGCGGCGTACGCTCAGCGTCTTGGAGAACAGGCAGGAGATTTAGCGCCGCGCCATTCGATTCATGTCTCATTCGCCGGCCTGTTCGCTTCAGAGCTCAATCCACTTCTTCCGATCTGTGAGGAGTGAAACGAAGCAATCGTATGGCTGCGTTTCCATCATGCGAAGAGTTTGCGAGCGTGAAGGCGAGGGAGCGTATGAATTCAGCGGCAGCGGAATCCGTAACCGATCTGCAAGCACAAGTCGCGGCACTGCGGACTCAACTCGAACATGCCCAACGCATGGCCATGATCGGTGAGCTCAGCAGCACGACGACTCACGAGTTCAACAATCTGCTCACCACAATCATTAACTATGCGAAGCTCGGCCTGCGCCACAAGGATGAGCCGACGCGCGACAAAGCGCTCACCAAGATACATGACGCGGCCAATCGCGCTGCCAAGGTTGCAAGCAGCGTCTTAGCAATGGCTCGCAGTCGCACGGGACAATTTGAATCGATCCAGTTGTCCTCCGTTATCGAAGACACATTGCAACTGATCGGTCGCGAGTTTCAAAAGCATCGGATTCTTCTCGAGTCCGAGATCGCAGCCGATCTGCCTGAAGTGGAAGGCTCGGCCAGCCAACTTCAACGCGTGATTGTTAATTTGCTTGTTAACGCGCGGCAAGCGACTAAGCCGGGAGGCTTCGTCCGCATCAAGCTGGACTGCGATCGATCGGCCGGTGAACTGGTGTTGCAGATCCGCGACAGCGGTTCTGGAATTGCAGCCGATGTGCTGCCGAAGATCTTCGATCCCTACTTCTCGACCAAGTCCGGTCCGGACGCATCGGGCCAAGGCGGTACGGGAATCGGATTGGCATCATGCAAGGAGATCGTCGACGCTCACAACGGACGCATTCGTGTGGAGAGCAGCATCGGCAAAGGGACTGCATTCATCATCCGTCTACCTATCGCAGACCCGTCGCCGCAACGGGCTGCGTCCTAATCGAATGTAGATTCGCCGCGATCAGAATGCCTCGATACTCTTGATCGCCGACTTACCTTGAGCTTCAACGGCGGCAAGGCAGCGATACGCAGCTTCGACGAGCTGCTCGGCTGAGAAGCCGGCAGAAGGTGAGCTGACCGATGCGATACCGACAAAGTAGCGCGCGGGGACCGCGATTTGCGAAAGCTCTGCAGGCGAAATCGATCCCGCTCTCCGTCCCGACAACACTTCGACGATCGCTTCGCGCACTAAAGTCGTCGCCGCATTGCGCTCGATCTCCAGCATGCACAGAATCAATTCGCTGTTGCCGCTGAGAAACGCGTATGGCTGTTGTACTTCGGGGTGATCGACAAGTCGATTGACGATGTTCTGTTGCCAAGCCGACATGCCATTGGCTTGAACGGAATCCAGTCGCCGCCCATCCGACTCCGACTCGGGTTTCAGCCGAATGGAGCACAGAGTCACCGTTCCGCCGGCATGCCGCGATTGAGCCAACTGCCGCTGCACCACATTGACGAAGGCGGGATCTTGATGCGATCGCACTTCGGCGATCAACACCTTCGGTAGGAGTGCTTCGATGAAAAGCGTCGCGGGCTCCCGTGCTGCGGCCACCGAATAATCAGGAGCACACACAGCTCCGGTCTGATCCAGCAGGTCTTCTACTTCAGCTTGAATACTCGATTCGAGGTCGAGCATCTTGCTACGAACGTCGGCGACCGGTGCAGAGTCACTCTTGGAGGGCAGGTTGCCGGTGTCTTCGCGCAGCCACGCGGCCAGACCCGATGGACTTGCATGCTTGGATTCCGACTGAGACGAGATCGAGTCACCGCTGCCTGACGGTACGTCCGAGTCTTCCAGCGAGCGCGAAGATCTGGCGGCAACGGATGACTTAGGTGACGGAGTGCGTCGAGCATGCTTCTCCGACGGCTCCGAGTCGACTGTCTCCGAAATAGCCGCCACTTTGCGAATCTCAGCTGTCACGAACTGCCAGGAAATCGGAGTTTGAATCCAGTCACGCGGAATGACGAACTCGCATTCATCGGAAAGAAGTTGACGAGCAATCTTGACGAGCGATGAGGTCACGGACCATGCGGGCCGCGAGAGTCCGCGGATCTCATCGGTAATGAGTTGTGCAAGCTGCGGCTCAGATTGATTGTCCCAACGGAAGCCGACATCAACCATGATCGATGCCAGTCGCTCGAGATCGACATCCAACTCCTTGCGAAGAACCTCCTTGGGAAACTGTCCGCGGACCTCAGCGTCCGATAGCATCTCGACCAACTCATCACCCAACTCCGAGCAGACCCCGAGTAGCGCGATCAACTCGACGGACGCTTGTAGCGAATGATCTAAAGACGACTCAAAAGGCTCGCCCGCGGTGGCGCGAAATAGCGGCAGGACCGCCGCACCGATGAGACCAGAGCCGCTGCGCCACTTCAGTCGCGTCGATTCGGATTGAATGAAGCGCAGAATGGAGCTGAGGACAAGCGTACGCTCCGTACTTCGCGTCGAAAGGGTCACCGATTGCGGACACAGTTTCTTGGCCAGGGACTGCAACTGCGCTTCCAGTCCGTGATGACGCCAAGGATATTCCGCGGGCAAAAGAACTTGCCGGCCGGCCACGGAGTCAAAGAATTCTGCCGGTGCGTAGCGCTGGCGCAACAAGCGATGTGCGAGTGCTTGCTCTTTGGAAAGATGAACTGCAACTGCGGTCACGCGCGGTGGTCCTGTGGGCTGGGTTGGCGAACAGCCTGGGCTAACAGGCTCAAACTGCTGAGCTCGACCGGATGCCATCCGTGACCGACGAACCCTGAAACCAAAGCGGGGCGCTATCTGAAACCTAGCTCACACACGGACCGGAACGAGCTAATGAGCTGAGGAATTCGGTACCCTTCCCGCCAGAAGAAACCTACACAACCGCGTTTCATTGCCCCAATTGGAACGACATCCAGATCGCGAAGCGGAAAAACCGTTAGAATCGCTAAGCCAAGAGATTTCCGACACCACCTAGGCCGCAAAGCTCCGGCGATGAGCTTAGGTGTCGAGAAAAATGCTTGCACAGAGGAGGCAATCTGGCCTCGACGAGCTCCAATCGGCCGATTAAATTTCTCTGTTCGGGAGCGACAGGCTCTGGTCGAAAACGGATCTGCCTAAATAGGGCTGCTTGAAAAATGTACGCAATTTTCGTGGATGGTGGTCGTCAATATCGCGTCGAACCGGGTCAGACGTTGGATATCGACTACCGAGATGGTATGGAAACCGGCGACGCCATTCAGTTCGACAAAGTCCTGGCTATCGGCGGTGACGCCGGCCTGCGACTCGGGACCCCGGAGATTTCGGGTGCCACCGTTGCCGCCAAAGTCGTCGGCGTCGAAAAGGGTGACAAGATTTACATCCAAAAGTTCCGTCGTCGCAAGAATTCCAAGCGCCGTACGGGCCACCGACAACTTTATACCCGCATCGAAATCGCCGGCATCAACGGCTGATCGGTTTGCGATTGAGACCATTTTTCGGCGGCACGGAAATCCATGCCGCCGAATTCGTTTATGGTCCAGACGTTCGTTGCCCGCCGTGCTGCATTTAGGTTCCGACGATTGAACCCACGATGCCGCGTCTGACAGCGTGCACCCGGGTTACTCTCCTCGAATGCTTGCGAGGTACGAGCCGTGTCTATCGAATCGGTGATTGCGGAAACGCAAACGGTTGCAGGAAGCAAGCTCGGGGAACTCTCTCAAAACAGCCCGGTGCTGCTCGTTTTCCTGAGGCACTCGGGTTGCCCCTTCTGTCGTGAAACGCTGAGCGACCTGCGCAGGCAACAAGCCTCACTGAACTCGCGCGGCATCAAACTTGTCATCGTTCACCAAGACACACCCGAGCGCGGTGCGGCTTGGATCGATAGCTACAAACTGCAAAGCGCAGAACAAATCAGCGATCCGAACGGCGAGCTGTATCGCAACTTTGAACTCGGAAGGTCGACGTGGTGGAACTTGCTCGGACCGCACGTTTGGTGGGCAGGTTTTCGAGCCTCGATCTTGAAGATGCATGGTGTCGCCAAGATTGTCGGCGACATCAAGCAGCTCACCGGTTCGTTCCTTATCCATCGCGGCAAAATCGTTCGATCGTTTCGTCAGCGTTACTCCGGTGATCGCCCTCGTTATGCAGAATTGACCTGCGAAACTCCACCGTGACCGACACTCGCTTATCGCAACTCGAATTGGCAGAAGATCGTAGGCGGTTTGCCAAAGAGGTCGCCGCCGCTCTGCGAAACGCGGGCTTTGAATCTCTCTGGGCGGGTGGCTGTGTTCGAGACACACTGATGGGAACCAGCCCCGTCGATTACGACGTAGCCACCTCGGCTCATCCCGAACAAGTGCGAGAACTGTTCGGTAGGCGACGGACACTTGCAGTCGGCGCGGCATTCGGCGTCATCATCGTCAAGGGTCCGACGAAGTCTGCGGGACAAGTTGAAGTCGCTACCTTCCGAACAGATTCGACGTACAGCGACGGCAGGCGCCCCGATTCGGTGACGTTCAGCACCGCCGAGGAAGATGCGCTGCGACGCGACTTCACCATCAACGGGATGTTTCTCGATCCATCGAACGATGAGGTGTTGGACTATGTCGGCGGCAAAGATGACTTAGCAGCCGGAGTCATTCGCGCGATCGGCGACGCAGAGGCTCGTATCGCCGAGGATAAACTGCGCATGCTCCGCGCGGTCCGATTCGCAGCTCGATTCGGATTTCAAATTGAATCGAACACTAGAGCAGCGATCACACGTTGTGCGTCAGACCTTTCGGTTGTCAGCGGCGAACGCATGGCTGCAGAGATGCGCAAGACATTGCAATCTCCCGGGCGAAATCAGGCCGTTCGAGACTGGGCCGAGACGGACCTGCTGCGCACACTGATCCCACAATTGGCGTCGAACTGGAACTCGTGCGCTGAGCGTTCACAGGCTTTGGTGCAACAAGTCTCCGGCGATCATTGGATTTCATCGATCGCCGCCATGACATGGCCGTTAGTCCCCCCGAACCAATCCGCTGACGAGATGCGTGGTCAAGTCGATGCACTCGCCGGCGATCTCAAGTCTCGCCTGAAACTTGCTAACGAAGAATCCGCCGCATTGTCATTTGCGCTTTGCTCGCAGCATTCGCTCGGCAATGCACATCGTCTTCCATGGTCGCAAGTCCAGCCGTGGTTGATCGCGCCCCATATCAACGTGGCCATGGATTTGTTTTTTGCTCGCTGCGCATTGGGACAGGCTGAACGGGCGGCAGCCGACCTGCTCACAGCTCGAATGCAACTCGATGCCCAAGTGCTCGACCCCAAGCCGCTGCTGGACGGAGGCGATCTCCATCGCAGCGGCCTGACCCCCGGGCCGCTTTTTCGTGAACTACTCAGCGAAGCTCGAGCCCGGCAATTGGACGGCGAACTGAAGGATCGCGCAGCCGCGCTCGAGTGGCTCAAGTCGCAATCCGGCCGCTGAGAGCGGTACGGGCGCGAGCCGTCCGGTTCTTCACGATCGATAGTGCCTCACCGACGGCTCGCGCCGTTCCGCTTTTGTATTAATCCACAAGCCCTCGCCGCACCCTTTTACAAAAGCCTCCCAATCACCCGGACTCTCTCCTTAAAGGCTCGCTTAACTTTACAGCCTTCCTAACCGTTTTGCCTGGAAGCGATGGAGATTCCGCCCTTAACGGTACGTGCGTGCGGCAGAAGTGGCGCACCTCAGGTGAAATCTCCGGTCAGTCACTTGTAAGGGGCACAGTGACGGAATAAAACAAGCGGCGATTAACTTCCCTAGCGATCGCCCCAGCGGTGCCCGACTGCTCGGAAATCGACAGCTTGTCGCTTGGCCGGTCGCGATCCTCTACGTCGTTGAGTGCCCATCGGAATCGAGTAGTCATGAGCCAAGTCAAACTGGATGAAGGTCTGATCAAGAAGGATAGTATCACAGGAGTTCTTCAAAGCGCGCTCGATGAAGTAGCGCTTGCTGCGTTTGACTCCTACCTGGGTGCCGCGCAGTTTTCTTCATCCGGGACGTCGCATCAAACTGAACCCGGCAGACTTGTATGCATTCGGAGCGAACCGAGGCGGTATCGATGAACGCTGGTTCTCCAGTACGACGGAAGCCGCCAACGAAGGTCGTGTGTGGCACGAAGGATTGAGCTTCTGCTTGTTCGAAGGGAAGAAGTTTTTGCTGCGCGACGCCGTGTCCGAGCTCGGTGATCGCTTGGTCGGTAAGTCGATCTTCGGCATAACCGTTGGCCTGTGTATTCGAAGTTCTTCGACAATATGGGACCAATTCCGCACCACATGCATCAATCGGCTGAAGACGCGCTGGTCGGACAAGAAGGAAAGCCGGGAAAGCTATTACTTCCGGCCTCAATACAACAACGTCGACAACAACTTCTGCTACACGTTCATGGGCCTTCATGCCCGGTACGACGAAAAGATGACCTCCGTCGCTGTCTTGAGAATTGGAACAAGGGTGACAACGGTATCCTCGACCTGTCGCGAAGCCTATCGCCCAGCCGCGGCACCGGTTGGTTGATTCCGCCGGGTGTATTGCACGCTCCGGGTTCGCCTACACCCTATGAACCACAATGGGGCAAAGCATGTTCGGCATGTTCCAATCGATCACCAAGGACGTTACGTCCCGTGGTCGCTGCTCGTCAAAGACATGCCTCCCGGGAAAAGCATCAAGACCTCGACTTCATCATCGGTCAGCTCGACTGGGACAAGAACGTCGACACGCACTTCAAGGATGTTCATTCCGAACCGACGGCGACAAGGCCTGCAGCGGCGAAGGCGTAACGGATAAGTAGATCGTCTATGGTTCGATCGACGGCAAGCAACTGTTCGCCGCCAAGGAACTGACCATTGATCCGGGTTGCAAGACGACGCTGAAGGATCCGATGCCGCAGGCTGGATCACGGTTCAAGCAGCAAGGGTCGCATCGGCAAACCGTGCGCTGCAGACACCGGCCATGATCAACTTCGGCGAGAACACCGAGGACGAAGCGTGTTCATCTCGGCATCGAGGCCGCCACGCGGTGTCGTGATCGAGAACACCGCCGCTGAGCCGCTGGTCGGCTGCGCTACCTCGGTCCCGATGTTCACCCTGATCTTCCTGCTGAACAGCGCTGAAGAATCAGTAGTCTCACCCTGTTTTGCGTAGCGGCCGCGTCTGGGCATGATTCACGGAGCTGCGGCTTGATTGCTCCTCCCTCATCACCCCCACATTCATTTCCGCAAAAGGACATTCGATGACGCACACTCTCCCGAAACTGCACAATGCAATGTGGCCGGGGTTGGTCGGTAAAGGAGACGGAGTAGGGCAAGAGCCGCCGATCAGCCTGGAGCGGATGCTCGACTTGACGGCTTCAGCCAATGTGAACGGGCAGAAGTTTGAAGGGATCGATTACTTCCTGTTTCATCCGCACACCGATCCGAATGCGTCCGATGCGGATCTGCAAAGATCGCCGACTTGATCCAGAGCAAAGGCTTTGCAGTCGGTTCGCTTGTCGCTCCGGTTTGGCCCGGCACCGTCGGTGATTCTGCGATGGGCGATCAAGCGGCTCGCGACAAGTTCGAGGCGATCGCCGTACCGCCTGTCGCATTGCCAAAGTCTTCAACGAACACGGAGTGCAAGTACGGCGTGATCCGCATCGACTCGGCCGAGTTCGGTGTTGAGAAATGGCGAGCCGATGAAGGGGACATCCGGAAGATCGCGGAAACCTTCCGCCAGGCCGCCAAGATTGCCGCTGATCACGGCGAGCGATTATTGCCGAAGGAGAGATCTGCTGGGTGGCATGTACAGTTGGGCGCGACATGCTGAACTTGCTGGAAGAAGTCGGCATGCCCGAGACGCTCGGGTTCCGCCGACTTGGCTCACACGTATCTCTACTTGATGGGCTACAACGCACCGGAGAAAGTGCCGCTGCAAGACGGTTACAGTGAAGCCGAGTTCTACGCAGCTTACGAACAGATGACCGACAAGCTACGTCCGTGGACGACTATTCCCCACGTCGCTCAAAACGACGGTCATGTTCACGGGCGCGGGTCACACGACAAGACCGGCAAGCACTGCCCGGCGGACGACCCGAACGGCAAGCTGGACATCAAAGGGCGTGCGGGTTACTGGCTGAAGGATGCGGCCTCGCGCGGCTCAGCACATCTGTTGGGACGGCTGCATGTTCCCGAACGCGACACTCGAGAAGACCTGCAACGTGGAACACGACTTCGACACGATGATCAAGGTCCGCAACGCACACGGCTGGTAAGCTGAGTACCCCTGAAATCGGAACGGCGTGCACCGTCCGGTTCCGCAAGAAACTCAACCGCACAACTGAGAGATAACCAATGAAAGAATTGCGAATCGGTACAGATCGGCTACGGGTTCATGGGCAAAGCTTCCACCTGAATGCGTACGCCCAAGCCAATCACTTTTTCAAATGCGAGTATCGCCCGGTGCTCATGCTCGCCCGCAACGCTGAAAAGGCGAAGGCATTTGCGGACAACTGGGGCGATGAATCGATCGAAACTGACTGGCGCAAGTTGATAAAAGTGCGATGACATCGATGCGATCGATATCTGCACACTGAACATTCACAAAGAGATCGCCATCGCCGCCGCCGGCAAGATGATCCTGTGTGAAAACCCTTGGCGATGGATACGGTTGAAGGTGAAGAGATGTGCCATGGTGGAAGCCGCAGGCCAACATGGTTTGGTACAACTACCGACGCGGTGCCCGCGGTGACCTTGGCCAAGCAGATCATCGACTCAGGACAACTCTGGTCGCATCTTCCACTATCGCGCCAACTTCCTGCAAGACTGGACGATCAACGCGGATGCTTTCCCTGGCAAGCGCAGCAACATGGCGTTTGATGTCGATGCCGCAGGCAGCGGTGGACCGGAGACTTGCTCGCTCACTGCATCGATACCAGCGGCTCAACGGCAGCATCACCGATGTTTCCGCAGTCACCGAAACGTCGCCTGTTAAGCGAAACGTGTGCATGCTGAGACCGGCAAAAAGCAACCGGTCGGCATCGACGACGCCTGCTCATTCTTTTGCCACTTCCAAAACGGATCGCTCGGTCTGTTTGAATCGACTCGTTATGCACGCGGTCACAAGGCGCTGTATACGCTCGAAATCAACGGCGAGAACGGCAGCTTGGCGTGGGACCTGCATGACCTGCATCGCTTGAAGTACTTCAGCCATGCCGACGAATCGATCGTTCGCGGTTGGCGCAGCGTCCATGTTTCCGACGGTGACCAGCCCTACATGGGCAACTGGTGGGTGCCAGGACTGCAGATCGGTTATGAGCATACGTTCATCCATCAAGTCGCCGACTTCCTGAAGAGCCTCGAGACGGGCGAGCCCGCGCATCCGACGTTCCGAGACGCGCTCGAGACCCAACGGGTCTGCGATGCGGTTCTGGACAGCGCCAAGACGCGATCTTGGAAGAACGTGTAGAGCCTGTGATTTGAACTATTTGGCGCACGGATATCGATTTACCGACGATCCCTACTTCGTAGCCGGGACGGCCCTGCCGGACTGGATGAGTGTGATCGATCGCAAAAATCGAGCTCGCAGTCAGCGAGCCGAGACACAAATCGAAGATGCGGATCCTCGAATCCGTGCGCTGGCTCGCGGCGTCATGCAGCATCATGACGACGACCGCCGCTTTCATCAGTTGCAGGAGTTCGCCGAGCTGAGCACGCGCTTCGCCGTCGAACTCCGCAGCTTGTTGTCCGAAGGGCATCAAGCGGGCTTTCTCGGACACATTGCGGTCGAACTGCTGCTCGACGCTGTCCTGATCGAGGAGGCTCCTCACCGGCTGGAGTCGTATTACAATGCTCTTCTGCAATTGGATGCGAGCGTGTTGCAATCGGCTGCCAACCGTATTCTGGCGCGAGAAACACAATCGCTGATCCTGCTCCTGCCTCGATTCATCGCCGAACGTTTTCTGGCGGACTATACGGATGATGCTCGGCTGTGGCGGCGACTGAACCATGTGATGCGAAGAGTGCAATTAGCGCCACTCCCTGAGTCGGTCATCGAATGGTTGCCCGGCGCAAGAACACGAGTTCGAGCGGCCGCGCCGCAACTCCTGATGCTCGACAAAGTGCCATAACATCGGCGACATGCATGGTTCGCGCCGGACTCGGCCCAAACGAGTAAGAAAAGCAATTCAGCTCATAAGAGCGAACGAACTATCAACCATAACACTCCCACTTGATAATCCACTCCGGAGAGGCTCACGATGAAGTACGGCATGAACCTGCTGCTATGGACCGGCGAACTGAATGACTCGCTGTTGCCGGTGCTCGATTCGCTGAAGAAATTCGGCTACGACGGCGTTGAACTCCCGATGTTCAACCTTGATCTCGATTACGCAGCCTGGGGCAAGCGACTGGATGATGCCGGTCTGCGACGCACAGCAGTGACGGTTCGCAATGTGGAAGACAATCCGATCAGTCCTGATGCGGCGGTTCGCGCCAAGGGTGTCGAGCTGAACAAGAAGACACTCGATTGCTGTGCCGCAGTGGGAGCCGAGACGCTCGTCGGTCCGTATCATTCGGCGCTCGGATACTTTACAGGATCAGGACCGACGCAAGATGAATGGAAGTGGGGTGTCGAGAGTATGCGCAGCGTGGCGGAACATGCGGGCAAAGTAAAGGTGAAGCTCGGTGTCGAAGCCTTGAATCGCTTCGAGTGTTACTTCCTTAACGCCCACGCCGATGCAGCTCGTTTCGCTCGCGAAGTGAATCATCCGGCTTGCGGGATAATGTACGACACGTTCCACAGCAACATCGAAGAGAAAGATATTCCCTCGACGCTGCGCGGCATCAAAGATGTGCTCTGTCACATCCACATCAGCGAAAACGATCGCAGCACGCCGGGCAAAGGCAATGTGCGATGGAAGAAGAATTTTCAATCGCTGGCCGAGATCGGCTACGATGGATGGCTGGTGATCGAAGCCTTTGGACTGGCTCTGCCTGAACTGGCTGCAGCCACCAAGATTTGGCGGCGTATGTTCGACGACGAACTAACTCTTGCCAAAGAGGGCTTGGCGTTCATGAAACAAAAGGTCGCCGAGTTTAAGTAGGCCGTCGGACGTTTGTCGATCGAAACAGCACTCGTATGCGGGATGCCGGTGTGACGGAAGCGGACAAGGACAAGGAAAAATACTGGATCGGCTTCGACCTGGGCGGCACGAAGATGATGTGCGCCCTGTGTGACAAGTCGATGAAGGTCGTTGCCAGCAAGCGGAAGAAAACGCGCGGCGAAGCCGGCGCGGCAGCCGGCTTGGAACGCATCGAGACGTTGATTCGTAAACTGCTGGATGAAAACGCGGTGGATGTGTCTTCGATTGCGGGCATCGGCATCGGCTGTCCTGGTCCGGTCGAATGGCAAACCGGTATCGTCAAACTGGCCGTAAACCTGGGCTGGAAAGACGTCGCCGTCGGCAAGTTCTTGTCCGACAAGTTCAACTGCCCCACCGCTGTGCTCAATGATGTTGATGCCGGCGTGTACGGCGAGTATCGCTTTGGTGCGGCGAAAGGGAGCCGCACAGCGCTAGGAATTTTCCCAGGGACCGGCATCGGCGGCGGCTGCGTCTACGACGGAAATATCTTGCGCGGCAAGCATCTGACATGCATGGAGATCGGTCATATCAAGATCAGCAGTTCGACTCATCCCGGCGCGACGGCGATGACTGGAACGCTGGAGGGTGAAGCCAGCCGCTTGGCAGTAGCGGCAGAGATCGCCAAGTTGGCTTATCGCGGCGAAGCACCTAGCGTGCTGAGAAGCGCCGGAACCGATCTGGCGAAATTGCGCAGCAAAGCCATCGCCGAAGCGATCAAAGCCGGCGAGAAGCCGGTGCAGGCGGTACTAGAAGCCGCTGCCGAGACGATTGGTTACGCGGTTGTGAACATGATCCACCTCCTTCTCCCCGATAAGATCGTGCTCGGCGGAGGCTTGGTGGAAGCGATGCCGGAACTGTTCATCCGCGAAGTAACCAAGACGGCTAAGAAAAACGTCTTGCCGTGCTATGAAGACACATTCGAAGTCTGCGCCGCACAACTGGGGGACGAAGCCGGCGTCTTGGGAGCTGCAGGCTGGGCAGCAGCTCAATTCGGCAAGTGATGGCCTGCGTAGCTCGGACTGTAGGGTTTCTCGGAGTTATAGGCCTCTCGGAGAGTAAAGCCGCCGCTGCTGGTGCCTGACGAGATCGGGATCGTTGATTTCATCGGCCGGAACGCAATCGCGTCCGGTTAGCGGCCCGCGCCTGGAGGTAAGCGCTAAGCGGAAGCTCTCAAATCTCAAATCTCAAATCTCAAATCTCAAATCTCAGACTTCAGACTTCAGACTTCAGACTTCAATCCACGCGCCCGATCACTCCGAGCGGCACTCCCCACAATTCAATGCCGCGGCTACAATTCGCACTCTTACGAACCGCTCGATTGGACGCCGGCGTTCGAGAGCGGTTCGGCCGAATTGCGAGGCTGTGAAGCGAAACGTCAATGAAATATGCGATCGTGATCCCGGACGGCTGCGCTGATATGCCCTTGGACGCGTTGGGTGGGCGCACGCCGCTTGAGGCCGCCGCCATCCCGTTCATGGACCAAGTTGCCGCTGCGGGCAAAGTCGGCAGAACCGACAACGTGCCTGCTCATCTTCCCGCCGGCAGCGAAGTGGCCAACCTCACGTTGCTCGGCTATGACCCGAACCGATTCTTCACCGGCCGAGCTCCGATTGAAGCCGCCGCGCAAGGTATCGTATTGGGGCCGGATGACTGGGCAGTACGCTGCAACCTGGTCACTGTCACCGACCAAATCATGGTCGACTTCACAGCCGACCACATCTCGAATGAAGAAGGTCGCGAACTCCTTGCTGCACTGCAATCGACGATCACTGACTCGCGCTTGCAGTTCGTACCGGGAGTCAGTTATCGAAACTTGCTGATCTATCGCGGTCGTCCCGGCGAGCAACCTCCTTTCAGCATCGATACGCGTTCGCGCGCTCCGCATGATTTGACTGACCTCTCCGTAGCCGACGATTATCCGCGCGGACCGGGAAGCGATCTGCTTGTCGAACTGATGCATCGCAGCGCCGAGATCTTTGCAGATCACCCGATCAACAAAGCTCGTATCGCAGCCGGCAAGCGACCGGCTACAAACGTGTGGTTATGGGGACTCGGCGGCGCACCGTCATTAACATCCTTCCATGAGCGTTACGGTTTGAGCGGCGCCATGATCACGGCAGTCGATCTGCTGCGAGGATTGGCTGCGCTGGTCGGTTGGGATCGTATCGAAGTCGAAGGAGCCACGGGCTATCTCGATACGAACTACGCAGGCAAAGGAGCGGCTGCCGTAGCGGCTCTCGATAAGTACGACATCGTATGCGTCCATGTCGAAGCCACCGATGAAGCTTCGCACGAAGGTCGGCACGAAGAGAAGATCAAAGCGCTGGAGTCGATCGATCAGCACATTGTGGCTCCGGTCTTGGCCAAACTGAAGACGTTTTCCGAGTATCGACTATTGATTCTTCCCGACCATCCGACTCCTTGTTCCACCAAGAAGCACAGTCACGGCATGGTTCCACTTGCGATCTGCGGCTCGGACATTCCTGCATCGGGCGCCGCAGGTTACAGCGAACAAACAGCCGATCGATCGCCGATCGCTTTTGCGAACGGTTGGGAAATGATGGACACCTTTATTCGCGGTCGTTGGTAAACACCGCAGGACAAACCAGACAACTATGAGCCTCATTGTTCAGAAGTTCGGCGGTACCAGTGTTGCGGACCCCGAAAAGATTCTCGCCGCCGCTCGTAAGGCGATCCGCGCTCAACAAGCCGGGCACCAAGTCGTCGTCGTGGTCAGCGCGATGGGTCATAACACAGACCTGCTCATCGATCTGGCACGACAAGTCAACGAACGACCGCCGGCTCGCGAAATGGATATGCTTCTCTCCACCGGCGAACAAGTCAGCGTGGCGTTGATGGCCATGGCAGTGCACGCGCTCGGCTACAAAGCGGTCAGCCTCACCGGCGCGCAGATGGGAATCACGACCGACAGCACTTACACGAAGGCCCGTATCCGCAACATATCCGGTGAACGAATACGTAAGCAGCTCGATGCCGGTAACATCGTCATCGCGGCCGGTTTCCAAGGGATCGACGAAGAAGGGAACATCACCACGCTCGGTCGAGGCGGCAGTGACACGACGGCGGTCGCGTTGGCTGCAGCGCTCGATGCCGACGCTTGCGAAATCCACACGGACGTTGACGGTGTCTACACGACCGATCCGCGTCAACTGCCTGAAGCTCGTCAGATGTCTCGCATCAGCTACGACGAAATGCTTGAACTGGCCAGTCTCGGTGCCAGCGTGATGCACAATCGCTCGATCGAGTTCGCCAAAAAGTACGATGTGCCCATTCGAGTACGGAGCAGCTTCTCTGATACGCGCGGCACAATGATCGTGACCGATCCTGAGTCACCTTCGGCCGGCGTCTGCGGTGCAGCGCTCACTCGCAATGAAGCTCGCATCACTATCCAAGGTGTTCCGGATAAACCGGGGACCAGCTACGAGATCTTCAAGCGTTTGGCGGACGGCAAGATCACCGTCGACATGATCGTGCAGAACATCGGCCAAGATAATCGCGCCGACATCTCGTTCACCGTTCCCAATGAAGAGTTGACCGCTGCACTCGAAGCGATCAGCGTCGCCTCGGGTCTCGTCGGCGCAACCGGCTTTACACATGATGACCAGGTTGCCAAGGTCTCGGCTGTCGGACTCGGCATGGCAAAGCAGACCGGCGTCGCGCAAAAGATGTTTCGCGCGATCGCCGATGCGGGCATCAACATTCAAATGATCACGACCAGCGAAATCAAGATTTCCGTGCTGGTCGATCGCCCGCAATCGCAAGCCGCGTTGCGAGCCGTACATCAAACGTTCGGCCTGCACAAGAAACCGGCCGACGCAGCAGCTTGGGAGGAGATTCCTGCGCGACAAGCCGCCGGTGCCGACGTTGCAAAGGTCGTCGCCGACTTGCACTCGGCCGATATGGAGCAACTATCGCTGAGCGACATTTCGCTCGTCGATGATCAAGCGCGTGTGACTTTGATCGGCGTTCCGGATCAACCCGGCTTAGCAGCAAACATCTTCGATGCGATCGCAGCGGCCGGTATTTTTGTGGATATGATCGTTCAAAGCTGTGACGGTTACATGGGTGAGACCAGCATCAGTTTCACGATCCATCGCAAACAGTATGCGGATGCGATGAAGGTCATGCATGAACTGAGCAGCAAGTACAAGTTCCGCCGTGTCCAGGGTTCGGAAGAAATCGCCAAGCTCTCCGTCAGCGGCATTGGACTGCGCAGTCACACGAGTGTGGCCATCGGCATGTTTGAAGTCCTCAGTGCCGCGGGAATTAACATCGAAATGATCAATACCAGTGAACTTCGCGTGAACGTGGTGGTCGTCAGCTCGAGCGGCCAGAAGGCGCTCGCCGCCGTCCGTGAAAAATTCAAAGCAAATCTGACTCGATAAGGCCGAACGCCCCCTGCAAGAGGGCTAGGCTTTGTCTCAAAAGATGATTCCACGTAGCCGGGTTTCTCCGAACCGCTGATGATTCTGCGTCTCCGAGCGACGCAGCCCTATGTTTTGAGACAGAGCCGCGTTACTCGGAAGAAATGCAGATTTCAGAGGCATTCGGCTCGATTTCTTTTGACAGGAAATCGAGTCGAAGTTTGAATACAGATTCGCCCTTGAATCTCATATCGCGGGTAAACAGATGTTCGGACGTACGATCTTCGCGTTCGTCTTATATTCGGCTTGGCTGCTGTCGTCCGGCTCTGTACAAGCCGGGCTGACCTTCAATCTCGTCGACGGTGCTGAACTCCAAGCACTTCAATCATCCAACGCGTCACTCTACGGTAACGTGCGCGGAGGATTCGATACAGCCGCGGCACGCTGGTCGAATCTGTTCAGCGACAACATCACGGTCAATATCGACATCAACTACAAAGCACTCGGTGCAGGTATACTCGGACAAGCCGGTTCGTCCGACTTTGAAACGTCTTACTCTGCTTTCAAGAGTGCGATCACCGCGGACATCAGTTCGGCTACCGATATCCAAGCCGTGTCCAATCTGCCGGCGGGATCGTCCTTCAACATGCTGACGATCGATCGGACCACGGGATCAACCGTGCTCGATAACAACGGTTCGACCAACAATACAATGCTGGACATCACGACGGCCAATGCCAAGGCGCTGGGCCTCTTGAGTGGCACCGATGTCGGAACTGATGCGAAGATTACCTTCAGCAGCAACTTTACTTTCGACTTCGACCCAAGCAACGGAATCACGGCAGGTCAGTACGATTTCGTCGGCGTAGCTACACACGAGATCGGACATGCGCTCGGATTCGTCAGCGGGGTCGATGCGCTCGACTTCTATGCGGGGAATGGACCGGGGGTCGGCACGGATCTCAACGGAGCAAACGCGGGGATCGGTGACTTCAACGATTTTGCGATCTTCACGTCGCTCGATATGTTCCGTTACAGCACGACGTCCAAAGCGTCGGGGGTACTCGATCTCGCATACAACACCAACTCATTCTTTTCGCTCGACGGCGGCACGACGAGTCTCGGTCAATTCTCGACAGGTGTTTACAACGGCGATGGCCGACTCGGCCAGTCACTGGAAAGACAACTTGGCACTCGGCATTATGGATCCGACGCTCGGGACCGGAGAGTTGGCAGTTGTTGCTACCAATGATCCGCTGGCGGCTCGATGCCATCGGTTTCAATCTCAGCTCGGTACTTGGAACCATCTTCGCTCGCCGCAGTTTCATTATTGGGTGCGGCCTGGTTCATTAAGAATCGGCGACGTCGATCACGCAAGAATTGCGAGCCGGATCCTGCCGACGACTGTTAGTGCCCCTTTTGGCAGCACCATGATTGCTGGATGAGCTGCTCTTCGCTGCACCGTGTCCTGAGGAACTGCTCTTCGCTGCTCCGTGTCCGCCGCTGCTCTTCGCTTCTTTGGCGGTGCTCCGTGGCGGACGGGTTGGTCTTGGAGGTGCGCTTCGTGGCCAGCTCCGGTTCAGCACCATGACCGCCGACTTCACCGCCCTCTTCTTCGCCGTGGCCCTCTTCGGCGACCTTCAGCGGTTTCGGCCGCTTGTTGCTCAGCGATCTGTTCCGAAGTCGGGTGCATAGGTCGTGCGAACGCCAACGTCTTGCGATCTGCCGGATTAGACTCTTCACCGGGTCGAGTCGGATCTTCGATCGGCTTCAGTTTGAAGTCGCGTGAAGCCAAGTCGACACGATCGTTGATGACCACTTTTTCTGCGAGTTCCTCTCGCAGAACTTCGTCGATGGCTTTTTGATTTCTTCTTTCCTGCACGACGAACGCCCGGATCGGTCAGCAGTTCTAAGTCGACGGATCGCTTCTTCGACGGCTTCGTCACGACCCAACGATTGTGTTCAATCGTGGCACGAGCAACCAAGCAGCAATTTCGGGCAGCACCAGGAGGTGGACACGCAATTGCGTGCACCTTCATGATCGGAGAAGACTGTTTGTAGAACGGCGATCGGAATTTCACTGCTGGCGATCGTTTTCAAGCGCGTCGCTTCCGACCGCACGTAACCAATCATTACGGCGTGGATGATGACGAGCAGGAGAACGAGTCCGCGATCCAGTATCGACGGATGAAAGACATAGTCACAGTTCGTGATATGGCGATCCACTCAGTGCGAGGCTTCCCCGCCTTTGGACAAAATGGATCTGAACCGTAACGCGATCAGCCGACTCAAAAAGAATCCCGCAGCCGATCGCTTAAATCGAAGCTTGCGATCGCCCTACAAACCGCAAAACCCCTACTACACGTATAGGTATTGCATAGACGTACCATTCCGGCTTGATCAGATCAGTTTTCTCGTCTGCAGACACGCCGTGCGATCTGTCCCGTTCGCGTTACAATAAAGACTTGTCATAACACCCTCATCAAGACTGCGGCAGACACGCCGGACAACATGATATTGGTCATCGATAACTACGATTCGTTCACCTACAACTTGGTCCAGCGTTTGGGCGAGATCGATCCGACGGTGGATGTACGTGTCGTGCGCAACGACAAGGTGACGATCGCCGGTATCCGCGACATGGCTCCCAGCCGTATTCTGATTTCGCCCGGTCCATGTACTCCGCTGGAAGCCGGAGTCAGCGTGCCGATCATCGAATACTTAGCCGGTGAGATTCCGATTCTGGGAGTCTGCCTCGGACATCAATCGATCGGCCAAGCTCTCGGCGGCAAGATCATCCGAGCTCCGCAGTTGATGCACGGCAAGACCGATCGCATCTCTCACGACAATCGAGGCTTCTTTGAAGGTCTCGCCAATCCCTTCGTGGCGACGCGATATCATTCGCTCGTCATCGAACCGGAATCACTCCCGGCCGAACTGGAAGTCACTGCTTGGGTCGATGGAACCGATGGCGTACGTCAAATCATGGGGGTTCGTCACAGACACTTTCCGCTGGAGGGGTGGCAGTTCCACCCGGAAAGCTTTTTGACCGAGCCTGGTCCGGAGCTTTTGAAACGATTCCTCAACTGGTGCTGAGCGGCAAGCGGGTTGGACTAGTCTTATCTGATCGGTTATCGTTAGCCCGCTGCTGAGTTCCTCACCGGCAAGTGATTGATTCTGCCTCGACCCTCTTCGACTTCGACCTCTTCACTCGATCAGCCATCGGCATCGATACGCGAAAATACCATGCTGTGCGTAACCATCGGACGGACCCGACATAAGTACATGATCGCCGAGTATCTGCATTTGGCTGAGCAAGGGGCCAAGCTGGTCGAGATGCGACTGGACTATATCGGACGCGCAGTGGACATCAAACGGCTAATGGCTGAACGTCCATGTCCGATCGTCGTTACTTGTCGTCGCAAAGAGGACGGAGGTCGCTGGGAGAAGAGCGAAGAAGAGCGGCAGATGCTGCTCCGCACCTCGATCGTATCAGGGGCCGACTATGTCGGCTTAGAAGAAGACATCGCAGCCAAGATACCGCGGCACCACGGACGCACTAAGCGAATTGTCAGCCTGCACAATTTCGAATTGACTCCTCCCAATTTGGAAGAGCTGCATGCGCGTATGGCGTCGCTCGATGCCGACGTCGTGAAGATAGCCACGATGGCCAGCTCGTTCACCGATACCATCCGCATGCTGCGTCTCGTTTCCAAAGCTCAAGTGCCGACGATCGGCATCTGCATGGGAGACATCGGAACAATTACGCGTGTTCTCGCTCTTCGTTTCAGTGCGCGCTTTCACCTATACGACGTTCAGTACCGATCGCAAGATTGCCGGGGCAGATCACTTGGGAGATGATGCGCGACACGTACCGTGCTGAATCCATCACCGAAACGACCAAACTGTTCGGAGTCGTTGCTGATCCGGTAGCTCATTCGCTCAGTCCTCTACTGCACAATACTGCCTTTGCCGCCGATGGACTCGACTATCGATACATTCCGTTCCGCATCCCGGCAGATGAGCTCGGCCTGTTCATGGCTTGGTGCAAAGAGAACGGCATCGGCGGCTTGAGCGTTACGATTCCGCATAAAGAAGCCATGCTCAAGATGGTCGATCAAGCGGAAGCGGCGGTTGCGGGCATCGGTGCTCTGAACACCGTTATTTTCCGCGACGGTGAAACGCTCGGATACAACACCGACTATCGAGCTGCCATGGACGCGATCACGATGCGGTTGAAGGCGGCGTCCGGAAACGAAACGGGTGACGTCGACATCCTCAAAGGCCGCGGCGTGCTCATCCTCGGCGCCGGCGGGGTTTCGCGGGCTATTGCTTACGGTCTGCGTCAGCGCGGCGCGCTCGTGGCCATCAGCAGCCGCACTCAAGAACGATCCGAGAAACTGGCTCGTGAAGTGGGAGCTCGCGCCTTACCCTGGGACGCACGCTACGACATTCGGCCTGGTGTGATCATCAACGGAACTCCCATCGGGATGCATCCTGATGTCGATGACACACCGTACAACAAAGATCACTTGCATCCCGAGATGCTCGTGTTCGACACCGTTTACAATCCGGAACAAACTCTGCTGATCAAGCATGCGCGCGAAGTCGGTTGCAATGTCATTACCGGCGTCGACATGTTCGTTCGTCAAGCCGCGTATCAATACAAGCTGTTCACCGGCTTGGAACCGAAACAGGATCTGATGCGCCAGACACTGAAAGCGGCCACGTCGCCGGTTAAGTTCTAGCCCCGCATTCGCGATTGAGCCCCCCGCTCGGACTGGGTACAATTCCGCATAGTCTAAACAGCGAGGAATTGCATGCCGAAGCCGAGCCCGAGCGCCGAACGTCGAATCCGTTCCTTACAAGTCCGTGTTCGGCGGCGATCCATGCGATTCGAATCGCTCGAGCCCCGCGAACTCATGGCGTTCGATCCGTCGCCGGCGGAACAAGAGCTGATGCAGCTCACCAATCGCTTTCGGACGGACCCGAAAGGTGAGTTCAATCGCTTGATGAGCTCCGCCTCGCCGGCAGTCGCTCGCGATAAGAATGTTGATGATGCGATCAAGTTCTTCAATGTGAGCGGCACGACGCTGCAATCCGAATTGGCAGCGCTCAACCCTATTCAGCCGCTCGTTTGGGAAGACGGTTTGATGCGCATGGGTCGAGACTATACCCAGTTGATGATTGCTCAAAACTCGCAGTCGCATACCTTGCAGGGCTCTCTGCAATCACGATTTGCGAACTATGGCTATAACGGTTCGAATATCACTGCCGCGGCCGAAAATCTATACAAGAACGCATTCTCACCGATACATGCTCATGCGAGCTACGTGATCGATTGGGGAACGGGGACAGGCGGTATGCAATCGCCGCGCGGACATCGCGACAATCTAACTCGCAGCGATTTCAATGCGGCAGGTATCGCCCTCGCATCGACCACTTACGATTCCGTCAAACAACTCGGGCCCCTCGTTTCCGCCGAAGACTTTGTCCGGCTTACTACCACCGGGGCAATGTTCACCGGTGCAGTTTTCGAGGACAAGAACGGCAGCAGTTGGTATGACGCCGGTGAGGGCATCTCCGGAGTCACGATTACGCTCATCGGTTCGGCCGGTACTTTTTCCGCCGGTGCTATGACTGCCGGTGGCTATCAACTGGCCGTACCGGCCGGCACATATACGGCCACGGCGAGCGGCGCGAACCTACGATTCCCTGTTTCTGTTTCGAATGTACAGATCGTGTCGGGCCAAAACACATGGCTCAACTTCGTCTACACCCCGAGCTCAGTTCCGCCGGACGCACTCGAACCGAACAACTCGACGACCGCGGCTACGCTCCTGACCGGCTCCGATCAAACGCTTTCGAACTTGACAGTTCCCGCCGGCGACGTTGACTACTTCAAGCTCACTTCCCAATCTGCCGGAACATTACGTGTCGATCTCCGTTTCAGTAATGCGCAGGGGAATCTCGATCTACGACTACTCGACTCCGCCGGTTCCACACTCGCTCGTTCCAACGGCACATCGGATTTAGAGACGATTCAGTTTGCCATTCAATTCGGTGCGGTTTATTACGCGGTTGTAGAGCGAGCCGCAGCAGAGGCAGGTGGCCCGTATTCATTGCAGATCGATGTACCGGCTTCGCAACCCCCGACCGCGCGCAACGATGGTCTAACCGCAATCGCGGGTGGATCGTCAGTGACGGTTGACGTTTTGGCAAACGATATCGATCCGGACGGAGCGATCGGTAGTGCAACGGTTACCATCGCAACTCAAGGACGCGGCTCAGCATCGGTCGTAGCGAACAAAATCGTCTATCAACCGCCGACCGGATTCGCCGGTATCGATCGAGTCCAATACAAGGTGACCGACACAACTGGGCTCAGCGCTTTCGCGTTCGTCGAAGCCATGATTCTCGACCTCACGCGACCCCTAGCGTACCAAAACCCGGTCAATGCACTCGACACCAACGGCGACAACTCCGTCAGCCCGATCGATGCGCTCCTGGTCATCAACGAGATCAATGCTCGAGCACCGAGACTATTGCCGCTGACTCCGGCGGAAGCCATCAAACTGTTCGGTTTCGTCGATGTGAACGGTGACAAAGTCGTTTCAGCCATCGATGCGTTGCTCGTCATCAACCGGCTCAACGGCGGCACCGGTGAAGGCGAAGGATTGTCGCCGATCGGAATAGACTCCGGCGTCGCGAACTCGGCATCAATCCGACTTGCCGCGACCGACGCAGCACTTCTCGCGAGCTACGCTTCTATCCCGCGTCGAATTCTGAGGATGTGTCGCTTGATACGGTTCGCGTAACCAAACGACGATCGGCAATCGTCCGCAATCGCTGAACATCTCTGAACATCCGGCACAATCGATACAGCCGGTCTTATCGCGCAGTGCACTCGGTAACTTCCGAGTTCGTCCTGCACACGGTCTGCCGGCGTAACCTACGTTTGGCTACCGAATTCCAGTTGGTGACCGGTCTGCGCACACAGTGCATGATCCCGACCTCGACCAGGAACTTCGGAAGCGATTCGGTTTGAACTGAATCGTGTTCTCATGAGTTTGATTTGCGCACAGGACTTGATTCTCCATGGTTACGATTGTCGGATTCATCGTGGTATGCGGCGCTGTGATGGCGGGCTTCGTGCTGTCCGGCGGCAGTATCCCTGCGCTGATTCAGCCGTATGAATTGCTGACGATCGGTGGCGCTGCGCTCGGCGCTATGATCGTGATGTCACCCATGAGCGTGCTGAAGAACTTGATGAAGGGCCTGATCGGTACGATCAAACCCAGCCCCTTCGGCAAAGCCACTTACGATGAACTTTTCAAGTTGATGTATCAGTTGTTCCGCAAAGCGCGGCGCGACGGCTTGCTGGCTTTGGAACCGCACGTATCGAATCCTCACGACAGTACGATTTTCAAGCGTTACCCGAAGATTTACAACAACCACCACGCCTCTGACTTTATCGCCGGGGCGCTCGGTCCGATGCTCGACGGCAGCCTCGACGGTGAACAGCTCGGCATGCTGCTGGATGTCGAAATCAAAGCGGCTGAAGAAGAACACCACTTGCCGGTCAGCGTGCTGTCGAAAACAGCCGACGGTCTGCCGGGGTTCGGGATCGTGGCGGCCGTGCTCGGGATTGTGATCACGATGGAACACATCGACGGCCCGGTGACGGAGATCGGTCACCACGTGGGTGCCGCTCTGGTGGGTACGTTCCTCGGGATTCTGCTCTCATACGGTTTTATTGCTCCGCTGGTTACCAAGCTGGAGTTTGCAGGTCATGAAGAATCGACCTTCTTCAAGACGATCGCGCAAGCGGTCACCTGCTTCATGAAGAACATGCCGCCTAAGGTTGCCGTCGAAGCGGCCCGGCGCGGCCTTCCTTCCGATGTGCGTCCATCGCCTGAAGCGTTGGAAGCGATGCTGAAAGAAGTCGACGGCTACACCGATTAATCGCGAGCTTGGCAAAAGGATAAGAACAAATGGCCGGTGGAGGTGGTGCATGGAAAGTGGCGTATGCGGACTTCGTGACCGCTATGATGGCGTTCTTCTTGGTGATGTGGCTCGTCGGCCAAGACTCCAGTAAGAAGAAGGCGATCTCGGACTATTTCAGTGACCCATGGGCTCGCTCGCGCCTGACGACCAACCACAGTCGCAATCCGTCCATCAAAGAAGTTCGTTCAGGTGACTCGAACCCGAACAAACGATTCTTAGGGAGCAACCCACATTCGATTCCGCACGATGATCCGGAAGCACCGGAACGCAAGACACCGAAAATGGTGACGATCCGGGCTCCCGAACGAACGACATCAGGTACGATCTTGTACTTTGACGACAGCTCTGCCGAGCTCACCGATAATGCCAAGCAGGCACTGAAGAATTTGCTGCCGAATATCACGGGGCTGGCTCATAAGATCGATATCCGTGGACACTTCTCTCAGCATTCTGCCAACGATCACAATCGCGATGATCACTTACGCATCTTGACCTACCAGCGGTGCGAGAATGTACGACTGTACTTGAAAGAACTCGGGATCGAGGACGGACGGATGCGGATCTGCCTGCCAGGTCCCTATGAACCGATCACGCTGCAAGCGGACGACAAATCGGCCGAGAAGAATACACGCGTCGAGGTCTTCCTCATCAACGAGACCATGGACTCAATGCAAGGGACGCCCGAGGATCGCAAAGCCAAAGAAAAGCCCGGCGGTAAATCCGACTCCGGCGGCTCGAAGAAAGCGAAGAGCCCACCGGCAGCGGCCGCTTCGGCTCACTGACGCCGTCAAAAATCACTCTACGATGAGGTCGATTGAGAGAGTGGCAGGCATCGCATGTTGATTAGAATGTGAGCTCTTGCCGCCCCCATGTTGCGGAGTTCCATTGTGATGCGCCGATCTTCCGATTTCAGAGTGATCAAGTGCTCGACCAGAAAGCGCCCAACTAGAAGCGGCTTTACGCTTGTCGAACTGCTGGTAGTAATCGGCATCATCGGCATTCTGGTCGGACTGCTCTTGCCTGCCGTTCAGCATGCCAGATCAGCCGCTCGTCGAATCTCTTGCTTCAACAATCTGAAGCAAATCGGCTTGGGATTCCATGCGTACGAAGCAGCCTTTCGTCGCTTACCGTCAGGCTACATTTACAAACCTGGCCCACAGGGGAATAACGCCGGATTCGGCTGGGGCGCCATGTTGCTGCCGTATGTGGAACAAGCCAGTGTGCAAGCGAAACTAAATTTCAACGTGCCGCTCTTCGATTCAAGGAACCAAGCAGCGCGAGAAATCCATCTCCCCATCTTCATTTGCCCAGATGACGTCGAATCGCCCGATGGATTCGTGGAGATGGGAATCGAAAAGTATGCGATGTGCAGTTACGTAGGATCGTTCGGCCCGCCTGACCTCGATGAGTTTCAAGAGAAGCGAGACGGACTATTCAGCCGAAACAGCGGTACTCGCTTCGCCGATGTGTTGGATGGTTTATCAAACACACTGGCTTGCGGTGAACGTCAAAATGGTCCGTTCCGACGTGCTGGCGTGCATGGTCCGCACTTCTCCTATGAGACCGCTTGGAGTGGCGCCATTCGCGAATTGACCGATCCCGACGATGATCACGGACACATGGTGCTATTCCAAACCGGTCACACACCGAACCATCTCCGAGCCGGACGACCGCGATGTCTCCGCTCCGCATGTCGGCTATGCCAACTTCCTCATGGGCGATGGTTCGGTTCGTCTCATCATCGAGTCCATCGACTTTCAGCTATACCAAGGACTCTCAACCCGAGCCGGCGCAGAAACTTCCGGATTGGAATAAACACTCGCGTCAAATTCTTCGTGTCCTTCGTGCTCTTCGTGGTTATCTCCCCGCGTCTTCGACCCCTCGCTGAACAGACGCGGGAGAAGAGTTTTTAAACACGAAGGACACGAAGAGCACGAAGGGAAGGCGGAGCAGTAATTTGCCACTACCATGTCACGCCCCCAGTTCCGGCTCCGGTGAAGTGATTTCGTGCCAGCTTGGACAGCGATTGAGATAAATGCTGGACGAATCCGCGGCAGGCTTCCGCTTTATTGCCTCTCTTGAATCCTGACCTTCGTGTCCTTCGTGCTCTTCGTGGTTATCTCTCCCCGCCTTCGACTCATCACTGAACGGACGCGGGAGAAGAGTTTTTAAACACGAAGGATACGAAGAGCACGAAGGGAAGGCGGAGCAGTGATTTGCGAGATCGTATGACTCTCAGACGCCGGTTTGGGAGCAGAGGCTCTGGGGGGCCGCAATGACGAGAGGGACGCCAAATTGATCGGGCAGCCCGTCAACGAAAAAACCCCTGAGCGACTCAGGGGTTTTTGTCAGATCCAGCTACCCGGCATGGATTCGAACCATGAATGAAAGATCCAAAATCTTTAGTGTTACCGTTACACCACCGGGTAGGGTGTCAGACTGACTCGAGCGGCCAGGCCGTATGGAACCCGCCACTTTCGTAGCTTGCATGGAGAGAGAATTTAGCCGGATCGCTGCCGATTCACAACAGCAAATGCGAGCCTCTGCAACTCAATTGCCAAATCTACGTCAACGACCGCCGTCGAGGGTTGTTGGTTCAGGCTGACAGGCGCGAAATTCAGGATTCCTTTGACTCCGGCCCTCGTCAAACGGTCGGCAACAGCCGCCGCCGCGGGGGACGGAACCGCCAAAATTGCGAGGTCGATACCCAGCTTTGGTAGCGTCTTTTCGAGATCATCGACGGCCAACACCGGGACCCCTTCGAAAGTCCGACCCGCTTTGGTCGGATCCGATTCGTAGACGGCCACTACTTGGAAGCCCTGTTCGCGAAAGCCGCGATAGTGCATGAGGGCTTGCCCGAGATTCCCCAGCCCGATAATCACCGTTCGCCACTGACCATCGGTTCCCAAGATATGCCGCATGCGCTTGATCAGCTCGGTTACTTCATATCCCACGCCGCGCTTACCAAGCTGTCCGAGCTGAGCCAAGTCGCGGCGAATCTGCGAGTCGCTTAGACCGAGCCGAGTCGCCAGAAATCCGCTGCGAATTGTTGCTACGCCGCTGCGCTGGAGATGTTGAAGTTCGCGAAGATAAAGCCCCAAACGATTGGCAGTGGGTCCGGATATCGAAGCGGTATGGGCTTCGGAACTTACTTCGGATTGATCGGATGGCTCGCTTCTTGACACGTCGTCCTCGTATGCCGCTACAACCGCTACAACCGCTCGACTCACTCGCCCAATTTACGCCAAACCTCTCGCCTTACCCAATCTCATCAAAATTCCTATTCAATCCTTGCTCCGTAGTCGATGTATCTGGTGCTATCGGAGACTTCGTAGATTTGCGAACAGTTTACCCATGCGTGCACCTTGGGCACAAGCGAGCGGACTTCGGGAGGAATGCCGCGACGCCTGAGCGAGGTGCATTTGTAAACGTGTGGGTGCAACGCTCGCAAACACTTGAAGTTTGCCGCGCAAGAACAGGCGAAAGTCATTCGCCACCAGATGCTGCGTTCAGTGAAGTTAGTTTTCCAAGGAGAGCGGGAGATGAGAAGGCTGTTCCTCGTACCGGTGCTGGTTGCCATGTTGGCTTCCATGTCCGGTCGGGTAGCTAGCGCGGCTTATTGCGGCGCCATCAGCTACCAAGATTGTGAAGGCAGTGTGGTCAATTGCTGCGAAGTTCCGGCATGCCACACCGTCACCAAGACCGTCCGTAAAACGGTCTGGGAGAAAGAAGCGGTACAGGGTACCCGTAAAGAATGGCAAACGGTCTGTGAAGATCGCGAAGTTCAAGCCGTTCGATACGAGCGTGAGACCCAGTATCGTGAGGTGAACACGACGGTACGCCGTCCTGTTTGCGAAACCAAGACGGGCACACGGACTTACACAGTAAGCCGACCCGTGTACGAAACGCACACCAAACAAGTGCCGTACACGATCCGTCGCCCCGTGTATGAGACTCACAGCAAAGTGATCAACTACACGGTTTGCAAGCCTGTTTACGAACAACACCAGAAAGTGATCAACTACACGGTCTGCAAGCCCGTGTATGAGACTCACAGCAAGGTCATCAACTACACCGTCATGGTTCCCGTTCAGGAGAAGCATGAGAAGGTGATCAACTACACCGTCAGCCGTCCGGTTGTCGAGACCCGTGAAAAGGTCATCAACTACACGGTGATGGTGCCTGTTCGTGAAACACACGAAAAGGTGATCAACTACACGGTGATGGTTCCTGTTCAAGAACAAAAGACCCGTGAAGTCGTCAGCTACGTCACCAAGCCGGTGAACTACACCAAGACCGTCATGGTCAAGGGTGGTCATTGGGAAGAGCGCAGCGAAACGATCCCGGGCAAGTCGGTCCGCAAGGTCGTCCGTACACCAGGCACCTGGTCGTTCGATGCAAGCACCTGCCGCAATGTATATTGCCCGGGTGAATGCCATGTCGAATGTGTTCAGTGCCCGCCGACCACGATTTGCAAGAAGGTTTGGGTGCCGACTTGCGAAGAGAAGACCGTCAACTGCGTTCGCTACGAAAAGGAATGCGTGACCAACACCGTTCCGTACACCGTCTGCAAGCTGGTTCCTGAGTGCCGTCAAAAGACTTGCACCTACACCACCTGCAAGCTGGTTCCGGAATGCCGTCAAAAGACCTGCACCTATAACGTCTGCCGCATGGTTTGCGAACCGCGCAGCAAGACGGTTTGCTATACGACTTGCAAGATGGTTCCGGAATGCCGTCAGAAGACATGCAACTACACCACCTGCAAAATGGTGCCTGAGTGCCGTCAGAAGACCGTCTGCTACACCACCTGCAAGATGGTTCCGGAATGCCGTCAAAAGACATGCAACTACACGACCTGCCGCATTGTTTGCGAACAAGCCGTGAAGAATGTCTGCTACACCACCTGCAAGATGGTATGCGAAACCAAGTGCCAGACCTACACATACCAAGTTCGCAGCTATGTGTGCGAGAACGTTGTTAAGCAAGTTCCGTACACCGTCTGCAAGCCGGTATGCTACACCAAGACCATCAAGGTCGCTAAGAAGGTATGCGTGGAAGTACCCTACACCTACACCCGCTGCGTACCTCGAACGGTTTGCGAAGAAGTTCAAGTTCCGGTTACCTGCCCGGCTCCGGCTCGCGGCGGTTTCCTGAGCCGATTGCTCAGCGGTCGTAACGACTGCGGTTGCTAAGGCTTCTCCGCACCCGCTTGGAAACAAGTCTGGTGGATTTTGACGAGGGCGGCCTCTTTGCTATGAAGGCAAAGAGTGCCGCCTTTTTTCGTTTTAGTCACGATATGCTCCGTGACGAGGCACTTGAGCCGGACTCGACGAATTAAGCCACATTCGATCAGTTTGCCGCTGCTCTCCATCTGATAAATGCATCAGACAATTTCGCTGCCGGCTCGGCACTCGCTCGCGGAACCGCTCCAAACCTTTCCCGCTCGCGTGACCATCTTACCCAACGGCAGTGTGCACCATCCGTGGAGAAACCTGAATGCGCAACATGGCCGTTGCAGGGTGTCTGCTTATTGCAGGCACGCTGTCCTCTTTCGTTCACGCCCAATCCGTCACCGACCAACTCATTCCGGCAACGGAACGAGCTCACAGCTTCGGAACCGTGGCACGCGCCGCCAAGACCGAACACCAGTTCGTCATTCGCAACCCTTTCAAAGAACCGCTGCACCTGACATCGATACGTGCCAGTTGCGGATGCACCACGCCGATCATCGAAACCGAGTGGATCAAACCAGGTGAGACCGGTACTGTTCTCGCCCGCTTCAACACCGGTACCTTCACCGGTGATCGCAAAGCCACTTTGACTCTGACGATTGATCGTCCGCAGTTCATGGACTTGCAACTGAACGTCAAAGGCTACATTCGCTCCGACATCGTCTTCAATCCGGGCGAACTCTCCTTCGGCAATGTTCCGGCCGGCGATGGCAAGCAGCTCGACGTTTCACTCGACTACGCAGGCAAGAGCGATTGGAAGATCAACAAGATTGCGGCTGATTCGAAGTACGTGAGCGCCGACTTCACCGAAATCTCGCGCAACGGCGGTCGTGTGAAGTACGGCATCACAGCTCGTCTTTCGCCCGAATGCCCGACCGGCCCTTTGGCCACCCAGCTCATTCTCTATACCAGCGATCAACGCTTGGTTACCGTTCCGCTGCAATGCTTCGCGAATGTCCAAGCCGATCTGTCGGCCAGTCCAGCCGCTTTGGCTCTGGGCGAAATCAAGCCCGGACAACCGATCAAGCAACGTATCCTGCTGAAAGGCAACGAGCCGTTCAACGTGCTGAACGTCAAGGGATCGAACATTCAGATCGAATTCGAACCTACAACCGAAGCCAAGGCGGTTCAGTTCCTGAACTTGACCTTCGCAGCACCGACCGAAGCTCAACAAGGCGACAACCTCGCCGGGCTCGACATCGCGACCGACTTGTCCGGTGGTAAAGCAGTGCGAATCGAGTTGAGCTACAAACTGTCGGCAGGATCTTCGAGTCCCGCGTCAAGCGGCTCCTCACTGATCACCACCACTCCGGTGCGCAACGATGACTCTTACGAACCTACACCCGAACCGTCATTCGATTACGATGCTGCCGAATATCAAGACTGATCGATCGGCTTCGTAATGTAGCTTGAGCTCTGTTCTCCAAATCCAGCGACAGGATGCGTACCGTCAAGTACGCATCCTGTCGTCGTTTAGTGGACACAGTAATTGTGTGATTGGAAGATCACTAGCCGCTGCGTAAGGGCTAGTTGATTCAATGAAAGCGGTACGGCGCGAGCCGTCCGGTAATGCAATATCAATCTTGAAGAACCAGACGGCTTGCGCCGTACCGCTTGAATTAAGACATGACGCTGCAACATCGTTCCGTAGCTCGCGCTCGTTCCTATCCAATCGCCCCGCGCGTCTAAATCCCGGATGCAATCGGGTCGGCGATGAAGAGAGCGAGCAACTCCGAGCGACCGGAGACTTGGAATCGGCGATACAGCGCCTTGGTATAGTCGTTGACCGTATGCGGACTGATACCCAGCCGCTTGGCGATCTCTTTCAAACTCAGCCCTCGCAATAGCAGAGCCAGCACTTCGCGCTGTCGCTTGGGCAACGAGTCTAGAATCACTTCCGGACTCGAGTTCTCTTCCGGCTCGGTTACAGAATAAAACTCTCGCTGCAATTCTCGCTGCGAAAATGAATCCAAATCGGTCCGCCTTACTGCCATTCGACTCACTCCCTTTTCTTGCCTGTCCCAGTTATCAATCCTCACTGGATCGACTCACGTCCACTCAGCCTTAGCTGTGCGGATTTCCCATAACTGGTCAGGCCTCTGAGGAATGCAATCGCTGCGCCCGATTTGCGTTCGGGATGATTTCGATCGACTTTCGAGTTTCGCGCCGACCGTTGCTTTGAGAGAACACAGCGCCAGAGATTCACGATTCATCGGAAAATCGGCAATGCATCAATTGTCATGCGGAACTTCCGCATTTGCCGTCAGAGCCTTACCGGGGCCGAAACAAAGAAAACTCCCCATGATGCCGATGCAACCAGCGGGCAGCAACCAGTTCCAAGATAGGCCGGGCGGTGATCGATCAAGAATCGCCGCAGAGACTTCCATCGATCCCGAGTGTTGCAAAGGAAGTGAACTGACAATCTCACCGCACGGATCAATCATGCATGTTTCACCTGTCGCGGCACAGCGCAACATCGTGCGTCGACATTCAATCGCACGCTGCTGAGCCAACATGCGATGTTGAATCAACGTCAATGGATTCTCAAATGCCGATCCATTGATCAGCGAAATCAGTAGTTGAGCACCGTTGCGTACGACGCTGCGCGATGCAGACGGGACCATGTCTTCGTAACATAACGCAGCTCCGACACGTACACCCGACGATGTCACGATCGGTTCGCTCGCAGCCCCAGGCTCGACATGTTCAGCCATATCGAACAGAGCCGCCAATCCGGGAACCGTATTCTCACCAGGCACATATTCACCGAACGGCATCAAGAACCGTTTGTGGTAACGCCCGACGATTCGTTCGTTGGTATTGATGAGCATCGCGGTTACAAACAGACGAGCGGGATTCTCCGGATCTCCTTCATAGCATTTTCCTCCGACTAACAGATCGCAGAACGGTTTCGGCCACGGCCTAAGTCCGCGCTCCGGTTCGCGAGATAATGCGAATACTCGTTGGTCGTCGGATAGATCCGTCAAGTCAAAAGCGTAGTTACCGCCGCTGGATTCGGGCCAACAAACCAAATCCACTTCCGGAGAAAGAGATCGCGTCAGCGACTGAGCCTGCTGAGTAGACCCGACGAAACTCGGATCGACTTGGATCAGAGCGGCCTGAATATGCGGCGCTTCGTCAGCAGCCGCCTGCCAGCTTCGATAACTGAAAAAGGAATAAACACAACTCATTAGCACGACGATCGCCGCAGTCCATCGCCAATGACTGGATCGCCTCGAAACGTTTGAATTGTATGCCTCAGGAGTCGTCACCGACGATATGCCGTCTGTGTTACTTGCTGAATGCTCCCAAGCAAGGTGGAGGCCCATAGAAACGATTCGTGCGATTACGCCGCCGACAGCGAATGCGAATACGGTCGACCAACTGGGACCGAATAGATCGACGGCTTGAATGGTCCACGGGATATCCAGCTGTGCGTAGCCGAGCTTCCAGGGAAAAACACCCGGCATCAACAACTCTAAGATTACGGATGTGCAGGCGGTCGTCAGCCAGAGGACCTGCGAGTCACGCGTCAGTCGTGATCCGATCCAGTATCCTAGCGCCAACCGCATCCCATCCCAAATGATCAGCGGTGCGGCGGTGAGCAGACCAAGCCAGTAATCTGACGCCAGCGTATACGCCATAGCGGCAGGCGACCAGTGGAACGCGATGGCGATGGCGGTGATGGACCAGGCACTGATAACCGGCAACCGCCGCAACCATGTTCCGTGTTCGAGAGTGATCAACGTCAGAGCGATTGCCGACCAAATGGAGATCGCACTTCCACCGACAAGAAATGGATAGGCATGCAGTAGGATAAGCAACGGCACGCACGCAAGCTGAACCGGGTTGGATAACGATCGAGATGTGCCTTGGTTCATTATCCCGCTCCCGAACGCCGTGCGCCGACTATGCGAATGCGAGGCCCGAAGCTGGACCTCGCATCCATGGAATTGAACTTCAACCGCTCGTCCGATTCAGCAACGGTCGTTACCGCCTGAATCATCAGAGTCGAAAACGAAAGTCCAGAGCATTACGTGCCGGGATTCACGTTGACCGTGTAGGTTTCTCCCTTGGCGACGTTGACGGTCATGTCCAACAACACATTGCCGCTTGCATCTACGGCAATGACACGGTGCGAACCAGCCTTGACTGCGATCGGGACCGAGTCACTGGCGTTGAGTAGCTTGCCGCCGCGAGCTGTGAACTCGGTGCTGTTGGTGGCAGAGAGCAACGATGCGGAAGGATCGACAGCCACACCGACGGTTGCGGTGGTGTTGTTCTGGAACTTGATCGTTGCATCCTTCTTGGTTCCGCCACTACCGCCTGCGAAAGCGGTCGATGCGGACAAAGCCAAGAGACAGGCCAGAGCTGCGAAAGTACGACGATTCAGAAACATATGGGGTTCCTCTCAATACGAACCATGAAACGAGAAACATAAACGAACACGAAATTGAAACTGCTCAGTTCTCTTCGATCTTGACGGCGTCCAGTTCATTGCCGTTGCGAGTGCAGATCGAACCGAGTATGCGAGGTTCTGTTTGGCAGATGATGAAACGGACATGGCCATCAGCGAACAATGCGTGTGCACCGTTGGGATGATGGGAGTACAGTTCACCGCTGCCTCCGCTGTTCACCATCGCTTCGTTCTGTGAAAAGCAATTCATTCCGCAGGCCCAACGCCCCGAGCTTTCGGGATTGCGATCAACTGACTCGCCGACAGCCATCGTGCAGCTCAAACCGTCCACAACATCACCGGGCCGAACGGGTCGAGACTGTTCAGGTGTCAAGCTGATCAGAACGCCGCATCCGAATGCATCGGATGGCCCGCTGCCCAGTTGCAGCGGCAGCAGTGCTGTACCGAGAATGCCGCCGTAATCTTGCTTACCCGCAATCGGCAGAATCGATCCGGGGCATCGATAGACGGGAACATCCACCTGTGCCGCATCGGCGTTCGCGCCGACTTCATTCCATTTGCGAGTGAAGTCGATACGAGCGTACAAAGGGCTCTGCTCGATATATGGAAGTATCCGGCCCGACCACGCGTGATAAGTCTCTTTGAGTCCCTCGTTACCCGCCGGAAACGACCGATATGCGTCCGCGAAGTTGTGCAGAGCCAGACCGATGTTCTTGACGTTGTTCGAGCATTGCGTGCGCCGCGCTGCTTCGCGAGCCATCTGCACCGCGGGCAGGAGCAGCCCGACCATTACGCCGATGATGCTGATCACGACAAGCAGTTCGACGAGCGTGAATGCCTTTCGATCGGCCATGGTGAATCCTTTCTTATCGAAAACGGGTCGAACAGAAACGACTCTCTCGTCGTTGCATCTGCACAACCTCTTAATTGCCATGCGAGCATCATTGCAGCAGCCTCTTCAAACTCAATTCCCTGAAACAAGGGAGTCACTTGTGAGGGGTCCGACCGGCACAAATGCGGCACTGTCTAGGCAATCGAGCGGCGTAGGAAAAGATGGGTTCTTAGGAGTGGAGAAAAAACGGGTCGGGCCACCATCGAGCGATGCGGTCAGTTAAACTAAGCACCCGGCTCTCCGCCTGATCCACGCGACTCCGCCGCAAAGTTCTTGCATTCGATTCAATCGATGCGAATGACGTTTCGCGAGTTCGTTGGCATGTCGATGCGCGGACAGAGCTCCAGCCGATTGCGATCCCGCGTGATCAAGAACACTCTTTCCCTCTCTCCCCACCTTTCACCTTAGATGAGGTCAATCGATGAGAATCACAACTTGGAGGCAAGTCGCCGTAGCGGCTCTCGGCAGCCTGCTGGCCCTACCGACGACGCTGATGGCAGACGTCAAAGTGCCGAACATTTTCGGCGACCACATGGTTCTGCAACAACAACAGAAGAATCGTGTTTGGGGAACAGCCGATGCCGGCGAAAGCGTCTCGGTGACAATCAGCGGCAAGACGCAAACCGCCACGGCCGACGCTAAAGGCAATTGGGAGGTCATGCTCGAGCCGCTGTCGGTCGGTGCTCCGCTCGAGTTGACTATCAAAGGTAAGAACGAGATCAAGTTCACTGACGTATTGGTCGGCGAAGTCTGGATCTGTTCCGGTCAATCGAACATGCAGTGGTCGGTCAACGCTTCAAACGACGCTGATCTGGAGAGATTGACGGCCAAGAACCCGAACATTCGCATGATCAATTTCCCGCAGGTCGGAACACAAGAGCCGATCTGGACGCATGATCGCAAGTGGCAAGTTTGTACGCCTGAGAACGTCGGCGGCTTTTCGGCTGTCGGATATTTCTTCGCTCGACAACTCCAAGAAACGATCGGCGTTCCTGTCGGCATGATCAACAACGCTTGGGGCGGGTCGGCTTGCGAAGCTTGGATCAATCGCAGCGTGTTGGCGGCTGATGAACAATACAAGCCGCTGATGGACCGTTGGGCTCTGACGGAAGCCACCTTCGCGACTCTATCTACGAAGAGCGATTTGACAGAAGCGGAAAAGAATCAGCTCAATGTCCTGCGTGGACAGATGGGCGGTAACTCACGACCCGCGAACATTTACAACGGTGTGTTGAAGAGCCACTTGGGTTACGGCATCAAAGGGGCGATCTGGTACCAAGGCGAATCGAATGCCGGCCGTGCTTATCAGTATCGCACGTTGTTCCCGCTGATGATCAAGAATTGGCGCGACGAGTGGAAGCAAGGTGACTTCCCGTTCTACTGGGTCCAGCTTGCCGATTTCCGCGACGAGAAGGCTGAGCCGGCCGAAAGCGATTGGGCCGAACTGCGTGAAGCGCAAACCATGACGATGAAGGCGCTGCCGAACACCGGTGAGGCAGTCATCATCGATATCGGTGAAGGCAAAGACATTCACCCGAAGAACAAGGTCGATGTCGGTCGCCGTTTGGCTCGTTGGGCTCTGGCCAAGCAATACGGAGTCCAAGTTCCTTTCCACAGCCCGCAATACAAGTCGCATGAAATCAAAGACGGCAAAGTTACCTTGACGTTTGATTACGTAGACGGCGGATGGCGTCCGTTCGACGTCCCCAAGCCGCGTGGTTTCGCGATTGCAGGCGAAGACAAGAAGTTTGTATGGGCCGATGCCAAGGTCCTGCCCGATGGTCGCGTTGAAGTGTGGAGCGACAAAGTTTCGGCGCCCGCCTCAGTCCGTTACGCTTGGGCTGATAACCCCGTCTGCAACATGTTCAACGGAGCCGGCCTGCCGCTGACTCCGTTCCGCACTGACGATTGGCCCGGCGTGACGATCAACGCGAAGTAAAGACTCGCTGATCGATGTCGATTGCGAACATCGCGATCGATCATGTCACTCAGGACGTCCCCAAAAGAAAAAAGGCCGGTGTGAGTCTCAAACTCACACCGGCCTTTTTCGTTGGATTGCGAATCGCAATTGTCGGCGCGATTGATACCGTCGGATGACGTTATGTCGTCGCTTTCGGCACCGGAATCGCGCGACGAATTAGATCAGAACAGGCTTACCGAGTTGTCGACGGAGGATGACCCATTGACCGCAGTGCATCAGCCAGTGTCCACCTTGCATGCCGAACATGGCACCCAGCGTGGGCGCGTAGTCCACGCCGGTCGCCTTATCGAGATCTGCTTCGGAAGCCGCTGCCAGCGCGCTTAGGGTGGCCGCTCGCTGCTCTTTGAATGTCGCAAACAAAGTCGCTTTGTCGGCAAACTGTGCCGGGTCGTCGAGCTTGGCCGTCTCTTTGCAATATTTCTCGGAAAAGCCTGCCGGGAGAGCGGGCATGCCGCCGGGAATTTGACTGTTGAGCATGTGATGTTCTGACACGATCAAGTGTCCGATCTGCCAATTGAGATGGTTGCACTCGGGATGCGGACGCATCATCAATTCAGCGTCGGTCAAATCTGCCAAATAGGCCATGCCGACGAACTCAGCCATATCGATACCGATCTTGATGGCTTCTTGAGATTTCATTCCGTAACCTGTCTTCAAAAAAGGACGAGAGGGTCGCAAACAATTCGCGAGGCACATACGAAGAATCGGGCCGCAACGTGTCGGCCCGACTCTGTGGATATTCAGCACGAAGGCTCGAACAGATGACGCATCAGCTATTGGCTTTAAACGCGTTCTGAACGTCGGACTGCATGAGGATTACGAGCGACCAGATACCGATGGGTAGGCCGATGATGCAGCAGCACGTTTCGATGTCGACCATAGCCAGGATGGAAGCCGTCAGAGCCAAGCCCCACATCTTCGTACGAATCATCATGATGCCGCCGAGGAGGACCACGATATTCAGGACGACTAGCGCTCCTTGGACGACCACGGCGACCGGGCCCACGCTGTTCTCAGCCATTTGCTTTACGAATTCCGGCGCGTTCGGGTCAACCTGCTGTGGTTCGCTGATCGCGGCAAAGACGACATTGAATAGGGCAAAACACAGGGCTAATCCACCGATCGCGCACAGGGCAATGCCCGGAGCCATCACCTTACCCATCGTCCCTCTTGGTGAACTGGGACCGCTCGATGAGGGCGACGGAGCATAGGGGCTACCGAATGGATTGTTGGCATACGGATTATTCGACACGACTATCCCTCTGAATAAAAAATGAGTAACCGCCTTGGCATAACGAATTGGGCGCGGTCAGTAGCTTAAACCATGCAATGACTGTTTCCTACAGGGGGGGTCACGGCTAGTCCGAAATCTTGGACAGCAATGCCGACCGGCTCGCGAATCAAACTCATCTTGTTCCTCCGTCCACGTTTCTGTATTAACCGAGGGCATCCCGAATTTTGATCGTATCTGCGGCAGATGCGATTTGAAATTGCGACGCCCCAAGCAGCACTCGGTCTTCACAGCGGAGCTGAACATGATCAACCGGACGACATGGAAGTCGATGACACTTGCTGCGGCGCTGGTCGTCGGCATGCTGACGACATCCGAGTCTGCGTTGCTGCGCGCACAGCCCGGCGTCGGTAGTAGTCCTGATGCAACTCCGGCATTCTCTGATCCGAACTTCCGCGATCGCATGTGGGAATCCGGAGGTCCTCGTCTCAGCCAAATCGATACGGGGAAAATGGTCGTCGGTGTCGAGATCGTCGGCAATCGTTCAGTTAGTCAGCACAAGATTCTGTCGCACATGCAGACCAGACAAGATCGCATGTACGATGAAAAGCAACTACAAGCCGACATTCGGGAACTGTATCGCACGGACCTCTTTCGCAAAGTGACCCCTTTCGTACGCGAAGTCCAAGACGGAGTTGTCGTGCGACTGGAAATCGTCGAACAGCCGATCGTTCAGGAAGTCATCTTCCACGGCAACACACGCCTGGATGATCGCCAACTGAAAAAGCATGCGGGGATGGAAAAGGGAGATCCTATCAATCCTTTCTCCGTCGAAATGGCCAAGCAGCGCTTGGTGGATTTCTACCACGAAAAAGGGATGAACCACGCCGACGTGCAGGTCAAGGAAGGAACAAGTCCATCGGACCGCCGTGTCTTCTTTGAGATCTCCGAAGGCCCCGTCGAACGAATTTGGGAGATTCGATTCGAAGGCAATGTCGTCTACAGCACGGCACTGCTCAAGACGAAAATCAAATCTCATGACGCTCGCAGTGGCGTAACGGCCTACATCATGAACGTCGCGAACGTCGACAAGATCCGCGAAGATGTGGACCATCTGACTGCTTACTATCGATCCTTCGGGTACTTCCAGGCTCGTGTCAACTATCGAGCCGAGTACGATGCGAGCGGGACTTGGGTCACAGTGACCTTCATCATCGACGAAGGACCGCAGTTCCATATTCGCAACATCGCGATCGCAGGCAATCGCTACTTCACTACGGAGCAGCTGATGGGTGCCCTGACGATCAAGGAAGGAGAGTCGTTCGATCTCGGCAAGATGTCGCGCGATCAACGTACGATTCGATCCGAGTACTACGGCCGCGAAGGATTCGTCTTCGTCGATGTCTCGCCGGAACCGCACTTCATCGCGGACGAACCGGCCAAGATGGATCTCATCTTCCGTATCTCGGAAGGAGATCGTTACCGAGCAGGTCCGATCCGCGTACACATCGACGGCGACTCGAGCCACACAAAGCAAACCGTGGTTACGAATCGTATCGGATTGCGTGAAGGACGCATGATCGACCTACGCGAGCTCGAATCCTCTGAACGTCGCTTGAAGGCCTCGCAGATCTTCGAAACCAATCCGCAAATGGGCGACCCGCCCCGAATCGAATTGACTCCGGCTGACCAAACCGATCCGGAGGCAGTGCCGCGATAGTGCCTATACACACTATCGCAGCATTAGGTCATCGAGAACCGACACTGAGCGAGCCCACACGATTGGGCCGCCGGTGAGCTCGATGGAAAAGAATCAAGAAGACCCCAACGAAGCAATACTCGCCTTGAAACACATCGTCACACAATACGGAATCGCCCAGCGCAGTCGGACTGCGGTCGGTCACCGAGCGACGCCTTTGCGTCTTGTGGCGGTGATGTGTCGCCGACTCCTACACGGCTGTATTGTCGGCCTCGTTGTTCTATCCTCAGGTTGCCAGACGGGATTGCAGGACAACCGTTCACCCGATCCCTGGATCATCAACGGGCTCGGCGACAGACCGACACTTCCGCCGAAGCCGGTCGACGACTACAAGGGAACTCCGAACACGGGATTCGGCGATAAGTCACCGTCTGACTCGATGCGCATTCGCGGCCAGTCTCCGGTAACGACGATTCCGGTTCCATCCAATCCCGGATCGACTCAGAATCGTTATCTGCTGAACAATCCAGCCTACACTTCGACGCTCAATCAAAACGGCCGACTCCCAGGCACCGCGCCGACTCAAACCGTTCAGTACCAACTTCCGACTCAGCCTGGACAACCTGCCGCGCCGGCTTTCAATCCTTATTCACAGCCGGCTCCGCAAGTCGTTCCGCAGAACCAGTACGGCGCCATTCCACAGCAGCCCACTCAGTCCAACTACACTCCGCAACAAGCGAACCCTGCGCCCTACAACGCACCGGGCTACAACGCACCCGGCTACAATACACCGAACAACTACGGTGTGGCACCCTACGGCAATCAGGGAGTCGGTGCTGCGAATCCTTATGCAGGCACAGTTCCATCACCGCCACCTTCCGTTCCTTCGATGGGATACGGCGGGGCCGGAAGTTATGCACCTAGTCCTACGGCGATGCCTCCGTCACCGATTGCTCCTGGAGCCACGGGATACATCGACGGCCAAGCCGGCATGAACAGCATGGTAGCTCCGGGTGCCGTCGCACCGGGCGTCGACCCTACCACAGGATTGTCCTTCAACAGTCCCTATCAACCGCTCGTTCGTGAGACACCTGTCGATGTCTATGTTCAAGAAGGTCGCACCGGACGTATCGTCCTCGGCGGCTCGGTCAACAGCGACTTAGGTGTCGGCGGTCAGTTGATCATCGACGAACGCAACTTCGACTATCGACGCCTGCCGACGAGCTGGGGTGACTTGTTCGCCGGTAAAGCGTTTCGTGGTGACGGTCAAAACTTCCGTGCCGAGTTGATGCCCGGCAATCGTGTCCAGCGCTACACGGTGAACTTTACGCAACCGCACTTGTTTGGATATTCGCCGATCAGTTTTTCGGTCGGTGGTTTCTTGTTCACTCGCCAATTCCGAGACTGGACCGAACAGCGACTCGGCGGACGTTTGGCACTCGGTTACGACATCACGCGTGACCTGTCGATCACCACCGAACTCAACATGCAGGATGTGAATATTTCCAGCCCGCGCGTGCTCGGTGTTCCGGAATTGGATCGAGTCCTAGGCAGCAACGACTTGTACACAGGCCGTATCCGATTGGCTCACGATACTCGAGACAGTCCGTTCATGGCGACCGAAGGCCATTACCTAGAAATGATGTACGATCAGGTGTTCGGCGAGTTTGATTATCCGCGTGGACAGGTCAACTACAGCCGTTACTTCCTGATTCGTGAACGACCAGACCAAGGTGGTCGGCATACGCTGGCTCTCACTTCGCGTTTTGGTATCAGCGGTGCAGATACGCCGGTTTTCGAAAACTACTTCATGGGTGGTTACAGCACTCTGCGTGGTTTCAGCTTCCGCGGTGCGAGCCCCAAGACTGGCGATGTTCAAGTCGGTGGTCGCATGCAGTTCCTCGGCAGTGCGGAATACTTATTCCCGCTGACGGCGGACGACATGCTCCGAGGCATCGTATTCTGCGACTACGGTGCGATCTCCAAAGATCTCGACATGACATGGGACGACTATCGGATCTCGCCCGGCTTCGGTATTCGCGTGAATGTTCCGGCTCTCGGCCCTGCCCCCCTCGCGTTCGACTTCGCGTTTCCTGTTAAATACGCTAATACGGACGATCGTCAGATCTTCAGCTTCTTCATGGGCTTCACTCGCTGATTCGCAGCACGGCTACCTGCCACAGGGTTCGAGTGCGACCATGACTCGAACCGAATGCAGGACCATGCAAGCTCTCTTAGCTATCGAAACGACTTGCGACGAAACGGCGGCGGCCGTCATTACACGAGATCTAAAAGTTCTCGCATCCAAAGTTGCCGGACAAGAAGCGGTCCACGAACGCTTTGACGGAGTCGTGCCCGAACTGGCCGCGCGAGCTCATTTGGAACGCATTGTTCCAATCATTCGCGGTTGCCTTGCTGCTGCTGCCATCGATCCGATCCAAGACTTAGCAGCCGTGGCAGTCGCTACGGAACCAGGCCTTCCGGGTTCGCTGTTGGTCGGATTGGCTGCAGCCAAAGGACTGTGCGTGGCTTGGGATAAACCGCTGATCGCCGTCAACCATGTCCAAGCCCATATCTATGCCTGTCAGCTAGGTCGCACGGAATCTATCTTTCCGTGTCTGGGTTTCGTGGTCAGCGGCGGGCATACGAATTTTTATGAATGCCGGTCAGCGATCGAGTGGCAGTATCTCGGCGGCACGATCGACGATGCAGTCGGAGAAGCCTTCGACAAAGTCGCGGTCATGCTGGGACTACCCTACCCCGGTGGACCACACATCAGCCGCATCGCTGCCACCGGGAATCCGAAGGCTCACTCCTTTCCGCGCCCGATGCTCGACAACCGCCAGTCGCTCAACCTCAGCTTCTCAGGTCTCAAAACAGCCGTCCGCTATGCGCTGGTCGGTGCGGGCAAACAAGATTTCAGCGCTCTGCAACTCAACGATCAACAAAGGGCTGATGTCGCAGCGAGCTTCGAGACAGCGGCGATCGAATGCTTGGTCGGAAAAACCGACCTGGCGCTGAAACAAACCGGACTCAAGCGATTGTGCGTCGGCGGCGGAGTCTGTGCCAACCGCAAGCTGCGGGAGGAACTGCAACGCGTAGCCGACAAACGACGCGTCGAACTGTTGCTTGCTCCTCCTGAGCTTTGTACAGACAATGCCGTCATGGGCGCAATCGCGTGGGAACAGTTCGACCGCGGGAACACATCGCCGCTCGACATCGATATCCATCCCGGGTTAGTACGTGGCGTTTCTCGGTAGAGTCGGTGGGAGGGATGTTTTTAGAACATTGATGGACGGGATGAACGGGATGGGGAGATAGGTTGCGATGACATTACGTATCGCGCAGTAGCATTTCCTCTTCGTACTCGTACTCAGCGAAGCGGTACTCGTACTCGACTCCTGGGAAGAAATTTCAAGTACGAGTACGAGTACGAGTAGGAGTAGGAGTAGGAGTAGGAAAAGATAATGCGCCCGTTGTCGCTCAATTTGATCAGAAGACTTGGATGAGCGCTGCGTCGAGTGTTGCCAACGCGTCGGGGACAAAAATGCATTCGCTGCTCGGTGAATCCGATGCGGCGAGGTTCGAACTGCCGCGTTGCCCTGCGTTGCGATTGGCTGCGTCTAACGGCGAAACACTGCCGAACATTCCGGGCCATGCGTCTCCGAAACTCACTCCGAGTCCGCGTGCAGTACGGACGGCGGAACCGTGCGAGTCGACTTTGTTCAAAACGCCGATGGCATCGGCGATCGATACGTCGGTCACTTCAGGCGGCTGATAGCAGACCATGCGTCCAAGCGCACGTTCTTCGACCAAGCGAATTGCGTGCACGCCAAGTTGAGTGGCTAAGCAACGGTCAAAGGCGGTCGGTGTTCCGCCGCGTTGCAGGTGGCCCAATACGGTGTTTCGTGTTTCGCAGCGCAGTCGCTCGGCAATCTCAGCCGCTACGATGTTACCGACGCCGCCGAGTCGAACCTGTCGATCTTCTCGACGACGCTCGCGGACCACGTTCTCGCCATCCGGGAGATGAGCTCCTTCAGCGACAACGATCAATGTTTCTTTGTGCCCTTCCGCTCGACGCGACAAGATCTTGCTGCAGACATGTTCGTAACACCAAGGAATCTCGGGTAGCAGAATCACATCGGCACCGCCTGCTATCCCTGCGTGCAGAGCAATCCAACCGGCGTGACGTCCCATCACTTCCAGCACCATAGTCCGTTCGTGGCTGGCACCTGTCGTGCGAAGACGATCGAGCGCATCGGTGGCGCATGCGACTGCCGAATCGAAGCCGAACGTGAATGCGGTGCATGACAGATCGTTGTCGATTGTCTTGGGCACACCTACGACTGGAATGCCTGCTTCATGGAACTGCTGCGCGACAGCCAACGAGCCGTCGCCGCCGATGCACACCAGAGCCGCGATATTGAGTTGCTCAACCGTGTGCCGGACAGCTTGTATCAGTGCCGGATCGAGATCGATGCGAGTGTTTTCGCCCGAGACGGCTGCAAAGCGACCTTGGTTGGTGGATCCAAGAACAGTGCCACCTTGAGCCAGGATGCCATCGATGCTGAGATCGTCCAGCGTGCGGTACGTTACCGGATCGACCAAACCCTCATAGCCTCGAGAAAAGCCGACGACATCATAACCGTGATGCCGCGCCGCTTTGTGAGCGCCTCGAATCACAGCGTTCAGGCCGGGGCAATCGCCGCCGCTGGTGAGAATACCGATCCGCTTGACGCTACGGCTGTCAGACATGGTTTAGCTTTCGGGGGGAGATGGGGCGACCATGGGAAATTCCGGTACGGTCCCATCTAAAACATAGGTTGGAAAAATGCCTGCATTGCGGCTTAACGGCACGGCAGCTTGAAAATGAACGAGATGGAAGGAACGTGCGGGCGAAACGGTCTGGCGACGGCGGCGGACCGCGCGTTATAACCGCTACACCCCGCCGACGCCGCAGGCGATCAAACTGAGGCACCGCCGAAAGCCGGGCCTCGAAGTCGATCCCCGACCCTGCGACTGGACCGTTGACTCAAGACAAAGGAATGTCTGCCGTGCGCAAAATGGCTGTGATCAATCAAAAGGGCGGAGTCGGCAAGACGACGACCGCTGTGAATCTATCCGCCGCATTAGCTGAAAGCGGCAAACGCGTGTGCGTCATCGACCTCGACCCCCAAGCTCACGCATCGCTCCATTTCGGTTTGTCCGTGATGGATCATCAAACGAGCATCTATGACGTACTGTGCGGCGACGCGATGATCGCGGATGCGCGCAAATGGATCACCGATAACTTGGCTGTAGTTCCGGCGAATCTTGACTTGGCCGCAGCCGAACTCGAACTGGCCGGTGAAGTCGGACGCGAAGTGATTTTGAAGGACAAACTGGACGTCGACGATGAAGACTTTGACTTCGTAATCCTCGATTGCCCACCGTCACTCGGTGTTCTCACGTTGAATGCACTCACATCGGTTGATGAAGTGTTTCTACCGCTGCAACCTCATTTCCTGGCCTTGCACGGTTTGAGCAAATTGCTGCGCACGATCGAGATCGTAGCCAAACGATTGAATCCAAGCCTTCGATTGTCAGGCGTAGTACTCTGCATGTACGAATCAAGCACACGACTGGCAGCGGAAGTAACGCGCGATGTCGACGAGTTCCTGCAGCATCAATCGGCAGGATCAAGCGTCTGGGCGGGAGCGAAGTTTTTTGAAACTCGTATTCGCCGCAACATCCGTTTGGCAGAGGCACCGAGCTTCGGTCAATCGATCCTTGAATATGCTCCGACGTCCAACGGCGCGGAAGACTATCGTCAACTCGCTCGAGAAGTTCTCGGGATCGAGTTCGCACAAGCATTGGACACGGAAGCCGCTGCGGCTCTTTAACGAGCCGCGATACTCTGCTGCGACACAGTTCGCAAATTGAAACGTTTGAATCGGACCCGGGAAGTAAGGAGACGACCCATGAGCAATATCAATTTCTTTTCGTGGATTCGCGACGGAGTTCGCCAATCCGTTCTGCTCGGCGTCAGCGATGCCATCGATCAGTTGGGAACACCGCCGTCGACCGATGAACTGCATCCGGATGTCGTAGCGTTTCTGCAAAGCGGCGCAAGCAGCGGGGCGGCGACGGCCGCGGCACCGAAGCTTGCAGGTCATCCGCGCACCGGTCAGAATGGCCGCAAGCGTCTGGGCCGATCGCTCAAAGAGATCGAAAACGAAACGCAGAAGTAGTCTGCTCGTTTAATTCCACCCACGGCGCCGTACGATTCGGGTCACGTCCAGCGCCGTGAGATTACGTTGACGCAGCGCATCCTTTGCATCTGGCTTCCTAATTGGCCGGTCCAGCGCGCACTGCGCGTCGAGCCGGAGCTGGCGGGCCGAGCGCTGATTCTTGAAACGCGAGACGCTCGCCGCGGTTTAGTGGTGGCTGCAGCCAATCTCCATGCGCGTCGCAGCGGAGCTCGCATTGGTATGCGGATGAGCGAGCTCGCGGCTTGGCTTATGAACAGGCCCGCTCTCCTGCTCAACCAGCGTACAGCTCTCGCTTCAACTCAAGCGAACGCTTCGTCTGAATCTCCGGCTAAACCCTTTTGGGAAGTCCGATCCTATCGCTCCGACGAGGATCTTGATGCACTGTGCGAACTCTGTGAACGAGCCGGTCAGTTCAGTCCTATCGTGGGACTCGAAATGCTCGATCCCATGCGCTGGGCAGGGCGTGAACATGTAGAACCGCAATGCATCTTGGCGGATGTCAGCGGCACCGCTCACCTGTTTGAAAACGAACATGGTCTCTTACTCGCTGCAAGTCGATGGCTGAAGAGCGAAGGCTATTTCGCCTACATGGCCATATCGAGCACCATCGGTGCCGCTTGGGCGATGGCCAACTACGAACTGCGCAGAACGAGCCGGCGCGAGACGACGTTGAGAGTTTCCATCCCAATGGAACAAGATTGCGAGGCGGACTCGAGTTCGACTGCCGAGTCGATCATCCCTGACAGTCGCGGGCTGATCACCGAGATGTGGGAGGAAGAAGAGCTGCTCGCCGAGCTGCCGACGGCTGCACTGCGAATCGATGAAGATACAGTCGACAAGCTATCGCGCTTGGGCATCCGACGTCCGATGCAAATCTGGCAATTGCCGAGAGACGGACTGGCCACGCGCCTCGGCGCTCAGCTCTTACTGAGATCTGATCAAGCGCTGGGGAATGCTGACGAATCGATCACCGTCCTGCATGTATCACCCGAGATGCAGGCCGATGAAGAGATCGAGTTTCCCACGTCTAATCGAGACACGATTCGTGAACTGATCCATCGACAGTGCGCGACGTTATGTTCGCGCATGCAACGTGAAGGAAAAGGGGCCTTGCGTATCGTCTGCCGAATGGACGTCGTATCGCGACCTCCGTTGTTGATGAATCTCGGATTGTATGCAGCATCCAATGACTGCGAACATCTCGTGTCGTTGCTCGACGGACAGCTCGACGTCATCTTGAACTCGGAGCAAGGCAGATCCGCAGTGGCTCGTACGAAGCGTCGAGATGGAAAGCCTGAGCCTCCGTCGCAGTCGAAATCGCGCACGGGTTTGCATGATCCTCGCCGCACCGATGCGCAACTGGCCGATGCCGAGACACTGGTGACTCAATACGGCGTATGGCGCATTGCGATGCAGATCGTGCATGCAGCGCCGGTCCAGTGGCAACAGTCGGAACTCTTTGACGATGCGGCTCGCGAACACCGTCGACAGCTCGGGCGCTTGATCGACAAGCTCAGCAGTCGCCTCGGTCGCGACAATGTGCTGGAAGCTCGTATCGAACGCAATGCGGAACCCGAGTCTGCTGCTTCGTTTCGGCCGCTGACGGGTCGACGTCGCGACGGGCGGTCCGAGAGTACTGTCAAGAAACTGACCAGCCGCTTAGCACATGCTGCGGTCGGACCGACACCGAACGATCCGCTGCGCCGTCCCACTCAATTGCTGCATCCGCCCCAAGCGATATTAGCCACAGGCGATGGCCTACCTAGCTCGCCACCGGCATCCTTTACGTGGAACGACAGGCGTTACTATGTGGTTCGCTGTTGGGGTCCGGAGCGTCTCGAGAGCGGATGGTGGAAGGGACCGAGCATGCGTCGCGAGTACTTCCGTGTCGAATGCTCCGGGGGCGAATGGTTCTGGATCTACCATGACCTAACCGCTCAGCGTTGGTACATGAACGGACTATACGGATGACGTCAAACGTAACTTCGTCCGTAAACACAAATAGGACGACCTCGAGAGGCCGTCCTACTCGCGGAGTTGTTGGACGTTTGTGGCTCGCTCCGGCATGAGGCTGCGAGCCGATGGTTTTACTTGATGCCGAACTCGATGCTGAACGGACCCTTCTCGCTGTTGAAGGGAACATGGCACAGCAACAGCCCCGACTCATAAGCAACGTAGTGACCGGCACCGGCGACGACGGTGGGAATACCAAGCGTCAAGCCATCCATGCCGCAACGTTCTTTGGCGCTGCCGCCGATCATGTTGGTGAGTTCACCGACCATATCGACAACATCCGAGTTCATCTTCTCGGGACGTTCACCGAGGAACATCTCGGCAGCTGAAAAGGCAATTTCTTTATCAAGGCTGACCACGACGGTGGCGTTCAAGCTGCCCGATATGCTGACGATTCCGCTGATGTCGTATCGTGATTCCGATTCAATGACGTTGCGAGCCTCGCCGGCTTCGACTTTCCAGCCGCACATCGTCGAGAACACAGCCAGCGTACTCTTGGTTAAAGCGTTGAGCACTACGTCTTGACTGCGATCATCGCGCGCGATGACCGGCGCTTTCGTCTCGCGAGTCTTCTTTTTATTCAGACGCGCCAGCACTTCTTCGAGTAAATCGTCTGCAACTGTAGCCACTGTTTCTACTCACATCAGGAGGAACATGTGTAATCACGTCCTGATCGGGCGTAAACGCGAGCAGGAGAGGCTGCACGTGCAGCCCAGGATCAAACCGCCACGTACTTGTCAAGTTTGTCACGGAGTTCTTCCGCTTCAAACGGTTTGCACAAATAGTCGGTAACGCCTGCCTGGATCGCTTCGATGACCTTGGTCTTCTCAGCTTCGGTCGTCACCATTACCACCGGCACTTCGGAACCCGAAGCGCGAATCTGCTTCAGGAACTCGAGGCCGCTGACGTTCGGCATGTTCCAGTCCGTCAGGACGAGATCAACCGGGTTGGCCTGAAATTGAGTCCAACCCTCGGCACCGTCTGCAGCCTCGACGACATCCGTAACGCCAACGGCATTCAATGAACGAACAATGATTTTGCGCATTACGCCGGAGTCATCAGCGACGAGAACTTTCACGATTGGACCTTACATCATGCGAGGGATTGGGAGCAAATATCGACAACCAACTCTTGGTTAATCGCGGGCGCTGTCAAGGAAAACAGATCTATCCGCATCAGCCCCCGAGAGCATCGTCCCCGCAAAATCGTTAAACCATGCAAAGAACGCACAGAGTCGCGCGAGAACTGCACGATTCGAAAGATGAATCGATCGGCCGACTTCGCAATTTATCAACAGCGCATCGGTAGTCGCACGTCATGAAACGAGCGCAGCCTTGTTACTTAAAGTCTCGCGCTGCATCGGATGAGAAATAGATGATGCAGGCCCAGATGCCGATCGGTAACGAAAGAAAACAGCACTGGCAAGGCAAGAAGGCACCGATCGCGCCCGCGCGCGCCCAGCCGACGCCTCTGCGCATAATGCCGGCGATACCACCGGCGATCATGAGAGCTGAGGAAACAAAGCCGAACACACCCATCAAGATCACAGCACCATAGTACCCGACCCAATAGCCGCTTCGTTCCATTTCATCCATCATCGCAGCCTCAGCATGGTCGGCCATGACAACATTGATGAACATCTGATAACCCCACATTCCAAATGCAAGGAAGCCGAAGATCAGCAGGCAGATGCCGGGGGCGATATACACACCGTCCGACTTACCGCTCGAAGTCCCTGACCGACGTCGCGGTGCCGGAGCTTGAAACGACGCGGCATAGGGATTCATCGTGGGCGCCGGTATGCCGACATTTAAATTGCCCCATTGATCGGGACCGCTTGCAGACGGTGCCGAGTAGCCGAACGGATCCGGGCTAACCTGCGGACTCTGTGGCGCGGGTGCTGGAGATACAGGTTCGCGCGCCACGACATTCGGATGAATCTCGAACACTTCTTGGCAGTAAGGACAAGAAGTGCTCAGCCCCATGCTTGATCCGGGCACTTCCATCGTGCCGCGACACCCGGGGCAATTCAGACGAATGGGAGCGCTACTCTTTGAGGTTTGAGGAACAGGTTTCTGAATAGCCGGCTTCGGAGCAGAAGCTTTCGGAGCAGGACTGGTCGTACTAAGTTTCTGGGAACTGGGAAGCGGCGCACTCACCTTCGTTCCCGCCGACTTAGTCTGACTCGATTGTCGCGCACTGGCCTGCGCAGAAACATCGCTCGCGGCCTCTTTGAGCACGATACTGAAAACGTCGCCGCAGTTATGGCACTTTCCGCGCTTGCCACGCATCTCTTCTCTGCCTTCGAAGAGTTGGTCGCACTTCGGACAGTTGAAGACCAGCTTCGGCGCTTCGACCGACTGAGCTCGCAGGTCGACATCTTCCGTGATCAAGAACGTATGGCGGCAGACTCGACACAGCCCTTTGGTATTAAGCAGATCGGATTTGCATCGGAGAAGGTGATGACACTTCGGACAAGGAATACTAAGTAGATCATCCGAATCCGAGACCTCCTCAAGTATCTCCGCCACATTGTCATCCGGAACCGTCAAGCTCTCGCCGCAGTTTGGGCACTTGCATCGCCGACCGCTACTGCCGTCCGGGACCATCAACGGTTTTGAACAGTACTCGCAGAGGAATTCCATGATCGATGCGGTGGTCTCGGGGCTCAAACGTTGGGATGAAGAAGAGCAGTCGATTCAAACTGCTATCGGCTTATTGAAACGGGGTTCTAGGATAACGAGATTCTCCTTCTTGGAAATGCCCGTACGCCCCCCCGTCGCAGTGAGGCGAATGTATGATAGTCACCCGCCGCTGAGCCGGCGACTGTCGGGGGCGACTTAGAGAGGCAACCCGCACCAGTTCCCCGTTAAACCGTTGCCTCGCGGACCTGGACGCTTGCTTCCGACATCAATTTTTCCAGCCGCTCTCGCAGATCGTGCATCTGATCGGAGCTCCAGCCCTGCCCTATCCGAGCCGCTAGGCTCAGCGAACCGATGCCGACGCAAGAGGCCACCGCAATGATGGCTCCCCAGGCAGGTACGCTCAGCATCCACTGCGAACAAGCCATCATCGCGCCGAAGAATCCGGCAAAGCCCATGGCGAGATAGAGTATCCAAACCAACGTCCAGACCTCGAGCCGCGGAGCAAAACGGCCGTGAATGATCGTTCCTTGCTCCGATTCCGAAACAGCGAACGATAAGTACGGCGACCAAAAACGATGTTCAGCTTGAGGAACGTGCAGTTCGCCGTACTCGCCGTACATCGCAAATAGCTTGCGATCGGAATGAACCGATTGCAACGCAGCCAAGCGATCGATCACGGCTGCAGCCGAATCAACCGCCTGGAGATCAAATGTCGGCCGCAATTGAAAATGCGTGCTCATCAGCTCACTTCCTCCGTCTTTCGACATCGCAGAGAAAGCACGCGGCCGCGAACACCCGGCGGCCTACCGGTACTATCCTAACCACAAAATGGCTATTTGGGAAACTGAAGTTCCGCTGAACGAGAAACTAGATAAAAGCGTCGATGGCGGCGGTAGTCGAAAATGCCAAGCTGATGATCGCGTTCACATGGAAGAATGCCAGGTTGACTCGCCCCAGATCATCGGGTCGCACAAGGCGATGTTGCGTAACGACTAAGATGGCCACGAACGCGAGAGTTCCCCAGTAGAGCAGCCCCAAACCAAGTCCGGGAAACAACACCGGCATGATCGCCAAGTCGATCAACATTAACCCATGTAAGACCGCTGCAGTGCGCAGGGCACCTGCGATTCCAAGTGCCGAAGGGATGCTGTGCAGACCGCTCTTGCGATCAAAGTCAGCGTCTTGGCATGCATAGATCATGTCAAATCCTGCAACCCAACATGCAATGGCGACCGCAAGAACCACGGCGGGCAGAATATCGGTCGGTGTTTGAATGACCTCTTCACCGCGCAGTGCGAGCCAGGCACAAACAGGGGAAAGTGCCAGCGCGATACCGAGCCAGATGTGAGCCGCCGCCGTAAACCGCTTCGCCAAGCTATAGCCGCAGATCCATGCGAGCACCGGTACGCATCCGACGAGCGGAATCCAGTTCGGCCAAAACGCTGCACAGCACAATCCAAAGCCGATGCAAGTCATCGCAAAGAACAGAAGAACGGTTCCCTTGGATAATAGACCCGCCGGAATATGCCGCGATGCAGTTCGAGGATTCTTGCCATCGATCTCCGCATCAACCAATCGATTGAAGGCCATAGCCGCTGATCGCGCGAAGATCATGCACAGAACGATTAGTACGGTGCGCTTCGTCAGCTCGATCGCGCTCATCGCACCGCTCTGCTCACGAGGAACGGCGATGGCCCAGGCTGTACCGAGCAAAGCGAACGGAAGCGCGAACAGAGTGTGGCTGAATCGAATCAGCCCCAACAGTCGTCGCCCAGTTTCAACCAATGATCCCGTTCGGAGCTCACTCGCACCGGCGGTCACAGTGTTCATTTCAGCATCTCGTAGCGAGTCATTCATGGCCGCGGTTATACCGCCGGCGTCGACTTCGGCCAACAGAGCCTACGCCCCAGTCACCCTATTTTGACCGCACGATTGATCTTGGAGTAACTCAAGAAAATCTCTAATGTTCCACCCGGGGATAGGTGTGCACAGAGAACCGGAGATTGATCATGCGACGATTCCTGACGGCTCGAATTGGATACGCCGGAGTTCTTTCCGCAGCTTTGTTTAGCTTTTCGGGATGTCAGACATGGTCGCAGATGGGCCAGGGCGCATTGCAGAGCGCCTCTCGTGTCCCCGCGCCTCCCACTAATTCCTATGCCGTTCCCAAAGGTGCTTACAATCCGGGGACGTCCGCCATGCTGGGAACCGGCGGCAGTGGAGTCACCACGGCATCAGCTTCGTCTCCGACCGGATCGACAGGCAATGTGACCACAGCGGGATATCAAATGCCTTCGACGAGTCAAGTTCGACGCGAATGGGCTGACCGCGCCGTCGGTGCCATCAACGATGCTCAGACGCGGATGGATCGCTTTGAATCCGACGCTGGTCGCGTGGTGCAAGCGGGCGCCGAAACGGTAACCGCTGCCGGATCGCTTGGTCGCGAATTCACCGAAGCGGCTCCCACGCTGCGGCCGGCCGGGTCATCCACTCGATCACTCAGTGACTCCGGCAGTACCAATTTGAATTGGCAATCACCCGGTAGCTCATCGGGTCCGCAGCAGTAATTCGCTTGCACGCCCACACAGTCCCTGATTCGTCTACGTCACCTGAGGCGGCGCATGGTTTCTCACATGCCCATTCGCAAGAAGATTCAGTTCGGCGCGCTGCTCCTGGCGGCGACGCTCGTACTGCTCGCTGCGGGCAGTCTGCGAGGTGTGTTCGCGTATCGCGAACTAGCCACGATGATCAGCCTACAGGCCGACGAGCCATTGGCGATATCCAAGCTGCAATCATCCGTCGCCGACTTGCGTTGTAGCTTTCGCAAATTGAACAGCCCAACGCCACGACTCTTGGACCCTCTCACGCTTTGTGATCCGATGCTTCGCGCTGCGCAAGAACGAGCGCAAAATCGCGAGGATTTTCAAAGCAAACTCGATAGCTCTTCGGCTGCGCTTCAACACTACCAAGATCTGCTGAATAAGCAGAGCAACACAGATCACTTGCTGGCTGACCGTACCGAAGAACGTCAGTTAGCGCGACAAATCAGAATGCAGCTCGACGGGTCTCGCACCGAGTTTGAATCGGATTCCGAATTCAATCGCCAGAACTCGGAGATGATCGAAGAGTCGTTGAACGACGCTGAGGAATACGTCAAACAGTTGCCGGCCTATCATGCAACTCGCATGTCGCGATTCAAGGAAGAGGTCCGGGCTCGCTATCACACCTGGACTGCATTCAACTTAGGTGCCGCGCTCATTGCCTTCCTGATCGTGGCTGCAGCCTATTGGTTCTTTCGACATTCAGTCCTTTATCCATTCCGTGCGCTGATCGCAGGCAGTCGCACCATCGCCCGCGGCAATTTTGAACATCGCATTCAACTCGAATCGACAGATGAACTCTCGGAACTTGCCGACGCGCTGAACGACATGACCAGTCGCTTCATCGAGATCCGAGATCATCTCAATGAGAAGGTTCAGGAGCGGACTCGTGAAGTCGTCCGCAGTGAACAACTTGCCAGCGTCGGGTTCCTGGCTGCCGGCGTGGCTCATGAAATTAACAATCCGCTCGCCTCGATCGCGTGGAGCGCCGAAGCGCTGGAAAGTCGACTGCATGAGATTCTGCATCCGATCGAAGCATCCCAGACGGTCCCCATTCCGGACGAACAACAGCTCCAAGTCCTCCGCAAATACCTGAAACGCATTCAAGACGAGGCGTTTCGTTGCAAGGGAATCACCGAGCGATTGCTCGACTTCTCACGGCTGAGTGAATCGCAGCGTAAGCAAGCGACCGATGTCAATGAATTAGTCGAGGATGTGATCGCCCTCGTTCGGCATCTCGCTCCATATCGTACAAAACGGATCGAATTCGAACAGCAGCTCGGTTTGACGGCTTGGGTCAGCCCGCCGGAGTTCAAGCAAGTCGTGCTGAACTTGCTGACCAATGCGCTTGATTCGACAGACGACGAAGGGGTCGTAAAACTGCGCCTCGAACATGATGCGCAGTGGATGCGTCTTGTGATCGAAGATAACGGGTGCGGCATGAGCGACGAAGTGCTGAAGCATCTCTACGAACCGTTCTTCACTCGCCGGCGGGACGGCAAGGGAACAGGGCTGGGGTTGTCGATCACCTACCGAATTGTGCAAGATCACGGCGGTCGCATCGATGCTCAAAGTGACGGGCCGGGATGCGGTAGCCGTTTCCAAATAATGTTACCTCTGAGTCCTGAAACTGTAGGATTGCATGAGCCAACCAAGCGTGTCGCCTAACGGCCTGCGCATACTCTTCGCCGATGACGAAGAAGCATTGCAGGATTTGATGAGCATGGAATTGCCTCGCATGGGACATACCGTCACCGTGTGCCCGGACGGCAAGTCGGCTGTTCGTGAATTCGAAGAGGGCAAGTCCTACGACTGCCTCATCGTCGATCTCGATATGCCCGGCATGAACGGCATCGAAGTGATTCGTCGAGCCAAAGACCTGTCACCGGAAACTGAGTCGATCGTGTTGACCGGCAAAGAATCGCTGGAGAGCGCCGTGGCCGCGATGCGCTACGGAGCATGCGATTACCTGACGAAGCCATGTCGCCTGTCCGAGCTTCAAGAACTGCTGAAGACGATCGCGCAGCGACGCGAGATGGTGCGCAAGTTCTACACGGTCAAACGACAGCTCGAACACGCGCAAGGCGGGGCGCAACTCGTCGGCGATCATCCGCTGATGCAGCAAGTCCGTCGCCTGGTGACCAAAGTCGCACCGACGAATTCAACGGTTCTCATTCGAGGCGAAACCGGCTGCGGCAAGGAATTGGTAGCTCGCAGCGTTCACGATCAAAGCCTGCGAAAGGACAAGCCGTTCGTCGCCATCAACTGCGGCGCTCTGCCTGAGAACCTGATCGAGAGCGAACTGTTCGGTCATCGTCGCGGAGCGTTCACCGGAGCAGACAACGAACGACAGGGACTATTCGAGGTAGCCAACCAGGGAACGATCTTCCTGGATGAGATCGGCGAGTTGCCGCTCGGTATGCAAGCCAAACTGCTCCGCGTTCTCGAGAGCGGCGAGATCCGCAAAGTCGGGGACAACCAACCGTTTCATGTCGATGTACGCGTCGTTTGCGCGACGCACCGCGATCTAGAACAGATGGTTGAAGAAGGGAAGTTTCGCGAAGACTTGATGTTCCGCATCAATACCTTTGAGATCTACATGCCCGCTCTCCGCGAACGGGTGGATGACATTCCGAAACTGGCTCTTCATCTTTTCCGGCGCTTCCGGCAAGAACCGATCTCGGAAAGTCAACTGTTCAGCCCCGAAGCGATGGATGAACTGAAGCATCATGCTTGGCCGGGCAACGTTCGCGAACTGGCCAATGTGATTGAACATGCCACGATCCTCTGTGACAAACCTCCGATTCGGCCGGAGCACTTACCGAAGCACTTCACCGATCGTCGATTACGCAAGGGCCTCCGCGTCGCAGCCACACCGATGTCGCTGAAGGAGTTAGAACTGGCTGCGATTCAGGATGCGGTCGCACGCCATCAAGGAAACAAACAAGCCGCAGCCGACGAACTCGGGATCAGTATCAAGACGCTGTACACCAAGTACAACCAAACGCAGCCTGCCAACCAAAAGACGGCGTAGCAAAAAGTGGTTTGGTCTCGCCGAAACCCGACGCGTAAGCGAGGGATCCGCATCCCTCGCTTACGCGTTTGGAAGTTGCGATTTTGGATGGTTTCTCGTACTCGTACTCAATGAAATGGTACTCGTACTCGATGCGTCATGATCGAGTACGATTACGAGTACCGCCTGCGGCTGAGTACGAGTATTCAGGAAAGGCGAAGGCTCTGGTTCCGGATTTCTCGAAAAGCGCAACTTCAAAACTTACGCGTCGGGTTTCGATGAGGATGATCTCCGGCTATTCCTGTTTCAACTTGCCGTAGAACTTTTGAATCTGTACGGCCAGCAGCGACATATCTCCTTCGAAGACGCGATTGAAATCGCGCTGACGATCTGCTTCGGCGTATTCCTGCAGTTTGGGAATCTTTGCCACTTGCTGCGTGTATGCATTGAATTGGTTGGGCATACGTTCATTCAGATAGAACGTCAGGGCCCAAGCCAAAGCATATGCCGACTGCGGATCGGATTTGAACAACTCATCGGACCGCACGAGCGACGACAGCTTGGTTTGAAGCTGAGCCGGATCGTTCAAGATAGGCCTGATGCCGGTCAACTGTTGCGGATTGATGCGAGCTGTAAGCTGTGTGCTTGATCTCGATTCCAATATGCGACGTTCCTCGAGCATCGTGGCTAACCCTTCGACTACCCATAGAGGATTCGCAGCCAGCCTCTCGTGGATGCCGGTGTTGTATGCCAATTGATGCACTGCTTCGTGTACGATCGTCCGCTCCGTTTCGCTCCAATCGACAGAGCCCGCCGCTTGCGGTACTTCATACAGGACGCAGCGATTGTTCTTCGGGAAGTAGTAGCCCAAGAGATTGGGCATGCTTTTGCCGGTCTCGCGCAGGCAGTAACGATCGAAGTCGGCGCGCGATGGAAGGACGATCACGCACAAGGGGAAATCCGGATTGCGAAGCTGCCAACCGCGCACTTCAAAGTATTGAAAGTAGCCGCCGACAAGAGTGCGGAAACGCTCGCGCCAGCGCTGTGCGGTTCCTTGCTTGCTCAAGATCACATAGGGACCGACGGTCGCCGTCTCAAAACCCGGACCGAACTCAGCCACCAAGGCCGACCGGGCTTCGTTAACGGTTTGCGGTGCGAAGGCTTCTTCCAACACGCGATGCTCTGCGACCTCTTTGGCATTCACATAAATCATTCTGCCGGACGGTTCGAGCAGCAGAGCCAACGAATCATCCCAGTGAATCGGCAGACCGACGTGGCGATCCGATTGCGTCAGCACTTCGAGCAGCGGAGGTGCCGCCGCGCGCATCGCGAGTTGCCCGGAGGCTTTACCCAAAGGCTGTGAAGAAGTCTGGCCGCGAACGGTGTTGTCGCAGGCAAACACGAGCGACAATCCGATGACCGAGACTCGTAGAACGGAAAGTGCAGCGGAAGTGATGCGAATCATGGATTTCATAGCCGACTTTGTCGAGAGCCGAACGATGGACAGTTCCAGTGAACTCTAGAGTCATTACCGGAGGTCGAGAGCTGAACGATTTTCAGTTACGATGAGAGCTCAACGGGATCTTCGAGACACCGATGAATTGTGCTGTCTGTAACGATTTTGCCATCGACGGGACGATCGATTTCCACCTCCGTCCTCTCACGGGAGCGAGCCCTATGTCGCGTCTTTTCTCATGCCGAGCCATCGCTGCGGACAGTCTTCGATCCGCTTTCGTTCGATGTTTAACAACAGCCGCCGCGCTCGTCATCAGCGCAGCCGCGGCACCGCTGCTTGCACAAGAGGACAAACTCTCCGGTGACGACAAGACAAATCAGCCGGCCGGCAAAGAAGTCAACCTGACGCAGGTGCGCAAGGAACTTCGCAAACTCGACAGCGATCAATTGACAGATCGCGATCAAGCTGAAAAAGCAATCATCGAGATGGGGCCGACCGTGTTGTCGTTCCTTCCTGAAATATCTGCCAACACGTCCGGCGAGATGAAGATTCGACTGCAACGTATCCGCGATGCGCTGCAGAAGAGTGACATCAAGGTATTCTTCGAACCGGCATTGGTCACACTGGCCGGCAAGATGAGCGCGGCCGATGCCATCAAGAAGATCAGTGAGCAAACGGCGAACAATGTTGTACTGGAGAACGAGGGTTCGCAAGCGAATGTTGAAGTCGAGTTGAAAGCCGACAAGACACCGTTTTGGGAAGTGATGGAATCACTCATGACCCAGGCTGACTTGCGCATCAATGCGTTCTCGACCATGGACGGATTGGTGCTCATGAACGATCGTGATGACATGGGCTTCCCCGGCCCTGAACCGGCGTTCGATGGACCGTTTCGCATCGAACCGATCTCAACTCACTCCACTTTGCCTTACCGTTCAACTTTACCGGGGCAATTGGAAATATCTCTGCAGATGACGTGGGAACCGCGACTGGCGCCCGTATTCATCCAAATACCGATGGAGACAATGAAGGGAGAAACAGATGACGGCAATGCGATCCTAGCCTCCACACCTACCGCAGCGCCCGAGATCCCGGTCAACACTTCGAACAGTTCCGTTCAATTGGACCTACAGTTCAACCGGCCGCCGCGCTCATCTCGCAAATTGAACAAACTGACCGGCGAAGTCGTCGTCGCGGTGCCGAGTGAAAAGCATAAATACGTATTTGAAAAGTTTGCGAGCGGCGGACGCCAAACGGAGAAGTACGGTGAAGTCACCGTCACGTTGGAAGGGACTCGGCGCAACGGAGCCGTGTATGAAATGCGAGTCCTGACCGAATTCAAGAATTCGCAGGGGGCACTCGATTCCTTCCGTGGATGGATATTGTCTAACCGAGCCTACCTGGTCGATAAAGAAGACAACCGACAAGAGAATGTCGGACTGCAGACATATACAGTCGGCCCCGAATCAGTCGGCGTCGCGTTTCTCTTTCAAATCAACGGCAACCCGAACGATTATCGCTTGGTCTATGAATCGCCGGGAATGATCACTCGGCAAAAGGTTTCCTTCGAACTCAAGAACATCGATCTTCCATGAACAGCCTGTACTCGCTTCGGTCCATCATTCTCGCTGCTGCCTGCTGCGGCCCGTTTGCCTTGAGCCTCTCAGCCGGCGAACCACGAGACTTGGCTACGCTCGGCAAATCGCAGATCACGACCGCCGATGTCGACCTGCAACTCGGTCGCTCTGCAGACCCCAATGCGAAGTTGCCGCCGTTGCCCGAAGGAATCTCGATGGCGACAGTGGACATCATCGCGAAGCAGAGACGAGCGCTTTCGACTTTGACCAAGCAAGGCAATCGCATTGCGGATGCGGAACTGAATAAATGGCTGGTCGAGAATACGCCTTCCGAACCGAAACTGTCGCCTGATGAAGCGCTCAAGTCGCGAGCCTCAGGTGCGGGGCTCTCTGCGGAAATGTATCGCGACTTCCTCGCGTTTCGATTCTCTTGGCAGAGCTATGTTCAGCAGCAGATGAACGAGACGAATCTCACTAAGCATTTCAAGAATCAGAAGAAGCGATTTGACGGTTCGCGATTTCGTATCGAACACGCCTTCATCGCCGTGCCGCCGGGTGAATCCAAACTGCGTACCGAAGCCCATCAAGTGCTCGAGCGACTGCGAGACGAACTTGCCGGTTCCGACATCGAGTTCGCAGCCGCCGCCAAGAAACTCTCCGTCGAACAGCGATTGGAGGCCACTTCAGAACCGCTTTGGATCACCGGTGCAGGTCCTGTTTTGCCTGCCGTAGTCGACACCGTCCTAAAACTCAAAGAGAGTGAGCTCAGTCCTGTCTTCGATTCAGGCCAAGCAGTTCACGTCGTTCGCCTGTTAGAGATCGAAGCCGGATCGCGGGCGATGTCTGATGCATCGGAAGAATTGCGCCGGCACATGCTGCTCTATCTACTCGATTATCTCGCGAAACAGAGCGAGAAAGAGCTGCCGCTGAAGTGGAACGAAGTCGATCAAAGCAAACCTTAACCGGTCCCAAACAACCGGCGGAGTGAGGCATCCGCTGGTTTTCTGCTCCGTGTCCCCGACAGAACGATGTTCGTCCGGGCACTCATCTGCTTCGATCGACTTACGATCCTTTGTATTTCTTCATTCATCGAACAGCGATGGCGCGGATGACGCTGTTCCGCCTGTCGCGATTCCGGATGGTGACGCCTTCGCTGCCGAGAGACTCGACATCGAACCGCCGGTGGTCTGCGACGGCTTCGATGAATGCGCTGCAAGCACAGCCGCATCTGATTCCAAGCCTGAGACCAACGACATGGCTTCGCTCAGTTCTGCGTCGGAGAAGAACTTAACGCTGCCTGTGTAGCGAGACTCGGAACGATTCTTCGCTGCCAACTCTTCCCAGCTCAAATTGTCCGTGATGTGCCAGGCCGCGCATTGGGCGGTATGTTGCGAGATTTCACCGGAGCCGAGCTTGCGACACACGGCGTCGACGCGCGGATCGGTGTTGAATTGCTGCAACGGCACGAGTCGATACTTCACACGAGAATTCGGATCAGGCTTACCGTGCTCCAGGCACACCGTGTTCACAGGTAGCTTGCCGGTCTTTCCCGGAGCTACGCGAAACATCCCGCCGCCGAAACCAGGATTACCGAGGCCGTTGCCGAAGCCTGGATTACCGACGCGGAAGTTTCCGCCGCCATTGTTGCCCAAGCCGTTGCGCTGAAAATTCCCGATCCCGTTCCCTCCGCCGTTACCCTGTCCGAACCCGCCGCCGAGTCCCTGGTTTCCTTGGTTATTGCCCATACCTTGATTGCCGAAACCAAGGTTACCGCCGCCGAGGTTGTTTCCGAAGTTGCCACCCATCGGCATTCCGCCGGCCTGGCCGCCACCTAGTTGCCCTCCGCCGAACAATCCTCCTCCTTGTCCTCCGACATTGCCGAATTGAGCCAGCACCGGAACACCCGCGAAGGCTGCCGGGAGCTGAATGTTGAGCAATTGATCGGTCTTATTTTCAATGCGCACAAAGGCATGATCAGCCGCCGGAGCTGACATCTCGATCTTGATCTTGCCATCGCTTTCCGCTTGGAACAGTTCGACATCCATTGCATTCGTTCCGTCGGAACTTCCTACAGCACGTCGATGGGGCTCGACGCCTTGCAACGGACTGACAGTCGATGCTGTCGTCCAAGCGCTTATGCCTAACATCGCCGCCAGGCGAGCACGTTTTTTCCATCTGCTGAACATGTTGTCATTCTCCGCATTGCCGAAAGAGACGAGGTGTCAATGCGCGGGTTGGTCTTCGGCATGCAGTTGCAAACCGAGCAGGTAATGAGGCAACGCTCGCTCTAAGCAATCATCATGCCAACCCGCGGAACAGACGTCGAACCGCGGAGTTCTGAGTCGCAGAAGTGCTGCTGATAACTTGGCGAAGACAATGGAAAGCCACGGCAAAGACAGTGCACAATCCGTGGCAAATAGGAGCGTCGATAAACTCCGGAAAGTCTCTCAGACTCCGGCACGCGTCGTTTGCTGTTGTGCAAAATGCATCAAGTGCCACAGACCGGCTGTGCACTTTGCAACATGCCGGACAGGAACCGAGCTTACCTCGTGCGGTACGGTTCCTGATTTAACCAGTTTCCAAGCAGGAATCTCTATCGAGGGAGCGGATTTCCGTTGAGTAGCGGATTATCGTTCCACTGCTGAGCTCTTTTCTGCGGCGCCACAATGCGACCGAACATAGCCACCGGCTGCGGCGGCCGATCGTCGTCGGTGAAGGCAAGTTCGATGACATGCGCCCCCAGATAGACCAGGATTCGCTTTTCAGCAGGATCGAGAGCCACCATTTGGCTGTCAACTACACCCGACTGCGCCGGACCGTCAGGCAACTTGTCATTCAAGTAAATCAGCCGCCCGTCGCGAAGGTCGATGACCGCTACCGACGCGGACGCAGCGTTTTGTGCCATCGTTACAAAACGATGTAGGACCAAGAACGGAGAACTTCGCGGTTGGTTCGGTGAGTATCGATAGTGATGGACGAAGCCGGGTCGATCCCACAGCAGTTCACCGCTCTTCGCATTTAACGCGAGCAATGGTCCGTTCACCGCTGAGATGCCGCGTGCCAAGATCATCTCTTCCAAACGAGGATGAACGGCGATGCCTGAAGGAAGTGTTGTGTCGAGTTGCGTCATCACGACGACTCGATCACCGAAGGCTCGGATCCGAACGGACTCCAGCGGTGCACTCAGCTTTACGGTTTGCTCGCGGATGACTCCGTCAATCAGATTGCAATACCAGAGCTTGCCGCTCCCATCCATGATCGCAATGTGCTGATCGTCGCAAACATCGGCGCGACTTCCGGACGGAAAGACCTTTTCAACGATCGTCTCACTTGTGCTGAGATTGAGGATGCGAATTGCCGTATCGTTCGAATCTTCCGACTGAATCCCCTTGGCTGGCCGTTCGGCTTCACGAGATGCAAACTGTACTAACTTGTCACCGCTGCAGAACCATGTCTGCCAATCGCCGGAGTAAGACAGCTTGCGGATCAACTGTCCGTCACGGCAATCGACGACATCAATCAGACTCTGCGCCGGATCGACGATGAGTACCTCCATGCCCTTGAGTCCGATGGCGGTACGATCGCTATATCCTTTGCGCGACCATAGCCGATTGCCGGTCAGCGGATGTAACATGCTCACCGAGTTCCCGATCTGGACGGAGATGCCCGCGGGAGTGATGGGCCCGACGTACGCTTCGCGAGTGGCCGTTCCTCGCGAATAGAGTGAAAGACCGAGAGGACTGCTCACCTGCTGTGGTGTCGAAGGGCGAAACGGAGTCAAAGGTCCGGGAGCCACGGTCATCAACGAGTGTTTCCACAAAAACGCATCGACGGGGCTTTCCATTCCGCGATAGATATCGAAAGCCAAGAGTTCGTTCTGCGTCTCCACAATCAGAAGGCCGCCGTCGCGTTGGACTTTCAACATATGATCGATGCTCTCACCGCGACCGTTACCGCGATACATGAATCGACCGACTATCTGTCCGACGCTGTTGAGCAGTCGCACTTCATCCGAGATCAACATGACTTCGACCGGAGGTCGGCCGTAGGCTTCCCCCTTCTGCTTCAATCGCAAGCCGTTGAAATTGATTTGCTGATCGCGCTCAACCTTGGCGTTCACCGCTCCGCGCGGCCAGGGGAATTCTTCCAGCGATCCGCGACGAAGGCGAATATCACCTTCGGTTGAAGGCAATTGAATCGGCAGATCAGGAGAGAGAACAGCCGCATTCAAATCGGCATCGCGTCCCCATCCCAGTTGCTGCAGATCGGCGACGGCCGGAGTTTCAAGAGCAACACGTGCGGCCGACGCATCTGCTTCATCGCCGCTCCGGAGAATCGGAATCAGCATGCGTTCGGCAACCGTCTGCTGTATGCCGCCCAATTGCTGCTTGGCCAACTCCACGATCGTCGCATGCGCCGGAGGCAACCATGCCAAGTATTGCAACTGCAGTTGCTTGATGTACGGGTGATACTTCGGCAAACCGGCCAGTTCCTGCGCCACAGCTTTACGCATCAAAGCCTGTTCGTCGGGCGAGGCACTGCGATATGCAACCGCCAGTTGCGAAGCGATCCAGCCGTCGACATCCACTTCGTGTCCGACTTCGACATTCAGCATTTCCGATCGGACTTGCATCGTCGCAGCTCGAGGGCTCAGTCGGTCTCGCATCAATTGCAATAACCGGCCGAAAGCATCAGCATATTGACGGCTCTTCAGATTGCCCTTGGCCAGCAACACGAGGAATCGAAAACGCTGAAGTTCAATGATCGATTCCATTTCCAGGGCCGTCGGAAGATAACGATCAAAGTCGGTTTCCAACGCGCGGATCAACGCTTCGGCAAGAAGGTAACGTGTATCGACGTCATCCGGATTCGCAGCCAGCGTACCCTTAAGCAGCGAGACGGCCTCGGCGATCTTTCCGTCCGCCAAGTAAAGCTGTCCTTGTTCGTTGAGAGCTCGCACGTTCTTAGGATCGTTTGCCAACGTTGATTCGACACTCTTGGCGAGCGCATCGCGAGTGTGGTAGACGGCGACCTCTGCGGGACCGACAGAGATCAATTGATTGCGATGCGCAAAGAGATTGCCGAGTTGCCGATCGACTTTTACCGAGCCGACGAACTTGCCGCTTTGCAAATCGATCTTAACGATCTCGCGACCTGACGTCGGAAGGTAATAGAACTTGCCGTCGCGCACTCCTTTGCCTGCCACCGTTTGACGATCGGGGAGATTGAGATCGGAATCCCAGGCCGGCCTGCCGTCCGTCAAGTTCAGGGCGTACACCTGACGATTGCCCGCGATGATCAATCGATTATCCAGAACGCCGACGATGTAGCGGCCTGAGGCTCGACCCTGCTGGTTCCAGCGCGGTTTGCCGGTCAGGAGGTCGAGGCACAAGACCACATCGGTTTCGGCCGGTGTCAAGATCACACAGCCTTGAGCGATGAGCGCCGTCTGATCCTGCCAATGTTCTTCTGCAGGATCGAAGTTGTTCATCGAATCCATCATCCCGCCGCCGAAGCCGTTGAATTGCATCTGCTCCGGCGCGGTGTTGACGTATTGATAACCCCACAGCAAAGATCGCGTATTGGCATCCAGAGCAATCACCGCTCCGTTACCGCACGGACAGATGATGACCGATTCCGCAATGGATGGAGTCAACCCTTGAGCCTGTCGAGACGCATCGCTCGCGATCGGGACGAAGGGAGACTGCACCAATTGCTGAGACCATTGCAGTTTGCCGGTCGCCGCATCGAGAACAATCAAGCGAGTCTCGCTGTTGATCTCGGCAAGCGCGTACAGTTGCCCTTCATGCGAAAGGGGAGGGCCCAAGAAGAAGGCACCGGCCAAAGCCGGTTCTTGGTCACCGTTCGGTCCACCGACTTGCCACAGTTTCTTGCCTTGAGCGGCAATGCTGTAAGCGGCCAGCAGATTTGAAATCGAATTCCGACCGCCCATCGGATTCATCAACGGGTTGATTGCCAACGGACGCTGTTGCGGTTGTTCATCGGGTGCTGAGATGGAATAGATCTGATTGTGATCGCAAGTAAATTGGCCGAATGCTGCGCTTCCCCAAACCTTGCGTTTAAGTTCGCCTGCAGCCACCGTGTCTTCATCGGTCAGTGGAATACTCGGTTGCGGTGGAACGAGGTCGACGCCGGCTCCGTGAGCATAGATCAACCACTTGATCAAACCGTTGTCCAAGTCGAGTGCATAGACCACGGAGTTGGTTCGCTTGCAGAACAGCAGATTACCGACCGTGCGAGTTTCCATGCGCGGCATCATCACTCGTCCGGCTTGATTCTCGCGAACCAAAATGGCTCGTACATTTTCTTCATCTCCTTGATCGCGATGAAGTGTTTTGTGCCACTGGGCTGTCGGCAGAGGAAGACCGGCAGTGACCGATGCATTGCGATCCGCTGCGCCCCCCGTCATCATCCAATCGCGAACCGATTGCTCTGTCCCTTGATTTTCTTTCGGAAAGGACTTGGTCAACAGTGTGCGCCAGTCGGTTCCCGCGTCGAGACTGGTTCGCGATCCGGATAAGGATACGACTGCGCCCGGAAAATCTTTGCTCCCTTGATCCAATGCCGCTTTGGCAAGATCGATACGATCAGCCGCCGACCAAGCCGCAGCCAGTTCCGCAAACAATTGAGCACCGAATCGATTTCGCGCCGCGGGATATTGCGACAAGCGTTGCATGATGCCTGCTGCGGCCAACGGATAACCGCGAATCAATTTGTCTTGTGCCAGCAGAATTCCGGCGTCGTATCCGGCGTCGGTGTGGTAGTACATGCGAGTCACATCGCCGATAGCTTTGATGTCGTGCCCGGCAATCGCTTTTTGCAAAGCCAACCGCGCGGCTACACCGTATTGAATCTCCAACGTCTTGCGACCTTCTTCAGGGAGATTGCCCAGCAGTTTCAAAGCTTCACCGCGCACGCTTTGCAGATAGAGTCCTTTTACTCCGGGCTCTGTAAAGAAGTCCTGCTTCAGCTCCTCTGCCGACAAGTCATCACTCGCTTCTTCCAAGAGCAACGAACTGAGAGCGGCGATTCCGTCGGTGAATCGATTTTCACTTAGCGCCTGCTTGCCTTCGCGCAGCAGTCGAGTGAGCGGACGAGGGGCGGGAGTGATCTGATCGCTGTTCTGATCGGCGGCCGCGCGACCGAATGCGCGCTGAGCTTCAGCGGAAGAAGAGGTCGCGACGATTAATGCGCAGCACACGCCGACCGTCAAAGCAGCAGAGCGCCAATTCAGCCGAGCGATGACGAAGCGCGACATTCGTTGTTCGGCTGCCGCGCCGCTGCAGTGCACGCTGTTCATATCCATATCGTCCTTCGTTCTTGCATCTCTGTTTTGTCGTTACTTCGCCGGTTTATCGTTTCTTCATCGGTTCGATGGAAACGCAGAGCCGGCGACTCTCTTGCACGCCATTCGCTCGCTTTGAAAACGATGCGATCGACCTACTACTCTCGAGCATCTAAGGAAACGGTGAGCGTCTTTTTCTCGCCGGATCGCAGTACCACCAACTCAATCGGATGATCCACCGGGGACTCCTCAACGACACTGGCAAGGTCGGCGCCGCTTTGGATCGGTTGTCCGTCGAGCGATAAGATGATGTCTCCTGCCGCCAAGCCGGCTTTCTCGGCGGGTCGGCCCGGTGTCGTGCGAGTCACATAGGCACCACCTTGCGGAGGCAGATGCAGTTGTTTGGCGACATCAATCGGCAGATCCTGAGTGCTGACCCCCAACACACCTCGCCGTACTCGCTTATGGGTCAGTAGTTCGCTCTTGACCCACACGGCGCGTTTAATCGGAATCGCAAAGCCGATGCCTTGGAACGAGCCGGTGGTTGACGAGATGGCAGTGTTGATACCGACCACTTTGCCGTCCAAGTCGATGAGAGGTCCGCCGGAGTTGCCGGGATTGATGGCAGCATCGGTTTGCAGAATGCGACCGGCCACCAAATCATCGACTTTGCCGTGCTTGGCACTGATGATGCCTGCGCTGACCGTGGCCTCTAATCGAAAGGGACTGCCGATAGCCAATACCCAATCGCCGACTTGCAATTCATTTGGGTCGCCGATCTCCGCGGCAGGCAGATCTTCACCGGCATCGATACGAACGATGGCGATGTCACTGCGAGGATCGCTGCGGGGATCGCGAGCTTCATACTGACGACCGTCGGACAATCGAACTTCGATATGCACGGCCTTATCGATCACGTGATGATTGGTCAGCACTAGGCCGTCATTGCTGACGATGACCCCCGACCCGACACTGTCGAAGTTTTGAGCGCCGCCGACAATGTCCGCCACACCGTTGCTTCCTCCTTGGCGAGTGCGAGCCCAAATCGTGACAACGGAAGGAAGCGTTTTCGCAGCCGCTTGACGAAACGCGGAAGACAATTGCCGCGCGCCGATCGGTTTGTCGTCGGATGCAGCCTGCATCTTCGACACCGATTCAGTCGCTGCCGCCTTCGGAGCAGGAGGTGCTCCGGCGGCAGGACGAGCCGCCGTCGAATCCTCGTTGGCCTTCGACGCGGACTCAGGCGTAGAGTCAGCGTTCTGGGCGTGCGCGGTTTGCAATTGCAAACCGAAGAGGAACACCACCGCAGCAGCGATGCAACCAACCTGTCCGAGATTCGATCGTCGCTCGACTCGACGTCGACTACCTAGTTTAAACATCTTGGATTCATCCAATGAAATCTACGGAATGACGGGCGAGGTGAACAAATATCAGGTCGTCCCGGCCGGCTCACTTTGAAGCGTACGTGCTCCGTTTTTCCGGAGGCTCGCATCGTTTCGTTTCCCTGTCGTGAATCGGTCGGCAGGTATCGGCTGAATTCCTCCGCCGACAGGCTGGGCATTGAAGTTTTCATTGTATACGCTAGGCGTGCCCGTAACGACCTCCATCCCGACGGGGGTTACGCCTCTTTGAAAGCGCACTTATGATTCCCGCGGCTCTCATCGCCAAGAAACGCGATGGCGGCGAACTGACGAGCGAGGAGATTGCGGAATTCGTCGCCGGATATATGACGGGTTCGGTCGCCGATTATCAAATGTCCGCCTGGGCAATGGCCGTAGTTCTACGCGGCATGACCCCCTCCGAAATCGCAGCGCTCACCTCCGCCATGCTGCACAGTGGTCGAGCCCTCGAACGATGCACTTCGAAACCTCGCGTCGACAAGCATTCAACAGGTGGCCTGGGTGATAAGACATCGCTCATCATCGCGCCGCTCTTAGCCTGCCTCGACCTGGATGTTCCCATGCTCAGCGGCCGCGGCTTGGGAATCACCGGCGGCACGCTGGACAAACTCGAGGCCTTCCCAGGCTATCGCTGTGATCTTACCGAAGAGGAAATCGATCGCCAGTTAGCGTCGGTTGGATGCGTGATCACCGGCACGACGCAAAACATCACTCCCGCGGATCGTCGGCTGTATGCGCTCCGCGATGTGACCGGTACTGTGGAATCGGTTGCCCTCATCACTGCCAGCATAATGAGCAAGAAGCTGGCCGAGTCGCTCGATGCACTCGTCTTGGATGTCAAGTTCGGCGGAGCTGCGTTCATGCAGCGACTGGATGATGCGCGCGAGCTGGCAGGCTCACTGATGCGCACCGGTTCGGCCGCAAACGTGCCGACACGTGCCTTGCTTACCGATATGAACCAGCCGCTGGGGCGTATGGTCGGTAACGCATGTGAAGTCAACGAAGCGCTCGACATGTTGCGAGGCGAAGCGCCTGCGGACCTTCGCGAGGTCACGCTGCGATTGTGTGCCGAAGTGCTGTTAGCACTCGGTCGCTCGTCATCAATCGCAGAAGCGATTCTGCAGTTGGAGACCGAACTGGCGAGCGGCCGGCCGCTGGACCGCTTTCGTCAAATGGTCGAAAGCCAAGCGGGTCGCTTTGCAGATTGCCTGCCGACGGCTCCGGCAGCAGCCTTGACTGCTGCGCGCAGCGGCTATGTGCGACAACTCCACGGGCGATCACTAGGTCAGGCCGTCGTAGAACTCGGCGGCGGCCGCAAGCAGCTAGGCGAAGCCATCGATCCATCCGTGGGCTTGGAGATGCTGGTAAGAGTCGGCGACCGAGTTGACGCGGGACAAGAATGGATCAAAGTCTTTTCCCCTCCCGGTGCTCGAAAAGACGCCGCGGTCCGATTGCTGCAGAAAAGTATCGTGATCGAAGATGTTCCGCCCGAACCACTTCCGCTCATTCTGGAGATGTCATGAGCCTCACCGCCGCAGAGCAGGATGAGTTGGTTGCCGCAGCACTGGAAGCGCAAAAACGAGCGTATGCGCCGTACAGCAGTTTCTTCGTCGGTGCCGCCATTCGCACGCGCGACGGGCGTATCTTCACCGGAGCCAATGTCGAGAATGCATCTTATGGACTGACGATATGCGCCGAGCGCACGGCTGCTGTCGGAGCGGTAACGGATCAGGCAGGCCGAGCTCTTGTGCGTACGATCGATGGACACACGTCATCGGATTGGGATGCGGTGGCTGTCGCCAGTCGCGGCGGCGTTTCGCCGTGCGGTGCATGCCGCCAGTTCATGATGGAATTCGCGCCGCACATGGAGGTCTTTTTAGTCGACGATCAGACCGGAAAAGTCGGTCGCTTTGCCACGCTGGCCGAATTGCTTCCCGGCTATTTTGAACTCTTGCCGAGCCGCATTTGAATCACGGATCGAATCCCTCGCATCCGTTGACATTTCTTGCCGCCTTCCGCTTAGAATGGGGGCTCGCGTGACACCCCGAGTGTGTCGAACCGGCTATTCAAGCAACCCGGCTTATCAAGCCCCGAGCAGTGACGAGATTTCCGCATGAGCAATATCGCTGAGCAGATGCAGCAGCAGGCCGAAGAGTTTCGCAATCGCTACCAAGCGGTTCGCAACGAGATCGGCAAGATGATCGTCGGACACGATGACATCGTTCACGGTGTTCTCACCAGTATGTTCGTCGGCGGTCACTGCCTGCTCGAAGGCGTTCCGGGTCTCGGCAAGACAATGCTCGTTCGCACCTTGGCGGAAACCCTCTCGCTCGATTTCAACCGCGTTCAGTTCACTCCGGACTTGATGCCGGCCGACATTCTCGGAACGAACATGATCGTGGAAGCCGACGATGGCCGCCGCGTTTTCGAATTCCAAAAGGGACCGATCTTCACGCAGATCTGCCTGGCGGACGAAATCAACCGAGCCACACCGAAGACGCAATCCGCGCTGCTCGAAACGATGCAGGAAGGAACTGTCACCGTCGCAGGCAAGCGATACGAACTATCAAAACCGTTCTTCGTCCTCGCCACTCAGAACCCGATCGAGCAAGAAGGGACCTACCCGCTGCCGGAAGCACAGCTCGACCGCTTCCTCTTCAAGTTGGTGGTCGGTTATTCCAGCCGTGAAGAACTGAACACGATCGTAGATCGCACCACGCGCGGTACGAAGATCACTCCGCAAAAAGTGATGGACGGCGAAGAGATCCGTAAGTGGCAGGCGCTCGTCCGCGAAGTGATCCTCGCCAAGCACGTGCAGGACTACATTGTGCGCTTGATCTTGGCGACGCATCCTCAAGGTCAATTGGCTCAAGCCGTAACGAACCAGTATGTCCGCTGGGGAAGCAGCCCGCGCGGAGCTCAGACGGTCGCCTTGGCAGCCAAGGTCCGAGCCTTGCTCGACGGTCGTTATAATGTCAGCTTTGAAGACATTCGTCGCGTGTTTCTTCCCGCACTGCGACACCGCGTGCTGCTGAACTTCGAAGCGCAAGCCGAAGGGATCGAGACGGATCAAGTCTTGCTAGAGATCCTGCAAAAGGTTCCCGAGAAATCAGACGACGCGATAGCCGCGGCATCCTGATTGCACAAAAGCGCAGTGCAGGTCTGTAGTGTAGGTCAATTGTCCCCAATTGACCCCAACACAGTTCGCACCACCAACACCTCCGCCGGTACCAATCGACGCGGACATCAGACACACGCTCGCGAGTGCGAGCTCAGACTCACGTTACCGTTTAAGGTGTAGGTGTTGCCGGCTTGGTTAGGATCAATTGAGGACAATTGATCTACACTAAGAATCGATCTAAATAGAATTGATCACCATACAACCCTCTGCAGATCGGATCTCGCTTGAATGAGTCGAGCCGCAAAGCTCTATCTCGGTTGTCCCGTCTGGGCATGTGAACACTGGAAGGGATCGCTGTACACGGCTCGAGCACCCCGCACTGCATGGCTCGAACAATACTCTTCAGTCTTCTCGACGGTGGAAGGAAACAGCACCTTCTATGCTCTACCGAATCTCGACACGGCTAAGCGCTGGGGCGAGTCGGTGAAGCCAGGCTTTCAGTTCTCCTTAAAGGTCTCACGCTCCATCTCGCATGATCGCCGCCTGCGAGGCGCCCAGCGCGAACTCGATGAGTTTTGTGCCGTGGCCCGATCCATCGCTGCAGCCGGCGCACTCGGGCCCTCGTTCCTTCAACTCCCACCCGACTTCTCGCCGCGCGAAGCGACTGCTCTGGAAACCTTCGTCGCGGCTTTGCCGGATGACCTGCCCTGGGCAGTCGAAGTGCGTCATCACGATTGGTATGACGCAGGTCGCCATGAACAGTGGCTGACTGCGCTGCTCCGAGAACGCGGTATCGATACCGTTTTGTTCGATAGTCGGCCGCTCTATTCGAAACCACCGTCCGACGAAGTCGAGCGAGTTTCGCAGCAGCGCAAGCCGAAGACTCCGTTGCGTACAACCGTTACAGGTTCGCATCCGTTTCTGCGCATTGTAGGCCGCAACAACTTGGATGAAATTGAGCCGTGGATCGAAGAGTGGGCGCCGACCGTTGCCCATTGGCTCGAACAAGACCTCGAACCGTTTCTATTCACTCATGCACCGGACGATCGCTTTGCCCCGGAGTTCGGCAGGCGCATGCACGCGGCCGTCAAGCGTCACTTCCCCGACTTGGCACCGCTTCCTGATTGGCCCGGTGAATCGGAACGCAAGAGCGGCGAAGCGCAGATGATGCTGTTCTGACAGATTGTCTTTTGCCGGAGAGCTCACGGAAGGATGTCGCCGAAGGCTTCGTCCAACGAGCAACGGATCTTGAAACGCTCTCGCAATTGAACCATGTCCTCGGGACTAAATTGAGTCGGGGCAACGTTGATCACTGTTTGCGGAGCAATGGAACTTTCCATCAATCCATCGGCCGTGATTTTGGTTCCTCGCACATTCAACTGCAGAGCCGTCAGCCTATCAAAAGCAGTCAAGCATTTGTCCGAGAGATCCGTGTAGGAAACATCTAATGACTCAACGCCCATGATCTGTTGCTGTTTCAAAATCGCATCCGTGATTGCCGAATTACTGAGATTGAGTACGCGATACGAAAGATTCCCATTTTTGATAAATGAGCCGCTGAAGGCCCGATCCCTTACACTTAAATACGAAAACCTCCCGTTTCCCAATAGCAACAGTTGCGATTCAGTGATCGCGCCGCCCCCGATACGAAGCCGTATCGAATCCAAATCTGTAACCTCAGGTGTCAGTTCAACCTCTGTTTCACAAATCGAAAGGGAAATATCAGGATTCTTGGTCAACGCCTCAAAATTCGCTTGGCTGAGCTTCGTTCCATCGAGAACGATTTGCCTTAAACTGTTCGGCGCCTTGATCAGGCCGCTGCCGTCAATGGTCGTGTAACTCACATCCAGTTCATCGCACCTGTTTGCAGACAAGTACTCGCTTATTCCACTGTCCGTTATCTGTGTTCTCGACAAGCCGAGCGAGAATAAGGCAGGGAGCTTTTTCAGATCCGAGTCGTCAAACTTCCGATCTCCGAATTCGAGCGAGCCCAACGAATGCGACTGAAGAAAGCTCTGCAGACCTTCATTGGTCACCGATGTACCGTTCAGGCTCAGTCCGCGAAGCCTTGGCCCCTGCAAGTAGCGTAGGCCGCTGTCGGAAACGAGTGTGTAGGAGAGATCCACTTCTTCCAGTTGAGCAATGTTCAGCAGAAATCTGAGACCGGCATCCGTCACTCGACTGCGAGCCAGAGAGAGCCGCTTGAGACCGTGGAATTCTGCAACTCGCGCCAGATCGTCGTCCCCGAAATCCTTCCCGACACGCATCTCGACCACGAGTCCTTCGCGATTCAATCCGACTTCGCATCCGCTCTGGACCCAATAGCGAACTGCTTCTTGAAGGGCCATCTCCTCTTTCACTCTGCGATGATTCTTCGAACCGACAGCGAAACTGCTGAAACCCACGAGCAAGATTGCAGCAACCAGCAGAATCTTGTCCCAATAAAGTCTCAATGCCGAATGAGAGGAACGACCCACGTTCGGTTCTTCTTCCGTTGCAGCAACATCCTCGGCAACACTTTCACTGACCAAGTGAACTTGATCAGAAGACTCCATCGCGCCCGATTTCAAACGATCTGTTGAACCGAACTGTATGCGATAGCCGCATCGTGAAAGGCAGATCAACAGACCGCAATATGTGGCCACGGCCAAAATGCAAGCGATCAACAAGACGACAAAGACCAGTCCCTGAGCAGGACTTGAGCGGGCAGTAAAGAAAAAAAATGCAGCCCAAATAAGACATCCGAAAGCAACGACGCAACCGGCTGCTGTCGCCGATCGCCGAGAATGCTTGGCAAACATCAAGCTTGCCATCGGCAAAGCGATCAGATTGGATGCCGCCGATAACAACACGGAGCCGAATAACACGCTTGCGATCACCACTCCTGCATTCGAGCCCCCGATCGTTTCATGTGCGTTCCGAATGAGGACGATGACCGAGGCAGCGAATGCTCCGAATAGAAAGATGCTTTGCAAACTAAATCGCTTCGGCGCTTCATCCCATTTCGAAGACAAAGGAATGATCCACTTTCGCAGTCCTCGCATCGCAAGACTCGGTGCACTTTGAATCAGTGTCATGACCGGAACGAGGATCAGCACGGACAGTTGATAATCAAAGCTCGTAGCGAATAACTCGTACTGCTTCTGTAATCCAAAGGCGATACTCATGGATGCCGCATGGAAGGATGTTGCGGCGATCATCCCCATGACACAACCGACCATCCACTTCCGACCGATGCAGCCGCTGACCACGCCCAGTGCACACCATTGACCGGCGAGAAAACCGGACAACAGAACGACTAGAAAAAAGGCGTTTTGATAGCCGCCGATCTGCTCAGGGTCCGTCACCACCTGATTCAAGATGTTCGCGACCACCAAATCTGCAGCGACGAGGATGGCAATGAACTGGATCAGTCCGTTTTTATTCATGCGAAACTCCACTCATAGCAGGCCACTCCATCCAGCCTCCGACGCACCGCCATCACAACCCGAAGTGGTGGCACGTGCTAATTCAATGCAAGCGGAACGGCGCAAGCCGTCCGGTTCTTCAAGATCGATTATGCCGAACCGGACGGCTCGCGCCATTCCGCTTTTATTACAGATAACATTTCGCATTGGTATCGCGTGCCACGCGATACCAATCGCATTACCAGGTGACCGAATCTTATGTGTCGCTATCGATTCCGGTGAGAGAATCAATGCGACCGAGTTCCCGAAGGTCTTCGACGGAAAACTGAGTTACATCCAAGTCGATCTTCTTACCCGGAGGCAGGACGCTTGCTGTACGGCTTACTCATGAACTCCTTGATCGCTCGATTGCTGACCTTCGCACCTCGTAAGGAGAGATACTGCACCGAAGGTCCCATCGATTCCAAACACGCATCGGTGACGTTCGTATAAGAGAGATCTAGACTGCGTAAGTAAGTCAACGATTGCAGCGCACGGACCCCGGCGTCCGTGACTTGCGAATGGTCCAGCGACAGATGTACGAGTAGTTCTTTGTCGGTCAGCTCTGAGATCCGGCGATCATCAAATCGCTCACCGACCCGCACATCCCTCACGTTCCACCCCTCACCGAGTTTGACTTCGCCCCCTTGCTCTTTAATTTTCACGCAATAGGCCTGAGCGCGACGGAGTGGTGCCAACTTCGACTCGCGATACTTTGCCGCTTGGTAACCCAATCCGGCTGTAAACAAGAGCGAGGCCCCGATGATCAGCCGCGAAGCGAATCGCAAACGTCGATCGACTTGCTTCTGCGAATGAGCCGCTTCGGATTCGTCGTGCGATGGATGTTCGAGAATAGAAGCGGTACGGCGCGAGCCGTCCGGTGTCATCCGCTTTCCCTGGTGCATTCGAACACCATGCGACGTACCGCTTTCCTTTTGCCCGTTGTTCAAAAGGCTGATAGGTGCGGACGATTTTGACTCCACGAATATGCGGACACCGATCCAGCCGCAGAAGCAATACAAGGCGACAATGGAGAGCGAATGGACCAATTCGTAAATGACGAGGTACCGCAATTGCAAACTCCAGTAACCACCGATCAATAGATTGAGTATGCAGCAGCGAGCAATTGCACTGACGGTACACATGACGAATACGCCGACGATTCGAACCCACCAAGAATGATCTCGGAAGAACAGCCACGCGGCCGGGAGACACGTGAATACAACAGTAGCTATCGGCATCAACAGCCAGGCCAGAGACGCTCCCCAGTTTTCCTTCGATTGATCCGGAAGGAACTCCAACGCGATGCCGTTGACGGCAATCATCCACGCGACCGCAACCATTGCCCCGAGCCCGAAGACATCCTCGATTTGGAAGCGAAATCCGGGCGTCGGCGGTTGAATCCCCATCGCGAGCTTCCATCCTCCGAAAAATCGCAACATCAAAAACGGTGCGGCGACAATCAACGTATTGGCCGGGGCCAAAACCCATCCGCCGAGGAGTGGAAATAGTTCCTCGAATGCCCAACCTCCCTTGTGGAGGACACCCTGCGAACACCACTGCATGAATCCGGATGAGGCGAGATGTAGCATGGCACAGGCTAGCGCTATCGCGTATCCGAATACCCAGGCTCGACCCAAACAACCGGCGACGATTCCCAGTGCAACCACGTGCGACGTAGTAAAGCCCTCGAAGACCAGCATCCAGATAAAGGTCGAAGGGGATCTCGCTTCGAAGATGATGTAGTTCTTCAGCAAGTGCAGCACGCTATCGAGGATGATCATCCCCAACACGAGCGACACAAACATAACCGCAGGACTTCGTTGCTTGATTACCATTTGACTAAACGCTGCGTTTCGCCCGTTTCTTCCGTAACGCGGAATTTCGCCTTTAGTTGCGTGAAGTCTTCCGCAGAGAATTGCGAACAGGACAGCGCCAAGGTCTTGTGAGGCGGTATCAAGCTTTTCAATAAGCCCTCGGCGGTGATCTTGGTATCACGAAGATCGATCCGTTGAGCAGTACAGGACTCGAGGTAGGGCAAACAGGCATCTGAAACCTGCGTGTTGGACAGATCGAGAGCCACAACTTCCGCCATCCGCAAATGCTTGACTTGCTCATCGGTGATCCCCGAGCCGCTTAGATCCAGATAGCTGACAGTGATCGAATTGTTCTGAAAGCATGCGCCGGTAAACTCTTTGCCTTGCAACCCCAAGTACTCGAAAGTTTCGCCTCCGGCTCGCACCAGTTCCGCTTCATCAATGGCACCGCCGCCCAGCCTGAGTCCGCTGATTCGCATTCCGGGCGGTACAACGGGGAGTCTTACTTGCGTCTCCTTCACGGACAATACGGCGCCGGTGCTCAAGAACAGCCGATCAAATTCGGACTGCTTCAGTTTGGTTCCATCGAGGTTGACGTGAGTCAATTGTGAACCTTTAGGAACAATTCCGCTGCCGTCGATATCGGTGTAGCTTACGTCGAGCCGAAGACAACCGCCGTTACGTAGGTATTGCTTAAGCCCGCGATCCGTGATCTGTGTTCGTGCCAAACTGAGAATCGGTACAGGAGGCAATCCGGCCAAGTCAGCATCGGTCAACGTGCGGTCTCCAAACTCCAACGTGGAGACAGCAGTAACCGGACGATGCAGTAGAAACTCGCTGACGGCTTTGCACGAAATCTGTGTGCCGTTCAGTTTCAGTGCCCGAAGCTCTCGTGCGGCTGACTTCAATTCGTTCAATCCCTCATCCGTCACCGCTGTGTAGGAGAGGTCGAGGTCGTAGAGGCCTCCAAGCGCAGCAAGATCTTGGATACATGCGTCCGTGATGCGACTATGAGCCAACGACAGTTTGGTGAGTTTCGGGTACTCATTGAATTGAATGACCTCAGCGTCGGTCGTATTTGGTCCTGCAGTAATCGCAACCACATTCCCGTCGCTGTCGAATTCAACTCCGCCGTCTCGCTTCTTGAACTCGTCGGCAATCGATTGCTGCTTTCGCACTGCAGCCACTTTTTTAAATTCCATCCGTGCTGCAGCCAGGCCCGTGAGAATGACGAGCGCTACGACACTTGCGAATTGAATCCGAATGGTTCTTCGCGATTCAGCGGCTTTCTTAGAAAGAAGTGACTTCGAACCCTCATGCGGCGCCACGTCGTCGAGCGGATGAGAAGTAGTCGGCAAGGGCGTAGCACGATCATCCACCTGCGCTTGGGAAGCCGACACATCGCCCGTCACCGCAGATTCTTTTCCGATGATGGCGAGCCCCATCCATTTGCAGATAGAGAACAGGGACAACAAGGTAGCTGTAGCGGTCGTCGTACCGATCGTACACAAAACTACGTTCAACCAGTTTTCGCCAGGCACGGTTGCCACCGACCATCCGAAGACGCCGAAAGCGACTAACGCAAAAGCATAAAGAGCCGATAGCGACAACCACTTGATCCAGATCCGTCTGCATCGAAACGCCAGCCATGCGGCGGGCACGCCAAAAACAGTTGACACACCCATCAGCAACAATCCGGGCACGAACATGACGAAGCCGGTCTCGATGGCTTGCGAAACGCTGCTGAACACGGCGGCATTGCGGAACAAGACAATGAGCGATGCGAAGATACCACCCAGCAGAAAGAGGTCTTCCATCTTAAAGCTGTCAGATTGTTCGCATCGATTGCTGCGATGAACGAGCCGCCAACCGCGATAGAAGCGCATTACCAAGTACGGAAGGGCCGGAATGAAACTCAACAGAGGAATCAAGGCGAACCAAAGGACATTCTCTTGAAAGAACTCAATAAGTGTCTTCGATGCGAATTGCACACCAGGCCGCGGTACGAATACACCGCGCTGAACAGCTCGCTCCGTGATAGTAATTGCCGAACCGACGCTCACGGCGATAGCGACACTCGTAAGAAAGCCGGTCAACCAGGATCTGCCATAGCAGCCAGACACGACGCCCAATGCCATCATCTGGCCGATAACGAAACCCGTAAACGCTAGTTGGATGTAGTCCCTGAAGGACGAGAAAATGCTCGCTCTATTCGAAAAAAAAGATGCCGTGATCGATCCGACTCCGATGACATCCAGAAACAGCAAGGGAAGGACCAGACACAACAAACTAATCCAAACCCAACGCGTTCTCTCTCCCTTTAGAATGGGAACCTCCGGCTTAAATTCTGAGGAAGAACCAACATTGCCTTCTGCAAGTCCATGTTGCATGATCGATTCCGAAGGGCGCGGGCGAATGGGAAGTTCAGAACATAAACTGATTCGCTGACCGTGGTCAATCATTACCCCCATCAGGATTTGCAATATGGAAATCTCCGCTTTTCTGGCGAATGGACCGATCGCCGTCGCGGGCGCATCGACAGACCGAGCCAAGTACGGAAACCAAGTCCTTCGAGCTTTGATGCGTCACGGCATCAAGGTGTACCCAATCAACCCGCGTGCAGACCAAGTCGAGGGACTCAAGTCGTATCCCGATCTGAACTCATTGCCCGAAGCGGTTCATGGGCTCAGCATCATTACACCGCCGCAGATTACTGAAGAGCTCGTACGATCCGCCGTCACGCTCGGCATTAAGCACATCTGGATGCAGCCCGGCGCAGAGAGCGACACAGCGATCCAAACCGCAGAGGAAGCCGACATCTCCGTGATTCACAGCGGCCCCTGCATCTTGGTTGCGCTCGCCGTAAGCTGATTGGTTCAAGAGCGATGGAAAGAAACGAGACTAAGCCGGATTATGGCTTCAAACGCTGAACGCGTTTGATTCCAGTAGCCGGGGGCTGAGCACAGTCGTACTCCCGGATTCATTTCGATTGAGGAAACAATCAAAGCGGTACGGCGCAAGCCGTCCGGTGCATCACAATCGTTCTCGGATAACCGGACGTCTCGGAGCCTGTTGATTTAATCGAAACCCGAGGCGTAAGCGAGGGATCCGGGTCCCTCGCTTACGCGTCGGGTTGTGATTCGTACCTTAATCAGTCGAAACTGATTAAATCGACAGGCGCCTTGCGCCGTTCCGCTTTTCAATAACTCGGCGGCTTCTTTACTTCTTCACCAGCGACATCATCGCGACGCCGCACAGGATCACAGCGGCACCGATCAACATGCGAAGCGTGACGACCTCTTCCAAGAACACGTTGCCCCAGATCGTGCCGAAGACGGGGATTAAGTAAGCCACGGTCGAAGCTCGCACCGGTCCGAGCTTGGCGAGCGACCGAAAGTAAAAAATGTATGCGGCTCCGGTGCAAAGGAATGCGAGCGCAACGCTGCACATCCATGCGACCATCGTCGGCGGCTGTTCGGGCCATTTGAGAAATGCGAAGGGCAAGAGCGCAACGGCCGCCCACATCAAGCTCCCTGATGCGACCGTCATCGGCGCTACATGCGAAAGCCGTCGTTTCGTATAGCACGCAGTGATACCGTAAGAGAGCGCCGCAGCCAGTCCCGCCGCGACCGCTTTCAACTCGGCGGCCTCGCTCAGCTTTTCAGACACCAAGATCAACACGCCGGCAAAACCGACAACGAGCGCTAGGATCTTGCGCCACGGCATCGGCTCGTGTAACCAAACTGCGGCCACTATCGCGCCGAACAACGGAGACGTCGCGTTCAAGACCGATGCATATCCGGCCGGAAGACTTAGCGTTGCGTAGGCAAAGAGACTGAAAGGGATCGCTGAGTTGAACATGCCGACGAACAGCAATCGAGCTCGATTCTTTTTAAGCTCGGCGAGGCGTCCTTGCGCGGCCATGACGGCGATCAACATGATAGCGGCCAACGACACACGAACTTCGATGAGCGGGATCGGTCCGAAGACGGGAGCCGCTATGCGCATGAAGAGGAACGAGGCTCCCCAGATCGCGCCGAGCAAAACGAGCTCGGCTAAGTCGCGCGGCTTCATGAACTCCGACATCCCTGCTTATGCGTCACTGACTCAGTCGCTCTACGTGAGCGATACGGTTCAATGCCCCAGTCTATCAACTGGGGACGCGAATGGGTTCGTCAATCGAACTGCTTTTGATGCTCGACCAGCGACGCAGATTGCTTGATGAGGACGGCTCGGTCGATCGGCTTCGACTGATATGCTGAGCAGCCGCTTTCCAAACAACGCGCCTCTTCGCCGCTCATAGCATGGGCCGTCAGCGCCAGAATCGGAATCGTACAGCCTTTGGCTCGCAACTGCGCCGCCGCCTGATAGCCGTCGATCTCAGGCATCTGCATATCGCTGATGATCAAATCGTACTCCAGGGGCTCGCGCAGGGGACCGTCGACGGTTCCGTCCGCGCTGAGATGCTCAAGCAGTTCCTTACCGTTCTGCACGATAACGACGTCGGCATGAGCTTTCTTCAGATGAAAGCTGATCAGTTTCTGATTATCGGGACCGTCTTCTGCCAGCAGTATGCGCATGCCGTGCAGATCGCCCGCTTCCGCGGCCGAGCGCGACCCGCTTCGAGGCATAGAATCGACGGACGGCACTACATCGATCCGATTTTCCGAGACCGGCGAAGCAAGAGCCGGAGCGGCCACACTCGCATCGACTGTCAATCGAAAACTGCTTCCTACACCCAAGCGACTCGACACAGTCAGCTCGCCTCCAAGCAACTCGGCCAGACGCTTGCTGATGCGGAGTCCTAAGCCGCTGCCGCCGAACCGGCGCGTGGTGGTCGTGTCGGCTTGCACGAATGCATCAAAGACCTTAGCCAGTTGCTGCTCGTCCATACCGATGCCGGAGTCGGTGACATCAACGACCAAATGCTGTTTCGGATGCGCATCGTAAGACATGTCGACGCGCACGAATCCGGTTTCCGTGAACTTGACGGCATTGCCCACGAGGTTCAGCAAGATCTGGCGCAGTCGCGTGGGGTCGGTTGAAATCCAAGTCGGCAATGTCGATCTCTCGCGGACTTCCAGTGTCAGCCCCTTGGCATCGGCTTTCACTTGCATCAGCTCTTTCACTTCATCCATGACTGCGGAGGGCGAAACGGCGATGCGTTCGACAGTCATCTTATCCGCTTCGATCTTCGAGATATCCAAGATGTCGTTGATGATTTCGAGCAGATGAACACCGTTGCGGCGAATCGTTTGGACATAATCGATTCGCTCCTCATCGGTCAACTGAGGCAGTTCATCCGTCAGCAGGTCTGCGTATCCGATGATGGCCGTCATCGGTGTGCGAATCTCGTGACTCATGTTCGCTAAGAACTCGCTCTTGCTGCGGTTGGCTTCTTCCGCTGCATGCCTGGCATCGTGAAGCACCGTCTCGCGATCGACTTCAGCAGTGACATCCATACAGGTTCCCATGAGAGCTCGACACTTTCCGTCGGCTCCCATCTGCGCATGCCCTTCAGCTCGAATGTATCGAACCCCGTCGCTCGGATTGCGTTTCTCGAGGATCAGTCGATAGGGAATTCCAGACGTGATGGTCGTCTGTACTGCAGCACCGAGTTCAGCCGCGCTCTCGTCCGTGTAGCTGCCCAACAACTCTTCAAATGAAGGCGCCGAGTTGCTGACTTGCCGTCCATGCAGCACGAAGAGTTGTCGTGACCATTGGATGCGACCTGTTTCCAGATCATATGACCAGTTCCCGAACTTCCCCAGCGATTGAGCTTGCTCCAGTGCTTGAACGGATTCGCTCAACAGGCAAGACTTCTGATCGGCGTCCGCTTCCGTGCGCCGCTGGATGACCACCAAAACAACGACAAACAACTCCGATGCGATCACGGGAATCTGATGCAGCAGGTGTAATATGTGATCATGCGACTCCGCCGGCCCTAACGAACAGGCGGCAAAGCCTAGGAAGTGTGCAGCCGCCAAAGTCGACGAACCGACGGACGCTCCGTATCGCCAAGTCATGAGCGCTATGAGCGGCGTTGCTAAGACTATCATTTCAGACATGCCGATCCAGCAAGCGACCAAACCGACACAGTAGAGAACTACGGCCGAGAGGATCAACGGAAGTCGGTAGGTGCGAAAAAGTCGCGATGAAATGGTCGACAAGAGACTGTGCTGACACGCAAGAGAAGAGACAGTAGGGCAACGGAGAACAGCAGAGGAGAATGGGCTTTCCACCCACACCCTATAATCTGTACCGTCTCGCCGAATGTTTGCAATCCTGTTACAGAAGCTTCCGAGACCCAACTCGGGGAATGTTCACCCGAAAGGTGCGACCACACGTCATTGCATGCACTGGCATCGGTCGAATCAATTAGCACCAGGGCTTGCTGATCCCATGCAAGCGGAACGCCGCAAGCCGTCCGGTGCTTCAAGATCTTTTTCTTTCAGCCGAGCTGCGCAGCCCGTCGAGCTGACTTGCCCGGCGAACTAAAATGCGGTTGTGAACCCTTCCCGCACTTTGCGGTCTCTGATAAAGTACGAAGCCCGCGGGGCCTCCATCCCCGTCCGGAAATCGCTCGGCACCAACAATGAGGGTGTAGCTCAGTCGGTAGAGCAACGGACTTTTAATCCGTTGGTCGTGGGTTCGAGTCCCACCACCCTCACTTCTTCTTTCGTCGCCCTCGCGACGCTCTTGCGGTTACAAGGTAACCATAGAGTGTAAGCGATAAGAACTGGAATCCGGATTGAACCATCCAATCAGCAGTCCCCGTTCTCATACGTCTTTCACACTTCCCTCCGCACTCGTCCATCACTGCTCTTGCTTTTTCTGAGCTTGGTCATAGACTTGCGCTTAATATCGCTGCCTAATCGCAGATGCGTTGCATTCTGCGAGCGGGGGAACCAATTGTTGATGATGCCGGCGTAACCGCAGGCTATTCAACCGGGGCTTAGATGTTCCAGAGAACATCGGAGTCATTCCAACTCTAGCCCGTCAGCTAACCTCGTCGGCCGATTGCAAGGTGTGCTTGCGATCAAGGAAGGCAACTGCTCTGCAGCTTGTCGGCGATGGATTCTTAACTCGGGGCGCGTGCATGGCGGCTCGGTAACGAGCATCTCTTCTCTCGGCGGAAACAGTCCGCGCCGAAGTTTCTTCGTCTGCATGCCTGCAATGACTTGCTCATCTTCGTGCAATCGTGCGCGCCGCATTCGACAACTTATGATACCAATCGGATTGGAATGCGATGCCCGTGCGCTCGCGTCCGAAGTGGTGATCTGCTGCGCCGACATCTGCGTGAGATCGGAAGATGCGAGTGATCGCCTGCCGACTGCTCAGCGACTCCGAACTCGGAGCCTGAAACATGAAAGGTATCGGTACTCGTCTTGTTCTCGTGCTGCTCGTCGCAGCCGCCTTTGCGTTGGTCTCTAGTTCATGGTCTGCCGCGGATCAGCGATCAGACATGGCCGACGCGATGCTGCAACTCAAACCCGACAACGATGTCGGAGCCACACACGCCCGGATGATGACCTCCCATCACGTGCGAACGGCACGCCAGGCGATCGGCTGGTGGATCGTGGCACTGGCCTCGATCGCGTTCATCGGAGAAGGAGTCATGTCCCACCTGCACCGCTACCGGAAATTCGGTTGCTTGTGCTTGCTCGTCGCGATGTTCAGTGGTTGTTACCGTCCGTTCGAGCCGGTCAAGCTGGAAGTGATCCAGCCCAACGAGGAAGCGTTTCTCCTTCCCTTCACGGAAGACATTGAACTCCAGACATCTACTCACACGGAAGACTATTTGCGTCGCAGTTTAGTCCACACGCAACAAGTGAAGATTCCGCAGCAATGGGTTCCGCGCGGATACGAAACGATCTTCCCGAACGGCGAATGGCGAGATGCGGCCATACTGGTTCGTGTCGACAAGTCGCCGGTGACGCGAGAATGGACCGCAGATCCGAACAGCGGCACAAGCGCCAAGAATGAAGCCATCTGGGTGATGACAAGTGATCAAGTCGAGTTCTCCACCGGCTGGACTTGTACGGCTCGCGTTTCGTCGCGCGACGATGCAGTTAAATTCCTGCACAACTACCCCAACGGCTCGCTCACGAAAGTCATGGACCAAGAGGTGCGAGCCAAGCTGCAAAGCGCCTTCGGTCTCGAAGTCACTGACTTGCCGATGGAAGAACTGCGCCTGAAAGCGACTCCGCACATCAAGAGCGTCGTCGATCAAGTGATCGAGTTCTTTCTGGAGCGAGGCATCACAATCACCAATCTCGGTATCAGCGGCGGATTTGTCTACAAAGACCCGTCGATCGGCAAGACGATGGTGGAGGTGTTCAATGCCGAGCAAGCCAAGTCGATCGCAATCGCCGAGACTGCAACTCAAACCGAGAAGAATAAGACGCGGCAATTGGAGGCCGACGCTCGCGCCAAGGCGATTCTCACCGAACGCGAGGCAGAGGCGGAAGGTATCAAGCTTGTCGCCGATGCGAAGAGTTATGAAATGAGCAAGGCAGTGGAAGACCCGGAAGCCTATATGCTCCTCAAGCGACTCGAGATCGAACAAGCTCGAGTCGAAAAGTGGGACGGAAGATTTCCTGTAACCATGTTCGGTAGCGGTTCGGAGAACATGGGGATGCTACTGAGCATCGGCGAATCCTCATTGACTCGCGCACCGCAGAAACCGCTGAGCAGTCCGACTGTCATGCCGACAGATTCGAAGAGGCGTGAACACGCAGAGTGAAACGACTCTCGTGACAAGTCTCTCACCGCTTAACATAGGTTCCTCGTGACAAGGCTCCAGCCTTGTCACGCACCGCCTGCGAGGCTCCAGCGTCGCAGGCGGTGCGCCGCTTCGATGGATACCGCCGAAGGTGTCGGCGCTGCGCACCACGTTCGGATCAATCTCCCGTTAGGATCAATTTGGAAAATTGCTCTACATGCACGCAAGCTGATTCAGGTCGCTCGCAAATGGAAACGGGCAGGGCGGTGCAGTACACTTTGTCGCTGATACCCCCGGCTCGTTTCCTTACTCGGATCTTATGGTGCACTCCATGCGACACCCTCTCAGCCATTCCTTCCGCAAGTTTCAGCGATCGGCACTCGCTTGTTTGATCATCGCTACTTCGGCCTGTGCACACATCGTGTCGGCTGACGAACCGTACACGGAATCACCGGGTACGGAAGGGAACGGCAACTTTGTCGTGGGACCCGAGTACAAGATCGATCCTGATCTGACCGATCGCGGCAATCCCAAAGGGAAGGCGTTCGAGTTCTCGATGACGCTCTCTGACAGCAAGATCTTCCGCGGCGATGACAAGACGCTCGAGGCTCGCAAGCCGGTGCGCAAAGAACGCAAGATCAACGTCTATGTTCCGGCCGCTTATAAAGACGGAACCAAAGCACCGATCCTCGTCATCCACGACGGACCGGGGCAGCTCAACTTGGTGCGCAACGCGCTCGATAATTTGACCATCTCGAAAGATCCCAATCGACGCTTGCCGGCTTTCATCGCGATCGCCGTGCAAAACGGCGGAGACGACAGCAAGGGAAGTCAGCGCGGTCTTGAATACGATACGATGTCCGACCGACTGGCTCGCTTCATCAACGACGAAGTCCTGCCGGCGGTACTGAGTAACGCAGAGATTCGCGCTGCGTATCCGAACATCGCGTTTACAGAGAACCCGTGGGGCAAAGGGGTCATGGGCTGCAGCTCGGGCGGAGCCGCCGCGCTCAGCATGGGTTGGTTCCGTCCCGATCTATTCCGAAGACTCGTCACCTACTCCGGAACATTCGTCGACCAACAGGATGATGATGCCCTGGAAGAAAAGGACTATCCGCTGGGAGCTTGGGAATATCATTCGAGCATGAAGCTGATCGAGAACACGGAGAAGAAACCGCTCCGTATCTTCACGCATGTCTCCGAGTTCGATCTGCGAGCCGGCGATGCGGAAGAAACGTATCACAACTGGGTGATGGCCAACGAGCGGACTGCCGCGGCGCTGAAGGCCAAAGGCTATGACTATCGCTATGTGTTCAGTCGTAATACCAAGCACTGCGACGGCAAAGTGTTTCAAGCCACTCTGGCCGATACACTCGTCTGGATGTGGCGAGGATATCACGACTGACCTGCGATGCTTGAGACACAGGGACGGGCGATGCGTTCGCTCTAAAATGCTCGCCCGGGCGGGTCCCAAGTCGCGCTCTTAGCGTTAAAATCCGACCAATCGTCAAACTCTTGCGAAGCTTTTGAAGAGACCGACGATCGGTTCGGTTTCGTTTCAAGTCGCGGCGATTCAATCGGCGACATACGGGGGACTGTAACGTATACGTCGACTATGCTTGCCGAATCGTCGGACAAGCGGCAGCGACGTTCGGTGATCGCATGCGTGACCACTTCCATCCGAGGTACGGAGCGAGATGAATTTAACGTTGCTGATTCTGGTGATTCTCTACTTGCTGGGAACGCTGGCGATCGGAGCTTGGGCCGGATCTCGCATCAAAGACACCGCCGACTTCGCCGTCGCCGGCCATCGCTTGCCTCTCTATATGGTGATCACCACCAGTTTTGCGACTTGGTTCGGCGCGGAAACCGTCATGGGGATTCCTGCTAAGTTCGTGAACGGGGGGATGCACGAAGTGGTCGAGGATCCGTTCGGGGCCTCGATGTGTCTCGTCTTGGTCGGCCTGCTGTTCGCCCCTCGCCTCTACAAGATGAACTTGCTGACCATCGGTGACTACTACCGTAACCGCTACGGCGAGATCATCGAAATCCTCTGTTCGGTCTTGATCATTCTAAGTTATCTCGGTTGGGTCGCGGCTCAAATCACCGCTCTCGGCTTGGTCTTCACAGTCTTGTCGGGCGGCGCGATCAGCATTCAAGTCGGCATGGTCGTCGGGACGATTCTCGTGCTGATCTATGTGATCATGGGGGGTATGTTGGCGGTGGCTTACACCGACTTCATTCAAATGATCGTGCTTGTGATCGGATTGTCATACATCGCGTGGATTAGCGCTGAACAAGCGGGCGGAGCATCCGAAGTCTTCGCGCTGGCTCAAAAGCGCGAGCTGTTCCACATTCTTCCCAAGTCGACGATCGAAGGTTGGTTGGTCTTCATCGGCGCCGCCATCACAATGATGTTCGGTTCCATTCCGCAACAAGACGTTTTCCAACGCGTGATGTCGGCCAAGGATTCGAACACGGCTCGCAGCGGTGCCGTGATCGGTGGACTGTGCTACTTAGCATTTGCGTTCGTGCCGATGTTTATCGTCACTTCGTCACTGCTCATCATGCCTGCGAAAGCCGAAGAGTTTTTAGCGAGCGACCCGCAGAAGGTTCTGCCGACTCTGGTGCTCGAACACATGCCGTTCTTCGCCAAAGTGCTGTTCTTCGGCGCGCTTGTATCGGCCATTAAATCGACATCATCCGCCACGCTCTTAGCGCCGTCGACCAGCTTTGTAGAAAACATTCTGCGTCACTTGTGGCCGACACTCGATGACAAACACATATTGAAAACCATGCGGATCACGATCTTCGTATTCACCGCGTTGGTGTTGACCTATGCCATCCTGGTTCACGGCACTCCGATCTACGACATGGTATCGGCGGCTTATCAAGTCACATTGGTCGGTGCGTTCGTGCCGCTGACCTTCGGGTTGTACTGGAAACGAGCGACCACACAAGGCGCGCTGCTGAGTATCCTCGGCGGTGTCGGCACTTGGATGACGATATTGATTCTGCAATCGGTGTTTGCTGATCCGGAGCCCGCTGAAGGAGCCGTGGTTGAAGCGGCGGCCGAATCCGCGACCGCGATCTGGAAATCCATGCCGCCGCAATTGGCAGGATTAACAGCCGGCATCCTTGGAATGATTATCGGTACGCTTGCACCGCAAGCCGTTCGCAATCGTCGTACGACAGAGATGCTCGAATATCCGGTCCACCCGGAACATGTCGGTACGCAGGTCACTTAACAGCTCGAAGCAGGTTCAACCGCGCGGAGAGCAACGCAGGCTCATCGTCGGCTCATCGTCGGCTCTTCGGGTTCAACGATCAGATCGCCGGTTTTGACAATTACATCGAGAGTGATCGTAGTTTGTCGAGCATGAAGCGACCATGCGGTTCGTCACCGGTGGCTTCAATCGAAGTCCAGTCAACTCGGGATCTCCCTTCGGGCGACTCCGCAGGAAATCGATCGACTCCGATGTATCGAAACGCGTAGCGAAAGTCATGATGGTGATGCGCGGGCTCGTTCTTCTTTACTGAAGCGGGTATGGGGTGTGTATCGATATCGAAGGGTAGGAGCGGATCTTGATCTTGGTTGATCAGAACTATGTCGCTCCGCGAGATTCCCGTCTCTTCGCAGATCTCGCGTTCAATGGCGGCGAGAGTGTCTGCATCTCCCGCATCGATGTGGCCCCCCGGAGGCAAGCGACGCCCGAGCGTCAGGTGATCCAGCGTCAGAAAGCGATCGCCGTCGGGATGAAGAACGACAGAGCCGACGGTGATGTGCCCGACAAAATTGTCGCGGCGAATGCAATCCTCTCGTGCCACAAACTCGCTTAGAAAAGCTCCCAGCAAACTCAAACGTTCCGTTTCCTCAGGGTGCAGGAGCACGTATCGATCAACGAGTCGGTGGAAGTTATTCATGATCCGGCCGAATAGCGAGGCGAGCGAAACAGGGAGGAGCGATTGTATCGTCCGTAAGGAGCCGGCAGATTTCGCAGGCAGGGTTCCTTGCGATGCAAAGCTGAATTGCTATGCTCTTTGTCCGCACCATGCCGAAAAAGGCAAGGAGCGATTCACCCGGACGACTAGCTCAGTTGGTTAGAGCACCGTCTTCACACGGCGGGGGTCACTGGTTCGAGTCCAGTGTCGTCCACTTTTCCGGCAAGCGAATCGCCTTTTCTGTCGTCGCTTCTCGCCTGGCAGTTTTCTTCCTGCCATGCTTTCTCACGGCGAGCGAGGCGCTCACCCAAAGACCAACTTGAATTACGCAGGGTTTTGCTTTGCGCCGCGGTCAGCATGCTCTTGATCACGCCGCGCAACACTGCTTGAGAACCTTGCGGCCGGAGTCCGATCGCTACGCGTAATCCTTAGTCGTAACCGGGTAGCGAAACCCATTGTTGACGGTCGACTAAGGTTCTTTAATTGAGTCGAACGATCGCTCTTGGAATCATCGAGCGCGATGATGCTAGACAAAGATCGATGAAGATCGGGCCGATCCCCATTCGCTAGGAAGATTATGTCCCAGCCTCATCGTGCTGAGAAAGCCGTTGCCGTTCGTAACATCATCGGAAACCTTCTGACCTCGCTGGATCCGCAGTGCCGATCGATGGAGTACGTCTTGATCGCATTTGAAGCCATGGCTCCAATCGCAGATATCCGCACTGCGGAATGCGAAGCAGCGGCTCAAGGATTACATAGAAGGGACTCAGCGACTAGTGCACGGCCGCTGCGTCGATTCCGCGATGAATCCGAAGCCCGCGACGAAGCGGCTTAACGCACCAGGTCGGTCAGTTCGCCGTCGAGCTTTGGAACGCGGATCGATCGCATGCGCGTGAGCTGCGGCAGCGATTGAAGTATCGAGTACAACCGTGCCACGATGTCGCGACGACGCGAAACGACGTCGTTCGCTTCCCACCGGTCATCCGGTTTGACGTACAGTTCGAGTTGCGGCTCAGAGGAATCATCGTCCGACTTGCGTGCGATCAATTCCCATGCGGGAGTGCAGCAAGAGGCAGTGTCACCGACGAGTTGCCGTCGTGTGCTCAGGAGGCCACGACGATGGAGAGGTCGGCGGCTGATTGCTGAGCATGCTTCGTCCCCATAGAGTTCCAGGCGATGCATTCAGCAGATCTGCAGCGGTTGCATCAACGGAACTGGTTGCATCCAGCAGCGAAGGGACCAAGTCCGGCAACTGACACAACTCAGCTTGGCGACTACCGATGGGAGGCGCATGAGGACGACGAATAATCGCCGGTGCTTGATGAGATTCCGTCGTTACCGATTCAACAACGCGTCCGATTTGTCCGTGCTCGCCGAGTGGTATACCGCCGAGACCGACAATCATCACAGCCCAATCTTCAGCGTCATCGCGAGCCGAAAGAGTTTGATCGATCGCATCAAGTGCTTCGTCGACCACGGCAACTTGTGCGGCGGCGACTTGCCCCCAACCGATCGCCAAGTCAGGATCGGCTTCTTCATCCAAGATGACTGCGGGTACGCACACATCCGCGGGTGGTTCAGGGTCTTCCGGATCCATGAACGAATGGCGTAGTTGCGTGGGCGCATCCCACGGAAGGGTCAAGCCTTGCGAGTGAATCCAGATCAGCCCCTGTGATTCCGGAGATGCGAGGACTTCGAGTGCTTCAGCGAAGGCCGACATCAGCCCGCAGGCTTCTCACATCATCCGTTGCAGCCGCGTTGCTCTCCGGTTCGACGAGCGTGATTCGCGGACAACCGAGTTGTTCGGCCACGTTTGCAGCTCGACGACTATCCGTGATGAGATGTGCCGTTCGAGACTGCGCCCCGAGAGCTCGCCACAACGTCCACTCGGACAGCGCGGAGCCGCGAACAGCGGCATGCGTTGCGGTCCAAAGACTGGTCAATTGCGTTTCGAGTTGCGGGCTGTCGACGATGCATTGATCGAGCAGCGCAGAGCGAGACGCCAGACGGTCGAATGCCGGTGTCACGCACGTTGCGCGCCATAGGCTCCGACCATACCGCATCCCAACTCTTCGATAGTGACGACGAGGGCTTTCATCAGCAGCCGCGTGCTCCAAGGGTTAAACGCACAAGGGAGGGAAGTCGTTGTTCTGTTTGCGATTGTTACAAGCGTCACAATCGGAACGGCGAGCATACTCCGAACGCCGAGCATCGCATCGAGATCAACGTGGAAGAGTCTAGTAGTGAACTAAGCTTTCGCATACCCATTGAACTGCAATCCGACCTGAACAGCATTGGTCCAGCGCTTCAACCATGAGTAAAACGCCCCAGCCCGAATCATGCTTATCGCATGCATTTTCCATGGAATTCATGGGATGGTCCGCACCCGCACAGTCTGCCGCCCCCGCTGTGCCGGCAGTCGGCACCGGTGAAACCTCCCGACATCGAGAAGGCTCTCCGATCATTTTGCAAACTCAATCAACTGCTCCTACAAGTCCGCTGCCGGCAAGTCCAGTGCTATCGGTACCCGCGCCGCTGGAAGCGCATTCGTTGACCGCGATTCAAGCACCGGTAGTTGTTGAAGCACCCTTATCGTCATCGAGAGCGACACCGATCTCTGCGCCGACGACTTCACTGATTCCGGAGAACGCATCGCCGGTCGAAGATGCTGTTACCCAGGAAGCACCGCTGATCCCGGAGCGTTTCGGTATCAAAGAAACAGGGTTGCCGTTCCTGGAGACGGCTCACATTTGGGGTCTGGATTTCGCGCTGAGTCAACATGGAGCAGATCATCGCTTACGCCGACGATCTCATCCAAGCGCGTGAGTGCCAATACTTCATCACGGCTAACTTGAACTATGTCATGCTCAGCCAGGAGCGCAAGAAGCTAAAGACAGTCAATCGTGATGCTGCGGCCATTATCGCCGACGGTTATCCGATTGTTGTGCGCAGTCGCATGATGAGCGAACCCTTGCCGGAGCGAGTGGCCGGTTCGGACATGATCCTCGAACTTGCTGCGCTCTCGGAGAAACGGGGCTATCGCATCTTCATGCTCGGTGCCGCACCGGGTGTAGCAGCCAAAGCCGCTGACAAGCTGAGAGATCTCTATCCTAAGTTGCAGATCGCAGGAGTATCCGCTCCGCCGTTCCGCGACTTGAGCGACGAAGAACACGAGAACTTATTGGCCGAGATCCGCGCTACAAAGCCCGATATTCTGCTGGTCGCGTTCGGACAACCGAAAGGCGAGCTCTGGATTCACCGCAACTTTCGAGCCCTGCAAGTGCCGCTCAGCATTCAGCTCGGAGCGTCCTTCGATTTCCTCGCAGGGACAGCCAAGCGAGCGCCGGCTTTCTGGCAGCGCATCGGATGTGAGTGGCTCTATCGCACCTGCTGTGAACCGAAACGGCTCGGTCCGCGCTATGCCAAGAACATCTCGTTCCTCGTACGACAGACGATCACAGATATCGTCGCGCTGCTTCGCTGACGATCGCGTTAACCTTCAGACGGCTTGGTGGCTTCGTTGCGATAGAGTCGGCCGGTGATCAAACGAGCCGAGCGATCGCGTGAGAAAAATGTCCAGGCCCACTGCGTCATGACAAGCACGCGATTTCGAAACTGCGTGATCTGGACAATGTGAATCAAGACCCACAGCAACCACGCGATGAGCCCGCTGAATCGTTTCGTTCCGATTTGAGCAACCGCACGATAGCGACCGATGACCGCCATCGTACCGCGATCATGGTATCGGAACGGTGACAATGTCTTTCCGGTAGGTGCGGCCAAAATGCGTTTCGCTGCGTACTGTCCTTCTTGCATCGCAACGGGAGCAAGACCGGGAAGCGGTTTACCGTCGATCATCACGGTGGACATATCGCCGATGACCATAACATTCGGATGACCTGCAATCGACAGATCTTCGCCTACCGGAATTCGGCCGGCTCGATCGACTGTTAGGCCGGCGGCTGCTGCAAGCTTAGCACCGAGCGGCGAGGCTTTGACTCCGGCCGCCCAGATGACTGTTGAAGTGAAAATCGTTTCGGTGTTCTCGCCCGACTTAAGCACCACGTGTGTCGGCTGAATGTCGATCGCTTTGGTTTCGGTGCGCACTTCAACATGCAGCTTACGTAGTGCATCGAGTGATTTCTCAGGCAAGTCACCACCGAATACATCGAGCGGATACTTACTGGACTCCACCAGAATGATCCTAGCGTCAGGCGGGTTGATGCGCCGAAAGTCATATCGCAACGTGAAGTTAGCGATGTCCGAAAGAGCTCCGGCCAATTCGACTCCGGTCGGTCCTCCACCGACAATGACAAAGGTCAACCAAGCGCGTCGTCGGTCCGGATCGTTTTCTTGCTCCGCCGCTTCAAAAGCAAACAGAATGCGTTTGCGGATTTCCGTCGCATCTTCAATCGTCTTCAAGCCTGGCGCTGCCGTACTCCACTCATCGTGCCCGAAGTAGCTGTGCGTAGCGCCGGCTGCTGTGATCAACCAGTCGTATTCGACTCGCGAACCGTCGCTGAGCAATACCGCATTGGCTGCTAAGTCGAATCCGTCGACTTCGCCCAATAGCACTTCGCAGTTCTTTTGTCGTCGCAGAATTCCTCGCAGCGGCGAAGCGATATTGGCGGGAGACAAGACACCGGTGGCGACTTGGTACAAGAGCGGTTGGAAGAGGTGAAAATTGCGTCGATCCAACAAGGTGACGCGGACCGGTTTGCCTCGCAACTGTTTGGCAGCAGCCAGACCGCCGAAGCCGCCGCCAATGATGAGCACGCGAGGACCGCTGCCGGAATCCGAACCAGCCGGCTTAGTTGAAACGGTATTGTCGAGGTTCTGTTGCTGCGTGCCATCCATAGCCGAACTACTTCCTTTATCAGCAGCAACTATCCGCGACTGCAGTCGGAGTACCGCGGCGGCGCGGCCCGGGGATTTCTTGTCCGACGCGGAGAATCTTGTTTTCGGAATCGACGAACACCACTTTGGGTTCGTGGGGGGCCGCTTCCAGAGCAGCCGCTTCCAGGAATGCAAAAGTGGCCACGATGACCAAATCTCCCGGACGAATACCATGAGCAGCAGCGCCGTTGGCGCAAATATCTCGGCTCCCCTCAAGGCCTTCGATGGCATAGGTTTCGAGTCGAGTGCCGCGGGTCACATTCCAAACGTGGACCGATTCATACTGCGCGATGTCTGCGGCTCGCATCAGGTCCGGAGGGAGCGTGAGGGAGCCTTCGTAATCCAAGTCGGCTTGAGTTACGGTCGCGCGGTGGATTTTGGCTCGTAGAAACTTGCGAAACATCTTGTGCTATCAAAGTCCTAGTGTTCGTGGTCTTGACCTGGTAGATCGAATGCAGAAATCGTTTTTTTCCGCGCGGACCTGCTAGGACCGGAAGCGACTGGCAACTTACCTGAGAAGCGAACTTCATTCGATTGTAGGTGCCGACCTGCCTGTTTCCCATACCGCGGCCGACGGATGGAGCCGGAATCGTTTGTCCTCCGCGTCTGGAAGTACGGCTTAGGACCAGATGTGCTGTGTAATCCGAAACTTTGGGCAGGACAGAGGGTTTGGTGATCCGGATTCCAGTTGCAATCGATCCCGACGGAGCGAAAAACCGCCTGTTCCACTCGGTTCGACACTGGTTTACCGCCGCTCGTAATTAAAGTGGGAAAGTTGCTTGCCCTGCCCGGACAATCTTCTTTGATCCGAATTCCGCCCATGGGTTGTGAAACTCGGATTTTTGGCCGAAGTGAGTTTTTGGAACTGTTCATGAACGTCGTCACCAGAAAACTATCGACCTATCTGTTTGCCTCGCTGCTCGTTTCCGCCGCTGCGGCCGCGCCAAACGTTTGCAGCGGCCAGGACATCATCGGTGTCCTTCCCGAGGTACAGCGACCGGAGATCCGGGAAAAGCTGAAGCTCACGGACGAGCAAAAGTCGAAATTCGACGAGCTGATTAAAAAGCGATCCGGCGAAGCGATCGGACTAGCTCAGACGCTGCGAGAAACGCCACCGGATCAGAAAGAAGTGGTTCGCAATCAGTTCCGCGAAGAATCGGAACGGCTCGGATTTGAGATCCTGGATGTGGAACAACGAGCCGCGTTGGAACAGATCCGCGTCAATCGCCTCGGACTTCTGGCCTTAGGTGAACCAGGTATCAGCAAGTCTTTGAATTTGGCTGATTGGCAATTGGAAAAGATCCGTCCGCAGATCGCCAAAGCCATTGCGGCGCGCGGTGCGGATAGTGATCGAGTCCGTGCTGAATCGGAGAAGGCCATTCGCGGCGAGATCTCGGATTCGCAGTGGGCAGCTTGGCAATTCTTAGCAGGGCAATCTACGGCCGCGAATATCGGCATGCCCCAACCTCCTGAGAAAAAGGTCGATGCGCCGACAGTAGCGGCTTCCACCGGTTCGCCGTCGGATGTTGTTGCCACTGCATCGAAGGCGGACAAGATCCCGGTTGATCAAGTACGACTGCAGATGAACTTCCAAGCCACCCCGTGGGACCAAGTGCTGAAGTGGATCTGCGAACAAGCCGATCTGTCGCTGCACGCCGATATGATTCCTCCGGGAAGCTTTACCTATCGCGATAACTCGAAGACCTATTCGGTCGGCGAAGCGCTCGACATCATGAGTGCCTCACTACTCAATCGCGGCTACTCGCTGCTGCGTCGCGATCGTTGGTTGATGGTCGTCGACCTGGAAGCACCACTAACGCAGAAGATTGTTAAAGAGTTGGCTCAGTATGTCGACGAAGAAAAACTCGATACACGCGGCGACTTCGAACTCGTGAAGTGCCTGTTCACGCTGACACGTATGAGCCCTGACGAAGCCAAGAAAGAAATCGAGCCGTTGCTGTCTCTGCAAGGAACCGTGGTCAGTCTGCCCGCCAGCGGTCAGATTCAAGTCACGGATACCGCCGGCATCGTATGATTCGCGAGTTGATCCGTCGTGTTGAAGATCCGAAACAAACGCGGGGCAGTGCGATCACGACCATGTCGCTTAAGCACATCACCGCGAACGAAATCTTCGAGGTAGCGAGACCGTTGCTGGGTCTGGCAGAAGGAAGCAACACGAGCGAAGACATTAGTTTGGCGACCGACGTCTTCGGCAACACGATCTTCGCAACCGGCAAGAATCTTGAAAAACTTCAAAAGCTCCGCGATTTGGTGACTCAACTGGATGTAGCTCCGGATGAAACCCAAAAGGCGGCCGGTGAGTTGGAGTTGCCGGTCGTCCGCACGCATGCTACCAGCGGCTGCCAACCGGAACTCGCCTTCCGAGTTCTATCGCAACTGCTTGCAGGCGAACCCGACGTGCGCATGGAACTCGACGAAGATACCAAGATGATCGTGGCACAAGCCAAGCCGTCGGCTCATAAACTGATCGACGACACGATCATGACGTTGCGAGCTGAGGGGACGAAGTTCGATGTTATTCAACTGAAGAACTTGGATGCTACGCTGGCCATCGCCACCATTAAGAAATTCTTCGGCCTGAGTGATTCGGGCTCGACCGATTCCGGTGATCCGGTGATCGACGGCGACTTGGTGACTCGTCGACTGTATGTCAAAGCCAGCCCCGTTCAGCTCGAACAGATCAAGACGTTGGTCGAGAAACTGGAAGCCAACTCAGCGGCCAACGACTTCGGCGAGAACATTCGTGTACTGCCGCTGACGGGTCGTAAAGCCGATCGCGCACTGCAACAAGTGGAAGCGTTATGGCGAGCCACCAAGGGTAAGAATCGCATTCGCATTGTTATGCCTGAAGGAGCCCAGGACCAAGCTCAGTTGCCGCAAAAATCGGTCAATGAGGAAGTGAAGCCGAAAGCGCCCGATGCTGCTCCAGGCAATGAAACCAAGCCTGCTGCCAAGGAAGGCGATGCTAAAGCAACTGAAGCCGGAGCAACTCCGGAAAAAAAAGCTGAGCCGGAGGCCAAGTCCGAAAACAAGGCTCCGGCAACAACTCGCCATCAGCGATCACCGCTCGGCCGCTTAGTCACGTTGCAACAACCGCCTGCGGGTGAAGCCGGCAGCGCCCCCGAAGGCCGCTCGGACGAAGCAACCGAAGGTGACGACGAGATCGTAATCATGCCCGGTCCCGGCGGACTGGTGATCACATCGAACGATGAGAAGGCGCTGGCTCAGTTCGACAAGCTGCTGCGCATGATGGTCGATCAAGGTCAGTTGGCCACGGCTGAACCGACCTTTTATTATCTGAAGTACATCAAAGCTTCCGCAGCAAAAGAATTGTTGGAAGCGATCCTCTCCGGCACGACGCAGCAATCGAGCAGCGGAGGCGGCGGTGGATTGCTAGGGAACATGATGTCTGAAATCGGCGGCGGTATGATCGGTTCGCTGCTGGGTAGCGGCGGGGCGTCCGTGACCTCCAGCGGCACTTCGCTTACGACCGGAGACGTCATCATCACTGCTGACCCGCGATTAAACTTCCTGGTGATCAGAGCTAACCCCACCGACCTGGACCTGTGTGAACAACTGCTCAAAATCATCGACCAAGACGAGAGCCCGATTTCGCTGCAAACACGAGGTCAGATCGAGTTGATTCCGGTTGTTTCACAAAATGTAGACGATGTCGCCAATACGATTCGCGGCATCTACGGTGATCGAATCGAAGGCGCAGGCGGCGGTGGTGCTCAGCGTCAACCGAACCCTCAGGAGATCATTCAAGCGATCACGGGCGGTGGTGGTGGACGACGCGGCGGCGGTGGCGCATCCAGCGAATTGAAAGAAACGAAGATCTCGCTCGGTGTAGATAAAAACACGAACACGCTGATTGTTATGGCTCAGCCGCAGGACATTGCAGACATCCGCAAGCTGGTTGCTCGACTGGACGAAGCCGGCACGGAAGTGGAAGAGACCGTAACCGTCGCCACCATGGGTGGCAGTAACCTGAGCGTCGGAGCGATGGATGCGGCGATTCGAAGTGTCTTCGGCGCGAAGGCTCGCACAAACACGCAGAGTACATCGAATCCCGGCAGCACCAATCAACCGGGCGGACAGCCAGGTCAAGACGATGGACAAGCTCGACGACAAGCTGAGATGATGCAACAGTTGCGAGATCGATTACAGCAGGGCGGCGGTGCTGCGGGCGGTCGCGGTGGTGCACCCACAGGCGGTGCCACACCAGGCGGCGGTCGTGGTGGTTTCGGCGGTTTCGGCGGAGGCGGATTCCCGGGCGGATTCGGTGGATTCGGCGGCAATCGCGGCGGCGGAACCGGGGGTGGAGCACCTGCCGGCGGCGGAAATCGAGGCGGAGGTCGATAGTTATGGTGATGCTGGAAGCCGGCGAAATCCTGATGCGGCGCGGACTGCTTGACGCGCAGCAACTGGACAAACTTCGCGGAGGAGGCGGGCACAATATCATCGATGCCGCTATTCAACAGGGCATCGTTCAAGAAGAACCTGCGCTGCGAGCTCTCGGGGAAGAACTCGGCATGGAATTCGTCGATCTGCGCGAAGCAGTCGTCGACTTGGAACTGGTCAAGTCATTTCCTCAAAAGCTGATCTATCGCCACTCGATGTTTCCACTGCGGCGCGAGAACGGCTCGATCATCTTGGCGACAAGTGATCCGCTGGATGTTTATGCGCTGGATGAAGCAGGCGCAGCCACAGGCCAGACGATTATTCCGGTCGTATCCGAACGGAATGAAATTGCGAGGCTGGTGAAGAAGCATCTCGGCGTCGGCTCCGAGACGGTCGAAGGACTGCTCGCAGCACGCAACGAAGACGACGAGATCCAACTGCTGGAAGAGATACAGACCGACGGCAGCGAACTGAGCGAAATGGCTCAAGAGGCTTCGGTCGTTCGACTGGTCAATGAGATCCTCGTCGAAGCGGTCGACTCACGATCCAGCGACGTGCATGTGGAGTCACAAGGTTCGGGCCTCGTTATTCGCTATCGAATCGACGGTATTCTTCATACACAACCCGTGCCCCCTGAAATCAATCGTTTTCAAGCAGCGATCATCAGCCGCTTGAAGATTATGGCTA
>JAXMBQ010000003.1:0-287947 GCA_046349815.1 Pirellulales bacterium | reverse complement strand
CGAGCCTGCTGCATGTGGTCTTCATCGCGTACCCATACGTCCCAAACTTCAGGATTCTCAGATGTCCCTTCGATCTGCACCGAGATCGATTTCGTGACCATGTAAGCCACGAACGATTCCGCTTCGTTTCGTCCGGTGATGGGTGCGAGGTAACGCATACTGCTTGATTCCGATTTCGTACGTTGGACCGGCTTGCCGGATCGACCTACTCGCTGAATCTATCGATCATGATCCGTTAGTCTTTGGGATCGTATTTATAGAGACGCTCGCGGCCGGTTGGTGCATTCTCAGTGCTGCTGACTGAGCCTTGATCGTTAACGGGACGGATTCATCTCCAACTCTCGCTGCACGGCTTCCACCTCTCGGTAGTAGTCGGCTCGTTCCAGCGATGAGGCCGCCTCTCGGTCGAGCAGGACGGTGACCTGCGGATGAAGCTGCAGTGCGGACGCAGTGATCTGACTGGTCACCGGTCCTTCGATGAACGCGTGTACCGCGGCTGCTTTACTGCTGCCTGTCGCCAGCAGAAGTATGCTGCGGGCTTCCAGAATCGTACCGACTCCCATCGTCACCGCCAGCTTCGGTACTTCGCTTTCGCTGTTGAAGAACCGAGCGTTATCGCGGCGAGTCTCAGCCGTCAGGGCTTTCAATCGCGTACGGCTGGCCAACGAAGATCCCGGTTCGTTGAAGGCGATGTGCCCGTCACTGCCGATTCCGAGCAGTTGAAGATCGATTCCGCCCGTTGCGGCGATCATCGATTCGTACTCGCGTCCATAAGCCGCATAATCGGATGCAAAGCCGCTGGGTACATGGCATCGAACCGGATCGATATCGATGTGCTCGAAGAGATTAGTGCGCATGAAGCTGCGATACGATTGCGGATGTTCGACCGGCAACCCTACATACTCATCGAGATTGAAAGAGGTCACTCTTGCAAAGGAGAGTTCGCCCCGGCGGTGGCGAGCGATCAGCGCGTTGTAAGTTGCGAGCGGAGTCCCGCCGGTGGCGAGCCCGAGAACACAATCGGGTCGCGATCGCACAACCGAGCTGATGATCTCCGCGGCTCGCTCGGCAACCTGAGCGGGATTGTCGAGGATGACAACTCGCATTGTTGTTCCACTTTCCAAATGAAAAGGCCCCGACTCAAAACTCGGGGCCGCGCGGCGCCGGAAATCGGCTGCTCGATCCGGCAAATCTTCATCAGCGCATTGTGTTGAGCCGTTCGCAGGCTCGATTGATCCGACCACCGCTGATCGATCAGGACTATACGTCAAACAGGTTCCATTCAAGGTAAAGCGCCCACGATTCAGCGCTAGTACGCTTCGAGACCGGCTGCGCTCGGCAGTTACCGTCGCGAAAATCATCGGGACGATGAATCTCGGTGAATCGATTACGTCGGGCACAGTGAAAGGGAAATCCGTTCACGGCGACTTTCAACGGGTCAACGCCCGGAAACCGCGTACGCTCAACGCTCCGTTCGCTTACAGGGGACGTATGCCGCGACCAATACGGCACTTCTTTTTCGGTGGACTCTGCTATTCGTGATTCCCTTTTCTGCTTTCTGCATGATCCCTGTGTTCGCATTTCATTCGTCGATTGATTTTGATTTCTTTTGAGGACGCCCGTGACAACCGATCAACCATCGCCCTGGGGCAACCGACCTGATTTTTCATCGGTCTCCTTTCCATCGTCCTCCGGCGGATCGCGGCCCGGTCCCGAGTCGATGCAACTGTTCACGCCGGAAGGTCCGAAAAAGCGATCCGGTGTCGGACTCGCGTTATGGATACTCGGCGGTATCTTCGGCACGATGCTGTTTGTCTGTTGCGGCGGCTTCGTCGCTTTGTACCGGATGGAAAGCAAGTATGCTCCGCAAGGCGAACACCTGCGATTGCCGCGCGGTCGTGATCTACCGTCAGACTTGCGAACTGCAATGGAAGATCCGTCTCGATTGCCGACTGCGGAAGATAAGGAGTTGTTAGACTCGCTCGTCGCATCCAGCGCCGTTGAAGGGGCAAGTGTGGACTCTGTTCAGTTTGCCGGAGCCATCGAGTCATCCAAGCTCAATCCGGGCATCAACTGGTTGACTCGGCGCTTGATCGGGCTGGCCTTGGAAGAAGGGCTCTTTCCGCCGGAGTTCGAGGCCTCTACGGCTCGGTTGGTCCGAGTTGATTGGGTCGAGTTCGATCGTCAGGCGCGGGCTATGGTTGCGGTCTTTCCACCGTACAGCAGCCCCGAACTTTATGCGGTATGGGTTGTAAAGAACGAAAAAGGGATCTGGCGTTTTTATGATTGGAAGGAAGTAGGACACAGCGAAACAGAGGCTGAATTATTCGGGCTTTTGCTACTGATGCCCGATCGCGATCAGTCGAAGTTTCACGATTACTCCCAGCGCTTGGCCGATTGCTATACGGAAGACCAAGCCAACTACAATCGCAAAGCCGATCGAATTGAAGCGGCGTATGAATCGGCCTCCATTCCCGCGTCGATTCGCAATGCAGCCGACGCGCTCACTGCGCATTACTACGCCCTGTATTCCGATTGGGAGCGATTGCTGAGTCTGTCATCGCGCATGAATGCCGATGTCGCGCCGATCGCCCATTTGTACAAAGCTCGCGCGCTGCAGGAGCTTGGCCGGAATGAGGAATCGATGAAAGCTTTGCGCAGCTTTCATGCTCGGATCGGTTGGCATCCCTTGATCGGGCTCATCGGAGTTCATGTCGCGGAAAGCGATGCGGACAAACGCTGGGTTGCGAAGCAACTGATGCGAAATCTGACGCTTGCGCCCGACCACTATGTTTCCTCCAACGCGTTTCGGAGTATTTCGAATGACGAGGATCGGGTCTCTCTGGTACAGCATCTGGAGAAATCGGGAATCGCGGCTGACGAACTTATTCCGTTGGCGAATTCCCAGATCTCTGATGACGACGCAGGCCGAGCCTTTAAAAGTGCGCTGGAAGGTTGCGAGAACTTCAGCAACTTGGCATCCCTACTTAAAGCGGAGGCTCGATTTCGCGATCAGGAATATGCCGTTGCCGTCCCCGAACTGTTGGCGCTGCAGGCCAAGTGGGATTCGGAAGTGGTTCGACTGCGCATCCGTCAATTGCTTGCCCCTGCCACGAGAAATTCCGAAGTGGTGTTCAAGCTCATGAGCGAGGGAGTCGAAGACCCGCTCAGCTTCTGGGAAGACGTGCGCGAACAGTTGCTGATCTACCAAGGGAACGGAACCGGTCTTCGAGCGTTGCGAGCAGCGGTCGACCGGCCTCCGGCGGGTGTCGATCAAAACGCGATCGATGATTTCGTGTCTCAGCCTCGCACGCAAGTCGTATGGGCTTTGGAAGAACTCTCGCGCCGGGATTACGACGCAGCTTGGAAGCGACTGTTCCCAATCACCATCGATAGCGAATCATTTGAACCTTACGACTATCAAGGTTCGATGAATCGTGGTCTTGGTCCGATCGCCGTTCGTGCTTTAGCCGAAGCGGCTTGCAGAACGAATCGGATCGCGGATTTTATGGACAAGTTCAATGCGCTGGGGTGTCCGCTGAATGCCCTCGGTCAAGAACTTCAAATGCCTGAGGATACGGATCGATATGAACAAGCCGTGAAACTGTACGCAGCTTATCCGGATCACAGCCGCAGCTCTGGCTGAAACTGCATCGGGCTCGCTTGCTGTTTACGTGCGCCGCGATTGGGAAGCCTCTCGACGCTTTTGTATGCCGAGCTTGTCGCTGAAGCCCTGATCGAGAAGGTGACGAGTCCTGAAGCCGAACTCGACACTAATTTTCGAACGCTTGATGTGGCTTCCGACTACGACATCCAAAATGAGCGAGTGGAGAACGCTGCTGAGTTGCAATCTCGAACGCTTGATCGCCAGCAGGATGAGGCGATTTCCGAAACAGTGAAGGCGATGAATCCGCCCGTTGCCGCAGACGCGAAAGTGGAACTCGAAAACGTCAGCCGAATCGTCCGATGTCGACGCGTCGCTGGAAGACAAAGCGGCTGACTCACTGCTCCCACCGCTTCCAGTGCTCGAACAGACGGAAGATGCCGAGTTACTTGAACGGTTTGCAAGTTTTGTTGAGAAGTACCAACCGACAGGAATCTCGTTTGGCGTTTCGCATGCGGGCTGCGGCTGCTGATTTCCGATCCGATATGACCGCAGCCGCTGCGGCCTGGTTGGATTTGGCGGGAGCGACCGATGAGAGCGGATACCCAAATCGCGAACATTGTTTGATGCAGGCTGCATGGCGAATTGCTGATGCTCCATCCAGGAAGGATCGGATGTTCAAGCTCTACGATTGCGATTACGTAAGGCCGTCACGTCGACACCTGACGAAGCAACTAAGCAGTTTGGATCGAGCCGATCGCATCAGCCATAACGGCTCACACTGAGGCGTTGAAAAAGTCATGACCGAGCTCGATCCGCAGGCCAAGCTGACTGGGATACATGCTCTCGGACGAAATCCACCCGGAAGTAAACGCATGCGCGACGCAGGTCTCTCGCCGATTCGAGATACCTACGATATCGACTGTACGCATGAGATCCTGCTGTTGCTCAATCAAGAGCCGGAACAGCCGATGATCAAGCCGGACCGCTGACCGCGCTCGACGCTTGACAGGGGAATTAAAAGTTCCGATTCGCTTGCAACGGAGCGAATGGACGACGCGCATTGATCTATGCTTTGACTTCGCGAATGGCAGACTGGTGGTCGCATCGCTGAAGGACGCGAGTACTCTTCGTTTGATCTCGGATGATTTCTATCCCCCGAATTCCTCGCTGAGGCGAAGTGCGAGCGCTGTCGTGCTGTACGGTATGGGACTCTGCCCTTACGGTAGCTAACATCAGCTCTTGGCGTTTGAACTCGTATGAAGAAAGTTGTATCCGAGCATACGAGTGTGCTGGCGATGTCGGACATCGGTAGTGATGCGTATGCAATGATGACAATTGCTGACTCGACTCGCCGAATCAAACTACGCTTGTCCGACTTGGGCGTCACATCCGGATGTACACGAGCTGGTATATCAAACCTGCCGTCGAACGCGATCCGAAGGATGAAGACCCTACCGGACCGGAAGTTTGAAACCTTCACGTTCGGGCTGTTGAATGAGCGTATCGAGGTGAAAAAAAAGTTCAGTCGAGCGAAGACGAATCGAACGCCACGGTTGAGCTCTTTACATGGATCGCCTGGGTCTGGGTGTCACGCGGCGACAAATTTGAAACTTACTTTATTCAACGAGTGACGAGTTCCACCATGACGCGATCGATCTCTGCCCGGACACTCTGGTTTGTATGTTTGTGTCGACGCGAGTCGGTTTTGTTTTGGCTTTGTTGACGGTTTCGACGGCTTCACGTCAAGCTGCTGCGCAAAATTATGACTTAGTGATATACGGAGGCAAGCGCAGCGGTCGTCGCAGCCGTCGAGGCTACAGCTATTTACAAGTCGGTCGTCATCGTATCGCCTTGGATAAGCACTGGGCGGACTGTCTTCCGGCGGGCTGGGTTACACCGATACCGGAAATGCGCGCGATCGGCGGATTGAGTCGAGAGTTCATCATCGCGTTTGGAAACACTACGACGATAAAGACGCCCGGGCGCTGGCAGAGGAAATCAGAATATGGCAACCAAGTGCAGGACACATGCCATCGACGGCAATCAGCCGCACGATGTGGATCTTTGAACCGCATGTCGCGGAACAAGTGTTTAGTATTCCGAGTACAAGATTCCGGTTGTTCGCGAAGCCAAACTCGATCGATCAATGTATGCGCACAAAGTCGTCGAAAGCAACCGCATTCGTCTCTTTCGCACCCTGAACGGTGCCTTGTCTATCGCGGTCGTATGTTCATGGATGCAACCTACGAAGGAGACTTGATGGCGGCCGCCGGTGTCAACTACACGATCGGTCGCGAAGCCAATGCGAAGTACGATGAAAAGTGGAACGGCATTCAAGTCGGGACGCTGCACCATGGTCATTAATTTAAAAAGCGAGTCGATCCCTATGTGACTCCGGGAGATCCGGCGAGCGGTCTGCTGCCTCGCATCAGTGCTGATCCGCCGGGTGAAAAGGGGGAAGCGGATAAGCGTATTCAAGCGTACTGCTATCGTATGTGCTTGACTCAACACGATCCGAATCGAATTCCTTTTCCGAAACCTGAGGGCTACGATCCGAAGCAATACGAACTGCTGCTGCGAGTTTACGAGACAGGTTAGCGCGAGACCTTGAAAAGTTCGATCCGATTCCGAACTTGAAAACGGATACCAATAACCATGGGCCGTTCAGTACCGACAACATCGGCATGAACTACGCATATCCGGAAGCATCGTACGAAGAGCGCGAACGCATTCTGGCGGAACATCGACAATACCAACAGGGACTCATGTACTTTATGGCCAACGATCCTCGCATACCTGAGGATGTTCGTCGTGAGGTTGCTCGCTGGGGATTGGCCAAAGACGAGTTCACCGATAACGGCGGTTGGCCTCATCAGATCTATGTTCGCGAAGCGAGACGCATGGTGGGTCAGTACGTGATGACCGAGCACGATTGTTTGGATCGTCGTGTCACTCCACATTCGGTCGGCAATATGGCCTTGCCATCGCTCGATTTACACAACGTCCAGCCGCTATGTTACGCCGGACGGTCGAGTGCAGAACGAGGGTGACATCGGTGTTGAAAGCCGCGTCCCTATGAAATCTCCTACGGCTCCCTTATTCCGCAAAAGGGAGAAGTAGAAAATCTATCGGTGCTGATCTGCATTTCGTCTTCCCATATCGCCTTCGGTTCCATCCGGATGGAACCCGTGTTTATGAATCTTGGGGCACCCCGGCTGCGGGCTGCATCGGTGATCGCCATGGACAAACGCATCGCACTGCAGGATGTTGACTATGCAGATTTGCGAGAGTTGCTGCCTACAAGGGCAGGTCCTCGAGCTTGAGCCGCCGAAGAGTCAGGCAACCGGACGGGTTGAAGCTGGAGGGGAGTCGTTGTCGATGACGAAGCGGCTTCACTTGCCGGGAATTGACCCATTCGTCCACCAATAAACCGTTTTATGCAGCCGCTATCAACACGACGGGAATAAACAAAGATGCGGAAGCCGCTCAAAGCCGAATTCAAGGCGGTACGAATCGGGCCGCTACGATGTGCGGATCATCTATGCGCCCAATGCGAATCGCGCATCCAACGTACCGATCACGGTGCAGCATGCGGAAGGAACCGCACAAGCGGTTGTGGATCAGCGAAAAGAGTTTTCAAGCGATCAAATCGGTGTCAGCGTAGGGCAGTTCCGCTTTGATAAGATCGGTCGCGTGGTTATCAGTAACCAAGGGACAGACGGCTATGTCGTGATCGATGCCGTCCAGTTCGTTCCTGTTCCGTAACGCGACATCAACGCAAAGTCGCAGAGCCGAACTGATTCGTGCTCTGCGAAACTCTGCGTATGTGCGTTTCGTGTTCCGTCGGGTCGCGCACCGGTGAAGGTCGCGAATCAACGACCGATGGTCGGCGGGTTGTTCACGAAGAAGTCGCGAGGACCGCGAGTCGTGTAGTACGGGTATGCGACTTGAGCCGTTTGACCGCTCGCGCCGCCGCCGGCACCTTGGCGAAACTCCGAGTGGCTCAGGAATCGCTGATAGTCCGTACCTCCTCGTTGCCAGCCGATGCGGCAGGGACGGCATCCGGTCGGTCCGTTGCAGTTGTTGCAATGGCGATCCAAAACGCAACCGGTCGATCCAAACAGGCAGGTTGCCAAGCCGAGAAGCATCAATGCGCGTTTCATCTGCGTCATCCTTTACGCATTCATCAACACGACATGCGTGTCGAATTCGGGTCCATAATGGGGCAGCCGAGGGTCTGCGGGACACCGTGCTGCTACAGGCCATCGAATCGGTAACCGTACAGGCGTATGATCGGGAAAATCGGCAATTCTGCTCGAATCCGGACAAGTGGGCGCCGTAGAGATTCCGCAGCTTACCGGAACAGACCTGCTTTCATCACAAACCTCCGTAAGGAAGCGGACAAGCTGCAAGCTCTTCCCGGACGGCATTTCAGGTAAATGCGGCTACGGCTATACTACGGCCTCTTCTATTCACATCTTGCGACCTCAAACATGTCGCGAAAACCTGAGGACTTGCGGTAATGAGCGATCATTGGAAATCGCTGGCGAATAAGCTGGGCGCCCCGAGCGTGGATGCACCGGCTGCTCTCACCACTCCTGCACCTGCCCCTTCTCCTGCCCCAAGTTCAGCGTCAGTGAAACCGGACGCAACGGCTGCTGCTAAACCGGCTCGGCCCGTTCCCGGCCCGATAGCGGCCGAACCGGTGGAGTCGGAAAAGCCGGCGCCGAAAAAGAAATCCTCTTGGGATACTCTGACCAGCTTCTTCGGTATCGGTCCTTCGGATCCCCAGCCGAAAGCGGCTCCGCCTGCTCCGGCTCCAGCACTTCGCAACGTGGAGCGATCTGTACCGATTTTCGATGACGAGCCGACTTCAAAACCCAATCCGGCTCTTGAGTCACTGTTCGGAGAAGCACCCAAATCGGGCGGTCGCGATGCGTGGCAGTCCGGATCCAGCCGCCGTTCCGTCGATGATGTTTCCGCTTGGGACGAACCCTTGGATGCGGTCAAACCCGAAGCACCGGAAGTTCTCGATTCCGAAGTGCGCGATCCGATCAATCCGGAATCCTCGGCCGAAAATGAAGAGGGGAGCGAACAGCGACGTGGGCGCCGTCGCCGACGTCGCCGCGGTGGCCGCGGTGATCGTGATGATGCCGCTCCATCATCCGGGGTTCCAAGTTCCGATAATCGTCGAGGCTCTCGTCCGGATCGTGATCCTGTCGATCGTCCTCCTGCACCCGCGTGGGATGAACTCGACGACGTAGATGATATCGCTGACGGCCCGGTTTCGAGTGGTCCGGCCACTTGGGGCGGCAACAGCTCATTCGATCCCGGCACAGACGATGATCCTGACGCTCCGGCACCCGAGCGCCGTTCCAACCGTCGCCGACGACGCGGCTCGCGCGGTGGCGAAGGACGTTTGCCTGCTGAACCTGCGGCTCGCGATGCCGAACCTGTTCGCGATTCAATTCGTGACGATATCGAGTCGCCGCGCCGCGAAGAGCCGCGACGAGACGAGCCATCGCGTCATTCCGGTGAACCGCGACGACGCGGAGACCGTCGCAGTGAATCAGGTCGCAATGATCCGAGTCGTGGTGAGTCTGGCCGCGGCGAAGGCTCGCGAGCCGAATCTCAAGCTGGAGATTCGGTGCGTGAAGATGAACGCCGTCACGAACAACGTCGACGAGAGCCCAGTCGAGGTGAATCTAGCCGTGCTGAACATAGTCGCGGTGAATCCAATCGTGGTGAAGGAAGCCGCGGTGAGGGACGGGCTGGAAGGAGTCGGCGAAGGTCGCGGAGAAGAAGCCGCGGGCGAGCGTCGTGAGCGTCCGCCCCGCCCGGCTCGACAACCGGCTCCGCCGCGTGAAGATGATCGCGATGACGACAAGGATTTTGAAGATCCATCGGACATGGCATCCCTCGGCGATGATGAAGATGGCGACAACCGCCATCCCAAGATTCCGACGTGGGCCGAATCGTTAGCCATCATCGCGGCCAATATGGATAACCATCGTCGATCCGAAGGCCAACATCGCGGCGGCGGGCATCGAGGCGGCGGCAGACCGCGCGGCGGAGGCGGCGGTCGACGCTAATCCTGCCGATCTCAGCTTCGCTGCTCAAACAGCATTGATATAGGCACGAATCTGAGCCGGACCCGCGTAGTCGGCTGAGATCTGCGCCTGATAATGCGCCTGCAATGCATCCGCGACAGGGATGCCGACATTGTTGCAACCTGATCGTTAACGAATGGGCATCGCAGACACGGTCTTGAGATCTTTGATTGTGAGTTATGTAGGCGGTGCCGCTCGTCAGGGCTCGCGAGGGGAGCCGCGAACCTGGTCAGGACTTAAGTGGAGCAGCCATAAGCGGGGTACTCTGTGCGAGGGCCTCGCCGCAGCCGCTCTGATAACCTTTTCCTCAATCCACCTGCCTACGCATCGATGAGACCATCACCGCGCGACTGTGCTTCTCTAATTCAAGCGGAACCGCGCGCGAGCTGTCCGGTTCTTCACGATCGATAGGCTCATCCGCACGGTCGCGGTTACGATCAGGACCCTAATCTGCCGAAGTTGACTTAATCAACAAGTCCCTCGCGCTGTTCCCCATTGATTAAATCGGCAAGCCCTCCTGCGTCGGGCTTCGCCGGGGTCAACGATCAAGGATTGTCGATCACCAAGAGATGCGGCGCAGCGCATTCAGCAGCATCGCGTTAAACGTCGCAGGCTGTTCGATCTGCGGCAGGTGACCGGCCGCTTCGATGACTTCAAATGAAGCGTTCGGAATGCGGCCGGCCCACGTTCGCCCTTCTTCCGCAGGGGCGATCGGATCGAATTCGCCTGCGATAACTGTTGTAGGAACCTGAATGAAAGGAAGTCGATCGGTAAAGTCACGACGAACCGCCATGCCGCGCCGAGCTGCCGCGATTGTCTTTGCCGGTACGCGTTCCATCCATTGAGCCAGTCACTCACCACGTGCGGCTTGCACCGAGTTGGTTCGCAGAGCACCGTAACCATCGCCGCTGTGGCTTCCGCCGAAGAGACGGCCGCCTTAGCTGCCATGGCCTCGCGTCCTGCTCTACCTCGCATTAACGCCGGGTTTCGTATTGCAGAGGATGGAGACCGCCGGCAATCCTGTATGGAGGCGTTATCGCGATCGGGATTCCAGTGCGATAGCCCCTGACGACACACTGACCAGCGCCAACCGGTTGCCCGTCGGCGACGTGTTGCTCAATCAGCTCAGCGCGTCCCTACAAATCAGCGGAGTCAAACGATCGGTATTGATTCCCGACCAGTCGAATCCGCGCAGGTCAGAGCGACCGCTGTAGCCCGCGTCGGCCACGGTTGTGATTTGGCGATGCCAGAAGGTTCGCCGAGAGGCGCGATCAAAATCACGCACGGCCCCTCGCCGCGCAAGCAGCGACGGATAGTCGTAGCCTTCGCCTGATAGCTCGTTCGCGTTGTTGGCGACAGCCGTTGCTCCCAGTCGAATGGTCCATTGCACCAAGAGTGCAGAAGCCAGAGCGGCGAGGCAGATGTTATTCCATCGGCTCCAATTCCTCACGATCGCCGTGCGCTCGCCGAACGTAAAGCGACAAACGCCCAGTACGATTTGTGTCACAAAAAGAGGAATACGAATGAGCACCCCGGATTCAGATTCCGCGCATCAGATAGACGTCCGTGCATCAGCGGGATAAAAGTTCTCGACCGCAGCCGGGGCAGTCGACAAAGACCGGTAAAAGCTGCATGCCGATTCCGGTACCGGCACGCCTCACGAATGAAGGTAGACGCGGCGGTTCTCTCCGATTTGCAGCGAGCTGCCAGTGACAAACAACCGCCGCTGCAGAACTAAATCATTGCAACTCGGCTCGAATATCCACGAGCCGTTTGACCGCGTCGACGCCGTTCCTGCGGATCGAACGGCAGACGATCTGGCTTGCCCAGGAGAGGTATCGATCTGTGAGATCGAGTCATCAGAAACTGCTGTCGTCAATGCAATTACCTGACTTCAAACGGTGGTCTAGTTTTTCGATTTCGCCAGAGCTGCTTCGAATCCCGAGCAGCCAATTGCCTTCGCATTTGGCGTTCGAATGGAGCGAGTCGCCGCGCGATTGGTGCTTGACGGCTTCTTTCGAGGTTACCCGCTATGGCAGCGTGCGAGCGTATCAAGAAAGATCGGCTCGTCAGGTGATAGTGAAAGCGATCGCTCGCTCAATCGAATGGCTTTGCGGCATATGCCCGACGTCAGGCGAGTAACCATGCGAGCTGGCTGGTATTCGCCGATCGGTTCTTTCGGTTGCATGCGTTGTTGATCGCGTCGCAAGGCGTCTTGCTTCTTCTTCGATAATGTTTTGACGAGGTTTCGATCATCGTGTTCAATGCATCGTCGAAGGTCTGCTTCGCGACTGCGTCGTCATCGAGAACACGACCGAGTGCGATGACGTAGTCGGGGTTATTATCGACGTAGCCCAGCGCGATGATCAGCTCTTTGCGAGCTGCTTTGTGATCGCTTTCGATCTGTAGCCGCCAAGCCTGCAAAAAAGTGGTACTTGCCGCTGGCGTTTCGCTGAAACGAAAACGGAATTGTCCTGCTCCATTTCGAGCTTGACTGCGCGTGCATCGGTCTTTACGCAGCCTGAGCATCTTTCGCCAAACTTCCGCCGCTCTATCGTTTTTCCTGTCGCTCCAGTACGATTCAGCCAAATCGTCGCGGATGTAGTATTCGGTCCGCGGAGTCGGTTTGACGGCCAGTCTGGTTTGTCTTCGCGCTCGCCCCATAAAATCGCCCGCGTTCACCTGAACGACGCGACCAGTTTTTGTGCCGTACCGCTTCCGACTCCGCCTTTTTGTCTTGCGGAATGAAACGTGAATCGCCATAGCTTGAAGGCTTCTTCTGCCGCCGCTTCAGCTTCTTCACTGATGATCGAGCAGTTCGAGTTTTCAGCCGCCAAGTACTTCAGATACGGCGAACCGCCGATGACCCCTTTATTCCGTTCGTAGATCGCTCGCAATACCTTCGGGCAAATCCGCATCCAGCAGGGATGCCATCTCCGATTTCAGATCGGTGCTTCCGAGGGATCAGCTTCAACATCGACGGAATCAAACTCCTGCGCGCTCCTTTCTGCCGAGACAGTCAGGTCGATGCACGATCCAGCGGTAGACAGTTTTATTGCCGCGATTGCGGCTGCGGAATTGCTTTCCAGCAGCATGCTCGGCAGTCGAGTAAGTTGCCAATCAGCGAAGTCGAACGAACCGCTTTTACTGAGTTAGCGTATGATCGCAGCCATTTCTGCGGAGATCGATCGCCCGATCCGAGCCCGGCTTCGATGATCTCTGATAGTTTCTGTTCGTCGATGTGTGTCGCGGGTCTTATCAACCGTCGTGTCGAGCAGCAACAAGGCGCTGTCTTGGCCAGCACTTCTGCTTCCGGTTCGTAACGATCGAGTCGGATGGCGCCATTTCCGGCGTCATCGGTTTCGATTTCCGGGATAGCCGTTGCATCACCGCTTTGCGTCCCAGCGGATCGCGGCGGTTGTAATCCTTAAGCAGTCGTTGCACGTCAGGCGAATCGGTTTGCAATGTCCAGGCGGACATGCATACTGCTCCAGCGCGACGCGCATTTCCTGAATCTCGGCATTGCGATGTTGAGTCCCCAGTCGTAGTTTTTCGGAACGCGGCCAAGCCCGCCGTTCGAAGAATGCGCTGCGTTGTCTCGCACGTTGGGATTGGTATGTCCCAGTTGTTCGATCCAAGCATCGATGCCGTAAACATCGGTTCGATTGTCCGTTGAACCTGTTGTCGCGGTAGCCTTCTGCGGCTCGGTACGCGAAGCGGATTGCTGTCCGAACGCGAAAGCCCCGGTAACTATGCCGATGCCGATGCATAGACATCGAAACAACAACCGGCCTGAGCGAACGGATTGCCCGCAACTGCATCCAGGCCGAAATCATTTTGAAACTCAACCGACAAATCATGGCCCGTCCCGGCAATCGCCTGTTACCGAGCCGCCAAGCGCCTTCTCGACGGCTTCCGTCAGTTCTTTCGAATCGGGCTCGACACCCGAACCGTAGCGTCCGACGACTTGGCCGGTGCGATCAACCAGGAACTTCTCAAAATTCCAACTGACCTTACCCTTGCCCTTTCGGTTGGTTTCGACGTTGGTCAGATACTTGTACAGATCGCAAGCCTTGTCGCCGTTTACGTCGACCTTCTCCAGCATATCAAAAGTCACACCGTAGTTCTTCTGGCAGAACTCGGCAATCTCAGTGGCCGAGCCCGGCTCTTGGGATCCGAATTGATTGCACGGCACGCCGATCACGACCAGCCCTTTGTCCTTGTACTTTTCGAACAGAGCTTCCAAGCCGGAGTATTGCTTGGTGTAGCCGCAGAAACTGGCCACGTTGACAAAGAGGACTACCTTGCCTTGGTACTTCTTCAAATCGACCGGTTTTCCGCTCAACTCTTTCATCGAAAAGGAAAGAGCCTTGCCGTCCCCGGAACCATTTTCTTCCGCCGTCGCAGTGCTCATCGCCAGACAAACTCCCAAGCAACAGGCCAACATACGCCACATGGTATTTTCCCATCCTTTCGGAACGGTATTCAGAGAATCGAACCGATCTGTTCTCAAGAACAGAACACCGACCGATTATAGCCCAAGGTGTAGGTCAACACCGCCGATCCAAGCCGTAGCTCAAAGAGTGTAGGTCAATTGTCCCCAATTGACCGACACCGTCTAAAGTACCAACACCAGGGCGGTACCAGTCGACAGAGTGCGTCGTAGTTCCGATAGACGGCGAGGCAGGAGCCTGCGGGTAGATAACGAGGCCGGAGCCTCGTTACCGGGGAAGCGGCCCCTAGATTTGTCGCTGTGCCTCAAAGAGCGTAGGTCAATTGTCCTCAATTGACCCCGACACCGTTCGAAGTACCAACACCTCAGGCGGTACCAGTCGACAGAGTGCGTCGTAGTTCCGATAGACGGCGAGGCTGGAGCCTCGCGGGTAGTGGGTAACGAGGCTTGAGCCTCGTTACCAGGGCGTTGTCCAAGATGCTATCTCAATAGTGTGAGCCCATCGTTAGCAGCATCCTCTTTATCGAATGACCGGGCGTTGTAGAGGCCGGGCGTTCTGCGACTTGAGCCGCAGGAAGCCCATGAAAGTGGTACTTGCCGCGACCCTTCAAAGGCTCAACGTGCTCGAGTTAATCCCCGCTCGGCATCAAGGAGACCTTGCCGGCCGAGACTCTTCGATGTCCTCTTCAGCAATGAAGTGCTCGTTCAGCTCGCTGTCGCGGACTGTCAAGCGTCACCTGGATTGCTTGGAGACCAGACCGGTCAGAACGTTCCCTGACGCAGTACGAACACGCTTGGTTGCATACTGATCGCTGATGACATGAGACGGGAAGACGATGGCTTCCAGTACTTCCTTGCGAGTGAATCGCTTGGCGACCGTCGAGAGGTCGGGGCCGACCATCTTGCCGCCCCCTTCCACGCGATGGCATTTGGCGCAGGCGGCTTTTTGGAAAGCCACTCGGCCTGCTTCTGACGCACCGCTTCGTCCGTCATTCGAGTTGAAGTACTCCATCAACGTTTCCACGTTCCAGCGCGAGCCGGTGGGGACCGTCGGTAGGACCGCTTCCAACTGATCGGGATAATTGGCAGTGAACCATGTCTGCCAAGGACTCATGCGACTCTTCTCGCGACCCTTGCCGCTCGTTTCATCGATCTTCGGTGTCTTGATGTCAGCACCGGTCCAATGTTCGAGCAGCTTGACGGCCGGCGCGGGATCTTCACCTTCTTGTTCCATGCGCAAACCTTGCAGGATCACTTCGCGGATCGGTTGAGCATCGTCCGGAGCGAACTCCACAGTCGTCAGCGCGTTCATGACTTCGGCGATTGCGAAGGACTCGAGGTTCGGCAAGCTGCGAACTAAGTAATCCCAGTTATCGCCGCCGGGTGATTGAGCCAGCCCGAGGGCGATGGCTTGACGTCGATCCGGACTGCGTACCCACGCCTCGCGCAAGTACTCGATCGAAGCCGGATCGCCGCTCCCGGAGAGCAGGGCGGTAATGCCGGTCCGCAGTCGTTTGTATTGATCTCCTTCATAGCCTTCGCCATCGATCTGTTGATCGAGCTGACGAAGCAATCGCAGGTCGGCATCGGTCAGCTTTTCAGGGAATCGGTAGAGCGACACCAGCGCGGCGTTCGGCCACTTGGCTCCCTCCGTCACGAAGATTCTTGCTTCATCGATCGGCAAGTCTTGGCACACGTCGCGCGAAGCATGCATGATGTACAACGGATAGCTGCTGCCTGCATCGGCGAGCTGCGATTCTTCGTAGAACTTAACCAACGCAAAGCGCTCTGCGGCGTTCCACTTATGCTTGAAGAACTTCAAGTGCATGCCGACATGAACTCGCTCCGCCAAGTCTGCATCGCTCTGCAAGAATGCCAAAGCCTGATCGATCACTTCTTCAGCATTCATGTAAGTCAGTAATCGGAACAGCTCGCGATTGAGAATCGGTTCGCCGATCGGAAACTCTTCGATCAGTTGTTTGCGGAATTCGCCGACGTCATCACCCTTTAGTCCACTGCGATGCAGAGTGATTTGAGCCAGACGCAAGAAGTCGTTCAAGTTGCGATCGCTCACGAATCCGCCGAGCACTTCACTGACCGCCTTAATGACATCGCGACCGTTTTCAGGACTCGGATGCGCGATCATCAGCGCCATGCCGGCCTGAATCTTCAGGCGTTGATCTTTCCCGCCCAGCAGACTGCTCTTCCACTCTTCCACCGGAATGCGCTCGAGCAATCGACGACCGGCCCACGACAAGTAGCGATCTTCGCTCTTGAGCAAAGGGAGCAACTGGTCGACTTCCGGCATCTCATCGAGCTTCAGCAGCGACTCGGCTGCCAAGCGTTGCACGCGCGCATCGGAGTCGGCAAGCATTTCCTTCAGACGCGATTTCATGTCATCGACGTTTTGATGTGAAGCCATGAGCGCGATGCTGCGAGCTCGAACCTGTTCGTTCTTTGAACGCGAGAGTTCGACGAGCATCTCGGTAGTTAATGACGGACCGAAGAGCTGCATCATGTCCATGGCTCGCACACGATACTTGGCAGCGTTCTCATCGCTGTAGGCCACGCCTGCAATCAATTGATTCCAGCTTGCCCCCAATTCTTCTTTGAGCGTTGCCAGTTCTTGACGTCCCCAAGCAGCCGACGGTTGCGGTTGACGCACGGCTCGCGAAATCCCGTTTCCTAGTTCTTTAGCCGCAGGCGGCAATGTTCCTTTCCAGGCAACGCGATAGATGCCGCCGGCCGTGCCGCGACCGCCCGTGCAGAAGTACAAGCTGCCGTCTTTGCTGATCGATAGGTCGGTGACGTTCAGCGGTTGACCTTGCAGGAAGACTTCGGCTTGAGCCTGATGCGCAGCCCCGTTGGGTTGCAGCTTCACAGACAGAATGCGTCCTTCGGACCAGTCGGCCAAGAACAACGAACCGTGGTAGCGCTGCGGAAATGCATAGTGATCATAGACGACGGAACCGGTCGGAGATCCACGTCCCGTTTCCAGCATCGTCGGCAAGCGGTCCGCGTAGTAGGCAGGCCACTGTGCCCAACCGCTGCGCCATCCGTATTCGCCCCCTTCGACGATTTCAAACACACTCGTCGGTCGATACCAAACCGTTCCGACATCCGATTCCATGTCGCTGTCATGTACGAACAACGATCCGTCGGGATGGAATGCCAAGTCATAAGCGTTGCGCAATCCGCCGGCGACGATCTCGACTTTCTTACCGTCGAGATCAAAGCGAATTACGGATCCGCCCGGCGCTTTCACACCGGCTGCGTGCCCGCCCGGATCTTCCATACGCGGACCGACCAAGTCACCTTCGTAGTAGTAACGATACGGACTCGATTCTGCGTACTTGCCGGCATACTGACAGTGATTGCCGAGCACGCAGTAAATCATGCCGTCGGGACCGAGTGTCAAGCCGTGCGCGGCATGCTCGCCCCCGTCACCCTTAAACGGAACCACTTGTTCCACGATCTCGAGCGAACCGTTTCGGTCTTCATCGCGGAGTCGATAGATACCCGGTCCTTGTTCGCCTGCACCGGTAACATACACGTCGCCGTTGAGCGGCAGGATGCCTTGAATGTTCTTCACGGAATCACAATATGTACGAACCTTGTCGACTTTGTCGTCCTTGTTCGTATCGTAGATCAACAGCAGCGGGCCCCCTTCTTGAGCCGCTACGATGTGCCCGAATTCGTTGAAGGCCATGGCAGTAATCGAACCGGTCTGCTCATTGGACAACACTTCTTCGACGCTGAAGTCGGAAGCCACGCGGAAGCGTTCGTTCTCGCTCGTTTGCTCCGGCTTGACTTCCTCGCGGCGGTCCCAAGGTGCTGTCTCGCCGAGTGCTCCGAACTCTTGCGCCGGAGCCCAGCGCGTATCGTTAAAGCCCGGGTTCTGCCATTGCGGCAATGTCTCCAGAGCGGTCTTCCAAGTTCGATCCGTTGAGTAGCTGATCCAGTTGCCGCCGACCGGCTTGACCATCAGTCGAGCAACTAAAGCGGCCGGACCTTCGGCGATGTTCGTGACCTTGACGGCCAATACGTTGCGTCCGTTCACCAGGAAACGCGAGATATCGTACGTCTCCATTTGCCGGACCGATTGGCCTCCGCCGAGTCGACGTCCGTTCATGTAGACTTCGTACTTGTCGTCCGCTGTGATCGTCAGAGACGCCTGTTCGGCGCGAGTCACTTGGAACGACTTGCGGAAGAAACAGTCTCCCGCGGGCGCTCCTGTTCTCGGATGCTCCGGCGTCCAGATCCACTGGGCTTCTTTGGTACCGGTCGCTCCTTGTGCTTGCGCGGTAAAGAGCATCGCTGCACACAACATGAGAGCCTGCAGCCACCATCGGCAGGCAGCCGATGTGTTCGGACAAGACGACGATTGAACGGCGTAACGAACCACTTTTTGCGTCCTTGCAAATAAGTTGAGTCAGGTAGGTTCTTGAACCTCGTGGCCGTGATAGCGAATTCAAAACACTCGCGTCAAGATAAGTTCACCCTAAAAGAGCAAGTACGGGGCTCGTTCAGCGAATAAACTTGGCTTCAATCTCTCTAATTCGCCTATCATGCTGCCATGATCAATCCTTACCAACCTCCCACCTCCGATTGGCAGCGACGACCGTTTCACCGCCGGCTGTGGAATGCATGCAAACGCGCGGCCGCAGAGTTTCGTCGCGGCATGATCAAGGATCGCATGGGGCCGTTTACGGTCTTGCGATTATTGCTTGGTCTCTTGATCGTGTTCGCGTTCGTGGGCGGAATCCTCGTCGCCATAGCGATCTCGCTCTGGCGGTCGCTCTCTCCGCTGTCTTAGTTATGGTGTCGTCGTTACGCTGGGTTCGATTCCGTTGCGGTGCTCTTACTGCTCCGGAACACCAGTCTCATCAACACGATTCCCACGGCCAGTGAGCCTGCTCCGGCAACAAGCCATAGCCATGGCAAGTGCGATTGCTCTTCGACGCCCCAGCCCCAATCTTTCAATTGATCCTTGTAGACGCCGACCGACAGCAAGAATCCGTTGTGCAGCATGTGCAGCAACATGCCCGGGAGCAGTGATCGCGATTCCCATGCGATCCAACCCAACACCAGTCCCATCATCGCCGATGGAAAGAAGCGTTCGACGGCGACGATGTTCGACGTCAGGACGTGCATCAATCCGAATAGTAGTGCGGAACCGAAGATCGCACTCCACTTCCCGAACTGTCGCAACGAAGCCATCACGAACCCGCGGAAGAACCACTCTTCGCAAATCGCCGGCGTGACCGCACCGGCAAATAACACGACCGCTATCGGAATCGTCGGCAACGCATCGGCAAAGACTTGCGCCTGCTTCATCTGTTCGGGACCGAAGGTGGCGATACCTATACTTTGCAAGATGAGCATCATCTCGTGGCCGAACATCCACAGCGATGCAGCCAAGAGCACTGCGGCCGGTCCCCAGCCGAGCCACTCTCGGAACCGTCCCGCACGCAAGATGAATGTCGAGCGGAAATCGATGCGACGAAACAGCGAGACAACCGTCGGCAATCCCCAAATCAACAACCATGAAACTACGGCTGATATGCTCAAGCGAAACGCCAGCGAACCTCCAAGCTTGGGGAGCGAGGTCGATGCGATGAAGTACAACGGGAATAGGACAGCCATTGTCATCGCCATTTGAACGACCGACGGAGTTGGTGCAACTTCCTCGGGTCGAGTGATCAAGTCTCGCCAGCTTCCTTGGCTACCGTGTAGCGAAGCATCGTTGCCGAACATGCGTCCCGCCAATGCGATCGCGGCCACCGCATATATGGCTGTGCAGATGATCGTAATCCCACCTGTTTCCCAGGACGCGCCTCCGACGAGCAGATCGCGCGACAACAAAACAATATTCACCAGAGGCACCGTCGCCAGCAAGTTTGTCAGCCCGACATTCGGCAGCAGACTCAATATGCCCGGTGCCAATGAGATGAGCATCACCGGAATCAAATAGGCTTGAGCCTCTTTGAAACTTTTGGCGAAACTGGTGATTGCCAAAAGCACGGCGGAAAAGAACATCGCGAACAGAACGAGCAGCGCGAGGATCTGAATCACCACCGTCAGCGTAAAGACGTTACCGCCTAACAGGAGCTTGCCGAATCCGCCCGCCCACAGCGTGATGCTCATGGCCGTCAGGTTGGCCACAGCGGTCAGCATCGCCACGGTGACCACGGCAGCATACTTGGCCAGCAACAGGATCGGTCGCGGCGTGGGCGACACGATCATCGCCTCCAGCGTCCCGCGTTCTCGCTCTCCGGCGGTCAAATCGATCGCCGGATAGACGGCGCCGGCGATCGTCATCAACACCAACACCAATGGCACAAGGGACGCAAACATCGTCGGCGAATCGGATTGGATCTTGAGCGGCAGGGCGGTCATGCGCACGACAGGTCGATAGCGACCGCCTGTCTGCTGCACGAAATTTCGCACAAATTGTTCGTTGGCTGCGGCGAACAAACTTTGAAAGAATCGCACGCCCCGCTCGCTACGGGTGTCGTTCTCCACATAGTCAATTTGATAACGCATGCGAGGAAAGTTTGTATTCGAATCGCCCGCAATCGGCTTGCCGTCAGGACCGATGCGACTCGATTCATTCGCGACCCGTTCATCGCCGCCGTTTGTATTGTCAATCGAGCTATCGTTCGTCGAGTTGTCTTTCGGTGTAGGAGATTCCGCGGTCGGAGTTGTGCCGGCTGATTGCGAGTTGGAGGGCGACTCAGTGACAAGGACGTCAATCTCACCGCTCTTGAGTGCGGCGATCGGATCGCGATCTATCAAGAACAAAGCATAGGAACTGAGACTGTCGAGGGTACGACCGTCCGGAAGATTCGGAGGCTTCGGAGTCGGCGGTCCGTCGTTTTCTTCGGAGTCGAGTTCGGCAGGCGGGGCATCGCGCGCGACCATCATCGTTTCGCCGCGATTGATAATCGAAATTCGTCCGGCATCGATCAGTAGTTTCAGTTCACCTTCCAGCTTCCGGTCGCTGATTCCGATGCGGATGACTTGCTGCGTCTGCGGTTGCGAACTGGTGAGCAGCAAGCGCTGCAGGATCATGCTTAACAGCGGATAGACCAGCAGCGGCATCAATACGAGCGTCACGATGGTACGCCGATCCCGCAGCGACTCTCGCAGTTCCTTCAGGCACAATCTTCCGATCCATCGCAATGTCGTGCTTGTCGAACTCATGCGCCCACCTCTTCGCCGGGTGAAGCTTGATGCATGATCTTGAGAAACATGTCGGTCAAGTGTTCTTCACCGAGGGCCTGCTGAAGATCGGCCAGGGTTCCGACATACAACAGCTTGCCGCGATGCAGCAACCCGAAGCGATCGCAGACTCGCTCTGCTTCATCCAGACGGTGAGTCGAAAGGAGTACGGACTTGCCGTCTGCTTTCAACTTGGCGATGAAGCGAAAGACCGTTTGGCTTCCCACCACGTCCAATCCGCGCGTCGGTTCATCGAGCAACATCACCGGCGGATCATGCATCAATCCGCGAGCCAAAATGACTCGTTGTCGTTGCCCGGTGCTGAGTGTGCTGCAACGTTGATTCAGAAACCTCTCGATCGATATATCAGCTGCCAGCTTTTCAAGCCGTTCGGCCGCGACTGCCGGATCGATGCGATACAAGTCTGCAAAGTAAAGGAGCATCTCACGCACGGTCAGCCACGGATATACACCGTCGTTGGTCGAGACCATTCCGATTTTGGCTCGCACTGCGGCCGAATCGGGACCGGTTCGTACTCCATCGACTTCGGCATACCCTTCATCGGGAGAGAGCAACCCCATCACCATCCGCAACGTTGTTGTCTTCCCGGCACCGTTGGGACCGAGCAGCCCGAATACTTCCCCTTCGCCGACGCGAAACGAAACATGATCGACTGCGGTGGTGTGCGACCCTCCCCAGTGAAAGCGTTTGACCAGTTCATTCGCCTCGATCAAATCAAACGCCTTTCAGGGCGAAGTGTTAAGCGGCCGGCATCACGATGACCCAATCTAAACCCGAAGCAGCAGAGTCTTCTTCTGAAAGCGGAACGGCGCAAGCCGTCCGGTTCTTCCAGACCGATCTCGCTACACCGGAGGGCTTGCGCCCTTCCGCTTTCATTTAATCAACAATTCGCTGCGCGAAGGATGATGTAGATCCCTCGCGCATGCTTCGGGATACGACAGGTTGGCCATGCCTCCGGATGAATGGAGTGGTTGAACGGACGAGTTGGATGAAGCGTGAAATCTATCGATGGATGAGCGGCTTCAGGATTTGAACTGAGTTTCCCGCGACGCAACCAGTACGCAGCCGATGAGCGAATGGTTCGCGCCTGTTGATACCAAGGCAACGGCGTCTCGACAAACGGCTCGTACCAAAACTAGGAACGGATTTTAACGGTTCGAACCGCCGGCCGGGTTGCCGAATCTCGCACGTTTCCGACATAATCGCCGCTCAAGACTCCGCCAGGCGGAGACGCAGTTCCCAGTTTTTGTCCTGCAGGGGTAAAGTGCATGAGCGGTCGAATCGGTTTGCGAACAGGCGAAGCGTTGGTCGAAGGTGACATCGGTTACATTTGTGCCGAACCGGAAATTGTCATCGGTGAACTCGACGGTCCGGTCGGTACCGCCATGGCCACGCTGATCGGCGATCAAGTCAAAGGTCACACTCGCGTCTTCGCCATTCTCAACAGCGACGTGCAAGTCAAGCCCGCCACGCTGATGGTCAGCAAGGTGACGGTCAGTTCTGCCAAGTACACGAACATCCTCATGGGCTCTGTGCAGGCCGGCATCGCTCACGGAGTGCTGGACGCCGTTCGCCAAGGAATCATTCCCAAGGAAAAGGCCGAAGAGCTCGGGATCATCTACTCGATTTGGTTAGATCCCAGTGTCATCGACGTTGAGAAAGTCGATCACGAAGCGCTCTTCAATGTGAATCGCGAAGCCACGGTGAAAGTGATCAAGAAGGCTCTTGCAGGTGAGCCTTCGATCGATTGGTTGCTCGAACATCAAGATTCGGTCGAGCACTTCTTCCATAAACTGGGTGTCGACGGACAACTGTAACGGATTGCAGTCAGCCGATGAGCGAATTTGTTTTCAGTCCCGGCCCGTCCTCGCACACGGTACGAGCCGGTGATGGTCGCGTGGTTGCGGTTCCCGCCGGCTGGGTATTGCTCCCTCCCGGTGACCCGGCCGCAACACGTCGCGTCAAAGCGGCCGGTCTACACTGGATCGTGCAAGAGAAGAAGGGACGCAAAATCTTCTCGCGAGGCATATGGGCTCCGTCTGCAGTCATCGAGCGCATCAAGCAAGAGCTGGAAGTGGAGCGAAGTACGGAGCAGTATGCGAAGAAGCAGGTCGCTTCAGCCAAACGCCGCGAGAAAGTCCAGACTCAATATGTCGAAGACTTCGCCGGAGCGGTCCGGAGTTTCTTGAACTTCCACCCGAAACACGCCGCGATCGCCGACAAGCTCGCTCAAGCTGTCACCGAACACGCGACTCCGGTGGGCAGCGGCACCGTGGCCAGAACTGAACGCATTCCGATCGAGCGCCGCGCGGAAGCGGCCGTGATTGCTTGGATGCGTCATCAAACGACCGCTTATGATTCGATGAAGATCGCTCGCATCAAAGGCGAACGCCGCGAAGTGCGTCGTATGCTGGCTGCGAGATCGCACTCACTACTGGTGTCCTACCGCCGAGGCGAGTCCATCAGCCCAACATGCCCATTAAAAAACGCCGTCAGTAAATAGCAATGCGTCCCGGAAGAAAGGGGCAAGCAAATAGTCCGCCGAGATAAGTCTCAAATCTCAAATTTCAAATTTGAATCATGAATTGTCTGAAGGCTCGCAGCGGTATCTCGCTATACTGTGCAGGTCGAGGGTTGCAATTAGAGGTGTGTTTCTTATGCATTGATTGATCGCGATCTGTTGAATCGCGTTTAAAGACTGAATACATTTCTTGCTCGATCACGGAGTCGCCCGATGAAGTACGAGCGTTTTGAGGATTTGCCTGTCTGGCAAGCTGCTGCCGATTTGGCTGCGATCATGTTTACCTGGACGCAAGTTTCCCTGTTCCGCGGAAAAGGGGATTTAGCCAGGTAGATGCAACGAGCGTGTCTTTCTATTTCGAACAATATCGCTGAAGGATTCGAAAGAGGTTCGACCAAGGAATTACTGACTTTCTTGTATATTGCCCGTGGGTCAGTCGCTGAAGTTCGCAGCATGCTGTGCGTAACGTCTCGCATGTCTTGCTTTGATACTCTTGAGGCAGATCTCGCTCGATATAAGGCAGACTGCGAATCTATTTCGCGTCAGCTCCGCGCTTGGGCACATTCGCTACAGGATTCTCGGATTACCGGACACCGATATTTGACCGAGCGGTCCAAAGCCGATTATGAGAGGCAGATTAAGCAAGAGCAGCAGGAAGAAAAGCGGAGGCAATGGCAAGCAGAATTCGAGGAGAAGCTCAAGGAGCAGTATCAAGCCAAAAGAGATTCAAACGAAACCGACTCGCAGTAGATGTTCAGGCGCCAGGGTCAGGGTCAGGCTTTGGACTTTAGGCATTGGATTTCAGATTTCAGATTTCAGATTTCAGATTTAAGATCTGAAATCTGAAATCTGAAATCCGGCGATTCTCTAACTTGCTCGTATTTGGCTTTCGTTTCGTTCGCCCCTAACATGCCAACGCACTTACTTTGCGCGCTTCACCATCGCCTCGATCCAGATCGGTGCAAAGGGTGATGTGCATCCTTTCGATACCGGGTAATCGCGATAGATTCCCAGTTTCTCTCCAATCGAAACAGCTCGTTTTCTCAGTTGCGGATGATTGATGCCGATCTCTGCGAGGCACGCATTCATCGTCCATTGAATCTCAGCGACTTGGCCGGCCATTTCCTTTTCGATGCGATCCAGCAAACCACTCAAATCCAGTCCATCGGGGTCCTTCGCAACTCGGCCCGCGGTCAATCTCCAGCCTGCTCGGCCGGTCATCGGGTGTTCGCACTTCATCCATTTCACTCGGAGTGCTTCCTTGCCGGGATGCTCCTTGGTTACGTGGCTGTGCAGCCAATCGGCGACCAGCACGTTGGCACACGAGCGGACCAGCTTGTCGAGCGAGTCTTCTGTGAACTCAGCGGACTTGAATAACAGAGTCGCCAACATCTGAGCTTCATGGATACGAGTCTTCCAGAGCTCTAAGGCCAATGCATGATTCGTCTTGATCTTGTCGGCGATCGCACGGATGTCTCCGTTCTTGACGCCGAACTGTTCGCCTTGGATGCCCTGTCTCGCTCCGGCGGTTCGCATCTTCTCATTACCGAGCTCGCGAAGCTGCGCTATGATCGCGTCGCAGGTCCATTTCGTAGAGCCGGTCGCTTTCTTTGCCGATTTCTTGGCTGCGACTTTCTTCGGCGATGATTTCTTAACAGCGGCTTTCTTGGCCATGGTGTTCGATCTCCTACGGAGTCAGTTCGTAATTGTTCTCGAAGATCGACCCGCGGTCCCCTTTGGCTGTGTAGCTGATCTTCTTCAGTGTTTTGTCACGCGTGACGGTGATTTCAAAGGACTCGCCGTTTCCGTCCTTCCCCTTGCCGGTAAAGCCTTCGGAATTCGGCGTTAGTGCTATCTCGGTTAACTGCCAAGAATCTTTCAGTTTGGCTTCCACCTTGGCTTGATCCCAGTTGCGAGGATCGTCCCCTTGCATACGGCAACCGAGACCAGTTGTGAGAAGAGCCAAGGTGACAAATAAGACGAGGCGATTCATGACGCGTTCAACTCCGCTCGGGCCAAGGATGGATGAAGTGTTCGATGTGAAGTCCGCTGCCGATCCGGATGCCGTATTCCGTATGAAGTAGTCCAGATGCAATGGACAGCGAGTAGGCTAATATAACAACACCGCTGCGAGGCACCACAAAGTCACCGAATGTCGACTTTCGTTCCGCCGAAAGGCAGCCTCTTCCGTCCATCGATTCACATTTGCCTACTCATTACAGACGTCGACATGCAACGAACAAGCATCACACGCAACTTGGCTGTAATTCTGGTATCGGTCGCCGCGGCTGCTTTGGTAGCGAACCGACTATCCGCCGATGAAGGAATGATCCCGATCAGCGAACTGCCGCGAATCGGACTGCAAGCCAAAGGGCTGAAGATCACCGAGAAAGAGATCGCCGATCCCGAGGCACCTTGCCTGCTCGACGGCATCGTCCGCGTCAATGGTTGCACCGGCTCGTTCGTCTCAGCCGATGGACTGATCATCACCAACCATCACTGTGCATACGGAGCGATCCAAAGCTCCAGCTCGCCGGCACACGATTATTTGAAGGATGGTTTTCAAGCCAAGACGCGAGCCGACGAGATTCCGGCGAAGAGCTATACCGTCCGCATCACGGAAGAGACTCGCGATATTTCGAGCGACGTGCTCAGCGCGGTCAAATCCGAAATGTCGTTCCTCGATCGGACCAAAGCCATCGATCGCCGCCGCAAGGAACTCGAGAAAGCCGCCGAAGCGGCTCATCCGGGCCTGCGAGCCGAAGTCGCGGAAATGTTCAGCGGCAAGACCTATTGGCTATTCCTCTATACCTACATCAAAGACGTCCGGCTGGTCTTTGCTCCGCCCGCATCGGTCGGAAACTTCGGCGGCGAGATCGATAACTGGGAATGGCCTCGCCACACCGGTGACTTTTCATTCATGCGAGCCTACGTCGCTCCGGATGGTTCGAGCGCGGAATATTCGCCGAACAATGTTCCATACAAACCGAAGAAGTTCATCCAAGTCGAACCGAAGGGCGTAGACGAAGGGGACTTTGTTTTCATCCTCGGTTATCCAGGCAAGACATCGCGACATCGCACGGCGAGCTTCTTGAAGTACGAACAGAACGTGCGCTTGCCCTATGTGGCTGAACTGTATGCTTGGCAGATGGCCGTGATGGAAGCTGAGGGGAAGAAGGATCGGGCTGTCGAGCTCAAACATGCGGCCCACTTCCGTTCACTCGCCAACGTCGAGAAACGCTCGCGCGGGCAGCTCAAAGGACTCAAACGCAAACCGATCATTGATGCTCGCGAAGGCGAAGAGTTGAAACTGGTCGAATACATTCAAGCGGATAAGGCAAGAGCCGCGAAGTACGGCAGCGCGCTCAGCGAGATCGATGCGGTCACGTCTGAAATGAGTGCCGCGGCTCTCTTTGAACTGAACTTTGAAAACCTCCGTTCAGCTTCACGAGCTCTCTCGATCGCCTACACGCTCGTCGATGCCGCAGTTGAACGCGAGAAGGATGATCTGGAGCGAGAGCCGCCATACATGGACCGTAACTTCGATCAAACGAAGAAGACTCTCATGCTGACGGTCGATGATCTCCATTTGCCGACCGATAAAGTGCTGGCGCTCGGCATGCTGAAACGGCTCGGCCGAATTCCCGCCGCAACGCAAGTTCCCGCCTTGGCCGATCTGGTTCGTGACGAAGCCGGAATGGAGCGAGCTGTCGAGCAAGCCGTGTCGACGACGCGGCTCGGTGATCCGAAGTTCGTCGAGGCTTGCTTGAAGATGAAGCCGCAGGAGCTGCTCGACACGGAAGATCCGCTCATTCGATTCATGGCTGCGTGTTATCCGAAGATTCTCGAGCTGCGAGCTTTGAACAAAGAGCGAACGGGTCGACTCGATAAGGCATACGGTCTGCTTCTCGAAGTGAAAGAAGAATTCCAAAAGCAGAACTTTGTACCGGACGCGAATGCAACGCTGCGCATTACATACGGTCGCGTTCGCAGCTATTCACCCGAAGACGGAATCATCAAGACTCCGATCACAACGCTCAAAGGAGTCATCGACAAAACGACGGGCTCCGAACCGTTCGATACTCCTGAGAAAGTCACCGAGGCTTACAAGGCCGGAGACTTCGGTCCGTTCGTACATCCCCGGTTGAATCAAGTTCCTGTGGCGATTCTCTACGATACCGATACCACCGGTGGCAACTCGGGCAGTCCTGTGCTCAACGCCCACGGGCGCTTGATCGCAGTGAATTTCGACCGAGCATTTGAAGCCACGATCAACGATTTTGCTTGGAATACCGACTACAGTCGTTCCATCGGCGTCGATATCCGCTACTGTTTGTGGATCACCGGCAAAGTTTACGGGGCAGGCCATTTGCTGAAAGAAATGGGTGTCTCCGATCGCTGAAAACGGACAAGGAATCTCGCATGGTTCATCGCTTCCTATCGTCGCGCGCCTTACGGTTCGCAACCGCTTGGTTTCTTAGTTCGTTGGGGTCAGCAACGGTCGCTTCAGCCGCCGACGGGGCAGGGGAGTGGGAGCAGATGCGCGATATTCGCCCTCGCGCGTACGTCGCCGGCCTTGTTTCGACGCCACCGGTTATCGACGGCAAGCTCGATGAAGCGGATTGGCAGAAGGCCGAGTGGACGGAAGAGTTCGTCGATATCGAAGGGGATCGACGTCCGAAGCCACTTCACCGCACTCAAGCCAAGATGATATGGGACGATCAGTACTTCTATATCGGTGCCAAGCTCGATGAACCCCATCTGCAAGGATCTCTCACTGAACACGACGCGGTCATCTTTCGCGACAATGACTTCGAGGTCTTCGTCGACCCCGACGGCGATAATCATCGTTACTACGAATTCGAGATCAACGCACTGAATACATCCTGGGACTTGTTCTTGCCGAAGCCGTACAAGGATGGCGGACCCGCCGATAACGGCTGGGAAATCCCGGGGCTCAAGACCGCTGTTCATCTTGACGGTACGCTCAACAATCCCGCCGACGTCGATAAGGGTTGGAGCGTGGAACTGGCCATCCCATGGACCGCGTTCAATCGCCACGCTGTAGCGGGCAAAGCTCCCATTGCAGGCGAGCGTATGCGGGTCGGGTTCTCTCGCGTTGAATGGAAGTTCGAAGTCGAAGAGGGCAAGTATGTCAAAGCGGCGAACACCAAAGAGGACAATTGGATCTGGTCGCCGCAAGGCATCGTCGATATGCACCGACCGGAGCGCTGGGGCTTTGTTACTTTCGTAAAGCAAGCGCCGGGATCGATCACTATTTCGCAACCGACTGAACTGGCCGTGCGCGACACGCTCATGGAGATTTATCACCGACAACGTGTGTTCCACGCAGAGAATAAAGAGTGGGCCGCGTCGTTCGAGCAGTTGAAGTTCAAACCTAAGAACTTGCCGGGAATGAAGTCGTCCCGATTGACATCGACCGCCGACGGATTCGATGCTGCGATTGTGATATCCAATGCTACCGGCTCCGATTCCGTATGGTCAGTTCGGCAAGATTCGTTGATCACTCAAAAGACTTCCGACCCTGCCGTGGAAGCAGCATTGGCCGAAGCCGGCGAGAATGCGGCTGAGCTGCGCAAAGCTCTGGCGGTCATTGAGCCTGAGTACCGCGAAGGATTAGAGTTTCTGCTGGTCAATATGCCGAAACGGGATCTCACCGGGCTGAGCGCTTCCTTCTTGGTCGACGACGTGCGCACGGCTTACGAATCATGGCAGAAGTCTCCGTGGTTCGCTTCGATACCGAAAGAGATCTTCTTCAATGACATTCTCCCTTACGCTTCGATCAACGAACAGCGCGAGTCATGGCGAGCCGACTTCCGGCGTCGTTTCCTGCCGCTGGTCGCCGAAGCGAAGTCGCCGAGCGAAGCGGCCGCACTACTGAATCAGAAACTCTATCCGCTGGTGAAAGTTCGCTATTCAACGCAACGTCCGAAGGCGGATCAGAATCCGTATGAATCGATCAAGGCGGGCACAGCTTCGTGTACCGGTCTGTCGATTCTCTTGATCGATGCCTGTCGTGCATGCGGCGTCCCGGCTCGTTTCGTCGGCACACCGCTCTGGTCGGACGGCAGCGGCAATCATTCATGGGTCGAGATCTGGGACAAGGGGTGGCACTTTACCGGAGCCGCCGAACCGAACGGAAACGATCTCGATAAGGCATGGTTCATCGATCGAGCCTCAACGGCTAAACGCGAAGATCGACGCCATGCGATTTATGCCGTCAGCTTCCGCAAGACGCCTCTCAAGTTCCCGCTGGTCTGGGATCGTTCGATCGACTACGTGCATGCCGTGAATGTCACCGATCGTTACGTGAACAAAGGAGCTGTGCTTCCAAAGGGCACGGCTTACGCCATGATCCGCGTCGTCGATCCCGATCGTTCCGGCGCACGAGTTATCGCCGAAGTCAAAGTGCAGGATGCTCAAGGCAAAGTGCTCTTCGAAGGGCGATCGAAAGATGAGCAGTTCGATGCTAACGATCATCTGGCTGCTCCGCTTGCACTGGGCACGGAGCTGATCATGGAAGCTGACTTGGGCGGTCGCAAAGCAACGGTCAGCGGCAAGTTCGAGAAAGCCGATCAGTTGTTCAACATTGCGTTGCCGCCGGTGAAAACCGAGAAATAGCATCGCAAGTCATAAAACGCGAGCGCTGTGGTCGCTTACGACAGTAGGCAACCTGAAAGCGGAATGGCGCAAGGGACTGGTTGATTTAATCGTAACCCGAAGCGTAAGCGAGGGATGCGGGTCCCTCGCTTACGCGTCGGATTGTGATTGGAACCTTAATCCCTCGAAGTGGATTAAATCAACATCCCCCAAGCCGTCCGGTTCTTAAAAATCGATCTTGAAGAATCGGACGGCTTGCGCCGTGCAGCTTTTATGAAGCCGGCACGCACTTTCTCGTCCGAAGACAATTTAACTTCAATGGAAGTAAATCTCTCTACGCGTGCATCGTGCTTGCGCGCTGTGGATCTCAGGCGATGACAAGGGGGCAGGACATGAATGGGAGGCAGTGCTTAAGTCGAAGCGATACGACGTGATGACTCGTCGAGCCATCGCACTGATCGACGTATCCCTGACGAAGTCCTCGGAAAAGCAATTGGAACAAGCGACGGACTGCGCTAAGTTCGCCGCTCAACTGGCCCCCGAAGATTGGATGAGCGAATTGGTTTCGGCACATGTCGAACGAGCTCGAGGCAATCCACAGGCCGTCGTCGCCAAACTCGAACCAGCTCATGATCGAGCGATCGATTCCAACGAAGCTTACTGCGCGAAATTACTTGACTCAGTCAACACCGGAGGCGACTTGCGATGGGACTGTAAAGCCTTCGCAACTCGCTGATTTCTTTCGCCGATCGCTTGAAAGGTGTAGATCGATTTTCCAAATCGATCCCGCAAGACTTAACTGCATCTTCACCACCAGAACTCGGTGCGCAGGTGTCTGTAGCATTTGGCGAGCAAGAACATGGCAACGCGGCAGTCGCCGTTGAGAATGCGACCCGATCCGGTCATGCCGGTTTTGAGCATTCCTGTATTCTCCGGCAATGAGCAATAGACGATGACCGATTGCTGCGTCGCAGGCTTTTGAAGCGCAACGGATCCGTAGGGCTTCATGGCCGCTGTCGAGACTCTTTCGACCTTGGCATCAAAGGTTTCAAACGGCAGCGAGCGAGCTTTCAAGCGAACTGTTTGGCCGGCTTTCACGGCGGCGGCATCGTCTTCGCTGACAAAGATCTCAATCTGTACCGCGTCGGGATCTTCGATGTGGCAAAGAATACTTCCTTGCGGCACGAACTCACCGACTCGCTCGCGCAGCCGCGGCGCGGATACGAGCCCCGCAGCCGTTGCTCGCACAGTCAATTGCTTTTCTCGTTCGACGAGGAAGTCAAGTTCGGTCTTCAGCCGATTGCGCTTGGCTCGTTCGCTCTCGATCTCTTCGATGCGGCTGCCGATCTGCAGCAGCTTGAGTTGCGATTGAGCTTCGGTGAGCTGTTGTTTGCGGCGCGCGGCTTCAGCGATCTCGATACGCACTCCGTCTTTCTCGCGGCTTTCATATGCTGCTTTGGTTTCTGACAATTGCGATCGTAGGATGGCCAGTTTGGACTTCTCTTGAGTGACCTGAGCACCTGAGACGGCACCTTTGGAACGCAGCTCTTCGGACTTGTTTAACACGGTCTCGGCCAGCGAGATCTGAAGTTCGATCTGCTCTACGCGATGCGAGAGCGATGTCAATTGAGCCTGCAGCGCGCCGCGAGCGGACGCGACTTCGCTATCGCCTAGCCTGCTCCATTCAGTCAGTTGCCCGACCTTGGTTTCCGCGGCTTCGATCTCTTCAGGCCGAGCACCGTTCTGCAGCTTGCCTAGCGCGGCTTCCGTCTGTTCCAGTTCGAAGCGTTTGGCTGCGATCGTAGATGCAAGTTCCGGAGCATGCAGCGTGAGCAGCACGTCGCCGACTTCGACTCGCTGTCCTTCATGAACACAGACCGATGCGATGAAGCTGTGCATCGGCCCTGCGATTTCAGTGCGCCTGGCAGATCGTACTTCGAACTCTCCGACGGCGTAATTCGAAACACGCAACCACGCGGCTCCGAGCGCCACCATGGCGATCCCGGCAATCCAAAGACTTGTTCGAACGAAGCGTGTCTTGATCATGGTGAGCATCTCGTTGCTGATGAACCCGCGTAAAACTCGTCGAAGACCGTAGAGAAACATGATTACTGCGATCGCACCGCCGATGATCCCGAAGCTGCTGCCTGCCAGTGCGATCAGTTTCCAACCGATATAGTTGAGAAACGCGATGGCGAAGAGCCAGATGTTCAGTCCGTATAGCAGGACCAGCCACGGACGATCCGGAGGTTTGGGCCGTCGAGCACCCCACAACGCCCAGGTCAACATGTCTGCCCAATAGCGCCGAGCTGTGGTGTAGAGGTTCGGATAGTTGATGATGTCGCAGAGCAGATAGTAGCCGTCCAATCTCAGCAACGGATTGAAATTGAGCAGCGATCGAGTTCCGCAGGTCGTCAGCAAGATGAAGGCGACGTGATTGACGATCGAGTCGAGTCGTGTGACTCGCCATAACACAACGGCGATGGCCCACAAACACATGTCGACAAACCCGCCGGCAAAGGTCACGGCCAGTCGCTTCCATCGATCCGGTATGCACCAGGCATCCGAGACATTGACATACAGGCAGGGCATGAAGAACAGTATCAGTAGACCGCTTTCGTGGACTGACCCGCCGAATCGCTTGCACGTGGCTCCGTGTCCCATTTCATGAAGAGCCGTGGCGGTGACGACTACGATCAAAGCGATGACGGCTGATCGGGGTTGCAAGACCGATGTGAAGGTGGCCTTCAAGTCGGCGTAGTTACCGAACATGATCAGCCCGGAGATAAGCATCAGTCCGCAGGCGGCGAGCAGAAACGCCTTCGTCCAGAGGAACGGAAAGGCGCGAGTGAACGCGGCCAGCATGCGATCAGGATCGGAAAGCGGCAAGCGATAGAAGAGCAAGCTGCCGCCGCGTCCCGATTGCTCTTCCAACTCTTCTTCGTTAACTGCTGCGGTGTTCGATTTTGTCTTGTTGCTGCTCGTACCGAGACTCTCGCGCAGCAAGCGACGTTCTCGTAGTACGCTCAAAAAATCATCAAGATCGCTTCGCTGAAGCTCTTCACCGAACGTACGGTGAAACTCGTCACTCAGCCGATGCCATGTGATCGGCTCGCGGAGGTTCTGCAGGAGAAAGGCTTCTTGATCGCCGGCTTGAAAGTACGTTCGCGTAACTGAATCGCGAACGGTGTAGGCGTTCGGCCCCATGCGCTGGATGTGCACCCCGCCGTGCAGGTCAGGTAGCAGTGAGTCCAGTCGAGGATCATCCTTCGTCTGCGTCTCGTTCAGAGGCGAATCGATCTGGGCGATCATCGGAGATGTGGCCTGATTGCGGACGAAGAAAAGTCTTAGAGATCGATGCGAGTATGAATCGAGCCGGGTGAACGTTGAGTGATGCGACGACTTTCTTCTTCAGACAGAACGACGACTTGAAAGGGAAGACCTTCAGCGTGGGCTTTCGCGGCGCGATGATGGCCGTCGATCAACACATGGCCGTGAAGGATCGTGCCGTCGGCATCTTCATACCAGTAGTGAGCGATGATGCCGGGATAGCGCATGTCGACGTGGGCCAGATGCTGCTCGTGAATCTCGGACCAATCGAGCGAGTGTCGCACGTCTTCTTCGGGCAGTTCAAATACTTCGCGTCCGTCTTGAACCATCGCAATCGCCATGTCGACATTGAATTTATAGGTGTCGTATAGCATGCGATACGATTGAGGACCGGAGACACAATGCGGACACTCATCTCCGGAGACATGTTCCATCGATGGTGCATGGACTACGTTTGATTCGGCAACGTGGGTCATGGTCGGTTCCGGTGTGCGAGAGGAGCGAGGCGTAGGTTCAGACTAGTTGTGAACCGGACCGAATCAATCTTGCCGACACCGAGGACACGCGGACTTGCAGAAGAGGAGCATTCCCAAATCGAACCGTCAGCATCGACGGCATAATCGATACCAAGTGATCGACCCGTGCACGTTGCGTGATCGTGCGGACTGGGTGAGACAGGGAAGGTTGGTTGCTGCCCGCCTGCTCCAGGGGAGTCGTCCGGTAAAGCGCCATTGATCTTGAAGAACCGGACGGCTTGCGCCGTTCCGCTGGAATTTTTTCAATCGCGGTTTTTAGTAAGCGTTGACGGCGATGTTCCAGCGTTGAAGCATGTTGCCTCGCTTCTCTTCGACCGTCGCCAAGAGAGCGTTGTATTCAGAGAGCCGCTGAGCGACTTGCACGATGGCATCCACTTTGGCTTGGAGTGCGGTTTGGTAATCGACGAGATTGACGAGAGTCGCATCGTGGGCGGCGTCGGAGATCGGCGGATCTTCGTAGCGGAGCTGTGCCAGTTCCACCCATTTCTGAGCTTGAGCCAATTGGCGAACCGCGCTGGCGTAGGTTTGATAGGCTTGATCGACCTGAGTCGCCAGGGTGAGGACTTCGAATCCTACTTTTCGTTCAAGCGTTCGCAAGAGTTCTGCTTCGCGAGCCGTCTGCAATTGAGCGGCTCGAATCTTGGAGTCGGCCAGGCGAGTGCCGAGTTGCTGAGAATACTGAAGGCCGAGCGTGTAGTCGTTGAACTCGTAGCCGATCATTTGATGCAACGAAGAGCCTAGATCGTTATCCAATCCGCTCGTGCGATGCAAGGCTTGCAGATCGAGCTGCGGTAGTCTTTGGTTTTGCAAGGCGCCGGCCAGCGTTCCCTTTAAATCGATCTCGATGCGTTGCCGTTTGAGGTCGAGGTTGCCCGCCATGGCAGTACCGACCAGTTGATCCGGATCGAGCGCAGGCTGCGCGTGTTCCGGGTTATCAATAGGGACCAGCACCAGTCCGGCCTGCAATTGGTAGCCGACTAACTGGCTCAACTCGAAGCTCGACTTTTGTACCGATTGCTCTGCGGACAATCGCTGTTGGTAAAGGTCTTCCAGCTTGACGGTCACACGAGCCAAGTCGGAGTAGATCGACTGATCGGCTTCCACTCGCAAGCGAGAAATCTCTTTGGTGCGCCAAGCCAGAGTGATGGCCTCGTCTATGGCTCGAATACGTACGTGATCCGCGTGGAGTTTCCAGTAGACCTGTTCGATACTGCGCAGTTGCGCTTGAATGGCTGCTTCCACTTGAAATCGACTTTGCATCGAACGCTGTTCGGCGATGCGAATCGTCGCTAGGTTCGCGGCCTTGTTACCGCCGCGGAGCAGCGGCTGGTTGACTCGCAGTACCAAGTCGGATGAATGAGTCGGATTGAATCCCGATCCATTGCCGAGCGGAAAAAATAAGTAAGCCAAAGAGGGTTCGTATCCCACACTGGTCGTCGTACCGAGCGGCCAGACCTTGCTCAGCCGTGTATTGAACTCACCTTCATCGATACGCGTCGACTGTTGAAGACCCGGACCGAAGAACGAGTTGGCCGGTCGATCGATATGGTTTCCTGCGAGAAACGCGTTGAGCGTCGGGTCGAAGCGGGAAAGCTCTGCCACAACCGCTTGATCGTTGATCTGCGGTTCGTAAGCGGTCAGTTGTTCGACGACGACTCCATCCCCGGCCGAATTGAAAATGCGACGACATTGGATGGAGACTTGGATGCATTCATTCAATGAGACAGGGAACGCCCTTGAACCGCGGAACAAGCTCGGGATATCGGGCGGGTAAGCGCTGATGTTATCGCTGCCTGTAAAGCTGCCCGTATCTCTGCTCTGGGGCTTGCCCACGGCGTCATTGGAGAGTGACGGCTCGTTCGATTGTGCGGTCGCCTGGGGTGGCGCTGATTTGCGTGTCGATTGATCGGCGGAATGCGTAAGTTGCATTTCTCGCGCCGATGTTGAAGCAAGTTGAGCCGGAACTGCACCGCGAACGGCGGTCGATTCGAGCACCTCAGCGTCCATGCGCTGAGAACGATTCGGTTCGGTGATCCGAAGTCCGATGATACGGCAGATCGGGCTCGAACCCGTCGCCGATGGCTGACGTTTCGGTGGCTGTGTGATGCGGTTTTCAATCGCTTCGCGGCCGGATGGGCTGAGCCCGATGAGGCGGTCTTGGGCTGAAACTTTCGAAGACCAGCATGCGATCGCAAGAGCTGTGATAGCAATTGCGCGTTGCATGAACTAAGTCCTTCCGTGACCGTTGTGCGATTTAATCCGGCGGTCAATCTACGGGTTGAGACCACCTCAATATCGGAATTGTCGACAAAGTCGCAGGGGGACTTTGCCCCAAACCGGAGAGGCTTGCGAGTTTGGATGCTAAGTGAGAATCATCGCGGAGCGTGATCGCTGATGAGCATGCGAGGTGGAAGACGAGGCAAGTTTTGCGGCCCGCTGCGAAGTGTCTCAAGAAATCGAGTGTGCAGTGGAATCGCACCGACTGGAAAAGAAGGTCGGTAGAGTCCGTTGGAGAGACTCTACCGACGCGGTGCACTCGCGAACTCCGTCATGTCCGGAGTTCATGCGCAACTAGCAATGAGCACCCTTGCGTGAATGACCCTTGCCGGAATGTCCTTTTCCAGAGTGACCCTTACCCGAATGTCCCTTTCCGGAGTGACCTTTGCCCGAGCTTCCCTTGCAGGAGCTGCCCTTGCCCGAGTGACCCTTGCCTGAGTGGCCCTTACCCGAATGACCTTTGCCCGAGCCGCTTCCGCAACCGCAGAACATGGCACCCGGAACAATTCGCTCTTCGAGCTTGGACAGTTGGAACTTCGACATGCTGTAACCTCAATGGAGTGAAAAGAGTGGTGTAAACTCGGGCGACTCTCTCACGCTAGTTGCAGCCTTACTGTCATCAAGCTGAAACGGGCGGGATGTGCATCTACGCGCAGGACCGCGGTACGAAAGGCGGAACAGGCGTTACAATCGCAACCAATCTGTAGCTTGCTTAATGAGAAATTGTTCAGATCTCGCGTAACAACAGTCCCCGCTCGGTTGCAAAGCGGCCAGTCCAGCCGCGTCCGTTGCATGGTCACTGGATAAGAAGTCCCAGCATGAGCATCTCCGATTCGTTTCGTTTAGACGGCAAGCGCGCGCTGGTCACCGGTTGCAAACGCGGCATCGGTAAAGCAATCGCATTGGGGTTGGCTGAAGCCGGTGCCGACATCATCGGTGTCAGCGCGTCGCTCGAATCGGAAGGGAGTGAAATCGAAGTCGAAGTCAAAGCCAGAGGCCGCGTATTCACCGCTTATCAATGCGATTTTGCCGAGCGTTCGCAGGTGTCGAACTTTGCTCGACAGGTCCAAGTCGATTTTCCTCGTATCGACATACTCATCAATAATGCGGGCACTATCCTGCGCAAGCCGGCTGCGGAACATCCGGACGAGTTTTGGGATCGTGTGCTCGAAGTGAATCTTTCGGCCCAGTTCCTACTAGCTCGAGAAGTCGGTCGATCGATGCTCGAACATGGGAGCGGCAAGATCATCTTTATTGCGTCACTGCTCAGTTTCCAAGGCGGCATCAACGTGCCCGGCTACGCGGCCGCGAAAGGCGGAGTCGCGACACTGACCATGGCGCTGGCCAACGAGTGGGCGGCTCACGGTGTTAACGTAAACGCCATCGCGCCGGGTTATGTACGAACGGACAACACGCAAGCTCTTCAGGACGACCCGCAGCGCAGCGCTTCAATCTTGGCTCGTATCCCCGCAGGACGTTGGGCCGAGCCGAACGATCTTGTCGGCGCTGCTGTGTTCCTCTCGAGTCACGCCGCCGACTATATCCACGGCACGATCCTGCCGGTCGACGGCGGTTGGCTAGGAAGGTGAACCCTTGAATCGCAGCTGCCACAGTCCTCTGTGGCAGCATCGAAGTGGTTGAGCGATAACCGACGCGCGATGTGTTACATGCACAGAGCCCGAAGCGCTGCGCCCGTACCATGCGTTGGACAATTGCGAGGTAGTGTGCGTCAGTTGCTTCGACAGTCACCTTTCGGAGCGAGGTGACTACATAGCGAGGCGACTTCTTTGACGTCCTTCATTTCATCTCTTCGATGATCAGCGCAATATCATCCCTCGCGTGGCGGCGTCTTGTTTGCGTCGCACCCTTTTGTGGAGGGGTGATGGCCGATTTACTGCCCACTTTTGCGGTTTCTGCGTGTTGCAGCGGGGTGGTTTGAGACTGATAATCCCCCTCGTCTGTCAAGGGCTGGCGTATTTGCGCCATGTCTTTCACCAGCTTGTCGCCCGAATGTCTGAAGTCCTGTTTACGGCATCGATAAGCACGATTCGTGTTTCTGCAATCTATTGGCGAGAGCGAAGTCATGTCGAAGTCCGCAAAACTAGTTGCGATATGGGCAGAGTTGAAGGAACGTAGACAGCGAATCTTCCGTCGCTCGATGAACTCTCATTCGCGTCCGCGGCCCAAACTGTTCTTTGAATCGTTGGAAGCAAGGCGCGTGCTTGCAACCCTGACATGGGACGGAGGAGCCGGCACATTCAATTGGTTAGAAGCCAACAACTGGGACACGAACACTGTCCCTACATCATCCGATGATGTAGTTGTTCCCGACTTGACCGGGACACCCACGATCTTCATTGGTTCCAATGCCACAGCACGCAGTGTGACTTCAGCCGAGAAGTTTCAAATCGGCGCGGGAACACTCACGCTTTCTCAGAACAGTTCCTTCTCCAATGGATTCGATGTATTCGGATCAGGCATTTCATCTGCTGCAACGACCGTCATCGCGGGGGCGAGTACTTGGGAAGGAGCGACGCTTTCGGGTAACGGGACGATTGAGAATTCGGGCACCGTCACGTTCGACGCAGGTAACTTAACCGTCTCGTCACCTGTGACGCTCTCGAATACAGGCACCATTCTGCATTCATCGACGGGAACAGCGACTGTTTCGGGAGGATTCGTAAACGCGGTCGGCGCGAACTATAACATTACCGCCAACTCAGGCGGACTGAATGCGTTCGCCTCGACGCCGGGTGTCGTGAACTTGGGAACCATCACGCGCTCGGCCGGTTCCGGCACGTTCAACTTTGACGCGAGTATTGTCGGTACTCCGACGATGCGCAATGGAGGAACGGTCAACATTCAAACCGGTTCAGCTACTTGGTTGGGCGCGGGCAACGTGATTCATACCGGGGCTTTCAATCTATCGTCCGGCACGACGTTGACCTTCAGCAACGGAACTTCGACCTTCGGGACCGGTTCGTCGATCAGCGGCTTAGGCACGGCGGTGTTCAACACCGGGACTTTCAATGTTACCGATAACGTTCTCTTTTCCAGCGCAGTGACGGTGTCAGGCGGAACGTTGGCCATCTCGACGGGCACGCTGACGCTCAGCGGATCAACAACGCTCAGCAGTGGGGCCTTCAGCGGTACCGGGGCGCTTGTCGTCAGCGGAACGGCGAACATCAACTCAGCCACAGCGCCGTCGTTCGCAGTGACCAACACGACGCTCAGCGGTACAGTGAATCACTCCGGTACTGCAGCCGTCGCCGTCACGGGTAACTTCACCATCAATTCCGGTGGACAGTATCTCGTTACAGCCAACTCCGGCGGATTGAATGTTTCGGGCGGCAGTACGTCTAGCATCATTAACAACGGTTTGATCCGGCGCAGCGCAGGGACGGGGACTTTCAACTTCAACGCATCGATCGTCGGAACGCCGACGGTTTCCAATCGAGGTAACGTCCTGATCGAAACCGGCTCAGCTACTTGGCAAGGCGCCTCGGACTCGACGCAAACTGGAACGTTCAGCTTATCGACCGGGACGGTACTGACATTCAGTAACGGAATAACGACATTTGGAACCGGTTCATCGATCACTGGTTCCGGAACTGCCGTGTTCAATGCGGGGACGTTCAATGTCACTGACAATATGAGTATGGCAAGCGCCGTGACGATGAGCGGCGGGACGCTGACTGTATCAAGCGGCAAGACGTTGACGTTGTCCGGTTCCGTCGATATCGCCAGTGGAACGATCGGAGGAACGGGCGCTGCTAACTTTTCCGGAGTCGTCAATGTCGCAACGTCCAGTGCCGCGACCCTGGCTGCCTCATCAATGTCTATCTCCGGTGTCGTTAATCATTCCGGAACGGCAAGTGTCGGAGTCACGGGCAACCTGATTCTTGAGGCAACATCGCAGTACACGATCACGGCGGCGTCCGGTGGATTGAATGTTTCCGGCGGCGCGACGTCGAGCATTACGAATCGCGGGTTGATTCGTCGAACAGCCGGTGCGGGGAACTTTACGTTTAATGTGACCGCAGGCGGCAGCCCGACCTTCACGAATGAAGGGACGATCAATCTGCAGACCGGTACGGGCACCTTGCAGGCCGGTTCGGTATCGCGAACGCATACAGGGACGTTCACGATCGCATCCGGAACGACGTTTACCTTCTCGGGCGGAGGTTCGACGACGAACTTTGGGATCGGTTCGAGCATTACCGGCGGAGGTACCGTTGCCTTTACAGCCGGGACTTACAACGTCAATGACAACATGACCGTCAACACCGGAGTGAACCTCGCGGGCATGACGTTATCGACCGCGTCGGGCAAAACGTTGACTTTGGGCGGCACGGTTGACTTGAACAGCGGCACCGTCAGCGGAGCGGGTGCCGTGGTCTTCGCGAATACTTCGACCGTCAACGTCAGCGGTACATCCACGGTTACATTTTCAGCCGCATCCACGACACTCGCCGGAACGCTCTCTCACAGTGGTACCGCATCGTTGACATTTACCGGTCCGCTTTCGATCGCTTCGACAGGACAGTATTTGATCACCGCGACCAGCGGCGGGCTGACTGCAACCGGAGCCGGGGCCGCAATCATCAATCAAGGGTTGATGCGCCGTACCGCCGGTTCGGGCACATTCTTAGTGACGGCCTCCAGTGCAGGCACACCGACTCCATCCAATCAAGGTACCGTCGATTTGCAATCCGGCGCGACGACCTGGAATGCAAACTCGAACACGACTCATACCGGTTCATTTCAAGTCGGCGCGTCTGCTTCGCTGACCTTCACCAGCGGAACGCAATCTTTCTCGGGCAGCACGTTTACGGGTAGCGGCACAACAACGTTCAGTTCGGGCACGATCAATCTCTCCGGTACGGTTACGATTGCAACGTCGGCGGCATTGAGCGGTTCGGCAGTTAGTGTCGCGACCGGCTCGACGGCTGATTTCACCGGCACGACGACTTGGTCGGCAGGCGCACTCTCGGCTACAGGGACCGGAAAGTATCGAACCACCGGTACCTTTACAGTCGGTGGTAACGTGTCGATCGGAGGTCGATTGGAGAATGCCGGTACAGTTACGGTCTCAGGTGCCAACAGTTTGACTCTCTCCGGTGCATCGTCTGTACTAGCCAATGAATCGACCGGTACGATCGATCTTGCGGGCACGGCCGCTACGCCTATCGCCGGTGCAACGGGATCGATCATCAGCGCCGGACTATTTAGGCAAACAAGCAGTAGTTCGCTGACTGTCGCTCCGCCGCTGAACAATCTCGGTACGGTTTACGTGACTGCGGGCACACTGAATCTCAACGGGACTGTCAGTCAAGCAACAACGTCGACGCTGACCGGCGGTACTTGGACCGTCACGACGACGGGCACATTGAATCTGCCGGCGGCAGCTCCTTCCCTTGTGACAATCGGCTCCGGAGCTGTAGTTCAACTGAGCGGTGCATTTGCCAAGCTGAACAGCTTGGCATCGAACCAAGGGACCTTCGAACTGAATCGAAGTTTTACGACAGCCGGCGGGCTGAGCAACAGTGGACAACTGACGGTACTCGGCAGCAACGCATTGACCGTGAGCGGAGCCTATACGCAGAGTGCCGGGCAAACAATGCTCGGGACATCGGTTTCATCGACCGGTACCATCGTTTCGAATACGAACACGATCACGCTCAACGGCGGCACTCTGGCCGGTTTCGGAACGATGACAGGCAACGTCAGCAATGCAGCGGTGATCGCTCCCGGTGCTTCACCCGGTGCGATCACCATCAATGGCAATTACACGCAGACAGCCGGCGGCGTGCTGAATATCGAAGTCGGCGGAGTCAGTGCGGTTACTCCTGATTTCGATCAACTCACGATCACGGGGCAAGCGGTCTTAAACGGATCATTGAACGTTACATTGATCGGCGGGTTCTGGGCTGATAAGCAGGACTCGTTCCGCTTTATGACGTATGCATCTCGAACGGGTGATTTTGCAACGATCAATCTTCCGCAGGTCAACGCCCGCAACTTGTTGTCGGTCGCTCCCGGTTCGACCTTTTATGATTTGCTAGGTACGACGTTGATCGTCAAGAACTTGGCTGATTCGGGGCAATATTCACTGCGTGATCGGATCAGCGTCAGCAACGCGGCATCCGATGCGGATGTCCTCTTCTTTCAAATCGCAGGCACAATTCAGCCGCTGACCGCGCTGCCTGCGCTCACTCAGCCGCTGACTATCGACGGTCGCAGCGTCCCCGGCTATTCCGGAATTCCGCTGGTCGACATCCAGGGGAACTTAATCTCCATCCCTTCGACTCTCGGATTGAATTTCGTCGCGGGCAGTTCCGGTAGTGCCCTCTATGCGTTGATGGTCACGCAGTTCACCGGTGACGGTGTCTCGGTTGCCTCGTCGGGCAATACGATCGCTTATTCGTATGTCGGCGTCCAGGTGGCGATGGGGACCGGATCGGGCAACCAAGGCAACGGCATCTCGATTCTCGCCTGGCCCGGAACAATCTTATTCAGAACAATGTCATCTCGGTAGCCAACAGTGCCACCGGTGTTTTAATCGAAGCCGATGGAAACAAAGTACAAGGGAACAAGATCGGTACGGACGTTAACGGGTCGATCGATCTGGGCAACAGCTTGAGCGGTGTTTGGATGTACGGCGGTTCCTCCAATGTCATCGGTGTCGACGGCGACGGCGTCAACGATGCGGCTGAGGGGAACGTCATATCCGGGAACAATACCTATGGTGTTTATTTCCAAGGTGCATCTTCGACGAATACGATCGCGGGCAATAAGATCGGGACCGATGTATTAGGAAGCACCGCACAGGGCAACACTTCCGGCGGCATCGCGTTCTTCAATGACGGGCAAGCACAGGGGAACATCATCGGCACCGATTCAAACGGTGTAAGCGATGTGCTGGAACGCAATGTCATCTCAGGTAATTCAAACTACGGCATCGTGGTCTTCGGGCCGGGTACGATCATCGCCGGCAATTACGTCGGGGTCGGAAGCGACGGTTCTACGCCGCTGGGAAATGTGCAAGGCGGTATCTCGGTAGCTGCTTCGGCGGTACAAGTCGGCCGATCGCTCAGCGGAGCCGGAAACGTCATCAGCGGCAATGCAGGATTCGGCGTTGCCTTCAGCTCAGCCGCTTCGAGCAGCTCCGCTCAAGGGAATATCATCGGGTTGAATGCAGCCGGTAACGCGACCGTACCCAATGGGAGCTACGGCATTGATCTGTTCAACGCAACTCAGGTGACGATCGGCGGTGACCAGTTCGGCGCCGAAACGTGATCGGAGGTAATTCCATCGGCGTTCTTGTCCATCGGAACGAGCGCTCGCAGAACTTGATTCAAGGCAATTACCTCGGAGCGGACGCATCGGGGAGTGGGGCAGCAGCTAATGGGCAGGGCGTTCGGTGCTTGAGGCGGTGGCACCATCGGTGGAACTTAGTCGCAGGCGCGGGGATATTTATCAGCGGCAATGCAGGCGATGGTGCTGACCGACAGCGGTACCGACAACAACGTCATCGCAGGTAATCTCATCGGCCCAGATACAGCAGGTGAGGTATTTCGCTCGGCAACGGTGCTAACGGTGTCGATATCGAACGGGTCCGACGGGTAACTGGCCAGGCGGTTCGACGTCAGGGCTCGCAACGTCATTTCCGGTAACAGTTCCAATGCGTCTTTCAGTGGAAGCGGTGTGTTTCTTCAGACGGCTTCCGGCAACATGGTGGCCGGAAACTTCATCGGGCTCAACTCGGCCGGGACTGCAGCCGTACCGAATCGATTCGGAGTGTATCTGCGTGCGAATGCATCGAACAACATTGTCGGTACAAATGCGGACGGCAGCGGTGACTCAGGCGAACGTAATGTCATCGGCGGAAACTCGATTCACAACGTGCTGATCGAAGGGGCATCGTCGAACATCATCGCCGGCAACTACATCAGCAGTGATGCGGCGGGTACAACCGGATTCATCTCCGGCTTTGCATCTCTCTCCATTCAAGGCGGTTCGCAATCGAACATCATCGGCTACAAAGGGACGGGCGATCCGGCTGTGCAGCGAAACATGTTCCTGCGCAAAGGCATGGAGATTCGCGACGGAGGTTCACAGTTCAATCGAGTCGCCGGCAATACGTTCGGCTTTGCGGCTGACAATCAAATGTGGACGGTCGGAGATGCGATCACCATCTTGTTGGCTGCAACTGACAACATCATCGGTTCGAATCTCGATGGGCAGGGTGATGCAGCGGAAGGAAATGTGGTCGGCGGTTACAACCGAGGCATTTATATTTGGGGCAGCGGTACGGAAAACAACCTGATCGCGGGCAATCGGATCGGAACGAACATCGAAGGGACCGCTGCCGTCGGAAATACGACCGGAATTGAAATTGCCGACAACGCTATTTCCAATACGATCGGCGGCAGCTCCGCGGCTGCGAGAAACATTATCAGCGGCAATACTCAGTCAGGCATCTATCTTCGCATCAGTGCCGTACATACGTTCGTCGAAGGGAACTTTATCGGTACCGACATCACCGGTACTTCGGATCTCGGCAATGGTCAGAACGGACTATACATCGATAGTACGAATAACTTTATCGGTGGTTTGGCGCCCGGCTCCGGCAATGTCATCTCTGGGAATGATCAGTTCGGCCTCTTTCTTCATTCCGATGCCAATCACGTTTACGGAAACCTGATCGGCACGAATGCGAGCGGGACTGCGGCTGTCGGAAATGAATTGGTGGGGATAATGGTACAGGGGAGTACCAATACGATCGGCGGACCAACGGCCGCTCATCGCAACATTATTTCCGGAACCAAGACTTTGAACCAATTCGGAAGCATGGACTCCGGTGCAGGTTTAGTCATTTATGACGGCGGGTTCCTTACCGTCGAAGACAATATGGTTCAAGGGAATTACATCGGAACGGACATCACCGGGACCGCTGCCATTCCGAATTACCGAGTCGGTCTGAGCATTGTGCTACGAGGCTCAGCAGTACCGAATATCATCGGCGGAGAGTTGCCGGGCGAAGGCAATTTGATCTCCGGGAATGGAACCTTTTCCGATGGGTTAAGTGCAGGAATAGCAGTTTGGGGAGGCAATTTCGGCGACTATATCGCAGGCAATCGAATCGGCACCAACGTGGCCGGCACAGCAGCGCTGCCCAATGCAGGCTCTGGTGTATTTGTCTACGGCACGATGAATTTTGCCTTCGGTGGAAACAGCGATCTAAGCACCGGAGTTTTGCGCGGTGAAGGGAACTTAGTATCCGGTAACTTACGTGACGGGGTACAGGTGATTACGGGTAACAATTCCGTAGAGAACTCCATACTCGCGGGCAACTTCATCGGTACGGACATTACGGGGACTTATGCCATACCGAACGGAGGAGCGGGTGTGGTTACGGACGGTACCTTCGTGACGATCGGGGGTGGTACTCCGAGCACAGCGAATTTGATTTCAGGCAATCTTCACGGCATTATTTTTTCGGGCGGTTCAGGCAGCATAGCTCGAGGAAATCTCATCGGTACAGATCGAACTGGGACCGCGGCCATTCCGAATACCGGGTTCGGTGTTTGGTCACGCGATCCTGCATTGAACAGCACCATCGGTGGAACCAATCCGGGCGAAGGGAATTTGATCAGCGGCAATACCCTCAGCGGCGTATTCTTCTCCGGCAACACAACCACCGGACACGTGGTTGTCGGAAACATAATCGGACTCAATCAAGCCGGTACAGCGGCGATCCCGAACGGTATCGGTGTGGGCATGGAAACGTTCGGTAATATCGTCGGCGGTTCCACTGCGGCCGAGCGAAATATCATCAGCGGCAATACGGTCGGCGTTCGTATGGAACGACCGAATAATTTGGCTGTCGATGAAAACAACCGCATCATCGGCAACTATATCGGCACCGACGTCACCGGCTCGTACGCTATCGGTAACGGGACAGGTGTTCAAGTTACAGCCTCAGTAGGTGCGATCGTCAGGCAAAACACCATCGGCGGAACCGCTGCCGGCTTTGGCAATGTGATCAGCGGCAATACGACGGCTGTCGAAATGGACGGAGCCGGCGCATCAGGGAACTTGCTGATCGGGAACTCGATCGGTACCGACGCATCGCAGTCTCAACGGATCGCGAATGGACAAGGCGTCGTCATTGTGTCGGGTGCACATGACAACCTGATCGGCGGAGCAACGGCAGGTAGCGGGAACTTGATCGGCGGAAGTGTCAATGAAGCCGTGTTCATCTCGGGGGCTACGACCGACGGTAATCTGATTCAAGGTAATTCGATCGGTTCCAATGCGGCACAGACTCGCTCCTTCCCGAACCGCATCGGAGTGCGACTCGGAAGCGGTGTGCAAGCAACGGTCGGCGGCGACACGGCTGCGGCGGGCAATATCATTGCATCTGCATCGCAAGCCGGTTTGATGCTCGACTCAACAGCCGCTTCATCCGGAGTGTTCCGGAAGCAATCTCTACGTGGACAACGGGGATGGCCGTCGATATCGGAGCAAGCGGCGAAATCCGAACGACACGGGGGATAGCGATGGTGTTTTGAATGCGGCCCGTTTTGATGTCGGCCGGTCTCTCCGGCAACAACTTGATCGTGGAAGGTGTCGGTGCCGGGCGAACGATTGAACTGTTCAAATCGGCGCTTGTCGTATACCGGCTTCGGTGTGGGACAGATTCTGCTTGGACGATTCACCGAAGGAGCTGCAGAGGATGAACTCTCCGGCACGCAATCGTACGGACCTCAAGTGCCGGAGTTACGGTCGGCACAGATACCGCATCACGATTTCGATTTACGATCCCTCTTCCGCCCGATGTGCAGTTCGGATCACTGCTGACGGCGCTTGGCTCTGGGATCGACGTCGGAATTCAGCAGCACGATCACTGTGGGTGACGTCGCAGGCAACTTGGCTCCGGTCATCGCGTGCCTGCGAGTGTCGTGCTGTCGGTCGGTGATACGCTCGCAGTCGCAGGCAGTTTTACGGACGACGATTCGACTCAGTGGACCGCGTCGGTCGATTACGGAGACGGAGGCGGCTTCGAACCCCTGGCGCTCGAGCAAGACGGTTCGTTTAACTTGGCTCATCAATACAACGCGGCCGCGTCGGTTCCTTATTCGGTGCGAGTGCGGATCGTCGACGGCGGCGGGCGTTCGTCTGAACGTGTTATGTCCGTCGCAGTTCAAGGCACTGGACCGGTCGTTCAATTCAATCAGTTCAGCATCACCTCCATTGTCAATGAAGGAGGTGAAGTTTCGCTGAAGGGAGCATTCACGGATAACGACTTAACCGTCTCTCACGAAGTAAGTGTCGAATGGGGCGACGGTTCGTCCAGTTCCTTTACAACGGCTGCAGGTGTTCAGTCATTCACGACGACACACGTGTATGTGGATGACGGCGACGTAAATGCGTCGACTGCAACGCCGCGCGATTCGTATCGCGTGGCTGTCACGGTGATTGATCCTGCGCATCGTCGAGATACAACACCGGACGGACTCTATATCGTTGAAGTAGATAACGTCAAACCGACCGCCATCACGCTCACCGGTCTGCCGAGTGTCATACAAGAAGGAAGCGTTGTTCAGTTCGGAGGAACATTCTTTGATCCCGGTTTGCGCGACAGTCATACCATCGTCGTCGATTGGGGCGACGGTTCGCCGGTTCAAACCGTGTTGCTACCCAGTTCCCTCGGTCAAACTTCAACACGATCATTCTCCGTGCCGCCTCACTTGTATCGCAACAATCCGACCGCACCCCAGACGGCATATAACGTTCGAGTCTCAGTAGGCGATGACGATGAACCGGCGACGCCGACCACGGTTTCACGATCGTTGACCGTCGCCAACGTGGCACCGACCTTCAGCTCCATCGTGCTCAGCCCGACCACGATCGTTGAAGGAGGTTCTGCGGCCCTCGATATTCTTTTCGCCGATCCTGGAGAAAATGATTCGCACGAGATACTTGTGAACTGGGGAGACGGTTCACCGGAAGAGTCTTATCAGCGACCGGTAGGCGTGAACACGCTGACCTTGCCCGGTCACCGTTACGCCGACAATCGGCCGACGAATGCATCAATTCCCGTTACGGTCCGGTTGCGCGATACCGACATGCCTGCCGGCGTTTACGTTTCTGCAGTACGAAACTTGACCGTCACTAATGTTGCACCGACATTGTCTGCGCTGCAGCTCTATGCGCGGACTTCGGGCGGACAATGGACGGCCCTGCCTGTGGGCGCGCATATTGCGGAAAACACTCAGCTAAGAATGCTCGGATATGTGACCGATCCGGGAAACAGCGACGTACTGGCTGTCGATGTGGCATGGGGTAGCGGCTTGCATCAGGCGGCCGATGTGGATTCAGGAGACGGGACCTTTGAAGCCCAATTCACGATCACAGATGATTTCGGAGTTGGAACAGCTTTCGATTTGATGACTTTGCATGTGACCGCTTCGGACGGCGACGGAGGAGCTTCTTCCGCAACGGTTGACATTCAAGTCGACAACACGGCTCCTACAGTGACCGTCCTGCCTGATCGAGTAGTCGATCCGCAATTGATTCCACTAATGAGCATCGTCGATGAACCGAGTCCCGAAGATCGAGCGAATCTGCATTACGACTGGCGGGCGGAAGGATCGGCCGGCACTCAGATCGGACACGATGCCGGGTTCACTCTGGATCGCAACCTCGTCGGCCCTGGAGTCATTCGCGTTACGCTAGTCGTTTCCGATGACGATCTGGGTTCGGCAACGTTTACTTCGGCCATGATGTTCGGTACGCAGAATGCCGATCAACTGGTTATCGACGATTCAACCTTCGCGTCGGCCAATGTATCGAGCATCATGGTTCTATCGCTGGCCGGTTCGGACATCATCGACGGAACCGGAGTCACGAATCCTGCGTATAGTTTGATCCTCGACGGCGGCAATGACACTGACCTTTTATACGGCGGTGCCGGCAATGATACGTTCCTGTTGCGGGGCGGCAACGATTCGGCCAATGTGCCGGGGTCAGTTGTGCCGACACCTAATGAAGCAGGCAACGATCGCTATTTGTTGGTACCGAACAGTGTGTTGACTGTCTACGACAACAGCGGCGATAACTCGCTTGATTTCAGTCTGGCGAATTTCAACTTGTCATCACAGCCGACTCTCGGCGTGACATTTGATTTGAGTTTGGTAAGTCCGACTCTCGCCGTTCAGCAAGATGTGGCCCCGACGCCCGGCACGGCGGATACACACTTCGTGACGGCACGCGGTTCGTTCAGCGATTTGATCGGTAGTTTCTTCAATGACACGCTGACAACTGCTTCGGGTGCGACCGTGGATGCCGGAGCAGGAAGTGACCGACTGGTGGTGAAGAGCGGGACAATCGGCGGAAGCATTTCAGGCGGTGCAGACACTGATACTTTCAGCATCATCGGAACCGGCATTTCAGGCATCAGCTTTGAAGGTGATGACGGTGCCGACGTGTTCCAAGTCGCATCGGGTTCGAGCATCTCGAATATCGATTTCGGCGGAGGGGCCGATACCGATACCTTTACGATCAGCGCCGCGTCACTGATCGGCATTTCTTTTGAAGGAGATAGCGGGGCGGATGTCTTCGATGTTGAACCAGGCGCCGTGCTGACCGGCATCAGCTTCGGAGGGGGCGCGGATGATGATGTGTTTAACGTCGGCGGAGCTGTACTCGCTGAGGTGAGTTTTGAAGGGGACTCAGGGGCTGACGTGTTTACGGTCGGTACCACGACTTCACTGTCGGGAATCAGCTTTTCGGGCGGAGCCGACAATGACGTGTTTGTCATTCCATCCGGATCGACTCTCAGCGGCATCAGCTTTGAAGGTGATTCCGGTTCTGACGTATTTCAAGTATCCACCGGAGTCGGCCTATCGGGCATCTTCTTCGGCGGCGGAGCCGATGACGATACCTTTACGATCGCCGACGGAGTATCGCTGATCAACATCAGCTTTGAAGGAGACTCGGGTGCCGACGACTTGATCGTATCGGGTACTGTACTCGGTGGTATCTCCTTCAACGGCGGCGCGGATGACGATGTATTCACGGTCGGAACGACGAGCAGTCTGGGAGGCATCAGTTTTGAAGGGGATTCCGGAGCCGATGATCTCATCGTGCTCGGTAACATCACGGGAGGCATTGAATTCGGCGGAGGTGCAGACACCGATGTTCTGCAGATCGGCGGCACAGTACTGGGGACGATCGATTTCTCGGGAGGTGCTGACAAAGATGTGTTCACTGTCGGCACAGGCGCTGAGATCGGAGGAATCAGCTTCGAAGGCGACAGCGGCGCCGATGAATTGATCGTCGGCGGTCTTCTAACCGGCGGCATTTACTTCGGCGGCGGAGCTGACGATGACGTGCTGTCGATCGGTGGAACCGTCATCGGCAACATCGAGTTCGGCGGAGGTGCCGATTCGGATGTATTCCAAGTGTCGGGCTCCGGTGAAGTGGGATCGATCAGCTTCGAAGGAGATTCCGGAGCCGATGACTTGGTCGTGCTCGGAAATGTGACAGGCGGCGTCTACTTCGGCGGCGGAGCAGATGATGATGTCTTCGCAGTCGGCGGGACAGTAATCGGTGGAATCGAGTTCTCAGGCGGCGCCGATGATGATGTGTTCAGTGTCACAGGTACCGTTTCTGGTGGAATTACTTTCGGTGGAGGAGCCGACGACGATGTCTTCAGTGCCGGAGGAATCATCACAGGGTCCATTAGTTTTGAAGGAGATACCGGAAATGATTCGCTGTTGATCAGAGGGACCGCGAGCGCAGTCGCATTCATCGGCGATTCCGGTGCCGACGTCTTTTCTGTGACCGGCTCCGTCGGATCCATCGAATTCGGCGGCGGAGCGGATGACGATGTTCTGTCGATTTCCGGAACAGTTATCGGCAACATCGAATTCAGCGGAGGCGCAGACGATGATGTCTTCAGCAGTACAGGCAGCGTGGGCTCGATCAGTTTTGAAGGTGACTCCGGCGCGGATGATCTTCTGGTAGCAGGTAGCGTCGGGACAATCGAATTCAACGGCGGTGCTGACTCGGACACGCTCGTCAATCGCGCCTCAGGAGTGACGTGGATTCGATTCAGCGGATTCGGTGCGGGCGCCACAGGAACAGATGACAAGGACGTTTTCGTCAACTTGGGAAGCGAAATCGGTGAGATCAGCTTTGAAGGAGATGCAGGTGCAGATGTCTTCGTATCGTTAGGCTCGGACTTGGCAAAGATCGAGTTCGGAGGTGGTGCGGATAACGATGTATTTGTCGTGGATGGGACAAGTATCGGCGGGATCTTCTTTGAAGGCGGAGCGGATGATGACGTGCTCTCGGTCTCCGGAACATCGATCGGAACGATTTCATTCGAAGGCGATGACGGCTCGGGTCCCGGCGGTGCGGCCGATACATTCGTGAACCGCAGCAGTGGAGCACTCGATTCAAACGGAGCCCCTATCGGAACGATCGTCTTCAACGGCTACGCAGGGAACGATGCGTTTCGCAATGACGGCGCGACATGGAAGAGCGTGACCTACACAGGGGGCGGTGATAACGATGTGTTCCAGAACAATGGGAGTTCGCTCCTGCTCATCGACTTTGAGGGGGATTCGGGAGCCGATGTTTTTGAGAATAACGGCACATCGATCGGGCAGATCGAGTTCTTCGGCGGAGCTGATAAGGACGTCTTCGCAAGCGACAGTTCGCAGATCTCTCAAATCGTCTTCTACGGCGGAGCCGACAGCGACTTGTTGATCAACAGCGGCAGCCAGATCGCCGCCATCGATTTCGCGGGTGCAGAAGGTTCCGATACGCTCTTCAACAGTGGAACAGAAGTCGATCGCATCGCATTCCAAGGCGACGCAGGTGATGACCGATTGTTGAACTCCGGGGCGTCGGTCAGCAATGTCAGTTTTTACGGGGGTGCGGGGAGTGATTGGTTCTACAACCGATCCACAGCAGTGAATGCATCAGGATTGAGTATGTATGCGGGCGGCACCATGATGCAGCCGACACTGTCTCAGTTCGGTTCCGAGGTCTTGTTGAATCAACCGATCAGCAATGCAGGATCGATTGACGATGCGGACGACTTCTTCTTGAACGAAGCCTCTTCGATATCCGGCATCTACTTCGAGGGAGGTGCGGACGATGACGTGTTCCAATCTTCGGGAACAAACGTCAGCGGCATCAGCTTTGAAGGGGATGCCGGGAACGATCAGCTTTTGAATACGGGAGCGGACGTGATCGGTCTGCTGTTCAACGGAGGAACCGGGAACGATTCATTGGAACTGCGCGGTCTGCGCGTTGACGGCGTCATGTTCGACGGCGGTGATGATGCGGATACTCTGATTTCACGAGGGGCTGACGCCGGCGAGATCCGTTTCTCGGGAGGAGCAGGGATCGATACGTGGGCGAACTGGGGAGCCGGAGCTCGCTTGCTGGATATGAGCGGCGGTACCGAAGGAGATCGATTCCAGAATAACGGGTCGCATGTAGAGTCGATCTTGTTTACGGGCGGTGACGGCGATGATGCTCTGCAGCAAAACGGCGACTCGATAGGCTCGGTCATCATGTTCGGCAATGACGGTGCGGATACGCTCTTCAACAACGGCTCCGATATCTCGAGCATCGCACTGACCGGCGGCAACGGCGCGGATACTTTGGTTAATTCGGGCAATCGGATCGGAGCGGGCTCGACCGGCTATGTGAATCATCGCGGTTTATGGATGCAGGGCGAGGATGGGCCGGACTTGCTTCGTACCAGTGGCACGGATGTCGTCAGCATTACATTCTTCGGTGATGCCGGCGAAGATGCATTGCTGGTGAATTCCAGTGGCCGGTCCGTATCGTTTGACGGCGGCGACGATAGTGACGTTCTAACGCTCCGCGGCACCATCGAAAGCGCTGAAGCGTTCGGCGGTGACGGCGATGATCGCTTGGTGGTTGCCGGTAATGCTCTAGTCGGTGCAAGTTTGGGTACTGTCGTACTGCACGGCGGCGCCGGAAATGATCGCTATGAGTTTATCGGCGCCCCGCAAGGCAAATACCTCTTAGATGAACCGAGTTCAAGCAGCACCGATACGAGCGACGACGGGATTGATTTTTCATCGTATACGGCGGGGGCCGTCAATCTGGATCTGGCTGTTGTTTCGCCCCAGTCGCTGAGCGCCGGCCTTATTTTGCAATTGTCTTCGACAAGCGTGAATGCGATCGAGTCCGTTATCGGTAGTTCTTTCGCAGACATGGTTTACGGCAATGATCGGAACAATTACTTGGCCGGTGCGGAGTTCTACACCGGCAGCATGCCTGCGGTTGCGGCTGAGAAGAGTGAGACGCAGTGGGTACTACTGGATTTTGATTCCGCGACCGACGGTTTTGAACATGTCTACTCGCTCGAAGAGCGACAAGCGATCGTTCGCCGGTTGGAAACAACCTACTACGGTCTGCGGCCCGACGGATCAACACGTTCGTTCTTTGATTCCGATCGTTGGTTCAACATTCGATTTGCACTGTCGGCGAGCGAACTTCCAAGCAGCACGACACCGACGGTGTTGGTCTTCAACGAGACTCCATCGACCGGTCGACCCGGCGGTGAATCGAGTGAAATCGATCCGGGCAATCTATCCATGAGCGGTCGCGCCGTGATTCAAGTGAACGGCTTGCTCGGCGGTATTGAGGCAGCTCCGAAAGGGGACTTCATGCTTCAGATACCTGAGGACGGCGAGCAGAATTACGGCAACGTGAAACCTCCTGCGACGGTCGACAACTTCATTGCTCTGTCCTCGAAGATAGCGGCTCACGAGCTGGCTCACATGCTCGGTCTCCGGCATTACGATGCCTTTGGTCCGATAGGTTTCGGTATTCATTCGCCGCCGGGGGCCGCGAGCTTCAAACCCGAGTATCAAGGGAGCTCAGCCGCGTTTGAAACTTTTGATCACATCATTGGTTCACCTGCCTCTGTCGGTTCCAGTCGCTTCAACGATATCGGTAATTTGTTCTTCGGTGAACGTGAGGCGGTAAAGCTCGCTTACGGTATGAGCGACACTTCGCAGACGACTTTGGTGGAGTCCTCGCTGACGACGGCTCACAATACCTTTGCCGCTGCCGCAGTCTTGCCGGTCGTGACGCTGAACGTACCCAATACGTTGTCGAGCGGCTTGAATTCGGATAAGTCGTTTTATGTACAAGCTGCTGCAGTCATCGGATCGATCGGGCTCGACTCGACCGGTCATAGCGAAAACGACTATTATCGATTCAGCGGTCGCCGCGGCGATCTGGTCACGATTGAAGTGTCGTCGCAATCGTTGAGGCGATACCTGAATCTCGGACTATCCGGAACAATCGACTCGGTGGTCCGATTGCGCTACGCCGACGGACGAATCGTTTCGTTTGCAGGACGTGATGCAGTGAACGACGATGAGTTTGAATCGTCTGATTCGTTGCTGATGGATGTCGAGCTGCCCGAAACCGGCGACTATATCATCGAGGTCGATACATTCTCGCGCGGGCCGAGGTCAACTGACCCGACTCCCGAGCAACTTGCACTCTTGTCGCCGGAAGCAAGGCAGTTGCTCGCCGATACTCTCAATGATACGGACACCGGTAATTACCAATTGTTCGTCTATAACTTTGCCAAGGCGAATGCGGTCAGCGCGCTCGATACGCTCGTTGGCCGTGACGGTGTCGATGTCATCGAACTAGGAGGAAGTTTTGCTTCCGGTCCGTTGATCGATTCGTATTCGAGCACGCAGAGCTCCATCGTCAACCAAGCGTTTACCACTCAGATGACATTCTCTGACGACGGCGGCAATTTGTGGACTGCGACGGTGGATTACGGTGACGGGAATGCGCCGATCACCATGACGGTCACGCCGACCGGCGGCATCCCATTGAACGCGGTTTATTCGTCGGTCGGAACGAAGTCGGTGCATGTGATCGTGACGAATGACGATGGAGTCACGGCTGAGGCTTCGATCACCGTGAACGTGGTCGCAGCAACTCCGGTCCCGGTGATTGAATCGATCAGCGACAACGCATTGGAAGGGAATGTAATCACCGTCGTCGGCTCCGCTTCGCAAGAAGGTCTGTCGGGTGCGATTACTTTGACATGGACGATCACTCGCGTCGTCGGCAGCGATTCCATTCCGGTAAGCAACGGTTCGGGAACCTCCTATTCGTTCACTGCCCCAGACGACGGGGTATACAACATTGTGTTGACCGCGACGAACAACAGTGGTGTTGCTGCGTCCGTGTCTCAGTTGCTCAATGTGGCCAATCTGGCACCAGTGCCGACGATCGCGACGGTAAGTTCGCCGCTGCAAGAAGGGACGTCGATCACTGCGACTGGTTCAGCGACGGATGCGGGAGTCAATGACTCGCCGTCGCTAGCTTGGTCGGTTTATGTCGTGACCGGTGCAGGCAGTACGCTTGTATCCAGCGGAAGTGGAGCCACGTTCACGTTTACTCCTGCAGATAACGGAACGTATCGCATTGATCTGACGGCGACGGATAAGGATGGAGCATCGGCCACGGTGTCTCGCACGTTGAACGTCGCGAACTTGGCACCCGTGCCGACGATCGTGACAGTAAGTTCGCCGCTGCAAGAAGGGACGTCGATCACAGCCACTGGTTCAGCGACGGATGCGGGCGTGAATGATTCGCCGTCGTTGGCTTGGTCGGTCTATGTCGTGACCGGTGCAGGCAGTACGCTTGTATCCAGCGGCAGTGGAGCGACCTTCGCGTTCACTCCTGCAGACAACGGAACGTATCGCATTGATCTGACGGCGACGGATAAGGATGGCGCATCGGGCACCGTGTCTCGCACGGTGAACGTCGCCAACGTAACGCCGTCGGCATCACTGACGTTGAATGTAGGCAGCACGGTAACAGTAGGCACGCCGATCACCGCCACCATCAGTGCTTCTGATCCGGCAGGCGTCAACGATCCATTGGCGTATAGCTGGGTGATCACGAAAGACGGATTTGCGTATGCGACTCAGACCGGAGGAACAACTTATACATTCACTCCGAGTGCCGCTGGCAGCTATGTTCTGTCGGTGACCGTGAACGACGGCGACGGAGGGTTGGTAACGGCGACAAGTACGGTTACGGTTGCACCGGTGACCTCCGGCAATACTCCGCCGACGGTTGCGATAACAACTCCGGTCAACGGCGTGTTCAAGGAAACGTCATGGCTTCGATTTACCGCGACGGATGTGGATGTCGTGGATCAGAATGGAACCTTCAAATATGTGATCAACTGGGGAGACGGACTTAGTGAGACCGTGTTTGCAGGACGTTCATTGCTCCGCGGACACGTCTATGATCGAGTTTCCTCCAGCGGTTCGTTTACCGTCTCAGCGACGGCTACGGATGCACGAGGCGCGACGGGACCGACTGCTGCCGTCGAATTCGTCGTCACGGGTTGGACACTGATGCCCGATCCGATCAACGGCGGCAAAGCTATCCTCGTGATCGTCGGTTCTCAGCAGGACGACAATATCAAAGTAAAGACGAAAGATGATGACTACTACCAAGTAACGATTGTGGATCGAGACAACGACGTACGGCGAAAGGGCACGATCTACGGCGATGTCGATCGAATTCTAGTCTTTGCACAAGACGGTAATGACCACGTTATGCTCGACGATGACATCGATATCCCGGCCGAGGTTTGGGGAGGTGCCGGCGACGATGACATCAAGGGAGGGAGCGGTAACGATATACTGCTCGGTGAGTCCGGCAACGATAATCTGTGGGGCGGCGACGGCCGCGACATCGTTATCGGAGGGAACGGAGCAGATCGTATTCACGGAGACGCCAATGACGACATCTTGATCGCCGGCTTCACTGCTTTCGAAGCCGAGTTCAATCGCTCCGCACCTTCGGCGTTTGCCGCCTCGAGCCGACTGACCTTTGAACAACAGCGAAGTGCGTTAGAAGCGGTGATGGCCGAATGGGCAAGCAATCGCAGCGTGACATCTCGACGACAGAACATTCTCGGCGTCGGAACGGGAACTCGCGCCAACGGCAATACTTTCTTCCGCACCAGCGACAGCGTGATGACGAACAATACGGTCTTCGATGACAATGAGGTGGACAAGCTGTGGGGCGACGACGGGACGGATTGGTTCTTTGCCAATATTGATCCGGTTCGCGGCGGTGTGTTGGATGACATCAAAGAGCGCAAAGGAAGCGAGTTCATCGAAGACCTGGATAAATGGTGGTAGTAGGAACCTCAACGCATGAGTGACAGCTTGAACAAGCCGAACGGCCCGAGTCATGAACCGACTACCCCAGGAGTTTCAAAACCGGAACCATCGCCCGCAGAGGATGTAACATTAGACGGGACCGGCGGATGGAATGTGCCGCCGGGAGGCGATCAAGTCACTCTGGACCATCGAAACTCAGGTTCTTCTGCGGATCCCGTCGGATCCCATGGTAGCCCTGCCGGTTTGAATTCTTCAGCAGAGACGCTCGATGCGATTCCGGCTGTCGATTCAGCAACAACGCTTGATTCGTTCGGCAACGGCGACATATCGCGAAAGCCTCGTCTGTCCGCCGCAGATGACGTGACGGGTGTGTTCGACGCTGCCGGTTCCGACGTGAAGTTCTCTGTCGGTGAAAAAACCGGACGAGGTCGGTCATCCAACAGCGGTGATGCCGGCGGATCGAGTAAAGCGAGCCGTTCCAAACGCATCGGCGACTATGAAGTGGTGTCGATACTTGGTCGCGGCGGGATGGGAATTGTGTATCGCGCCAAACATCGCAAGCTCGGCCGCGATGTCGCGCTGAAAATGATCCTGGCCGGATCGCATGCTTCGCAGGAGCAGTTGCAACGCTTCATCATGGAAGCGAAAGCGGTGGCTCATCTGCAACACCCGAACATCGTACAGATTTTTGAAGTCGGCGAGGATGAAGGCTTGCCGTTCTTCTCGCTCGAGTTCGTTGACGGCGAGGGATTAGAAAAGCAGGTTCGCGACAAGCCCCTTGATCCGCAGCGAGCCGCTCAACTCACGGCCACCTTAGCGCGAGCGATGCAGTATGCACACGACAACCAGATCGTGCATCGCGACTTAAAGCCGGCGAACGTGCTCATGTCGTTCAGCGGCGTGCCGAAGATCACCGACTTCGGGCTCGCTAAACGCATGGAGGATGCCGACAGTGCGGGGAGCACTCGCACGGGGACAATCATGGGAACCCCGAGTTACATGTCGCCCGAACAAGCTCGAGGCGATGTGCACAGCATCGGACCGGCATCGGATCAATACTCGCTCGGCGCTATGTTGTACGAGTTTCTGACTGGTCGACCTCCCTTCAATGCGGCAAAAGCGGTAGACACGATTCTGCAGGTGATGCGCGAAGAACCTGTGCCGCCGCGTCAGCTACAGCCCAAGCTGCCGATCGACTTGGAAACGATTTGCCTGAAGGCGATGCAGAAGGATTCGGCCAAACGGTATTCGGACTGCAATAGCTTTGCGGACGACCTGGAGCGCTACTTGCGAGGCGAGCCGATCAGTGCTCGCCCGATCGGTCAGGCGGAGCGAGTTTGGCGATGGTGCAAAAGAAACCCGGTGGTGGCGAGCTTAAGTACTTTTGCAGCACTGGCTGTTACCTCAACGGCGATCGTGGCGGTCGCATCGGCTTGGGTCGTAGCCGGAAAAAATGAACAACTGGAATCCGCCAATACAAAATTGCAAACCGTCAATGAGACGTTGGACTATTCAAATCGCAAGTTGGGACAGCTCAATACGGAGCTCGAACGAACCAACGAAGAGATCGCTTCGAAGAATCAAGAGTTGACTAAAGCCAATGAAGAAATGTTGCGGCGCAGTGAACGATTGCAGACCTATGTGCAGGATGTATTCAATCAAGTCAACAAGATCAACCTGATCGAAGTCCCTCGCATGCGAAGTTTTCGCAACGGCGTGCTGCTGAAGTCTTTGCCGTTGATCGATGAGTTCACGAACGAGCTGCCTGAAGGAGGACAGGGGGCGGCGACCAAGATGTCCGCTCTTCTGCAACTGTCTCAATCCTATCGCGAACTCGGCAAGGGGGCGGACGCAGAACGAACCGTATTGTCGCTGGTGGCATTGGCGCGCAAACGCATTGAATTGATGGCGGGAAGCGATGCGAGTCGCAATAATCTGTGCATCATGCTCAAGGAATTGGCGGACATACGTCAGGAAATGAAGCGTGATATGTCGGCCGGACAAGCCGCTTTGGCCGAAGCGATCGCCGTGTCCGAATCGACTGTTGCGGATTCTAAGGCTGCCCCGGATGGTAAAGGCAAGTTCCCTCTTTTCAAACGCCAAGCGGTTTTGGGTGAACTTGAGTTTGCTATGGGGATCAGCTTGTATCGCCAGGGTAAATCGCGAGAGGCAATCGAATACGATCGTCGTGCTTTGAAGAACTTGTTGGCGGTCCAAAGTTCCATGCTCGACGGAAGCGCTTTCAATGACCTACCGTCCACCATGAAGCCGCTGACTGATGTGGAGAAGAACGCGTTCCTGACGGATCTCGGCAGAAAGATCAACAACGCCCACATGGCATTAGCAAGCTGTCTGGTGCGTTGCGGTCAGGCGGCAGAGGCCGAACCGTTATTCGAGAACGGTTTGCGGATTGCGAAAGAGGCCTATGAAGCGGAAAAAGATAACCCGCTCCCTTTACGTCTGTACCTCGGCTTTTTGGGTGTTCGCGGTGAGGCTGCAATTTACTCCGGTCGCATGGACCAAGCGAAAGCGGACTTCAAAGAAGCTGCGGATTTGTGCGAGCAACTTCTGTCAATAGAGGAGAACAAGAAGGAGCTCGAATTTCAACGAGCCACGGCAACGGCCTATTACCGGTATTACGTCTGGTTCGCGAGCGAGGATCCGGAACGAGCGACCGCTCGCGGCCGTGAGGCGCTGCGTTTGCGAGAGGCCCATTGCGCTGCGGAACCGAACGATGAACGTCGCCGTGTGGATTTGTTGTTGCCGCTTGCAAGTTTAGGAGAACCTGCTGAGCTGCGTAAGGCGATCGATACGTTGAATGCTTCGACCACGAAGGATACTGAGATGCTGCTCGAGATCGGAGAAGCGGCCGCGGTGGCAGTCGGTCGTACGGAGGGAGCGATCTCAGATGAATGGAAGCAGATTTCGTTAACTGCTCTGTCTCAATGCATTGATCTGGGCTTCTCGGACGGCGTGGTGCTGGACAACGATCCTGAATGGACGGTCATCCGCAAAACTACTGAATTCAAGGCGATTCGAGACCGAATTGCGCGATGATCACCGCCGTACGGCACGCGCATATTGAACGGGTAACAAGTTCGCTGCGTCCGTGACGTCGAGCTTCATGGCGGCATGATAGGGCCAATAGGGATCACGCAGTTCTTCTCTCGCCAGAAGCACGAGGTCGAGATGGTGATCCGCGACGGCTTGCTCTGCTTGGTGAGGATCGGTGATCATCCAGCCGACTGCCGTAGGGATCTGCGCGGCTCGTTTGATCTGAGCCGCAATGGGAATCAGGAAGCCCGGTGCCCACGGTATCCGCGAGATGTCCGGAATCACAAAGCCGTGGCTGACGTCGATCAAGTCGAGCCCTTCGGCTTTCATTCTGCGAATCAATTCGATCGATTCCTCGACCGTTACTCCTCCTTCATTCCAGTCGGTGACGGACAGGCGCGCCGTCAGCGGCAATCGTTCCGGCCACACGCGTCGTACGGCTTGCAAGGTTTCCATGATGAAGCGAGTTCGATTCTCAAAGCTGCCGCCGTATGCATCCGTGCGCGAGTTGGCCAGCGGTGAATAGAACTCATGAGCCAAGTAGCCGTGTGCAAAGTGAAGTTCGAGCCACTCAAAGCCGGCGGCCAACGAGCGCTCCGCAGCTTTGACGAACGCATCGCGAATGCGAGCGATGTCGGCAAGCGTCATCTCTGAGGGAACTTTGGGGAGATTGCCTCCGAACGCCGTCGGTGACGGAGCAATGGTCTGCCATCCTCCTTCGTCTTCGTCGAGATGGTGGTCTCCTTCCCATGGCTTTGCCGCAGAAGCCTTGCGACCGGCGTGCGCGATTTGAATGCCTGAAACAGCTCCGTGCTCCTTCATGAAGCGCGAGATTCGCGCGAAAGCATCGACATGGGCGTCGTGATAGATACCGCTGTCAGCAGGACTGATACGACCTTCAGGAGAGACCGCTGTAGCTTCTACGATCACTAGCCCTGCGCCCCCTACGGCACGCGATCCTAAATGGACGAAGTGCCAATCATTCGGGAATCCATCCTCCGAAGAGTATTGGCACATGGGGGCGACACCGATGCGATTGCGCAGCGTTACATCTTTGAGCGTGAACGATTGAAAGAGCTTCGACATGAGGGTGCACTGCAGAGCTGAGGAAACGGTTGGATGCGAAGTGAACGAAGGAAGTCGAATCGTATGCGTGTTCCGCGGAATCGTCAACGAAGGTCACGGGTGCGGGTGAATCTCGTGAGGGGATTGTCTGCATTGTCGCGATAAGGTTTACATGCGATCGGATTCGAGCCATTCGGCCGGATGAACGCTTCGAATGCGTTTGCAGTATACGAGTGGATCCATGTCGTATTCACTCTCTGCGTAAGTCGGTGCGCAGCACCGAGAGTTATTCATTGTTCCGTTTCGGACGAAAGGATCTTGTATGGTTCGCAGATTACTGCCAATTGTTTGTTTGTTCCTCGGCATCATGTTTGCCTCACAGGCAAAGGCCGCCGGTATCCTCATCACACGCGCTTACTATCTCACTCCCGAAAAAACCTCTGTTTACTTTTCGGGCAGAGCATGGCTCGGAGCGAATGAATACAGCCCACTGATCAACAAGTTCTGGAGCGTCAGCAGTAACACGACGATGAATCGAACCTACAACGCTTTCTGGGCCGACGTGGACTATGCGACCGGCAATTGGGAAGCGAAAGCTGCCATCGTTCCGTACGTGAGATCTGCGACCGTCAACGTATCCATGCTCTACTTCCGCAACGGCATTCGCTACTCGACCGTTGACGCGCGCGCGGTCCGCTGAATCTCGTTGTCACGTTCGCGGCATTCGAACCATTACGGCATTACAGGCCGAATCTGTCGCACGATAGGTTCGGTCTCTATTCATCTTGAAGGGCGTTGATGTGGTTGCGATGATTCCTGTCGAAATGGTGAAGGTGCCGGTTCGCGGTGATCTCGGACGATTGTTTTGCGCAGTCCTCGCGTTAGCGTGGTTCACGACGCTGGGATGCACTCGTTCCGGGGAATCCCGAACAGCCCAAGAACATCACTCCGGCGGACTTCCGGTTGTAAGCCGAGCGAGAGCCGATGCGCACTTCGAGCCGGATGCTGTAGAGAAGCTGAAGAGCGTCTGCGCTGAGTTCGATCGCATGCAAGGATTTGGGGCGATCAGTGACATATGCTGGCGAGTCGACCCGGACAACGACAACGATTGGATCTCGCGTCGACGTCGTTTTGAGTTTGGACGAATCGGGGCTGTCAGTCTGATACCTGACGATCCAATGTTGGTCCGCGGTTACCTTCGCGATGAAAAACTGGTGGAGCATCTGCCTGTCTTGACGCAGTACAGTGTTCAGCGGTTCCCCTTCGGAGTCGGAGGCGTGCTTGATACGCCGATGCAGTCGCTTCCCTCCGGATCGATGGGAACGCTGCTGCTGAATCTATGTACTGAGCAATCCTATCGGTCCGTCATCAGTCATGTCACGCGCGTCGAGCTCGGCAGTGACCGGTTGACGGTAAACGGCGACGATCGATTCAAGTTCGAGCCGAGTGAGACTATCTACTGCGAGCAGGAATACGGTCCTCAAAAGTTAGCCTTGTTTTGGCAGTTTCATTCGATGGAACATCACACAGTACCGCTTCGGATCGGGATCGGTTTTGTCGATTCGAATGAAGTCGGTGCGCCTATTCGATTGGAAATGGTTGAAGAGTTCAGTGATTGGCGATTCGACGTCAACACCGAACTCACCGGCCGATTCGTTCCGCATGACGACGATCGCTCGGTGGAGTTTATCGGGCCTTCTGATTCCGATGTTCAAGACGGTCCACAACAAGTACAAGATTGATCATCCGACAACGTCCCTCGAATTCTTTCAGAGATGCAGAATTGCTGCATGGATGCATAAATCACCGATCCGGCCGCTATCCCCTCAAAAAAGGTTAAGTGAAAACAAATGTCGGAATCGCGAACGAAAACCATGGAGAACTGTAGCTTACATCGATACACTCATGATCCGAAAACCGTTTGGCCCGACAATTCGGTATGGCGGAGCAAGATTGATCGTGGAACATTCAGTATCCGATGTCAGTCGGTGGATAGAAGATCTGCGCAGCGGTTCAGAGCAGGCTGCAGATGATCTCTGGAAGTACTATCAACGTCGACTGCGATTTATTGCATTCCGCCGGTTACGTCGTTTTCCCGGCGCGGTGGTGGATGACGAAGACATCGCGTTGTCAGCCTTTCGCAGTTTTGTGCGCAGGCATCAGGAAGGTTGCTTTCCCGGTATAGAGCGCCGCGACGATATGTGGCGCATGCTGGTTGTCATCGCGGTTCGTAAGTCGATCAATGAGATACGTCGATCGCGATGCCTGCGAAGACATCCTGGACCGACAGCGGGTGTCGCCGTTCAATCATTGGATTCGGATACAGCCGATCCTCATCCATCGCCCGAAACTCAGGTCATGATCAACGAGTCTATCGGCCACTTGCTGAACCAGTTGCCGGATGAAGAACTCCGAGAAATCGCTATGGCCAAAACCGCGGGCTACACCAATACGGAGATCGCCGTCGCGCTCGGCCGATCGTTGGCGACGGTTGAAAGAAGGCTGCAACTGATTCGCCGCATTTGGCAAAGGCAGGTTGACGAGTAAATTCATACGCTAGGTATCCTATGCGCCCGATCGAAGAGTTGGATTTCGACGAACTGAATTCCGTCGATTTGATTTGCAATCGATTTGAAGACTTGTGCCGATCCGAGGATGCTCCGGCGATCGAGGACTTCTTGTCCGAGGCTCCGGCAGAGCTGTACTCGGTCGTTTTGCGAGAGCTGCTGTGTATTGAATGGGAGATCTTTCGACAACGAGGCCTGGAGCCGCAGCTCATCGATTATCAACTTCGATTTCCTGAGGGTGAGCACGTTATCGATGCGGCGTGGGCGAGCTATGCGAGCCGTCGAGCTGAGGTCGAACAAACAGAATTGCGAGGTCGGTTTCGACTGCAGAAGATGCATGCGCAGGGAGGTTTCGGTCAGCTATTCGTCGCCTCTGATGAACAACTCCGTCGCGATGTGGTCATCAAGGAGCTGCAGGTTCGTTACCGAGACAATCCGGCGCTTCAATCCAGGTTTCAACGTGAAGCGGAAATCACCGGCGCGCTGGAACATCCGGGAATCGCTCCGATCTACGAGGTAGGCAAGAATCCCGACGGATATCCCTACATCGCTATGCGCTGGATTCGCGGCGTATCTATGAAGGAATCGGTTCGGTTGCTTTTTGCTGAGACGGTTCAAACAGTCGAGTCGACTGATCGTCCTGAAACTCTGCTCGCTGCCGAGAAATCGACTTTCCCGTCACTTGAACCGAAGACTGCGACTACGAAAAAGGGACTCGACGACAGTGTGAATTTCTGTGTCCCCGAAAGGGATCCGGCTGTTCAACGGAATGACTCAGCAACCATCGTAGAGCACATTTTCGAAGGCAGCCGAAAACCTCGTCGAGGGAACGATGAGAGGTTCTATCGTTCGCGAGCCTTTCGCCAGATCGTTTCTAGATTCATTTTTGTCTGCGAGGTCATTGAGTATGCTCACTCGGAAGGATATCTGCATCGCGATTTGAAACCCAGCAACATCATGTTGGGGGAACATGGTGAAACGGTAGTCGTGGATTGGGGATTGGCTTCTAGAATACATGATGGAGGCAGCTCCGCAGAGCGAGCCGAGAGAGCTGCGCAAAACGCCTCGTCGGATCGAGACATTACTTTGCCGGGAGATGTGTTGGGGACTCCCGCGTACATGAGTCCCGCGCAGTCGTCCGGAGCTCCCGGGTCGGTGCTCGATGATGTGTACAGCCTCGGCGCTACGTTGTTCTTTCTGGTTACCGGTGAGAACCCGCCGGAGAGCCGCTGTCGCGTAGATGTACGAGACCCGTTTCAAGCGACACTGAGTAGGACTTCGTTGAAGATTCCGAAGGCCTTGGCATTTATCTGCAATCGAGCAGCCGCAGTCGACCCGCTCGCTCGCCACCCTTCCGCTCGTGCGCTGGCTGATGATTTGGAGAGTTGGCTCACGGGAGATGTGCCTCAAGGATTTCCTGAGCCCTTGGGGGATCGATGTCGTCGTCAACTGACCAAGCACTTCCAGTGGGCGATTGCGTCCGCAGCAGCTGCTGCTGTGATCGTCGCTGTGTGTGCAGTCGCGTTGGGCTTCATCCTTAAAAAGAACCACGATCTTACAGTTTCAGAAGATCTGGCAGAAGGACGCCGGCGGGCTGTCGAACAGATCAATCAAGAACTGACGACGAATATTGCACAGTTGGAACAAGATACGGATTTGATCGCAGATATCTTTGAAGGATTGGATCCGGTCAATACATTCGAACGTCCTGATGAAGTGATAAACATGCTGGGCTCGCGATTGCGCGAGGTCTCGGATCATATCGATGCGGACAGTCGAAGCCGTGATTCAGCCATTCGCTTGAAGCTGGTGTTGGGGAGTTCGCTGGACAGTCTTGGTTTTACTCGCGAGGCATGTAGGATTCTCGCGGAGGCGGAAGCCGCTTGCGATGCGAAGTCGCCGATGTGGTTTAAGGCGAAGTTGGAATTGGGGAAAGCCCGTTCCTCAGCCAACGATTATGCAGCGGCCCTGAAACTGTTCGAAGAGTGTGCCGGTCGATTGGACGAGCGCGGGGAATCGACCGATGATTTTTCGCTGACATGCATTCTCGAAACATCTGCCGCGGCCCTCAACTGCGGTGAGGTTGTAAAGGCTCAGGCTCGATTGTCGCAGTTCGATCGGCTGAAAGATCGGCATCTAGTAGACCGCGCAGTGCACAGTCGAGCCGAAAAGATTCGTGCCGCCATCCTTAGCCGATTCGGTCTATATACGGAGGCAGTTACGGTATTGGAGTCACTTGCAAAGACATTCGAGGATTCCGGCGGTGCGAGCTCGCTCGATTACGCCAACGTTCTCAATGAATTGTCGGTCGCACTTTACTCGGCCGGACGATCCGAACAGGCAATCCAAACCCTGCGAGATTGTTTGTCTCGCATCGAGCCGAGGTTAAGTGCGGACCACCCGGCGATTTTGTGCGTCCAGTCCAGTATTGCTACCTTGCTTCAGTTCGAACGACACTTTGAGGAAGCAGAATCATTGCATCGACGATGCATTCAAGCTGAAGAAGCTGCCGGTCGCGGCGGAACGTATGACATGCTGAAATACAAGCAGCAACTGGCTCAAGATCTCTTCCTGCAAGGCAAAGAACTGGAAGCTATCTCTGTGTTTCGAGATACTCTCGAGAAGATGCAGAGTCGTTACGGAGAAAATCATCTGCTGACGGTCGAAGCTATGCATAATTTGGCGGTTCGACTGTTAATGAACGGCAATGCCGATGAAGCGCAACCGCTGCTCGAAAAATGTTACCGTGCTCGCGTATTACAACTTGGTGAAAACCATCCCGATACGCTCGAAACGCTCAACGGTTTGGCCGGACTGATACGTAAGCGCGGCGACCCGGAGCGGGCGATGCGGTTGTTTGCAAAAATCTACGAGAAGCAAGTCGCTGCGCTCGGGCATACGCATTCTGCGCCACTGCAAGTGCTGAACAATTTAGGGGCTGCACAACTGCTGGATGGTCGCTTGGACGACGCGAAAAAGTCGCTTCGATCGGTTTATGAACACACTTTAGAAGGAGTCGGACGCGAACATCCGTCGACCCTGCGGCAACAAGCTCGACTGGCATATGTGCTGTTACTTTGCGGGGAAGTTAAGGAAGCGGATCAACACTTTGAGACGAGTTTGCAGTTGCAAAAGAAGCTTCTCGGTCCCACGCATCCGGATGTCTTGGAAAGTATGACCAACATGGCATTTGCCAAGCGTGATCGTCGCGACTGGAAAGGAGCTGCCGATCTGTTTTCCGAATTGGTCTCGCTTTGTCACAGTGAATCGCTCCGTGGCGATCCGTTGCTGACTCCATGTTCGATTCATCGGTCCGAAGCGCTCATGCACTTGGACCGTTTGGAGGAGGCTCGTGAAAGTCTGGAAGAAGAGTTTGAATCGGCAAGAACAGGAGCCGGACAGGATAAGGACACTCGACGAACCATCGCCCGGCTGATGGGGACGATCGAGTATCGATTGAATCGATTCCAAGCCGCAAGCGATGCATTTGAAGTCAGTTTGTTGACCGAGTCGAATGAGCAGTTGCAGTCAGCCGATGATTGGCTTTCATCTGCGGCATGTGCCATGCGTCAGTCGCGATACGAAGAGGCTAAGAAATGGATCGAACTGTGTTTGAATCGGCCGTCAGGGAAAGATCATGACGAGGCATCGATAACGCCCGATGGTTTCGAGTACATCGCGGATATCGAGTCGATGATCAATACCGAGTCTACGCCCACAGATCTGCGAGACGCTTGGACGAGCCTGAAGGCTCGCATCAAAAGTGCGGACACCGCAGGCCGTCACGTTTCCGATGTGCAACATGCCGACCAATAAAAGGGCGTTGCTCTACAACGTCAATTCTTTTCGCTGATGACGAGAACATCGCCGGTGAGCAAGTGAACCTTTTGCGCACCGGCCTGTCTTTGTGTTCCGAATCGAATGCGAAGCAACGTTTCGCCGAGTCTATGACTGCGTCGATTCTAAAAGGTCCACTATCAACCCCGCATAGCGCGGGATTATTGACTTTGTTTCGTCACAGCGGCTGCCCTGGCGTTGCACGGGCACAAAAAGGTTGTCGAGGCTGCTCACCTCGATGATTGGTCAGTTGCGTGACAGCTTTCTTCAAGTGAAGGAGGCAAAACGGTCGGATCCGGTGTCGTGACTTCGATCCGTTTGTGATCATGATCGAAGCGATTTTGGGTCGTTAGCGGATGGATCATCGTGCAGGTCGGTTGCTTTCAAGCGACCGACCTGCATATCTACCGCAGACAATTCCAAGTCGTTCCTTCTCACTAACGACTCGGTATCGAAAACATTCCGCCGCCGAATCCGCCTCCGGCTCGACCTCTTCCGCCGCCCATGCCTCCCATGCCGCCGACGTTGTTGTCGAAGAATTGCTCGGTTTCACCTGCTTCGATCTTTCTCAGCAGTTCCCCGATCTCGATCTGAACCTTTCGACGCTGTTCGACGATGAGTACGGAGTAGGGAACGGCTACCGGGGGAAAGCGATCGCTGCCGGCTTCTTTCGTGTTCTGTTTGGCAACAACAATTTGATCCCAAGATCGCAACATACGGATCTTGCCCGGCAGATTCGGTGACTGTTCCGTCTTCCACTGGCCTGCCGCCACCAGTTCCGGCAGCGCGAGGAAAAGCTCGTCAGCCACGGCGGTCGGCATCCGATAGTAGCTCGTGATGACCTTCTCGGGATCAGTTGCTTCATCGACTCTTGGTTTAGAACTGCGCAATGCAGAGCGATAGGCTTCCAGCAACTTGAGCACTTCATCATGGCAAACCTCCGTCTGCCTCACGACCATGATGCCGGGGAGGGGAAATCGAATGGCAGTGCCTCCGATATCCCAAGAATCAGGAGCAGCTTGCTGCTCGACGGCATCTTGCAGAGCGATCGATTCGTCCATGTCGCGGCAGAGATCTCGCACATCATAGGTTGCCGTCACCGCCTCCGTTTCCACGACAGTCGCGGATGTGATCCAAATGACACCGTCTCGGATTTGCCATCCAAGTCCATGTTGCCGAGTCAGGAGATCCAGCACGACACGCAGTTTCTGATTCTGTATCTGCAGAGTGACAGGCGTACGATCAGAGATGCTTTGTTGCTTTAAGCCCGGTCGATCCAGGCGGATGACGGTGCCCGTCAACATAGCCAAATCGGCGGCTACTGCTGTTAACGACTTTTGCTGGATATTGATGGAAACGGCTTTGTCGAGAGATTCACGAAGTACCGTGTGAAGGACCGAATCGTCTATCCATACTCGCCGCGACGGAGTCCGCAGCGCGGATAGGAGGCAAGCGATGCGTCGGTTGTTGCGCCCGTACTGCCGAACGAACAGCACATCACCCAACACGATGGCTCCGGTACCATCGACGCTGTCCCAACTGATAGGATCCACCGTTGTCTGAATAGTGTCGATAAGATCATCCGACTTCATCTTCTTGTCGAAAAGATCCGCAACATTAAATTGAGTGGAAACGATGCCTCTCGCATCTCCTGCTCGCAGGAACGTGATCATGTTATTGTCTGATCGCCACGTTACTCCGTACCGACTGAGACGATCCAGCAGGAGATACAGCGGCACGTTGTCGATTGATTCATCAATAGGATCGATCGACAAGACCCCCGACTCAGCGAATGACTGCGCGTCGATGACCACATTCCAACCTGTCACCGTACGGACCCATTCGGCAACATCTTCCAGCGTAGAAGCTTCGAACTGAATCGTCGCGGCGGCTCTCAATTTCGGATCGAGAAACTGGGCCGGATCGATCTGACGCGGTTCGTCAGCAATGGCGGGAATCGGCTTTGCGGTTGCCGGAGCTCCTGGTGCAGGTTGCACGACAGCCGCTTGAGACGGCGGTTGAGGAGCTTGACCGAATAGATCTGCCGGAGATGAAAGGGTCGAGCAGAGAAGCCCTGCTACACAAGCGACTCGAAAGAGGGTTCGCAGCTTCGGACGCATGATGTGAAACCTTTGTAGGGAATTGAACTGTGTTGTGGTTTGCGGATGATTCGCGCCCGGCCTCGGAGTTACGACTCCTAATCGAAATTATTCGTGCTGCTTGAATCGAGTACGAGTACGAGAACCGCTTCGCTGAGTACGAGTAAGAAAGGAAAGGAGGAGTACGAAAGGGGCGAGCGAGTAAGAGGAGTTGTTGATCGTAACCCGATGCGTACGAGCGTGTTGATTTAGTCGCGGCTGATTAAGTCAACAACACTGTCAAGACCGGGTTATTAGCCCCGGAGGGGCGAAACATTAATGACAATGCGGAATCAAACCTGTGTTTCGACCCTTCGGGTCTTTCTGATTCAAGGGTGCATGGTCCGGCGGTTGACACCGCCGGCTGACGCTGTGCCGGCCCTCCGGGCCTAAAAAACAGGGCTGGTGGATTAAATCAACACGCCCGCAAGCGAGGGATCTCGTGTCCATTACTTACACTTCGACTTTCGGCTCGTTTTCGCTTTCTTGCAGGCAAACTCCATGCCGAGTCCTCAGAAAGAGTTTAATTCGACAATGCACGAGAGATTGTCGATTCGGCCACAGAGTGTCGGAACGCGGGCGATGGAAGATTGTTGCAATTTGCTCGGTCGGCAGAGGCATTTTCGAGCAAAAACGAACACTCGCCGCTTTGACGTTGGAGCTTGCGGACGGAGCGCGTTCGCCTACTCTTGATACTTACGAAAGTGCCGCCTGCATCGCACTTTCGGCGGGCGGCCTGATTGTCTCGGTTATCGACGGATGTTCAGCAACTCGTCAAACAACTGCTGAGTGGCAGTGATGACTCGTGCGTTACTTCGATACTGAGTCGAAGCGAGAACGAGGTTCACCAAGTCACCGCCGATATCTGTGTTGGAAAGCTCACGAGCCCCCGCCACGACGCTGCCGATGCCGTTCTCACCCGGCTTGCCCTCGATAGGTAGGCCCGTGTTAATACCTTGGGCATACATGTTCTGGCCGCGTTGTTCGAGACCTTGAGGGTTGGTGAATCGAGCCAAACGGACTTGACCCAGATCTCGCGAAATACCATTGCTGAACACGCCGCGAATCGAACCGTCTTCACCGATTACATAGCTCGTCAGTTTACCTGGAGGCGAACCGTCCTGGCGAGCAGCAGCCAAGGTCGGTGTTGCGGTCGCCAAACCGGAGACGGATGAAAAGTCGATGTCGAATTGCAGCGGTGAAACGCTCGGCAATCCGACGCGATCGACAGCAACGCGAGTGTTCGAGGCGGAGACGAAGTTACCGTTACCATCGAACTTGATGAGACCCGTGCCGACGCCGATCGCAGCGCCTGCTTGCGGAGAGTTATCTGCTGAGTCGGCGAACCAGCGATAAACGGTTTCGGTGTCTGTCTTGGCTTGTAAGACTGCGGTGACTCGCGTACGAATCGGCAGACCCAGCGAATCATAGGCGATAAAGTCGGCGACGGCGCTTTGACCTTTCGCAGACTGAATGCTGCCGAACGCCAGATTCGGTGTCGTTACCGTTCCCGCAGCATCTGTAACTCGAAAACTGGTTAGATCGATGGCGATCGAATTGTCTTTACCGTTGTTGGCTACGAAACGGAGCTGGCCATCTTTGATGTAACCGCCTGCCAATAGGTCTCCCGTTTCACCCTGGATCTCATTCTTCGATGCGGGGATAGGATTCTGGGAATCGGTGTTTGCGTTCTGAATGCCCATCGACTGAGTCATGAAGTTGACCAAGTCTTGCACGGTCGATGTATTGGTGATCGTGAAGTTTTTAGCTTCGAGTGTGCGGCCCCCTTTGCGAGCGGAGAAGCTGAGTGTTCCGGTGGTGAACGCTTGTTGGTAATTCAACCCGTCTCGTTTGATGACGTTCGTCAACAGCGTGTTGCTCGATACTCCCGGACCGTCAAGGTTGACCTTCTGATTGCCGTTGATGGTCAGATTGGAAATCGCCGCATCGCTCTTGCTGTCCGTATACGTCTGGCCGGAGGGAATCGTATCGACCAGGTAAAAGTTGTTTTGATCAGCGGCTGTGTTGCGATAAATACGGATGGAGTCGTAAGCCGGGAAACCGCCGGATGCCGGAGGGGTTGGAATAGATGGAAAGTTCGACAGTTGGATACGACCGTTGACGATGTTTTGCGGTCCGACCAGTGCGCTGGGACGCGACTCCGGTTCACCTGCTTTGTAATAGGTGATCATGTAGGAGTAGTTGCCGTTGAGCGTCGTATCGTTGATCTGTTGACTGGACAGCGGCGTATTGCCTGTGTCGGTATAGGAACCACCGGCCGCGGCGGATGCAAGTTTGAAGAACGTATTGCCTCCGGCTGTCGTGCGGTAGATGTTGACGCTCGAGTAAGCTCCCGAAACCGGCGGCAGATTATTGAGAGTAACGGTGTTATCCGCCAAACCGTTACCGGCGGGAATCGTGACGGAAATCGGATCGGATGCAACACATTCTTTGCCGGCTGAGTCGACGTACGCTATTCGATATTGATACACGGATCCTTCCGCTAACGACCCGCCTCCTTGATTGTTGGCAACTGTAACACTGGAACCACTGGTGTTCACCGCGCCGGTCACTGCCATGTTCGTTGAATCGGGTCGCGGGATGCTGGCGTCTCCGAGCACCGCACTCTGAAGAACTTCCGCTGTGTCGGCTACATCGCCGCTGGGAGTTAATGTTCCTTCCATCGAGATTTCGGTCGTCGCTTTGGCAACCGCTTCGGACCCGAGCGGAATGGTAAGCGGTACGAGCTTCGTTGTTTGAATTTGGAAGCTCTCGTCGACTCCGTAGCCCAACAGACGATTTCCCGTTGAAGTGACCAGTTCGTTCTCGCTGTTCAGCTTGAAGATACCGTTGCGAGTATACAGCCGTTCATCCTGCGACCCTTCCACGATGAACATTCCGTCCCCTTGGATCGCCAAGTCGGAGGGACTGGAACTGATTTGAATCGTCCCTTGTGTGAACTTCGGAGTGATCGCCGAGACTTGCACACCCAAACCTGTTTGACGCGGATTCGTTCCACCGTTGTCGGCGCTCGGTGCAGCCCCCAACGACAACGTTTGAAGAAACTGAGTTCCGAACACGACATCAGACGACTTGAAGCCGACCGTCTGTGAGTTGGCCAAGTTGTTGCCGAGAACATCGATCTGTGTTTCAGCGGCGTTTAGCCCTGTCAGAGCTGTACTGAGTGATGAAGTCAGGCCCATGGTTTCTTTCCGAGTGTGTTGGTCTGCTCTTAGGCAAGACGCTCTGCCGTATGCTCGTTCGAGACTAGATGCATGCGGGCTTGCAACGAGTCTTTGATTCGCACCTTTCGTATCGGCACTGATCGGTGATGAGTGCAACCGGAGGCATTACTTTTTGATCAACCATGCATTTCTCACAGCGTGCTTTTCCCAGTCAACCGCAAGCGTTATGCGACTTGCGTTCAGTTGGAACTCACGTGAATATCAGTTCGTTTTACGAATGTCTGCGCCGATTCTTTTTAATATCGAGGTGCATTCGTCGTCACGAAAAGGAGAAGTGAAACTCTTGTTCAATCACTACGATTGCACATGGCGAACGTTCGCCGCGCCGTGCATGCGAGTCTGCGTTGCATCGCGACTTTTAAGAGTGTGGTTCATGTGTCGGCGCGAAAGATCATTGCACCGAATTGCATCTTGCAGCGGTTCAGAAAAGAACTTATTTAAACACTCTGTGCGTTCGCCTTTGAGCGTCCGACAAGTTCACTTTACAGGACCATGCAACCAGCTCTGGAGCCTGGCACGCTGCTTGTCATCAGACTGCTTGCTGATATCGATGGCCCATGAATCTGCCGGCCTCGATTCCGTCTTCACAGTCAACTCCATGAGACGTCCGCGACGCGCGATCGTAAATCGCAGTGAGTCGCCGGCCGTGTATTGTTTCAGCCGTTCTTCGATCGGTTCCGTCAATCGAAAACCCTCGATCGCGATCAGTTCATCACCGGCATTCAATCCGGCTTGGAATCCAGGGCCACCTTCGGAGAGACGAGCCACGTGAAGGCGATTCTCTTTGGTCTCCAGCGTGATTCCTATCCATATTGATTCATTGCGATTGGATTCCGTTTCCGATGCGGAGTTGCTGACGTCTTTGTCCCTCTCCGCGGCGGCTGCGATCTTCGATTTGAATTGCAATCCCAACCATTGGAAAGCATCGTCGTAGTTCAGTTCCTCTTTGGAGTAGATGGCCTTGCGGAACCATTCACTGAGATCGGCACCCGCTGTTTCCGATGCAACGCGAATAACGTCGGCATTGGTGTAGCCGCCTTTGCCCGCATACTGTAAGTAGAGACTGCGCATGCCGTCGTCGAGGCTTTTCGCATCGTTGGTTCGCCGCCGGATTTCAATGTCCAGTAGAAAACCGACGATCGCGCCTTTGTTGTAGTAGTCGACACGCGTGTTTCCCGAGTTTTCATCCGGCCGATAGAACTTGATCCAAGTGTCGAATGACGACTCTGTCAGGCTTTGAGACAGCCGTCCCGGTCCGGACTGCAACCCTTCGATCTGCTTGCCAAGCGCCGTCAAGTATTCGGTAGGTTTCATCAATCCTGTCCGAGCCAACGCCAGGTCGTCGTAGTAGCTGGTGATTCCTTCGGCCACCCACAACTCTTCAAAGTTCATCTCTTGGTGGTAATCGTAGGCCGCGAGCGTGCGTGGACGGAGGCGACGAACGTTCCAGGCATGGAAGAACTCGTGGCTGACGAGTCCCAGCCACTTTTTGTAGTTCTTGTCGTTACGGAAATGCCAGCGGCTGGTCAGTAACACGGTTCCGTTGTCATGCTCCAGCCCTCCGCTTCCTTCTGCGATGATGTTGAAGAAGATGTACTGTTTGTAGGGAACCGAGCCCCACATCTTTTGATGCTCTGTCGTGATTCTCGCGCAATCCGCAGCCGCCTTGTCGCCGTTCCAAAACGGATCGCCTCCCACATTCACCAGTAAGTGCTGCGCGCCACCGGCTTGAAAAGGATGGATGTCGGGATTCCCGAGCAGGATCGGCGAATCGACCAGTTCATCGAAGTTGGCAGCGCGATAGCTTCCGGCCGGTGCGTCCACTGGGTGCTCGAGTGCCGTGACGGATTGTTTCCATTGCGACGGCAAATGAATTTCGACGACATGCGGATCAGTCGTGTGACTCTCGCCGGTGATGAAGGTGGCGGCACCTGCCAGCATGGCGAACTCGGAGTCGATAAAGTTCGTGCGGACCGTCAACTCGTTACAGTAGATCCTGTAACGAACATGGATCGGAGATGTCGTAGCGCTGTGAACGCTCCACGTATTCTTGGCGGTCTTTTCAATCGGAATCGGTTTCCCGTCGCTCTCAGCCGACAGTGTATCGATGTGGCGCGCGTACTCACGAACCAAGTACGAACCGGGCGTCCACACAGGCAGAAAAAGCTTCACGGGTTCTGCCTTCTTCGGAACGATCGAGAGTTCCACCTGCAAGTAGTGCGCAGACGGCTGCGGAATCGACAGAGAATACCGAACCGGTTCTTGCGCCCGAACTTGAGCCGTGTTCCATCCTGCGCACACCGTTGCGATCAGCCAAGTGACAGCGCATGCGATGCTTCGGACTATCTTTCGATGGATCATACGAACGAGACTCCGTTGCATTGAGAACAATCGTTGCGAGAGCGAGATTCGCTTCGCAAGAACAGGTGCATCGTCAGTCTAGTTCCTGACGCTTCGTTCGCAACGCCGGCCTGATAATGCCAGTTTCATAAATGCCAGTTCGATGTCGGAGCGCTGAGCGCGAGAGCGAACGACTGAAGACTTTGCGATGCGAAGTGAGCGTGAGAAGAGAGCGCCTTACAAACCGCTGAGGGCTTTCTTAATTGCCGCCTTTTTGGCTTTGATGATCGGGACGCCTGTCAGTTGCACCAGCGGCGGACGCTCGCAGAACAGAGTCACGTCGCTGCGGACGGTCGAAATCGGAATCCATCGGGGATAGATCCACGAATTGTCTGAAATCGGAATCTCCACGCTGACGGTTACGATAGGTGTCGTTTCTGAGATGCTGTCGGGCGATACAGTGATACCCGCGGACCGTATCTCCGCCGCTTTCAGCAATTCATCCGCGGCAGTGTAGCCGTCCAGCGGCGAGGCTCCGGGAACGATGATCGACCGAGCTCCCTCATACGCCGCCGTGTCCGCGGTATGCTGCAGCATCATGACTCGACTGATCTCGGTCATGAAGGCGAAGAACAACAACACGATCGGCAGGGTAACGGCGAACTCAACGAGCGTCGCACCTTGTCTGGTTCGTGTGGATGTGTACCGGTTTGAAGTCATGCGAGATCAGTAAGTAATGAGCGATGGGAGATTGTTGAGTATCAGATGAAAAGCGGTGGTCAGTTCGGAACCGTCGGTCGCATGAAAGTGCTGACCTTGGCCGATCGCCGCAATCCGGTCCATGACGGCGATATCCGCTTCGTCGGAAAAGGAAATCGTGTAGATGGAAACGTTCTGACCGGCTGCCACTTGGGCTGCATAAATCGGATCTGTACCGACCGTATGAATCCCGTCTGTCAACAAGATCATGACCCGCGTCGCCCAAGGTCTCGCTGCCTTCTTATCAGACAGTAACGACAATCCGTTTAGAATGCCGTCGCCGATATTCGTCGAGCCGCCCAAGAAGCAATCGCTGTACTCTTTGATGATCGTGTTGCATGCGCCGTAGTTTTCATCCAGTGCATGGTCGCATGTGGCGAGTGTGCTGTAACTAGCCAGTGCCAGATGTTCGTGGTGATTGGTTTGAGTCAGCAAGTTCGTAAACTGCCGAACGGACGATGCCGCATCCAGCCAGCGCGAGTCCGCCGGCACCGGTGCTCCCGGATACCAACCCGGCGGCCAACTGCCTCCGGTGGAACATGCATCCGAGGCATAGGTCATCGAACCGGAACGGTCGAGTACCAGCGCGATGTCCAGCTCGACTTGCGTGCTGATCGCTGACTTGAACGGTCGAAAGTTAACCGGCACCCCGAGCGTCGGAAACAATGCCGGTACCTTTACCTTGCCGCTCGCATCCAGCTTCACAGCGTTCGGGTTCTTACCGAGTTTGAATTGGTAACGTTCCTCTTCCGAGTAGCGAGTCGAGACGCCGAAGACGATGTCGGCCTCCTGCAACGAAAGAGTATGTCCGGCAAAAGGATTGGCTTGCAGGAGTCGCTCGGCGGCGGCCCGAGCTTTGGTTTCATCTCCGGTGACGGTCAGCTCGCGACCGGCAGCTCGAGTCGCGATGTCCGTCGTGATCTGCAACTCGGTCCTGGCCAATTCCATGTACGCGACATTGATCGCATAGGATGCAATGGCTAGCACGATCGGCATCAAGATGGCCAGCATGACCATCGTCCCGCCGACACGACAGAGGGTGCGACCGGTTCGTGCTGAACGAACATAGCGACAGATGCTCGTTGAGGTTTCGAACGTGTTCATTGCGGAGCTCATCTTTCGTGCTCCGCCATGATCGATACTGTTTCCTTGAAGGTCGCATGCGGATAGAACCATCGACCCATCAATACGTTGTCATCGATCGGAATTTCAATCGATGTGGTGATCAAATCTCCGTACTGTGCCGAACTGAGGTCGGCCGGTACGGTCGTCAACTGATAATTCACCAATCGGCGACTGCTCAAGATCAAATCGCATTGATCGACGAGCACATCGGATGTGATATCGGGAATGATGGCAAGCCGAGCGCACTCATAGGCGGCAATCTTGATCGATTGACGCAAGTAGATAAGGCGGCAGGTCTCGATTGTCGCCATCGTGATCAGGAAGAAGATCGGAAAGCAGACGGCGAATTCGACGATGGCCCCGCCGGTCCGTTGACGCCGGGCGAGGCGCGCTGCAGACATCTTTGAGGGCATATGCAAAATCGATTTCTGTTGGGACGCGACAGGTGATTCCAAGCTGCTGAAGCATAGGTCGCGGCGATTCGCATTCTGATAACTTCGTAATACGATTGCACTCGTCGAACTCGCCAGGTGATGCGTCGAGGGAGTCAGTGACGGTCGTATCGATTATGCCGTCCGATCGCAGTCGCCCCGATCAAAACCCGAAACGGCGTTCATGCAAGCGGCACGGCGCAAGCCGTCCGGTTCTTCAAGATGGATGGTGCTTACCGGACGGTTCGCGCCCTACCGCTTTCATTAAGTCGGCACGCCAACCAGCTCATTTCTTCACCGGTTCTCGCGAAGACTTCAACGGCTAGAAGTCAAACTGGAACCGAGCCGCGGTGGTGTAGGTCATTGAATCACCGAACGAGCGATCGTTGAGATCCGTCTGGATCACCTCCAACTGGCATTTGGCGTTGGTCTGCAGATACCAGTTCAATGCCTGTGAGTAGTTCGTCATGCGACGTCCGGGGCCTGGAACTCCGGGGACCGTCGCTAGATCATTCAAGTCGATGGAACTGACTTGAGCTGCGAACTCCCACGCTCCGAATTGCCCTCGACGAATGTCTACCGGTTGCAACGGTCGCACACGTCCAAAGACACCACTCTGTCGATCATAAGGAATGATCTCTCCGGTCAGCATGGTTCGCCAATGCAGATAGGCTGCGGGGACGATAGCAGCACCACTTGGAGTCGAGATCTGCGACCATCGCACTTCTGATTGAATTACGTTGCGTCCGAGTCCGATCGCAGCCTCGATGTTATAAAGCTGGATTTGGTCGACTGCAAATACTCCTGACTGAACGAACGGCGGCGAGGTGATGATCGGCAGGACACTCAGGCCGCTGGGACCAAGGTTCGGATTCTGGCCTACGAAGACTTCGTTCTGATAAGCGATCTGGCTTTGATTGCGAGCCGGATCTTCGTAGGCATAGTCCGCTCCCAAGTGAAAGACACGACTGTCGCCGTCGTCGATCAGTAGACCTGTGGCTCTCGCTGCAACTCCGTATCCTCCGGAGTCGCCGATTACGTTGCCGAAGTTATCTGACAACGTGCGATAGCCGGACACGGCCCAAGTCGCTCGGCAATCGAGCGCCGTATCAAACAGCATGATGCCGGTTTGCCGAAACGGAGACAAAGCAAATACGCTTGGGCGTTCAAGAAACGGCAGCTCACGGATACTCGTGAGCTCTGTCATTCCGAACGGCTGTCGATAGCGACCGATGCGCACATTGCCGACCGGCGTACTGCTCATCTGTCCCCACACATCGACCCATCGAGCTTGCCCCTGAGCAAAGTCGTACTCCATCATGTAACTGGCTCGATCCGACAAGTTGCCGGTCGCGGCCAATCGAGCGCGACGGAATCCTGTTCCATCGTCGATATCGCCCAGCACCGTTCGAGATGCCGCAGACTGGCTGAAGCGAGCGCCATCCAATTGCGCGAAACCGGTCAGTAGAAAGGTCGGCGTCGTTCGTGAGCTGCCGATTGACGACGGGTTAGAGTTCGGTATGGGGGAGGGCTCCCATTGCGGCAGCGGCTTCAGCTCCGGCTTCTGCTGCTCTGGACCAACCTGCTCGCCGTCGACGACGAGTTGGGAGCCGGCCCATGGTTCGTTGTAATAGCCGTCGCTACGTGCCTGAGCATCGCGCAATGACGATAGCTCACGTTCGAGATCTCCCAAGCGTTGATCGATCTGCAACTCATTGATCGCATCGATCCGCGTGTTCGGTATGCTTCTCGTCGCGGCCGTGTAGGACTGCGCCGTCGGTCTAGGGATCGTTTGGGCTGATGCATGGATGCAAACGGACCACATGCATCCGAACGACAAAGCACTGGCTGCCGCCCTGAACAAACGAGACATGAGACCCTCCTTGGTCAATGCAGCGCATCCTGCGCTCACAGTTCGTCTGTTCGGAGAATCGGCCTTGCAGTCCGAGGAGATCCCCTCATGCTGAACGATTCGCAGCGATCAATTCCATTCATGGGTGAATTCGCCGCACCGAGAAGGCGCATTGAATCGCTACTTACGAAGTTGCGATTGCACGACGATTGAAAAGCGAAAGGCTCTTCTGCAAAACAGCTCGCGGCGCTACCGTTCAGCCGAACCTGCCTTTGTTTCCGATATCGAACTCGGCGGTTGCCACGGTACGCGTCCGCCGCGTTGGATATGGCGGCGCATACGCGCGGACAGATCGTCTGCGATCTTCTTGTTCTTGTCGATCACATTCTCTCGCTCGAACGGGTCTGTGCGGAGATTGTAGAGCTCAATGGATGATAAGGATCGTTCTGCATCAGTTTAATCTCCGCGGATGATCGCTTCATAACTCCGACCCCGTAGGCCAGCACTTTTCCTTCGGCGAACGAAATAGAGTTCGCGCTCCTCGACCGGCCTTTCGCCTCGCATGGATCGCACGAGGCTGACAGCGTCGATATCCGCCGGCGGTTTACCTCCTGCAAGTTCGATGGCAGTAGGGAAGATATCAAAGTTCAAACCTTGATCATCACACGTTTGTCCCGCTTTGTTCAGCGCCGGCCAGCGCATCATAAAAGGTACTCGCAATCCGCCGTCGTAATGACTCTGCTTACCGTCTCGCCAAGGATCGTTTCGCTGTCCATGCGGCAACGAACCACCGTTGTCGGACGTGAAAATGACCAGCGTGTTCTGTTCCAGGCCCAGGTCGGCCAGTGTCTTGAGCACACGACCGACGCCGTTATCTAAGTGCTCTACCAATGCGGCATTGAGCAGTCGCTTCTCATCCGTGATTTCACCGCGAGCCCGGACTCGATCGACAACGTCACGCGGCGGTTCAATCGGGAAGTGCGGAGCGTTATAAGCCAAGTACAAAAAGAAGGGACGGCCCGGTTCTGCCGCTCGCTCTTTCAAATAGTCTTCGGCCCAAGTGGTGAAGAGGTCGGTTGCATGTCCGACCGGTTCGATTGCCTCTCGATTCAGACGCATGTAGTTGCGGCCGTGACGCAGATGAGTGGTGTAGCTGTCCATCATGTCGCCGAGGAAGCCGTGAAAGTGATCGAATCCCCGTTCGTTCGGCGTATTCGGACTCTCAAGCCCCAGATGCCATTTGCCGATACATCCTGTGTGATATCCGAGTCCTCTCAATTCATCCGCCAGCGTGGGTACACGCGGATCGAAATAACCCCATGAATCTTCTGCCTGCGTTCGAATGACGCCGGGGACACCGACTCGATCAGGATACCGCCCTGTTAGAATTGCGGCCCGCGACGGTGAGCAAACCGTGCAGTTGGAGCGCATGCGGGTGAATCGAATCCCTTCCGCACCGATACGATCGATTTTCGGTGTGCGAATGTCTTTCGAGCCGAAGGCAGAAACGTCGCCTACGCCATGATCGTCGGTAAGGATAAGAAGAACGTTTGGACGCGGCGCAGCAGATTTTTCTTGGGCGTTCACATTCGATAGCGAAGCCGCACTAAGAACAATCAGCGCGATCCACGGCACGCCGCTTAGATCACAGTGTCGTTTAACCAATGTAATGATTGTTGAAAGAATCACTTCGGCACCTGCGGCAAGAGTGGCTGCGGAGTCTTCGTATCCATCGGATATACCGCATTCTCAACGCTCAAGCGATCGACCATGGCTTGCATCATGCGTTTGAGCTCGATCGGTTCTTTCGCAGCGAGATCCTCTTGTTCAAACGGATCGCGATCGAGACGGAAGAGTTGATAGTGTGAGTTCGCTGATTGCTCAGTCGGGACGTAGTGGTAGATGACTTTCCAAGGCCCTTGGCGATAGACAGTGAAGTAACTGCTGCGATGAGGGCCGTGCGGATAATGCATCAAGAAGTCATTGCGATGGCCTGCATCCGCTTGGCCGCTTAATAATTGCCGGAGTGACTGACCGTCCACGACATGGTCTCGCGGCACTTCCGCCTTGGTCGCGTTGAGAATCGTGGGGAAGAGATCGTAGACGGCTGCCAATTGAGTTTGAACACTGCCGATCGCTACCGGGAATTGCTTCTGCAGATCGTTCTCAGGATTCGGTTTGGCCCAAGCCGCGATGAACGGGACTCGCATGCCTCCTTCGTAATGCGAACCTTTCTTGCCTCGCAGCGGTGCTGCACAAGCTACAGCATGTTCATGTCCGAGCGGCGCGTCGGTGCCGTTGTCGCCGAGAAAGAAGATAAGCGTGTTTTCAGCTTGGCCGATCTCTTCGAGAAACTTCATCAAGTCGCCGAGTGACTTATCCATCCCTTCGATCAACGTGGCGAAAGCCTGAGCCTGCGGCGGTTTTCCGGAGGCCTGATAGTTCGCTGCGAATCGCGGATCTGAGTTAAACGGCGCGTGTACTGCGTAGTGAGCGAAGTTCAAGTAGAACGGCTTACCGTCTTTCACAGCGGTGGAGATATGTGCAGCCGCTTCGGCCGTGAGCGCGTCGGACAAGAACGTGTCGGTGCCGTGGTACTTTTCCAAGCCGGGTACTGCATGCGGCGCGGTCTTCTTGACGGAACCACCTGCGTTGCCGTAGTTCTGCTTGCCGTAATAGCTCGCAGGTTGACCGATCGAACATCCGCCGACATTCACGTCAAAGCCGATGTTCAGCGGGTCTTCGCCTTCGGTGCCGCGCGGACCGAAGTGACCTTTGCCTACATGGATCGTGCGATAGCCGCCGGCTTGTAAAACACGAGCCAGAGTCGTACTCCGTTTGTCGAGGCCGCGCCAATTCCAATCAGGCGCACCTTGCGGACCGGCATTGTCCTTGTCCGGATTAATCCAATTCGTCGTGCGATGCCGCGCTGCATTCTGACCGGTTTGCAGACAAACGCGAGTCGGCGAGCAGACGCTCATCGCATAGAAATGGCTGAAGCGAATGCCTCTGGCCGCCAACTGTTCCATGTTCGGCGTACGGTAGAAATCATTCAAAGGATAACGCTGCGGTTTGCCGGCCGCGTCGGTCAAATGAGGCAGCGACGTATCCATGATTCCCATGTCGTCGACCAAGAACAAAACGACGTTGGGCCGTTGATCAGCGCCACGACTCTGCGAACTGATCGGCAGCAGACAGATGGCTGTTATGAATAGTGCGAAGATTCTTATCACGGTTGAATCGGTTCCTTTTCAAAGTCGGTCGAGTTGACCCAGCCTGCCGCCGGTTTCTTCCCTTGCATGAATTGCTCATAGAAGCCCGCGCCGTTGGTCGCTCGGTATTCATCGAACAGATGACCATTGCCGAACATGCGCGGATCTTGTTGACTCTTTAGTTCCTCTTCCATGCGCTCTCGCATTTGTTTGGCGATGGAGGATTGAGTCGTCGAGCCCGCAGCGTTGCGAATGCAATCGGGATCGACGGCTACATCGTAGAGTTCTTCCTGAGGTCGCATGCCGAAGTTGAGCTGCCAGAAACGATCCGTGCGATCCGCTCTCCCTCGCTCGATAATCAGCGACTTGGTAGGGCTGCCGTCTGTGTCGAGGTAACCGGTCTCGGGATTGCCGGCCGGCCAGCGTGTCGGTTCGAAGTTGCGCAGGTAGACGAATTCGTCCGTGATGATCCCTCGAATCGGATAGCCCCAATCGTGCGGCCTGCCGACATCGGTTCGTTCTTTGCCGATCAAGACATGATCGCGAGTCGGATCGATGCGCCCGCTGCGATCGCTTTCGAAGATCGGCCGCCATGACTTGCCGGTGATCGGCTGCATACCGCTTCTCGATGCATCAATTCCCGCTGCATCGAGAATGACTGCCGCGAGATCGGTGAAGTTGACATAGTCGTCGATCTTCCGTCCCGGTTGACGAATGTGAGCAGGCCAACGAACGGCGAGCGGGACATGATTCGAATCTGGATATGCATACCCTTTGCATCGCGGAAAGGGCATTCCATGATCGCTCGTCACGATGACCAGCGTGTTGTCCCACAAACCGCGTTGTTTCAGTGCATCGAGCATGCGTCCGAGATGCTTGTCTACGTGTTCGACTTCGTAGGCATAGTCGAGCATATCATGTCGGACCGTTTCATCATCGGGCCAATACTGAGGAACGCGGTCGATGTCGGTGAGCTGCTTGTTTCCTTTATTCGCACCGGACTTGAACTCATAGTCGCGGTGCGGTTCTTGAGCGCCCGTACCAGAAACACCAGGGGCATTCATCCTTCGTCGCCGCATCCAGAAAGTCGTTAAAGTTGGCCGCATAATCATTGTCCGAGATCGCTTTCGTAGGTGCTTCGGCCTTGCGTTTGTTATAAGGCTTGCCGGTGATCTGACGCGGTTTGCCGTCGGCATCGTTGGCGATACCCGGTCCCCATCCTTTGCCGGTGATGCCGACATGCCAACCGTGATCGACTAACACTTCCGGCCAGCTCTTGAACTTCGGCGGAAACACGGCCAGGTGATTCCCCGCTTCCTCGTTCTGCCAAGCATGACGCCCTGTCAGCACAATGGCTCGCGACGGCGCGCACTTGGCGACTGGTGTGAAGGCGTGAGTGAACAGGAGTCCGTCGCGAGCCACACTGTCCAGGTTCGGTGTCTTCACCCAAGGTGTGCCGTATGCGCCGGCATGGCATCCCCAGTCGTCGGCAATGCAAAACAAAATGTTCGGCGGACGCGGCTTGTCGTCAGCCACGCAACTTACGATGGACGCGCTCAGCATCAATACGTTCATTCCGAACGCAACGATGAGAGCTCTTAGCCGGTTTCTATCACGGCGTGAAATGACTGAATTGAACATGAGCGACCGATCTCGAGGCAGGGTAGGGGAGGAACTGTCCGGCGGGCAGCTCTATTGTAGGATCAGGCAAGAGAATCGAAGAACTGACGAATGAAAGCTGTTCGCCGCGGAGGGGTCGATGAGACTTCGTATTGTATTCGATCGGATGCGACAGACGAGCTACAATGGACCTTTGAAGACCACCTTTCGGAGGACGATAAATTATGTCCGTAGATCGAATGAATGCTTCCGCACTATGGAACTACGCGGCCTATGCTGAGATTCCTCAAGACGGACTTCGTCACGAAATCATAGGAAGTGAACACTACGTGAACCCTGCGCCCAACACGTACCACCAGCAGATTTCCCGACGCATTCAGTTTCAACTTTACGATCAACTCGAGCTGACCGGTGTTGCCCAAGTTTTTGATGCGCCGGTCGACCTTGAACTTTCCGACGGCGATATCGTGCAGCCCGACTTGGTCGTCATCTCCCGTGCCAAATACTCGATGATCACGCTCAGCAAAATAGTCGGCGTCCACGATCTGATCGTCGAAATCGTATCGCCTTCAAACAAGGACCACGACTTGCGGATCAAGCGCGGGCTCTACGAGCGAATGGAGGTCCCGGGTTTGGATCGTGCTGCCGGACGAACAGCAAGTGCTGAAGTGCATCCTGAGCTCAGGATCGTATCAAGAAGAAACGCACATGCAGAAGATCATCACAACGCTTGAGCCTCACGCAGTCGTCGATTTGACGAAGGTCTGGTAAAAAACTCCAGTCTCCGTTCTAGGCTCAGTCATCAAAAGATGAATCCACGTAGCAGCGTTTCTCCGAAACGCTGATGATTCTGCGTCTTCGAGAGATGCAGCCACATGTTTTGAGACAGAGCCTAGTTGGATCAGCCTGCGATCGGGCTGACCGTATTGCGTTCCGCTCTGCCTTCGATCAACTCTCGCACGCGCGCTTCGACGCATTGAATCAGGCTCGCCGTCACATCTCGAGATTTCGAAGTAGGGACGGCGATAGGCTCGCCGAAGTGCACAACGGCGCGGCGCGACGAGCGCACCGTCGCGGTTTTGATTTGCAGGACATCTTCTTCCAGCTTGTCGACTGTCTCAGCTATTCGCTCGATACTCGGTTCAGTCCCTTCCAAGTAGTCTCCCGGATAGCTGAACAACTGCAGTACTAAGAATGCTTCATCGAGATGCTCGCGCATCATGCCGATCTGCTCGACAGGCGTGCGCTGGTCGTGGTGGCGAGTCAGAATCGTTTGACGTAGTTGCTTCACTCGTTTGGGCACCGTGTCTTGAGGCTCGAGCCCATAGTGCTTTTCCAATTTGTTCAGCAAGAACTCAGTCAAGCTGGCGATTCGCTCGGGCAGCGAGCCGTGGGAGCTGCGGCCGTAGAACTCCTGCTCCTTCAAACTCAACACTGCTTCACCGATCGCGCGAATACGATCGACGACATGCGTGTTATGACGCGGTCGCCACAGCAGGCGTTGTTCGATGCGCGTCAATGTTTCCAGCAAGTGCGGCATCGGATCGCTCAAGTACCGGTAGCGAATCGCAGTGGGAAGGATAACGACTTCCTTTTCCAAGCGACGAGCTGCGGCGATGGCGATGGCGGCGGCTCCTTCGCGGAACGGAGTCACGCGATCGTTGCAATGGTAGATGTCTCCCTCCGGGAAGATGACCAGCGGCTCGGTTCGCTCTCGGAGTACAGCCACGGCGTCGCGGAAGGCGGTCAAGTCGTTGGCTTCGCGATCGATACTGAAACAGCCGTGCCACTGGAGACACTTGCGCATGATCCACGATTGCTTTGCGAAGACGTGCCAAGCGGCCATGATGTGGCACGTCGTTTGAACTTGGTCACACGCTTCGTAGATGGCCCACGGATCGGCATGGCTCGGATGGTTCGGTGTGATCAGCACTCGCTTGCCCGTGCGCATCGCTTCCGCCAAATGTCCCGTGCCGAGCGCCTCGACCTCATGCAGTTGCGATTCATTGCGCAGTCGTCGGCGGCGTAGGGGTTTCAGCCAGGAGACGATGCGGGGCGACAGTTGCGGACTCCAACTGCAAGGTGCGAACACCATCGGGTATCGATTCATCGCAATCCGCCTCCGACCGGAAAAGACATCGAGTCGCCGGTCCGACAAACGCCTCGGTCTCGATTATGGAATCGGAACTATAACAAGTCTCTATTGAACCAACAGAGCCGAACTCGCCGACTTTTCGATCGAGAAAAAAGGTCAGTCCGCGTTGATGCCGCGGATGTAGAGTTTTTGCAGCTCGCCGACGCAGCACTTGCCGCCCGCCGCCAGCCGAGCACAGTCCGCGGCCGGCGTCTTCGATTTGGCCAGAACGTCGCGAATCGCAGTCGGTGAGCGCTCGACCACAGCGGCGTCGAGCTCTTCCAACGTAAAGCCGAAGCACCCGCAGATCGGCGCATCCAGGCTCTTCGGATAGACCGGCTGCTGCAGCTCGGCCGAACTCACTGTCCGCAAATACTCGTCGAAGTAAACTGTCTCGCATTCCGCATAGGGACAGAACCAGCCCTCGTTCCCCATGCGACTGCGTGCTTCCGAGCGGATGTGATGATCCAGGCAAGCACGCTGCACAGGATCGCCCAGTGATCCGCAAGCCGGACAGTAAGCGCGCCCGTCCGATTCCGGTTCTCGCAGAAATGCTTTATTCATATCTCTCCCCTCGCCCCGTACTCGGGGAGAGGGGTCGGGGGTGAGTGGCCGACGATGTCATGTACACAACAACCCCACCATAACAAATAATCCTCCACCCAAAAACACCGTCCCTCGTAGTCGTCTCGTGCACTCCGCTTGCTCCACCATATCAAACCAAGCGTCCCGTCGCACTCTCAGTCAACCGAGAATCGCAAGTCGTGAATTCGAGTGCGTCTTGTTCTCTTTCGAGATCAAGCGGCATCACGGGGAGAGGTCGTTGTCACCGCAACGTCTGCTATCGGCTTTAGCACATTGCGGATCCCGGCGTCAGGTCTGTTTTTCAGGGGGTATGGTTGCATCGTCGTTGAGACTTTGCAATAAAGTCGTGCATCGTTAGTCCTTTTTGCCCGAGAAATGAGTCGATGCCATGGCTAGAGTGACGCGTGCTGAAGTCTGTTCGCATGATGAAATTGCCGTCGTGCATGTAATGTCCCGAGTGGTGCGTCGCTGCTTTTTGTTCGGCACGGACGTTCACACGGGCAAATGCTATAACCACAGTCGAGCTTGGGTGGAAACTGAACTGAAGCGACTGGCGGCCGGCTTCGGTATCGATCTCCTGGCTTACACGATTCTTTCCAATCACCTTCACTTGGTTTTGCGTACGCGCCCGGACATTGTTGAGTCATGGGACGATACGGAGGCGGCTCGGCGCTGGCTAAATGCTTGCCCGATACGCAAAGGGGCAAGCGAACCGACTGAGCCGGAACTGAACTCGATTCGCAATGATCCGGTGAAGTTGAAAGCGATTCGTCGGCGGCTGAGCTGTATCTCGTGGTGGATGAAGCTGCTCTGTCAACGCATCGCCCAGCGAGCCAACAAGGAGAGCGAAGAGAAGGGTGTCTTCTGGTCGGGTCGATTCAAAGCCGTGAGGTTGCTCGACGAGACTTCGATCTTGGCTTGTGCGGCATACGTTGACTTGAATCCAATTCGCGCCGCGATGGCAGAGACGCTGGAGTCCAGTTGCTACACATCGATCAAGACGCGAATTGAATCTTTGCTGCAAGAGACCGAAACAAAGGAGTCAACCGAAGAGTCGGATGCTTCACCGGATCGATTCTTAGCGCCGGTGCAGATCGACGAGCACCATGATCCACTTGGCCCGAGACCGAGCCGAACGAAGTGCCGAGCCAGTGACAAAGGATTCCTTCCGATAAGTCGGGCTGCCTATATTGAACTCCTGGACTGGACCGCCCGGCAAGTTGCCCCAGGTAAACGAGGGTGCACTCCTGAATCTGCTCCGCCGATCTTTGAGCGATTAGAGATATCACCAGAGACATGGTGTTCGCTAGTGGGAGCGTTCGGCAGACTCTTTCATCACGTAGCGGGCAAGCCGCATATGGTAGCCTCCGCGCGCGGAAAACTCCGACGACGTCGATTTCGTATATCGCCTGAAGCGCAAGCGATCTTCGAATCCTCCGCTGACCCACCGATCGCTTAGATCAGGGTATCTAGCGAAAGAATCGTCTCGAAGTCCTCATCGCCTATGATCAGTCTGCAATCCCGGTGAACCAAGCTGCGAGCTTTCGTCTGCATAGCCCACAGTATTCCGCTTCACTCGTCCATGCGCCGCAATCAGTTCTGCCGATTATCGAGGGGATTGAATTCTTCCGCCGGTAATTACCGCAATGCCGAACCGGAAGATAATACTCTCCCCCCCCGTCAATAAGACCTGACCCCGAGACCTCTTTCAACGACGATGCAACCATACCCCCTGAAAAACAGACCCGACCCCGGGATCTCTGTCCCGCTACCGCTCTTGGTATACAGAAAATGGGCGCGATCACGATTGGAAGCGAGATTCACTTTAATACCAATTACGATGTCACGAAAAACGGCATTCCCTATTCGGGTTCAATTGCACCAAACTATGCTTTGCTCGCACACGAAACTGTGCACTCGGTACAACAATACCGTGAGACGTTAACACTTTTCGTGCCGGATTATCTTCAAGAATCATTTCGCAGCGGATATGAGAACGGTAGGCATGAGGTTGAAGCATACGCGATGCAAAGTGCTGTTAATAGGATGATTCAGACTTATCCCTCGAATGTATTTCAACAGATCCTCGCCGGCAATCCTCCATCGAGTTTAAGCACAGATCTTTTGCAATGGTACAATTCCGCGAAAGCAGCATTAGAGAAGAATCGTGTTCCCTGGGTTCCATTTATGTAAGCATAACCTGTTAACCAGTTTGCTTGCCCCCGGATAAGGAGGTGTATTGTGCAATTACCTGTACTACGTGCATTCTTTTGCATTTGCTTGTTGCTAGCGCTTTCAGGTTGCCAGAAGGACTATGACGTTGTAGTCGCCGGCCAAGTCGTCAATGTCCTAGGAGAGCCTGTGGAGAAGGTCACTGTGACGCTTCGTTGCGATAGCGGGATAGTTCTGTCCGCGACAACGGATCAGTCGGGACGTTTCGAATTTGTTGAATCGCACATATCCATGGAAGATCGTAATCGAATCCGGGAAAGAGAGCTATTCTTCAACGCTGATGCATACAAATCAACATCCTGTGATTTAGGGAGCATCCCGATTATTGGTAAAAGAGAAACCCTGTTCTGCATTGTAGTAAAAGTTGTGATCATCGCTGACTCTTCGGCAGTAAATGGACGACGGCATGGGGATTAAACTACAGGTTGGCGGCACCTAGAATTCACGTGGTATCGGAGAACATCTACGACGATTGGACGACGTCTCTACCAACGAGCGATCCGCAGTATCATGTGGGCTCGGGCAGGCTAGTGCAGCAGAACTTCTACGACCCGGCCTTCAGCACGACCGTCGCCAAGGAAGCCTGGAAGTACAGTTACGATGCTTTCGGTCGAAAGCTGTCCGTCGAACGCTTTGGTCGAGAGACGGTCACCTCGGCGCTGGTATCGCTAACATTCACCGAGCCGCCGTAGGTGATTAGCCATGTGGAAACGCACCGTCGGCGGCTTCGGTGGAATGTTTTGATACTATTCATGGCCGCCTTGGGTGAGGCAGTTTTTCCATACAGCTCGTAGCTGTAAATTCGTCATAGAAGATTCAGGCTTCTATGCGAAAACAATCGTGGCCAAGCGGCGCCGACGTCGGATTCCGGCGACTACTGCAAGGCTCGAGCAACAACAGGTGCCACCCACGAATGGCACTGTCACGCGTCGTAAGTTTCAGTTTTCAAAGGAGTTATCACCAGCCTTGAGACGCCTGCGTAGCTCGTGTCGAGGCTGTGTCATGAGGCGATATTGATCCTTTCGTTTTTTCAGAACACGTGGTTCAATTCTTCCAGGACGCCGACCCACGACACATTCAGATAGACGAGTGAGCACGATGCTGCAGTAATCGGTTCGTGATTGCGCATCTTGCATGGTTGGTAACTCCTGCCATGCCGCCAGTACGAACTGGCAGGCAATTACAAAACTCAGCTCTCGCGGCTTTCGGTCATGCAAGGACGCTGAAGTGGCAATGGTCACTCGGATCAGGTTGTATGCGAGCAGCGTCGTCCACAACTCTCGATGCACCATGTCAGGCGACTTGCAGCGAACGTGATTCAGGTTGAGAAACGTTTTAATGTTTCGGATATCCAATTCTGCGTTCCAGCGGAAACTGTAGAGTTCGGCTACGGATTCGTAACTCACTGCGGCTGGGCCGCGTGCTTGAGTCAGTGTAGTGATGATCACGAATGGCTTCTGCTCGCGTCCTGGGGTGTTCACCACGCAGCGAAGGCGCCGAACAACTATGCGCTCGGGGAGCGCTTCGTAGAATTCTCGCGACATCCAAGCACTACGGTGCGGACGATACCAGATTAGTTCGTGATCGTCTCTTCCAAAGCGTTTACCCTTCTTGAATGTTCCCTGGCGCGAAGCCACCTGACGAAAGCAGACGTCTATTCCGAAACTCATTAACGAAGCAACTAACCAGTAGTTACAAAAGTAGCGGTCAGCAACCAAGACGTCTCCTTTACACAAGTAACGAATCAGTCGCCTAAGCAAGGCGGTTTCGCCGGTTTCCTTACCTGCATACGGACCGATGGCTGCGGCAAGTGTCAGATTGCGGGTAAAACCGGCCAGTAAATTGCGGGTCAAAACCGGCCACTGCAAGCGAGGAGCGAGTTTGTTTGCGGGGATTTCCAAGCACGATGCGTGCTGGAGGAACCCAGCATGGCAAACCATCTTTCCATGGCCAAAGAACACGCGATCGCAGCACTGCACCGCAGCGGTCATTCCAATCGACACATTGCCCGAATCCTTGGCGTTCACCGCGAAACCGTCGGTAAGCACGTCCGTGCACTTCAAAACCGGCCAAACCCGCAAACCGGCTCTGACCCGCAAGTCGCCTCGGACAGCCACACGATCACTGCAGCACCGCCGGTGAAGGCCGGACCGGTAAGTACTTGTGAACCGTATCGCGACCAGATCATTGGCTGGCTTGAAGCGGGGCTGTCCGCCAAGCGTATCCATCAGGACTTGGTGCGCGAGCATGGCTACACGGGCACTTATCATTGTGTCTGGCGCATGGTCTCACAAATCGGGCGCACTTCAGCGAATCCCTTTCGACGGATGGAAGTTGAACCCGGCGAGGAGTTGCAAATCGATTTCGGCACCGCTGCGCCGATCATCGGTCCAGACGGCAAGTCGCGCAGGCCATGGATGCTGCGGCTCGTGCTGAGCCATTCACGCAAGGCCTTTAGCGAAGTCGTCTACCGGCAAACAACCGACAACTTCATCGCAGTCATTGAGAACGGCTTTGAGTACTTCGGCGGTGTTCCTCGCAGGCTGCTGATCGACAACCTCAGAGCCGCCGTGGCTCGAGCCGACTGGTACGATCCGGAACTGCATCCCAAGCTGCAGTCGTTCGCGGCGCATTACGGGACAACGTTCATTCCGACAAAGCCCTATACGCCGCGGCACAAAGGCAAAGTAGAAAGCAGCGTCAAGTATGCCAAGAACAATGCGCTCAGGGGGCGTACCTTCGAAAGCCTTGAAGCACAAAACCGATTCCTCCTGGAGTGGGAACAGAGCGTCGCCGACAAACGCATTCACGGCACCGTCAAAGAGCAGGTGAACAAGCGATTCATCGAACACGAACAGCAAGCTCTCCAACCGCTTCCACCAGAGCGATTCGCGAACTTCAAAGAAGCTCGCCGAAGCGTCAATCGCGATGGTCACTTGGAGGTCGACAAAGCTTATTACTCGGCTCCGCCGGAATACGTCGGGCGACGGTTGTGGGTTCGCTGGGACAGTCGCTTGGTGCGAATCTTTGACGATCGCTTCAATCTGATCGCAACGCACAGCAAGTGCGAACCAGGCCGTTTTCGCACGGCAAATCAGCATATTCCCACGGAAAAAGTCTCTGCTGTGGAACGCGGTACCGATGCCCTACTTCGTCAAACGGCGTCGATCGGACCGCATACGAAAGCATGGAGTGAAGCGATGGTCAGCGTTCGCGGTGTCGAGGGTATTCGCGTACTCGTGGGGCTCAAGGCGATAGCCGGAAAGCATGCGAGTGAACAGATCGAAGAAGCTTGCCGAGTGGCACTGCTGCATAACGCCTTTAGACTGCGAACGATCCGTAAACTGCTCAAACAGCGAGCGGATGCTGAGCAACTGCAAATGGACTTCATCGACGAACACCCGATCATCCGTCCGTTATCGGATTACTCGGTATCGTCACTAACTCGTTTCAGGAGGGAACGACACCATGAAAGCTCATCTACGTGAACTGCTTCGGCAACTGAGACTCGGAGGCTTGGCCGAATCGTTAGAAGTTCGACTTCAAGAGGCCAAAGCCGGTCGACTGGATCATGCAGAGTTCTTGGAACTGATCTTCCAAGATGAGCTCGTGGTTCGTCGCGATCGACAGATCGAACGGCATACGAAGTCGGCAGGCTTTCGGGAGTTGAAGTCGCTGGATGAATTCGACTTCGAGTTCAACCGGAGCGTGAAGAAGAGTATCGTCTATGACCTTGCCGCAGGCGACTTCGTTCGCAAAGGACGCGATGCAATCTTGGTCGGACCACCGGGTGTCGGCAAAAGCCACTTGGTGCAAAGCATAGGACGTGAACTGATTCGTGAAGGCTATACGGTCTACTATCGCAGCATCTTCGACTGCGTTCGCGACTTTCTGCATGACGAGGCTTTCGAGGGGCATGACAAGATCATGCTGCGTTACTTAAAGCCGGATCTGTTGATCTTGGATGACATGGGAATGAAGCACTTGCCCAAACGCAGCGGCGAGTTCCTGTTCGAGATCATCATGCGTCGCCATCAGCTTCGCAGCACGATGATGACGAGCAATCGTCCGCTGGAGGACTGGGGCAAACTGATCGGCGACGTCCCGAGCGCCGGAGCCATTCTGGATCGATTCCTTTCGAACGCGGAAGTGATAGAAATCAAGGGCGAGAGCTACAGGATGCGAGGCCCCAAAGCCGATAGCTCCGGTAGCGACTCATCCAAGAAAACCAAAACCGGCCAAACCCGCAAACCGGGAAACAATGCCGTCTCAACCGAAGAATCCACCTAAAACCACATCAACCCCTGGCCGGTTTTAACCCGTAAACAGGTGGCCGGTTTTAACCCGCAATCTGACAGGCAAGAACGCAGCCCGTTGCCAATGAGATGATGCTCGTAACCCGTGCAATCGGAAAACCGATGCCTGGCTTCTGGGCCACATGCTGAGGATAGGCTGCTTGGTTCTTCTCGGTATCGGGCATCAAAAACGTAAAGCCGTCAACTAACTTTGCATGCCGTCCGTTCCACAGCCACTTGTCTGGGGCTTGGCATTCCGCCTGTACTGCAACGTCGAGACAAAGTTCTCGAATCCCTTCCTCAGGCAGCTTCGCTCGAGCCTTGCAGTAGTCGCCGGAATCCGACGTCGGCGCCGCTTGGCCACGAGCGACGAGATGAGAAATGATGCGAGTCACCGCCGACTGGCAGGATGCTTCCTTGCCATCCCGAAGCACTTGACTGAGAAATGCCCACAGCACAATAGCATGCGTATAAATCTCACCGAAGGGTTCGCAGTATCGAGCCATGATCTTGCTGACTGTGTGTGCGGATAGCAGCGAAGAAAATGGCAGCCCCTCTTGCATCAGGAATGCTTGAAAGGTGTCGGCAAAACCAAACTTCCGCCGTACTTCAGGACTTGGTACAGAGCGCATAGAAAAACCCTCCGTGGCAAATCGTGTCGCTCACGTGCCAAGGAGGGTTTCATGATTTTTAGCCAAGGTAAGTGGGTTTTAGCCAGACCAATCACCAAGGTTGCGAGAGTTTTACGAAACAACTCTCGCTGCCGCTAGACCGATTCCGCGCACATCACCATGACAGTGCCATTCGTGGGTGGCACCTGTAGTTCGTTGGACTTGGCTCGGACGGCGACACTAACCGGCATTTGGGATTGAGCGGTAGCAATGTCCTCAATCGTGATTTCGCGAAGTTTTCAGCAGTCAGCTTTGCTTGCAGCATGAGCGATCTCTTGCGAAACTGGTGCTTTATTGCCATTGAGGCGCTCAATGACAGGCCATGACATCTACTCCTTTCTCTGGCAAAAAGGATTAACGATGCATGACTTTATTGCAAAGTCTCAACGACGATGCAACCATACCCCCTGAAAAACAGACCCGACCCCGGGGATCTCTGACCCTTTGCGGTCCGCTATCCCCCGCGCAACGAATGAGTTTGCAAGCCCATGCCATGCGTCAATGTTTCCCTTGGGCAAGGTCGAATCACGCATTAGCGAGGTTTCAGCGCGGTTTCTCCGAGGAATTCAAATAGGTCTGAATACTTTGGTTGGGCAATCATTCCCGTCTCGTGGTCAAACAACACGATTTCGCTATCACATGCACCGTCTGTGACTCTGAATCCGTACAGATCGCCAACACCATTGTCGGAAACAGCTAAAAAACCAACCGGAAATATGTCTCGGTTTCGCTCAACAATGTTCCAATCGCTTCCAGGGAACACAGAAAACAGGTTCCCGAGTGCAAAATAGCCTCCACCATACATTGTTACAAAGAGTCGGTAGGACTCCGGCAGTCGTACTCCAAGTTGAGCTTCAACATCCTGTATTTGAGCTGGTGTGGCGGGTGGATCACTATCGAGACCGAACCATACTGGCCTTTCTTCCCTTCGTTTTTCGACAAGTGGGACGAATTCTTCAAGCAGCATTGCATCTCCTATTTGTCATAGATCCAATTCGGTAGTCGTTGGTCTGCACCTTGCTCCCTCGCGCGGTACCACCAATGTAATTGTCGATCTTGCTCTCGCAATTCAGCTGTAACTCCCTGATTGTACTTGTTGGGATGAAGCGCTTTGTTCCCTCTGTGCTGTCCTGGGATAACTTCATGAATTCCTGCACCCGGCATTTGCCCAGCGTGATGAAGATCGGGCGAGCCTAATCCACGCGGTGGATGTCCCAAAAGTGCCTGTTTGAGATCGCTGTCAGTCCAATTCCCTTGAATTCGCACTGGGGGATCGGACACACCATAACCTGTGCCAGTCTTGATGTCTGGTTTAACTGGGGCTACATCGTCGATCTTGTTATATGGCCCGCTGTTATGGACAAGCAACCCGTCTCCGCCAACGTAGTACACATGCTCCGCAAAGACTTCGAGATTGAATACCGGTTGCGGGCCGGGGCGGGCGAAGTGGGAGACGATGCGCTTCGTCTCGCCGTGAAGCGTTAAGACTCGCTCGCCTTGACGGAGCGATCCGGCTTGGACGTATTCTTGGCGATCTACGGACCAGAACGGGTGGTTAGATGTAGTACCGATCGATTCCGTGGACTTGTCGTCACCGATGACTAAGTCAATCACATCCCCGGAGCTGTGATGGAATGTGGCGGTGATGACTCGGCCTTCACCACGCTTGACTTCGGGGGCGGTCTCGATGTTGTTGATGATGGCCGGGCCGGTGAGGCCGAGCTCTGGAAGATCCAGCTCGACAACGGCTCCGATGACTTCGTCTGTCTCGGTTTCGATCGCTGCCGATGTCGCTGCTAGATCGAGGTACAGCCTTCGATAGGGCAGGAAGCCTAATCCCTCCGGCGCACTTGCTTCGGCTGATGAGCTTTCCATTGTGCCGGGGGTTGCCGTCGATGAGGCAATGGTCTCGGCAGTATTCGTAGAACGATCCGAAAATGGTTTGGCAGGATCGTCGCTCTGCCGCTTGGCGGTTACCAACGCTAGTTGGCTGCGGACCCAAGACTCGGGGCGCAGCATTTCGATGCGCAGCACATATCCATCCGGCTTAGGCATTTCCAGCGAGAGATGAACCCACTCAGACCAGTCCGGCTCGACGTAAGCCGCTCTCTCTTCCTGTGTTACTTCAGGATTGCGAGCCAGTACGCGATCGCCGACTTTCAACTGCTCAATCGGTCGAGTCGTTGCACCGGGTGAGCTCGGCTGTTTGTCGGCTTTCGCGGTAGCAGTCGGCGTAACCGAAACTGCAGCGCCGTCATCACGCGACGTCCGGCTCAAAGCCGAATAAGCGAGCAGTGCAAACCCGACCGCACCTGCTGCAAAGGTTAACCACCGTGCAGCAGACACGAGCGAGAATCGATCGGAGGGTATATGGTTTGAAGATTTCATGATGACCTCGGTGCGAGAACAATTGTGGAGGGAACGTATCGAAAGGAAACCGCTAGTTCAAACAAAACCGTTTACCGTCGTTTGACAGTTCCTCGATACCGAATCGTTCTCGAAACCAATGCTCCTCATCTTCTTCGAACCAAGCATCCCGGCTATTCGTCTTCCGCTTATGTCGCTTCTCGCTCGCTAGTGCGAAGTTGTCGAGCAGCAGAGCTCCCAATCCCGCGGAGGCGATCAGTATTAGACCAATACTGGAGGTCGTATCCAGACCATGGCGATCTCTTTCCGAAGAACTGAATGCGACAAGCATCGAAGCAGTCGTAACATCCTCGGCCGGAATCCAAACCAGCGTGCCCGCGACGAAGCACTTAACCGTAGCCGCCGCAACCAAGCCCCCCGCCATCGAAGCGATGTGCGCCCCTGTCAGCGCACCGTCCAATGCTCCGTCCAGGCCATTCTGCGAATAACCATAGGCTGCGCCCACCGCGGCACCACCCGCCGTAATCCCGCCCTGGACCGCCACAAAGCGTCGGGCATGGACAGCGGCTTTTGCGGCAGCTTCCGCGGAAGATAATCCTGCATTCGTATACTTCGCCGTCGCAGATACGAGATCATCGGCACCTCCTGTACCAAGTGAGGTAATTAGTTCAACCGCAGTGGCCACTCTACCTGCATTGGTTTTGTCGAGCCCAAGACTCTGGCTCGCAGCTTCAACACCAGAGAAAAGAAGAGTTGGTGTAGCTTCCCCGCTAGACATTGACCTATATCCGGCAACGAGGTTGTCGATTCCCATGACAGCAGCGAATAAGCCACCCGCGCATGACGCACCCAAAGTAAATGCACCTCCCACACTGCATGCGCCAACTCCGCCTACGATTGAGGCTACGCCTCCCGCGATTTGCAGTGCACCAATCAGTCTAGTCCCTAAATGGAATTCATCATTAAAAGTTGTTTCGTGTGTGGAAACTATGTAAGAAGAGAATCCGGAACTGCGGTCCGCAGGTGTGTTGTTGGCAAACGCGTAGAGGCTTTGTATGCCATGCGCGAACGAGCCCGCGGTAATGTATCTTCCCGACGCAGCAGAGTAGGGGCGGCTTCCATCGAAATACAGCCCGGTAGCCCCGTCGTACCCATTCCCAAGTAGCCTACGGATACGGATTCCAGAAGCGTACTGTCTTGGCCGCTCGTAGAAACAGGAGACCGATTTCCAAAGATGTCATATCGTACGTTCTCGATTACGAGCGTGTTGTTTCTCGCTGCAAAGGCACCGATCATGGTTCCTTGGTAGTCGGACATCGGCCAAATCGTCTCTCTCGAAGCGACTTGCGAACTATCTCCTTCAACCGCAAAGTCGCTATCGTCGAGTGCCACTAGCTCTTTGAAGGCTTGAGCGTACATTCGCTCGCGGTCTAAGCGATCCTGGGTGTCAAATTCAAGAAGAATATGCCCGTTCTCGTAGAGATATTTTCTCTCCTCCCCTACGTGAGTCGTATCCTTGTTTACATACGAAAAAACTCGATTGCCGAGTGCGTCGTAGGCGTATTGTGAAGTGCTTACGAGGACTTTTTCTGTGGGTGTGTACGACGTGTTGTCCTCGTTTTTGCTCCAATTTGCTGTATAGCTGCGAGATGAAGCCAGGCGATTCTTATAGTCATATTTGTAATCTGTCACTACATCATAGTCGCCCACGGATAATGAGCCCTTCAACGTTGATTTCGGCGAGGTGTTTATACCCGCCACATCAAACGTCACTTTGACCGTATAAACTCCAGGCGTCTCCGTCAAGAAATTGAGATAAAAGCTCCTGGTTTGGTACTCGGACGCTTTGGTCTTATCGAATTCGATGCCGACGTCATCCGCTAGCACCGTGTTGACACCATTCCCAATGAGCACGGCACTTACTCTTACTGTGGATGGCGTTCCCGTCGTGACGATTGTTGACGGGTTAACTTGCAGTCTGTGAAGTCCGGCGAATAATTGCCGTTCGTCCGTGCTGGCAGAGTTGAATTCGCTGGAAATATAGAATGTTCCGGGACCGTTCTGAGAGTTTGGGGGAGTATACCGGTTATTATCGACTTCGAATGACTTACTTGCATTCTGGGCGATGCTCTCGCTACGTGTTACAGTGCCCTCCGCATCATATTCGTATTCTCCGACGCCATCTCGTGGTATCCGATCCAGCCATGTAACTTGATCGGTTCTCTCTCCGTGGGCAGAGACAATACTTGAAGTCTTTGTATCGCCGATATCTCCTGTTATGGCTCCATCGCTATTTCTCTCCGGTATCGTGTTGTAGCTTATGGAGTTTATCTTAGTTGTTACCGATTTGACACGCTCAAAATCATCATACTTAACTACCACAAATGGGAGTTGCGCGTTGTTTGTGGGTGTGAACTGCGAGATTGAGGCGACCTTCTGTCCGTTCCCATAGTAGTAATGGGTTTCCGGAAGTGTGACCGAATCGATTCCTGTGCGATGAACTTCGACCGGTAGATACCCGGAGTAGACGTAGTCAACCGCTTTCGGGTTTATCGCGATTCCGGCCTCGGGAACGTCTTCGATTCGCTTGAGCCTTCCAACGCCGTCTGTGTCGGACTTAGTTGTCAACCACTTGTGCTTGGTTGAACCGGAGACGGCATAGAGTTCCCGAGAAGTTTTCCAGAGGCCGGTGTTCGGGTCGGTAAGTGACGTGATGTTTGACTGAGCGTCTGTAACGCCGTAGATGTAGTCAAATTCGAACGAATTCGGGAGAACACTTGAGTGAACCGTGTGCTGGACAACCTGGGACGCTTCGTTGTATTTAAACTTGTCTTCACCGTAGAACAAATCTGCTTCACGGTAGTTTTGCTTTGCGCTCTTGATGCTCCCGTCTGAGTAGTAGGCATACGTCGAGGTCGAGTATGTCGTAAAGTTGTCGGATGCGTCCGGCTTTTCCGCTGTTTCGGTCGACGTCGACGTAGCTGGGTCGTATGTCGTCGAAACTCGCCAGCCGTTTCGGTTCACGTATGTAGTCTTATAGCCTTCGTATTTCCAAGTGCGGTTGGCATTCGTTGAAGATGCCCCCGTTCCTGGGCTGACTGTCCCTTCCGCGACAACTCGACCGATCATGTCGTAGTTCCAGTTGACGGTGTCGCGGGATTCGAAATTCTTCGCGTCTGAAACGGACCGTAGATTTCCTTGGCTGTCATATCGACGGTATGACGGTGCTGAGCTACCGGTTACTGAGGAAGCAACCTGGCCCGTACCTGTTTCGTTATCGTCGTATGTTGTGGTTGTAGTCGACCTGTCTTGAATGGTTTCAATCGGGCGTCCGAGGACGTCGTATTTGGTTTGTGAAAGTAGTGTGTTCGCACCTCCGTTGCCATACGCTCGAAAAGTTTTCAAAGGCTTCGAGTCGGGTGTCATTGCGGTATCGATGACCGTCATCAACGTGGCGTCCGGACGAAACCCTGTAATCTTGAATTTTCCGGCGGCAAGATTTGTGATCTGTGGATTTGTCTCCGCGGAAGTGCTGTAAACCAAAACTCGTCCGACGCCGTCTTCCGAACCTCCTTGGTTATCGATTCCGTAGCCATAGGAGTAGAATTTAAAAGCTGAGTATTGGTACGAGTAATCGCCGATATTGCGTGTGCCGGTCGCTGTTCCAGGCGGGTCCAACTCTGCAACGGGTTGGCCGATTGCGTCTGTCCGTATTTTATGTGAACCACCAGATGTGTCGGTGGTCACCGTGGTCCAAAACTCTTGCGGCTTGTTAAAGTCAATATAGGTGGCGAGCTGGTTGACTGTGCCGGAGTAATCGACGACTTGCCTTTGTCGGTTGAGCAAGTCGTATTTGTATTCGGATGTTCTAGGCAAAATACCGACTTCACTCGGGGTGGGCGTAAAATCCTTCTTGATAAGGTTGCCGGATTGGTCGTACACATAGGATGTCTTCGACTTATTGGAAGCTTCGACCTCGATCACTTGGCCTAGATAGTTTGTCTTCGTGGTCGTCACTGCTCCTAGAGAATCCGTATCTTTTCGAACCAAAAAGCCTCTTTCCACTGTCGTCACGGAAGTGGACGGATTCATTCCGGCAGGCGATGTCAGTTTTTTCTGCCCATTAGGCTCTTTCGTCTGGAACGCCGGAGCGGATGAGCTAATCGGTCGGCCGCTGGAATCATACTCGGCGGACTTGACGATGGTCTCGGTGCTCACACGAGATTTACGTGTTTCCGTGGACTCGACGGGTAGACCTGCTCCGCTAACAGTGTAGGAAACGATCGAGCCGTATGCAGCAAGGCTTCTCCGTTCTGTAGTGAATCCTAGCTGGTCGAGGGTGATAGTGGTGCCGGCGGTTACATTTGTCTTTGTGGCCAGCACTTCTCCAAATGCGTTGTAACGGAAAACAGCAGTAAGATCCTGCCTTTCGGCGTTGTAATCTATGTCGCTCGTCAGGACGGGAGTGATCACCTTTGTAGGGCGATCACTTCTTGGGTCTTCATAGACAAAAGAACTAAGGCTCCCCCGAGTTATGTTCTGTTCGCGAATCGTTCGGCCGCCCCGGTCATAGGTCGAGGACGTAATCAACTTTGCGTCTTCATTGATTTCGGCGTACTCCGTAATCGAGACAGGTTGGCCGGGGGTGGAGGGATTCGGACTCGGCGTCACTACCCTTGCGAGATGGGCCAGCCCGTCCACGACTTGCCATTCCCGGCGTCCAGCAGGCCCGGTGTCACTTGCCGCTTCCCATCCTGAATAGTAGTAATGCGTGGTGTTTCCTCGATAGTCCGTGGCAGACTTTATTTGACCATCTGAGTAGTACCCGTAGGTTGTCGATTGCGTAATGGATTCAGAGTTGCCGGAGCTATTGTTTAGATAGGTAGCCCCAACGGCTGCCTCCGTTTTGACGAGCATTCCCGCCTGATTGTATTGGTAGGTTGTTTTTGAATCTCGCCCGTCAGTGACAGACAGAACTTGACCATCAGACGCATACTCATACGTCGATTTGGAAAGCACTTTATTGTCTGGGTCGCTGGAGGTTGTCGATTTCATTCGACCTAACGAGTCGTACACCGTTGTCGTATGGCCGATTTCCACAAATCCTGATCCGGAATCAGAACTCATGGTTGTGGTAGCCAATTTGGGATAGCCGAATTGATCGTATTCGGTGTGTGTCTTCGTCGTCAGACGAGCCTTGCTGTCTATCGTCGTGACGTACTCGACTCTACGCTTCGAATCGTACTGATATTCCGTCGCAAGACCGCTCGCGGAAACGTGTCGTTTGAGGAGACCGGAATCATAATACTCCCATGATTCGGTCGCATCTTGATCCGCGATTGAAATTCGGCCGTTCGCTATCGTGGCATCGCGTGTGCCTCGAACCTGTTCCGTGTCTGAGAGCAATCCATTGTCTTTATAGCGATAGTAAGTCTCGCGAATATCTTTCGGTCCACCCTGAAGATTGTCCTTGCGGTCGGAATCAAGCTTTCCGACGAATCGAGTGTGGAGAAGTTTACCTTTGTAGGCATTTTCATTGTCGGTTTCGTACTCGTTCCGCATCTCCCCTTGCGCGGAAACGGTTACGACAATATTGCCGAAGAAGTCCGTGGGATCGTATTCCGCAGACTCATCGTCATAGTCGACTGCATCTTCATCCGAAGTTTTATAGCTGAGTTTTTGTTCGTAATCATACTTGTACGTTGTCAGTCGGCCATTGGCGTCAACGTATTGTGATGCATCTCCGTAATAGTTGCGTTTCCAGGTCTCGGTGGAAAGAAGAGTGGAATGGGTGAATGATTGCAACTGAGTGAGTACCCCGTGAGAGTTAAACGAGTACTCGGTCTTGTCGATCCCGTACCCAACTGCCGGTTGTTGGAAGTTGTCGAGTTTCTGTATGTCGTTAGTGGGGTGAAGAGTGGTGACCGTAGCAAGCGGCACCCGCGGGGTAACGTTTCTAGTCGATACTGTCTTGTAGACCGGAACCGTTTCGTATCGAATGGCTTTCCAATCCTCGTGGTCGGCAGGATTTCCGTCACTCCCGACGACGACGCCGTTCAATATCCCTCGGGCGTCAAATGTGTAGACGCTTGATCGCTCTGGATCAGTACTTGAACCACGTAACCACGATTCGCTTTTTAGGCGATGTTCTGCCGCATCATACCCGAAGTGATGGTGTACTAACTCTTGGCCCGGTAATGGTTCTTGAGCAATGTCTCCCAGGTTGTCGCTATTGAAGGCAAAGGATACATGCCCGGGAGACGGCGAGTTCGATGTTGCCGGCGGTGAGCCGGGCGATGTCGGGGGAACGTAATCGATTCCATCGACATGACCTGCTGTGTAATGGAATGCAAACTTCGATTCATCCGCTGCGACAAGGGAAAGAAGTCTAGGGGCAACGTAAGACGGGTGCTCTTGCTTCGCCGCATCGGATGACTGGGTTACGTCCCATTCAAATTCCAATCCGCGTCGCTTGGCAGAATTTGTCCAGTCCGTAGCGGAATAGTCGACACCTTCCGGCTCGATTCGGTCCAGTTTGTACTGAAAACTATTGTCGAATTCATATCGGCTGAAAACGTACTCAGTACCATCTTCTGCTCGATAAATAAGAGTTCCTGCTGTTTGGCCGGTTTTCAAGGTTCCGAATTCCAGAGGTTGCGGGAAGCCGTCGCTCGAAACGCCCATTTCTGCAAAATCGACACTGGGCAAAGTGGTACCTGTTGCCTGAAAATTGCTCAGCGTTAGAGAGTTCGCGTTAAATAACTTCGGTCGCTCGCCGGGGAAGAGAATGGCGATACGATCATCAGTGGTACTTGTCGTACCGGTCGTGATGCTGTTGCCATAGGCAAGTCCTCTGTCGACCCATATGCGCGGAACTCCTGCCAGATTCCATCCTGCACCAAAACTACTGTCCGGCGCGACCGGGAAATATGGCGTTTGGCCTTTCTGAGTCAAGACAACCGTCGAGGTCTGATTGTCTTTGGTGTAAGTCACGTTGAGAGTGACCTGCCAGTCGTGAATTCCGTATGTTTCAGGCGCGTGTTCTGTGTCAACGGTGAAGAATAGCTCTCGGCCATCCGTCTTCGCGATGGAGATCGGTGTTGTTAGTGTCTGATCGTCGCCGAAAACTTGTAAAGTACCGCTGATGGAGCTGATGGGTAGATTTTCCGAATTCCGGAATGTTAGCGGTACAGTCAGTTTGTCCGGAATCGCAGCCTGATCATATAGGAGTCCTGGGATCGATAGTTCGGAGTTTCCTCCGGAGCGATCCAGCAGTAGGTCGTGGGAGACCTGAATCGTTCCCGTAAATAGGTTGGCCTGAACATTGCCGACTGCGGTTGTTGAATATGCTGCAGCCTGCAAACTGCTGTCCGCGTCCAAGCCGAATGGTACGGTTTTGTCGATGTAGGTCGTCGGAACTGTGGCGGTATGCGTCGAGTCGATAACGACAGATCGATCTCTGACAACAGTACGATCTGTCAAATGAGGATCGACTTTTTCGATCCAGCCGGTCGCGTCATACTCCGCCGACCCGGATTGCTGTCGCCACGCATACTCAGACGGTTGCTTCACATGCGGATTGATTCGAAGGTGCAGCGGCCAAGTGTAATCTTCATAGAGATCTTGCCCGCTTGGACTTTTGCCCGCGAGTTTCTGCTGACCGTTGGTGACCATCACGGTGAATTCCAGGAACGCGGGAAGACGTGAGTCTTCCATCATGGAGGTCACGGTGTTTTGAATCTCAAGATAGTTGTCACCTTTGGAGCCGACGAAGATCGATGCCGTGTTACTGACTGGACCGAGATAGACAATCGGAATGTTCAGATTCGGGTCGGTGACTTGGTAGCTTCCGCTCCCTTCCCCGACGAGGACTTGAATCATCTGCGGCATCTTATCGATCATCGGGGGGCTGGATTTCACGTTCGTGCTATCCATATGCTCGCCGTTGTAGATGAAGTCTTTGACTCGCAGTCGATCAAGATCAAACAGTCCGTCCGGATCGACATATAACTTTCGCAGGTCAACGCGCAGCGACGTATCAAAATCGACATAGACTGTGGAATCGGCTTCGTCGGGATTCGATGCGGATGCGGAGGTGGAATAAGAACCACGAAGCATCGGCACGGAATTGGACACGGCGATTTGTTCCGGCAGACTGGCATATGCAATCGGTTGTGACGCATCGCCTTCACCTTGGCTGCCGGTTCCCATGACGACGGATCTGTTCGTCAGTACAGCTTCGAAAGCGTCGATGCCGGTGAAACGGACCAATACGCCGCGACCGTCGTACTCCGGTTTCAAACGACCTTCCGTTCTGCTCGGTAGATCATCCTGTGGGGTATAGGTCAATGTTGAGTCCGCGTTGACGGTGATGTTTCCATAGCCTAACGCAATGGTTTCACCAGCATGCGCGATAGTCCTGTCCGCTTTGTAGACCGAGACGGCTACGTCGTCTGCAATTTGGTAATTGAAGTTCTGGAAGGGATTGAAAGTAATCGTTCCGTCGAGCGGAACGGTCCACTCGGCATCGATCGAATCGTCGAAGACTAGGATCGGCGGATCGGGTGGTGGCTCATCGTCTTTACGGTCCGTACATCCAGTGCCGTAGGTTCGTTGGTTGTATCGAACGGTGCTCTTGAACGAAGGTGTGTAGTCGGTTGTGATGTTGGGGGCTGTGCCACCCGTACCGCCGCTACCGGTCCCGCCAGTGCCGCCGGTTCCCCCAGTTCCTCCTGTACCACCGGTGCCTCCGGTTGATCCAGTGCCTCCGCCGCTGTCAGTACCGCTGCCTCCATACGGATCAGAGCCACTACTCGGCCCGACATAAGAGCCGCCGCTATTAGGATCGCTGCCGCTGGAAGAACCGCCGCTATTGGGATCTCCTCCGCTACTGGAGCCGCCGCCGGACTGTGAGCCTCCCGCATTGGATCCGCCGTCTCCGGAACCTGGGAAGTTGTAGTCCGCAGGACTGTGGACCATGACTACTGCCCAAGCCGTAGGTGTGCCATCACCTAGCACGCCATAGAAGTCGGTTCCTTTGTTTGCGACTCCGCACGCGGTGGTCGGCTGCGGAATCTTCGGCCATTCTTTGATCACATCGTTGTCGAGGATCGTAACGGTTTGTGCACTTCCTGCCGTGATCCGCTTAGTCAAACCGGAAGTGTCCAGTTGCACGGAGAGAGTACGACTCGGCTGAATAATGTTGTTGTCAATTGTGTTGATGACAAAGCTGACGATTTGCTCGGGAGAGCCGGTGAAATGCAACACCGGACTGTCAGCCGTGTAATCCACGTTGGGGAACGCATCGATGCTCTTCAAGATGACCGGTACGTCGAAGGGAGCATCGACGGCACCGTGGAGAATGGCGGAAACGGTAATCGGATTTCCTTCAACTCCACTCGGGTTGGTTGTGATTTCCACCACAGCTTGATCGTCATCGAAGAGTGTAGCGGTACCGATTCGTGTCGGCATTGTTGAGGCAACACCGGCAACTTTGACACTCGACAGAGCAACCGTAAAATTCTCCGTCGACTCGACAATGGTGTCGTTCAACAGAGTCACGGTGAATGTTTTCGATTCACCTGCCGTGCCGTTGAAGGTCAGCGTTTGAGAGGCGGTTACGAAATCGCTGCCAGCCTTCGCAGTGCCGTCGACGGTGGAGATGATAGCGGTCACCGGACCAGTCGCAGCTTTGGCAAGCGTTACAGTGAAGCTGACAGTTTGTCCGGCTTGTGATTCGTTCACACTCGCATCGGAGATCATCAGTGACTGAGCATCATCGTCAAGAATCGTCAACGTACCGGACTGGCCGGTGATCGACGTTTGCCTGCCTGCAGCGGACACGTTGATCGGGGTGATCGAAAGTGTTTCCGTCTGTTCCGCAATCGAATCCCCTTTGATAGAGATCGATGTCTGTATGATTTGTCCCGCTGTACCGAGGAAAGAAACGGTGGGCGAGGACGCGACGAAGTCTGATCCCGCCGTTGCCGTGATCCCGAGAAGACTTAGCGATGCAGTAACGGGCACATCGACGGCGCCGGCTAATCTCACACCCACGGATACGGAGCGAGTTCCGGACGGTCCTTCGATCGTATTGGAACTAATGACTTCGATCTTGGCCGTGTCATCATTTTCGATCACACCTGCAGTGATCGTACCGAACATGACGTTGTTCGGAAACTTGGTGTGGCTCAGAACCCAGGCTTGATCGATACTTGCCGAAACGGTCTCGTTCAGTTCGACAACCGGGTCGGAGATGGTCTTGATGATGAAGGAGCCCGACGTCTGCCCGTCCTTGATTACTACGTGTCCGGACTGAGCTTCGAAATCTGTTCCGCTTGTCGCTGTGCCGCTGACCGTCTGGTATGGAATTTCCAATCCGCCGTCCACGGCTCCTGTAAGCTCGACCGTGAACTTCATGGCTGTTCCTTCTCGCACGGATTCACCCTTTAGCGAGACCGTGGCGATGTCGTCATTGAGTATCGAGGCATCGGCGTACAAGTTCGCAATGTGAATATCGGGATCGGGAATGAGTTGAAGGCGGAAGGACTCCTGCGCTTCCACGATGTCATCACCATAGACGGCAACGGTGATCGTTGCATCTTGTTGGTATGCGCCGAGAGTCACTTGGCCCGCGGGAAATTCCTGCGAGACAAAGTCTTTTGAATTCGCACCGAACTCGCCGCGCGAGAAAACGTGGTAGTTAATCGTAACCGGTTGTCCCATAGCGCCCGACCGATGAATTTGGAAGGAATAATTCGTCGGTATACCGACATTTCCTTCGTTTTGAATCGGATCGACGGCGATCATCGTGATTTCCGGAACCAATTCAATCGCTCCGATGTCCGGCTTGGCGTCTGTAGACCTTTCTGCATAGCTTCTTGCAAAGCCTCGTTGGTCTGCGAGCACGGAGATGAGTGAACCGCGAGGGATGATCCAAGTCGGCGACGGTCGAGTGACGACAATCGTTGAGCCTCGCACTTCATGTACGACCATCGTTTCGTCCGCGATCTTGACGCGGAATGGAGCCGATGGAAAAGACGTCGTGTCAGCCACACGTATTTCTTGATCGGCCCAGGTAACCATCTGTGCGGCATACGTATCGGCCAACAATGTCAAACCGGTCGCTCCTGCGTCAATCGCCGGGCTGTTTAGACCCAGCGCGTAGAACGGTAGTCCGTTGCTGTCTTCAGCTAACGGCGCAAGAGCCGGATCGATCGGCGAGAAGGAGTTCCCGACTTGGTCGGCAGCGCCCCAGAAACCGTCTGTACGCAGGGTCGATTGTGCGAAATGCGGTGCGGGCGATGTGTTGTTAACACCTCGCAACACTTGCAAGCGATTTCCTACAACTGTCGTGACTTCAATTTCTTCTGCATCGATGCGAGCATGGAACGGGGCAGGGGGGAGATTGCCGAGTTGATCTACTTCGATGACAGTTTCATCCGCAGCAATGGAGGTCGTCATTCGAACCGACGGGTCCGACATGGCGCTTACCAAATTGTTTCCGAGTGACTGGATGTATCCGCTGACGTTGGAAGCGGAATTGCCGGAAAGGAGAGAGTTGCCCAGCGCTGCTCGGCCGAGGTTGAGAAGGGAGGAGCCCGTTGTACTGGTGTTATTTGCGATTGTTACATTGACCAAGCGCAGGTCGCCGCGGGCCGCGTTGTAAACAGCACCCGCAGACGCTGCTTGGTTCAGCGCGATCGTGGAACTGTTTAGCGTCAGCGAGCCTTCATTTTGAATCGCGCCGCCACTTTGAGTTGCACTGTTGCTTATGAAGCTCGCTACGGTTAGTTCAATACTGCCTCCGATGTTTTGGATGGCGCCGCCTGCAAGTGCATGATTGTTCTTGAACAGTACGTGCGAGCCGACCACGTCGCCTCCGGCCAGGAGAATGCCGCCGTTATCTGCATTGCCCGAACCTAAAACGGTGAGGTTCTGCAGATTGAGTTTGGCACCTTGGGTAACCGTAAACAGACGGCCTGCAGTTGTCGAGATACTTGTTGCGGCCGCGGAAGCACCTCGAATGACAACATCCCCGACAACTTGAATGCCGGAGGTAAGCGTCCAGTTTCCTGCCGGTACTGTAATGACAGTCTCACGGCGCAGGGCGTTCGCTTCCATAATTGCGGCGCGCAGCGTGATGACTCCGGACGTACCGGTTGTCACCAATCCGTCTCCCGGAATCAAATCCGGCAGATCGAGCGTCGAATTCACCGTAAACGCAAGACGTTCGGCCGCACCAACATCCTGTTGGGCGAAATCCGTTTGGGCGTTCTGCACATTCCGCAGCGCCCCTTGTTGATCCTTAATCACAATCGCCATGGCACCGACAGGGTGATTGTCGGGGACGGTACCTTCGAAACCTCGTCGCAGATTGAATTGCAGGACGCCGTTTGAGTCGACGCTCCAGGATGTCACTTGAATCAGTTCACTATGCAGCGACATCACAAACGTTTCAGGGAGCGTGAAGGCCACAGGCGCGGCGGAGATGGTTGTTTCGCCGATCAGCAGCGGTCGACTGATGACGATATTGGCTCGAGCTACATCGACCGCTTCATGTGTGGCATCGACGAGTCCTCGCGTGCCGGCTGCTTGCGATGAAACGAATGTTCTGAGGTAACCTCGCTCGACTCTTAAAATGGTTCCGCCCGCAAAATCGGCGAGGACAGCCATGGTTTCGCTGCCGACGCGCAGCAGTGTCGGTGCGAAGCCTGCTTTCGCACCGATCACGATATTCGCAACATTGACAGGTGTCGTCTCGACCCATTGCCCCAGCGATGCGGTCGCGCCGAATTCATGCGAGGCCATCTGTCCGACGACTGCCCGCGTGACGGTGAGCCGATTGTGATCTCCGTCGACGTCCGTTACTCGAACCACTTCGCCGTTTACATCGAGCAGAAAAGGTGTCGGTGGAAAACCGGCCGTGGTGTTGACGATCCATTGCGTGTCGGACGATTCGCCCGACACGGACTGGCCGAAGAAACCGGACGTCGCTGCGATGTGCTCAACAGGCGACGTAAATTGGGTGCCACGAGTGACGATCAGTTTCGTTCCCTCTTCTTCGATTGAAGTCACCAACATGACTTCTTTGTCCAGCGTGACATAAAAAGGAGCTTGAGGCAGACCGGCATTCGGTTCGATCGTGATCCACGTGGAATCCGGAAATGCGTAAGACGCCAGTACAATCTGATTCGCGGAGGGAGCGCTCATGAGAAGGCGGATCGACTGGCTGTATTGGCCGACGAGGTTCGATCGAAGCTCGACCGGCTTGATGAGTGTGCGCTGAATCGACCCGGCATCGATCAGAGGGCTTCCGTCTTGCGGTCGTTGTACCGGCCCATCTACTCGATCCGTGATCAACGAACCTAATCGAGCATCCAGCGCGAGGCTTACATAGTGTTCGATTGAGATCTTGGAATGAGCCGGATGAATAATCGCGGCCGAATTGGCCTGTGCTCGTTTCACGATGACTTGGTTACCGACTGCGTTGATAACAACCACGCCTTCCGCCATCTCCTTCGATCCTTCCAGATGGCTGATGTACATCAAGAAGGGAACCGCGGGAAAACTGTTGGAATCGGTGACCCGGAATGTCGTCGTGGTCTCGTCAAGATCGGTCGTACCGGCGAGTTCTGACGGAGTGTAGTAGATCTGAGTCTGGTCGGATCCGTGTTTGTCTCCGGCCTTGGTAAAGCCGGTTCGGCTGACCGTAGCAAAAGCTCCCTTGGGGAATGCGAGAGCAACCGTGCCGTCGACACCGCGATCTGCCGTAATGTTCCAGGATGCATCCGCATTGCGACTTCGGGCCGTTACCCAGATCTCTTCCGACGTTACGTCCCCATCTACGATGGATGCCAATCGAGCTTTAAACGGGGCTTGAGGCAACGTGGCCGACGCGGGCAGGGACGCTAGGTTGTCGTAGGGGATAATCTTGAACGTATTGCTCGTTGCACTGATTTCCGTATCCAGTGTGAAAGTCAAAACGGTATCGGTTTCAACCAGGTTGTGACCACCGGAAGTTGCGCCGATAACTTGAGCATAGGATGAGTTGTCGGTCCACTTTCCACCGGACACGACAGTGCCTGTCATGATCAAGGCATTCTTGTCGACTAGTTGTTCGGGCTCCAGTAAGATTGCCGTGGCGTAGATATTGTTTTGAGAATGCGCAGGAATCAGAGCAGCCGGATCTAGCGGCTCCACATGTTCGCCCCGATCGGCTAGGTCGACTTCGGCCCAGATCGCGTTGCCTGCCAGTCCCATGTTATCGGTGAAGGTACTGTTCGAAATGATGGTCGGCGGGGTTGATCTGCCGATGATACTGACGACCGCTCCTCCGACGGGGGCCTGACCGATCCCAACGTGATCGAAGCCTGTTGCATTGCTGGAAAAGGTACTTTCTGCAATCGTCAATCCACCGGCGGCACCGAAGACAGTAAAGTCTCCGTAGTGCTCGTCAGGCTGCGTCCCTCGGCGACCGCGGCGCACGAAGATACTATTTGTCTCTGTATCGTATTTGTCGACGGTCATCACTTCATTATCGATGACGATATCGATAGGCAACTGAAGCTCAGGGATCTTGCCTAAGTCGGATAGAATGATCTTCGACTGTTCCTTGCTGATGATGACATTGATTGGTGTCGAGACTTTATGCTCGGCAGGTTCATCTCCTCGCGTAACGATCAACTGGTTACGTTGTTCATCGAAGGCTTGTACGAGCATGCGTTCGTTATCAACCTTGATCAGGATCGGCAGTTCCATTTTCGCGATCCCGGTAATGTCGTTTACGTAGAGTACCGTCTGCTCGCTGTTGACGCTCGCACGCAACTCGAATACGGGAGTTGCGGAATTGACTAGAGGAATAGCCGCTCCGATATGTGTTATTCCACCGCCGCCCGCCATGCCGTTGCGGTTATCGAAGAAGCTGCTTCCGCGTACGGTAACCGTTCCCGCCCGATTAAAGATCGCAGCAGACGTCTGGGCGACGTTGTTCGAGATGACGGATTCGATCAAGTTGAGTCTTGCGTCAACGCCGATATTCAGTACCGCCGGAGCAGAACCGGACGTATGGTTGCCACTGATTGTTGTACCCAGGACATCGAGCGTACCGCTCATGTTATAGAAGACGGTACCGAAGTGATGCGTGAACTCGGAGTGATGCGTGGTGATTCGACCATGTTGGTCGTTGATGAAAAGAAACGCTTCCGCGTACCCGCCGGTCGTCCCCTGTACTTTCAAGGTTTCTAAATCCAGCGTGCCGATATTGTAGACGTAGAGGCCGGAAGTCGTGTCGTGGAGGCCATTGTTATAGATCGACCCGCCGTTAATAAGCATGGTGCCGGCGTTGTAAATGCCGCCGCCGAAGTCGTTCTCAGTGGGACCACCTTCATTGCGATGATTCCCTTCAATTGTCGAGTTTAGAAGGCTGGTGTTGCCGCCTTCCGTGAAGATTCCGGAACCTCGCCCTATTTTTGTCGGACCCGTTCCTTGAGGCGTCACTTGATTCTCAATGACTCGCATCGAGTCCGCATGGAAGTTGCCGTCCTTAATGTAGACGCCGCCGCCGTCGCTCCTCGCTATGTTGTGCGTAATGAGTGAAGCGGTGACTGTCGCCATTCCCGATTCGATATAGACTCCGCCCCCTTGGCTTGAAACTCCATCGGAGATGACCGAACCGTCGATGATCACGAAGCCGGCGCGCGAATAGAGGCCGGCTCCCTTGTCAGCCATGTTCCCGGGAATGTCAGAAATCGAAGGATTACCAGGTCCGTGATAGATCGACGCGCGATGCAACTCGACGGTCCCGCCGTCATTGAAGATGCCGCCGCCCAACGACGCCAACTGTGCATCCGGACTCACAGCTCGGCCACCCTCGATTCCGATCGTGGTCAGACTTAACCTCGATCCGGTATGCACATCGAATATGCGGTCGGACTCGTAATCACCCGACACGGAATCCCGTTCGGGATTGTTTCCGATGATGGAAACGTTTCCGACAATGTCGAAGTCGCCGGTTGCCCCTTCGTTTTCAAAGGCACCGATCAGCGTAGAGCGAACGACGTGGATATTGGTCGGGATCCGGATCTCGCTCTCGAAGAACACTTGAGGTCGCAGATCGACGATCGAGGGAACGGACATCGCGCGAATCTCTTGCAGCGCAGCTCGCAGCGAAATGTCCGGAGCAGAATTGGTCGTGTCGCTGTCAACACTGCCGTCGGGTGCTGTGTTGAGATTGATACGATCATCCGCCGTTGTTAGGAAGTAACCGCCGAACTCAACAGCTCCTGCATCGACTTGACGAACCGTATCCAGACTCTGGTTCAAATCAGGACCGTCGAGCAAGCGGCTGATTCCACGTTGGTCTCGAGAGGCTAAGCCGAATCGATTGCCGTGATCGATGGCAGGGCTGCCGACGAGCAGTTGATGAGTCTTCCACTTGCCGCCGTTGTCTTGAAGCGGCCCGATGCTGATGGCCAATACCGGCGTTCCGTTGACTCCGCCCGTCAAGTCGCCGAATTGTGATGAGAGGCCGGTGGCGTCGTTGCCGTCAGCGATGACGTTGAAGCCGTAAGAGGTGACAGCCCCGGAAAGATCAGTCCCGACCAATTGATGGCCGAACAAGCTGTTGCGCAGTGTCAAAGTTCCAAGGTTCGACGCCCCGGCGATTCCTGTTGAAGATGCTGAACTGTTATCAGCTACAGTCACATTCACCAGTGATGTGGAGCCGTAGTTGGCAATCGCTCCCAGCGAAGCCGATGTGTTCTGTGAGATGGTGCTGTTCTGAATAAGAGCTTGCCCGCCGCCGGCAATGAATACTGCTCCACATGAAACCGTGGCGGTGTTGTTGGCAAGCGTGGAGTTTGTGACTTCGAGTGAACCGGTAGCACCGACATAAACGGCGCCGCCTCGAGCTGCTCGGCTGGATTCGATATCCACACGATCCAGCAGCAAGGTGCCATTTACGGAGATGGAACCGCCGTCGCCGGTGGTGTTGGTTTGCCCAAGCTGAATACCGGCAAGAGTCAGATTGCCTGCAGTACCGACATTGAACAATCGAGAGGTTGAGCCTGCGGACGCTTTGATCGACACGCCGCCGGGAGAGCCGTCAACTAAGCCGCGGATGACGATGTTACTATCGACTTGGATCTGTCCGCGGCTAAAGGACACGATACTAGGCTGAGCAGCGAAAGAGAACTCGATGAGAGTCGCCCCAGGCAGTGCATTTGCCTGCGCTATTGCATCGCGCAAAGTCGTGAAACCAGCTGCAGCAGGCAGCAGATCCTCTGTGGTGTTGACAACGAAGTGATTGGCAAAGGATTCGAACGATTCCGGTTTGGTTACGAGTGTCTGCAAGTGATAGGAGCCGGAAGTCAGATTCGGTACACGTCCGTCGGTTGTGATGGGAGCGGAAGGTCCGTTGGCAGTGTCTGCGACGCAGACATAAAACGGACCGTTTTCGGTAGCTTTGAAGTGCGCCGACTGAGAGTTTGTTCCTACACTGACCTCGACACCTTGAACGAGTTCCCCTGAGTTTCGGTAAATATGCAAAGCCGGCTTGAGGTCGCTTTGGAAACGGTCCGCATCGGACGAGGATGTGTCGAGCTGGAAGGAAACGTTTTGGCCGTTCTGCAAATCGAATCGATAGAGATCGACATCTTGCTGCGCGAAGTCTTCATCTCCGATGTAGCCGGTGGTCAACATCGGAACGCCGGGCAAGAGAGGAATCGAAGTCGCAGTCGCCAGCGTATCATTGGCGAACATCTCACGAGCTTCCAAGCGTTCGAACTGAAAGAGTCGAGCCAAAGCTCGTTTGCGTTGGGACTTGGAACCGCGCAGGGGCACCTTGGGAAGCGACATGATGGGCCTCGATGGACTGAATGGGCGTAAATGAACGCGAGGGCCTGGTCCACGTGGGAATACACATGGAACCGACACTGCAAGAACTCGGGCGAGGTGCGTTCGGTAAAAGATGGGGCGTATATAGGGGCGTAAGTGTCGATCAGCTACGTGTTAGAGGATCGACGTTTAACAGTGTTAGGGTTTCGGATCGCCCCTGCAATCACCCGCAGGCTATTTTGTGGAAAATTAATTCGTAATGATTGTGCTGCTTGACAAGTCGGACCAAAGGAAATTCATATGATTCGATTCATTGTTCTCCTCCTCGGCGTTGTTTTGTCGCCGAGTATCCTGTCGGCACAAGGCAAACCTCAAGAGGGTGACACACCGGCCTACGCTCAAGCATACGAGCTGTTGTTCGATGCTCGATCGAGAGCATTAAAGGCGATTGCACTTTTATTGCCGGAGGGCAAAGCAATCGAAACCCTCAATGAGCGAGAGTTGTCACTTCTGGCGAGGGCTTACAACGAATTGGGAAACTCAACGCGTCAACTCGTAACGGCTCGACGACTATGGGCGATCAATCCCGGCAGTGCGAGCGCGACTCGTTGGATGGTCAACTCGCTCTTGAAGTCGTACGCATACAAGAAAGATTCCAAGCCGCTTTTTGATTTCGTCAACAACGCAATCGAAAAAGGGACAGGCAATAAACGCGAACGCCTTATTCTTAAAGCGACTGCGATGCTTGCTCCCGAATTCAGCATGAAAGATTCGGAGCGTCGGGTTGCAGTTGCCGACCTGCTCGTCGAGGCATATGCGAGCGGGCCTGGGCTGCCGATTTTTGAAGAGGATGACTCGATCGAGGTTACCGACTCTCCGAACTTTATAGATCGTGAACATCCCTTTGCGTCGTTTTTCAGTACAGCGGAAAGGGATGCTCTGAAAGTGAGAATGGTTAACGCGAGGACGTCAGCGGACAAAGAACGAAAGAAGCAATGAACCGAAGTCGCTGTCTGGTGAGTGACGGACTTCCTTTTGCGGGAGTGCTTTGAGCAGCAGCCGGCAGTCCGCATGGATTCGACGATGTACGGCGAACCCGATGCCCAGCACTCGTAACGACAGTCATGGCAGTTGCAAGACGCGCCATTGCTCTCGAATCGCGTGTGTTACTCTTTCGGCATTTCGGGCTTCTTGCCGAACTTGGCTTCGTAACGAGCCGCGAACTTTTCGAAGTTCTCCGGGTTGCAGATAAAGCATTGCGATTCAGGACGATTGTGCTTTTCGCACCAATCGCCTGCCTCTTTGAACTTTGCGACCAGAGTCTTGTCACACTGCGCGCACTCTTCTTCGGGCACACCGTGCTCACCGCACCACCAACCTGCATGCTCACCACCCGAGGCTTCTCCTGTGGACTGGCTCTGAGCGGTCGTTGCGGCGGGCTGCGAAGCACCGCAACCGGCGAACGTCACAGCTCCGAGCGCACAAACACCGAGAACAGTACGACGAACGACTGAACCGAAAACAAAGTTACGGACCATGCTCTTATTCCTTCACTTGATTAACTGAACTCAATTCATCTACTAAAACCAGAACCTGCTCACGGACGTTCCGTTCGTCAGTTTCTGACCAATGTTCTTCTCGGGACATGTAAGCAGCGCCGTGTTCGTCGCGCGACTTGGGATGGAAAGCAACGTACAGAACACGCAGAACGAGTAGGCTCATCACCATCGCGCTGCATACACCGCCGATGACTACCGTGGCCAACGGCTGTTGAACTTCAGCCCCCATCCCTGTGCTGAACGCCATCGGTACAAAGCCGAGGCTCGCAACCAGCGTTGTCATCAGGATCGGTCGCAGCCGTGTCATCGCCGCCTCTTCAACGGCCTGATCCAGCGAACGTCCGCGAGCTCGCAGCATACGTATCGTCGAGACCAGCAGCATGTCATCCAAGACGGCTACACCGGACAGTGCGATGAATCCGACTGCCGCCGAAATCGAGAACGGCATGTCTCTGATCCAGAGTGCTATAACTCCGCCGATCCAGGCGAACGGCACACCGGTAAAGACTCGCAGCGAGTCCACCCAGTTGTGATAGGTCAGGTACAGCAAAGCCAGGATCGACACGAGAGCGATCGGGACAACGATCATTAATCGCTGTTGCGCTCGCTGCAGATTCTCAAACTGTCCGCCCCACTCGACGCGATAACGCCCAGGCGGCATGGCGACCTTATTCTTGACGGCACTTTGAGCAGCCGCGACAAATCCGGCCAGATCACGGCCGCGCACGTTGGACTCGATAGTGATGCGGCGCTGGTACCACTCTCGTTTGATCGTATTCGGCGCTTCGACGCGCTGTATCATGACCAGGCGCTCCAGCGGGATGCGCTGACCGTCGGCTGTTGAAACTAAAATCGATCCGATGGCCTTCGAATCCATCCGCGACTCTTCGGGCAAGCGAATCACAAGCGGAAATCGAAGTTGTCCCTCGTAGATTTCACCGATCTGCCGCGAGCCTAACGAGCGAACCAGTTCCATGACTTGGGAGGCCGGGATGCCGTATCGAGCGAGTTCATCTTGCTTGATTTGAATCTGCAGCACAGGCTGACCGGTGACTTGCTCGACACGGACTTCAGATGCTCCAGGTATACTTTTCAGAACACGCTCAATCTCTGAAGCCGTCTTGACCATAACATCGAGATCATCGCCGTACAGAATCGCTGCCACGTCGGCTCGCACCCCCGAGATCATCTCGTTCATGCGCATTTCGATCGGCTGCGAGACCGCCAGCCGCGGTCCGGGCAAGTCGCGAAGCTCTCGTTGAATGAGCTCGGTGAGTTCCTCTTGCGAGTCGGCTCGGTGCCATCGGCTTCTCGGCTTGAGCGTAATGAACAAGTCTGTCAGTTCGGTCCCCATCGGGTCGGTCGCGACCTCAGCCGTTCCGACGCGACTCCAGACGTGAGCGATCTCATCTGGAAAACTCTCTCGCAAGGCTTTTTCCATTTGCGAGTTGTAACGAATCGATTCTTCCAAGTCAGTGCCGGCAAGCCGCACGACATTCAACGTGATTGCCCCTTCAGACAATCTCGGGACAAACTCGCTGCCAAGGTTCGGAGCGATGCCGCCGAAAACGACCAGCAGTAGCAACAGGGCGCTGCCGAGGACGAACGTCTTGTGGTGCATCGTGAATCGGAGTACCGGCGCATACATTCGCTTGAGCACTCGCAGCAACCATGGTTCGGTTTCTGCGATCTGCTTCGGTAGTATGAGGCTCGCGAGCACCGGCATCAGTGTCAGCGACAGAATCATCGAACCCGCCAGTGCCATGATTACGGTCATTGCCATCGGCCGAAAGAGCTTGCCTTCTACTCCTTCGAGCGTCAGGATCGGCAAGTAGACGATCATGATGATCAACTCACCGAACATCGTCGGCTTGCGCACTTCGAGTGCCGCGTCTCGGATGATTTGGAGGCGACTGCGACCTCGCGATCCGTGTGAGAGATATCGCACGCAGTTCTCAACCATCACAACCGAGCTGTCGACAACCAGTCCGAAATCGATCGCCCCGAGACTGAGCAAACTCCCGGCGATGCTGAATCGCAACATTCCCGAAAATGCAAACAACATCGAGAGAGGAATAGCCAGCGCGACAATGATCCCGGCTCGCAAGTTACCCAGAAAGACAAACAGCACGGCGATAACAAGTAGACCGCCTTCGAAGAGATTCTTCTGGACCGTGTGGATAACGTGATCCACCAGTTCGGTTCGATCGTAGACAGTTTGAATGGCAACTCCGGGCGGTAGGGACTCTCTGACTTGTTCGAGCTTTTCCTTCAAGGCCCAAGTCACTTCATGGCTGTTCTCGCCCATGAGCATGAACCCGAGCCCGAGTACCGCTTCGCCGTTTCCGTCGGCAGTCACCGTTCCGCGTCTTACTTCATGACCGATCTCGACATCGGCTACGTTTCCGACGCGAATCGGGACACCATTTTCAGCTCGAACGACAATAGCTGCGATCTGATCAATGCTTACCGTTCGACCGACGCCGTGAACCAGCAGCAATTCGCCGTTTTCGGTAATGGTGCCGCCGCCGACGTTTTGATTGTTGGATCGCAGCGCGTCGGCGACTTGATCGTAGGTAACGGAATGCTTGATCAGACGGTCGGGGGCAAGTCGAATCTGATACTGCTTTTCATAGCTGCCCCAACTGTTTACTTCTGCCACACCGCGCACGGAGCGCAGTTGCGGCTTGACGAGCCAATCCTGAATCGTGCGCAGTTCCGTCAAGCGGTTGACTCGCTCTTCATCGGACATATGCGTGAAGTCGACCCCTTCATAGGTCAGCACGTAGTGAAAGACTTCGCCGAGCCCGGTGGAAACAGGACCCATCTGAGGTCGAGCAATACCATCCGGCAGAGCCACGGTTGCGAGTCGCTCATTGATTAACTGGCGCACGAAGTAAATGTCGACGCCGTCTTCGAAGAGCACAACGACTTGTGAGAGTCCGAACTTTGAAATCGATCGTAAGGAAGTGAGTCGAGGCAGTCCGCTGATTGCTTGCTCAACCGGGAAAGTAATCTGCCGCTCAATCTCCTCAGAAGCAAGCGATGGTGCGACCGTGTTGATTTGGATTTGTACGGGTGTGGTATCCGGGAAGGCATCGATATCCATCTGGCGCAGCGAGAAGATACCGATGACGGCGCACACAGCGGTCAGTGCAATAACTGCTGTTCGATGGCGGAGCGAAGTGTCGATGATCCAGTTGAGCATGTTGAGTCTCCTTACTCTTCCACACAGCAGCCGGCGCCGAGGCTGTTCTTCAGTAACTGTGCTCGCAGCACGTCGCTGCCCGCCGATGCGATGACTTCACCTGGGAAAAGTCCGGCGATGATCTCCGTTCGATCACCTCGTGTCGCACCGGTTCGAACACTGCGTACATGGAATACTTTGGGGCTATCTTCACTGTCGAAGTAGTGCCGGTCTCTGACAAAGACGATCTGGCAGCAGCCCTCCCAATGCACGGATTGGGACGGGATGACTAAGGCATCCTTCGTGTCTCGAAGGATGATTCGTCCACGTCCGAATGTGTTGTTGCGTAGTGAACCCGCTGTGTTCTCCAGTACTGTTCGCACTTGAATCATGCGAGTGTGAATGTCCGCCGACGGGCTGATCCAATCAACTGTCCCTGTGACATCGCGGTCGCTCGCATCGGGAGTGAAGTGAACGGACTGCCCGACTGTGACTTTGTCGAGCGACTCGAGCGGAATGCTGAGCATTAGCCACATGCGACGATTGTCGGCAACTTGAAAGAGCTCTTGAGTCGGGTCAATGACTTGTCCCAAAGTTGCATTGCGTTGTACAACGGTACCGGAGATCGCTGCTGTGATCGGAAGCAGGTTCGTCGAACCCATACGCAAATCAAATCGTGATTGGACTGCCGTGGGAATACCGAGCAGTTCCAGCGCAGAGGCAACCTCTTTCTCGTTCAGGCGTTGCAAATGTTCCATGTCCACAGGCAGGCCGAGGTTGGCGAGAGCCTGTTCGGCGCTGATGAGATCCGCGCTTGCCTTCGACAGAGCGGCTTGAGCTTCCAGCAATCTTGAATGAGCGATGGAAGCACTGGCCTCCTTAAGGCGCAGAACGTTCTGTTGCTGTAACTTGCTTTCGGCCAAGGCGCGTAGCAATTGCGATTTTGCATCTCCGACTGCTTTGGCATCGACCAATGCCAGTACTTCGCCGCGTTCTACATGATCTCCGATGTTCTTCAGGATGTGTGCGATGGTGCCAGGCTGGCGGGCCGCCACGGATGCAGTGCACGAAGGGTCGTAAACGATTTCTCCGTTACCGGAAACGGACTCCTGCATCGGACTTGTTTCGACGAGTTCGACTTCGACGCCCGCTTGCGTGACCGCTTGTTGGTCGGCGAATTGGATGCGATTCAAATAGTTCTTGCAGCGGCTATTGTTAGCTTTACGAACGCCGGCGGTCAGGGCTTGATCGGCTCTGGCGGCTGCGGTGTCGACAACATTGACTGTCGGCATCTTCTTCAATTGCGCCGACTCAGGATGTTCAAGCAGACAGTTGTGCACTCCATGCTTGGCACACCATCCGAAGTCCGATTCTTTCGGAAGCAACTTCGGGGCGCAGTTGACACAGATCGATTCGGGGACGTTGTGTTCCTTGCACCAGTTATCCGGGATGGTTTGTTGTTTGCCGATCAGTTCGCTGAACTTCGGGACTTTCCAATCGAAGTGGTGTCCGAGTGCGAAGGCTGCGGCAAACAGTACGAGCACCAAAGCGCCGCTCCATCGCGACATCTTCGGAATGGTTTGCGGTGTGTCGGGCGGATTCAGAGACGAACGAACATCCGTGTCTACCGAGCCGGCGGTGCTCGTGGAAGCCTGCTTCGTCTCTTGATTGTTGGTGACGGAACTCATCGTCCATACTCCAAGCGGATAACGGTTGATTGCATGCTGTTGCGTCGGCAGCAAGCCGATTTGGTGATATGTCTGTGAGCAGAGAGTGAGTGTAAGGAGGACCCCGATTTGGTGATTTTGCCGGCTACACCACTTGGTTCAAAACCATCCCATAACTATCTGCAACCGGGCCATGAAGCGGTCAGGTACGGCATCACTTGGGATAGCAACGCGAGGCAGCGGGCCTCATCGCGAGAAAATCAGATCAAGAGTGATCCATGTGCAATGCGCAGCACTCGACCGCTGTTCAGCTCGACAGGATAGAAGGTCGAGTGAGAGACGCGGAATGCCGCGTCGGGACGCAACGTCTGCACGGGAGGCAGTTCAATCAGCGATTCCACTGCTTCGAAAGAAATTGCCCGATCCGTTTTGAACGGAACGATTTTGCATGAGCAATCTCCGCCGCAAGGAGTCAGCGGTTCATGCGGCGCTGGATCTGGGCACGACTCATTCTGTACAGGCTGAGGGGCCACTCGTTTGTGGCAGCAACTACAACTTGGTTTGCCCCCACTCGGATCGCCCGTCTCGGATGGGCGGTCTGCAGTTACTTTCGCTGACTGTGCGTAGGTTCCCCGCAACTCGGCATCAGCCGCGCAGAGCACTGGGCAGACGGTCACGCGAAACGCGACCAATAGGATAATGAGAAATCGAGCCATACGGACTTTGTAGCTCGCAGAATAGGGCAGGGCAAGTGCAAGGTGCGGCAATCTGCTGTTCAAGTCTCAATCGCATCAGCCTCTTCCGATTCGATGCAGAGAATGCCGTCAAAACACTTCACGTCGCCCAAATGAGGTGGACTCTAAAGCTTCCAATCGAAGAGCGGCAAATTCAGAAACCCCGGCACAATTGATTCGATACTGTGCACAGGCTCGCAAGCTCGTCGCGGCGGCGCGCGATTGGACTCAAGGCGCATTCAGAATGCGAGCCAATGTGTCGAACCCGTCATCACGATCTCGTTGTTCTCTTGCTATTCATGTGCATGAACATCGGGCCACGGTTGTATCACCCGTCTTCTTGAACTCGCGGCATGTTGTGGTGCAGACGCTGTACGAAATCGCCTATGTCTCTGCAACGAATGTATGGCTTCACGCTGTTTCAATGATTCAGTAAGCGGAACCGCAGATTGACGCAGATGTGCGCAGATAGAAAAACCGTGGAGACTTCATCTGCGAAAATCGGCGTCAATCTGCGGTTAAACTGCTTTCGCATGTAGCCGCGGACGGTATCTCATCGATCTTTCAATTCCGGCCTAAGGCCCACTGCAAACTCGCGGACGCTGGGGCTGAGCCGATGAAGCTTTGGTCGCAACGGTTGACCCGCTTTATGACGCAGACAAGAACCCCAGCGCGCCGAAACCGCCAGCAGTAGCTAAGCTTCCGAGGATTCGGTATCGAGTGAATTCGCGAGTTGAACGGAAGTGAGACAGTGTTGATTGCTGAACGTATGATTGAGAGCTAGCGGCGATGTGGTTTTTTATCGAGTGCGATGTCATCGATGTTCTCGCCGTGCCTGAAAAGCGGTTTCGAAATTCGATTGATCGGAGACAGCGTGTTCATCAGCCATACAGAAAAACATCGCAATGATCGAATCGGTTGGCTCCGCGCTGCGATTCTTGGAGCGAACGACGGAATTGTCTCCACCGCCGGCCTAATTGTGGGAGTTGCCGCAGCTCACGCAGAAAGAAAAGCTGTACTGCTTTCCGGATTGGCGGGGCTTGTAGCCGGCGCTATGTCGATGGCCGCCGGCGAGTACGTATCGGTCAGCTCTCAAGCAGATACTCAGATTGGGTTGGCCGAACCCTGATAGACGCTGCCCTCGGGCGCGGCGCATGACGGGCCGATTATGCCAATTGCTACGCCGAGGGCAGTCATTTCAGATTGAACGCATCTACAGTTTCGTGCGATGGCTGCTTCGATTAAGTAAGGCCATGAATGCTACGTTACGAAGACGCCCGTCGTTCTTCGACTTCTTCCGCATCGACTTCAACGACGAGGTCTGAACCCTCAAACTGAACGTGCAAGCAGCCCTCCGAAAATAATCGGCCGACCTCGGACAACTTCAAGTTAAAGAGGAGTGCGTACTCCGCGCGTCCGATGAAGACGGTTTGATTCGACAGATCGCCCGTTCTATGCCATTGAAACATATCAGGTTTGCGGACTCATCTAGCGGAGTTATGCGGGGTGCATTCTCGGAGAGAGGCAAGGATTAAGCCCCACGCTTCAACATCGCTAACCATGGTCGGGTAGAGATGCTCGGAAAGTACGAGACTAACCAACCACGTTTCGACGTCACCTTGCTTATCTAGTGCGCAGACTTCGGAAGTTGCACTCTAAACTTTGTTTTGTCACCATCCGACTGGACGTTGATTTCCCCGCCGTGCGCTCGAACAATCGCACGGGTGATGTAGAGACCGAGGCCCAGATTGCACGCGACGGAGTCTCCTGTCTCTGATGAGAATCGCGATAACGGCGAGAAGACACGTTCATCAAGTTCATCGGTGCCAGTCTCGTGATCATTGACCACGCAAAACACAATGTCTGCTTGACTACATTCCAATGTTACGCAAACAGGACAATCAGCTTTTCCATATTTCGCAGCATTGACGACGAGATTTCGTAGCACTTGGCGAATGCGTTGACCATCACACGTACATTCTGATGGTCCCGATACAGTCAGCTCAATCCGATATTCGGGCAATGCCGCTCGCTGAATCTCTAACTCTGTTTCAAAAAGCCTTGCCAAGTCCGATTCTTGAAGCCTAAGCGATAGCCCTTGCCCAAACTGAATTCGATTGAGATCAGTTAGATCGTCGACAAGCACTTGCATTGCATCTACGCTATTCGCCATGACATCGGCCGCGTTCTTCACGACGGTTCCTACGTCCATTATTTTCAAGGCCATTGCAGTGACCCTGATCGCATGAAGTGGGCTACACATATCGTGGCCGAGCATACCGAGCATCAGATTGCGGCCTTGCGCAAGCAGCTCGTCGAATCGGCAAAGCGATTCTGCGACGGCCTGATCGATCGCTTCGTTGAAACGCGTCATATCAACCAAGTCCGTCGTCGACGGGTTTCTTTTTTCACTCCAGCATTTCAACACTGATGCTCGAAGGGCGCGATACTCCGCAACAAGCTGATTTACGTTGAAGCCCGATTCAGCACGGAGGACCGCATGTACCTGAGCAGCGGTTTCCGGTGCTCCGAAAACGGCCTTAGCAAGTCCTTTGGACTTTTGAAGTTGTTCCTCATCCGTCTGCGGCACTCGAAGGTCGGTAGCGATCGCATTAAGAATATCAACCGCATGATCACGTAGCGATGATGAACACATTTGGGCGCTTGCCGGCTTACAGGTACGAGCGAAAGCTTCCCATTCGTTGACAATTTGATCCGAGTACTTCTCGATGAACTCAGCAAGTCGCATTCAGCAAACTCCACGAGGGGGCAACAGTTAACAGGGTCTAGGGCGATCCTTCACTGCTGGCAAACTCTGGGGCGGTTTTGATTAGCTACTGGACAGATAAGCAGGAAGCAGCAACCCGATCCCGCATACGCCCGAATACCTCGAACTAAGCTGCGGCCCAATCGCGGCAATGTAACTCGCGTATTCCGCCTTGCAACCCTTGGATGTGGCGAGTGTGCGCCAGCCCCTCGGTCGGCCAGTAAATGATGGGGAGAAATCTCAGCCCGCACAAGGAGGCTGGGAAACCGACTTACTGAGGATCATACGGTCATCCATGAGTACGGATCTCGATAGGTTCCGACTGCGGCAAGAGTGTGTCGTGAAGGAGGGCTTTCAGGTTTTTCCTGCCCCCAGTCCGTTTCCCCGCATGCAATCCCGAGGACTTGCATCGGCGATCATGGAGCTAGCGGTTTGGAGTCAGAACTCTTGCTATGGTTCTCTAGACGTTACGCCTTGCAGTAGGAAACTGCGACGCGACACTCGGCGACATTGGCAGAGTCGTCCCTCACGTCGCAATGTTAGTTGCCGTGGGATTCTGTCTTCTTCATCAAAATCCTGGTGAAGCAGGGCGCGGAAACTGCCCGCACGACACGCGAGGGCTTGAGCGGTTTCAAGCCGATTTCAGTTTTCGCTAAGGAGCGACAAAATGTCTGCAGTAACGCTTATTTCGAGTCTCGCGTGTTTCGCGCTTTTGGGAATGGTGCAGTCCGCGAAAGAAAAGGAAAGCCATACGGATCTCAAGCAATGTGCGCAGGCATGTGCCGACTGCCAAATTGAATGCGATGCGTGCCACTCCCATTGCCTGACGTTGATCGGCGACGGTAAGAAAGAACATGAAAAGACCGCGCGATTGTGCGCTGACTGTGCAGAGTGCTGCAAGACCTGCTCAAGTCTATGTGCGCGTCAGAGTCCTTTGGCCAAGCCCATGCTGGAGTGCTGTATCCAATGCTGCGAAGAGTGCGCGGAAGCTTGTGAGAAAATGCCGGACGACAAACATATGGCAGAGTGTGCGAAGTCGTGTCGAGCTTGTGCGAAAGAGTGCCGAGCAGCGCTGGAAAAGCTCGGAAAGTAGAGTTTGACAAGATCCGAAATACTGCGGCTCCGAACAGGATTTCGGAAGCTCGAAGCCGCAGCAATTTCGGCCTTCGCCGAAGTCCTCTGCCTCGGGCAGCGGAATAACTTGCTGCACGTCAAGAACGGTGAGCTCTTTGGTGCCGTACGGCTTGATTCGGACGCAGCGGATATCGACTCCTTTGTCGCGCAGCCACAGTACAGCAGTCGTGATTTCTTTGCCGAACTCGGCTGAGGCCAAGACGATGCGTACATCGCCGGCAAAGTCCTCTTCAACAGGTTCCGTCCAACCTAAGAATGCGAGAATCATTTTCTCAGCGTCGATGTCCCGTCCTCGGAGCTTGTTGTAACTGGCAAAGATTCGTACCGCATGCGCGAAGGTCATGGACGAGACCATGGAAGCATATCGAATGGCTTGTAGGTCCATGTGCCCTCCGTCTGTCGTTCGCTTGAGCTCGAATACGACTAAATTCGCATCGCGATCGATACCCAGTAGATCGATACGTCGTTGGCTACCGTCCCAGTCCGCAAACTCTTCTGCGATGATGAGTGTGTCAGGCAAGATGATTTCAATCTGGTCCCGCAGCAACCGCTGCAGTTCATTGCGTTCTGCAACGGATAGCTCGGCAAACGTCGCCTCTTGAATGGACTCGATGGCTTCGTTTGTGTAACGATAGATCGTCATGGTGCAGTCAGCCTCAAAAAATTGCGAATTGATTACTCGGAGAACCGGACGGGTCGCTATCTGCAAACCATCTAATGCCTCAACGGTCAACTTAGGCAGCGAGTACCATCCGCTTCCGACCTGAGTGCTCGCCGTCGGACACTTAGAAGTGACCTTGCTGCCGGCTACAAAGACCTCTGCGGTAATCTGAACCCGCAGGCAGTCATGCGTGATCGCCGAGTTATAGGAAGGCGCAGACGGGCCGACCGATCAATTCACCATGTGTTGCCGTACCGGGCTTGTTGCTGCACCGGGGCTTGACGGGCGTCCTTTCGCGGGAGCGAAAGGCGACTTTGGTGCGATGTAGAGTTAAGCACCCCCGGTAGGATTCGAACCTACGACCGTCGGATTAGAAATCCGATGCTCTATCCAACTGAGCTACGAGGGCACGCGTTTGGGGAATTGTCGACGGGATGAGGGAAACGTACAAGCGGAGAGGCTAGAGGCTAGAGGCTAGAGGCTAGAGGCTAGAGGCTAGTGGCTAGTGGCTAGTGGCTAGTGGCTAGTGGCTAGTGGCTAGTGGCTAGTGGCTAGGAACCGGATTCGGGTTCACTCGGGTTTATAGCCTGAAGCCTGAAGCCTGAAGCCTGAAGCCTGAAGCCTGAAGCCTGAAGCCTGAAGCCTGAAGCCTGATATCGTCCCCGCAAAGTTGGGGGAATTTTCGGTTTTTGTCGCATAGAGGCATGTTTTTTTCACGGAACAAGTCTGGAAAAACTCAAGCGGCTTCGCTTGGGGGGACGTTTTCCGGGTAGACGGCGCGTTCTCAAATGAGAACAATGTGTCGGCGTGGGTCGTCTCGGACTGGCAAACCGCGAGGAGCCACCAGGGGTGCAGGCTCGTTTTATTACCGGCCTGTGTGAGACGATTATCGCGACAACGAAAGAGAGTATGAGTAAGAAGCCGAAGAACAAGCGCTCCAGCGCTCGTCACTACCGCCAAACCGGCGGTGCAGTGGTTCAGCCGGTCAATGAGCAAGATGTAGCAGCGCTGCTCAGTGGCCACGCGCCCACCGAAGCCTCGTCGGTTCTCAAGTGGAACTCGGGGCGCAAAAATGTAGCCCATCCGTCCAACGTCAGCGTGGCCAATGCTCTTTGGCTCGGGCTGATCCACGTCGGAGCCCTCGCCGCTCTGATGCCTTCGACCTTTACCTGGTCGGCTCTTATCGCCACTGTCGTCCTGCACTGGATCTGCGGTGGTGTCGGTATCTGTCTTGGTTTCCATCGCATGCTCACCCACGGTAGTTTTTCCACATACCGCTGGGTTCGCAGCTTCATTGCTACCGTCGGTTGCTTGGCGGGCGAAGGTCCGCCGATGATGTGGGTCGCCAACCATCGTCTGCATCATGCTCGCAGCGATCAAGAAGGCGATCCTCACTCGCCGCGCGACGGAGCTTGGTGGAGCCACGTTTTCTGGCTGGCCTACACGGTCGGTGGAAAAGATCAAAAGGAATACTATCGCAAGTGGGCACCCGACCTGCAACGCGATCGCTTCATGCGCTTCCTCAACTATGCCTTCCTGCCGATCAACGTTCTGATGTCATTGGCACTGGCCGGCATCGGTTATGCCATCGGTGGAACCCCGGTTGCCATCTCGTGGCTGGTATGGGCCGTCTGCGTCCGCATGGTATTCGTTCTCCACTCGACATGGCTCGTCAACTCAGCCAGTCACATGTGGGGCTATCGCAACTATGAAACCCGCGATGACAGTCGCAACAACTGGTGGGTCGCTCTCATCACCTATGGTGAAGGCTGGCACAACAACCACCACGCTCATCCGCGTATGGCCAAGCACGGTCATCGTTGGTGGGAAGTCGACATCACCTTCATGACCATCCGCTTGATGAAAGCGCTCGGACTCGTGTGGGACGTTGTCGATTACCGTTCCCGCAGTGAGAAGCAAGCCGCTTAGCGACTTACGATCACGCATTTACAGTTGAAGTAAATCTATGCAGCCGGTGAGCTCTTCGCAGCTCGCCGGCTGTTTTCGTTTATGGGTCAAGTGTAGAGTATCTCGCGATGGATCGGACAGCATGGTGAACTTTCGAAACCCGAAGCGTAAGTTTTGAAGTTGCGCTTTTGGATGGTTTCTCGTACTCAATGAAATGGTACTCGTGCTCGTACTCGTACTCGATGCGTCATGATCGAGTACGATTACGAGTACCGCCTGCGGCTGAGTACGAGTACGAATGTTCAGGCAATGCCAAAGCCTTCTATCAGCATTTCTCGAAAAGCGCAACGTCTAAACTCACGCTTGGGGTTTCGATTAACCCGGCATGCCCGGAGTCGTCGGGTACAGCACTACCGATCTTGAAGAACCGGACGGCTTGCGCCGTTCCGCTTTAATTCGCGCTGTTCCGCTTTAAGATGCCTGCGTTGCTAAAATCGCCGAAGCGATTCTCGCCACATGTGAACTTTTCCTGCGTCAATCATTCCGAGTTGTAGGTGGCCGTTTAGAAAGAAACGAGCGGCGCGCGGATGGCGATCGAGCATTCGGAGGATCGCGTCATGCGGAGCGTCGAGCAGCACCAGCAATCGCATTGGCTCGTGACGTTGCACCATCTCCCACGGCAATCCGATGCGTAGATCGCTGTTAGAATCGTTCGCGGCCGCGAGCTTTGCGACGACGGTTAATTCGGCCTTGCGACCGGCTCCGAAATGCTGCGGTGATGTTTTGGAAAACCAGTAGTCGAAGCAAATGTCCGCCGCGATCGGCAGGTTGGCGGTCAGCATGCGAGCCAGCCCGGAGAGTTCGTCATCATCTCGAATGGAATCATAAGAGAACAAGAACGCCCGTCGATTCAGGTCAAGTGCGCGGGTCAGCTCTCGCCGTCCGAAAATACACAGTGCATTCCCCATCAGCCCGGCTTCCGGCAGAGCGTAAGCGCCGCTTTGCTGCCGTTCGATGCAGTGCGCAGATGCCGCCGCTCCAAGCAACTTCGGTCCTGCGTTTAACTCTTTGCAACGCTCCTCGGCATTGAGCTGCGCGGCTTGTCGCAAGCGAGCTGCGATCGACTGCAGTTGCTCGGCATGCAGCAGCGGTATCTCGTTGGGAATGAGGAAGATCAACTCGTCACTGCACGTGTCATGAATCGCGCCCACGAAGAACGATGATTGCGGAATAGTCACACCATCTGCATTCAATGCATCGCGCACGCGAGTGTCGTTCGCCATCTGAACAAAGGCACGCACATTCGCATGGACACTTTCCTTTGAACAGAAAGTGCAATTGTCGGCCGACTCATACAAATTATTTACGCTCGAAGACTCATGGCCCATGACGATCACTAACCGCGGCAAGCGGTCGATGATCCCGGTCTCGATCAAGACCGGGGCCACGACGGCACTCATTTCCGAAACAGTGAATCCGATCGCAGTCTGTGCGTCGTTTGGGGAAACGAAAGAATCAGCCTGCGACTGAGCATGGATAGGGTTCGCATCGGAGCCGTCGCGGAATGAAGTGAAGTAGGTCGCCGGTGACGAAAGATCGTTTTCCGCCAGTTTATGACGCTTACGAACATTCGCAGGGGCTCGAGGGAGAAAGTGATGCGACCTATGGTCCTTGACCGTGATATCCAGATTGAAGAACCCTGCAGTACCCACCGTTTCGGCTTGCGGACAAATGGACTCGATATGCCTCCGAATCGATTCTTGATTCGGTTCGGCACATGTGATGACCAGAAACTCCGGCGTATCGCGAGACTCAGCGAGCGGAAACTGCGAAGCATGCTCTTCAAGCTTGCCGCACACGGCTCGACGATAGTCTGATTCAAAAGCCTCCTGAGCCGTGAATCGGCGATCGAGATCGGAATAGCCATTCAGTTCATGTTGCAGCGCCGACCAATCGGCCGCTTGCAGCGCATGCAACCGCTCAGGGGACCAGTTCAAGTGACAGGCGACTCGATAGATCCAAGTTTGTCGAGTGGCTACCAGTTGAGCACGTGTACTTTGAAACTGCTTACGCTCCAGTGTTCGGCTCCAATCTTCCACCCGTATACAATCCGTCTCACAACCGAGTTGCTCGGCGATAAAGACTCGGTCGAGCAACAGCAGCACAGCCAAGAGTTCTGCAATGGAGAATCGCCGAACCGATTCGGTACATGGATAGTTTGAATCGCGAAAGCTGTTCAGCAAACCACTCCACCCGCGGACGACTTGAATGAGTTCTTCCAGGTAGGATGTCGCTTGAATTTCGGCAAGTTGTAATGCGTCGAGTGATCGCTGGATCGAAGTACAGGGCTCAAGATCTTGATGCTCCGACAGCAATACCGCCAGTTCACGATCTGTGCGCGAGCGATGGAAGACAAACGATTGTCGAGGCCCGTAGACTTCTGCAAACAAACGTAGGAAGCAGGCGGCTCTATCGTGTGGTTCCCATTTGTTCGGGCTCGGATCGACGAAGCTGCTGAGTTGCGGGACCAGCACTCGGCGAATCGAATCATCGATGCATGGGGCGTATCGAGAAATAGCGGCGCGAATGCCGCTGTTTGTCTCGCCGTGTGATTGCAGGCCGGAAGTGAATGGAGGCTGCCAATTGCGGGTTCCGTTCTTGCAACACCACCATAACGCATTTTGGTATGCGGACCGCAACACTTCAGGACGATGAAACGACTTGGATCGCGCGAGAACTTCGTGTTTCAAATACTCGGCTGCATCCGGAGTGTCGATGGCGGACTGTCCAGTAGTGCCATTGAAACGGATCGATTCGAGCCAAACTCGGAACTTGCTCGGATCAATCGGCGGGAACCCGTTTGTGGATGAAACGGATTCTTCGATAAGTCCTTCAATCCAGACGTCCGGATCTAAATTGCACGGGATCTCAGGAACTTGAATGAGTGCTGTGAATAAGTCGCCGCGCGTTCCGAGCCCGATGGCGGCGATAGGGTCGATGTCGGCAGTGACATCGAGCGATAGGCATGCGATTCGAGCTTGAACACTCTGGTGTAGATCGTTCGTACTGATGCGGCTGATCGACAGAATTCGGCGAATTCGGTTGCGCTCGGTAATACTTCGCCTCCGGTAGTCTGAGCAATCCGTCTCAGGGCTGTTTCAAAATCGAGGTGCAGCCAAGGGCGCAGCGGATGATCGTGAGCGTAATGGATGAGCGGGCGGACTGTCGGTAGCGTGCGCTCGATGTGCTTGACGATCTCTTCCAAGCTGTCGGTCGACGGCATGTCACTGTTGCGAGCGCCGACCTTATCGTGGAAGTGCGAGCTTGGCATATCGATCCAGTTGCAGCGAGCGACGAGGTGCAGAAGTCGACTTCGGCACGAACTACCAGCGGCCGTCCTTGTGTCCCATCAAGTCGAGTAGTCCGTTGACGATCGACAGAGGGTGAGGCGGACAGCCGGCTACATAAAGTTGCGGAGCAAAGCGACCGAGAAAACTGCGATCCAGTGCCGGTGAAGAGTCGTAGATGCCGCCTGAAATGGCGCATGTGCCGGCCGCGATGACGAACTTCGGATCAGGCATGCCGTCGTAAGTGAGCTGAAGCGCCTCTGCCATATTCGCCGAAATCGGGCCGCTCAGAATCAAACCGTCGGCATGGCGAGGTGATGCGACTACATCGATGCCGTAACGCCCCATGTCGAAGTTCACGTTACTCATCGCATTGATTTCCAGCTCGCAGCCGTTGCAGCCGCCTGCCGAGACGCTGCGCAGCTTCAGCGAGCGTCCGAACATTTTGACGATGGCAGCCGAGGCTTCGACCGGACTGAGTTCTTTACCGCGGCGCACGACCAAGCCTTCGCGCGTAGCGGAGGCCATGCGATAGCCGGCAGTGAACTCGATGGATTTATCCGGGCAGACACGCGAGCACTCATCGCAGAAGACACACTTGCCGAGATCAAGCGCCAGAGGTTGCAGAGCAATGGCATCTGTCGGGCAGGCATCGCGGCATGAACTGCATCCCGTTCCGCAATCGCCCTCCTTCAACACAGGGAGTCCACGAAAGCCGACGGGGTTGGCTGCTCGCACGTCAGGTACAAATTGCTTTCCCTGACACTTTCGAACTTTCAATGCGTCAAACAAGTTTTGCATATCGACAAATCCGAGTTCCAGCGAAAAATCCCGAGTTCTACCGGCACGCGGTTACAGATCGTTACCGCAATAGGAAAGATCAAAGCTCTTGTTACAGATCGGGAAGTCATAGATCGCGTTGTTCTTGACGGCTTGTGCCAAGCCGAACCAGTTCCGAATCGATGGATCCTGAACCTTGTACTGACGAATGTTCGAAGAGCCGTCGGTCTCGATGAAGTGAACTACTTCGCCTCGCCAGCCTTCTTCGAGGGACAAGACTGTACAGTTCGCGGCCGGAGTGAATTGCGAAGGCATGGAACTCTCGACGTCCGACAAGCCGTCGGTGACTTTCTGAATCCATTGCAAGGACTGTTCGATCTCATGGATCCGAATCAGGCCGCGCGCCCAGCAGTCTCCCGATGGTTCCGTGACGAGCGGCATCGGAGCTGACTTGTATATGCCGCCGGCCAATTCATTGCGGGTATCGCACTTGAGACCCGATGCACGACCGGCCATACCGACCAAGCCGATCTCGGCTGCCAATTCAGTAGGCACAGTTCCGATGTCATGCAGGCGATGCTGAACCGTGGACGATTGTTGAAACAGTTTGTTGATGTGCGCGATGTCGTCTTGAATCTGCTTGACCGTCTTGCGAATGTCATCGCGATGTTTGGCGAGCAAAGGGAATCGCAGTTCGTTGGGGCGGAACCAACTGCGACCGAAGCGGCTGCCGCAAATGCGCATCGACAAGTTAATCGCAGATGTTCTGAGGCGACCGTAAGTTGAACTTCCCGGCAAGAACGCGATGTCGGTGGCTAGACCTGAAAGGCCGACCAAGTGCATGGCCACGCGTTCCAGTTCCAAGGCAATGCCTCGGACGGCCTCGACCTCGGGGCTCGCAGGCCGATCAATTAACGATTCCCATGCGCGGCAAAAGCCGAGGGTGTAAGCCACGGCGCTGTCGCCGGCGATACTTTCAATCAGCGGCGGGATCTTCTTCCACGGACTTTTACGCAGCAGTGCTTCCGCGCCGCGATGTTGGTATCCCAAGTGAATTTCGAGATGAAAGACCGTTTCGCCGTAACACATGAATCGAAAATGCCCGGGCTCGATGACACCTGCGTGAACCGGACCGACACCGACTTCGTGGATTTCTTTTCCTTCTAGTTTGTAGAAGGAGTAATCGTTCATTCGCTTGATGTTGGCTCCTTCAAAGCGAATCGGTTTCAGCCACGGATGACCGACGAAGTTCAATCCGTGTTGCTCGAAGATCTCCCGTTCAAAGCAATGAAACTGCGGATACTGAGCCGTCAGCGACTGCAGAGAATCATGGCCTGCCACTTCGGTACAGACTTGTGTCAGTCGGCCGCTTTCAATGAAGACCGCATGGATGCGATGTGTTTTGGAACCGTCGGTTGCGGCCGGAACGGCAAACATACTTACCAGCCGCTGATTGGCTTCGACCAAGCTGACGACGGCCGTTCGAAACTCATCGAACGGCAGCGGGTGTAACTCGGCGATCGGAGTTTTGAGTACGGTGGTAGGTGTCATGACGATTCCTTGCGACGCTTCGTAACGATGAACCCGGCGACTGCTGCTGTCGTGAAGGTCCGGCGAGTTTATTGACCGATGATGGATGAAGCGACTTCTTTGATCAGTTCACTAACTGCGGTTGGTGAATAGATGCCTAGTGAGATCAGGATGACGATGAACATGATGCTGCCGATGTTGGATCCGAGCGGATCCGAATGACGAACCCCTTCATCGGCGGCATCGGCCCAGATCATGGGGAACAGCAAGCGACCGGTTGCGAGCAGGATCAGCGTCAGCACGATGCAGATCACAAAGAACGCGGCCAGGTAACTTCCTTCGGTCATGTTGCTGAGCATAGTGACTTCGCCGAGGAAGCTGCCGAACGGCGGGAACCCAAGCAGCGCGAACACTCCGACCATGAAGACCCATCCGCTGAACGGCATCACACGAATGATCCCGCGCAAGGCCGAGATCTCTTTGGTTCGATACTGCGCTTTGATGTTTCCGCATGTCAAAAACAGAATCGCTTTGACAAACGCGTTGCTGACGACGTAGAGCACTAGACCGTAAGCGGCGTTGGTGTTGATTGCGACCGCCAGACCGATGGCGATAATGCCTGCGTGATTGATCGAAGCATACGCAATCAGGCGTTTGTAGTTGGTGGCGAAGATGATGTGGCCTGCGGCAACGAGAATCGAGATCAGCCCCATCACAATCAACTCTTCACTGATCAGCGTCGAATCGAACGAACGCATGCAGCCGATCTCGCGGAGCATCGCCAGTACGACGCAGTTGAACTGGACGCAGGCCATGAGGGCCGTGACGGCCGGCGGTGCTTCGTCATAGGCATCGGGACACCAACTGTACATCGGTGCGAGTCCGATCTTGGTCCCCAGTCCGAAGACCATCAGCGACAGTCCCAGCTTCCACCAAGCCGATTCGCCGAGCGAAGGAATCGTTCTCAGTGCGTCGAGGAAGAATGTCAGTTCGTGTTCACCATGTGCGCCGCCCATGGCTCGAGCCAAACACATCAGCCCGACAAAATTGAAGCCCAAGCCGACGACGGAGAACAGCAAGTACTTCCACGATGCATCGACCGCAGCCGATGTACGTCCGACGAAAATCAGCGGCGCAATGGCCAAGGTGCCGAGTTCGAGAAAGACCCACATGGCGATGAGTTGGTTGCTGAGGACAGCCAGCACACACGATGCGAAGAAGAAGAGCGATCGACTGCAAAAGTTATCCGGCGGCTCCACCATGTCCAAGTCGACGAAGTTGACTCGATGCACATAGTAGATCGAGATGCCTGCGAAGATCAGCGAAATGTGAGCCAGAAACAACGTCGAGCTGGCATCGATCACAAAGTAGCGACCGAGTACATATTCAGCTGATCCGGCGGTCCGATTCATCGCGAGCGCCCCGGCATTCACGGCCGATGCAATCGATCCGATGAGCAGCGCCAGGGTTGCAGCTCGGCCCCGAACGATGCGGGCGACGATCAGCAGCCCGAAGCAGAATGGCACGACGGCACTAAACAACGCAATCATGCTTCGCCTTTAATTACGGGAGCTTCGGAACCGGCGGTTGCGGCCGATGAGCTGCGCAGATACAGTCCCATCGTGATGAGCAAAGTCACATAGACGACATTCACGCCGATGCTTACTGGAACCGGCATGGCGTGCGGCGAAAGAAGTTCAACCAGAGCCATGCCGCTTTCAATCGTCAACAATCCTACGGCTTGACCGAATCGGGCATTCTGTCGGCTGAGCACAAACATGCCGATCAGGATGCAGCCGGCCGCTGTGCCGACTTGAAGTGCTTCGTGTGCGTCGTGAGGTGCGAGGCGATCGCCCAGTAGAAACGCACCTACGAGGAGCACTGCCGCGATGGCCCATTCGTAGATGTTCTTACCGATGAGAGCGAAGGGAAGCTCACCTTGATGCGTGATCGCATAGCGGTAGAGCAACCAAGGCGCCACTACGCCTCGGAGGATGAACAGCAGACCGCATTCGACGGCAATTTGATTCGACCATTCATGGACATGTGAAGCAGGCACCATCGCCAGCAGCATTCCTTGAACCGCCAATCCCAACAACGCGACTCGCCACGAATGGAACAAAAGCGGTATGAAGAACGCGGCTGTGAATGCCATGTAGACATCGTTCATGGGAACAGCTCCCGATTAACGTTCACGAGGATCAGGGCCAGGGCTACTGCCAAGAACGCAGCTAACGTGAAGAGGGGCAGCGAACGGAAGCGAAGGCGTGCGACCAACGATTCGATCAGCCCGATACTGCATGCGATGGCAGCCATCGCGAACAGTGAAAAGGCCATCGAAAGGCCGATCCAAAGTAGTGACGGTTCCGCCGCAGCATGAAGGGAGAATGGATTCAGTACGGCAGCGATAATGCCGGCGAATATGGTCATCTTGAGAGCAGCGGCATACTGCACGAATGCCAACTCGGGACCACTGTGATCGAGGATCATTACCTCGTGAACCATTGTCAGTTCCAGGTGGGTCGTCGGGTCATCGGCCGGCACTCGAGACGATTCGATCAGCAGCACCGCCATCAGAGCCGTCGCCACGACAATGCGGAGGCCCGCGTCGAGCCATGGAATCGAAACGGGGGCCACTAGATCTTGGAACGACATGGCATGGCCGGCCCACGCCAGAGTGCCGAGTCCGAGCAGTAGGACCGGTTCGGCCAGCGCCGAATAGGTCGCTTCGCGGCTGGCTCCCATCCCTTCGAATGCGCTTCCCGTGTCGAGAGCGCCGAGCATCATGAAGATCTTGCCGAGGCCCAGAATGTATGCAAAGCAAATGAAGTCGATCGGAAACTTGAGCGGAGCGTAACCGGGAACGACCGGAGCAAAGAGCCCGGCGGTCAGTGTTGTAGCCAGGATGATCGAAGGTGCGAGTGGGAAGATCCAACTGGTTACATGGCTGTACACCGGCTGCTTGCGAAGCAATCGCGTTAGATCAAAAAAGCTCTGATGAAGTCGAGGTCCGCGGCGACCCGCCCATATCGACTTGACGCGATTGATGATCCCGACCATGAAGATCGGCGCGACCAGCATCACGGTCAAGTGGAAGATCAAGAGTCCGATGTGTGTTTGCATACCGCTTCGCAATTGGGATTCGTACGGGATCGATAGTGGCTCAACGACTTACAATCTGTTCGGAGAACGACGGCGTGGTTCATTGATTGAGGGACACCAGGGAAACCAAGAGAATGAGTGCGAGGAGTCCGGCGGCGAATGAGAACGCACTGTTCTCGGGAAGCCGAGCCATACCGGCTCGTGCAATCTTCTCGCCACCGTCCAGCAACGCGAAGATCCTGCGCTCCACGGCATCGACGCAGTGGGTTTCGTAGCGTCCGTCTTTCGGAAAGACCCCTTCGGGCAAGTCGCGACGTGTAATGAATCGCAACAGATCGCGGAAGACTTCCACCATCGGGTCGGAGAACGACGATCCCGAGTACTGCATACGTGTGTTGGGGGCTGTATATCCGCAACCCCAAGTGCCGTGCTTGCGATTGCAGCGAGGCAGCAGCGCAAAGCGAAGGGCGAGTATGACGGCGATGGAGCCCGCCAGGATCAATCCGGAAAGAGTGATCATGTTTAGCTGCGCCGCAGGGACGAAATCGTTGAGCTTGGCCGTCGGCTCGGATGACAAGCCCAGGAATAACTGAGTCGGTTCCGTGATGATGTACAGTGCGATCATGGGGCACAAGCCGATGATCAAGATGCCGACCGTATGCACAATCATCGGTAGGATCATCCAGCCGTTCTCTTTCGAATCCGCATGGACGGCTTGTTCGTCGCGCGGCGAGCCCAAGAAGATCAAGCCGAACGAGCGTGTGATCGACAGGGCTGACAGTCCTCCGACCAGTGCCAGCACGGCGACGATCAGCAGCAGGACCAGTCGCCCTTGCTCGAGTACCGGCGCCGTCTGAATCAAACCGGTATAGATCAGAAACTCACTGATAAAGCCATTGAACGGCGGAATGGCCGCGCTGGCTAAACTGCCGATCAGAAACAGCGGCGTTGTCCACCGCATGCGTTGCGAGAGTCCACCGAGCTTTTCCAAATCGATCGTATGTGTGAATCGATAGATGCAGCCGGCGCCGTAGAACAGCGAGCACTTAAAGAGGGCGTGGTTAAGCACATGCAGAATTGCGCCGCTGAAACCGAGGGCCACCATAAATGGTTGATGCGTAGATAGTCCCAGGCAACCGATGCCGATCCCGATGGCAGCAATGCCCACGTTTTCCGTCGAGGAATAGCCGAGCAATCGCTTGATGTCACGTTGAGTGATCGTATACAGCACACCCATGAAAGCAGATGCCGAAGAGACGACCAGCAGATACCAACCCATCCACAGCTCGGGCTCCTTCACCATGAAGACGATGCGGAGCATGCCGAAGAGTCCCGCTTTGTGAATCACTCCTGACATCAGTGCCGAGACGTGAGCCGGAGCCGCCGAGTGGGCTCGAGGCAACCATGTGTGAAACGGGAAGAATGCGGACTTGAGTCCGAAGCAGGTCATCAACAGGACGAAGGTAACGTTTCTCGCGAAGCTCGAGGTCGATAAGAACTCGGCGAATGCACTGAACTGAAAGCTATTCGTTGCGCCGTGCATGACAACGACGGCTGCGACCAGAAACAGCAGGCTGATGTGCGTCGAGATGAGATAGTTGAAGCCGGCAAAGCGAATCTTCTGGTCGCGGTGATACCAGATCACCAGCAACCAAGCTCCGAGCGCCGCGAACTCCCAGCCGATCATGAACGCAAATGCGTTTTGAACGCTGTACACGATCATGTACGAGAGTTGAACGAGACACAGCAGCGCGAAGTGTGTGCCGACATGCCTACTCCCCTTAATGTCGCGAGCCAGATAGCCGACGGCGTAGATGGAGCCGAGGAAGGTCATCGGCAAGGAGAAGGTCAGAAAAAACGCGCCGAGCGAATCCACCATAAGGTCGATTCGCTCGACGGGATAGGACCACATAACGGTTCCACGCAGCGGCTGGGCACCGAAGAGAATCGGTACCGTGCTCGATAGAACACTGACGCAAGCGATGAACTGAGCGATGAGGTTGACGCCGATGCGCAACCGATTGTTCGGTAGAAAGAGAGCGCCCGCCATGCCTGCTATGAAGGCAAGCAGTCCAATCAACATGGTGTCCATCAGGTTCTCACTGACTGCGGGGCAGGGGAGGCCAAATCAAAGGCCGAATCAATGGTCGGCCTCACTAGGCAATAGCCATGCCACATCACCGCAGACAGATTCGGCGCAGCGTCATCCGTGTGGCAAATTGCGAGAGATTTGCTCGTTCAATTATTTTGGTGCTATGCTCCGCAGCGCTCGCGAGCCCCCTTCACGTGAGCTCCGAGTCGCAATAGATGCAGAATTCGGCACAGGTTGCATGCAGCTCTTTGCATGGCTCGGCAAAAAACTGCACATCCGTACGCGGGATGAAATCGTTCCGTGCATCGTGCGCTCTGTTTCAAAGTTTCTGATGGCTCTGCGATGGGTCGGGATACCGTTGATATTTCAACTTAAGGGAAAGAATGAATGCAGTTCATCCGTTTTGTCAGTCTGTGTCATCGAGATGCGCCGCCGGCCTGCAAGTCGTTGCAGTGTGCCTGCTGTTTTTTGCACTCGCAGTGCAACTCCATGCAGGGCGGACAACATGAAAGAGGGTGCGGTTGGGGCTGAAGGGAGTAAAGTGTCATAGCGTGTTCGGCGACGATCGAACAAAATCGGGGTACCTCGAACTGTTGAAAACTGCATTGCTGAATCGTTATCTGTGATCGCAGGTTCCGAGGACAGTCAGGCCGAATTGATTAGGTAAGCAACGTGCACGACCGCTACGCGATCAGCCACCATAAAAGCGTTCGATTCATCGCAGTTGCCTGGGCTTTGTTGAGTGTCACGGCGCTCGGGTTCAGCTCTTGGATGCTGTTCGACTTGCTGCGCGAGTTTCAAATCGTCACGAACTTGACGCCCCATCTTCCGACCAGCGATCGCGCTGCGGCAGAAGAGCTGTCCAGAGACATGCGCCATCAGACAGCGCTGTTGTTCCTAGTCGCCATCGACATCGTTGGCACAGTAATTGCCTTCGGCTTTGTCATTCGAGCCTATTACTCGAGCGGCAAATCGTTGTTGGAAGAGAGGAATCTGGCGACCGATATTCGTGCGTGCATCGATGCCGCCATCATCACTACCGACAGGATCGGTCGAATCTCCAGCGTGAACCCGCAGACGTTGGCCATATTCGGATTTGATGGGGAATGCATCGGCCGCCCGTTAGAAGCCCTCAGCGGTGACAATTCCGATTTGGCTCAACTGTGTCGCGACGTAGTCAAGCATCATGAAGCGATACGAAACAACGATTACTCCATTCGAGACCCGCACCACCCGAGAACACTGAGAGCGAGTTGTTCCTTGCTGCGAAACCGCGAACAAGAGGAGATCGGCTTGGTGGTACACGTTACCGACGTGACCGACAAAGCCCTCATGGAAGACCGCTTGCGACGCATGGAGCGTTACATGGGGTTGGGGGCCATGGCCGCAGGCTTGCAGCATGAGATACGCAACCCGCTCAGTGCGTTGTCGCTTCATCTGCAGTTGCTGAAAGAAAGATTTGCGGAAGAGCCGGTCCATCCGGAGATTGACGGCATGCTGGACGTGGTGCACACGGAAGCCAAACGGCTGAACGATGTGCTCGGCAGCTTCGATCGCTACGCATCGTTAGTGGCTCAAGGCAAACGCTCGGTCGATCTCGTTCCGCTGCTCGATAAGCTCGTCCGCTTCTTGCGACCCCAGGCCGAGGAGAGCGGCGTAACGATCCACTTTGTTCAGAAACAAGAGGGATCGTCCTGGACCAATGCCGACTCCGTACAACTGAAACAAGTCTTTCTCAACTTGGCATTGAATGCTTTGGCTGCCATGCGAACAGGCGGCGCGTTGACATTCTCTCTGCAGACTGAAGAGGACAGAGTGCTCGTCGAAGTCATCGATACCGGGACCGGCATTCCGGAGACTGTGCAAGCGCGAGTCTTCGATCCCTATTTCACTACTCGCCCAGACGGAACAGGGATGGGGTTGGCGATCTGTGAAAAGATCGTGCGTCAACACGGCGGTGACATCGCCTTTACCACCGGACCGAAGGGGACATGCTTCCGAGTTACTTTGCCTGTCGAGGCGAATCCATGAGCGGTGGGGAGTTAGCGGAAGCCAAACCGATCCTCTCGGCCGGAAGACTTTCTCCCGACCGCGAACAGGTCGAGCCGTTTTGTGTTCTGATCGTCGATGACGAGCCGAACATCTGTGCGGGTCTGATCAAGGGTTTGGCAGGAGAAGCCGATTCCATCGAGTCGACCTCCGACGCAGAAGATGCTCTGCAAAAGTTCTCCAACGGTGCTTATCACTTGGTGATCACCGATTATCGACTGCGCGGCACTGTCGACGGCATCGAACTGATTCGTCAGATGCTCTACATGCGTCCGCAGACTGCCATCATCGTCATTACCGCGCACGGTACGGTCGAGACCGCCGTCGAAGCCATGCGCGCGGGTGCATTCGATTTTATTTCCAAGCCGATCGACCTCAATCTGATCCGCGAACAAGTGCGACGCGCTCGCGAGCACTATTTGTTGCGCAGCGAGAATCAACGACTGAAGACCCGATTGGCCGATGTCGGCGAAGTACCCGGCATCGTGGCCACCAGCGCGGTCATGGAAGATGTGTTAAGACAGATCCGTCAGGTCGCCAAGACAGAAGCCACGGTTTTCATTCAAGGGGAGAGCGGCACCGGCAAGGAATTGGTCGCTCGCGCACTGCATGATCTAAGCGATCGCGCCAATGGTCCGTTCGTCGCAGTGAACCTCGGTGCGTTGCCGGAAGCATTGCTCGAAAGCGAACTGTTCGGTCATGAAAAGGGGGCCTTCACCGGAGCCAATCGACGCAAGCCGGGTTGCTTTGAGCAAGCCGCGCGCGGAACGCTCTTCTTGGATGAAGTCACCGAGATGTCTCCGAAGAGCCAAGTGAATCTGCTGCGCGTTCTCGAATCGAAGAAACTGATGCGCATCGGCGGCGAAGAACTGATCTCGCTCAACGTGCGTATCATTTCTGCGACCAACAAGTCAGTCGAAGAGCTGATCGCCGGCGGCACGTTTCGCGAGGACCTCTTCTATCGCCTCAATATCGTCCCGATCGTGTTGCCGTCGCTGCGTCAGCGAAGAGAAGACATTCCGTTGCTGGTTGATCACTTCGTCCGACATTTCTGCGAAAAGCACAATCGCCCGATTAAGTCGGTGGCACCCAAAGCGATGCAAGCTCTGCGAGCTGCACCGTGGCCCGGAAACGTTCGGCAACTGCGCAATATGATCGAGCGCATGGTGGTCACGCATGTCGGACAACTGATTCACCATGACGAACTCCCCACGGAGCTGGCTGCTCCGGAAGTTCCGACAGGTGTTAAGACAGGAACTCTGAGCGAAGTCGTGGAAGAGTGCGAGAAGAGCACCATCTCGGCGGCATTGGCCGCGTGTGACTATCATCGCGAGAAGACGGCTAAGTCGCTCGGGATCAGTCTGAGGACCTTGCACTACAAGATGGTGCGTTACGGTCTGAATAGTTAATCGAGTTCGTCAAAGTGATTGCGATCAGAAACTGATCTTGCGTCGAATCGCTCCGGCCGGTTACATCGTGAACGAATCTTCATTTGAGTCGTTCGATGGATCGCGCGGAGAGTCGCCTGTGAAATTGCGTCTGCAAAGTTTGATGAGCTGCGCAGTCGGATTGTTGCTGATCCTCTTCGTCGGGATGCACTCTGCCTCGGCGCAGACCGGTTCTTACGTGCCTCCCGAGTCGCCCCTCACGCTCGTCCCTTCTTCGCCTTACGGCGGACCGCAAGTCGGAAGTTTGCCGAGTAACTTACCGAGTTACAACGGGACAACTTATCCATCGGCCCCTGGTTACTACGCGCCGGGGAATACTTCGTATCCTGTGCAAGGCACGGGACAAATTCCGGTCGGGCCCGGCAGTTATGCGACACAGCCGCCCGCTCCGCTGCCCATTTATGTTCCTTCGAACGGAGCGATTCCGCAGCCGCCGAGCGTGCCGTCCATTCCCTCTTTACCTCCCGATAACACCACTGTCGGTTCAGGTGTCGGCGCAGCACCGCCGGCCAAAGAAGCGCTTCCGACCGTCGAACCTTCATCGAAGTCGGATTCTGCTGCGACCGATGCCAAGCTCGATGACTTGGATGTGCGAAGCATCACTCGCAACAATTGGTACTATCCCTGGGCTTGGTTCCCTTGGGACGGTTGGACCAACAGTGCAGAACTGGGACTGAACGGTTCCAGCGGCAATGCGAACTCGTTCAGTTTCCAAACCGGCGCCAAATTCAAGCGCTCGACAGACAAGAACCTCTTCGACTTCCGCATCTCGCACAATCGAACGCAGGCCAATGGAGTTGAAAAGCAGAATAACGCTTTGGCCTACGCGGACTTCGATCGTTTCTTCGGGGATTCACCTTGGAGTGCGTTCATCAAGCAAGGTATTGAGTACGATCGCTTCAAAGCCTTCGATGTGCGTTACAACATCAACCCCGGTTTGGCGTATCGCTTCGTCAAAACGGAACGGTTGAGTCTACAGGGGCGGTTCGGTGCCGGTACATCGCGAGAGTTCGGCGGACCGGATGACCGTTGGGTCCCTGAAGCTTTGTTCGGTGCCAGCTATGAACATCAATTGAACAAGCGAAACAAGTGGGTGGCGAAGATCGATTACTTCCCGGAGTGGGGCAACTTCGGGAACTACCGTATCGTGTCCGACACTTCTTGGGAGATGTTGTGGGATGAAGTCGGCAACCTCTCCTTTAAAATCGGTGCCGTCGATCGCTATGATAGTACTCCCAACGGCAAACAGCCCAACGACTTGAACTACTCCATGTTGTTGCTTTACAAGTTCTGACGCGATCGCTTGCTCGGCCCGCTCTCATGCCTCATTGTGATTTACTGGTTCGTGATCGGATCGATGCCGAACTACTCGCCGTGATCGAAGCGGCGCCGATTCCAGATCTAAATGATGCGCCGCGCGATGCGAAAACGGCTGAAGCCGTGAAGCGACTGCTGGCCGGCTCAGTCGGATCGCAACTGGATCGTTGTGCAGCAGCCGGTCTCTGGTTGCTGGCCGGTGACCTCGACGCCTCGCACTCGCTCAGTCAGGAAGTGCACACGAAAGAAGGTTCCTTTTGGCATGGGATCATGCATCGCCGCGAAGGGGACTTTGAGAATGCCAAGTATTGGTTTCATCGAGTCGGACGGCACTCGGTCCTGACTTCGCTGGCTGAACAGATCCAGTCGACGGCCGAGGAGCCTTCGCGAGAACCGCTGCCTTGGGATGAATTGACGGATGCCGCGGAGCTGCCCTTTGCATTAGTGGATGCCTGCCGAACCGCCGTGCGCGGCCAATCATCGACGCGCGAGACCTTGCGCGAAATCTGCTGGTGGGAATGGCAACTGCTTTTCAGTTGCTCGATCGGCGGCTGATACGTCGTATTTCTGAAGCCTATTACGACGCACAAGACATTGCACCGCATCTCTGATCGATACGTATTCACTTGATGCGCAGGCCTTGTCGGCTTGCACGCAGAGCAGTGACTCGCCGATGCCTATAATTTCCTTGTATACGGACGAGTGGAAGGGCAGGAGTGAGGCTTAGAGCTATCCGGAGAAGTGAAGAGCATGCGGTTGCTTCGGATTACATATTGGTTGTTCGCGGCCTTGACGATCCTTTCCGTATCGTCTGCCTCGGCAGCCGATTGGGCTCAGTTCCGAGGCGGGTTATCGCTCGGCATCGCAAGCGAAACGAAAGCTGCCGAATCTGCTCGACGGAAAGGGCTCTGTTGTTTGGCGAACCGAGATACCCGGCAGGTTGGTCGCAGCCGGTTGCGTAGGCTCCAAAGCGTTTGTCACTACTGCTGTGTCAGACAAGGTCGGCAAACCGAAAGGCATGTCAGCCGGTGCCATGGACTTGAGCACGATGGGATTGGCTTCGCCGCCGAAAAGCGACGTAACTTGGAAGATTAATCTGCCTGGATGCCGGGAACGGTGCAGTGCTATGGCAGTCGGACTGGCAGTGGGCAAACCGGAGCAAGGTAAACACGCGTCGAATACCTATGCCACCGAAACACCGGCGGCCAACGAGCAAGCTGTAATCAGTTTTATCGCGCCGCTCGGGTTAGTCGTCGCCGTTGACCATTACGGCAAAGAGTTGTGGCGACGCGATGTCGGTAAGCAGAAGATTCAAAACCAGTTCGGCACCGGTTCCTCTCCGCTGCTCGTCGGCGATTCGCTCATCGTTCAGCAGTACAACGAAGACTTCGCACGTATCCTTTGCCTGAATGCCAACGATGGTTCAGAGCGATGGAAAGCCGAGCGCAGTAAAGGGACATCGTGGGCGACACCGATCGCATGGAAGAACGGTGATGTCACGGAAATTCTCGGGGCCGGGAATGGATCGGTGATCGCGTACGATCTCAAGGACGGCTCGGAGCGTTGGCGCGTGGGCGGAATCGATACATCCTTCTCCGGATCGCTCACGGCTGATGCGGATGGTGTTTATATCGGAACCGCCAGCCCCGGTAGTCGAGCTCCCATCATGGCAGTGCGCCCCGGTCAGTCCGGAGATTTGACGTTGCCCAAAGGGAAGGCGTCCAGCGAGGGAGTGATGTGGTCCAAGTCAAAGAGCGGAGCCGGCATGCCATCGCCGGTTGTGATCGGAAACAGATTGTTCTTTCTCGGTGATCAGATCGTCTGTTGGGATAAGCTCAGCGGTCGCGAGATCTTCCGCAAGCGATTGCCCGGCGGAACGCTGGCCGCCGGTTGTCCCGTAGTGGTGGACGGCCGCTTGATCGCCGTGAATGAAAAAGGAAAGCTGATGATCATTCCGATCAGCGATCAATTCGAAGTGGCTCATGAACTGCAAGTCGGAACGGCCGATGAAATAACTTGGGCCACCCCCGCAGTAACCGCAGATTCCATCCTCGTCCGATCCTCAGAAGCCATCTACTGCATCCGGTAGACCGTAGATCAGTCAGTGTAGATCAATTGTGTAGATCAATTGTGTAGATCAATTTTCCCAAATTGATCCTAACCAAGTTGGAACCACCAACACCTTAAACGGTGACAATCGATTGAGTGTGATTGGTCTTTGCGACTGCGAGGCTGGAGCCTCGCCGGCAGTGGGTAACGAGGCTGGGGCCTCGTTACCAGGAGAGTTGCTGTAGATCAGTCAGTGTAGATCAATTGTCCTCAATTGATCCTAACCAAGTTTGTACCAACACCTTAAACGGTGACAATCGATTGAGCGCGAGTATTTCGCAAATAGCGAGGCTGGAGCTGTTGCAGGGGCAACGAGGCTGGGGCCTCGGCGCCAGGAGAGTTGCTGCAGATCGTCAGTGTAGATCAATTGTCCTCAATTGATCCTAACCAAGTTTGTACTACCAACACCTTAAACGGTGACAATCGATTGGCCGCGATCGCCTTGCAACTGCGAGCTGAGCCCGCCGTGGGTAACGAGGCTGGGCCCGTTACCAGGAGAGTTGCTGTAGATCAGTCAGCGTAGATCAATTGTCCTCAATTGATCCCAATCAAGTTTGTACCACTAACACCTTAAACGGTGACAATCGATTGGTCATGATCGTTTCGCAATCGCGAGGCTGGAGCCTCGTCGGGTAGTGGGTAACGAGGCTGGTTTCGTTACCAGGAGATTGAGCCTCGTTACCAGGAGATGGAGCCTCGTTGGCCAGAAATTCTGCCAGGAGATTCTGCCACTTTGCACGGTGACTTACTTACCTCGCCGTCGGCGGTGGGTTTTGTTCCCAAGGGAAGCCAGTAGGTCGCGGTATCGCTGAACTGCTTGGCGATGTGATCTTCCCCTTCACTGGTTGGTCGATTGCGTGAATCGTCCGCTGTATCATCCGCGCCGTGACCGACGTTTAGGCGATTGATGATCGCAGCGGATCGATGGCGTAGATCGTTCCGTCGTCGTTGACATCGAACTCGGCAAAGACTTGCCGACGCTTGAGTGAGAGCAGGCCGTTGATATGGTTGATCGGCTATAATGCATCAATCGGAGTTACGGAACCATCGTCGCTGGAGTCATACCAACCTTCAGAGTCTGAGTTGGAGAGGGGAACGTTTCCGGAGTTCCGGACGCCGGACCTAATTGCAAGGCGAAGTCGGTGTTGCGGTGCCATTCACCGCGGATGCGAATTTATCGGGGCTGGAATCGGCGATCGTGAATGGAACTGGATAAGGTATTGCTGTTCGATTCGATCTGAACAGCTTCACACACTGTCATAGGATCCTGATCGATATCTTGACGGCACCGGATGAAGCAGTGACCGTCACATCGCCGGCGGCGCTTGGTTGAACGAGGAAAAAGTCGCGATCTTGTTTCGATGCTGTTCCGGTCAGGTGAACAGCCGCGTCGGTCGATAAGTTGACATTCGTGGCCGATCCGCGTTTATCGTTCGGTTCGATCTCTTGTCCGGTCGAGTTGTTATTCGAACCATTTCCGCCGTCCACGCCGCCTCCGAGCGGTGGAGGTACATCGCTCCCGGCGGCGAGCTGTACGGCATAGTCGAGCGGAGTCTTTTCAGTCGATCGCATGCGAATGAGATAGGTCGATCCTCCAGGGCTTGCCAAGTCCCGCCGGTCGAATGATCTTTCGGTTCGCTCTCAAAGAGATTGTTTCCCGCGCGGTCGGTGACTTCGACACGCAGTTGCGCATCGGATCCGGCTTGAATGCCGACTGGTCCCGATGCGAGTGCGGTAAAAGCAAAATAGTCTCGGTCGTCGGCTGACGCAGTGCCCTTGAGTACGACTGATTCAGCGGCAGAAGGTCGAAGCGATCGCCAGTCGATTCCGTGTTGTTAGTTCCGATTCCACCACATCGGCGGCCATCAGGCAGCGTTTGTCCAGGGTTTCAAGACGGAGCGGGCCGCGTTGCAACATTCTTCGGTTCATACCATTCTCCCGGCGGATGAGGCCGCAAAATCGGAACATTGTCGATCCAAAGGGAGAGAGCGGGAAAATTGGTCGCGATCCGCCACGCGGAGTTTTCCCATGTCCGGGTAAAATGAATGGGAAAGTTGAGATTACTGCCGGCGGTTTCCTGGGCCGAATCCTGCTCCTATCTACGGTCCAGGATGATTGCCATCGGTCGCACTTGAGAAAGACGCAAGCGACGCGGACCGTTGTTCACCGTCAAGTGCTGTTCCGTTGTCGGCTCGGTAGGTTCTCACTGTTTATGTCTCCACTGAATCGCAATCGACGCAAGAAACGCCGGTTTCGCAGCAGCAAATTCAAGTTCGCGTTTATGAATGAACCTCAACCTATTCCCGGTGCATCCGGTCTTGAACCGGGCAAGAGCGACGAATCATTGCTGCGCCGTTTTCGTTGCGGACAAGATGATGCCGCTACAGAACTCTACCGTCGTTACGCCGAGCGACTACTACGTCTGGCGGAGCTCCGAACCGGGCAAGACTTGGCGGCTCGTGTTCAGCCCGAAGATATCGTGCAAAGCGTTTTTCGCACCTTCTTTCGGCGCGCCAACGAGGGCGAGTACGAAGTGCCCGACGGCGAGACGTTGTGGAAGCTGTTGATGGTGATGGCGCTGAACAAGATTCGTTCCGTCGCCGATTACCATCGAGCCGGCAAACGCGATGTGCGCCGTACCGAAGGACTGGAATGGCAGAATGATCAGGCGAGCGATGAATCGATCGACGTATTGCGAATGACGATCGCAGACCTCACTTCATCGTTGCCGGAAGCTCATCAGGAAATGATTCGACTGCGCATGGAAGGGTACACCGTCGATGAGATCGCAAGCAAACTCGAGCGATCCAAGCGAACGACGGAGCGAGTTCTTCAAGCGTTTCGCAGCGAGTTGCTGGAACAGTTGAAGTCGGCCGGTGTGCAGAGCGAGGATGCGTAGGATGCCGCTGCTGGACGATGCGACCGAGCGCTATGAATCGGAAGTCGCAAGACTCGGCTACGAGTCCGTCGACGTGCGCAGCTTCCTACCGGCGGAATCGCATCCGGAATACGCAGCCGTCGCCGTGGAACTGCTGCGTATTCGATTGGAACATCAATCGGAAGCCGGTCGGTTGCCGGCTTGGTCGGAGCTCATGCAAGAGTTTCCACATCTGGCCGAAGCGGACGAAGCAGCGTCGGAGTTGCGCTTTGAATACGATCGACTGCAGCGATCAGCGGACGAATCGGCGCATGGTGATGCCGAAGATCGCATCCTGACGGATCATGATTGGACCGAGTCCGTACTGAAGCAAGTGAATCGCGACTCGACTTCGCAATCGTTGCCGTCCGATGCGAAAGCCGGCGGAACGGCTAAGCAGTTGGGTGCTTTGTTACCGGGGAAAAAGTTCGGCGACTTTTTCATCATCGGCGAGATCGGTCGCGGCGCATTCGCTTCGGTCTATCTGGCGGAACAGTTGGACTTGAGTGCGCGGCCTGTTGTCTTAAAGGTCAGCCGCCAAGCCACAGCCGAACCGCAGAAGTTGGCTTTGTTGCAGCATCCGAATATCGTCCAGATCCTGTCGCTGCATCGAGTCGGCGGTTATCACTTGATCTGCATGCCGTACATCGGCGCAGCCACGCTTGCCGACCTTATCACGGTTCCCGATACGACGGATACGGAAAAGAATCCGGCTCGCAGCGGTACGACTCGGCGCGGATCCGCCGCATTGAAGGAGACGCTCAGTGATCGTCGGCAATCAATCCAAACGATTGTTGAAGGTGCACCGTCCGGCTCTGCACGAAGCTGGATGCGAACGGATTCGACAGCGGCAAGACGACAACTGAGCGATAAGCAACCGTGGGAACGGACGGTCTGCGAGCTAGTTCGACAAATTGCAGCGGGATTGGCTCATGCACATTCACACGGCATCGTCCATTGCGATTTGAAGCCCGCGAATGTGCTCGTGGGAGATGACGGCGAAGCTCGCTTAGTCGATTTCAACGTGGCCATTGATTCTTCTACGTCGGGCAAGCGATCCTCCGCGGTCGGCGGGACGTTGCCTTACATGGCACCGGAACATTTGTCCGCGCTGTTGGGAGCGAAAGAGAAACCGGGCCCGCAAAGCGACCTCTACTCACTGGGCGTCGTCTTCTATCAACTGCTCAGCGGCAGACTACCGTTTGCACATTGCTCAGGCGATTTGGATACGCAATTGGCAAAGATGCTGAATCAGCGATCCGATTCCGCAAATATGCGTCCGCTATCGGCTCGCGAGGTCAGTTCGTCCGTCATTGCAATGGTGGAAGAACTACTGCAGCCGACATTAGAACGGAGGTATCGATCAGCGGAGCAATTAGTCGAAGACCTCGATCGCCATCTTTCTAATAAACCGTTGCGTTATGCCCGCGAACGAGCTCTGGGTGCCAGGTTCAGTAAATGGTGCAAGCGCCATCCTCGATTATCTTCTGTGGCAACGGTGGGTACCGTCGCCGCATGTTTGACAGCCGCGGCAGTAGGGACGGCTTGGTCCTACCGAACCGAAGTGAGAAGAGGTGAGGCACGACAGTTGGCGGCGGAGTTTGAACAGCAATCGCTGGAAACCATGGTCTTGGCCGCACAGGCAAGGCGGCTGAGCGATCCCGATTTGGAATTGACCGCCGCGGCGATGTTGCAACAAGTAACCGCGCCTTTGATGGACTCTGCATCGCGCGGTTCGTCAGGTTCACTGAGAACCAAGTCGGTTCTGAGTTATCTGGATGAGAATGAACTGAAGCACATTGCGATCTCCCTCCAGGAGCTTACCGATATTGCGGATGCCGGACAGGTTGTTGCGGTCAGTAATCGCTTGAACGCAGATGACTCGTTGCCGACGGACTCGGTGCGGACAGCGCTTGATGCGATGCGAGCCGAATACTCTATCGTGCGCGAAATCGATCTCAGCGAATTCGGATCGGGTGGAATCGTAGAGGCGATCAATGCCTATCTTCGTCATGATTGGACGAGGGCATTGGAGAAATTGCAACGGTTGGCGGATACGAACGAGCGACAGCCGTTGGTCTGGTACATGATCGGGCTCTGCTATTCAGAACAAGGGGATCGACTGTCTGCGGACCAAGCGTTCGCGACCTGCATCGGGCTGGATGTCGATTACTGGCCCGCTCGTCATGCTCGCGGCTTGACCATGTTGCAGAGCGCCCAAAGCAGTCACAGTCCTTCGCAATTCAAACAAGCGGAACGGACCTTTCGCGATTGCTTGGCGATTCAGCCAGGTCTTGTAGAGTCACACTACAACCTCGCTCTTTGTCTGGAAGGGCAGGGGGATCGTTCCGGTGCAGAGCAATCGGTGTCCCACTTTATCGAGTTATGCGGCGAATCCAATCGGCACGATCGGGTCAAAGGTTATGTGCTGCGGGCGCGATTAAATAAGGCGGCAGGAAACTTAGCAGAAGCGGACAAGGATCTCAACGCGGCCCGTCGTGGTACACCGCTGGAGCTATCGACCTTCAGCGAGCGCGGATTTGCGTTGATCAAAGTTGATCCCAAGCAGGCGCTCACTGATTTGTTACGAGCCGAAGAACTAAACAGTCATGATGAGCGAGTCTTTCAAAATTTGGCACACCTGACCATGGAAGTGATTCCTGATGAAGTGATTGCCGAGCGGGCGTTGAACTCGTGGCTCGCTCTGAATCCGAACAGCGGCATGGCTCGCGGAAGTCGCGGCGTCTTTCTGGCGCGTCGAAAGCGATTCGATGAAGCACGACGAGACGCTGACTTTTTAGCGAAAGAGGCGACCGGCGGATACGAGTTGGCGATGGCGGCGAGCATCTATTCGATTCAAGCCGCTGAATTGGACGCTGCCTCGAAGGAAGCGATCGAACGCCGCGGTCAAGCGCTGAAGTTGTTGGCGCGAGCGCTGCAAAGCGATTGGAAACTCGCAGCGGTATTGGAACAGGATAATGACATGTCTGCACTTCGCGGCGAGGCGAGCTTTCGCAAGTTGATTGAAACCGCAGCCGGCATCGCACGCTTGCCGCAAATGGCTAACGTCTCTTCTCTCCATTCGAATCAGAACGGGTCCGATTCGGATCAGGCTGACTCCTCTTCACCCTCGGCCGAACAATGATGACTCGACATCGACGACGACGCGGCAACCATCGCAAGTTGCTGATCGAAAATCTACAACCGCGACGACTGATGACTGTCGAATCGGGCACGTGGACCGACGGCGGAAGTCTCCGACTGAGTTTTGTGGCAGACGGAACAAAGGTGTCCGGTCACACGAGCGATTTGAATGCGGTGATGAGCAGTTCCGCGGCCGGCCCGGCATGGAAAGAGGCCGTCGCCCATGCATTTCAGATTTGGGCTCAGTATGCCGCGATCAATGTGGGAGTGGTGAGCGATGATGGTTCGGCACTCGGCACGCAAGGAGCCACGCATGGCGATGATCGCTTCGGCGATATTCGTGTCGCCGGAATTCCGATGGCGGCCGATACCTGGGCCGCAGCGGTCGAGCAGAACATGACATCGGCCGGATCATGGGCCGGTGACATGCTGTTCAATACGGATGCGGACTGGAACAACAAGCCGGATGATCTCCTACGCGTCGCGTTGCATGAAGCCGGTCACGTTCTCGGTTTGCCGCACTCTGACGACATTGCATCGCCGATGCATACCCACGGGATTCCTCAAAGCTTGATACCCACAGCAGCCGACATTGCGCTCTTGCAGCAGGTGTACGGCACTCGCGGTCCGGATGTGAACGAGCTAGCCAAGTCGAATGATGTCATCGGTGATGCGACTCGCATTCGTTTCGACGGAACGTCGTCGCATTGGGACGGCAAGGCTCCGCTCGTTCATTACGGCGAGATCAGCACTGCTTCGGACAAAGATATCTACTTCTACGACGCCACTTTCAGCGGTGCCACGACCTTTCGCGTTGCATCCGCCGGACTGAGCCAACTACAGTTCAAGATGAGTATCCTCGATAAGAACGGAAACGTGCTGGCTCAAGGAACTGCGCACGATGCCTCGGGGGGCGATCTGAAGTTGCACCTGAGCAACGTGGCTGTCGGACAGAAGGTGTACATCAAAGTCGAAGCAGACGGTGATCCGAGCGCTGCGATCGGCAGCTATGCCGTGATCATCCAGCCCGATGCGACGGCAGCGTATTCCGATACCGAAGTTTTGCGAGTGGCACAAAAAGCCGGCCGGTGGTTCGCTTCTTCGGCTCAAACACTTTCCTCGTTCGATGTCAAATCGTTGTTCGGATCCGTGGCGGTTCCGAAGCTGAACGATGACAACGGAGCCGATGATAATCCGCTCGATGCACCGCGAGTCAGTCCGTATGTTGATTCCGCCTCTCGTCGCGGCGCTCGCATTATCGGCAGCATCGGTTCTGCCACCGATGACGACAACTATCGTTTCCGTTCGCCTCACATCGCCGGCGGTCAGACGATGGGTTTGATGGTTCAGGTTGATGCACTCGAGCGAGATTCGTTGGTGCCGAAGGTATCGGTGTTCGACAGCCTACTCAATCCCGTTGCGGCTGAAGTACAAGTCAACGGAAACGGCGAAGTGCGTTTGTGGATCGCGAGTGTTCAGAGTAACCAAGACTACACGGTACGCATCGAATCGGATGTGACCGGGCATGCGACCGGTAACTACGAGATACGGACCAGTTTCCAGTCCGAAGCGCCGACCGCGAATATCCTGACGACCAAAGATTTGGATGCGCTGCATCCAGAACAAAGTGCTGTGTGGTATGTCGGTAGACCGCAGTTGTTCTCACTGGCGCTGGCGGGGAGCAGCACATCCGCATCGCAGGAATCGATATGGGTTGTGATCTATGACCAGAACAAGCGACCGATTTCTACCCTGGCAACGACCGTCGGTGAACTTCGCACCGGACCGGCAGTACTGCTGGAACCAGGTACATACTATCTACAGTTCGGCATGCGCGATTCCAGCGGAACGGCTTCATCGGCTACGACTCATATCGATGTTTACGGGGATGCAGACATCAATCCGATCGGTCCTCCCGCCATCGATCCGGGATCAACGCCGGCGTTTGCCTGTGGAGACGGGTCGGGGCAGTTCTGTTATCCGAATAACGCACCGACCACCGAGCCCTTCGTCATCAACTCCGATCCGCAATCGGTTCTGCCCACCACGCAGAACTGGCCTGTCAGCACGGCGCCGGATCTGTGGTTTTGGAACCCGACTTTCTTGCGAACCAATCCCGTTCAACCGCTGGACTCAAGCGGTGACGGCTTCATTACGCCGCTCGATGCACTGATCGTCATCAACATGATCAACAGCCGGAACCCCGGCTTGTTGCCTGCACCGCCGGTTGTCGTAGACATGGTAGATGTGAATGCAGACGGCTTTTTGACACCGCTTGATGCGTTGCTGATCATCAACCGCTTGAATTCACTCGGTAGCGGTGAGGGAGAGCAAGCCTCGCCGGATGCAGGAACCGGTGCGACAATTTTCGGTTCCTCGGACTTGAACGAGCAGTTGCGGGAGTGTGCTTGGTCGGCAAGTTCGGAAACCGGAGCGCCGAAGCGCAAGGATCAGTCTGCTTGAGACCCGTGATCGTTGCTTTGCCGGAATTCGTGAGCGATAATTGAGAAGCGTTCACAGTTCCGTTTAGAGCGATTATTCGTGTTAGGCAGGTTGCTCATGTTTCGAATCAGCAAGTGGTTCGGCGCGGTCCTTTCCGTCATATCTGCAGTCGCACTGGCAAATACTGCGTCTGCGTTCCATGGACATCATGCCGGTCACGTCCACATCAGCAGCTACGGTTACGGCGGCTACTACGGCTATGGAGCTCCGCTGTACTACCCGAGCCATTCACGGATGATGTTCAGTTACTGGGGAGGGCTCCCATCGTACGCTCCTTACAGTCTCTTCCCCGCACCACGCGTGACTTATACCAGTTACTATCGGTCTGCGTACTATCGACCTTTGTGGCGCCCGCTTTGTCTTGTGCGCCGACCTGTGGTGGTTTCAACCTATTCACCGATCGTTTACTCACCGAGCTACTATTCGGTTCCAAGTCCGACTTATGTCCCGGCGGTACCGAGCTGCTGTGACGGCGGCGCGGTGATTGAATCGGACGTCATTCATTCGGTCAGCAATCCATCTTCTCTTGATCGTGCGACGCTGATGAGTTCGTCGGTCGTCGATGTGCGGTCACAGCTCACAACCGCTTCGATCGTACTGCCGCGTCCGGTCGATGCCTCGGTCGATAACGTCGTAGGTGCAGGGCGCTTTGTTTCTTCCTCTGGGGCTTCTTCCTCTTCGAACTCGTCGCAGGCTGGTCGACAAAACTCAGTGCCTGCGGATTTAGTTCAGACGGTGGACGCGATGTTTCAGAGCGGACGGTATTCCGAGGCTGCGGCCGCCTATGCGCGGTTGGCTGTGTTCTACGGTGACTGCGATGCACTGACCGCGCGACGCTTTGCGGCTCAAGTGGCAGCCGGCGATTGCAACCAGGCCGCAGTCATTTACGAAATGGCGAAGGTTCAGCAGCGACCGATTGCCGCATCAGAATTGCCTGCAGGCGGTTTGAAGGGACTGTATGGAAGTCGTCACAATGATCGTGCTTCACACGTGGACCGACTGGCACTGGCAGCGCTTGAGAATCCGAGCGACCCGGTGCCGTTGGCAATGGTTGGTATGTGGCTGATTCTAGATGGACAAACCGATCGAGCTGAGCCGCTGCTGCGCAAAGCAGCATCGCTGCAAACATCGGATTCCGATAGTGAACCTCCCGCCTCCGCTCCGTTGCTTGCTCGCACGTTAAAGACAGAGTAACGGACTCTGAACCTCGACTTCTTGCAACACGAATCCCACCTGCGTGCTGCGAGCGGTCGACGACAATCGCTTCCCCGGCCGCATGTGCGATTGTCGATTCAAACCCTGCCGGCACCACCAAGGAAATCAGGCGATGGATTCGTTGGGTTATTTCCGCCGTTCTGCTTCGAATCTTCAACGAGCTCTCATGTGTGCACTTGCGGCGCTCGTCGGCCTATCACTGTTGAATTCGGCCGCCGATCGAGCGCAGGCTGAAGACCCGCCCGCGGCTCCTACTGCCAAGATCGATTTCCTGCGCGACATCAAACCGATCTTCGATGCCAAGTGCAGCGAGTGTCACGGAGAGAAACAGGCCAAAGGAGATTTTCGCGTCGACGACAGAGCGGCTTTGTTGAGCACTGTGGCCGGCGGCGATCTGGAATCGAGTTCGTTGTGGACCGATTATCTCATCACTGATGACGCATCGATGCGCATGCCGCCTCCTGCTCAGAATAGTGCTGTGACTGCGGTGGAACTGGCGGCGATTCGAGTATGGATTTTGGACGGAGCCGAATGGCCGGAGACTGCGGCACCTGCCGTGTCGGACCAAGAAGCCTCCAAGTCGACCTTGCACAAAGCGTTTCTGTTTACCGGGTACTTTCATCCGGCCGTCGTGCACTTCCCGATCGCGCTGTTGGTCGTATCGTTTCTCTTTTCACTGCTCAGCTTCGTGAATCGCAGTGTCTTTGAACCGGCTGCCTTTCATTTGTTGTGGATGGGTGCCGCTGGTGCAATTGCTGCTTGCGTGATGGGATGGGCGTTTGCCGATGTTCGTGGCTATCCTGACTTTTGGCATTCGAGTTTTACCGAGCATCAGGTCGCTCGGCATCGCAACACAGGAGTAGCCCTCAGCGTAGCGGCACTTATTGTTACAGGACTGGCTTATGCAGCCAGAGTCAAAGACAAGAAGAATCTGCGCGTCGGTTGGTTGCTCGGTAGCGCACTCCTGGCATTGATGGTCAGCGTCGTCGGGCATCAAGGAGGCGAGCTCAGTTACGGAGAAGATTTGTACGGCAAGGCTTACCGCAAAGTCTTCGGGCTTGAAAACAAGCCTGTCGAAACAACACCTGTTGCAGAGACCAAGTAGCCCTCGAATTCATTCAAGCTGCCGACTGTGCAACGGACTGGGCAAGGGGCTTGTTGATCTAATGCAAGCGGAACGGCGCGAGCCGTCCGGTTCTTCTAGATTGATGGTGCTTTACCGTACGGCTTGCGCCGTTCCGCTTCAATATCCATACACTGTCCATCTTGGGCGCGACGATTCCCGAATAAATCAACAAGCCCTTACGCTTCGGGTTTCGATTAAGTCAACAAGCCCCAAGCCCTTCGTTGCAAGGGAGCCCGCGTTCGTTACACTAGGGTTTCGATTTATCCCTGTTGAAAAGACGTAACGAGGCTGCCCCCAATGGCCAGAGTATTGATTCCTGACGAAAACCGTACGCTCACCGATGTCGCCGAGATCAAAGAGTTCTTGGCTCCGTTTGGTATTTGGTACGAGCACTGGCCGGTGGAAGGTCGCTTGGCACCGGGTGCCACCAACGAAGAGATTCTGGCGGAGTTCGCGGACGAAGTTCAGTCGCTCAAAGAGCGAGGCGGATTCGTCACGGCGGACGTGATCAATGTGAATGCCGATGTGCCGAACTTGGATGCGATGATGGCCAAGTTTGCCAAAGAGCACACGCATGCTGAAGACGAAGTCCGCTTCACCGTTGCGGGCAAAGGATTGTTTCACATCCATCCGGAAAAAGGACCGGTGTTTGCCGTCGAAGTTTCGTCCGGTGATCTGATCAATGTGCCGCGCGGCACGCAGCATTGGTTCAATCTGTGCGAAGAGAAAGCCATACGCTGCATTCGGCTATTCGAAGACCCCGCCGGTTGGACTCCTGAGTACATCGATCAAGGCGTGCATGAAAAGTATCAGCCTCTGTGCTTCGGACAAAAGTACATTCCCGGCGATGTGAAACTCGATCCGGTCATCAAGCTGTGATCTCTTTCGCCGGCCGAGCTGTGCTCTTGGATATCGAAGGAACCACGTCGAGCATTTCGTTTGTGCATGACGTGATGTTCCCATTCGTGCGCACGAACTTGCATGACTATCTCGCCGCATCGCTGGGGCAACCCGAGTGCACTGCGGCATGTGAGCAGGTCGCACGCGATGCCGGAGCCGAGTCGCTTGCCCAACGGCTAGCTGACCAGGGCATGAGTACTGCTCAAGTGCAAGAAGCCATCGAGCCGCGAAGTCAATCGTCTGATGGACGGCGATGTGAAAGTTACCGGGCTCAGCCGCTTCAAGGCTTGATTTGGGAGAGCGGCTTTGCATCGGGTGAGCTTAAGGCGCATGTCTATCCTGATGTCCTGCCGAGCATCCGGCGCTGGCGTGCCGCGGGGCTCGATGTTCGCATCTATTCCTCCGGCAGCATCGCCGCTCAAAAGCTCTTCTTCGGTCATGTCGCCGACGAAGGAAACTGTCTGAGCCTCTTCACGGGACATTACGATACGACGATCGGCGGCAAGCGAGAGACGGACAGTTACGCGCGGATTGCTGCTGATTGGAAGATACCGGCGAGCGATATTCTATTCGTCAGCGATTTGGCACCTGAATTGACCGCCGCCGACACCGCAGGCTTTCAGACTGCAACAAGTGTTCGGCCCGGTAATGCTCCGTTGCCCAGCGATTGGGCGCTACCGACGATCCAGTCGTTTGAAGAGATCGTCTTATCAGCGCGGTAAGCCCGGGTGTGATTTCACTTCTCGGAAATCGGTGACATCAATGATGTCTTCGTCATTCGAGTTCGCAGCGCGGTGAGGATTCGTTGTGTACTGAAAGCTGCTGTTCGGGTTGACACTTCCCGGCATCCAGACCCATTGCACCCAGTTGGATGTACCGGCTGCGCGGCGACGAGCTTCAAACAGTTCGGCGGTTCCTGCGGCAAAGACGAAGAGAGCGATCAGCGCGAGTCCCAGCTGGCCGTAGGCAAAGGCAGCCACGAGAAAGACGAGCGCCATCCAGCGACCGACTCGGGCCGCAATCTCGGTGGCGCGAAGATAAGTCAATCGCATCGCGAGCAAACTGCGAAGCACTCGGCCTCCATCCATAGGAAAGGCCGGCAGTAAGTTGAATACGACGAGTGCCAAATTGGCGATCATCAAATTGACGAGCAAGCCGGACCCCGGTGAAGAGAACTGCCACAGCTCTTCGCTGATCGCGGCGGCTGCGATGCAAACAAATAGGAACCCGAAGATCACCGCGTTGACCGCCGGACCTGCGACGGCGATCAAAAGTTCTTGGACAGGTTTTTCCGGCAGCTTGGACAAACGAGCCAATCCGCCTATCGGCAGAACCGTGATATCGTGCGTCGGAATTCCGAAGGCGCGAGCCGTTAACGCGTGGCCGTATTCGTGAGCCACGACGCAGGTGAACAAAGCCAAGATGAATACAGCCGCAGTGGCGCCGCCTGCAATGCCCGCTTCTCCGAGTCCCGATAGGGTCCAGAAAAGGAGCAGTATCCAAAAGGTCCAGTGAATGAAGAGGTCGATTCCGAAGAGCCGCCCCAATTTCCAACTGCCGCGCATGGACAGGTTTGTCCTGAGTGAAGTCGTGTAAGGTTCGTGCAAAAAGTTCTCAACCGCTGCTTCGTCTCGATCGGCTCGTCTCCACGCCTTCGATTCGTCAGCTTCGATTCGTCAGCTTCGATTCGGTGGGCGGGCTGCCGTTTCGGCAAACTCGCGCGACGCTCTCGCGGCAAGGTTGAAGAGCTATGCAAACACTATACCTACTCGTCACTTCCAATAGGGCTCGTCACTCCCAATACGGCTCGTCACTCCCGAAAGGGCTTGTCATTAACTCCAGAGGCTCAGTCTTCTCACGACCTTTACTTCGATGCCAGTGACATCATGCGGGATCGTTCATCCCAATAGTCGAGGGCAGCGACTCGCAGATCGACCGGCAGACGAGCTGTAGCGTCATCGAAGTGGGACTTGCTGTCCCCGAAGAGAATTTGAACCAAGTAGTCGCCCGGAATCTTGGGTTCGACGACATCGAGCGCGGCACCCACTTTATGAAACATGGTCGGTAGGGCGCGGTCTTCGATGCGGCGACTGTTGGTTGATGCCAAGTTGCGCACTTCGTGTTCCTGACGGACGAAACGATGAGCCGCTTCGGCCGCTACCGTATCGCCTGCGGCATGCAGCGCAGTCCACATGCGAGCCGCCCCGAGATGTTGAGACCGCGAGTTGGGCATACCTCCTGCCTGATGACCGACAGCTTGCATCGTAATTTGCAATAAATCACCGCGCCATTCCAGAGGAGCTTCAAACAACAGCGCGATCTCGCGATCCCCTTCAAGGATCGAAACATTGCCTGGTCGGAACTTGAAGAACACTCCGTATCCGCGCTGCGAGATGCCGGTGGCGGTGAGCAACTGCATCGGCGGTTTGCGCTGATAGCGCTCGTTCGTATTCTGTTCGCTGTTGAAGTTACCTTGTGCCGCCCCGCGTCCGAACGGTTCGTATGCACCGCTGACGTTGAAAGAAAAGTGTTGATCGCGACGGCGAAGATCTTCGACGCTGATCGTCCCTGCGACATCGGAGTAGAGTTCGGTCTTGGGCCAGTAATCGACGACGCGCAGTGACTGTTGCGGGCTTTCCACCGTCACGATGAACTCATCGATATTGCCTTGAAAAGTAGGGGCGATGAACGTTGAGACAGGGATGCGAACTCGGACCAGTCGGCCGCCCATCGTCGGACGTTCGGTCCAAGCCTGATCGAGGAACTCGGCGACTGCGACTGCCGGGGCATCGAACGATACCGGCTCGGGATGGCCGGCTCGCAGGCTGATCATGCTCAAGCACCATAACGAAACTGCACTAAGAACCCCGAACGATGTTGATGTAATCGGACGAAACATGGTCGTGATCCCTGGTCCGCAAGGCTGAGTCCGAAGCGATGAGCCTCGTAGATCTCAGATGCCGTTTGAAGAAGTGGAGCGTCATCGACGTTGAATTGGTTAAACCAAATCCGGTCGAATGCGTTCCCTGCGGCCAAAGAAGATCAAATCGTTGCTGCGAGAGATTCGCGATGCGCGAGAATGGCATCGGCGAACATGGCGAGCCTGGCGATCCGTCTGTCGTTTGCTTCGTCCTGAAATCGGGACTTCCGTTTGTCCCGAGCTGACGGAATCATAGCGCGAGAGGGTAGGGGGTCAAGTTTCGGTCGTCGGGAATTGCGCCGCAACTCATTTGCCGGCACAACCCGTTTTTCAGTTACCCGGCCACGCGTTAGACTAAGCCCTTTCGCCGAAGTAGGCTTTAGCCGGTTCGGTTCTGAGATAGAATTGAGATACCACCCCGGACCGGGGGGAGCACACCGCGAGGAACCAGACATGAAGAAGATCGAAGCAATCGTCCGTCATTTCAAATTGGAAGACGTCAAGAATGCCTTAACCGACAAGGGTATTCACGGCATGACGGTTACCGAAGTGCGCGGTTATGGTCGTCAAAAAGGGCACACCGAAATCTATCGCGGAACCGAGTACGCCGTTGATTTCGTACCTAAGGTGAAGATCGAAGTTGTTTGCACCGATGCCAATCTGCAATCGGTGATCGACACGATTCTGGAAACAGCTCAGACCGGCCAGATCGGCGACGGCAAGATTTTCGTGACCGATCTGTCTAACGCGATTCGTATTCGTACCGGGGAAACCGGCGAAGACGCCATCTAAGGTTGCCCATGCCATCTAAGGTTGCATGGGCTTCTGAGTGATGCATGAATTGCGGTTAGGAGATTCGAGTGGCGGCTAAAGCGGGGACAGGCGGGTTACCCGCGGCGGTGTTGCAGGCGCGCAAGCGTCTTCTGGAAGGTCGCCAAAAGTTGCGAGCTCAGCACGATGCAGGCTCACCAGGATTGCAAGTCTGCGTCCGTTTAGCCGACTTGGTGGACTCCGTTCTGCTGGAGCTCTACGAAGCCGCCTGCATCGATCTCAACCTGACACATCTCACCGATTCCGTGACACTGGTGGCGCATGGCGGCTACGGTCGACGCGATGTGGCTCCCTACTCCGACGTCGACTTGATGTTGCTGCACGATCCGCGCGTCACCGACGCCGTCGTGCCGCTCGCCAGACGGCTCAGCCAGTGGGTCGTCGACGCCGGTTGTCAGCTCGGATTCTCCGTGCGCACACCGGCGCAAGCTCTCAAACTTTCGTGGACCGATACTACGATCTTCACATCGTTGGTCGAATCACGATTGCTCACCGGCAGCAATGAATTGTTCGCCAATTTTTTGCGAGGACTCAGGCAAGGCGCCAAGCGGCGGACTCGCCGGTTGATTCGCAGCGTCGTGGAAGCGCGGTTGGAAGAGCGACGTAAATACGGCGACATCGTCTATCTGCTCGAACCCAACATCAAACGCTCGCGCGGCGGTCTGCGCGATATTCAGTTAGTTCGCTGGATCGGATTTGCAGCATACGGTGAATGCGACCTGGATCAGCTCGCGCAGCTTCAGCACCTCACGCCGGAAGATCATCGTGCGCTTCGCAAAGGCTATCAGTACTTGCTTCGCCTTCGCAATCAAATGCACTTCGAAGCAGGCAAGAGTCAGGATCTGCTCGACCGACCTTTGCAAATGCAGTTGGCTGCTTGGGCCGGCTTCCAAGGTTCGGACGGCATGTTGCCCGTCGAACAGTTCATGAAAGACTACTTCGAAAACATCAGCGAGATTCGCTACAGCAGCGCGCACTTCGTTCAGACCGCACAAGACCCGGCGACTTCTCACGGCATACTCTCTCGTATTTTCAGTCGTCGAGTCGAACGAGACTATCAAGTCGGTTGGCACGACGTATGGGCCACGCCGGTCGGGCTGGAGCGAGTCAAACGCGATCCGGCGGCTGTGCTGCAGTTGATGTCGATCGCCAATCGATTCGATAAACCGATCGATCACTACACGTGGAGGGAGATCCGCAGCGCGATGCTCAACCGAGCCAGCGATGAGATCACTCCGGAAACAATCGAGCGCTTTATGCAGTTGCTCGAGCAACCGCGTCACCTGGCCGACAGTCTGCGGCGCTTGCATGAATTGCGAGTGCTCGAGCAGATCATTCCGGACGTCAAGCATGCGCGTTGTCTGCTGCAGTTCAACCAGTATCACAAGTACACCGTCGATGCGCATTCGATTCGAGCCGTGGAATGCGTGACCGAGTTACTGCACAATTCAACGCTGCTCGGCATTCTCTACCGCGACTTGCCCTCGAAGGGTTTGCTGCACTTAGCTCTTCTGATCAACGACCTCGGCAAAGGCTTTGCGGAAGACCACAGCGACGTCGGACTGCGCATAGCCGAGGCCACGGCTGATCGGCTTCGCTTGAGCCAACAGGACAAAGAAACATTGATGTTTCTTATCCACAAGCATCTGCTGATGGCCAACACCGCGTTTCGGCTCGATCTGAACAGCGACGAATCGATCGTTCCATTCGCAGCCACGGTCGGCTCCAGCGAACGACTGCGGTTGCTGCTCTTGTTGACGTATGCTGACCTCGCCAGCGTCGGACCCGAAGTGGTCAACCAATGGAAATGCGACTTGCTGTTGCAGCTCTATCATCAGACCGATTCGCATTTCCGTGACGATAAGCCGGGCGAACGGTTCCGCAACGAGATTGAGTCGCGACGTAAGCAGGTCTTGGATCTCATTCCTGAAAAAGGAGATGCGACCTGGTGGCAGGAGCAGATCAGCTCCCTGCCGATCGGCTATCTGCTGCGCACTCAGCCGAGCCAAATTCTGCAGGAGATCGATCGTCTACGAGCTCTCGAAGGCAATGCTGCCGTGGCATGGGGACGCTTCAGCGAAGCGCAGAGAGCCGTCGAGTACACGGTGGCCATTCGTCAGACCGGTGAACCGATCGGAACTTTCCATCGCATTACGGGATCGCTTTCCAGCCAAGGAATGCAGATCCTCGCAGCCGAAATTCATACGCAGCCCGGCGACATCGCTTGGGACCGCTTCTTGGTCGAAGACTCAGAGTACGACGGCGCACCGCCGGCGGAACGAATCGATCAAGTTTGCCGAAAGGTCGTCCAGGCCCTCGATCCCGAATCGGGCACAGCCCCGACATTCCCTCGCATCTGGCGCAACAGCAAGACGAAAGCGGCTGAGGGGTTAAAGATTCAGCCCACGCAGGTTCGTTTTGACAACACAACCAGTGACAAGCACACGATCATCACGTTGTTCGCTTATGACCGAATGGGTCTGCTGTACGACGTATCCAAAGTACTGTTCGACATGAAGCTCGTGCTGCACTTTGCGAAGATCGGGACTCACCTCGATCAAGTCGTCGACGTCTTTTACGTCACCGAGCTCAGCGGTGCCAAGATTCAAGAGAGCACGCGGCTGTACATGATTCGCCAGCGATTGTTGCGCGCGGTCAGCAACGAAAGCTGATACCGCGCGGTTCTCTCGTTACGACCGCTACTCTTTACGACCTCCTCGACGGTTCTGCGCGCCAAGGTTTACGCCAGTGATACGAAAAGATTTCACTTGCGGCCGGAGCTGCAAAAATAGGTCTTGAAAACTTGCTGCGCACCGATCGTCGCGCACACTTATCACAGAGCACCTACGATGCCCACTGCGACACCAGCCTCGCAGTAGATGTGGTTTAAGTTACCATCAATCTGGGATCGAGTTCGTGGTGCCCTTTTTGTTGCGATCTCAACCCGAGTCAGGACGACTCGGATAACTCCTCGCACCTTCAGGGTACCAAAGAAATGAAGCTTTCAATCCTTGCGCTTGGTGCGGCATCTGCCGGCATCTTCGCGGCAGTTCCTTGTTTCGCTCAATTGCAGATTCAGACCCAAACTGCTGATCTGCAGGCGCCTCAACGAATGCTCGTTGCACAGTCGCCTTCTTCCGTGCCGGATAATCCGTTCAATAGCGGCGGACTAGGCGGCATGTTTGATGCGGCCAAAAATGCAATCGGCTTCGGCGGCGACACTGTCGGTACCGGAGTGACTCGAGCCGAGATCGATGATCCCGCCGCTCTCAGTCAACCGACGCCGACTTCCACTCCCACATACGGAGCACCGAAGGCATCCGTACCGGCAGGTCAGCCTACGGCTGTTACTCATCCACATCTTTTCACAGCTCCACATGTGAATGATATGCCGATCGAATGGCCGTGCGGTCAGCGCAATGTGCTGAATCCGTATAACCCGACCGCAACCTTCATGCTGCACAATTGGTGCACGCAAGGACTGTGGGATACGTACCCGGCTCAACGGGCTGCGGAATGTGCTCGCATTCAGCGACAGATTTCAGGTCAATGCGGATGCGGCATGCATCACGGTTGCTGCGGTCAAGCCGCTTGCGCTCACGGCTACTGCGGCGGTACGATCAATCGTTACACGCAGTCCGCGGGTTGTGACTCATGCGGTGCTGTTACGCCTGCGGCTGAATCGATGATTGGTCAGCCGACCTATGCACCGGAACAAGCTCCCCAAGTTTACGAGCCGCCGATGGTTCCGACACCGGCTCCGGTTCCGTCTGCTTCTGTAATCAATCCGGCCGCCGGTTCCGTTGCGAGCCGGCCGGTCGATCTGCTCCCTCCGCCTGCTTCCCGGAGCTCTTTGCCGATTGCCGGCCGGAGCGAACCGGTTACCGCGGGCCGTCCCTCTGCGTTCCAATTTCGCTGATCGTCATCAGCGGAAAAAATCTTACACCCAATCCGTGCGGTGCTCGGACGATCGGCCGGGCACCGCAACTTGTCTTTTATAGGTGACTTACGTCTTCCGCCTGCTTACTTCAGCAGTCGCATGTGCAATCAAGACGGCACCAATCGGAAAACTTCCGCGGAACTCCGGACTGAGATCTTCCGATAAATCCAGTACCACGGATTGGGTGTGCGAGACGGATGGGTGCATCTCTCTCGCGCGACATGTATGGTCATGGTGTGACGATGGAGCGGCATACCATGACCATTTTTTTTGCGCCATCGGACCAGCTTGCGTTATGCTCGGTCAGAACGACGATTACCGGATCAGCTTCCGACTCGGCAGATGAAGCACTTGAGATACTCAGTCTCAGGGCAAGCCGCATCCCAAGGATGATCGACGTCGGCACCGAGTTGTTCCAAGAACTGCAGTGATCGACCGGCTCTTCTGGCGGCCGGACCTAACAGGCCGGCAAACTCTTCGCGGCTTACGCGACCCGAACAACTGCAAGTCACCAGGATGCCGCCGGGTGTGATGAGCTTCATGGCTTGTGAGTTCAAGCGATGATACGCGCGGAGCGCCGCCGGTTGTTGCTCACGACTTCCGGCCATTCGGGGAGGATCGAGCACGATGGTTTCAAACTGCTCTCCGGCCTCACACAATCGGTCCAACTCTTCAAAGCAATCTGCTTGCACAAAGCGAATGGAATCGATTCCGTTGAGTGCCGCATTCTCGGCCGCTTGAGCCAGCGCGCGAGCACTGCCGTCCACTGCCGTAATCGACGTTGTCTTGCCGTGACGAGCCGCTGCCAAGGCGAATCCGCCTAGATAGGTGCAGACGTCCAGCATCTGACCGAACGACCACCGCGCGGCTCGCAATCGATTCTGCCGTTGGTCCAGGTAGTAGCCGGTCTTTTGACTTGTTTCCAAATCGAGTCGGATACGCGTTCCGTGCTCTTCAATCACGATAGGTTCCGTCGGTGATTCCCCGGCTATCGTGAGGTCTTGCAAGTCAATCTGTTCAGACTTGGCAGACTTGGCATCGATGCGCTGCAGGATTCCGCGCGGGGCTAGTCGCTCGGTGATCCAGTTCGCGATCTCAGGCAACCAATTCACCACCGCCGCCGCATTGACTTGGATGACGACGTAGTCGCCGAAGCGATCGATCATCAAACCGCTCAGGCCGTCGCCTTCGCTGTTGACGATGCGCATGGCATCGCACGGACCGGTTTGCTCGACCCAGCGCTTGCGCAAGTCCAATGCGTAGTCGAGCCGACTGCGCAGCCATGCGCCATCGAGCGCTTGTTCTCGCTGCCATTGATAGACTCGGACTCGTATACGACTGTGAGGGTTGTAGACGCCGCGAGCCATCCATCTTCCATCAGGATGAACCAGATCGACGATCGTCCCTGCTCGCGGTTCGATACCGGGCGGGATGATCGTGCGGTCCAGAATCCAAGGGTGGCGACTTGCCAACACACCGGCCTTATCCGGCCGAATGAGAACTTGCGGATAAGGTGCGGTCAAACTGCTACTCTGTCGCTTCAATAGAGAGGTCGATGGACGGATCAGCCGAACAGTTGCGGCAATATTTTTCCGTCACGAACCAGTGTAATCGGTCGTCCTGTTTCCGTGTGGAATTCTTGTTGCGGATCGATCCCCAGGCTGTGATAGAACGATGCTGCCACATCACCCGGTGTAATCGCGTCGTTCTTCGGACCCGATGCCGTCGCGTCACTTTCCCCGACTACTTGTCCGCCCTTGAACGGCCCTCCGGCCAAGAGCATGAACATGCAGCGCGGATAGTGATCGCGGCCTCCTTCGGCCGATCGATCATTGATCTTCGGTGTGCGACCGAACTCACCGGTCGTCATTACCGAGGTCGAGCTCAGCAGTCCTCGTTGTTCAAGACCACAGTAGAGTGCCGACAGTCCGGCATCGAGTTGCGGCAGCAGGGTCTCGCTCAACTTCGTAAAGTTATCTTGGTGCGTGTCCCACCCGCCGAGCGACAAGGAAACGAAACGCACGCCCGCTTCGATGAGGCGAATCGCCAGCAGACAGCTTTGCGCAAAAGATTGCGGTGCGAATTGCTTGGCAAAGGTCGGATCTTCTTTGCTCAGATCGAATGCCGCACGCGCTTTCGGACTGGTGATCATCGAGAACGCTTTTTCTTGGAAGCGATCTAGCCCGGTCAGCAGTTGGCTCTCTTCTTCCATCCCTTGGAAGGTGCGGTCAAGGTCTTTAAGCAACCCGTGGCGTCGCTCGATTTGTTCGATGGTGACTCCGGAGGTCAGCGAAATGCCGCGTACGCCGTACGCTTGTCCGGCAGTAGGGACCGAACCGGTATTGAGCGGCGCATATTGAATACCGAGAAAGCCCGCGCGTTGGTTACCGCGCGGAATGGCCACAAACGGAGGGATCTCTTTCGATGTGGATTTCTCTTTACTGACCACCGCACCGAATCCGGGATACTCGAGTGATGCGATTGGGCGACTACCGGTGTTGACGTATTCGCTCCCCAGACGGTGAGCCGCCAGCGTGTGGCTCACTCCTCGCAGAATGGCGAACTTGTCCGCACAAGCCGCCAGCTTCGGCAAGTGTTCGCTGATGCGCATGCCGCTGACGTTGGTTTCGATCGGCTTGAACTTGCCGCGAATCTCCGAGGGCGCATCGGGCTTCAGATCGAACGTGTCTAAGTGCGAAGGACCGCCGCTGAGGTCGATGAAAATGGCGCTCTGTGACGAGGCGTCTTTGCGAATTTCACCTGCCTCGGCCGCTCGCAAGTAACTGGCGAGCGAAAAACCTGCAGTGGTAAGAGCGCCGACTCGCAGAAAGTCGCGTCGACGATGTCCGTCACAAGTGCGGTGCAGATTCATATTCAATTCCTTCAGCGATGGTTTTGTGCGATGGTTGTTTGCGGCAGTGATCGATGCCGTGTTGTTCAACGTGCGGTGAACGATCGGATTCGGCGGATCGGTGATGGAGGACTAGTGATTGAGGATGAACTCTTTCGTGTTGACCAGACTCCAAATCAGGCTCTCAACCGCGCCGGTACGATCTACTTGGCTCAGGAGAAAATTCTTCGCAGTCGAAAACTCCTCCGGTGTCGGCTGACGTGAGAGGGATCGCAGGTAGGCTTCATGGATGATCCATGCCGCCTGCTCTTCCGTGATCATCTTGTCCTTGATGCCGACAGTCGCATCAGCCGGCGTGCCGGCCTTCTTCTGCATGGCCTCCAAGTCTTCTTTGTCGAACTTGGCCGCATAGCGTTCGTATTGTTCAACCAACTTACTGCGGCGTTTTTCCAAGTCGGCGATCTGAGCTTTGTCGTCGTCTTTACGGGCCTTGGCCAATCGTTCGTCGATCTTCGGCAATTGCTTGTCGTAACTCGATTGGAACGCAACGAAGCGTTCGCGATCCTTGTCGTTCGTCGGACTGTTTTTCTGCGGCCAACCGTATTTCTCTGCAACGGAAGCCGCCCAGCCGGCTTTGGTGTCGGACAGCATCTTGTGTACGGACGTATCGTTCAGCAAAAAGACCGTCTGTAACAAGCTCGGATCATTTGACCGATCACAGTCGCAGTTCGATTCGCGAATGCTACGACCGAATACAGCGAGCGCATAAGTCGTGTCATTGCCGCCCCGAATCTCGGGGCTGAATCCGGCCAGCGTTAAAGCACGCGGACGGCCGTTCTGCGCAATATCGCGACTGAGGTCATCGTCAGCCAGCGCCATCCACACAGAATCGTAGGAGGCCTCCGCTGGCAAACGTCGCAGCAGGCTATGACTGAAGTTGCGTTTATCGAGCTTATTCGTTTCGTTCGGTTGCCATGATCGTTGATAGGTGTCGCTGTTGAGTATCTCGCGATGCAGCCATTTGAGATCGAAGCCGCTTTCGATGAAGCCGTGCGTCAAGTGATCCAGCAGCGGAGCATTCGAGGGAGCGTTCGCCAAGCTCAAATCGTCGGCCGGGCTGATGATGCCGATCGAGAAGTAATGGGTCCAAACGCGATTGACGAGTGCTTTGGCGAAGTACGGATTAGACGGATCTCGCAGCCACGACATCAACTTGCCGCGCACGTCTTTCTGATCCAGCGTGACCCAGTCGCCGCCGAGCATACGAGCCTTCGGCGTTTCCGGCTTGGCGTTCTTGTTCTTCTTGGCGGCTTTATCCTTGTCCTTCTCTTTATCCTTCGGGTTGGATGCTTTGGAGTTCACAACGAGTTCCGGAAAGGGAATTGTCTTTCCGGAATCGAGCATCGGGCCGATCTCCTTGCGAAGCTGATTGCCCTTAACGTTCTTGTCGACGCCGAGTTCAACCAGCATTTCGTTGAATGGCTTTTTGGCATCCGGTGCCAACGTGTTCTGATTGGCTTGAATGCCGTTGAACAGCCGTTCGAAATCGGCGAAGTCAGATTGCGTCCATTGATCGAACGGATGCTTGTGACATTGAGCACATTGGATGCGAACACCGAGGAACGTGTACGCAAAACTGATCGCTCGCTCTTCGGCCGTGCGTACATTGTTTCGAGCCCAGTAGTAAACCATGCCTGGTCGATCGGCGTACTTTTCACCGGACCCATCGCGGCAAATGTCCGACATGGCGCGACAGTAGTCGGAATACGATTCATCCGGCAAGCGGCTTTCCGCGGTGACGATACCCTCTACGAGTTTGTCATATGGCACATTGTCGGCGACTCGCTTGGCGATCCACTGATACCATTGATTCGCAGCGTTGTTTCCCTTGTTGGACGGCAAAAAGTTTCGGAGCTGTTCATCGTTGTTGCCGGTCATGTCGCAGAAGAATGTGGCCCACTGAGCTGCATAACCCGGACGGCGCATCAGCTCATCAATCTTGTCCCGTCGCTTTTCCGTGTTCTTATCCGCTGCAAAGCGAACGACTTCTTCGGCAGTCGGCAGCGTGCCGGTGAGGTCGAGCGAGACGCGTCGCAGAAATTCTTCGTCGGAGCAGACCGGCGATGGAATCACGCCGATGCGAGCGAGCTTTTGCTGCACCAACTCATCCACGCGCGTGCGCACGGCAACGGCCGGATACTTCGGACCGATTTTGTCTGTCAGCGGCTGGATCACTTCAACCGGAACGACGGCATTGTCGTAGCACACAACCACGTGCGTATCGCCTGCACCCGTCGAAGTAATCTCACCCTGTTCGTTAATCGAAGCGATCGCCGGATCGTTGGTTGAAAAGCGGCACAAGCAGGTCACGTCTTCACGTTGTCCGTCCTGCCACTCGGCGATCACTCGCAGTTTTTGTTTTTGATCGTTGGTCGTGAAACTAACCGCAGCAGGTGTGATCTCCAGTTTGGCGATCTTCTGGATCTGTTCGGTCTTGAACGGAGCGTCTGATTCCAGCCAGCGCCTGATGGTCCAGTATTCCCAACTGCCGACATCGAAGCGTTTGCCCCCTTCGTGATTGTCTGCATCGATCGGTTTGGTCAGCATCTGGCTTTCCAGCACCGACTTTTTGTTGATGCGATCGTTTTCGCAGAGGGCTGCATAGTCTGCTGTGAAGTCGTATCCGAACAGCGAAAGACGGAATCCCCCTCTGCCTTGAAACGAACCGTGGCACGCTCGACCGTTGCAACCGAGTCTGCCGAGCAGCGGGCTGACGTGTTTTTGAAAGTCCGGTACTTCGTCTGTCGTCGGCGCCTCACCGCCTGTCGACGGAGCAAATCGTGTGGAGAGAGGTGCGAGGGAGCCTGCGGTGTTGTCGGCCGCGAATCCCGGAACCGCCGAGGCTGCAGCCATCAGCCATCCGAGCGTCATCCAAGCGGACCTCGATCGATTTCGCTTTACGTTTCGATTCATGTTTGCTACTCGTTCTAATCGCGGCGCTGTGCGGAGAGTGAATTCATGTGGAGGGCGAGAACTCGGTTACTTGCCCGAATCGGTGTTCTTGTTCGCTTTCGGTTTCTTATCGCCGCGGTCGATGCGGCCTTCCCACTGCTTCAAGCCTTTGTTGATGATGTTTTCGTGATTGGCTTGTCGCTTCTTCAGTTGTTCGTCCAGTTGATCAAGTCTGGTCTGCGCCGCAACGCGTTCATGTTCCAACTTGTGAACCGTCAGCGTGTGACCTTCTTCGAGCAGCGATTTAATGCGCTCTCGATCCTTGTCCGACAGCTTGCCCTTTACGGAAGACAACTCTGCAGCCAGCAAGCGCAACTGAGCATCGTTCTTCCAGAGCGCCAGTTCGAGCTTATAGAGTTCTTCGTCTCGCTTGCGCACTGATTCCAGCCGTGCCTTGACGCGGACGATTTCAGAGACAGCCGATTCAAAGTCTTCAGGGCGTTTTTGCTTGATGTATTCGAGCAACTTGGCCAGATCGGGTTGATGCTCGCGCACGAAAGTCATGACTGCTTCCGTCGATATCGCGGCCTCATTCTTCGTTGCATCCGTTTTGGTTTCGACGGACGGCTTCAATGACTCGCTGCTGCTCTTTGTCGGCGGATCAACCGCTCGCAGATGGGCAGCAGGCAGGCAAATCGCGATGACGCCGACTACAAGCATGTGCAGAATCGCCGGTGCGACAACTGAGAATCGCACGGCCGACCGGTCTTCTTGCTGTTGACGTTGACATTCAGGACATGGATTCATCAGCCGGCGGCTCCTGATGCGAAAAACTCTTCGCCGGCATCGATCATCCAGTCTGACTCCACGTCGGAGGCAGACTCTTGATCCTCGGTCGGCGCATCCATGGTCACGTCGCCGATCGAACTCACATCATCTGCGTCGACCACAACATTTTCATGCGGCAGCGTAGATTGGGGATCGGATACCAAGTGAATCCATTGGTCGGCCAGATCGCTTTCCGCCGTCGCTTCCGTTCCTGAGCGAGGGAGATCACGCATTGAGGCGACTGCAATCGATAGGGCGACAAGCAGCACGGCGGCCAGAGCGGCCCAGAGTTGGCCGACATGCGACGGAGCCCAACTCGTAGGGATCCCAGAGTCGGACACCGCCGCAGAGGTCGATGCTTGAATATTCGGTTCAGGGCGGAGCTGTGCGTTCTGAACTTGGGCGTCGATTGTAACGGCTCGGCTCAGGAGCTCAACCTGGAGAACCGCACCCGCGACGGCATTTGCGAGTTCCGGGTCGTCAAGCATCCGGAGTTCGAACGCATCCCGATCTAACGTGGGATCGTCGAGTACGTACCGATCGGCTTCCCATTGTTTCGATTCATTCATCGAAGTGTCTCCGCAGTTTTTCAACGGCCAGCCGCATTCGCGACAGTACGGTTCCTAACGGCAGGTTGAGCGTGTTCGCGATTTCCGCAAAGCTCTTCTCATTCCCGAGCCTAAGTTCGACCACTTGTCGTTGTTCAGGCGGCAAGGCTTGGAGGGCCAGTCGCAGTCGTTCGATCTCTTCTTGCTGCTCGAGATCGTGGCTGCTGCGGGGTCGCGCGTCATATCCTTCCGGTTGCTCTCGGACCCGATGCGATTGCAGTTCATGCTCCGTACGTCTCGCGCCGCTACGGCGGAGATTGAGAGCACAGTACTGCACCGTTTTGACCAGCCAGCCTCGGACTTGGTCAGGCGGAACCGGAGGTTCACACTTGGTCAGTTGCAGGAACGCTTCTTGCACGGCATCCGACGCGGAAGACCAGTCGCGAAGCACCGCCCAAGCCAGTCGCTCTAAATGCGATACCAGCTCGCGATGCAGATCTTCGATCGAGTCGGGCTCTGCTTGCGGCTGATCCGAGTTCACCTTTCCCGCCGTTCCACCTGTGTCCGATTAGGCTGTCAAAGGTGATATGTCCGCTCCAGAAGCAGTTATTCACCGGTCGAGTGATATTTTGATCCAATTCCCGGCTGCATCGGGAAATTGGCCTCAGATATACGGCAAAAGATGCGTTTTTTCAGGACAGAGTAGTGGGGTGGTTGGCTTTGATGAAGTGATCTCTAGCGGTTCGGCAAAGGCTACGGCCCAACCGTTTCGCCGGGAGTGTCTGAGGGTTGCACCGTTTTGTCAGATTTAGCCGGATGTTCTTCGATCCATTCGGCCGGGGCGATCCACAACATGAGACTGGATAGGGCAGGGGTGGTTGAAGTGTAAGAGTGCTGGTCCTTGGAAAAGTAGGCTCGTCGGTACAGACATACCGGCTCGCTCGGATCGACATCGATCTGTTCTTCCAAGTTGCCTCCTCCTTGAGATGAACCACGCGATCGTGACTCGTCGGACATCATGGCTTCAAACGCTTTATTGCCGTCGACGAGGAGTTCGATTCGCAGTTCTTCGGCTCGTTTGGGCAACTTCATTTCGATTCGATGTAGCCCTTGCGGCAGCGTAAAGCTCGCGTCCGCAGGCAGTGCGTCAAACATATTTGCACTGTCAAAGCGAGGTACATTTTTCGTCGACAGATGGATGACTGAAGATCGATCGGGAATATTGACGTCCCAGACGAGTTCGTCTTGGTGCATCGGAGCTTTCTGGATGACGGCCAGTCGATTGAGGTCCCTGATGAAAAGCTCATTGGCCATCGGCTGCAGCGCCGCGATGCGTGCCTCCAACTTTTGCGCTTCGCGCGTGTTCAGCCACGCACTGAACCAGGCGGCTATGCTCGCAGTGAGAAGCAGCACCGTGATGAGGCGGAGTTGAACTCGGCCTCTTCTCAGTTGCATTTTCGTCGATTGATTCATGGCAGGTGGGCTTAACAAAAGAGTTGTTGTGAGATCAAGGGTTATCGAGTGTTGAATCTGTCGGTTCGTCGTCGACTTCGGGGCCGAACTGCAATCGAAAACAGAATGGCCCGGTCAGGAACCTGGCATCGAAATCGTTCAGCTCTTGCATCGCTTTCTGTTTTAGATCAGCCGGCAGCGAGACCCGGAGAAAGGTGAGTGTCTTACCGGGCGCGATGAGTTGTGTCGTGTCGTAATCCAGTGCCTCGACATGCAGTTCATTTTGGTGAGCAATCAGAAACTTACCGGCTGCGGGAGATCCGAAATTGCTGCCGGAACTGGTCCCGCCGAATCGCTCGTAAACGGAAAGCTGACCTTCCTCTTCATACAGATTGCAAACAGCTAGGAAGCGTTGCGGTGCAGATGAAGTGCTCATGGCGGATCCTCCCGAGCCCGATCCGACTTTAGAGCAAACCTGCATTGCGACGTTGGAAGGAATGTAAACATGCCATGCGAACTTCAAAGGGCCGTCAGTTCTCACACGTCGAAAGTGAATTTTTCCGGGGTCCGTGATTTCCATCTCACCAACCTTCGCGTCCAGCCTTGCTAGTTCTGTCCTCAAGGCGGGGAGTCGACTCCCACTGCGAATCGATACGGCAAACCCTGCCAGAGTTGCAGCCGAGAGGAGTATGACGACGATCGGCGGGCGTCTGAGTCCTGGCTGAGGCATGGCAGCGAAGTTCGGTTCTGCCGTCTCCATGATCGTTTCCTCGAGAGATTTGAGGGCGGAGAAAAGATGAATGCGAGCTGGGGATTGTAGGACGAATTCGGCGGTGTCGCTGTTTTTCGATACCCCATAGGGCTGGATTTACGGTCCATCAAGGCGCGGACTATTAGAGAATCTTAATGTTCAGGCCAGAGCGCAAGACGGTGAATTACAAGCCGTCCATACAGGGGATGAAAACGCAACTCTACGATTTGCCTTGGGTTCAAGGGAATCGTGCGGCTCGATGATCCTTCCAGCCGTGCTTTCCAAAAACGACTGATTCCTTTTGGCTGACGGCTCATGATCGAGTTTCAACTGACCCCCGATTCTTCGCTGCCGATTCTGGTGATGTTGGTAATCGCTGCAGCGATGTCGCTCGCTCTGTGCTTTTTCTTCTTGTGGCAACTACGATCGAGCGGGACGAACAGCGGACGAGTTTTCGGTGGCTGCCTGGCCACGATTTCCGTCCTGACCAGTCTGCAAGTGCTGGTTTGGCACATGTACTTTCACAATGCGGATCACCGTCGGATCGAGTTCACGGGAATCATCGCTGCCTGGGTCTTGGGCTTCACTGTCTGGGGAATCGTCTATCGAATCCATACTCGGATGCAACATGCCCCGAGTCGATTGCTGACGAGCCGCATCATGACGGGATCGTTGACAATGGCCGCGGCTCTATACGTCCTCGGCTTTTCCGCCGCAGCCAATCACTACTCCCTTCCGGCTGAAACACCGGAAAAGTATCTCTTTACTCAGAACCTCAACCTCCAGCCGGCCGCTGCCATTGCACGCACCGATCGAGGGACGATCATTCCGTTATCGACACGAGTTAAGGACGACGCGAGTCTCGCGGCTATCCATGAAGCCGCAGAATCGCAGGTGTACGGTTTGGCAACGCGAGCCATGTTTCGTGATGCGGGCAGCCCTGATGCCAATTGTCACGGTTGGGTGTTCACGGGCGGACGGTACATCGTCCACGGTTCGGACGTTCAAACGATTCTCAACGACAACGGCTATGAACGAGTCAGCGAGCCTTCGATCGGTGACGTTGTTGTTTATTGCAACCCGGCAGGCGATGTCGTCCACACAGCCATCGTTCGCGGGTTCTTGAGCGACGGTGCCGTTATTGTCGAAGGCAAGTGGGGAGCAAACGGTGTTTACATGCACATCGTTGAGGAACAGCACTACGGTGTGAATTTTACTTTTCATCGCTCGCAGCGATCTTCGCACTTGTTGAACATCGAGCAAGAGGACTCTGTCTCTCGTCCTCTGGCCATGGATCCGTCGGCTTCTGCTCCTCAATAATGCCTGTTCCTATGGAGTCGGTCGACTGAGTCCATCGGCGGCTACATGCATGATTTGGTCTAGTTCTCGTCCCAAGTGCGGACTGGCTGTGGAGGAACGCGTGTTGAGTAGCCCCACCATGTTCCGGCCGTCATGACGACGAATTAAGATCGTGGCTGTTCCATCCAGCGATCCTGTGTGCCAATGATTGACGCGACTGCCGCCTACTTCGCGATTCATCCATCCGAGCGAGTAGTAGATTTCTTTCTTGGAACCGTCTGCTTCATATCCCGCCGCGCCGTCGGGCCGTTGAAACATCTCTTCGATGCTCTGTCGATTCAGTATCGGACACTTATCAAGATCATCAAAGGCCGATGCAAAACGGATGAGATCCTCGGCTGAAGCCAGCCAACCGCCGTGTGCATCCATTGCCTCTAGGTACCACGAGCCGTAGGGCCGCGAAACATCTTGCCCGAGCTCCGACGCGAAGACGCTAGAGCTGCTGCCGGGTTGATAATATCGCACTTCGCCGGCAGCGCGATCTTCCAGTCGCGTGCGCCCGAGCTTCATGGTTTGAATGCCGAGCGGCCGGAGCACTTCATCTTGAACGAATTGTTCATACGATCGACCACTCAATCGCTCGATGACTCGGCCCAACAAGCAGTATCCGAAGTTCGAATAGGCGTAGCGCTCACCCGGGACGAAATCGAGCTTCTCAGCCAGCATGGCTCGGATCACTACCTGCGGCGATGCAGGCGGCTGAGCATGGAACTTGAGCGCGAAACGGACAGACTGAAACATGGCGTCAAACGATTGGTCGCGATCCCATCCGCCGCGATGTTGCAACAGATGCCGCAGCGTGATGTCTCGCCACCGTATCGCATCAGCCGGCCGCTTCAACGGCTTCGTTTACTGCCAGGTGATTCAGCACTTTGTCGTCGAGGTTCGTCGCGGTTCTCTTCTGCTAACTTGAGAATCGCGACTGCCGTGATCGGTTTGGAGATGCTCGCTATGCGAAACAAGCTGGTTGAAGTGACCGGTTCGCGTTTTGCGATATCGGCCAGTCCGTAACCGCGAGCGAATGCGATGCGTCCATGTTCGAAACCGCCACTGCTCCGCCCGGCACGTGATTCTTTTTCCATGAAGGTGCTCATCGTCTCACATTCAGGCGACGGAAACTTCGCCGAGGTCTTGCTGGTCGAAACGGCCGCAGGGATGAGTTGCGTTGATAACCGGGACCACGCAGAACTTTTCCCCGGCAGCGACGCGCCTGTTTGCCGTCGCTGAGCACGATTTGACCGTTTACTAACACGCGAGACGCCGGTCGAAAGAGCTGACGGGATTCTGCCGAACGGCGTTACCCGGAATCTCTATGCTCAATATTCATGATGCCGGTGAGCTGAACCGATCGTGATTCTTCCACGATCATAAATCCCTGCGCCTGGCTGGTGAGTTTGGCAGAGCGCAGGTCGCGCACAGCGCGCTCAGCGATGATCGCCTGACATACTGGCTGCGTTGATGCAGGTGCCGCGCGGTGGAGCGGGCCGCGATGGGACCTTGCCTGTCGGACTCATATTCAGGCACCGCGCCTGCGCCGGTATCAAGAGGATTTTGTTCGCTTCACCGGCGCGTTCGCAGACCGGAACGCAAGTCGTTTTGAGAGCGTGAAGAACGTGTCCCAAACATCTTCATGAGATAGTTCGGCGATGGCCGCTATACTTTAAGCGCGATGATCGCGATATTTGGCGGCTGATGTCGTACCCGAGAATGATACGATCCCAATTCAATCCGACGTGCCTGTACCAATTCTCCCACTCCGTCGGTCGATTCCATCTCGCGTCTTATCTCGGCACGCAGCGCGGGCTCATCTATTCGCTCCAGCCATTTGGCTTGACCGTTCGCAAAGTGCCGCGGATGAATCAGCGCCGTGATCCCCAAGCCGTTATTCACATAGGGATGATGTTCGCGCGAATTTGCAGTCCGCCTGCACGTGCTTCGCGTATCTTCGCGATTGCAGCCGGCATCTTGCCCCAATTCTGTCGACCTGCCGTCTTCAAATGAAAGATGTGAACCGGTACATCTGCAGTGCGCCCGATGTCCAGCGCTTCATCGATCGCCTCCAACAGTCGATCCCCTTCGTTGCGCATGTGGGTGAAGTATCGTCCTCCATGCTTGCCTGCTTCTTTCGCGAGCTCGCTGATCTCCTGTGTCGATGCATAGGTTGCCGGCGGATAGATCAGCGCTGTCGAAACTCCGATCGCGCCTGCTTCCATCCCTTCGCGCACGAGAGCCCGCATGCGCTCGAGCTCTTCATCGCTCGGCCTGCGGTCTGTATCTCCCATCACGATGCTGCGGACCTGTGTGTGACCGACCGACTGAACGGCATTGACCGGCAAGCCCTTCATCTCCAACAGAGCGAAGTACTCAGCCATCGTCGTCCAACCTGTTCGCTTACCGTCGTCTTCAGAGAGTGGTGCCGCAGAGCTTCCTTCGCCGCGTTGATGGTCGTGATGCCTTGAGTGAGCAGATTGATCGTCGTCTTCGAATCTCGCATCATCGGTGTAACTGATTGGCCCATCAGCGTCGATAAAGCCCGCCACGATCATGTCCGATGCATCGATCGATTGTTTACCTGCTTCAGCCGGATGCCCGATGCCTACAATCTTTCCGTTGTCTATCGCCACATCGCGATACCACGGCGTTCCCGTACCATCGACCACTCGACCGTTGCGAATGACAAGATCAAACGTCGGATCGGAGGCTTAGCGTGCGCCGTCACGGAGCACATCAACCAGCAGCAGAGCAATCTGAACAAAAGAAATCGTTGGCACATGGATTCAGCTCCGAAAAGTCGTCATCTCAATCGGCCACAGCATTACATCCGAGAATGCGGTCGATAACGCCGCCGGGATATCACCCGGAAAGTGTTCAAGGTTTCACGAGAGTCTAATGTAATCTCCCCGATTTGCTTGCCGTCGCTCGCCGAGACGCACTAAACTAAGACTTCCCGCCTCAACTCCAGCCTTCCCGCCCGCCGATTGGACGTTCCCTCTATGCACTACCGTTTCGGTGTTCTCGCGCTGCTCGCGTGCACGATCGCATTTTCGAGCGAACAGCGCATGGCTCGCGCGACGGATGAAAAGCCCGAAGCTCTGTCTGCAGCTTCAGCACTCGATCCGGCCAAAGTGGAGTTTTTTGAAAAGCATGTTCGACCGGTGCTGATCGAGCATTGCTACAGTTGCCATGCAGCCGGTGCTGCATCGGTCGAAGGTGAACTGCTTTTAGACACACAAGCCGGCTTGCTGCGCGGGGGTGCAAGCGGCAAAGCGGTTGTCCCTGGTGAACCGCAAGCCAGTTTGCTGCTCAAAGCCGTCAAGTACGACGGCCTGGAGATGCCCCCCGACCGACGTCTGAAACCCGAAGTAGTGGAGCGACTTGAACAATGGATTCGCGACGGTGCTGTCGATCCTCGCATGAGCGAACAATCTTCGCCTACAGCCAAAACGGAACCCATTGATTGGCAGCAGGCTCGTCGATTCTGGTCCTTTCAAAATCCACGACGAGCGGATCTGTCCGACGTTTCGCGTCCCGAATGGCTGCTCAATCGAATCGACGCGATCGTGCTCGCAAGGATGGAGTCGAAACTATTGTCCCCGGCGGAGACGGCAGACGGTCATACACTGCTGCGCCGTGTGACGTTGGACCTGACCGATTTGCCGCCGACGTTTGAACAGTCGGTCGAGTTTGCGGCGGATGCGCGTCCCGATGCTTACGAAAGGACGGTCGATCGCTTGCTTGGTTCAGCCGCGTTCGGCGAACGTTGGGCACGACCTTGGCTGGACTTGGCTCGATACGGCGAAGATCAAGCGCATATCGTCGGCAATGATCGTTCGCTCTGTTATCCCAATGCATACATGTATCGAGACTGGGTCATCGAGTCGTTGAATGCCGACTTGCCGTACGATGAGTTTGTTCGCGAGCAGTTGGCGGCTGATCTGATTGATCATCACACCGCGTTTTACGACGTACGTCCGCTCGGCTTCCTCGGCTTGGGACCCAAGTATTACAATCGCGGTTCACCTGAAGTCATGGCCGATGAATGGGAAGACCGAGTCGACGTCGTCACACGCGGCTTACTCGGGCTTACCGCAGCTTGTGCTCGTTGCCACGATCACAAATACGATCCGATTCCCACGCAGGACTATTACGCTTTAGCCGGGATCTTTGCGGCTACATCCATGTTCAATCGGCCGATGGAATCGGATGTAGAAACGAAGGACAACGGGGATGCAAAGAATCCCGATCACGCCGTACATGTGGTGCGAGACGGCAAGCCGACCGATCTCCAGGTAATGATCCGCGGTGATGTGAAACGAAAAGGGGCGACTGCGCCGCGCGGTTTTCTACAAGTTCTGCGCCGCACCGACGCCGGTGAATGGCAAGTCAAAGAGACTAGCGGCCGTCTCCAGTTGGCGGACGCCGTCGCATCGATCGACAACCCGCTGTTTGCTCGAGTCTTCGTCAATCGTGTTTGGGCTGCCCTGATCGGACGACCTTTGGTTTCCACCCCGAGTAACTTCGGCAAGCTTGGAAGCGAACCGACTCATCCGGAATTGCTCGACGATCTTTCCGTCCGGTTTATGCAGTCCGGTTGGTCGATCAAGTGGTTGGTGCGCGAGATCGTGCTCAGCCGCACCTATCGACAGAGTTCGCGCGGCAGCAGCGAACAGGTCGATCCGGAAAACATATATGTCAGTCGTATGAATCGCAAGCGATTGACGGTGGAAGGCTGGCGAGACTCCGTTCTTTTCACCGCCGGCCGATTGGATCGTCGTATCGCCGGCGCGAGCATGAATCCGCAAGACCCTTCGTCAGTGCGCCGGACACTGTACAGCGAAGTGAGTCGGCTCGAACTGAACAAGATGTTGTCGCTGTTCGATTTCCCGGATGCCAATGTTCATGCTGAGCAACGGGCTCGCACGACGACGGCTCTCCAAAAGCTGTTCGTGCTCAATAGTCTCTTTATGCTGGAGCAGGCACGAAGTCTGGAGCACTCGATTGCGTCGGAAACTTGCTCGGATCTCCGCAATAGCGATCTGCCGAACGATTACGATCCGCAAGCCTCGCGCGTAACCGAATTGTGGCGACGTGTGTTCGCGAGAAATCCGACAGCCGACGAACAGAACGCCGTGATCGGTTATGTAAACGAACGCTTCGCGACATTGCCTGACGGATCTGTTGAAGAGGATCGCAGCGCGGTGTGGCAGGAAGTGGCGCACACGTTGTTGTCTGCTAACGAATTGATGTTCTGCGATTGAGGACTTTTTCAAATGAGTGATGAACGAATCAATCGCAGGCGCATACTCCATTCGGCCGGAGCAGGGTTCGGCATGTTGGGACTGGCCGGCATGCTGGCTGAGCAGGCGCGGGCCGGTAGCGAGACTATGCCGCATGCAGGTCCGCATCATCCGCCGCGCGCCAAACGCGTGGTGTTTCTTTTCATGAACGGCGGACCGTCGCACGTCGATACGTTTGATCCTAAGCCGATGCTTGCCAAACATGCCGATGAGATGCCGGCCGGTATGGAAGGTCGCAATATCAAAGCCGGCTATATGCCGTCGCCGTTTCGATTCTCTCGACACGGCGAAAGCGGTATCGAGATGAGCGAATTGCTGCCGAACTTGGCTCGGTGCGCCGATGACTTGTGCGTCATCAGGTCGATGCACACCGATGTGCCCAATCACGAACCCGGCTTGCTGCTCATGAACTCAGGGCATCAGCAACCGACTCGTCCGAGCTTCGGATCGTGGGTGAGTTACGGACTTGGAACTGAGAATCAAAACTTGCCCGGTTTCGTCGTGCTCTGCCCCGGCTTACCTGTCGTCGGGCCGCAGCTCTGGAACAGTGCCTTTTTGCCCGGTGAGTTCCAAGGGACTTCGGTCAACACGAACAACATGCAAGTGGATCGATTGATTGCGAATCTCAACCATCCTCGATTGGCTCGCCCTGACCAACAACGACAATTGAATTTGCTGCAATCGATCAACCGACTTCATCTGCAATCGCGACCGGCAGACGAAGCTCTCGATGCTCAGATCCGCGCCCTCGAGTTGGCGTTCCAAATGCAACGAGAGGCCGGCGATGCGTTCGACATCAGCCGAGAACCGGAAGCCGTGCGCGAGCGATACGGCAACACGACGTTCGGTCGCAGTTGTTTGTTGGCTCGCCGTCTTCTCGAATCGGGCGTGCGCTTTGTTCAGGTCTATTACATCAGCGATAAAGACAAACAGCCCTGGGATACTCACGCCTCGAACAATTCTCGTCACCGTACGTTGTGCGCCGACAGCGATCGTGCAAGCGCGGCGTTGATTGAGGATTTGAAAACCCGCGGTCTATTGGACGATACGCTGGTGATCTGGGGCGGTGAGTTCGGTCGCACACCGTATGCTCAAATCGACAAGAACGTCAAGGAAGCGGGCCGCGATCACCACAACACGGCCTTCAGTATGTTCTTGGCAGGCGGAGGTGTGAAAGCAGGCATGACTTACGGAACCAGTGATGAACTCGGTATGCATGCTGTGGAGAATCGAGTCCACGTACATGACCTGCACGCCACTCTGCTGCATATCCTCGGCATCGATCACCAACGACTTACCTACCGTTATTCGGGCCGCGATTACCGTCTGACCGACATCGCCGGCAAAGTAATCCACGACATACTAACTTGAACCAATCATTCTTGTTCCTTCGATCTTATCTAATTCCATCACTGCTTGCCGCAGTGGTGATACTCTCGTCGTCCTCATTGCCGGCCGACGAAGGCGAGGCTCTGTTCGAACGTCAGATCAGGCCGCTGTTGGTCGCACGATGTTACTCGTGTCATTCAGGATTGAAGGCGAGCGGCGGTCTGCTGCTGGATACTCGCGACGGGTTGCGTAAGGGAGGCGATTCGGGGGCCGCAGTGGTTCCCGGAAAGCCCGATGCATCCTTGTTGTTCCAAGCGGTTTCGTACAACGATCCACATCTGGCAATGCCTCCTCGCGATCAGGGAGGCAAGTTGCATGACGCAGAGATCGCAGCCCTGCGCACTTGGATTGAACAGGGAGCCCCAGATCCGCGCCAAGGCATCGTCAAGATCGGAGGCATGTCGATCGAGCAAGCTAAGCACTGGTGGGCATTTCAACCGCTGCAGCAAGTAACGCCGCCGGTTCTACCGCAGCTTTCTCGGGATCTCGGCAATTCGCACGGTAATGATGTGGATCGATTCCTCGCAGGCCCGATGCATTCGGCCGGCCTCGAACCATTGCCGCAGGCTGATCCACGCACGCTGGTGCGGCGAGCTTTTTATGATCTGACCGGTCTCCCTCCGACGATTCACGACGTCGAAGCATTTACTGCGGATGCATCTGATGAAGCCTACAGTCGGCTCATCGATCGCTTGCTGGATAGTCAGGAATATGGCGCAGCATGGGGACGTCACTGGCTGGACCTTGTGCGCTATGCCGACACAGCCGGCGAGAATACTGATCGACCCTTGCCGCAAATCTGGAGGTATCGCAACTGGGTTATCGACGCGTTCAATCGCGATATGCCTTACGACGAGTTCGTGCGCTTGCAGTTGGCAGGCGACATTCTTCGGAGCAATGAGACAGGTGATCGCTACTCCGAGGGCGTGATCGCAACAGGATACTTAGCTGTGGCTCGTCGATTCGGTCACGACATCGATAAAGAAACGCATTTGATGCATGAAGATGTCATCGATAATCTCGGTAAGACTTATCTGGGACTGACCGTGGCCTGTGCACGTTGTCATGATCACAGGATTGATCCGATCGATATGCATGATTATTACTCGCTGTACGGGATCTTCGCGGGTAGCCGATTTTCATTTTCCGGCTGCGAAGCGAAAGGCCAACCGCGCGACCTGGTGCCGTTGGTTTCCGCGACGGATATTGAATCATTCAAGCGACGATGGCTTGAGAAACGCGAGCCGTTCGAGCGGCGATTGAAAGAGCTTGATCAAGAAACGGCTGCACTGCGAAGTGCTTGGACCGGCGGTTCAAAAGAATCGTTGCGCGAGTTGATCTCACGCGATGTGGCTGAATCCGGGACGGAGCGTTTTGATTTGGGAGCTTCCGATTCGTCGACGCGTGTTGCCATACGGCGCGGTGAAGTGTTGCTGTTGATCGTCGCACCGAAAGGTAACCACGGTGCCGACAGCACGCGTGTCGAATGGCAGATTCGACGGAGTGATGATCCTGCAAAGAGTTGGAGTACGGCCGACCTGCTGGATGATTTGTTGGTCGGGAATCCTCATCCGCTGCGAAATGCACGCGAAGGTAGTTGGGCGTTCTTCGATTGGAAAGAAGGACCGGATTACTTGTCGGAAACTCAAGCCGCAGTAAATGGTCGCAATGAGTTGAAAGCATGGCGCAGCGGCGACACACCTTCCGTCTTCGTCAATTCTTCAACTGAATCTGTTTCTGTTTGGACGATGCTTCCTCCTCGATCGTTCTTTGTTCACCCCGGTCCGAATGGTCCGGTGGCGGTGGCTTGGATATGTCCTGAAGACGGCGAGTACCATTGCACCGGTTCCGTCTCCGATGCTCATCCCGGGGGACCCGACGGCGTTCAGTTTCGGATGGAGCACTTTACGAATCCCGACGCCGGCCCGCAGTTGATGCGCATAGCCTCGTCTGCCGGAGAACGAGCCAAGATCATCGCCGAGCGCGATGCCGCAAGCGGTCCTGAACCTCAGATTCCGATGGCCTTTGCGGTTGTTGAGGCAGAACCGAAGAACGTGCGGTTGCAGCAACGGGGCGACCCGGAAAAGCCCGGCGATGAAGTGCCGCGTGCTTGGTTGCGAGTGCTCGGCGGTGATACGTTACCACCTGATACAGGAAGCGGCCGACGCGAACTTGCGGAATGGATCAATCGACATCCGCTCAGTACTCGAGCCTATGTCAATCGAATCTGGCAACATCATTTCGGTCGCGGTCTTGTTCGTTCGCCGAATGATTTCGGTGCGCGCGGAGAACTGCCGACTCATCCTGAACTGCTCGACTGGTTGTGCGGCGAGTTTCTCAAGCGAGGTCGGAGTACGAAGGAGCTTCATCGGCTGATCATGCACAGCGCTGCCTATCGCCGTGCATCCGCGGGGGGCGAGAGACTGGCTGAGCACGATCCTGACAATCGCACCTTGGCTCGATTCGAACGCCGAAGATTGACGGCTGAAGAAATTCGCGACAGCCTGCTCGTGGTCGGCGGCAATCTCGATTCGGCACCTGGCGCGGCTCATCCGTTTCCGCCTGAAGCGGGTTGGACCTACACTCAACATACTCCGTTCAGCGCGGTTTACGACAATCAAAAACGGACTGTTTATCAAATGGTTCAGCGCCAGCGTCGACATCCGTTCTTGGCTCTGTTCGACGGTGCTGATCCGAACGCGAGTACGGCTTCGCGGCAGTTGACGACGGTACCGACCCAAGCGTTGTACTTTCTCAACGATCCTTTTTTCCATGCCGAGACGGCTCGTTTGGCCGCTTCGTTGAACGACACTGCAGCAGCGGACGATCGACTGCAACGAATATTCGCCGTCGTCCTGCAACGATCAGGGACTAGTATCGAGATCGGTGAACTGACGCGCTTCGTCGAAGACTATCCCGGTTCGACGGAGGAACGATGGAGCGCTGTGTGCCGCGCCGTCGCTGCAAGCAACGAATTCATCATGTTGGATTAAGCTTACCCTTTGTCGGTCTCAAATTACGCGATGCAACCACTCACACGTCGTCCGTTCCTACGCTCTGCCGTCATGGGGAGCATGTTGTTTCCGGCGATCATTCGGCAGTTGGCTGCTGAAGAGTCGCGCGGCGCTGCCGGCTCTTCGGATGTGCTCGGTGTTCGGGATCCTCATTTCACACCACGTGTAAAACGAGTGATCTTTCTGTTCATGACCGGCGGCGTTTCGCATGTGGACACATTTGATCCAAAGCCGGCATTGTTTCGTGATCACGGTAAAGAAGTAAAGCTGGAACATCCGGAGATCAAAGACCGTCCGGGTTACGAAAGGATCTTTCTCAAGCGACCGCAATGGAACTTCACTCCGCAAGGTTCCTGCGGCACTGAAGTTAGTTCGCTGTTTCCGCATGTCGGGCGATGCATGGACGACATAGCCTTGATTCGATCGATGCATACTTCGCACTCGAATCATTACAACGCGACGCTCGGGATGCATACCGGTTCGTTTACGCAGTCGAGGCCGAGCATCGGATCGTGGGTCAGCTACGGACTCGGAACAGAGAGTGCCGACCTGCCTTCGTTCGTCGTACTGGCGCCGGCTCAAACCTATGCGGGGACGCAAGTCTATGCATCCGATTTCCTACCGGGGGCTCATCAAGGTACGTTAGTCGTACCTGGCTCGACTCCGGTTGCGAACATTCAGCCGCGGATTCCGATGGACCGTCAAGCGATGGAGTTGCGAGCGCTGAACGCTTTGAATCGTTCGCACTTCGAGTCTCGTGACCATGACCCCGTGCTGGCTGCTCGGCTGCATTCGTTTGAGACTGCGTATCGTATGCAGATGTCGGTACCGGAAGCGTTCGACTTCGCAGGCGAGAGCTCGCACACCATGTCGCTATACGGTTTGGTACCGGGGCAAACCAGCGGATTCGGCTGGCAGTGCTTAGCAGCCCGACGATTGATCGAACGTGGCGTTCGCTTTGTCGAACTGATCGATACCGGTTCGTCGGGCAATTGGGATTCGCACGGCGATATGATGGATCACGTTCGCTTAGCCAAGAATGTCGACCAACCGATCGCGGGTCTGCTCCAAGACTTAAAGCAGCGCGGGTTGCTCGACGATACGCTGGTGGTTTGGACGACCGAATTCGGGCGCACTCCGTTCAACAATAGCGCCGATGCGAAGGGGCGCGAACACCATCCGTGGGCCTTCAGTTCTTGGCTGGCCGGAGCCGGCGTGAAAAGCGGCATCGCTTACGGGGCCACGGATGAACATGGTTTACGAGCTGAAGTGAATCCGGTGCATGTGCATGATTTTCATGCGACGATTTTGCACTTGATGGGATTCGATCATGAACGATTGACCTACCGTCACGCCGGCCGAGACTATCGTCTGACCGATGTGCATGGGAAGGTCGTGCATGATTTATTGAGTTGACAGTCCGAGGCATCGTCAGACTGATTCCGTCGGCTATGCTCATAAAGCGGTCTGATCTTAACGAGCACGATTCGGTTTATGACTCAGCGGAGTTCTCGGCATGTCCCATCGCTTCTTGATGACGCTGGTCCTGTTGCCGGCGTGTCTTGTTTCCGCTCGAGAACTCGACGGAGCTGAGTTCTCACATCAACTGACGCCGAGTAAGTTGGCAGCATTTCTTCAATCGACACAAGTCGTTCGAAATTTGGACGAGACGACTCTCACCGCGATGGTGCCGCTTCAGTCGGGGATCTACTACGTCGATTGTCCGAACTGCAACGGCGGTAGGCAGGATCAACAACTGAAATGGGACATATCTCGGCCCGACGAAGTGGAATGTGAATTCTGCCGGCAGCGTTACCCGAGCCCGCAGTACCCGATGAACGAAAGTCTGATGGTTCACGGACCGAGCGGTCAGGCGGCTGAGTTTCGATTTTGGACCAACGCGGCGGGTAGGAAGCATTTCTTTGCAGCCAAGCGAGACACGGAGGCTCGGCAGTATCTCGCGGAGCAGACCTACGAATTAGCTTGCATCTATGTCACCAATGGGGACACCGCAGCCGGGCGTCGCGCGGCTCGGCTCTTGAATCGATTCGCAGAAGTCTTTCCGAATTGGTGTTACCACTACGACTATCCGAATAGAGACAAAGAGATCAGCGACGGTCCGGTGGCTCCGACCGCTTATCGGCCCGACTATCGAACCGCGCGCTGGACGTGGTGGGCGTACTCCGACATCCCTGTTCCCTTGGTTATGGCATACGACGCGTTGAAGGAAACTCCGCTGCTGGATGTCCTCTCACAAGAGACGGGGATTGATGTCAAACAGCGTATTGAAAACGACTTGATTCGCAACGCTTGTGAACAAGTGGCGGCGAATCCCGAGACCGGCAGTAACATGAGCCCTCGAGCTTGGTACGGCATTGTCGTTTCAGCTCGCGTCATTCATGAACCGAAACATGTCCACGACGTCGTACGACGCTTGACCGCTTTGGTGCGGAGCAAGTTCTTCTACGACTCGTTCTGGTGTGAAGGTTCTCCCGACTACGGTTGGCAGACGCTGCGCGGATTGAATGGCGTGCTCGCACAATTGCAGGGATACGGTGATCCGGCCGGCTATGTGGACTCGGTCGACCATATGCACTTTATGAACCTCGACCTGGAACAGACATTTCCTGAGCTGACGCAGGCTCGTAACGTGCTGCTGCAGATGCGTCTTCCTAATGGTCGGCCGATTCCAGTGCACGATACATGGTCCACTTCCTACTACGAACAACCCGCAGGGACAGAGCCGTTTCTTATTCCGGCACTGGGGCATGCTTGTGTCGGCGGCGGCAAAGGGCCGACTCAGACTCAATTTCATCTCACCTGGTCTGGAGAATACGGTCATGGCCACGGTGATAACCTAAGTCTGCTACTGTTCGACGGTGGTCGTGAAGTTCTGTCGGACTTGGGATATACGCATACTGCCTATCGCGGCTGGACGATTGCCTCAGCATCACACAACACGGTCGTCATCGACGGAAAGCATCAGGAAAAGGGCTCGCTCGCTCAGCCGACAGACGGTTCGTTGCTCGCCTTCGATGCCTCCGATGTTCGAGCTCAATGGGTACGAGCCGACGGACGACGCGGCTATCCTGATTCGGCCGGTACGTTCGATCGAACTTGCATCGCGGTGGCTCTTTCAAGTGATCGCTTCTACTTTGTGGATTGCTTTGATGTCGCGGGTGGAACACAGCATGATTACTTCCTGCATGGGGACGCCGATCGAGCCTCGACGATCACATCCGACCTCACAACTCAACCATTGTCGACTTTGTTACCTGACGGGATGCAGTGGACTCCTCCCACCGGCGAAGATCAAATCAATCTTGTCACACAGGACTATTACGCGTACGGATTCTTGCGGCCTTCGACTGTTGCTGAACTACCTGCTTCGCAATCGACCTTGGTTCGATTCAAGGCAACAGAAGATGCCCAGCCCAATCTCCGTGTGCACCTGTTGAACGATAAACCGAGCCGTTTGATCTTCGGAGAGAACCCGTCGATTCGACAAACCAAAGAAGACGATTCGCGGCTCGAACGATTCAAGCGCCCGTTTGTTATGCAGCGGCATACTTCCCAGTCAGGCAAGAGTCGCTTTGTTTCTGTCATCGAGCCGATTCGCTCGGGAAGTGATCCGCTCATTACATCTGTTGAGAGAATCGACGCCGACGACGGTGCGCTGTTTGTGAAAGTAACTTCGACCGATCGTATCGACCTCATTGCTTTGCGATGCAGCAGTCCGATGGGCGTTGAATTGGCCGGTGTTCTCTGTCAGTTCCAAGGAGACATCGGAGTGCTCAGCGTTGCAAATGACCAAGTCGTCTATGCAACAGCCGCAGGGGCCGGCAGTTGGCGGCGCGGACCATTCACGTTGGATTCGCTTGCAAGTGCATCCTGTTCGCTGAGCGGAATTGAGAATCAAACCTTGAAAATGGATTTCAACCAAGAGCCATTGCCTGCGGTCGGTTCAGTCATTCGTTTAGTGACAACTGACGGATGGGTCTATCCGTTTCATGTTGTCGCTGCGCAGGCCGAGGGTCCGAGTTTGCGAATCGAAGTGGAAGAACTGGTGATACCCGAATGGAACTCGGCCGCGTCACACTTGCGACTAAAATCGTTTCCCCATCGCATCCATAACGGGCCCGTGCAAGTCCAATGGTCTCCGCGCGCGATTTACGCTCCCTAGCATCAAACGAAGCATCTCATGAAAGCGGTACGGCGCAAGCCGTCCGTTGATTTAGTCCGCTTCGATCGATTAAGGTCCGAATCCCAACCCGAAGCGTAAGCGAGGGACCTGCATCCCTCGCTTACGCTTCGGGTTACGATTAAATCAACAGCCTGCAAGCCGTCCGGTTCCTCACGATCGATCATGCAACACCGGACGGCTCGCGCCGTTCCGCTTTTATCAGATCAACAAACTCGTACTCGTACTCGTACTCAGCGAAGCGGGACTCGTACTCGATTCTTTGGTTTTTTGTTTCGAGTACGAGTACGAGTACGAGTACGAGTACGAGAAGGGGAGCAATCCCGCGACTTATGCTCGCAGTTCCTTGCGAATGACCAGTTTCAAGCCGGACCAGACTTCGCTGACGGCGCATACTTTCACATCAACGAAGCCCAGCGGCAGACAGACCTCGCGTATGACATCTTCGGTAATGTCAGTCGGTACTTTCGAAGACTTCTTCGGCCAGGAAACCCACACCATCGCATCCTTCCGGATCTTCGTCCGCATTCGCTTCAGTTTTGTTTCCAGATGCTTTTTTTCGACCGCAAACAGATGAACAATATCGGTTCGAAGAGTGAGCCGCGATTCAAATTGAACTTCGGCCGGCAGCGGCTCGAGCAGCGCTGCGTAATCGGCCGGCGCATTGATCGTCAGTAGACGCGACCCTTCGCGAATACCGATTTTCTTGGCGAGTGGTGTGCCGGAATAACCTGCAGGTGAAGAGGTCATGTCATCTCTCTTGAAATCGACGACGGGAAGGACATAGAACCATGAGTGTAGCCCGAGATTCAAGTCGACGCGCGTGGATGCGTACCACAGCAACGGCCGCTTGCTCGCTGTCTGTCGTCGCGTCTCCCGGCCTCGCAGTGTCTGCTGAGCCGGATGCAACGAACAAAACGACGTCGCGGACGCGAGTTCAATTGCCGGATGGCTGGCGTGCCATGCGTAAGATCGATATGCACAATCATGTACTCGATCCGGTCCATCAATCCGGGACGAAATGGACTCGGGTCGAGAACATGATCGAAGCGGCGCAGCGGCTCGGCATTGAAACACTCTGCTGCTCACACCCGATCACAGGCGGCGTACTCGCAGGCATCGAAGAAGTGAGAGAAGCCAACGATTCCGTGATCGCAGCCATGAAGCGATACCCGGAAAAGATTGCGGGCTTTTGTTTTCTGCAACCGGGAAATGGAGAGGCAGCGATCGAGGAACTTCGTCGTTGTTTCGACGCCGGCATGGTCGGTGTAAAGCTCTATAACCAGTTTCGATACAACGATCCGGTTATGTTTCCCATTGTGGAGAAATGCATCGAGCTGAAGATTCCGCTGCTCGGGCATTCCGCTCATTTGACCGATCCGAAATCGATTGCAGCTCAACCGAAGACCTCCGATTCCGTTGTGTTCTGCGAACTTTCATGGCGCTACCCGGAGTTGATGTTGATCCTCGGTCACATCAATGGAGGCGGCGATTGGCAGTGGGCGATCAAGGCGCTGCGAGATTGCCCCAACGTTTATCTCGACACCAGCGGCAGCGTGCTCGAGAACGACACGATCGAAATGTGCGTTCGCGAGCTTGGGCATGAACGTATTTTGTTTGCGACCGATCAAACGATGGAAGGCTGTGTCGGCAAAATCTTGTCGGCTGAGCTCACTGCAGAACAGCGAGAAGACATCTTCTGGCGCAACGCGAGACGCTTGCTCGATCGGAGGTCGGCATGATCATCGATACGAATGCATTCCTCGGGCACTATCCGTTCCGGCGATTGGTCGGGAACAATGCCGCGGAAATGGTGACAACGATGGAGCGAGCGGGGATCGGTAGAGCTTTGGTCTCATCGCTGGGCGCGGTCTTCTACCGCGATGCTCATCAGGGAAATACGGAGTTGATCGACGAGATCCGAAACTGGAAAGATCGTTTCATTCCGATTGCGGTTATCAATCCGAAATATGCCGGTTGGCAAAGAGACTTAGAACAGGTCGTGAAGAGCTTTGGAATGAAAGGCGTGGCTCTCTATCCGGAGCATCATGGTTATACGCTCACGGACGAATTCGGCGACGCGGTACTCAAAGCCGTCATCGAGCTCGATGTTCCACTCGTTTTGACGCAGCGGTTGGAAGATCGACGCCAGCGGCATGCATGGGATGTTGCGGAAGATCTGGCCATGGGAGCTGTCGTTGAATCCGCTCAGCGGCATAAGAACCTGCGCATTATGCTCAGCAACTGGATCGGCCTGGACGGTGCGAAGTTGGCTGCCGCAGGGTTGAAAGGCAGATGCCTCATTGACTTTGCGAGACTGCACGTGCTGCTCAACAAAGACGTTCCCAAACTGATCGACTCGATGGGCATCGAGTCCGTCGCGTTCGGTTCTCACATACCGTTCGATTATGTCGGCGGTTCGCTGGTCAAGCTCGCGAACCTCGATACGTTGAATGATGAGGACTACGAGAAGGTCGCTTGGCGGAACGCGGCATCATTCTTTCGATTCGATTGAATCGCAACTTTTGAAACTCGTTCGCCGAGGGGGATATTAATCACTATGACGCCGCTGGATCGAAGAAGACTGTTGGCGAGTTTAGCTGCGGGAGCTGCTGTGGCGGCAGGCGGCAAGACTCAAGCACAAAGTGAGCCGGCCTCTCCGGCGAGTAACACAGCCAAGGCAAACGTTGAGTGGCCGGTTTGGGATGAAGCCGAGCAGCAAGGTCTTGTCGATGTCCTGCAGTCCGGTAAATGGGGGCGCACCGCCGGCGGAAAACGCATCGCCGAGTTTGAAGCTGAGTTCGCCAAACTAATGGATGCACGTTACTGCTTGGCCGTATCGTCCGGAACGACGGCGATCATCACGGCTTTGGCCGCAGCCGGATGCGGACCGGGGGACGAAGTCATTATTCCGCCTTACACGTTCGTTGCCACATTTAATGCAGTGACCATGCATTATTGCTTGCCGGTCTTTGCCGACATCGATCCGAAAACTTTTCAAATGGATGCGACGAAGGCGGCCGCACGCGTGACGGAGGCGACACGCGTTGTCATGCCGGTCCACATCGGTGGATCCGCAGTGGATTTGGACGCATTCGGAGAACTTTGCAGCGGTCGGACGTTCCGCCTGATCGAAGATGCATGCCAAGCGCCGCTGGCTCAGTGGCGAGGCAAGCCGTTGGGGACGCACGGCGTGGCCGGGTGCTTTAGTTTCCAAGCCAGTAAGAACATAACCTCGGGTGACGGCGGAGCGATCTTGACGAACGATGAAGCGTTCATGCACGCATGCCACAACTTCCATACGCCAGGCAATGCCAAGCCCGTTTCGACATTTGGACGCGGTGCCAATTTTCGCTTAACCGAGTTTCAAGCCGCCGTGCTCACAGCGCAGCTATCACGAGCGGAACAGCAGTCGCAACAGCGTGAATCCAATGCCGAGTATCTGACGTCCATGTTGAGAGAGATTCCAGGCATCACGCCCGCGCGACAGACCGAAGGTTGTACTCGCAGCGCGTGGCATCTCTACATGCTGCGCTACGATACATCTCGATTCGGCGGGAAGACTCGCGCTGAATTTCTCAAGGAGCTGACCGCGCGCCGCGTGTCGGCGAGCGGCGGATACACGAGTTTGCTGCGGTCCAAGCATGTTCAATCATTGGCGGAAAATTCGCACTATCATCGCATCTACGGTCAGCAGACGATGCAGCGCTGGTTGGAAGAGAATCAATGCCCGAAGAATGATCGCCTGTGTGAGGAAGCGGTATGGTTCACACAATCCGTGCTGCTTCGACCTCGCAGTGAGATGGAGCGAATTGCGAGCGTAATCGCAGATGTGCAGAAGCAGTTTGCGAATTGAACTGTGGTCGATCGGTAGGAGTTGCTTGAGGCGGTGAATAAGAGATGCGGCCTCTCGGCGGAGCGAGAGGCGACATTGGCGATTATGCGATGATGTCGCGTATCACTTTCGGATTCTCGACGCCGGTTAGTCGAGCGTCGAGCCCCTGGAACTTGACCGTGAAGGTCTCGTGCGGAATGCCGAGCTGATTGAGCATCGTGGCGTGCAGATCATGAACCGTGACGACGTTGTCGACGGCTCGATAGCCCAGTTCATCGGTGGCGCCGTAAACCAGCCCGCCTCGAATGCCGCCGCCGGCCAGCCACATCGACATGCCTAGATTGTGATGATCGCGACCGACTGGACCTTTGTTGCTCTGCGACATCGGCGTCCGTCCGAACTCACCCGTCCACACGATCAACGTTTCTTCGAACATGCCCAGCCGTTTGAGATCCTTGATCAATGCGGCTGAAGCCTGGTCAACTTCTTTGGCTCGCAGCGGCAATTCTTCTTTCAGCAAACTGTGATGATCCCAGTCGCGATGATAGAGCTGAATGAATCGCGTCCCACGCTGAGCTAGTCGTCTGGCCAGCAAGCAGTTCGATGCGAATGATCCGTCGCCCGGCGTGCAACCGTAGAGGTCCAGCGTCTCTTGCGATTCGTCTTTTACGTCCATCAACTCGGGAACGCCGGCTTGCATTCGAAACGCCATTTCGTACTGCGCGATCCGAGTTGCGATCTCCGGGTCATGAACGGTTTGTTCATGTCTGCGATTTATTGCGTTGATGGCTTCAACGTCCCACGACTGCTGTTCACGCGTTACGCCGGGAGGATTCCCAAGGTAGAGCACAGCGTCCCCTTTGCTGCGCAGTTGGACGCCTTGATAGCGACTTGGTAAGAAACCGCTGCTCCATTGTCGCGCCGCGATCGGTTGCGGGGATCGTCCTTTGCCGGTGCTTGTCAGTACCACGAAGCCGGGTAGATCATCGGCTTCGCTTCCCAGTCCGTATGTCACCCAGGCGCCCATACTCGGACGGCCTGTGATCTGCGAGCCGGTGTTCATGAACATGTGAGCCGGATCATGATTGATCGCGTCGGTGGTCATCGATCGAATAAGACAGATGTCGTCGACTACGGAACCGATGTGAGGCAATAACGAACCGATCTCCGTTCCGGCTGAACCGACTTTTTCAAAAGGAAACTTCGGTCCCAAGCACACCAGTTTTTGACCTTGAAGCTGAGCCAACTGTTGGCCTTTCGTAAAACTGTCCGGCATCGGCTTGCCGTCCATTTCACCGAGCTTCGGTTTGGGATCATAGAGTTCAAACTGCGATGGACCGCCTGCCATCGACAGCCAGATGACTCGCTTGGCTTTTTGCGGCAACGGAGGTTGGGTGAAGATGCCCGGCTTGCCGGCAGTTGCCGAGCGCTGCAGCAGTGTTGCAAGTGCCGCGGCACCGACTCCGGTACGACCGAGAAATGTACGTCGGAGCGACCGCTTTACATTCAAATCGGTCTGCTCGTGAGTGCGTGGTGTGGATGATTGCATGATCGATTTCCGCATCGCTTAATCGCGAGTTACTGATTCGTGGAGATTGAGCAGGACGCGCGCAATGTGTGTCCACGCTGCAGCTTGAGCAAGGTTCTTGTCTTCCTTAGCGAGTTCAGCCGGTAAGGGCGCAAATCCGACCTTGAGCAGTTCACGGGCCGCATCGGGATCGCGAGCATATCGCTCGTTATGGCGTTGCAGGAGATTGAGCAGGACCTTCGATTCCTCGCCCGCAGGCTCTCGCTGTACCGCCTGTTGAAACATCCATGCCAGTCGCGTTTCGTCTTTGTCTTTGCATTGCAAGAGACTCTGCACTGCCAGTGCACGGGCCGCTTCGACGTAGGTCGGGTCATTGAGGAGCACGAGTGCCTGCTGTGGTATGTTCGAGCGACTACGATCGGCGGTGCATTCTTCACGACTCGGTGCATCGAAAGCGAGGAGGCTCGGATTCAGAAACGTCCTTTGCCACCAGATGTACATGCCGCGTCGATACTGCGCCTCGCCTGGATCGATCACGTAGTCACGCTGCGGGAAGTTGAGGTTCTCCCAATAGCCTTCCGGTTGATACGTCTTGACGCTCGGGCCTCCGATCTTAGGTACCAGCAATCCGGAGACAGTCAGTGCATTGTCGCGTACGAACTCGGCGTCGAGCCTGAATGGCGTCTGTCGCGCGCAGTAACGATTGTTGGGATCGACGGCGAGCGATTTTTCATCCGCTACGGAACTGCGTCGATACGTTCGGCTGGTAACGATCGTCCGCACCATGTGCTTCATGTCCCAACCGTTGTCGATGAACTCAGCCGCCAACCAATCGAGCAGCGGTCCGTTGACCGGAAGTTCACCTTGAGCACCCAGATCGTCCGCCACGCGGCTCAGTCCGATTCCGAAGAACTGTTTCCAGAGTCGATTCATCACAGTGCGCGGAGTCAGCGGGTTATCGCGCGAGACCAACCACTGAGCCAGATCGAGACGTGTCAGAGCCCGATCTCCAGCGGGCGGTTGCGGCAAGTAATGGGGCAGGGCAGGGCCGACCGTTTCGCCGCTTTCATCCATCCAGTTGCCGCGCGGCAGAATGCGCACGAGGCGTTGCTTCGACATGCTTTCGCTGACGATACATTTGGGTAGACCATCTTCAAATCGTTTCAGCTCTGCCTTAGCTTTCGCGATCGCTTCTTTGTTTGCGGGAGCCGCACGCTGTGCTTCTTCAACGGCGGTTTTCAGCTTGTCGAGCTCCATACTCTGCTCGGCGGTGACGATCGGCATGCCGTCTTCCAAGTGACCGACGATTGGTTCCTTGATGTCCGCGAAGAAGGCGCCGAGCGAATAGAAGTCTCGCATCGTGAAGGGATCGAACTTGTGATCGTGGCACTGGGCACAGCCGGTGGTTTGTCCGAGCCATGCGATGCCGACGGCTCGCACGCGATCGGTGAGCATCCGCGCTTCATAGTCCTTCGGTTGAGCTCCTCCTTCTTCGGTCGAGAGGAGTAGGCGATTAAAAGCCGATCCGATGCGAGTCTCCTGATTCGCGTCGGGTAGCAAGTCACCAGCGATCTGTTCGAGTGTAAAACGATCGAAGCGCTTGTTCGTGTTAAAGCTCTGGATCACCCAATCTCGATAGGGCCACACATTGCGAGGGTTATCGCTGTGGTATCCGATCGTGTCTGCGAAACGTACGACATCCAGCCAACCGACTGCCATTCTTTCGCCGTAATGCGGATCGGCCAACAGTGAATCGACCAGTCGTTCATAAGCATCCGCCGACTTGTCCTGAACAAATCGCTCGACCGCCCCAGGGCTCGGCGGCAATCCCAGGAGATCGCGGGACAATCGTCGGATCAACGTGCGCTTGTCTGCTTCGGGAACTGCGGTCAGTCCGACTTGCGACAACTGTCGGTCGATGAAGTAATCGATCGGATGCGTCCCGGCCGGCACAGGCCGCTTAACAATGCGTTCGTAGGACCAATGTTGTTGATACTCCGCGCCTTGAGCGATCCAGCGTCGGAGTATCTCCTTTTGACGTTCGGAGAGTTTCTTGTTTGAGTCGGCCGGCGGCATCAGCTCTTTCGGATCGGTACTGACGAGTCGGCGGACCAGTTCACTGTCATCCACCGAGCTCGGTTTGAAAGCCGCTGACTCGATGGCTTGTTCTCTGATGTCCAGTCGAAGGTCCGCTTGTCGATGCGATGCATCCGGACCATGGCAATAGAAACAGTTCTCAGCCAAGATCGGTCGCACATCGCGATTGAACTCGATCTTATCTGGCACAGCGGGCTCGGCAGCAGACATCATTCCGGCGGGCATAGTGAGTAGCAAGCTCAACGCGGTTCGGATGAATGCGCGAGGACGTACGGTCAAACGGAATGGCTTCATGGCGGGCTCGGAGGCACGGCCGCGTCGGAATCGGCGGGTTGTGGGGAAAGCGGAAGTCTTCCGACGGAGACATCTGCTCAATGTAGCTGAAACTATTGTAACCCGGCGATCCGCTGAGATTCCGCGACACAACGCCTCAATGGAGCGAGATGAAGTTTTGAAGTTGCGCTTTTCGAGAAATCCGGAACTAGAGCCTTCGCATTTCCTGAATACTCGTACTCAGCCGCAGGCGGTACTCGTAATCGTACTCGATCATGACGCATCGAGTACGAGTACCATTTCATTGAGTACGAGTACGAAAAACCATCCAAAGCCGCAACTTCGAAACTTACGCGTCGGGTTGCGGAGTGGGCCATGTAACTAGGCGCACTGTTTGGCGGTGGCGGCGATGTGGGATTGGTAGGCCTCGACCGCGTCGGGAAAGCGAGGGACTTGAGGGACTCGCTGCACGAGAGAGCGAGGAGCGGCCATGAGCAACCGCAGGAGCACTTCGGTTGTCATGCGCAGTTTGTAGAGGTTCGAGACATTTTCCGTTTGCATGGCTTTCAAGTGTTTCAGGGCCGAATGCACGAGACCACCTTTGGCGGCGGCGCGCGCCCATTTGCCGTGTCCGGCTTTCGATCGGGAAACATTCGATTCGAGAATTACACTGCCGGGCAGCTCGCGATTGCGAACTCGATACGCTTCGCGCAGCACATCATTCACTTTGCGGCGCTGGCCGTCCGACTTGCTCCAGCAAACGCTGGTCGAATGCAAACGATAGGCCAGCAGCAAATCGGGCAAGTTCGCTAAGCGGCCGCGCTGAGCCAATCGCAGCCAGAGGTCGTGGTCTTCCACCCATTCGTATTCGACTCGATAGGCTCCGACTGCGAAGACATCGGCTGAGCGCATCATGACGGTCGGATGAAACATGCCTGTGCGACGAGTCAGCAAGCGCTCCTCGATCACTTCATGGTCACCCGGTAGAGATTCAAGGCTGAGCGGATCGGAATCGACATCCATCTGCAGTATCGAGCCGCCGACAGCCACATGCAGCGGATGTTCACGCAAGAATGCAACCTGTTTTTCGAAACGATCCGGCACGGCGATGTCGTCTGCGTCCATACGCGCGATCAGCGAACCGTGCACGGCTTCGACACCGCGATTGAGCGCACCGACTAGGCCTCGATTGTTCTGATTGATCAGTCGCATGCGAGGCTCGATCGAAGCAAACCAGTTCAATATGCGCCCCGAGTCATCGGTGCAGCCGTCGTTGACGCAGATCAACTCCCAATCCTTGAACGTCTGCGCCTGCATGCTCGCCAGCGCCTCGACCAAAAATCGATCCGCGTTGTAAACGGGCATGACGATGGAGACCAGCGGTTCATTCATGAGTTCAATTCTTTACGATTGGAACTGCGACAGGTTGCGATGGAGCGGCTTGATGTTCGAGCCATCGATGGCTTAAGCGGCCGCCGAGGCGACTTGTGAATCGTCGATCGTGATCCACGATTCGCAATTGAGGTGACGTCCATCCAATGTTCCCGGATGAAACCAGTGAGTCGGAGCAATGACGGACTTGTCGGGACGATGGTTGAGCCAAGCGCCCCACCAACTGAAGGTACTGTTGGCGATGACGACGCGGGCGGCGGATGTCATCATCCACATGTCTTCCCAGGCCGTGCGCACATCGGTGTGATCGACGTAGTGCACAGGGCAGGGGAGAGCGAGCCGTTCACGACACCACTTGTGATCGTTCGTGAACACAAAGGCTTTGACTCGCGAATGCCGATTGAGCCAATCGAAGACCGCGGGTCGGTAGTAGTAAGGAATCGAAAGCGAGCGATAGATGGCTCGCGCTGAAGGGTCGGATACATAGTCGCCGCGCCGAACATGCAGCGCGATGCTTGGGCCCGCAGACATCTCATCGATGAGCCGACGCGTTGTGTCAGAGGGCGCTGTCCGCGGTTGGAATGCAGTTCGTACCTGCGAAGCGACATCGCGGAAGAATTTTTCGCTTTGCCAATAGCCGACGAGGTAGCTGTTCTTCGGCGCGTTCAGAACCTTTTCATCAAAGCCGAAAGGTTTCTCTCGAAAGCGATTGAGCGTGCGGGGGTCGAGCCAATCCAGCACGGCATCCAGTGGTCGTTGTCGCGAGTCTTCGCGGCGATAGCGGCGCGGCAGACGATGACTCGGCTCGTAACGGGTCGGCACGTCCATCTGCCATGCATCGAGTGAGTAGCCGTGCTGCGGTTTACGTCGATACGACGAGAGGTCGAGCTCCAGGGGCTCGTCGAGCCGTGTCGCGGTTTGGAGTGCGAAAGCGAACTGGAACATTTGGTTCCCCAGTCCGCCGTCGATTCTGGCAACAATCATCCGTGATGTTCCCCGGCCGTATTTTCCGTCGGCCGTCGTTGTTCAGTCCTAGTTGCTCTGTGTACGAAGTCGGCATCATGCCGCCGGAGATTCTACGAAGTCCGCATCATCCGCCAAAGATCAACCGTCGAGAAGGTCAGCGTTTTCGCGGCTGAGGCAGAGCGGACTCATCGATTTAATCCCAACCCGAAGCGTGAGCGAGGGATGCGGGTCCCTCGCTCACGCTTCGGGTTACGATACATTCAGCAAGCTCTGAATCGCTGGTTGGCTCATTGGTTGGGGTCATCATTTTGGCCTTGAGACCCGATACTAAGCTGGGTAAAATCTGGGATTCTGCCAACCAAAACACAGTTTTTGCATATTAGGGTGGAGTTTTAAGGCCATGAAAAGCGACGTGCATCCGCAGTATCACGAAACCAAAGTCACATGTGGCTGCGGCAACTCGTTCGTCACCGGGAGTACCCGGAAAGAGCTCAAGATCGACATTTGCAATGCTTGCCATCCGTTTTATACGGGCAAGCTGAAGTACGTCGACACGGCCGGACGTATCGAAAAGTTCCAGTCCAAGTTCGCAGCCGGCACCTACGCCAGCTTGCAGCCTAAGAAGGCCAAGAAGAAGTAGCTCGGCTTCCACCCATTTTGCACAAACGGCCGTCGGTGACTCAGTTTCGCCGTCGGCCTTTTGCATTCTGTTCGCCCGCTTCATTACGCTCGATCCCCCTTTCTCTGCGTTCGCTCTTTTGCCTAATCATGGAGCGACATCTGAATGCCATGACGCATTAGCTGCTTTCATCCTTCGACGCCTGATCGGCTCCCGGTCGCAACGATCCCCACTTGGTTCGTCGACGAGGGTTGTGATTGCGTCGCGCGCGGCTGTCTGTTTGCTGCGCACCGCAGCCTTGGCCGCTTCAAAAAAAAACTATTTCGCTCGCCGACCGACGCCGTTTCTCCGCTTAGCGTCCGAGGCTTCCCGATCGACGATCTTCGGCTCTATGCGTAGCTCGCTTTTATTGCGGCGTGCACAGCCTCGATGCGATCGGTGATCTTGTCAGCAGAGTGATGTCGATTGAAATGATTGAGAGACAACGAAATGAACGTTCGATCGGAATTGGAAACCAAGCTCAAGCGATATGAAGAGCTTGAGAACCTGATGAGTCAGCCGGAGGTGATGGCTGAGTCGCATAAGATGGCCGCTTACGCTCGCGAGCACGGATCGCTTACTCGTATCGCTCAGATGTACCGGCAATACAAAAAACTCTCCGACGACATCGTTGGTCTCGCCGAGATGGCTCAGAGCTCCGATGTTGACGAGCGAACCATGGCCGAGGAAGAGATCGCCGCCTGTCGCAAAGAACGCGAAGAGTTATGGGACAAGCTCCTTGAGATGACCATCGGCGGCGAAGACGCAACGCGTTCGCGCTGCGTGATGGAAATCCGAGCGGGCACCGGTGGTGAAGAAGCGGCTCTCTTCGCTCGCGACTTGTACGAAATGTACAAACGCAATGCGGAGTTGAAGGGATGGAAGACGGAGATCATGGACGCCAGTCCGTCGGAGCGCGGTGGCTTTAAAGAAATCATTCTCGGCTTCGACGGTGAAGGTGTGTTCCGAGAATTGCAATTCGAGAGCGGCGGGCATCGCGTGCAGCGCGTACCCGAGACCGAAGCTCAGGGTCGTATTCACACTTCCGCGGCCACGGTTGCTGTGTTGGCTGAACCGGAAGACGTCGAAGTCGATCTGAAGTCGGACGACTATCGCATCGATAAGTTCTGTGCATCCGGTCCCGGCGGTCAGCACGTCAATAAAACAGAGTCTGCTATTCGTCTGACTCACTTCGAAAGTGGAATCGTCGTCCAGTGCCAGGATGAAAAGAGTCAGCACAAGAACTTGGCCAAAGCGCTCCGCGTGCTCAAAAGCCGTTTGTACGATCACAAGCGTCAGGAAGAAATGAAGAAACGGTCCGATACTCGCAAGACACTCACCGGTTCCGGTGATCGCAGCGAGCGAATTCGGACTTATAACTTTCCGCAAAACCGCCTCACCGACCACCGTATCGGTCTGACGCTGTATAAATTGGATAGCATCATGACGGGAAACATGCAGCCCGTCACATCCGCGCTGCTCGAATACGAACGTGATCAACTGCGTGGCGACATGGAGGAAGGTGCATGAGCACCGCAGAGACATGGACCGTCGGTCGGCTGCTGACATGGACGGCTGATTATCTGAAAAAGCACGGTTCCGCATCACCACGGCTCGACGCCGAGGTCTTGCTGGCGGAGGCTCGAGGCTGCAATCGCATCGACCTCTACACCGCGTTCGGTGAAGAACCGCCGGAACCGGTGAAAACAGCTTTCCGCGAAATGGTGCGTCGCCGAGCCGAAGGGACTCCGGTTGCCTATCTGGTCGGCCGCAAAGAGTTTTATTCGCTCAACTTCGAAGTCAATCCGGACGTACTGATCCCCAGGCCCGAGACCGAACACTTGGTCGTCGAGGCACTGGATCGCGCGAAGCAACTGCGACCGTCGACAGCTCTGACGGCTCCCGAAGCTTCGGTTAAAGAAACGCAGGTCGATCCGGCTGAAGATGTTCCGTATCGCCCGAAGGTAAAGCCGGTCGTCGACTACACGGGTCTGCGCATCGCCGACGTCGGTACCGGCAGCGGTATCATCGCGGTCTGTTTAGCGAAGAACTTGCCGGGCTGCTCGGTTACTGCCCTCGATATCTCACCGGCCGCATTGGCCACCGCTGCTCGGAATGCCAAGCAGCACGGTGTCGAATCGCAAGTTGCACTGATCGAAAGCGACTTACTCTGTGCCGTTCCTCAAGCTCGATTCGATCTCATCGTCAGCAATCCGCCGTACGTTTCCGAATCGGAATACGCTGCACTGGATCGTTCCGTAAAGGGATTTGAACCGCGTACTGCGCTGGTGGCGGATGAGGAAGGAACGGCGATTATCACGCGACTCTTTCAACAATCCGCATCGGCCTTGGTGCCGGGCGGTTACCTGATGACAGAGCTGTCGCCGATGATCGTCGATCGTGTTACATCGTCGATCGACCGAACCCTGTACTCGGAACCGACTGTCATCAAAGATCTCGCGGGTTTGGCTCGCGTAGTTACCGTTAAACGTCTCCCTTAACAACATCACGCTGCTGGGAAGAATCGCCGAACATGATGCAAATGGACAAACTCGTTTCGCTGTGCAAACGCCGCGGTTACATGTTTCAATCGAGCGAAATCTACGGCGGCCTCAACGGTTTTTGGGATTACGGTCCGCTCGGTGTAGAGCTGAAGCGGAACGTCAAAGAGGCTTGGTGGCGCGATATGGTCTCCGGCCATAACGAACTGACCGTCCCGGCCGGCGCTCCGACTGAGTTCGAAATGGTCGGTCTCGATTGTACGATCATCATGCACCCGCAAGTCTGGAAGTGCTCGGGTCACTACGACTTGTTCCACGACTACATGGTCGACTGCCGTGCCTCCAAGAAACGCTATCGCCACGATCAAGTGCGCGGTCGTTGGGTGGAAGCCAAAGGTCAACGCATCTTTGTAACGTCGATCGCCGAAGCCGATTCCGAGGACGAAGATACTCAGCGTCGCGCGCTCAAGTTCTTCAACCTTCGCGGCAAAGATGCGGATTCGTTGAAGTGGAGCGAGAAGTATCAAACGCTTTCAACGCTTGATGACTTTGCGCAGGTGCTGGCTCCGGAAGCGAATGAGCTGGGTACGCTGACCGCGCCGCGCGAATTCAATTTGATGTTCAAGACGTACGTCGGTGCACTCAGCGGCGAAGAAGGTGCTGCGTTCCTGCGTCCTGAAACAGCGCAAGGAATTTTCGTGAATTTCAAGAACGTCCTCGACAGCACTCGAGTTCGCGTTCCCTTCGGTGTGGCTCAGGTCGGTAAGAGTTTTCGTAACGAGATCACGCCGCGCAACTTCACCTTCCGCTCGCGTGAATTCGAGCAGATGGAGATCGAGTTCTTCTGCAACCCGGCCAGCTCGCGCGAATGGTACACCTATTGGCGCAACCGTCGATTGGCTTGGTACACGCAACTCGGCTTGTCATCGGAACGTCTGCGACTGCGCGAGCATGATGCGGATGAGCTGAGCCACTATTCATGCGGCACCGCGGACATTGAGTACGCTTTCCCGTTCTTGCCGGAAGGAGAGTACGGCGAGCTGGAAGGCATTGCGCACCGGGGCGATTTCGATTTGCGTTCGCACATGGAAGGCAAGCTGGATCCGAAGAAGCGTCCGCTCGAATTGGAGCTCGATGCCAACGGCCAGCCGAAATGGCGAGGCAGCGGCAAGGATCTGACTTATCGTGATGATTTGACCAACGAGCGTTTTACGCCTCACGTGATCGAACCATCCGCAGGTGCAGACCGAGCCACGCTTGCGTTCTTGTGCGAAGCCTATTGCGAAGATCAAGCGCCTGATGAGAACGGTCAGATGCAGTCACGCGTGGTCCTGCGATTGAATCCTCGTTTGGCTCCTATCAAGGCGGCCATCTTCCCGTTGGTGAAGAAGGACGGCATGCCTGAAGTCGCGAAAGAGATTTACGGTGAACTGAAGAAAAAGTTCAACGTGTTCTACGACGAGAAGGGTGCCGTCGGTCGTCGCTATCGTCGACAAGACGAAGCCGGCACACCGTACTGCATCACCGTCGACGGCCAATCCCTAGCCGATAGGACCGTGACGCTCCGCGATCGGGATACCTTGGAACAGCACCGCATCAAGATCGACGATATCGTCGCCGAAGTAGAAAAAAGAGTCCTAGGAGCGTAGATCAAGCAGTAGATCAAAAGCAGTAGATCAGTTGTCCTCAACTGATCCCAACGTGGTTCGAATAACCATCACCTCAAACGGTAACGACTGAGACAAATCAAAAGACTGTGAGGCTATGCCTCGTCGAAGACGTTTGGGATAAAAGGCTTGCGGGGATTGGAACCGCCTTAGGTGTTGGAGCTTCGCGCGGTGTTGGGATCAATTTGGGAAAATTGATCTACAGCCTACGAGGCCGGGGCCTCGTCACGAGAGCTAGTGCGGCGATCAAAGCAGTAGATCAGTTGTTCTCAACTGATCCGAACGCGGTTCGCGTAACCAACACCTCGAACGGTAACGACTGAGGCAAATCCAAAGACCGCGAGGCTATGCCTCGTCGACGGCGTTTGGAATAACAGGCCTGCGTGGATTGGTACCGCCAAAGGTGTTGGTGCTTCGCGCGGTGTTGGGATCAATTTGGGAAAATTGATCTACATTGCGTACTTCCGCTACATACGCATGGGGCCGTGTAGGCAATGGAGAGTCGGCCGTCTCTTGACCAAAGTGGCGTCTCTTGACCCGTGGCTCAGCCCTGCCGGCGTGGGGGATTTCTTGACTCCAGCGTCCGAATTCTGAGCTAAGCTTGTAGATTCGGGAACCGGGACGGAGAACCGTTCGTCTAGCCCTCCGATGCCACGAGGTTCTGTCCGTCCGGATGTGCCTGCGAGGCATCTGGATTCGGATTGCCCGTTCCCGAAACGCAGAAAAACGCTCCTCTTCATCCTGCGCGGGCCTCGATGCCTGTGCGTCTACCTGGTGTACTCATGCGAAGTGTGCTCATGCGAAAGCGATCCCTTTCGGCGGCGATTGCGACTGCTCTTTTTTTCGCTGTCATCGGACCCTATGTTTCGGCTCAGCGCGAAATCGGATTCATCGAACGCTTCGCGACCTCCGCAGATCGCCGAGCCGTCCTGCAAGAGCTCATTCCCGCGACGGAAGACTATTTCTACTACCACTGCCTTCACTATCAAAACGAGCGCCAGTTAGCTCAGGCGGCTTCGATCCTGGAGCAGTGGCGAGCCAAGTTCGGCGAGACGAATCTGGTGACGCGCATGCATGCTCGACAAATGTTGTTGAGCTATGATGCCAACCCGCAACAGACGCTCGATTACCTTCGCAATCATCTCGGTGTCTATCTCGATCACGCTCCGCCCAATCGCGATCGCGCGGCCGCGCTGGCGAGCTCGTTAGACAATGCGCCGTATGAGCCGAAGCAACTCCTGGCACAAGGACTCGCCGCCGATCGGTTGCTCTCTCAGATCGAAACTCGCGTACTACCGCAATTGGTCGACATGCAGTTTGCTCCGGATCAGTTGCGAACTTGGTTGCAACGACTTGATCGAGCCGACTTCGACGGCTTGGTCAAGCGAGTTGCCGAGGAGCTGGCGCTCAAGGATTCACCCGGCTTCGGTTGGGCGAACGTCCACCGTCAACTCAGCCTCGATCAGCTCAAAGACCTTCTCAAACTGTACCCGCGCGTCATCGAACAAGACAACTTTGTACGTGCCTACGCGGATCGGTTGGTACCGCCTGAAGGTGCGTCGCTTGAAGACCCGACCGAACTTCGCGCCTATCTCGATCGTTTGACCGCTTTTGTGCGCACATTGCCTCCATCGCAGAATAGCTTCCGAGCCTATGCGATCGGTAACCTGCTGAAGCTCAATCTCTCCGAAGGGAAGTTCGACAAAACGCTGTTCCTCGAATACCTCGCGCTGCCTCGGAGTCTTCCGTATTACAACCTCGAACGATTCCGCAATCAGCCGGTGCCGATGGCTGACCTGAACTACTCCCTCGCCGCAGGCATCGTCGGTGCTGTGGGAGACGACAGCGAAATGGTTCGCCGTTATCTCGAACATTTCCTGCAGCAGGATGAAAACATCGATGCGTTCGCACGCTTGCTCGATCGCAAATATGTCGAACGCGTCTTAGCCGAAACCAAGATTCTTTACGGAATCGGCGAAGCAGCGACTTGGTATGCCAAGCTGACGCCAGAAGAGCAGAAGTCATTGAAGGATCGTATCGAACTGCGATACCTGCCCACCAACGGGAAGTTCTACGGGGCTGATGCGACGCCGAAGTTGGATGTCGAGGTCAAGCACGTCGACGAATTGATCATCAAGATCTACGAGATCAATCCTCGCAACTACTTCCGCATTCACAAGCAGCCGATCAACACGAGTATCGACTTGGACGGTTTGGTGGCGAACGCCGAGCGCAAAGTGATCTATTCGCAGCCGGCGGATCGTCGACATGTGGAATCGATCGATTTGCCCGAACTCGCCGGCCGCGGAGTATGGGTCGTCGATCTGCTCGGCGGAGGCCAGCGTTCGCGCGCCTTGATCCACAAAGGTAACTTGAACAGTGTCCAACAACTGACCGATGCGGGGCATGTGTTTCGCATCTTCGATGAAACGGGAGCCCCTGTGCCGACGGCTGCGATCGAGATCAACAGCCGTCGTTTTGATCCCGATTCGAAAGGGGAAATCTTTGTTCCGTACATCGAACAGGATCTGATGCAAACGATCCTGCTCGTAGACGGCAACTTCGCTTCGCTCGAATCGATCCGTCATCAGAGCGAATCCTTCGCGTTGACATCTTCTTTTGTCATCGATCGACAATCGTTGATCGCCGGCTCGCAAGCTCAGGTGCTCATTCGTCCGCGATTGACTTGCAACTCGCGGCCCACATCGATCCGTGTGTTGGAAGAACCGAAGCTGACCATCACCGCCGTTGACAGCGACGGACTATCGACTTCGCAGACTGTGACTGATTTGGAACTGAAAGATACCCAAGAACTGGAACATCGATTCCTTGTCCCTCAGCGGTTAACTCAACTCACACTGACCATTTCGGGACGAGTCTACAATCAGAGCCGTGATGTACGCGAGCCCTTGTCATTCAGCGAGGTCATAATCTGCAACGCGATCAACGGCACAGACCAGATCGGTGCGTTCTTCCTCAAGGAAACGCCTGAGGGATATCAGCTCTCCGTACTTGGCCGCAACGGTGAACCGGTTTCACGTTTACCGGTGACGCTCGCGATGAAGTCCGACATCATCACTCCTATGCTGAATGCCACGTTGGCGACTGATGCGGAAGGGAACATCAAGCTCGGTGCACTTGTCGCCATCAACTCGATAACCGCCAATGCGCAAGGTTTGCAGTCGGCCACTTTTCAGCCGGAACGATTCCATCGCATGTGGCCGAACGTTATTCATGCTCCTCGCAACTCGGTCGTCACTTTGCCGCTGGGGAAAGAATCGGCGACGGCAAGCGACTTTAGTGTGAGTGAGATACGTCGTGATTTGAACTATCGAGTCGTAAAAGAAGGTGTTGAGGTCGCAGACGGGGCGCTGACGATCCGTGGTCTGACAGCAGGAGACTATGTCCTGCGAGACTTTGAGTCGGGCCAAGCGGTGCGGATCGAAGTGATCGATACGGATAAAGCCGCAGACGGCGGAGCCTTGATCGGCAAGCACCGCGCTGCTGAACAACGGCATCGTGCGCCGCTTGTCATTCGCGATGCCCGTATCGAAGGGGATCAACTGAAAGTGAAGGTCGATGGTGCCGACGAATTCACGCACCTGACCGTCGTGGCCAACGTGTTTGCTGCCGAGCGTTCGCACGCTGAGCAGCTCGAGTTTCCCTATCCGCCGATGCTGATGCATGCTCGCCGCCACAGCCCCAACTTCTATATCGATTCGTTGAAGCTGGATGAAGAGTACAGCTACATTTTGGATCGTCGCAACCGAGCCAAGTATGCGGGCAATCTATTGCCGCAGCCGTCTCTGCTGATTCATCCTTGGGAGCTATCCAAAACGGATAACGCTGCCAAAGATGCGGCGATGGGTGATATGGTGCCGCCGGCCGCCGCGCCCGCTCCCATGGCTGCTGAAGCGATGGACCCGAGAATGAAAGCCGCCAAGCAAGCGGCTGCGGTTTCCCCTTGTTTCGATTTCCTGGCGGCGGGTACTACGATTGCCGCCAACATTCCCGTCGGCAAAGACGGAACCGTTTCCATTCCTGCCAAGGGATTGGAGGGATACAGCAAGCTGGAAGTCGTGGCTGTCCATCCCACAACGGTCGATTCACGAACCGTCGTGTTGCCGTCGACTCAACCGAAGCTGCGCGATCAACGGCTTAAGTCGGCGTTCAAGGAAGATGTTCATCTGGCGGAGAAACAATCCGTTCGCATTCTTAACGCCGGAGAGAAGACCGAACTCGGTGATGCGCGAACCAGCCGAGCACAGATCTATATGACTCTGTCGGATGTCTATCGACTTTACGGCACGATCCTCGGCAATCCCGAGTGGGAGAAATTCCGCTTCATCACGACTTGGAACAAACTGAGCGACGATCAGAAGCAGGCTCGTTACAGCGAGTTCTCCTGCCATGAACTCGACATGTTCCTCTTCAACAAAGATCGCAAGTTCTTCGACTCAGTCGTCGTACCGATCCTCTCGCAGAAACAAGACAAGCAGCTTGTCGACCTATGGCTGCTCGGCCAGTCCATCGATGCGTACAAAGAACTTTGGCGAGTTCGAAAACTGAATACGCTCGAACGCGTGTTGTTGTCAGCCAAAGTGGAAGAGCAGAAGTCGGGTACCGCCCGTTGGCTCGATGAGTTCTTGGCTGCGAATCCGCTTGATCCTCAACAGCGCAGTCAACGTTTTGAAGTGGCACTGCGCGGCTCGCTGCTGGATGGTTCTTCGGAATCGGGTTACCTCGATCTCATGGGGCGTACCGAAGCAGGCCCACGCGGCGAGATGCTTGAGGAATCGCTCAATGCTGCGCAGAGCCGATTTGGAACTCCGAGCATGGGTGGATTTGCTGGTGGAGCCCAAGACTTCGGCGGGTTGGGCGGCATGGGTGGAGGTGGAATGGGCGGCGGCATGGGAAGCGGTGCAGGCGGAATGCCGGGGCGACCCGAAGATGCCGTCGCGCTGTCCAAGAGTATGGCGGAATCGAGGGACGCTCCAGGAGCGCCTGCCGGACCGGGCGGAGCGGCCAACCGACCGCAGGGAATGGGCGGACGCGGCGCCAAACCGCAAGTGGAACGGCAACGCAACCTACGACGATCTGCTGATAAAGATGAAAAGGCCAAAGCGGACGGGCAAGCGAATGGGGCCGACCGTTTCTACTTTGATTCTCGCAAACTCGCGGAGTCGAAAGATCGCGCCGATCAACTGCGATTCTTCCAGTCGCTCGATGCGACGCGTCAGTGGGCTGAATCACAATACCATCATGTTCGACTGAATGATCAAACGCCTTCGCTCGTACCGCCCAGTGCATTCTGGAAAGAAGTGTTGGCTCAAGACGGCAAGTCAGGCTTCCTGTCTCAGAACATCGACTTGCCGGTCAACTCTGTAAACGAAGCACTGTTGGCTCTAGCTGTGATCGACCTCCCGTGGGAGAGCGAAGCTGCGGCCATGGCTGTTGAAAATGATCGTCTGACAGTGACAGCCAAGCAACCGGCGATCGCTTATGTGCAAAGCATCGAACCAGCGGCTGCAGCCGACGCTCCCGCATCGATCCTGGTCGGTCAGGATATCTACTTGGCTCAACCTTCCGCCAACGAAGATGCAGATCGTCCCGTGCAAGACAAACCGTTGCTCATCGGTACGCCGTATCGTACGAGTGTCGTGGTGACGAATCCGACCAGCACACAGAAGCGAGTTCAAGTGCTGCACCAGTTGCCTGCCGGAGCCATTCCGCTCTCAGGTAGTCGTATCACCAAGTCATCTCCCGTCGAACTGGCTCCGTACAGCACAGCTCAAGTGCAGTACAGTTTCTATTTCCCGGCGGCAGGCGAGTTCGCTCACTACGGTGCTCAGATCAGTGCCGATACGAAGCACTTGATCGCCGCGTCATCCGCCAAACTGCGAGTGTTGGCCGAGCCGGAGTCGGTCGATGAAACGACATGGGCGTATATTGCCGACTGGGGTTCGAACGAGAAGGTGCTGGAGTATCTCGGCAAAGCAAATCTGCAACGCATCGATTTGACTCGCATCGCCTTCCGCATGCAGGATAAAGCCTTCTACTCGCAGGTCATCGATTTGCTCGGTAAGAGCGGACTGTATGTACCTGAATTGTGGGCCTACTCGATTCGTCACAACGTGCCGCAGGACATGGAACAGTTTCTGCAACATCGTCCTGACTTCATCTCGCTGCTCGGACCGGTGTTCGACAGTTCGCTATTGGTGTTGGATCCGCAGGAGCAGATGAGCTACGAACATCTCGACTACAAACCGCTCGTCGTCGGACGCATCCATCAATTGGGCAGCACGCGAGTGATCCTGAACGATTCACTGCACGGCCAGTATTCTCACTTGCTGGAAGTGATTTCCTTCCAATCCCAACCCCGAGACGCCCAGCGCATGGAGCTCTGCTATTACCTGCTGCTTCAGAATCGCATCGAAGAATCGCTGGCTTGGTATGTGCAAGTTTCAAGCGACAAGCTGACCACGAAGGTGCAGTACGATTACTTCACGGCCTACCTCGATTTCTTCCGCGGTAAATACGATGAAGCCGGCGAGATCGCTCTGCGTTACAAGAGCTATCCGGTTCCGCGATGGCGAGATCTGTTCAGCCAAGTAACCGACCAGTTACAACAGCGACAGGCATTGCTTGAAGGTCGCGAGATGACGACCGTCGTGTCGCTCGACAGCGGCAATGAACGGGAAGATCGTATGCTGACGGACAAACGTGAAGCACAACAGAATCGTCAAGCCGCGGAAGCGCCGGCTCTGGATTTCACATTGCAGGACGGTGCCCCGGTTTTGTCCTACCGCAATCTCGATGAGATCCAAGTCAACTATTACTTGATGGATATTGAATTGCTGTTCAGCCGCAATCCGTTCGTCGGTCAAGGCGGTTCGCAACTGCCGACGATTCAGCCGAACCTCAGCCGTACAGTGAAAGTCGGCAAAGGTGCCGAGACCAAGCAATTGGAATTGCCGGCGGAAGTTCGCAATCGAAACGTGTTGATCGAAGTTACTTCGCGCGGCATTTCACGTTCGCAAGTACTGACCGCAAATACATTGTCCGTCTCTACATCGGAAGCATACGGCCGACTGCAAGTGACTGGTCGCGCCACTCGCGGTCCGATCGAAGCGGCGTATGTAAAAGTTTATGCACGACATCACGACGGTTCGATTCGCTTCTTTAAAGACGGTTACACCGATCTGCGCGGTCAGTTCGACTACGTAAGTCTGAGTACACCCGATTTGACGACTACAGAACGCTTCTCGATCCTGATCCTGCATCCCGAGCACGGAGCCATGGTGAAAGAAGCTTCTCCGCCGACGCGATGATCAATGTAGATCCATTTTCCAAATTGATCCCAACTCCGTATGAAGGATCAACACCTAGAGCGGTCCTGATTTAACGTGGCGCTCGTCGCGAGGGGCAGCGCCTGTCGATCCATCAAGCCTGCTGCTTTCAGTCGGTTATGACCGTTGAAGGTGTTGGCGATGTGGACCGGGTTAGAGTCAGTTCGGGAGAACTGACCTACTGCTTTGACCTACACTGGCGCTTATAGACTCTCTTCGGATTTGTCTTCGCCGTTTCTTGCTTTAAGCTTGGCTCGGAGCGTCATGCGGGAGATGCCGAGTCGTTCGGCGGCGGATTGTTGATTTCCCTTGGTGGCTTTGAGCACTGTTTCAAACAACGCTCCCTCCACGGCATGAACTACTGAACGGTAGATGTCATTCGAGCCTTCGGCCAGCAGTCTTTCAGCTAAAGCGATCACGTCGCTCATCGATTGTGAATCGACTTCGGGTGACTCCGGGCCTGTCACACCTGCTGTCTTGTTACCGCTGCGACAAACTGCCGGAAGGCAGTCGGGGGTCACCAATTCAGTCGTCGAATTGACCAGTGCATAACGTATCGCGCTGTGCAGTTCACGTACGTTGCCCGGCCAGTTGTAGGCTTCGAGCAGCTCGTAGACTTCGGGTGTAAAGCCGGAAGTCTTCTTGTGGAATTCGCGAGAGAGTGTTTTAAGAAAATAATCAGCCAGCGGACGGACGTCGGAGAGTCGATCGCGCAGCGGCGGCAAGGTGATCGAGAAGCCGTTCAAGCGGTAATAGAGATCCTGTCGAAACGTTCCTGCCTGAACCATGCTTGCCAAATCTTTGTTGGTGGCTGCGATGATGCGCACATCGGTTTGAATCGTCGTGCTGCCGCCGACTCGCTCGAACTGTTGCTGCTGCAGTAGACGCAGCGCTTGGCTTGTGTGGACGGCGACATATCACCGATCTCATCCAGAAAGATCGTCCCGCCGTTAACCTGTTCGAACTTACCGTCGTCGCTGATCGGCGTCCCGGTGAACGAACCTTTTTCGTGACCGAACAATTCGCTTTCGAGCAGCGCTTCAGGGAGTGCAGCGCAGTTCACGGCCAGGAACGGTTTCTTGCTTCGTTTGCTGTAGTGGTAGATGGCTCGTGCGACCAGTTCTTTGCCTGTGCCGCTTTCTCCGAGCACCAGCACAGTGACATCTTGAGGTGCGACACGGCCGATCGTTTTGTAGATGTCCTGCATGGTCGGTGAATGGCCGACGATGAGGTCCGCTTCTTCATCGTTCGCGGCGACTTCGTTTTCAACGAGCGCCGGTGTTTGGCTGAGGCGACTGATTTCGACGGCGTGTTGCACCAGGGATCGGAGGGCCGCCAAGTCGACCGGCTTGAGCAAGTATTCGAATGCTCCCCGACTCATCGCTTCGATGGCCGTGTCGGTTCGCGAAAAGGCGGTCATGATGATCACCGGTATGCGAGGATCGATATCATGCATGGCCTTAAAGGCATCGAGGCCCGACATATCCGGGAGCCGAACATCGAGCAGGACCACATCGGGTCGGTGCTTGCGAAAGGACTCGATTCCGTCCCGGCCGGTTCCTGCAGTGACGACTCGCAGATCTTCACCGCCCAGAGTTTCCTCGATGGTGAAGAGAATGTTCGGTTCATCGTCGACGACTAACAGCTTCGGCATAACAAGTTGTTTCTCAAGTGTTGATTCGATGCTTGGGCGGATCGCAGCCTCCGGCGACCGTTTCGTTCAGCCTAGGTGGAGAAGTGATCAAGCGGAAGGGTGGATCGAGTAGGGCAGGTAGAGAGAAAACTCGGAACCGCCGGTCGAACAGTTCGCGGCGAATAGACGACCGTGGTGCATTTCCGCGATTCGTTTGCAAGTCGACAAACCGAGTCCTGTGCCGGTCTCTTTGCTGGTTACGAACGGTTCAAAGATGCGACTGAGTATCTCCGGAGGGATGCCGACTCCGTCATCTCGCAAGCGAATCAGCAACCAATCGCCCGCGGTGGTGTTGAGCGGTTTCGACATCGCTCGCAACGCATCGTGTTCCGAATATTCTCCGTCTGCGTCGCTCTCGGGCCCCTCTTTGTCCGTTGCGGAGGTGATCGGCGGATGTGCATGCGGTTCCACCAAGATCTGAATGCGCCCGCCGTTGGGCATCGCATCCAAGGAATTCAAGACGAGGTTCAGCAGCAACTGACGGACTTGATTGCGATCGATAAATACCGTGACCGGTTGCTCGGGGAGGAGCAGATCGGTTTTGACATCTTGTTGTTCGCAGCGACCATGGACAAGGTAAACGGTTTGTCGAACCAATTCACAGATATCTTCCGGTCGCTGTTCGGGTAGGGGAGGGCGAGCGAAATCCAAGAAGGCCTGGATCGAAGCCTCCAATCGCGAGATTTCATCTTTGAGAACCTGCAGCGAACGGCCTCTGAGTCCTCCCTCGTCACCTTTTTCGATGGCTGCTTGTACGAGCATCTTCATCGGCATCAGCGGATTGCGAAACTCGTGAGCGAGGCCGGCTGCGAGCTGCCCGACGTGGGCGAGCTGTTCACTGCGCATGAGTTCTCGCTCTTGCTGCTGCAAACGCTCGACAACTTGAGCAATGTCTTCCTCCAGCTCTTTAATACCGATCTCCAGACCGGCCAAGTCGCCTCGGTGCGTGACCGTGATGGGCCCGCGAACGTCGGTCAATCGATCGGCTACTCCGCGCACGGAGACATGGAGCTGGACAATCGAGCGACCGATGGCGCGACCGACGCCGGCCCCCATCAAAATCCCTGCGGCACTGCCGCACAGGCCGAGCAGGAGAAAGCCGATGGTCATGTGACGAGCCGCGCTCTCGCTGGCTTCATTCGTGCGCTTGACGATCTGCTTGTTCACATCCAGGCACTTCTCCAAGGGAATCAGTACTTCCTTAGTGAGCAGTTCGTCGGAGAGGGTCGACAACTGGTTCAACAATGCTTCATCCGGCTGAACCGTCGTCTTGACTCGGTCATCGCCTGTTCCATGGCTCGCTTCAGGATGAACTTCGAGAGTCAACGGATCGACGGCTGACGTAAACTGACGGAAGAATTCGCCATAGCCCTTCACGACGATATCGATTTGTGTTTGCTCTACCGGTTCACGAGCCGACTCGCGGGCACTTTCGAGTAGTGCATCCGACTTCATGTGAATGTCGTTCACCGCCTGCAAGTGCGAGCAATCATGTGTGCGCAGGAATAAGTTCACTTGATAACGCAGCTCGCGCATTTCTTTATGCAGGTCTTCAATCGCGAGCATCCCTTTGACCTCGCGGGCGATGAGTTCGGAACTCACCTTCTGCTGCTGCTGAACATTCCAAGCAGCAAAGACCCCCACGCCGAGCAGCACGGCGCTGAGGAAGAGCATGGGGGAGACGAGTTTCCAGGCGTAGCGTTGCGGCATGGTACCGTTTCAAAAAGAAAGCGGGCTGATTCATTCACTCTGCGGCAATAGCTGTTTTGTGTCCACCCGAGATGTGGCCAGTTTCTTGCATCGATGAAAAAATATTGGCCCGAGACTGTTTCGCAATAGTGAATTACGAAGAGGTCATTTGAATGGTTTTTTCGATCCGAAACAGCGGAATCGATTGGTTTTTCCAACATGTGCAATTCTCTTGCCGAGGTGGTTGGACACTCGTTTGATTTGGGAATTTTCCTGTCGGCATGGTGCTTGCGATAGAGGCCGCGGTCTCTCCGCTCATTCTCACCTGAAGCACCCTGGGCCAACTCATGAGTACCGTAACCGCTTCCGCCGAGAAGCCTCAAAACGGCATCGCCGGTTTCAAACATCTGCGACAAGACATCGTCTCCGGTATCGTCGTGTCGCTCGTCTCCCTGCCCCTTTCATCGGGGATCGCGATCGCATCGGGAGTTCCGCCGGTTTACGGTTTGATTTCGGCGATCATCGCTGGATTGATTTTTCCGTTCATCGGTGGGGCATATCAGACGATCGCCGGTCCCGCGGCCGGATTGGCTCCGGCGCTGTTCATGATTATGGGTTGGATGGGCGGAGTCGGGGACTCGAGCAAAGTCGGCGAAGGCTACCACTTTTTGCTTTGCGTCGTCTTCATGGTCGGTGTCATCCAGATCGTGCTGGCGATCTTGAAGCTGGCTCGCTTTGCGGGAATCATCCCGGTCAGTGTGGTCGAGGGCATGTTGGCGTCGATCGGCCTCATGATCATCGTCAAGCAAGTTTCTTTGCTGCTCGGCTATCTGGCGCCGACGTCCGGCGAAGTGCCTCATCCCCACGAGTTCATCGATTTCATTCTGGCCGTTCCGCATTACGTCGAACACATGCGAGTCAACGTTTTTGCGGTCGGTGCCGCAACGCTGGTGATGCTGTTCGTCCTTGATGCGATGTCGAAACGGTTCAACTTTTTGAAGATCATTCCGCCGCAACTGCTGGCCGTGATTTTCGGTCTCATTCTCGGTCGAATCATCAATATCGGTGCGCTGGAAAAGACATTGATTTCGCTGCCGGGCAATCCCTTCGAGCACGGTGTTTCCTTCCCGAATTTTGCCGAACTGATGACGCGCAGCGATCTGTGGCAAGCCGCGATTGTGGCGGTCATCATGCTGACGATGATCGACGGCGTCGAATCGTTGGCGACCGCAATGGCTATCGATCGTATCGATCCTTTCAAGCGTAAGAGCGAACCGAATCGCGTATTGCTTGCGATGGGGATCTCCAACATCGCTTCGAGCTTGGTCGGCGGTTTGACCATTATCCCCGGCGGTGTGAAAAGCAAAGCGAATATCGCATCGGGCGGTCGCACACTGTGGGCGAACTTTACGAACGCCATCTGTTTAATCATCTACATGCTGGTAGCACGCGACGTTATCAACATGATTCCGCTATCGATTTTGGCTGCCGTTCTGATCTTCACCGGTTGGAAGATGTGCAGACGATGGTGATCACATGGCTCACATCGGAAGAGCGCGAAATTGGCGATCTTCACGTTCACCATCATCGCCACTCTGTACACCGACTTGCTCATCGGCGGCATCATCGCAGGAATCGTCGCCACATGGCTGCTGGACGTCTCGCTTTACTGGCGAGCGTATACGAAGACCACACCGGCGATCAAGGACAGGGCGAGTCTCACCGGCGGGTTGCTGGGTATGTTTGCCGATCACATCGGCGAGCAGAATGCGGCGAAGGTTCATATCACCATCAGTCATTACATCGTTTGCTTCTGGCTTCGATGGTATCCCAGGATGCCCGGACTGGTTAAGCCGAATGGAAGGCGATCATTCACGTCAACAGTCGGCACGCTGAATGAACCACACCGCGTGTGAGAACTTGATGTACGCCGTCAGACAAAACGAATCGACCAGTACGCTGATCATCGTCGAGGACTGGACTGTATGCATATCTGTCGGACCATCCGCGCGTGCGTGCATGTGCATGCTCCGGAATTGGTTGTCTCTAAGTCTTGCGCTTCTCAAGCCAACGGAACCGAAAGTGATGTAGCCGTTTCAGCAACCGGACCGAGCGGTATCGTGAAAGTTCCGCCATCGCCCCAGCTGCGCAGCCTTGGATTCAGGGTCGATCGGTCTCCCGTCCTCGAAGTCCGATTCCAACCAAAAACGTCGTGAATCGAGTTCCGCCGCCGACTCTGATTCCAGCCGTTTTCTACTTCGCCTCTCAGCGTTGGCCCGTGGGCAGTCTGTGGGCGGTGAAAGGAATCCTTTCCGCCGGCATCGGTGCGTTTCTCTTGACCCAACTCAATGAAGCACCGCGTTTGGCCATGCAGCTCTACTTCTGCTCCGCCTTCATGTTCGCAGTCGCGTCGATCGGTTTCATCCTCGCCGCTCGCGATTTGTGTTCGGTGGTCAAAGTCAATGTGAAGGGCATCGAGATTCGAAATCTGTTCATGAAAAGGACGATCGCTTGGACACAACTCGAAGCGTGGACCGTGCGAACCGGGCACTTGATTTCAAATCATGTCCCGTCCGTGTTGTTCTGGATCGAGCATGAGAAACTGCCGGTGGAAATTTCTTCCGGATATTGACCTACAAAGATCATGTCGCGCTTACGCGCGCATCCTGAATGACTACGTACCTCAGAAGGCGGAAGCAGCTTTTCAGGCACGCGCCCATCAACGTCCTGCCCCTTCGTGTGATAGGACACGAAGGGGCGAACATCTTTTTCAAGAGACTGCCTCCGAATCGTACTCGTACTCAGCGAAGCGGTTTCTCGTACTCGTACTCGATTTCCAGGTTTCGGGCCAGTACGAGTACGAAGAATGCCGACGATCCGGAGCGGCTTTTGTCTCGCTATTGCGGGCGGAGGATATTAACCGCAGATGTACGCAGATTTTTCGCAGATGAAGATTGGGTTGTTGTCTTTGACGTGTTCGGTGCCTGCTCCGAATCGTACTCGTACTCAGCAAAGCGGTTCTCGTACTCGTACTCGAATTCGGGGTTTTCGAGTACGAGTGTAATGAATGTCTGACGTGAGTCTCTTCTCAACGCCCGATTTCAGATGCGAGCTTGTCCGCTTGGTAGATGCTGCGCAGCGATTCCAAGACGCCGGCGATGTGAACGGCTACGGCTCGGCCTTGGACTTCGCTGTGATAGAAATCGGCGGTCAAGCTCTGGATGTTGCCGTCGAAGATGATGCCGACCATCTTGCCGTCGCGATCCACCACCGGCGAACCTGAATTGCCGCCGATGATGTCGGCCGTGCAGACAAAATTAAAGGGTGTCTGAGCTGCTAAGCGACCCTTCGCATCCTTCCAGCTTTTCGGCAACACCCAACCGTCTTCGGAGTTGTGAGCCGCTTCGTGACCGAAGGCGCCTCCCATGGTAGTTTGAGCCGGAATCTTTTCGCCGTCTTCTTCGTATCCCTTCACGAGGCCGAATGCTAAACGCAAAGTGAAGGTGGCGTCTGGATAAGCCGATTCGCCCTCGGCCGCGAACTTGGCTTCGGTGATCTTCGCATAAGCTTGGCGTTCGATCTCATCGAGCTCTTCGGTCTTGGCTCGCAGTCGACGGTATTCCGGTTCAAGTGTTTTCGCCAACTGAATCAACGGATCCTTCGATGCGGCAATGGCCTCCTCGCCCGCTTTGGCAACATCTTTTCTGGATTCGACATCAATGAGTTTCGTGCCTGCAATGATTTCTGCGGCGCGATCGCGAGGACTCTTGCCGGCAAGCATCTTCAGTACGAGTTCATCTTCGCCGCCGCGATCTTCCGCGAAGCGCGCGAGCTCGTCACCGAGCATGACTCGTTCGAGGTCTTCATAGATCGGTGCCGGCGAGTAGAGCTGCTGTTCAAATGACGCCCGGTTCGTTGTGCGGAACTCTCGCAATCGATCCTTGCTCTCCTTCTTATCTTCCGTCGCCATCAACACCAGGCTCTCCGCGATGCCATACAAGCGACTACGGAGCGTGCCGTCTTTGCCTTTCAGCTCCAGGCGTTTGCGCTGCACGTCCGCGATTGTGTGATACGCTTCTGCTAAGCCGTCGATCTTGGATGCGGCCGGCGACGAAGCCAGTTTCGTATCGGCAGCACGCTTACTCTGAATGAAGGTCGGATCTTGCAGGCCGGCGAGCATACCGGTGTATGCCTTGCGAGAGTTCTGGATGCCGAACAAATCATCTTGAGCTCGACGCGCGAACTCGGGGCCGCCGAGCGCATACTGTTGCAGCAGGTTCTCTTTGCGTCGCAACAGGTTCAGCGACGCAGGCATGCGATGATCTCGCTGATACGCCAAAGCATCCGCTGTGTAAATGCGACGCGTACGTCCCGGATTGCCGGATACGAACACCAAGTCGTCGGCCTGCGCTCCGCCCGGATTCACTGCGAGGAAGTGATCGATCTTCGCCGGCTTGTCATTCTCATAGACACGGAAGATGGTCACGTCGAGGCAATAACGCGGGTATTCGAAATTGTCGGCATCGCCGCCGAAGAACGCGCTGCCGGCCTCCGGTGCCCACACCAACCGTACATCGGTGTAGACCTTGTAACGATACAAGTGATAACGACCACCGCCGTAGAGAGTCACGACATCGCTTCGCAGGCCGGTCTTCTCTTTCGATTGTTGTTCGATCTCCGACATCGTGGCCTGACGAGCTTTTGAAGCGTCTGCCGGACTCATGTTCGGCTTGACTGCAGCGTTGACTTGCTCCGTGACGTCTTCGATCGAGACGAGTTGGTTGAGTTCGAGGTCGGGCGCTTTCAGCTCCTGAGTCTGCTCTGCCGCGTAATATCCGTCCGAGTTGATATTGCGCTCTTTCGTCGAAAGTTTGTAGAGCGTATCGGAGGCGACGTGATGGTTGGTCAGGACCAAGCCGTTGCTGCTGATGAACGATGCGGAACCGCCCGAGTTGAAGCGGACGCTGGAGAGCATCAGGTGTTTGGCCCAATCATCGGTCGCATTGAAGCGGTGCCGTTCGCTGAGCTGCTTTTTCGGCAGTGCATTGAACAGCCACATCCCTTCATCGGCTCGAGCTGAACTTGCCGCATTCACGCAGCATCCGAGCGACAAGCAACTTGCCAACAAGCTGCGGAAAAAAATCTTCTTCAACTGTTTCATCACGAGGCCTTTCACTGAATAATCGATTGCCCGCTTACGAAGCGGAATTATACCCGTGCCGCGGAATCGGCGGACGGCTGCACGTAGTCAACGCTAATACGGGGAACTGATACGATGGGCCGGAATGACCTACGAACGATGCATATGCTGTTTGGTCTCGCCCTGTCGTTGGTCGGCACGGCAGCCCTGACGGCTCAGTCTCCACAGAACGATCGAGCAAGGAATGGACGTTCGAACATGCGTGATGTCGGAACTTATGATCGCGCTCCGGGGCATCCGAAGCAATCTCGCAGCGTAACGTATGCACAGCATGGTATGGCGGCGACCAGTGATCTGCGAGCCACTCAAGCCGCGGTCGATATTTTGCGAGAAGGGGGCAGTGCGGTCGATGCGGCCATCGCGGCGAATGCAGTGCTGGGGGTCGTCGAGCCGATGAGCTGCGGGATCGGCGGCGATCTTTTCTCGATCGTATGGGATGCAAAGACACAAAAGCTCGCCGGCCTCAACGCCAGCGGTGCAGCTCCCGCAGCAGCCACACTTGAAAGCTATCGAGCACGCGGATTGAAGGATATTCCCACTTCCGGTCCGCTGTCGTGGAGCGTACCGGGCTGTGTAGCCGGTTGGGCGGATCTGCATGCTCGATACGGCAAACTCCCTTGGCAACGCTTGTTCGAACCGGCAATTCATTTGGCTGAAGAAGGCTTTCCGGTCTCACCGGTAATCGCCGGCTATTGGCGAGCCTCTGAAGCTAGGCTTCGCGAAACCGAAGCAGCAGCTGCCACGTTCCTGCTCGACGGTCGCAATGCACCGCGCGAAGGAGAACTCTTTCGCAATCCGCGCTTAGCTGCCACGCTGAAACGGATTGCTGAGAAAGGTCCGTCCGAGTTCTACACGGGCCAGACTGCTGATGACATCGATCGCTATAGTCGTTCGGTGAAAGACGGATTGCTGCGCAAAGAAGATTTGGCCGCGCATAAGAACGAATGGATCGATCCGGTATCGACGAACTATAGAGGCTACGATGTTTGGGAGCTGCCGCCGAATGGACAAGGGATCGCGGCTCTGCAGATGCTGAACGTTCTGGAAAAGTATGATCTCAAAAGTCTCGGCTGGGGATCACCGCAAGTCAGTCATCTCTTCATCGAGGCCAAGAAACTCGCGTTCGCCGATCGAGCTCGTTTCTATGCCGACATGCGGATGGCCGATGTACCTGTTAAGCAGTTGATCTCCAAGGCGTATGCCGAAGAGCGGAACCGATTGATTCAGATGGACAAGGCGCTGACCACTGTTCCGGCCGGCGACCCGAAACTGATTCACGGCGATACGATCTATCTTTGCGTTGTAGACAACGATCGCAATTGTTGTTCATTGATTCAGAGCAACTACAACGGATTCGGTAGTCAGCACATCGCGGGCGAGGCCGGTTTTGCCTTGCAGAATCGCGGCGCATTATTTTCGCTCGAAAGCCATCATCCGAATGCACTGCAGCCCGGCAAGCGTCCTTTTCACACGATCATTCCCGCGATGGTCACGAAAGACTCCAAGCCTGTGTTCGTATTCGGCGTCATGGGAGGTGACATGCAGCCGCAAGGTCATGTGCAAGTGCTCATGAACTGGATCGACTTCGGTATGAACATCCAACTCGCCGGCGATGCGGCTCGATTACGCCATGAAGGAAGCGCGACACCGACGGGAACTCCGGAAGAGCAGGGGGGAGGAACCGTCTTTGCCGAGTCAGGTATACAGGAAGCGACGCTGGATGCGATGCGAAAAATGGGGCACACGGTCAAGAGCGGCGGAAGCTTCGGAGGTTATCAAGGCATCCTTATCGACTGGGAGAAGGGCATTCTTCACGGCGCTACTGAAGCTCGCAAAGACGGTGCAGCTCTCGGTTATTAACGTCCCGCTTATCGATCGCATCCGAGGACGATACAATTTCGGTTTTGACCAGCGACTGTCGCTCTCCAGCGGAGGAGAAACAGTCCAGCCCGGCGGCCGAGTTTCTGAGGCGGATGATACCAATGAGCGATAATAAGATTCGTGGCTTTGTTCACTTGATCGAAGAGACCAAGACCTTCGGACAAAAAGGATTTCGCAAACGCACGCTGGTTTTGGAACAAGACAACGGGCGATTCGTGAACTATATCCCGATCGACTTTCTCAGCGACGCGTGCGATTCTGTCGGCAGCTTGAAAGTCGGTGACGAAATCGAAGTCACCTTCCGACTCGGCGGCCGCAAGTGGCAGCGTGATGCGCAGAGCGAAGTAAAGTATTTTCTCAGTTGTGAAGCGGTCAGTTTCAAACCGATCGGCGGCAAGCCCGCTGCTGCCGGCGGCAACGTCGATCCGAACCGTGCCTTTGCCGAAGCCTCGTACGAAGATGACGAGGACGTTCCGTTCTAACCTTACATGAAAACATTCGACTATGTCGTTCAGTCCGTCTCGAGGCGCCAGCGCCGCGTCTTCTTCACCCAGCTTGGACCCGACCGAACGACTGCCGGCTGATCTGATCAGCCGTTTTGCGGCGACTCTTGCACCTGATCAGTCGCCGGATGTCGAATCGCTGACTCGGTCCGCTCTCGATCTGGCCAAGATCATCCAAACGAGAGCGGCTGAGTTGCAAACGCCTGCGGAGCGCAGGCAGCAAGCGGAACTCGACCGCATGTTGCAGCACCCGGAGGACAAGACGACGCTGACGCAGATGACCGATCAGGTCTTTCGCACTCAGTCGGCCGTGCGCTCCGTCGATCAGATGATTCACATCCTCGACGTGCAAGGCATTCCGCGATTCTTCTCGCAGATGGACCGAGCTCTTCTTCGCGGCTTTCAATCCTTCGGCAGTTACCTGCCGGGAGTCGCCGTGCCGCTCGTCAAAGAGAAGATGCGGAAGGAGACGGCCAACGTTATTCTGCCTGCCGAACCGACCTTGCTCGGTGAACACCTGAGCGCACGTCGAGCGGAAGGCATCCGGATGAACTTGAATTTTCTCGGCGAAGCTCTGCTCGGCGAAAAAGAAGCTCAGCATCGCCTTGAAAAATACTTAGCCGCTCTGCAGCGTCCGGAGATCGAAGTCGTCTCGGTCAAGATATCGACGCTCTATTCGCAGATATCCCCCTTGGCTCGCGAGTCCACGTTGCGAGTATTGGGCGATCGCTTGGAGTTGCTCTATCGCGCTGCGGCTCGCTACACCTATCAACCGCAGTCGGGACCCGAGACGACCAAGTTCGTTTACTTGGACATGGAAGAGTATCGCGACATGTCGCTGACCTCGGCGGCGTTCATGCGTACGCTCGAACGACCCGGCTTGGAACATGTGCGCGCCGGGATCGCTCTGCAAGCTTATGTACCGGACAGCTTCCGAGTGCAGCAGGAATTAACCGAATGGGCTAAGCATCGCATCGCCGCAGGCAAGAGTCCGATCACCGTTCGTATCGTCAAAGGTGCGAACATGGAGATGGAACGTGTGGAAGCGTCACTGCGCGGTTGGCCTCAGGCTCCGTATAAGACCAAGCTGGAAACAGATGCGAACTACAAACGCATGTTGTTATACGGGTTGCTGCCGGAGAACTTTGCCGCTGTTCGCTTGGGGATCGCCAGTCACAATCTCTTCGAAGTCGCGTTCGCGCTTGTCTTAGCATCTATGCGCGGTGTGCTCGAACAAGTCCAGTTTGAAATGCTGGAAGGGATGGCCAATCATCAGCGGCGCGCGCTGCATGAGCTGAGCCGTAACTTGCTGTTGTATGCTCCGGCCTGCAGTGATCAGGACTTTACGAGCGCGATCGGTTATCTCGTCCGACGATTGGATGAGAATACAGGGCCGGATAACTTTCTGCGACACGCATTCAAGATCACGGTCGATAGTCCGGCTTGGAAAAAGCTCGAGGACCTCTTCCGACAATCGGCGGCCGATGTCGATGTGGTCAGTCACTCACCGCGACGCTCGCAAGATCGCAACGCATCGCCATTGCAGCCCGCTCCGCCCCGATCATGGCGCGAGTTTGTGAACGAGCCTGACACCGATTTTTCGCTCGTACAAAACGGCACATGGGGCGAAGCAATCTTGAGTAGTTGGAGTGAGCGGTGCGATAGTCACGCAACGTTCATTCCCATCACGATCGCAGGTCGCGATGAAGAGGGCAGGGGAGAGGCCGTGGATTCGTTTGATCCTTCACGGCCGGGTGTGATCGCTGCTCGCTATCGATCGGCGGATGCGGAACAATTGCGTACGGCGGCCGCGACTGCTGTCAGCGATCCGGACGGATGGGGATCGCTCGACGCGCATACTCGATATGACATTTTGCGCCGAACGGCTCAAGAGCTACGACGTCGTCGCGGTGATCTGCTCGGCGCGGCTGCCGCAGATGCCGGCAAGACGTTGATGGAAAGCGATCCAGAGGTCAGCGAAGCCATCGACTTCGTCGAGTTCTACGCTCGCACTGCCCTCGATCTGATTCAGGGCAGTTACGACACAACGACTTGGAATGGACGAGGCTTCCGCAGTCGAGGCAGTGGAGCCGTGGTCGTCATCAGTCCTTGGAATTTCCCGATCGCGATACCGTGCGGCGGAATCGCAGCAGCTTTGGCTGCGGGGAACACAGTCATCTTAAAGCCCGCATCCGATACGGTGCTGCCTGCCAGAATTTTGTGCGAGTGCTTTTGGGATGCTGGTGTTCCGCGAACTGCGTTGCAATTCGTTCCGTGCAGCGGTCGATCTGCCGGCGAACATCTGTTGACTCAACCCGGCCTCAAGTCGGTGATCCTCACAGGCGGCACTTCAACGGCTCAGCAGATGCTGGCTGCGAATCCGGAATTGAACTTAAACGCGGAAACGGGGGGCAAGAACGCGACCATTGTGACCGCGCTCAGCGATCATGACTTGGCGATTAAGAACGTCCTCCACTCAGCGTTCTCGCACGCCGGACAGAAATGCAGCGCGACGAGTCTGCTATTGCTGGAAGAAGAGGTCTACAACGATCCGCGATTCCGTGCATCGCTGCTCGATGCGGTGATGAGTATGGAAGTTGGTTCGGTTTGGGAACCGCATACGAAGATGGGGCCGCTTATTCGCCCGCCGTCGGGCGCATTGCTGCGCGGATTGAAAGAGCTTGAAAGCGGTGAGTCATGGGCTTTGATGCCCAAGAATCTGCATCGCAATCCCTGTCTGTTTACCCCCGGGATCAAATGGGGCGTACAGCGCGGCAGCTTTACACACCTCACGGAACTGTTCGGCCCGGTGCTGGGTGTGATGCAGTTTAAGAAATTGAGCGAAGCGATCGATCTCGTGCATCAAACCGGTTATGGACTGACGAGCGGGCTTGAAAGCCTTGACGATCGTGAGCAGCAGTTGTGGAGCGGCAATCTACGAGCCGGGAATTTGTATATCAATCGTCCGACGACTGGAGCAATCGTGTTACGGCAACCGTTCGGCGGATTGGGTAAGAGCGCCTTCGGACCCGGTATCAAAGCCGGCGGACCGAATTATGTAGCGCCCCTGATGAACCATCCGACGTTAAGCGACGCAGTGGCTTCGACGTCGAGCGCCGAGTCGGTTTCGTCTTCCAATTTGCAGCTTGGTTTGCTCGCAGATTTTCTACAACAGTGGGAACAACATCCTTCGGCCGAAGCCGTTGCGCTGAAGAAGCTGCTGACCCCGGCCGAGTGGCAAACACTGGAGCTGGTCGTGAAAGACTACGATGCGTTTGCCCAGTCCGAGATCCGAGGCAGTCACGATACGCTACGGTTGATCGGACAAGACAATCTGCGACGTTACCTGCCTCTTACACATGTTCGTCTTCGCGTATGCAGTTCAGACGCACCCCTGGATATCATCGCCAGGTTGCTGGGAGCCATTGCCGCCGGCGGTCGAGCCGTTGTGAGTTCCATGCCGGGTGAGCATCGAGAGCTGCTGGCGCATTTGGAAGAGTTGACTCACGTTTGGGCCGGAGCGATTGAGTTCATCGAAGAGACGGATGAACAGTTGATCCAAGCCATCGAGCGCCGCCAAGTCGATCGCTTGCGCTATGCTCGTCCGGAAAACGTGCCGCGGAGCGTACGCAGCGCAGCCGACCGAGAGTTCATCTTCGTCGCTGCTGCGCCCGTGTCGCCATGCGGACGGATCGAGTTGCTGCATTACGTGCAGGAGCAAAGTCTTTGCGTCGACTACCATCGTTACGGTAACTTGGGTGTACGCAGCCAAGAGGCGAGAGCCGAACCGCTGTAAAGTTGCCTCTCGCCAGAGTCGCCTTTCGCTCCGTCGAAAGGCAGCTGTATTCCTTCCTGAAAAATGCGTCCGACGATCAACGACAGGTAGTGTTGCCTTTCGACGGAGCGAAAGGCGACTTAAATGGAACTGCTTTTTGGGCGAAGCGAAAGGCGAATTGGATAGAACTGCCTTCGACGGAGCGAAAGGCGACTAAATGGAACTGCTTTTGGGCGAAGCGAAAGGCGAATTGATAGAACTGCCTTTCGACGGAGCGAAAGGCGACTTAAATGGAACTGCTTTTTGGGCGAAGCGAAAGGCGAATTGATAGAACTGCCTTTCGACGGAGCGAAAGGCGACACTGGGGGAAAGGCGACACTGGGGGAAAGGCGACATTGGTTTTTGGTTTGCTGGGGTCTATCTTGGCACGATGGGTTGCGTTGTTTCGAGGTGTAAACGTCGGTGGGCATAATAAGGTGCCGATGGCGAAGCTCTGCAGTCTGCTCGAATCGATCGAGTGTCGCAACGCTCGGCATTACATTCAGAGCGGCAATGTAGTCTTTGAGTCCACAGTTAAGAGCAAGGCCAAGTTGCGGACAGCCATTACCGAAGCAGTGGAAAACGAATTCGGTTTTCGCCCGGCGCTGATGTTGCTGGCTGCTTCTGAATTCAAAGCGGCACTGGACAACAATCCATTCTCTTCCGCAGCGTCCGAACCCAAGTCATTGCACTTCTACTTCCTGGAGTGGAAACCGGAGCAGCCTGACATGGACGGCATCGCAAAGCTTGCCGTTGCAACGGAGCGTTTCGAGTTAAAGGGTGAGGTGTTCTATCTGCTCGCACGCGCCGGCTTCGGCACTTCAAAGTTGGCCGCTGCCGCGGAACGGAAGTTAGGAGTAGCCGCGACGGCTCGCAACTTTGCAACCGTGAAGAAGCTGGCTGAGATGTTGACGAACGGCTGATACATGGCTGATCAGTCGACTTGGCATAAGTCGAACAGCTCATCAGACGACCTAACGGTTAATGGGCAGTCGGGGAACTGGTCGGTGCGGTAGACGTATCGACTTCGAGCAGTCTTTGCCACCAGGCGGTGATCATGCTCGTTACGTACTCGATGTCGGCCGGCCGGTTGGTCAGGAGGTGATCGGCACCTGGCAGACTGATCAATGATGACAGCGAATGCGAATCATGAAACTGTTCTCGCTGATGTTTGGTGCCGCGCGTCAGTGCATGCAGCAAGCGGAGGGCGTGCGAGAATTTCAGCGTTTCATCGCCGGGAGCGTGGAAGATGAGCGCGGGCTTGGTGAAAGTACTCAACACGGCCTGCATATCAAAGCTGCGGAAGTCGTCGAGCATCTGGCTGTCGATGCGATAAGTGCGTCCGCCGATGGTGACTTCGCCGGAGCCTTGAGCGGCAATCAGCGGGTTCATCTTTTCGAGCAGTGCCGCGAGATGATGCGTGTCGGATGGAGACGCGATCGTCGCGACTCCACGTACGGTCGGATCGTCTTGAGCGACAGCCAGAGAGGCTGCTCCGCCGAAACTGTGCCCGATCAGCAGGGTAGGGGGCCCAAGATGGTTTCGAACGAATTCGAGCGCCGACTTCAAGTCGCCGCGATTGGTCGTGAAGTTCGACTGCGAAAAATCTCCTTCGCTGTCGCCGAGCCCCATGAAGTCGAAACGCAGCGCACCGTAGCCGAGCGAGGCCAGAGCGCGGCTGATTCGCACCGTGGCTTTGATGTCTTTGGAGCAGGTAAAGCAATGGGCGAATACCGCCCATCCTTTCGGCTCATTAACGGGGCGATCGACGATGCCGGCGAGCGACAGACCGAGATGACCTCGAAACGTGACTCGCTCGCTGCGGCGAAGTGCTTCCTGCACTGACTAGCTCCCGCTGACGACGCCCAGATTGCCGTGACGGAATGCATCGGCCATAGCTCGCGGCACTTCCGCTTCGGCCAGCACCAAGGCCGCACGATTGGAAACCACGACCGCTCGATTCTCTTGTTCCATGGCGATGGCTTCGGCGCGGCGTTGTTCGGCATGAGCGCGAGCCACACGCACGTCGGCTTCCGCTTGGTCGGCTCGCAGTCGAGCACCGATGTTGTCGCCCACGTCGATGTCCGCGATATCGATCGACACGATTTGGAAGGCCGTTTGGGCATCGAGTCCGCGGCTGAGAACCGTACGTGAAATCACGTCAGGATTTTCGAGCACGCGTTGATGCGTATCGCTGGAACCGATCGAGCTGATGATCGATTCACCGACGCGCGCGATAACGGTTTCTTCCGTAGCGCCGCCGATAAGCTGCTCGAGATTCGTTCGCACGGTGACTCGCGTGCGGACTCGCAGCTCGACGCCGTCTTTGGCAATGGCGCTGAGAGTCGCTTTGCCGCTGCGGCGCGGATCGGGGCAGTCGATGACTTTCGGATTCACGCTCGTACGAACTGCATCGAGCACATCACGGCCGGCGAGGTCGATGGCTGAAGCACGATCGAAATCGAGATCGATACCGGCTCGTTCCGCAGCGATGATGGCTTGAATCACACTCATCACATTGCCGCCCGCCAGATAATGAGCCTCAAGGCGCTGAGTCGTGATGCCGTTACGCGATGAGATATCCAGTCCGGCTTGCGCCGCCATGATCTTTGCGTTGACGATGATCGGCGCGCGAACTTGTCGGAAGTACATGCCGACCAAGCTGGCCATACTGACTCGCGCGCTGGCTGCGTAGGCTTGCACCCACATCGCACCGAAGGCGATAAACGAGATAACGGTCACGAGCATGAACATCGCCAAGAAAGCGATGACAGCCCACCACACGACGGTAACCCAACTCAGTGCTGCTGTTAGCGTGAAGATTGCCATGTTGCGAGTCTCTTGTGGAAAGCGTGCGACCTAATGCGTTCGATACAAACTGTTCGACGGGCATTCGCTTGATCGTCTCAGTCGCCTGAGTAATTCAGATCACATGATAATGACTCCCCGTCCGGAATCCAACCAATCCGGAGGGGAGGGCAGGGGGAGTTTTGCGACACTTTTTCGCGTTTTTAGGGGATCTTGAAAGCGCAACGTCGCGAGCCGTCCGGTTCCTCGAGATCGATCGTGCTGCACCGGACGGCCCTTGGGCTTGTGGATTTGATCGTAACCCGAAGCGTAAGCGAGGGATGCGGGTCCCTCGCTTATTGGCTTGTTGATTTAATTCAAGCGGGACGGCGCGAGCCGTCCGGTGATGCAACATCAATCTCGAAGAACCGGACCGCTTGCGCCGTTCCGCTTTCAATAAGTTAACTAGTCGTTAAATCGAGCTTGGGGAACGCTCATTGCCGCGCGCGATGGTAACTGAGCGAACCTGAAGATAGGCTATGGATCGCTCGCCGTGTTTTTGACTTCCAGGAACTGCCGAAGGAGTTTTCCGCTGATGGGTTTTGAGATCGATTTACGTAGTGACACCGTTACCAAGCCCTGCGCCGCGATGCGTCGAGCCATGGCCGAGGCCGAGGTCGGCGACGATGTTATCGATATCGATCCGACGGTCCAAAAACTGCAGGCTCTGGCTGCGGAAATAGTCGGCAAGGAGTCGGCTATCTTTATGCCCAGCGGCTCGATGACGAATCAGATCGCCATCCGCATCCATTGCAAACCGGGTGATGAGTTTTTATGCGAAGCCGATTGCCACGTGTACAACTACGAACAAGCTGCCTTTGCGCAGCTCAGCGGCGTCGTGGCTCGCACTATTCAAGGCGAGTTCGGACTGCTCGAGCCGGAACAGTTTCATGACAAGATCCGACCCTCAGCCGATCACTTAGTACGTACGCGATTAGTTTGTTTAGAAAACACGCACAATCGAGGCGGCGGAACGATTCAGTCGCTCGAAAACATCGACGCCATTTGCGATTGGGCGCATGCCAACGGACTCAGCACGCACTTGGACGGTGCGCGTTTGTTCAATGCTGTAGCAGCAACGGGGATCTCTGCGGAGCGATGGTCGCGCGGGTTTGATTCGGTCAGTATCTGTTTTTCAAAAGGCTTGGGAGCACCGGTCGGTTCGGTCTTGGCGGGCTCCGCTGATTTTATCAAACAAGCTCGTCGCGCTCGTAAGCTCTTCGGCGGCGGTATGCGGCAAGTCGGTATCTTGGCTGCCGGCGCTTTGTACGCGCTGCAGCACAATCGCGATCGACTGAACGAAGATCATGAGAATGCCAAGTTACTCGGCGAAGCGGTGCGGCGTTCTTCAGGATTGTCCCTAAAGCCAGATCGCGTCGAATCGAATATGGTCATCTTCCATATCGATCGAGCTCTAGGGACTGCGCAGTCGTTCGCTGCTGAGCTGGCCAAGCATGGGGTCGGCGGGATGCCGTTCGGACCTCAATTGATCCGACTCGTCACGCACTTGGATGTCTCTCGCGAACAGACGCTGCAAGCTTGCCTAGCTCTAGAAGCGGCGGCCGCACATTGCGCGAGTTTAAAGCCTGTCGTCTCGTAGTACGCCTTGCATTTCTCGCATGATTAATGATGCGTGCCCAGCGAATCAGGCACAGCAAGCACAGCGAAGCAAGCACAGCGAAGGCCGGCGAGCTATCTGATGTCGGTCAGTTGTGCACGATGCGCGATGCGTTTTTTTTGATGACGCAAGCGATCAAACACAAGTGTTACAGTCATCAGGCCCCAGCAGCCTGCGAAAATCGTAAACATCAACGGTCCGAAGTAGGCGATATCGATCGTTGCGGCTAAACCCGCGGGAACACCGGCCGCGGTGCCGACGATCATTCCGATCAAAGCACCCAACCCGAGCCGCCCGCTGCGCAGCCCTGCAATCAGGCCGATGAAAAAACCGAGAATGGAAAAGCCGCCTGTAGAAAGGGCGAGGACAATCCAAGTGGCTGTTTCCGAATCAAACAGATAACGACAACCGGCGACAAAGATCGCCGCCAATGTCGTGATATAAAACAGCAAACCGAGCGAGTAGGAACCTCGACCGGCGGACACCGAAGGGGGCGCATCGTTTGGCACAAACGGGGAGCTCTCCATGAACTACCATTCATCTCCGTCGGTGAGAACACCATCGCGACGATTGGCGAACCGGAGCAACATCAATCGATCGGTGCTTACGCTCAAAAATCGTAGAGACCCGTCACACCACAAGAAGTTGGCTCCGCCCGTATGCGCACTGCCGAACCCGCCTACATCGCTGCCGCTATTGGGTTTCCCCGGAATGATCTCAGGCAGCATCGTGATCGGCAACCATCGTTCGGGCTTGCCGCGAGCCGTTGTCCAGTTTGGGACTCGTTCTCGCAGTTTCTTGGCGTCTTTTTCAGTGATGACTTCGGGGCCATAGTCGTTGAAGCCGCCGGATGTCATATCGAAACCGCCATCTGCAAGCATATCCGGCATCGTTTCATCCGAGGCAGCAGCAGCCGGGTCTTGGTCTGCATCGGGTGCCGGTTCTGCAGTGGCATCAGCCGTGGGGGCCGGCGGCGCATCCTGAGCTGCATCCGGCTGGTCGTCCCCACCGAAATTCATCGCATCAGAGTCGGTCATCTCGACGTTGACGATTCCGTCATTACTGATCGGATTGCCCTTTGCATCTGCAGCGCTCACCCCGATCAAGGATGGCGGAATGTTCTGATTGCGGGTCGTCCAGATAACCGTCCCCATATTACGCAGCGTGGCTCGCGTTCCGCTGGCCCATCCGAGATCGGTCTCGTCGCAGATCTTCTCTCCTACCAGCAACGTGTAGGAAGTACCGTCCAGGATCTGGTCGTAGCGAATGCGGCTGTTAAGGAAGAGCACGCCGTTGTTGGTGACGTCGATGGGGGCTTCTGCGTCGTGGTGAATCCCTGCAAAGTTGGAATAGAGTCCGTCTCCCGTAGCGACGGACGGGCATACGAGAGTTACGATCTTGTGCGCTCGTACCGGTGCATTGCCCGCCGAATAGATCGACTCGTTTAACTTCAAATTGCGATAAGCAATCTGTTCATCCATCATCGGCAGGATCTGAGTAATCCAACTATGGTGAAACCCGATCGGCACATGGCGTATCGGTCCTTTAGCATCGATCGTCCCCGGCGGGAATGCTTGATGAGCCATCTCATAATTCGTGAGGGCGATGCCTATCTGACAAAGCTTATTGCTGCATGACATGCGTCGTGCCGCTTCACGAGCGGCTTGCACCGCGGGCAGCAGCAGTCCGACGAGGATTCCGATGATGGCGATGACGACGAGTAACTCCACCAACGTAAAAGCGGCACGCGTGCGGTGATGAGAACTGGAATCCGTCATGAAGTGTCTCCGAAAGCGTGTGTTACTCATGGTTCTCCCACTCTGCCGATTGTTCATTGGGTTCCCCTACAGGGTAGCGAACGACGACGCGACCGTTGCCGACAGCGTCGGATTTCTCAGCGGATACATTGGAGTCGTCAACGGCGGCCATCGGCTTCCATTGAATTTCAATGCTTGCCCATTGCTCGGCGGAATCGCCGTCTGCAATCGGTTTCGCAACGGACACTTTCATTTTTTCACCGGAGTAATTGGGATCGGCGGCGACTTGTTGCTCCATTCGCAGTCGACCCAATTCGATCAGTTCGCGGAGCTGTCGCATCGCTGCTCGCTCGCGCTCTGCGCGAACCGAGAACATGATTGTGCGATAGGATTGTCCGCATAGCATGGCGATGATGGTGATCAGAACCAGGACCGGAATGAGCACTCCGGCGCGTCGCTGATGGCGTTGACGACGGGCGAGTGGACCGCGTGGATCGGTATGAGAATGGTTCACTGTTGCGACTCCTTGTCCGAGTGTTTCGGGACATGGACGGACAATCGCGACACGATTCGTATCGCCCCTCGCTCAGGCTCTGCATTCGACGGACTATCGCTCGGTTCCTCTTCATGCATAGGGCGAAGATCGATGATAAGCACGGGCAGTGTCGAGCGGTCACCTGCCGGCAATACTTTGACAGTCCATCGCATCGCACCGGGTAATCGCCATCGATCGAGAGATTCATGTTGGCCGTTTCGCACAAGTTGTCGGTCGATCAACGGGCCATCGATGTGGTAAACGATCTTGGCATCATCGTTGTTCGCCAATTCCAGTCGACCATCGTCTGTCACTGAAGCCGAAGAAGCGGTCGCCGCGTCGGACCGCAATCGATAGATCCATGCGTCTTTCGCTTTCGATTCCAGGACCATCGACATGGCTTGCTGCTGGACTCTCGTCGCCTGAACGAACAGTCGGGTGACCGTGATCAGGATGAGACCGCTCCAGCCGGCAAGTAGCAGAGCTTCAATAAGCGTGTAGCCTCGCCTTCGTTGACGCAGCCGCTTCATGGTAGTGCCCCCTTTGCCGAGTCTTGAGATCGATTCGGATCAGCATTCGGCAGAGCAGGGGAGGGCAGGGGGGCCGGCACCCAAAACGTCAACGTGTCGGTAGTTCGCGTTTGTTCCATCGATAGCCATTGCACTGTATTGCAGGCGAACTCGTTTGCCAACGATGGGTTCGGAAACGGCATCGACTTCTACATTCCAGCGGCTGTCCGCTAAATCCAGCGTCAAAGGCTTGGAAAGCGGAAGCGATGCAAGTTGCTCCGACTGAATCATATCGAACCGCATCGCGCCGATGACTTCGCGTGCGTTGGCCAGTTCGAGTCTCGCCAGGCCGTTGATGCGAGCTTGCTCTTGAGTCTGCCGAACATGCACTGCAAAGCGACCGACCGTGGCGGCGGTAATGCCCAGCAGCATGAGGCTGATCACAACTTCCATTGTCGTAATACCGGGCCGGTCGGTAGTTCCGAATCGCATACAGCGGCGATGGAATCGAGCAGGTTGCGATTGCTTCATGGTGTGAGCTCTAACACCATTTCGATGAGAGGATGGAACATACCGAAGCTTAATCCTAGGACCAATAGAGAGGTAACGAGGATGATCGAGAGCATGAACACTTGCGAAAGCACGGAGTAAAAACGAAACGACCGATCGATTGCCGCTTCCGCTAGTTCCCGCAAAACGTAAGGTCCGTTGCCACGAGCAAACGAACGATCTACGAGAGACGCCTCTCGGCGATTGAGCAATTTCGAGAGCTTAAATGCTTGGCTTGGAGATGCACCTAGTTGCAATTGCGAGTGACACGCCTCCAGTCGTCGTCTCCATATCGGAACGGGGGTCGCTTCAGATGCGGTGAGGCAAGCGGCGGCCAAATTGGGTTTCTCAATAGCCGCCTCAGCAAAAGCACGCAGCGCGATGGCTCGAAAGTATCGATGAAACAAAAGCTCAAAAGGGAGAAAACGGAGCAGAATCGGGAACCATGTGAAGATCAATATCGCACCGAACAGCAACATGATCATCACCATCCAAAGGGTGTAATAGACTGAGACATGGCCCACGAGTAACAACACTGAAACTCCGGGGCTTTTTTCGATCGCGAACTCCTCCATCATGCGGACGATTGTCGGAACGATATAGATCATGAATCCCAGGATCAATGGAACGGAGAAGAAACTACCGCTCGGTGTGAGCAGGCGAGCCGTCATCTGCGAGCGTTCTACTCGTTCTCGCTCGCCGTACAGCATTTCTTTTTCAAGCAACCGCTTACTGCCGGTCAGTCGGAATAACCGCAAAGCCGTGATAGCCGAACACCCTTTCGCCAATCGCGATCCTTCGACGGCTCGTCCCCAATCTTGAAACCGACGAAATCGCCAAACCAGGGCATCCCCTTTGTATTTCCAGAATCCGAACGAGAGAGCAAAGAGATAACCGGAGGCGGCCTCCATTTGTTTTGGACTTTGCACCATCGGCAGCAGGGCGATGAGCAGCGTGCGACGCGCTAATTCCAATTCCCAGAACAAGAATAAGATGAGCGTAAGCAGCATAAAGACGAAGAATAAAATCAGCGTAAGCAGCATAAAGGCGCTAATGCCGCCGTTTAAGCCTGTTCCTCGCGTAATGAAGCCGAGCAATGCAAAGGTGAATAAGCACCGAATCAAAACGTCGATGGCAATCGTGATCGGATTGGACTCGGCTCGCTCGACCTGATTGCGCAGAGTGATCTGCGTCAGCGCTAAGGCGCACGCGATCGGGAAGAACACAATCCAGTTGGCGAAGAATATCGACATGTCTGCACTAGCTTAGACTGGTGATCAAACGCATAAGAGCTGAGATAGCCGTGAAATAAACAGAGACGGCGTTTCCGACGATTCCGACCAACAGCACCAACATGATTACGGGAAGAAAAACGCGCAGTCGACTTTCCAGCAGTTCGGACATCACTGCAAATGTGGAGGCTGCTTGGCGCAGTCGCTCGCTCAGTGAACCTTCCGGAACGTCTGCGGCCGCCAATACCAATCCGGCTCGCTGATCACTCAGCAACGTTTGATGAATCGTGTAGCCGAGATACGCACCTTGCTCGTTTCGATCAGCAACGTATGAGGCGACGTCGCCGAGCGCCTCGGACTCAAATGCGGCGGCTGTTCTTTCGAGTGCGGTTTGTGCATCGGGACTGTGCAAGAGAAACACGCTGATTCGATTCACTAAACGACTGAGCGCCAGCAGTCGGATGTTATGGCCGATCAGCGGCAGACGGATAAGAACTCGCAGTCGCGTCAGCGGAGATGCGGCCAGTCGGATCGTGACAATCATGATCGCCGACCAGATCAGCGTGATGAAGACTCCGTTTACAAAGTTATCGAAGTCGGCCAGCAGCTTTGAAAAGTTCTCATAACCCTTTAACTGAAACTCTTCAAACCAAATAAACGATTCGCGATTGATCGATGTCACTTGCAGAACTTTGACAAGCAGAATGCTTGCCGTCAGCAGCAGGGCAGGGTAGGTCAATACCGACAGCAACTGACGGGACGGCGATGCGATCTTTGAATCATGTTGCAGTATGCGTAACACGATGTCACCGGGCGCTCCCGCCGCGATCGCTTGTTCGAGCATCGGTTTAAGTGCGGGAGCGGATCGCCATGACATGCTGCGCACGGCCTCGTCGAAGTCATGATTAACCTCGACCTGATCAGCCAATTGATCGAGCAAGTGTCGCTCGCGCGGCGAAGCGTACTGAGCCGCCAGACGCAGCTTCATCACTTCCACCGCCGGCTTGGCGGCAGCCGACGATGATGGTGATTCGGATGACATGCGACAGATCCTGATCGAGCGTTCTCAAAGCAGCGGCAGACGGCCGTTGCAAGCCGGTCCGTGTTGGCTGATATTGTAGCGACAAACCATATCCCCATTCATCGGTGCCGTCATGCAAAACTCCTCTGAATCCCATTCAAACGTCGACTCCTGTTTGAGAATCGATCGCAGAACACTGCTTCAAGCAGCCGGCGCGGGTGTTGCATGTTGCTTGACCGCCGGTCCTGACGCAAGTCTCTCCGCTGCTCAATCTCCGAAAGCCTCCGTCATGATTCCGTTTTATATCGGCACTTACACTTCCGGCAAAAGCGAAGGGATTCATCGCGCACAATTGAATCTGACGACCGGCGAAATCACCGATTTGAAGCTCGTTGCCAAGCTCGATAATCCTTCGTTCTTAACGATTCATCCCAAACTGAACGTGCTCTACGCGTGCAGCGAAAGTCGTCGTGACGGGAAACGCGAGGGAGCTCAAATCACTGCCTTTAAAATCGCCTCAGACGGTTCGCTCGACCCGATCGGCGGTCAGGCCAGCGGCGGAGTCGGACCATGCTACGTGTCCACCGATGCGACAGGCAAAGTCGCATTGGTCGCCAACTATGCCAGCGGTTCGATCGCTTCGCTGCCGATCGCCGCCGATGGATCGCTGCAACCGACCGCATCGACAATTCAACATGTAGGCAAGAGTGTGAACCCACAACGACAAGAAGGGCCGCATGCTCACTGTATTCAAGCTGATCCGACCAACCGCTATGTACTGGCGGTCGACTTAGGATTGGATCAAGTCTTGGTTTATGAGTTGAATGCCGACAAGGGAACGCTGACACCTAAACCTGAGAACAGTTTTCATGCAGAACCGGGTCACGGCCCGCGTCACATCGCGTTCCATCCATCGGGTAAGTACATCTTTGTGATTCATGAGATGGGCAGTCGGCTGACGGCCGCTCGCTGGGATGCTGCCTCAGGTAAGTTTACGAAAGTCGATGAGCAATCGACACTGCCGGCTGACTTCAAAGGGAATAGTTCAACTGCCGAAGTATTGGTTCATCCATCTGGAAAGTTCGTTTACGGTTCCAACCGAGGACACGACAGCATCGTCGTCTTCGCCTTCGATGCCAAGTCGGAAAAGTTGACGACGACCGGCTATGCGTTGACCGGCGGCAAGACGCCTCGCAACTTCCGCCTCGACCCAAGCGGCCATTTCTTATTGGCGGAGAATCAAGACTCTGATTCCATCGTGGTTTTCAAAGTAAACCAAGACACCGGCATGCTGACCCAAGTCGGCTCGCCCGTCAGCGTCGGCAATCCATGTTGTATTAAGTTCTTCCAGCAGTAAGGCAGCTACACTGTATCTACTGTTGAAACTGTGTGCCGTCGATGCTCTCGTTGCCGTTGGGGCTGAGCAAGCCTTTTACGATGGGCAGCGATGTATCTGCGGGCAGCCAACCCGATGAGCCGTCTGCAAATCCTGCGGTGGCTCCTCCTACATGAGTCCCGCCGATCGAATTCGGAGCAGCCATGACGCCGGGTTGTTTTCCGATCTGCGTGCGCAGCTTGGTCACGTCGACATCGATCGGCTCCGTCCAGGGATGATCGTCGTTCTTGGTTTCAACCACTAACAACGTGTTCTCCAATCCGTCAGTGATGTCTTTAGGTGCCAACGGTCCTGTGGGTGGAAAACACGTTCCCGGGCCGGTGATCAGCCAGTAACTCGACGAGTCTTTGCCGGGGGTTGCGACATCGGCTGCGGGGCTTATGAAGACGGATGGGCAGCGAGCTAAGAATTGAGCGTTCTCCGGCGCGTTCCAAGGCAAATCCATGCGGTAGTGGTTGTACAAGCTTTCGTATCCGAGCTCGGGCAAGATTAAGACTCGCCAACTATGCATCGGAATCTTGCCGGTCGAATCGTAAGTCACCGACGGCGGATAGCTGCCGTGTTTCTCTGCGTACTGGTTGAGCGCGCGAGCGATACGTTGCAGGTTCTGTTTGCAAACCGTGACATCGCGTCTGGCCTTGAGCTGCACTAAGGTCGGTGCCATGGTCCATACAACAATGCTCGACACACAAGCGATGCACAGTAGTATCGCACCGAACATCGCGTAACGCTTCCAAGGAAACGCCATTGTCGCCGCTGCGACCGGTGTCTTGGATGCAGTCGGTGTTGATGTCGGTTCTGCCGGCTCTTCTGAACCGCCCGGTAATGTGATTGACTTGCCGCAATTGACGCAGTTCCCCTTCTTGCCGGCGAACCGATCTTCAACCATTGTCTTGTGGAAACAATGCGGGCAGGTGAACTTAAACGACATGTTGGCAACCGAGCTTTGTAAACTATCAGCGCCGTAAACGATCCACACGTTAAGCATAACGGCGGCGCGCTGTGGTCGCGGAATTATAGTCGAGATCCAAGGTGCGGCGCACAAGCGAATCGAATCCGACTCATCGCTGTTGCTGAGTCATCTACCAATGAGCAAATGTTGCGTAGGCGGGCAGGGGAGAGCAGGGGAGTAGCATGCGAGCTGTTGTTCAGCGAGTCACATCCGCGTCGGTGACGGTTGCCGGCGAAGTTGTCGGGCGGATCGAGCAAGGCTTTGTCGTGCTGCTCGGCGTTGAAAAGGAAGACAGCGAACCCGATGCCGACTATCTCGCCGAGAAGACGGCAGGCTTACGCGTCTTCGAAGACGCCGACGGCAAAATGAATCTCAGCCTGCTCGACACCGGCGGCAGTTCGCTCGTCATCAGCCAGTTCACGCTGCTGGGCGATGTGAGGCGCGGCAAGCGACCGAGTTTTTCCGATGCGGCGATGCCTGCGGAGGCAGAGCGACTTTACTCGGTCTACTGTTCGCGGCTCAAATCGCTCGGTGTTCCCATCGAGACCGGTCGTTTTCGAGCTGATATGCAAGTAGCGTTGGTCAACGATGGACCGGTTACGATCTTGCTCGACAGTAGAAAGATATTTTGATCAGCGCATCCAGCTCTTGCCGCTGTCCATGATCATCTGGAACAGTTCCGTCGCCGTATGGGGCACATTCGGATCGTGCTCGCCATACTTCGCCATAAACCCATGGTCGTTGTAGACGAGAAATGCGAGCACTGCGACTTTGGCGTATGCGCTGACATTGGCCCAAGGGTCACTGCCCCATAGTTTGAGCGCCGTGCCGAAAGACGATTTGAATTGGTATCGCCCTTTGCGGTAGTCGATCGACCAGATCTCATCGAGCACTAAGTGGCTGAGAAACCCGAGGACTACTCCCATGGTTTTGAACATACGTACGGATATGTCGTCGCTCGACATAATCAGGAATGCAATCATGCCTACGACCGCGGCCGCTGGAATGCTGTGCCACATGCCGCGATGCACAGTGAAGCGACGAAAGATCTCGGTGATCCCGAATCGAATCAGGATGTAAAGTCCGGCCGCCATGAGCACCATTGTTTCGTGCCCATAGCCCAGTCGTTGGAAGCGCTCGACCATCAGCATCGGAATCACGGCCGATGCAAGGGTTGTGGCTTCTCTCAGCGGACGGCCCGAGTCGCTGTCGAGGTCCGGCAGCATTCCACTCACACTGCACAGACCGCCGGCGATCAGGCAGGTCGGAATCGGCATGCCGCCTCGAAAGCCGGCGAATGCGTAGACGACTCCGCAAGCCGTACTGGTCAGCATGTGCGTGCGAAAGTCAGCCATGTCTCCACCTTGAAACGAAGATGTCCCGCGAGCTCAATGATGCCCAGTTCGGGCAACACAGATCGGACATCGCCGGATCGTAGAGATTTTCGGCTGTTGAATGAAGACGAGTTTTTCGGCCGCTTGCTATTCGCTCTCCGGAAAGAATTTGCTACAAGCCCCCTGCTCTCCGGATGCTCGTTCTTCAGCATCAGGCGGCATCGGAACGAATTTGAACTTAAGACTTCGCTCGGTCTCTCATTCCTGCGAATGCCGAATTGACCTGAGTGTCCAGTCAGCTTCCTGTGCATGGTAAGGATACCGATTCATGCAGGCTTATGACCTGATCATGTTGGTCGTGTTGGCGACGGCCGCCATTTTCGGCGCGATCAAAGGCTTTGCGTGGCAAGTCGCCTCGCTGGCTTCGGTCATTGTGAGTTACTTGGTCGCGTATAACTTTCGCTTCGAAGTCGCCAAAATGATCCAGGCTGCGCCGCCGTGGAATCTGTTCTTGGCGATGTTGCTGCTGTATGTCGGCAGCTCGTTCATTATCTGGGTCGGATTTCGACTTCTCAGCAGCGCCATCGACGGCGTTCGGCTGAAAGAATTCGATCGCCACCTAGGTGCTTTGTTCGGGCTTGGCAAAGGTCTGATCTACTGCTTGCTCATCACCATGTTCGCCATGACGTTGCTCGGTCCGAAACAGCAAGAGGCGATCTGCAAGTCGAAGTCGGGATACTACATTGCAGGCGTACTCGATAAAGCCGGCGGAGTTCTTCCCAAAGAGCTGCACGATGTCGTCGGTCCGTATCTGGCCAGTCTCGATCAGAAGCTTCATCAACCGTTTCCAACGGACGGTTCTTTGAACACCGGCAACTCCGGCGGCGGTCTAGTCATGCCCGGTTTATGGCCGTCGAATCCGGCAGGGGGCGCGATGCCGACCGGAACTGCAGAGCAGGGGAGCGCCAGCGGTTGGGGCGGGCTCAATAACTTCTTCCCGCAGCAAGGCGGACAGCCGCAAGTTCCGACGACTCAGCCGCGGAACTTCATGCAGCCGGTTTCGCCGCCGGGCGGATTCGGATTCGATCCCAATCTCGGCGGCTCGCAGCAAGCGCAACAGCCCGCGCCCGTATGGCCGCGCTAGCTGTAGGTCAGTTGTCCTCAACTGACACCAACACACTCAGCAGCATCAACACTTGAAACGGTCACAGCAGATCCCGCGACACACCTGCCAAGCAGAATGTTGAGAGACTTGAGGCTGGAGCCTCGACTCAGTGCGTGACAAGGCTGGAGCCTTGTCACGCGCAGTGCAGGTCAGTTGTCCTCAACTGACCCCAAAGCTTGCGGTATCGCTATTCTCCAAGGAAAACCGGGGCCGCAACCGAACATAAGAAACATTATCGGACGTTCGTTTCTGGTTGGTTTTGCTGGTTCGGTGCTCTCCTGCGGCCTGTGACTCAGATGTCACAGCGGCATTCGATCGTCGATCTTGGAGCGTTTATCGAAGTCGCATAAGCGATGTTCGGCCGCGCGTAAACTCGCTACGAAGCTTGTTCCGCAGCTTCCATGAACACGCCTATCTTGCGGAACTTTTCGTATCGAGTTTCGACCAGCGAATCCGCCGGGCGGTTCCGCAATTGCGACAGCGTGCGCAGAAGATAACTCTTCATGCGAGCCGCCATTTGGTGATGGTCGCGATGCGCGCCGCCGAGCGGCTCTTCGATCACGTCGTCGATGACGCCGAGCTGTTGGAGATACTGCGACGTGAACTTCAGTGCCTCGGCGGCTTTGGGCGCGTACTGGTGGCTCTTCCATAAAATGCCGGCGCAACCTTCGGGACTGATCACCGAGTAGTACGCGTACTGAAGAACGGCGATGCGGTCGCCGACACCGATCCCGAGAGCTCCGCCCGAGCCGCCTTCGCCGATGACGATGCAAATGATCGGCGTCTTGAGCTGGCTCATCTGGAACATGCTCTCGGCGATGACTTGAGCCTGTCCGCGTTCTTCGGCTCCGACACCCGGATAAGCTCCGGGCGTATCAATGAAGCAGACGATCGGCAGACCATACTTTTCAGCCATCCGCATCTTGCTCATCGCCTTGCGGTATCCCTCGGGATGCGCGCAGCCGAAGTTGCAGGCCGATCGCTCTTTGTAGGTTCGGCCTTTTTGGTGGCCGACGATCATAACTTTGTGCTGATCGATTTTGGCCCAGCCCGTTACCAGCGCGCGATCGTCACCGAAGTGTTTGTCGCCGTGCAGCTCGACGAACTCATCGAACGCCAGTGCCAAGTAATCGCGGGTGTACGGTCGATCTTTGTGTCGCGAGACTTGGACGATTTGCCAAGGGTTGAGTTGCGAATAGATTTCGCGCGTGGTCGATATGAGTTTGTGACGGAGGTCGATGATCCGCTGTTCGACTTGTTCAGTGCGCGGAGTCGACTTTTCCAGTTCGGCGATTTCGTGTTCCAGCTCGAGAATCGGCAGTTCGAATTCCAGGCCCGGCGCTGCTTTGTCCATTGTCGTTGATCGGTTTCAGTGAGAGCGTGTTATTTAAGAAAACCCAGAGCGAACGGCGGCTGAATCGCCTAAATCCGTTCAGCGTTGTCCCGAAGTCGGGAACTCGTCGAAGATGCTGGTCTCAGGAATTCGCGGTTGCTTCTTGAAAATGCGCACGTTGCGAACGTTCTTAAGAACTTCCCACATCGTTGGCATACGGTTCTCCGGTTTCTTCGCCATCATCTGTTTCAAGAGATTGGCGAATTCCTGCGTTACGTTTTCATTGGCGACGAGCGGCGATGGAATCGGCGCCGAGATGTGTTTGTTCAGGAGTTCGTTCGGACTTGTGCCGGTGTAAGGCAGCTTGCCGGTGACGAGTTCGAAGAGTACGCATCCGAAGCTGTACACGTCGACCTTCTCGTCGAGCGACTTGCCCTGGATCTGCTCGGGCGCCATATAGCTCAGCGTCCCTTGTACGTTCTTGGCTTTGCCGCTGAACAGCTTTGCCAATCCCGTTTTGATCTTTTGCGATATCGTGAAGTCGATGAGTTTGACTTCCCCGTCGCGGCTGACGAGGAAGTTGTCCGGCTTGACGTCGCAATGCACATAGCCTTTGCTGTGCATGTAATAGAGCGACTCGGTGCATTGCGAGATGATCTTGTCGAGCATATAAGCCAGCGACTCCGGACCGCGGCGGAGTGCCTGCTTCATATTCAACTCACTGAATAGTTCCAGCGATATGAACGGAGCCTGACCGTCCATCACCAGCTCGTGGACTTTGATGACGTTCGGATGAGCCATCTGGCTGGCAATTTCGTATTCGTTGCGCAGGAACGTCAGCTCGGTCTTATCATGCCGAAAGTCGGGGCGCAGCACTTTGAGAGCGTATCGTCCGCCGTCGGGGCTCTTGATGGCTTCCCAGACTTGGCACGAATTGCCCACGCGGATCAATCGGGCCAATCGATAAGGTCCCAAGAAGTCGCGAACTTTAGTCACTGGTCGCCTCTTTCCTAACACGAATCCGCAGAATATCCGGAACAGCTTATGATAAGCCGAACCCCCCGGAAAATGGAAGCGGCAGCGCTTCCCCCGCCCTTCCCTGCCTCGCAGTTGTAGATCAATTTTCCAAATTGATCCGAACTAGCCTTGCAGCATTAACACCTGCAACGGCGGTGATAGACTGCGCCTGAATTCTCGCGAGGCTGCCTGACTCGCACTCGACTAGCTGTAATGCAATCGGTTGTTACCGTTCAGGGTGTTGGTGCTGCAGACTTGGGTGGGGTCAATTGAGGACAACTGACCTACACTGAGCGATTTAGGACTCGCTGGTAGACCTCGCGGATCTTTCTGGTCATCGTTTGGTGGCGGAACTGGTCGACGAACTTGGCGGCTCCGAACGTTCCCAGTCGGTGTCGCAGTTCGGTGCTCGCTGCCAGTTTAAGGATCGAATCAGTGAGCGGTTTGATACTCTTGGGCGGTAAGAGGAATCCAGTCAGGTCCGGCAAGACGACTTCGCGAGCTCCGTCGACGTCATAGCTGATAACCGGTCGTCCTGCGATCAATGCCTGCGGCAGCGTGCGAGCCAATCCTTCTCGCAAGCTGGTGTGTACCAGTGCGTCCATCGCACCGAGGCAATACGGAATGCGCTCGGGCGGTACCAAGCCCGCGAAGACGAAAGATCTTTCCAGGCCGCGGGCTTTCAGATCGGCTTCTAGCTGCGGTCGCAAGATACCGTCACCGACGAGCAAGAACTTGCAGCGCGGATTTTCTCGCACCACTTCTTCGGCGGCTTCGATTAAGTACTCGTGGCCTTTGAGATGAAACAATCTTGCGATCTTACCGAAGACAACGTCGTCATCGTGAAAGCCGAGTTCGCGTCGAGCTTCCGCACGATGTTCTTCGGCTCTGACAAACGGTTCGACGTCCATACCTGAGTAGATCGTCGTGAACTTCTCTCGCTTGGCCACCCCGGCTGAAGTCATCAGATCTGTCATCGCGTCCGCCACGCTGATCATGTGGTGACAGCGACGTGCTGCCGCTCGCTCGCAAGTGATGAAGAATCTTCTGGCAGCCCACGATTGATACGGATGGAACGGAGCGCCGTGAACGGTGTGAATGACGGCGGGGACTCTCGCTTTCCACGCAACCATGCGACCGATCATGCCGGCTTTGGCGCTGTGGGTGTGAACGACATCAGGTTTGAACTCGTCGATGATCGATCGCAGTTCAGCTCTCGCGCGCCAATCGTGACCGAGATGAATGTTACGGCGCAGCGAGTCAGCGGTATGAATCGGCAAGCCCCCTGCCCTCCCCTGATCCAGCAAGCCTCCCTCGGGACCTTGCTCAGGTCCAGTAACAAGCAGCACATCGTCTTGATAGTCGCGCATCAAGTCGAGGCAGTTATAAAGCGTGTTCTCCTGCGCGCCGCCGATGATCATGCGAGTGATGATGTGCAGGACACGCATTCTATTTCTCTCGCTCCGGATCGTAGTTGATGCGCAACAAGCATAGACCGTAAGGAGGCGCCGTAGGACCGGCGGCTCTTCGATCCATCGCTGCGAGAGCTTGTCCCATCCATTCAACACTGCGCTGCTTCACACCGACCAACATCAGCGAGCCGGCTATGTTGCGCATCATGTTATACAGAAACCCGTTTGCCTCGACTTCAATCGTGACCAGTCGGCCGTCGAGGTACGGTTCTGATGCGATGTCGATCGAATCGACTCGACGAATCGTTTTCTTGCGAGGACTGCCGGTCGTTTGAAAGCTGAGGAAATCGTGCTCGCCGATGAGTGCTTCGGCGGCCTTTCGCATAGCGTCGACATCGAGCTGTCGCTTAACCCACCAACTATTGCCGCGACCCAGCGGATTGTTGATGCGCGACGAATACATCATATATCGATAGCGCTTGGTCATCGCGTGCTTGATCGGACTGAACGTCATCGGCACCTCCGATGCAGCTCGCACTGCCACATCGTTCGGTAGTTTCGTGTTCAACGCCAATGCCAAGCGATGCGCGGGAGCGTTCCAGCGCGAGCTGCGAAATGTCGCGCATTGTCCGATCGCATGCACGCCGGTGTCGGTACGACTGCCGGCGAGCAGCGTTACTTTCTCATCGCCCGTCGTGACCGCAATCGCTTTTTCAAGTTCCTCTTGAACTGTGCGCTGAGCGGTTTGTCGCTGCCAGCCGGCGAATCCGAGCCCATCGTACGAGATGATCAGCTTGTAACAACGACGTTCAGGCTCCCCTGCCCCGCCCTGTTCTGCGATCGTTTGCTCAGCAGTCGACGACTCACTCGTCACATCGTCGTTCGATGCGCTCTCTTCATCTACGGAATCGTCAGCCGGCAAATCGTCTTCAGCGACGTCATCCTCAGGCGGAAGCATTGGCCATCTTCTCAGCCAACAGCAGTCCGATCTGAACTGCGTTGGTGGCCGCTCCCTTTCGCAGGTTATCACTCACGCACCAAAAACTGATGCCGTGAGGATTGGTGAGGTCTTTGCGAACGCGTCCGACGAACACATCGGCTCGGTCGGCACAGTCGCGCGGCATCGGATATTGCTTCGACTCCAAGTCATCGACCAGCGTCACTCCGGGCGCGTTGCGGAACAGTTCGCGAATGCGCTCGATCGACAGCGGCTCACCGGTCTCGCAGTAGATCGATTCGCTGTGACCGATCATGACCGGCACTCGCACGCAAGTTGCATTGATGGCGATGTTCGAGTCCCCCATGATCTTATGCGTCTCTTTCACCATCTTCATCTCTTCGGATGTAAAGCCTTCATGCTTCGGTGATCCGATTTGAGGTATGAGGTTGAAAGCGATCGGATAGGGGAACATCTGCGGTTGTTCCGGAGCGCCGCTGAGTCGAGCTCGAGTACCGTCGGACAGCTCGGTCTGAGCCGCTAAGCCGGCACCGCTGACGGCTTGGTAGGTCGACACGATAACGCGCCGCAGGCCGGCAACGTCGTACAGCGGCTTGAGAGCCACGACCATTTGCGTCGTACTGCAATTCGGACTGGCGATGATGCCGCGATGGTTGTGAATTGCTTCCGGGTTGACTTCAGGGATGATGAGCGGAACATCGTCGTGCATACGATAGAAAGCACTTTCGTCGATCACGATCGCGCCACGCTCGACGGCCCACGGCACAAACTCAGCGGCTACTTCATCCGGCGTGCTGGCGATGACGACATCGACGCCGTCAAAAGCCTCCGGCCGCATTTCTTCGATCGTGATCTCTTGACCGTTGACAGTGACCTTTTTGCCCGCGGAACGTCCTGAGGCCAACAATCGCAGTCGCCCGTAGGGAAGTTTGCGCGAGACGATTTCCTCGAGCACGATTCGTCCAACGGCCCCGGTTGCACCCACGACAGCCAGCGTCTTGATCACCACATCACCTTCGGTTTTTACCAGCGAATTTGCAGAGAGACCGACCTTTCGACGGATCGGAAACATCAAAGTTTACTTGCACGGCATAGTTTGGCAAAGCCGGAAACCCCGCACGATCGCTGTAGATTCGTTTGTAGATCAGATTTCCAAATTGATCTACAGTGAGCCGCCGTCGCCACGTTGCCAGTTCAAGTCGCAGTTATAGACTTCTACGGGCGGAGCGGATCTGCACTGGGTAACCGAAGATCTCTTCGAATAGATTGCCGGTCTGTCTCAAAGCCAGTTGCTCGAGCGACACATCGTCGACGCCGCTGGCGACGATGATCAAGCGATTGTTTTCGATCCGACACTTGATGCCGCTGATTCGCTGGCTGCGCGACTCATCCAGTGCAATGGCCAGTCTGAGGATCGCAGCCAGCTTGGCCACTGCGACACGATCCTGGCGATCGAGGTTCGCGTAACCTTCATGATCCGGCTGCGGACTGCTTCGTCGATGGTATCGCGCGACGAGTGCTACTAACAATACATCTCGACGGCTGAGCCCGAAGAGCTCGCTGTTGCGAATCAAGTACATGGCATGTTTGTGATTGCTGCGGACATTGATATACAGTCCGATCTCGTGCAGCAGCGCAGCCAGATAGAGCAACAGCTCCATGCGAGATTCGAGTTGATGTTCCGTCTGCAGTTCGGCGAACAGCTTGCGGCTCAAGTCGGCCACGTGTCGAGCATGCTTGGCATCGAAATCAAACTTGCGACCCAAGCCGATGGCCGAGCGAATGATCTGATTGCGAAAGTCGGCTGTCCAAAGATCGCGCAGAGCCAGATCTTGCAGCAGTCCGTCTCGCAAGTTCGTCGCTGCCACGCGAATCGTTTGAGCATGAAATCCGCGCGCTAACAACACATAGCTGAGCAGTGCCGGTCCGATCGTCTCGGCATCTTGAAAGCTCAGCCCGTAGCGCTGCACGATTTCGTCTTCGCTCATGCGCAGAATCTGACGAGCGAAATCGTTCAAGCGATCGACCGGTACTTCACCCAGCGATGCGCTCGACCATTCCTCGATCATATGCTGAGCTGCAAAGCGCACGTCGCCGCCGATACCGACCATCTGCAGCGGTGGATCACTCGGCACGTGTTCGCAGATCTGTTCGACCACTCGTTGAATCTGGCTTTCCATAATCGCGCGCTGCTTAGCAAGCGGCGCGTCGAACTTTTCCAATGTCTCGAGCAGACGCAGGGAACCGAGTCGATAGGTGTTCGAGAACAGCACGTTTCCGCCGCGCACGACCAGCACTTCGGTACTGCCCCCGCCGACTTCGACGATCACAGCTCGCTCGCTCGACAATCGCGGGTCGGCATTGAGCAGCGGTTGGATACCCATATAAGTGATGCGATTGACTTCCGCTTCATCGAGCGGTTCGACTTCCATGCCGGTTGCAATATAGATGCGGTCGAGGAAGGCGAGTCGATTCATCGCTTCGCGCACGGCGCTGGTGGCTACCACTCGCATCTGCTCGGGCCGAGTGATGCCGTATTCGGTCAAGAGTTTTTTGTAGCTCTTGAGCACGCGCACGCAGTCTTCAATCGACTGCTTGCGAATGCGGCGCTGCGTAAAGGTGTCTTTGCCGAGCGTCACGGCTTGGCTCAGTGTCTCGAGCGGTTTGATCTCACCGCTCGGATCGATCTCTGCGATGGCCATGCGTACGCTGGTCGCGCCGATGTCGATCACGGCCACCGTCCGCTTAGTCGGTTCTGTCGGGGTCGCAGGTCGGTTGGTCGGCACGCTGGACATGCAAGTGGCTTCGTCGCGGTCGACGACTCCTCAATACGATCGGCAAGAATACGAAACGAACTAATCTACTCGGTTGAATCTATCGGGGTGAATTGAGCTGTACGAAAGAAACAGTCTACGGCGCGCTGCACTCGGCGGCTGTTCATCATCCATGCATGCCCGACGTTCATTTCCGAAAAATCGCTCGCTCCGGGCAATTTCGTCTCTTCTACTGTAACTAAAACATCGTTGGGGCCGTCGAGCAACAGGTGGGCGCGGTCCAGCGGCGAGAGGCGCCCGGCGATGATCCCGTACGGGCACGGAGGGGGAGCCAGTTCTTGTTCAAAGGTCGGCCAGTCGCGTCCGAGCTGCAGAAAGCTCGGGCCGTTGAACCATCTCAGCGGTGTGATGAAGGTCAGCTTGCGAGCGATCTGCGAACCCTGGTTCGGCGGGCCGAGCATGACATGTTTGCCCAGTCGCGGAAGAGTCCACTCCCCCTGCTCCGCCATGCGAAAGGCTCGTCGTAGCACGATGTTGCCCAGGCTATGACCTACAAAGTGTACCTCTTCGGCTTGCTGTACCGACTCGAGAAAGCGGATGAGATGTTGCGCATGTCGAGTGATCGACGCCGTGGTGCTCGCATACTGAAACGAGAACACCTCAGCCGCCGGCCGACTTCGTTTCAGGAATCGTTCCATCGATCCCATCGACCAAGCGTTGCGAGCCAATCCGTGCAGCAGCACGATCGCCGTGCCCGTGGTTCGCTTCAGTTGTTCCCGTTCCGCGATTTGAACGAGCTCTCGCCGACAATCTTCGTACGTTCCGCTGCACACGATTCCGCCGCGCGGATTCAGGAGGCGAACCATCTTCTCGCGGTGATGAGCCTGGATGCGATAGCCGCCTAGATAGCCGCAATCGGTCCAGCGATAGGCTCCGCGAACCCGCGTCATGAGGGTCGCACCGCATCGAGCGCGGCATGCGGATTGATCGCCAAACCCAGCCACTCACTGAGCGCCGCAGCCAGCGGCTCGACACCGACGAATTGATGTGCCGTCCAGCCGCGCGCGGCTGCCGCTGCGATGTTGTCGGCGCGATCGTCGGTGAAGAAGAGTAACTCGGGCGGCCTGCCTGCTCTCGCTTCACTATGTTCGTAGATACCCGCGTCCGGTTTCATGCTCTTGGCTTCATAGCTGAGCACGTAATAGTCGAACCATTCGGCGATTACCGGCCAGTTGCGCTGCAATATCCAGTTCCAATGCGGCTCGCAAGTGTTCGACAAGACCGCCATCGGCACTGCGGCTCTCTTGAGCTGAGCCAGGATCGGCACGATCGCTTCGTTCGGATGGAAGATAGCGCTGATTGTTTCGAGCAGCAGTTCTCCTTCGAGCTCGCATTCTAAGTTGCGGATCACGTCCTCGGCGAACTGACTGCTCGACATCAGTCACGTTTCCAATCGATCCTGTAGGCCTGATGTGAACAGCGCGTGACGTACTGCTTCGGGCTCGCGCTTTACCAGATGAGCCAAATTCTTGACGGCTATTCCATGGTCGAAGTGGACCAGGACATTTCCCAAGTCGAAGTAGACGAACTTGTTCTTCATGAACGCGGCGGCTTCCTTGTTGTTTGGATGGTCTCGCATCAGAGCTGTTTGATGCGGATCGCTCGATACCAAGCTTCGGTCGGCGGGCCGGAGTGAATCTGCAGGCCGATGATCCCGGTCTTCGGCACCGTTTCGGTCTCGCGATAGTCGACCGTTTGATGTCCGTTCAACCACAACTGGATGCGATCCCCTTCACAGCGGATCTGCAAGTCGTTCCACTCGCCGACTTTGGTCCAACGGATCACATCATCCTTCGGGCCTTCGGCCAGCATCTTGTTCCGACGCGATTCATCATAAAGAGCGCCCCACACGCTGCGACCGAAGGCTCCGCCGGCATCGCATTGATAGCCGCTGACTTCATGATCGTTGGGCACTCGGGCCGAGCGGAACTGAACACCTGCGTTGTTCCCTTCGCCTTTCAACTTAACTTGCAAACGCAATTCGAAATTCTCGTACTTGTCGCGAGTGCACAGAAACTCGTTCTGCGGGATTTTCTCTTTGAGCGAGCCGGCGACGACGCAGCTCTCTTCTACGCGAAACCATTTCTCCGCACCTTCCCAGCCATCGAGCGACTTGCCGTCGAAGAGAGCGCGGAACCCTTCTTCAATCGCCGGCGGATCTTGGGCAACTGCAAGCGTGCCGCTGCAAGCTAAACCCAGCACGAAGGTGACGAAACTCGTGGCTGCGAGATTCGAGGTGCGGAAAAGATGAGCAGAGTGCGGCATTTCGGAAGACTCCGGTGCAGTTCTTGGGGGCATTCGAGGGCGAGCCGGGAGTGTTGCATCCTACACACTTTGAACGCCTATAAGTAGACTACAGCTACTCAAACGCAGGTGCCGAGCCGTCCGGCCGACCCCGCGACCGTTTCTTGACCTCCTAACTCCCACCCACCCTTAGCTACGCAACGATTCACCTATGACCGTCTTGAACAAGTACAGCAGCCGTATCACTCAACCCAAGAGCCAAGGTGCATCTCAGGCGATGCTCTACGGTACGGGGATGACTCCTGAAGATATGCAGAAGGCTCAAGTCGGGATTTGCAGCGTGTGGTACGAAGGTAACACCTGCAATATGCACTTGAATGAATTGTCGGCTGCAGTCAAGGAAGGTGTGCAAGCCGCCGGTCTCGTGGGGATGCGGTTCAATACGGTCGGCGTCAGCGACGGCATCTCCATGGGTACGGAAGGAATGAGCTACTCGTTGCAGTCTCGCGACTTGATCGCCGACTCGATCGAGACCGTGATGGGGGCTCAATGGTACGACGGACTGGTCGCGCTTCCCGGTTGCGACAAGAACATGCCCGGTTGCCTCATGGCCATGGGCCGGCTCAACCGCCCTGCCCTGATGGTTTACGGCGGCACGATACGTCCCGGCAAGTGGAACGGTGAAGCTCTCGACATCGTTTCAGCATTTCAGTGCTACGGCCAATACTTGTCGGGCCAGATCAGTGAAGAAGAGCGAAGTGAAATTGTGCGTCGCTCGTGTCCCGGCGCCGGAGCATGCGGCGGGATGTACACCGCCAACACGATGGCTTCAGCGATCGAAGCGCTCGGCATGGCTCTCCCCTACAGCGGTTCGATCCCTGCAGAAGATCCGGCCAAGCTCGATGAATGCCGCCGCGCGGGTGCCGCGATTCTCGAACTGCTCAAGCGCGACATCAAGCCGCGCGACATCATGACTCGCGCCGCTTTCGAGAACGCGATGACCGTCGTGATCGCACTGGGTGGTTCGACCAATGCCGTGTTGCACTTGATCGCCATGGCTCGCAGCGTCGATGTGCCGCTGACCATCGATGACTTCCAGGCAGTCAGCAATCGAGTCCCTTACATCGCCGACCTCAAGCCGAGCGGACGCTTCGTTCAAGAAGATCTGCACAGCGTCGGAGGTACTCCGGCCGTCATGAAGTATCTGCTCGAAAAGGGTTACCTGAACGGTGACTGTCTGACTGTTACCGGTAAGACTCTGGCAGAGAACTTATCCACATGCGGCGGATTGAAGGCCGGTCAGACTGTGGTGCAGCCGATTGAAAAGCCGATCAAGCCGACCGGTCACATTCAAATACTGCGCGGCAATCTCGCACCGGATGGTGCAGTCGCCAAGATCACCGGCAAAGAAGGATTGAAGTTCACCGGACCCGCGCGTTGCTACGACAGCGAAGAAGACATGTTGTCGTCGCTGGAGCGCAAGGAAATTCAAAAGGGTGATGTGATCATCATTCGTTATGAAGGTCCGCAAGGCGGCCCGGGGATGCCTGAGATGTTGACACCGACTTCGGCCATCATGGGCGCGGGACTTGGAAGCGATGTGGCTCTCCTGACTGATGGTCGATTCTCCGGCGGTTCTCACGGCTTCATCGTCGGTCACGTCACTCCGGAAGCGCAAGTCGGCGGACCGATCGCTTTGGCTCGCGACGGTGATGTGATCACGATCGATGCCGACACCAACCGGCTCGACATCGCCGTCAGCGAAGCTGAATTGACGAAGCGTCGATCCGAGTGGAAGGCGCCGGCGCTGAAGGCCACTCGCGGCACTTTGTACAAATACATCAAGAACGTGAAGAGCGCCTCGGAAGGCTGCGTCACGGACGAGTAGTTCCACCGTCTAGTGCGAAGCAGGCTTTATGTCCTCTGCGACTGATACTCACTCATCCGACACTCGACCCGCACTCAAGCTCGGTCGAGTGCTGTGGATCGTTTCAATCCTGTCGGTCGCTCTACTGGTGGTCAGTCGCTCATCGCGGCCTGCAGCGGCCAAAGGGGATATCGAGCTGTCAAGCTCCGAGATTATCGAGAGCAGCGGTCTGGCGCGTTCGACTCGCGATGATGACATCCTTTGGACGCACAACGATTCGGGGGATAAGCCTCGCTTGTTCGCCTTCGACCGACAGGGAAAAGTCCGAGCTGAGTTGGTCGTTAAAAAGGCCGAGGCTCATGACTGGGAGGATATGTGCAGCTTCGAGCGCGACGGCAAACATTATTTGGCTGTCGGTGACATCGGTGACAATCCGCTGATGCGCAAGCACGTCACAATTTATGTTTTCGAAGAGCCGAAATTAAAGAGTGATGGAAAGTCCGATGACAAGAAATCGGATTTTCTGCGGCTCGATGAAAAAGTTCTTTGCGAGATCCAAGTCAAATATCCGCAAGGGCCGACTAACTGCGAAGCACTGGCCTATGATCCGCTGACTCAGTCCTTTCTGCTCGCCACGAAAGAGAATTTTCAGTCGAACATCTATCGCGTACCGATCGTGTTGGATGAGAAGAAATCCGAAGTGGAAGCGATCAAGCTGGGGTCTTTAAACTTGCCGTTGGTCACGGGGGCCGCGATCTCGGACGACGGTTCGATGCTGGCGATCGCCACGTACGGTCCCCCATGCATAGTGCGTCGTTTGAACAATGCGACCAGCGTCTCGAAAGAAACGAACGTAGCAGAATGGAATTTGAAGGACGCTGGTGCAACGCAGTTCTTTGAAGCTCCGCCGCGTCGGCAAGGCGAATCGATTTGCTTTGAGAAAGACGGCCGGTCCGTTCTGCTCACCAGCGAAGGCTCGCCTATGCCTCTCTACATTGTCCCGATACCCTCCAAGAAGGATTGAAGTCGATATGCCGATTCTGAACATCGAAGGTGAAAAGAGCGTCGAAGTACCCGCCGGCAAGCGCTTGGTGAAAGCACTCGTCGAAGAAGGTGGCATCGATCAGTTGCATGCTTGCGGTGGTAATGCTCGATGCACTACATGTCGAGTCGAATTCGTGTCGGGTGAACCGACCAAGATGACGCAAGCTGAGAAGGATTGCTTGACGGCTCGAGGCCTAAGCGGCGTGCGGTTGAGTTGTCAGATTGAGTGCCAAGCCGATATGACCGTACGAGTAGTCAGTCGCTTCGCCGGCAGCGGCCGCAAAGATGCAGGCAGTCCAGTAGCCGACGCCATTCAACCCGAACCCGTGACATGGGTGGAGAAGGCGTAAGGCAAATCAAAGTCGCTTTTTGCTCAAAGTCGCCTTTTGCTCCGCAAAAGGTCGCCGATTGATAAAGCTGACAAAGCGAGTTTGGATTGCTTGTCGACGAACCGACGTGTTGCATCCAAATAGTTTGCCGCTGCGAGCGTCCTTTCGCAGAGCGAAAGGCGACTTTGGGCGATAGGTGACAGAGTCGACTTTTTCTCCGCAAAAGGTCGCCTTCTATACAGTAACCACCCCACATCGCGTCACCTCTGCTCATCCGAGGCTGTTTCAGCCTTATCTTTCGTGGTGTTTTGCGCAATCTGGGGTGTCTCCTAGACCGAATGAGCGGCGGAACCTACGATTGTGCTCCTCGCGAAGAATTCTCGGCGATATCGCCTCCTCCTGATTCCCTTCCAGACCAGTCGCGGTCGGGGTTTTCCCGCCGTAAACTGCCGAGGTTCGCCGCTGTTGATCCCTCGGTTCTAATCGTTGGTTGGTACGGTGACCGGCTTGGAAATGGAAAACTCGCTTCCACAAGACGATCCCCAATTCCCTGCCGACTTGCGGCAAATCTTGGGCTATCTCAACTTTTCGTCCGGCAAACCGGATCTGAAAACGTTGCAGGCTCTCAACCGCATCTACGCTTTGGCTCTCCCCGGTTCGCCGTACGAAGGGCTGCCGGCCTACCTCCAGCTCCATCAGTGGTTGGGGGATGCCCTCAAGGAACTCCAGCAATCGAACCCGGCCTTTGCCGAATCGGAACAAGCCGCCGCCGTGCTCGAGCTCGTCTGGATTCAGCTTCTGCCGGCCTACACCGACTTTCACCGCGACTTGCTCTTTCACCAAGAACCCGAAGGAATCTTCAACGGATTCTTCTTGGGACGAGCCGTCGAGGCAGTGCTGCTGCAAGGCGGCCCGTGGTCGGATCGCGATCGTATCGTGGCTGGTGCCATCGATCACTTGAACGACTATGTCGGCTATCGTCCAGTCGCTGTGCTCGAAGGCAGGCGGTTGGAGCCCTATCAGCATGAATGGGTCCGGCCGATTCCGCTGTTCATCGCGGGGGTCGGCGTCACGAAAGGTCCCTACGAAGAGGTCGTATCGCGAGCTCTCGACATCTTGCGTGAGACAGACGGCGGATTGCTGCATCGCGCGCACTTCGATCTCGATATGCTCGACGAACTGGCTCTGGACCCGCGAGCCTATGACTTTGATCATCCGGTCAACCGACGACCCAATTATCACTTCGGACAATGGGACCCGAACCTTGTCGATAACTCCGGCTACTATCGACGCTTTGTTGTCCAGCAAGTAACGCTTGATGCGCTCTTGGCTCGACTGCATGAAGAGCCTGCGATCGAACATGAGCAGTTGTTGGTCGAAGCGGCTGCGGTCCTGGCCGGTACGATGTTGATGGCATCAGGCATCAGCGGCAGCGGGCCATCGACGTTTTCATCGAATACCAGCCTCGCCAGTCTCATGGCTCCCATCGCTCAGTATCGCGATGAGTTTTACGAACAGTTCCTCGAGCGCTTGACCGGCGTGCATCTGGAACGCTTGCTCGAAGAACAAAAAATACGACGCCAGCCCCTCGGCGGTGCGCGTCAACATCTCAATACACATCTCGCCAAGCAACGCGCTAGTCAGCTCGAGCATGTGCAGCTCTCGCGTCTCTTCGCGCGCATGGGTAATGCGGCTGCGGCTAAAGAGCAGTCGGACTTTGTACCGGTGCCTGCCGCGCGACTGATCGCGCGTCTCGATTGCCTTCTCACCGCCGGCAATCATGCGCTGCAAGACGGCCGGCTCGACGAAGCTGCCGAGACGCTCCCCGAGATCATGGACTGGGTACATCGTGCAGTGGAATGCGGCGCGATCGTCGATCCTTGGAATATCCTAGGATTCGCAGGCAACTTTTCACGCTTCCATGGCCCTGACGCCGCTGTGCATGACCATCGAGTCGGCGAGCTCGTGGCCTTGATGGAGCAGATCTTCGCACTGCAATCGCGAGTGTGGCGCGAAGCGGCCGGCCGCGGACGCGAAGACTTGTGCAAACAGACTGAACAGCAGTTTCGCACCAACATGGAATGGTGGCGGCGCTTCGCGGCTCATGAAGTCAGCGACGTGAACTCGACCGATCCGCTCGATACGTTCGAATCCGCCAAGCTTGTTGCCAAAGCTCTACGTCTCTGGCACGAAGGTGGTGCCGCGGCCGGTGATGTTCCCTTTTGGGCTCCGCACGCCGATCTGTTTGATTCGCCGAAAGCTTACGCGCTCGTCGTGGAATCATTGCTGGATCGGCGCGACTTCATTGCTTCGATGGCGCTGCTCGTCCATTGGCTCAGTCAAGCCGGCCGAGTCGGTCTGCAATCGGGTGGCGCTTCGTTCTCCGACTTGGCTCGCCAATGGTTGCAGCGCTTTGAACACGTGCTCAGCGAACAGAATGCGAAAGCCGGTCTGTCGTCGAGCAGCGCCGAAGTAACTCGTTCAGCGCCGAGTGAAGCATCCAACGTCCCCTCCCCTGCCCCGCTGACTTGGGCCATCGCCAGAAAATTCTTCGACTATCTGGAGGCCAATGCGGAAAAGTTTTGGCAGCCGCCTACGTTTCTGTTGGCGGAAGGAAAGAAACGTCGGCGTAAAGATTCGGCCGATTCCGGTTTGGCTCTCTCCGGCGGCGATGATCTCGAGGATGATTCCGAGGAGAGCGGCGATTTGCTCGGCGCTGCTTGGGAGAAAGTCGTTTATCAAGACAGCACCGACGATGGTAACGAAGGCGAGACTGCGGAAGAAGGATCGGATAATCAAGACGAATTACTTGAGGAATCGAATCGACTCGGCCAGCATCTGACGTTCCTCACCGCGCTTGGGCAAATGTGGCGTGGCGCGGCGCTCAGCCAACACTTGCGAGCTCAGATCGATGCCGAAGGGACTGCGGCTAATTCGGTCTTGGAAGCGATGGAGCATTGGGCTGAACAAGCCGCACTCAATCGCATCGGGCTCTTGAAGCTCATCGAACAAGTCGGCGCTTACGACATATCGCGCAGCGGTGCCGACATGGATTCGATGGCTCGCTACGATCGACAGCGAGTCGTCAAAGAATCGTTGTTGGAACGTATCATCGGAACCGCTGTGGAAACATCCGATGCGCGGCGCATGCTGTTGGCCGTGCTCAGCGGGAGCGGTCGAACGAGCAACAAGGTTCTGAACGAGATTTCTTCGATGGCAGAAGATGATCGTTTGGCTGTGGAGATCTTCGGTTACCTGTTGCACGGCGAGCATGAACAGGTTGATGCCGGTTTTCCGCGGTTGATCACGGCGCTGCGTACCAAGCGATTGCTCTACATTCCACTCGCCCGCGGCGGCGATCCGGCTCAGATCTACAGCGTTCGTTTACGGCGCCGCGTTCTCTCGCATCTCTTGTTGTGGTTGCCGCGACAAGGTTTGTTCTATCAAGCCTGCCGACTGATCGAGACGGCTCGTTTCATGGAGCATCACAATCCAGTCGGTTCCGGAGCCATCACCGAGTTCGATGACCTGTTCAAACTCGGCTATCGATCGATGGTCAAAGCGGTCGTGCACAATGCTTACGCATGGCGCATCGAAGAACTGAAAATCTCCGGTGCCGATGCATCGAGCGCGTCGTTGCAAGTTCCCGATCTCGATTCGCATGACGGTGATTCGCTCGGCGAATTAGAACCCGAAGGGGAAGATCTCATCGCCGTGTTGCAGCAACTGACCGAAGTGCTGCTGGGCAGTTGGCTGGCTCACAGCCGTACGCTGCGACTGAGCGTCCTTGAAACGATCGACAACGCGAACAACTGGAAGCAACTGGTCGACTTCATTCAGCGCTACGGCGGGACACTGTTCACGCAGAGCTTTTTGAAGCTCGGCAATGTGCGAGCCATCTTGCATCAAGGGGTCGGCCGTTGGCTCGACAAAGTCGCTGAGCAAGGTGACAACGAAGATGTGGCTCCGCTCTTGGACGCCATTGAAGAGAAGGTCATCGAGCGACCGCTGGCTGAACAACTGCTCAGCGTGGTGCTTGAAGCGATCATCGACCATCACAGCGAGTATCGCGATTACAACAGCACCACGACGCAGTCAGACCGCGGCGAAATGCTGTACATGCTGCTCGACTTCTTGAGGTTGCGAGTCCGCTACGATCGCGTGTGTTGGAATCTGCGGCCGATTTTCTGGACGCACGAAGTTCTGGTGCGCGGCGGTTGTCATCAGACTGCCCAGCAATGGCGACGAGCGCTGGCGGAACGGATCGGGGGCGAAGCGGAACTGTATATCGAACATCTCGGTAAGCTGCAGAAAAAGTACGCGATGCGTATGCCGACGGTGGCGGATCGATTGCAGGAGCGATTCACGCGGCCGATGACGATCGACCGAATGAAGGCTTTGGTCGGGCCGGCGATTCGGCAGTATCGACAAGACCCGCAGAATGCGCCGAGTTTCGAACTGCTGATTGAAGAGTGCAAGTTGATGATGGAGCAGCCGACCGGTGTCGGATTGGATGTGCCTCAATGGTTGAATGCACTCGAAGACGAGATCGAGCGCGTATCGGAAAGTCAACGAGGATTCGTACAACGGCCGCAATATGACGGCGCGGTCGGTTATCACTTCGTAACTGTGGAGCAGATCACCGATCAATTGAACTCAGCCGCCAAGAGCGGCAAACAGCTAAATCTCCCTGATCAATAACGAAGCGTTGCTCATGCAAGTTACCTGCGTCGGAATCAAACCCACTCAAGCACTCGTCTCCGCAGGCTCCCCTGCCCTGACGCCTGAATTGCTCGCTGCTTGCGGAGCTCGCTACTCTCGCAACGGCGAAGGTCTGCAGGCGATTCTGGCTCGCGTCGACTCCATGAACGAAGATGCCGCCGTCGATTCAATCTTTAAGATGGTCGACTACGGCCATCAATCCATCGCCGACATGGTGCCGGTGGCGATGTTCATCGACAAAGTATCTTTGTGGGCCGCGCTGCGCATGTGGTGGGCATGCCCGACCGCCGGCGGGCAAGAATCCTCGACTCGTTATATCCAGCTCGATCCGACCGCCGCTTATCGCGACCCGGAATTCATCACCGATGTTCAAGTCGGATCATGGCAAGCCTGTCTACAGCAATCGTTCGCGGCCTATGGTCGTGCTCTCGAACTGTGGACCACGATTGCCGAGCGACGTCCGGAAGTTCTTCGACTGCCGCAGAGCTTGATCGAATCGTCCGAACCGAAAGACAAAAGAACCGTCGCACGCATTTCTCGCAATTATGCCTTTGATCGCGCCCGGTATTATCTGCCTCTGTCGGCGCTGACCAACGTGATGCTGCTGATGTCGGCTCGCGGTTGGGTGTCTCTCATCAAGCAGTTGTATTCTGAGCGCACGGTCGAGTGCCGCACGCTGGCCGAGAAGCTGCGAGCCGAACTGGAGCGAGTGGCTCCGCGATTGATTCGTCACGCCCGATTTGATGACAGTTATTCATCGGGCGCTCGACAAGAGTTCGATCGAGCCTCGCGTTCCGCCGCCTCTCGCGATGTATCGTGCGTTCAGACGTGCGCCGAGTCCGGACCATTTTTGGATGTCATGGTTCCACCTGGTGTCGGAGAGAATGAGTTCGTCGAGGCCGTTCAGTTCCATAAAGGTCGCTACGACTTCATCGGCAGTGATCTGCAGCGGACAGCGGTGCGCTTCGGATGGCAAGCCATTCCGGTGGCAGAGATTCGCGATCTCAATCGTCACCGTACCGGTTCAAAGTTCTTCAATCTCGCGCCGGTCGGAACGTATTTCGCCGATGATGAAATCGCGAAGGTCGCTGATACGTACGAAGATCTACAACCGCTGTGCGACGAATTGACCTCACTCCGCGGTCACGGCGTTGCTGCAGCCGAAGCGGGCTATCGACAGCTCGCCGGCGGCAATCCTGCGTTCATGTACTGGTTGCCGATGGGGATCCAGTGCTATTACGAACACACGACCACCGCCAACCATTTTATCTATCAAGCCGAACTGCGCACCGGACTCGGTTCGCACTACGTCTACGCGGCTCGCATGCGCGAAGTACTCGAGCTATGGCATGACCGCTTCCCCGCGACCGCGGCTTACGTTCAACCCGGGACGGCTGAACCGGAATAGATTCGTCTCATGACGATCAGAACGTAGCGTACTCTTGCAGATACTCTTTCAGTCGAACTTTGCGGGCTGTGCTGTCGCTGGTCATGTAACGGATCTTGCCGTAGATCTGCCGTTCCGGACCCCAAGCTCGATCGTAGCGGCCCAGTACCCAGAAGATGCCGCTGTACGAGTTCGGATCGCGACCGTCGATGGCGTATTTGTTGTTGAGGTCGATCATGATGTCGAGCGCGACTTGCGGCGACGGCGACCATTCGAGAATCTTCTTGCCCCACAGCATGCGCAAGTAATTGTGTATGCAACCGTCGCGCACCAGTTGTCGTTGAGCCGCATTCCAAATCGGATCATAGGTTTGAGCACGGTCGAGTTGTTCCGCTGTGTAAAGGCGAGGTCGTTTGTCCCGAGCATGTTCCGCCAGAGTAACTTGAGCCCATTCGGGTAGCGACTCGTAGCGATCGTAGTTCGGTTCGCGATAGCACATGTTGAACCCGATCTCACGCCACGTCAGCAACTGATCGAGAAAGGCCTCAGCAGATCGCCCGACATTCCAGAATCCTTCAACCTTGCCGTTCGGTTTGCTGAGCTTGCTCGGGTTCCACTCCAGCGCGTGCATCAGTTCCCAAAACAGTTCGTGCGGGCTGACGTGCCCAAAGTGCATGTGACCGGAGAGCCGACTGGTGGCCTGTTTATCGGGATGGTTTCGATCTTCGTCATATTGATTCAGATATCGACGAATGAAGGATCGCATCAGTTTGCCGGCCGCTTCTTGACCTCCTTCGATCTGAATCGGTTTGACAGAGTGGTCGATTGCCAAGTCATCGAGGCCGCCGGAGCGGAGCAGATCCTGAAGATCAGCCGGCCGCCAGCGACGCGTGATGGCTTGCGGTAATTCCTTCAGATGAGGTATGTCGCGCGTCGCTTGCTTGCCGAGCGGTTGAAGTTCGGGCGATTCATCCAAGAACTTCGGCAGTGTCTTCTGCATAAAGCGGCGATACGAATGCGCGACGGTAAACGTGCGATCGCCCGCTGAGAGAGGCATCAGGCAGTTGCCGTCGACCAGTTCCAAACGAGCTGCCATGCGATCTTTAATCGCTTCGATCATGTGCGGATGGAAGAAGCAGGGATAGTCATCGGTCACAACGAGACAGGCTCGCTTGGCCAGCGCAGCGATCAGGCCGCTCCCCTGCCCTGCTTTCGGTTCGACATAGGGGTAGTAAACTGCAGGCGTCTCGCGACATGCCGCTGCGTTGTCTCGCATCCCTTCGATGACAAAGCGATGCATGCGCTCGCTCGCCCATCGATAGTGGATGCGCAAGCCTTCGAGAATGACAAGAGGCTTTTTCAGTTTGCGAGCCCAGTCGCGAGCATGCTGCAAGGCGAAGTTGCTGCGCGTGCGGCGCAGGGCGGTCATCCAGTACACGACCCATTCGCCGTCGTGTCGAATCGGATGAGCGTTAGCCGCACGAATGCGGTTTTCAGGAACGGTGAGTCGGTCTGTCATCGAGGTCGGCTTATCCAGGTCATGTCCGCCGAAGCGAGCGGATCGAGCTATACTGGTACGCGTGTTTTACTGAGTTTATGAATCGATCAACCACCCGCGATACACTTCGATTCAGCGTAACGGCTGAGTAAACGGACCGCGGCTTACATCAAGTTGCCCTTTTTCTCACGCATCAGGTCTTCATGCCGCGTCGACGTCGCTATCGCCCGAACTGGCCGTTGACTCTGTCGGTCGCGGCTTTGGTGCTGGTGGTGACCGGTTATATTCTCAGCTCGCTCTGGCCCATCGGCGTGAAACCGGGGCGATTCGCGTCTCGGTATGATCCGACCATGATGCTCATCGCTCGGTCGCTCGATACCGTTTTGGCTTTGTGGTTCCTCAGCGTCGGGGCCTCGATCGGCAGCTTTCTGAACGTTGTGGTCTATCGCTTGCCGATCGGCAGAACGCTCAACGGACATTCGAGCTGTCCTTATTGCCGCGTACCGATTCATGCGGCGGACAACATTCCGGTCTTCGCCTGGCTGCGATTGCGAGGGCGTTGCCGAGCCTGTCGACTACCGATCTCGTTTCAGTATCCGGCGGTTGAGCTCCTGGTCGGCATCCTCTTCTTGATCGTATATTTTGCCGAGTTCGCAGGCGGTGGAAGCAATCTGCCGGGCGGAACCGGCGGAGGTGTGCGATCAGGTTTGATCAACACAGATGTCTCCCCGAAGTTGCTGGTTCGTACGTTGATTCTGTTGTCAGGACTCAGTTGCCTAACCGCCGCGGGTTTGATGGTCATTCGCAGTTCGCGTGTCGCACCATCGATCCTCATCTTCACCATATTGGTCAGTCTGGCGGCTGCCGGAGCCTTGCCCGAAACCACGATCCTGAATTGGCGAGTCGGAACCGGCATCGCTCCCATTGAAAAACATCTCGACGCGATCGCAACCGTACTCAGCGGCGGACTGGCCGGTTTGCTTATCGGGCTCATCACCGGACCGACTCTATACAGCGGAGCCAAACGTTTGCAGGCGGGTGACAAGTTGTCATGGTCAGTGACATGTGCTGCCGTTGGAGCTTTGTTCGGCTGGCAAACATTTCCGATTGTCCTCGGTGCTGTGGCATCACTGGCGATTGCTGCAACGCTCGGCTTTCGCAGCTTGGGAAGACGCGCGGCCGGTTGCGACTGGAGCAGCGATCCGATCGTGTGGGCTTGGGCCGGCGTTCTGCTCGTGCGCTGCAATTGGCGGACTCTCGAAGCGCTGACGGTCCGCGAGCCGGGAGTAGACGCCGTGTTGCATTACGTGTTCACCTGCTGTGTGGCCATGGTGTTGACGGCCGCCGCCGGAGTGCTGCGTGCGATACTTTGGAAACCGATCGACTTGCCCGTTGTGCCGATCGATGCGGCAGTCCTCCCCTCTTCTGAAAACATCGGGCTGTCCGAAAACACAGACGAAGTCGTTATCCGATGAAAGATCGAATCGGTGAAGCAATCGGCGCGGCTTGTTCGTCTGAACGGAACTTTGCACATGATGGCAGGCCGACTCGTTACAATGTCGCCGAGCAATCGCCTCTTCCGCGGTCGAATGCCCACTTACAATTCGGTCTCAAAGTTTCATAAATAAATGGCCGATTGGTCGCAGCACCTGATAAGAATCGTCGCCGCCCTGCTATTGGTCGCCGTGAACGGCTTCTTCGTCGCGGCTGAGTTCGGGCTGGTCAAGATTCGAATCAGCCGAATTGAACAACTGGTTGCGGCTCGTCGACTCTTTGCCAAGACCGCTCGCTGGTTGGCTGAGCGGCTGGAACAATCGTTGTCGGCATGTCAGCTCGGTATCACGATGGCTTCGCTGGCACTGGGCTATGTCGGCGAGCCGGCGTTTGCTCAGTTGCTGGAACCGCTGCTGAATTCAATCAGCATCCAATCCGAGTCGGCAGTGCATGCGATCTCGTTTGTGATCTCGTTCACCCTCATCACGGCGTTGCACTTGGTGATCGGCGAACAAGCACCGAAGATTCTCGCGATTCGACAACCGGAGATGCTGCTGCTGTGGTGCGCGGTTCCGCTAAAAGCCTTTTATCTCCTGACCTATCCTTTGATGCGTGCCTTGAGCATTTCCACCACATCGATCCTGCGACTTTTGGGCGCGAAGGATGGCACTGAGTCGGAGATTCCCTATTCGGAACAAGAGATTCGCGCGTTGCTGCGCGAAGCGCATATTCACGGCAATCTTACTCGGTCCGAGCATCGTTTGATCGACGCTGTATTCGAATTCGATGATATGGTCTGTCGTCGTGTGATGGTGCCGCGCGGCGACGTCGACTTCATCGATTTGACCGAAGATCTGAAGACGACGATGGATATGATGCGGCGCACCAAGCACACTCGCTATCCGGTTTGCGACGGATCGCTGGACGACGTGTTGGGGGTAATTCACGTCAAGGATCTCTTCGGTCGCGAGCTGTCGCCGGGCTTTGATTTCAAGTCGTTGATGCGTCCGCCAAAGAAGGTGCCGGAGAACATGCCGATCAGCAAGTTGCTGCGGCATTTTCAAGGCACACATCAATTGCTTGCCTTTGTGATCGATGAATACGGAACGATCATCGGTATCGTGACGCTCGAAAACGTTTTGGAAGAGATCATCGGCGATGTGGCGGACGAGTTTGACGTAGAGAGTCCTGAGATCGTTCCCGATGGCCCCGGCGCTTATGTCATTCAAGGCAGCGCCGCGGTCGAGGACGTGGAAAGCCGGCTCGAACTCTCCTTCGGTGAAGCCGACGTCGACACGATGTCAGGTCTGCTCACCGACGCTGCCGAACGATTGGTCACTGCCGGAGAGGTCATCGATCTCGGAGTCGCAGAAGCCAAAGTGCTGGAAGTGGCCGACGACCGCGTCACTCGTCTGCGACTGTTGCTAAGAAGTCCCGAAGAGGATTAGGCAACGAATTCGCCTTTGCGCGTTCTCTAACGTGGCGAATCGAACCCCCGATGGCTAAACTCAACGCACTTCGCATCGGCGTATTTAGACACGCAGATCCTGGTGACGAGGCTCCAGCCTCGTCACCCACTGGACGGCAGGCTCCAGCCTGCCGAGATGCGAGGCTGGAGCCTCGCATGCAGTGCGTGACGAGGCTGGAGCCCCGTCACGAGGAGACTGCTGTCACCGTGAGACTCCTCATCATGTCAGCGCCGGAGCCGAACAACAGCGAGAGGCGGAAAGGTCTGTGGAATGAGTAATGAAGACGTAGCCTATGACCCCTATGCGTTGCCGGCCGATGCGGTGCAAGAGCCGCCTGCGACAACATGGGAAGCGCTTCGCAAAATCGGACCCGGCATCATCTTGGCCGGCACGATCGTCGGCTCGGGCGAATTGATTCTCACCACCGGTTTCGGCGCGAAATACGGTTTCGTCTTTCTATGGCTGATTCTCTTCAGTTGCGTGATCAAAGTCTTCGTGCAGATCGAGCTCGGGCGCTATGCCATCTCGTCGGGCCGTCCGACTTTGGGAGCGCTGCAAGACATCGGGTCGGGTGCCTGTCAAGGCAACGCCGGTTCGCGCGGCAATATCTGGTTGTGGTGGTGGTTCGTGATGCTGGTCTGCACCGTATTCCAACTGGGCGGCATGACGGGCGGAGTCGGACAAGCACTCGACTTGGCGTTCCCGCAATTCGCTGACGGTTTCGCCCATGCGGTCGGTATGGTTTCGAGTGCGGGCGAGCAAATGATTCTTCAGCGCCGATCGTTTCCATGGGCGATCGTGGCCTGCATCGTTACGATGCTACTCATTTACGGCGGCAGTTATCGTCGCATCGAATGGTTGACCACATTCATCGTCGTCGGTGTTACTGTCACGACGGTGATCGCGGCTACGGCACTCGGCGCAACCGAGTATCCGATCAGGGCCTCGGATTTGATGAGCGGCATGAAGTTCGAGATTCCGTCGAGCGGCGTAGCTGATGCGTTCGCGATCTTCGGTATTACCGGTGTCGGAGCGACCGAACTGTTCTACTATCCGTACTGGTGCCTTGAGAAAGGCTACGCTCGATATGTCGGCAAGAGCGACGGTTCGGAAGCGTGGGAGAGAAGAGCCCGCGGCTGGATTCGCGTCATGCATCTCGACGCTTGGGTCAGCATGGTCGTCTTCACTCTATCCACCGTCGCGTTCTACGTGATGGGGGCAGCCGTGCTCAAGCCGCAAGGGCTCGAGCCGCAAGGACCGAAGCTGATTGAAACCCTATCCGAGATGTATGTCGGACCCTTCGGCAATTGGGCTCGCATCCTGTTCCTGATCGGCGCCGGTGCCGTGCTCTTCAAGACTTTGTATCTGGCATGTGCCGCCAATAGTCGCTTGACCGCTGACTTTCTCAACCTGGTCGGGCTGGCTCATTTAAGAACAGCCGAGTCACGTCACGTGATGATTCGTCGACTCTGTTTGCTCTTCCCGCTCTTCGCCATGTCGCTGTACATCCTGTTGCCCGACCCGAAGGTTCTCGTGAAGGTCGGCGGGATCGCGCAAGCCGCGACACTGCCGATGATCGCCGGTGCGGCACTCTTCTTCCGCTACCGTCGAGTCGATTCGAAGCTTCAACCTCTGTGGATCACCGATCTGTTGCTATGGATCGCCGTGGTTTCGATCACGGTGGTGGCCATCTACTCAGTGATCACATCCTCGGGAGATCTATTCAAGATGCTGGTTCCGCCGGTGCAATCCGTTCCGGTCGGTAAGTAGTCTACGAACGAATCCCGTTTGTTATGCTGACGGAACGCTTTCTTTGACTCGGATATGCTTCGGCACGACGCACTTGCCGAGCGGGCTCATCAGCAGTGCAGGCAGCAGCACGAGATCGCCGAGTATCGCACTGCTCAGCATGGCGATCATCAAACAAGCGAACTGGCGAGTCGGATTGAAGTCGGCGGCCATGAACGGCAGCATCGAACAGCAACTGATCAACATCGTATGGAACATCGGACCGGCGCAACTGGTCAGCGTATCGGCGATGGCTTCCGCTCGGGTGTCTCCGAGTGACAGACGTCGCGCGTACCAATTCATCGAATGCAGCGTGTCGTTGACCGCGATTCCCATCGCAACGCTGGCGGTGAGAATGCCTGCTATGTCGAGTTGAAAACCGAGCCAAGCCATCGTTCCGAACACCAACGTCTCCGGCAATACGTTCGGAATCATGATGAGCAGGCCGGCCCAGAACCCGCGAGCGATCAGCATCATCACCGGTGTTATTAATACGAAAGCCACCGAGAAGCTTGAACCGAGATCATTCAGCAACATCATCTGCGTTTCATGCATCACTGGGGACAACCCCGTCGTCTCAAACGTGCAGATATGTTTGTCATCCTCCGCGTTCAATGACTCTTCCACTGCGGAGGCCACTCGAGAGGTGAGTTGACCGTAGTCTTCATTCTAAAGTGCAGAGACTTTCGTGGTGATGCGCCAGACTTGATCTGACTCGGATTCAGCGACCCACCCTTGCTCTTTCAACATCGGCAGCGCGTTGCGCAGACCGGCTCGCAGCGCGCTGCGTCGTGTGACATCTCGTAGTGAGCCTGACTGCGGCAGAGGAGGTGTAAACGAGGCTGCCGACAACACACCTCCGATCACATCTTGTTTTCGAAGATGCTCTGCGATTCGATCCAAGTGTTGTATCCGGTCGAAGTACTCTACTTCACCGGTCTTCGGAAACTTGAGCAGCACTTCCACTGACGCGATCGGACCGACATGTTCTTCGACCCAGTGCATATCGCGGACGGTGGGACTGTCGGCCGGAAACATCGCATCGAACTTGCTGGACGATTTCAAATGCAGCAAGCCGTAGAAACTAAAGCCCATCAAGAGAAAACCGCCGAGCGATACGGCGATCGCATGCCGCTGCATGAATCCGACATATGCTCTCGCGATGGGCGAGATATAAGATGGATGATGAGCTGCATCGGCCAGTACCGGATCAGGCTCGGCCGCTTCATCCTTCGGGCGAGGTTGCGGCCATCTCCGGCTACGACAGAACCAATCCGACAAGAATGGAAAGCTCAGCAGCAGGAATGTCGTCGAGATGCCGAGACACAACGCGGAGTAGAGTCCGAATTCGCGAATCGGTGCCAAACCGCTCATGGCGAGAGCCGCCATCCCGAGCGCTGTAGTCACGCTCGACAGCAAACTCGGCTTGAACCCGAGCAACATGGCTCGACTTCCTCGATGATCGGTATGCCACGCAGCCACGTCCGCATAATAGTTCATCAAGTGAACCGCACCGGATAACGTCAGCATGAAGACGAGCGTCGGTAGGACAATCAGCACCGCGCTGAAATGACCTCCGGTGTAATAAACAGTGGCAATTGCGAACAGTTGACCGATGCCTGCGATGACCAGCACTGCGATCGCCGCTCGTATGCTCCTCAAGCAGATCCAGGCTAGCGCGATACCCATCAAGCCTGACGGAACGACCAGTCGCTTCAAGGATCGTTCGGACGCATCGTCCACGGCATACGATTCATAGACCGTGCCGGCCATGTGCAGCGCATCGCGACCGAGTCCGGGTGTGTCATCCGCGCAATGCCTGACCCATTCGATCGCCTCTTTTTGATGGCTGATACCATGCGGAGTGAATCGCACGACGACGACCGAGGTGCCGTCGCTACCGATGAGAAACCCTTTCAAGCGCGATGCGGCTTGCTTAAAAGACAGTCGAATCGGCGGTTCCATCAGATTCCGGACAACCTCGCGGGTCGTTTGAATCCCGGCGATAAGTGCCTCGGGCTGCGAGCTTCCGTCTTTGCTTCGCCGAAAAGGCATCGATTCGTTCATCGTCGATGCGGCAGCCGTCCCAACTTACCAACAGAAACTGATCGTTGCCGAACTCAGAGAGAAAGCGTTCGTAGCGATCGCGTTCAGGACGGCCTCCGGGCAACCATTCATGGACCGATGCCGAACCGACGGGAAGATGGAGCACACCGTAGATCGAGGTGGGCATAAGACAGAATGCCGCGAGCATCGTCCATCGCGACCATCGATCCAACCGATCCAACATCCGCACACTTTCACGCCGAGGCCCTGACGACTCATGCGTTCGGCAGACGAAGCCGCTGAAACGGATGAGAACGGCAATATCTTACTCAGCCCGGCCGATCGGCGGAATCAGATGAACAATTCGTGAACCGGCGTTCCTTGGTCGGTGATCGGCACAGGCCGATCCGCATTCATCAGTTCAACTCGACAATCGATCCCCAGTGCATGGTGAATCGTGGCATGAAAGTCGGGTATTGAGACGGGTCGATCGATGATCTTCTTCGAAGCATCATCAGTAACGCCGATCGCGCCTCGATGATTCAGGCCACCTCCGGCCAGCACCAGTGAGAAAGCGGTCGATTGGTGACCACGGCCACCTGCAGCGTCGAAATCAGCCGGACGCCCGAACTCGGTCCCGATAACAATCAGGGTTTTATCGAGCCGCTTGCGGGCCTCGAGATCATCGATCAACGCAGCTAAGGCTTGATCGAGTTCATCAAGCAGCAACCATTGCGTTTGCTGCCCTTCTTTATGCGTGTCCCATCCCGTACCGTTGACGAAGTTCAAGTTGTGTGCGACTTCGATAAATCGCACACCGCGCTCGGTCAGACGCCGAGCCAACAGACAACGCTGTCCGAACTCACCGCCGTACATAGCTCGCGTATCGGCCGATTCCTGCTCCAGATCAAATACGGGAAGGAAGTCGGTTCCGGCCAGCCGCAGGTTCTCCGACAGCGAGGTATCGTATGCTTCTGCCTCTGCTACTTCGCCCAGCACTTGTCTAGCCGTTTGCCGAACGGTGGAAAGCATCTGCAGTCGACGGTCCTGACGATCGGGAGTTACAAAGCTCGGTCGACTCAAACCGCGCGGACCATACTTGAGATCGGTCAAATACAAGTAACCGTATTTGGCTCCTAAGAATCCGGGGCCGCGTGTAACGTTCGGATAACCGATCAGCACATAGGGCGGTGCTCCGTCGTCAGCAGCGCCCAATTGATGCGAAACAGCCGAACCGATCGAAGGATATGAAACCGTTCCACTGACCGGTCTGCCGACATGCACCCAGTATACGGCCGCAGCATGTTCGTCGATCATCTCATGATGAATCGAACGAATAGCGGTCACGCGATCCATTCTGGCAGCGGTGCGTTTCAAATGTTCACATACCTGAACACCTCGGACCGCCGTATCGACCGACGCGTAATCGCTTCCGGGCTTTCGCTCTTTGGAAGAGCCACGCTGCTTCGGATCGAACGAATCGATCTGAGACATACCGCCGCCGAGCCAAATAAAGATGCAGTGCTCGGCTTTGCCCTTCGGCGGGAACGCAACGGTTTCGCCGGCATGTGTAGGAAGAGTCAACGAAGAGGTCGCTCCGAGAGCAACTGCAGCGGCGCTCGATGCGAGGAATCTACGGCGGTCGATATGAGGAAGGTGCAGCATGTTCGTTACCGTACGAATTGAAACTCAGGTGAATTCATAATCGCCCACAGCGCATCTTCGGCTTGTTCACGCCACTGGGGAGTCAAACGAGCGGTCGGTTCGGGACCGGCCGCCACTTCATTTTCGATTTCACGCATCAGCTTGTTCGCCTTCGGGTCAAAGTGGTTGGCCCAATCGACAAACCCGCGGCTCGGCTTCGGCTTCGCCGGCGGTAGAGCCAGCGTTGCAATACGTTGTTCAAAGCCCGGTGCGAGCGCCCTTGCAAACGTTAGCAGTTCTTCTGCATTCGGTTCTCGATTGAGGATCGAAATGAAGGCTGTCTTCACGAACTCTTCCGGACTGGACGCTTCCAACGCAATGCGAGTGAACGCGTGTTGTTCGCTCAATCTCGACAGGCGAACGGTCATCGATCCGTTGGCGATCACTCCCGGCATCACCATGTTCGGAGCCGTTTCGCGAGCACTGGTCGGTTCTTGTCGCGAGCCTCGCCATCCGAACGCTTCCAGGCATTCAACGATGACTGCGGCTTGAGGCAGCGCCAGGCTCGGACGATCGCGTTCATTGGAGAGCGACGTCAATTGCCATGCGCGTCGCGCTTGTCCCAGATTGATGAATGCATCATCGTGTTGTTGACCTGCCGGATCGAAGGTCAATTCTTCAGTGGCCGGTTGCAGGCCGACTGCTGCGTGCAGCGAATCGACGATCTGTTCCGCGGTTAGCCTTCGAATCCAAGGTGACGTGAATGCGATCTTGGCATCGACCGTCGCGCCGTCCTGCGCGACTCGAGCATAGGCTCGCGAAGTCAGAATCAATTCCGCTGTGTGTTTGAAATCGTATCCATGAGCCGTAAAGTCCCGCGCGAGGGCTCGCAGCAGCTCGGGATTGCGCTCCGCCGGGTCGTACCAATCGTCGAGCTTGTCGACCAAGCCCCAGCCGAACAGTCGCTGCCAGAGTCGATTGACGATGATCTGCGCGAATCGCTCGTTGCGAGGATGCGTAATCAACACTGCCAATCGCTCGCGTTGTGAATCGTTGCGACCCAGTTCGTCGGCTACCGGTTGTTCTCCATTCAATTCGGTCAACGGCCAATCGGGCGCGATCTCATCACCGGGGAAAATCGATAGAGTGATCGGCGAGTCCCCTTTCTTGCGCTCGAAGAACTGCTTCGGCACGCTGCTGGAAGCCGGAACTTTGATCGGTTTGTTTTCCAACATGGCCGCCAAACCAAACAGCTCGCGTTGCGTCCAAGGCTGGTACGGAGAATCGTGGCAGCGAGCACACTTCATGTCGACGCCAAGAAAGGCACCGGTCAAAATATGTGCCTTCGCAGCCATCGGCACATCGTTCTCACTTGCAATCCCGAATCCTGCAGCACCACCGCCGAGCTTGTCACCTTCCATGCGGATCAACTCGGTGACGAAGCGATCCATAGATTTGTTCTCTCGCAACGCATCGTAGATCCACCAGCGAAATGGTCCGGTGTTGTTGAGCGTCGGCTTCAGTATGCTCGGGTTCTCCGCCAGTACATCTTGCCAGTAACTCGTCCAGTGATCTGCCCAGCGATCATCAGACAGCAATCGCTTCACGAGCACCGTTCGCTTATCGGAAGAAGTATCTGATACGTAGGCCCTCGTTTCTTCAGCCGTCGGAACGATGCCCAGCGTATCGAGATAGATGCGGCGCACGAAGTCGGCATCAACGGCAGGGATGTCTTGCGCGAGGCCCGCTGCAGCAACCTTCGCGTTCAAAAAGCGGTCGACGATGTTGGATTCAGGCAGCGATTCGACTTTCGCGGGCACATCGATCGGCGATTGAGAATCAGCCCATGCCTTGGCTGCAGCATGCCGCTTGTTCCAGAACTCTTCTTCAGCCGCTGACGTGCGATGCAGTTCTTCGCGATCAAGCTTCGCCAATTCCTGTTCCAAGCGTTGATGCTGCGACTCCCAGCCTTCATCGGACAGCGGCAGTGAGTGAGCTTCCGGGCCGATGATGGTGAAGAGTTCATCGCCGCGACGAATGGCTACTGTGGTATCTCCCGTTTCGCATCGTACTCCCTTCGCCCCGACGATCTGTTCGAGGATCAAGCGATGCTTGCCCGCTTCCAGTCGAACGGGAACACGCGTCTCTTGATCGCTGATCCTGGGGACATGCAGCCAAGGATTGTCGGGCTCGTAAACGATGAACGGATTGTGTGCATCGGGAAAGAGCTTGTGTGCTGGAGTGGTCACAGCAACATTGCCGTCGATCCAAAGTCGAGCCAGTCCCGGACTGCGAATCAGCAACTCCATCTCGCCGCTGTCGGTCGTCGTTTCGCAATAGGCTCGCAACAACAACGGGCCTTTCCATGATGAACGAATCCCGCCGCTGAGATAGTGCAGCGGCAGTCGATGCCAAGCCATGTGACTGCTGCTGAATGTGAACTCGGCGGGAGGAGCAACAGCAGGCAAGCGAGTATGCGAGGTCAGTTCCGGATGCAGCGTGATGGTGACTCGCCGGGCATCGAACACATTCGGAAAATCAGGAGTATGTACGATCGGTTTACGTCGCGAAGCTAACGTTTCAACCGGTACGATTTCACGATAGATGCGAACGTCATCGAGTGCGCCGGCAAAGGAGTTTCCCGGATCACCGCCCCGAGAAGATCCGACCCAAATCGAGTCGTTGTCGTTAATGGGAGCGACCTTCGTGGAGCCGGCCATGTCCCACTTGCCTTTGCTCTTCTCGCCGTCGACAACCGCCACGATCGAATCAGGACTGTCGAATCGATAGGTTACCGCCACATGATGCCAACCGCCGTCGATGCCGAAACCCAAGTCGCTGGTCCAGCGGTGGTAGTCGAACTTTAGTGGAACGGACGGATCCGGTGTGGCAAACAAAAAGTTCACACGCGCTTCACTTCCGCCGACTCCCTGTAGTCGCAGCGCATAGTTTTGGTTCTCTCGCTCACCTTGTTCAAAGGTGCGACCTTTACCGACGATGTAGACGTTAGCTCCTGAGGCGAGGCGATCCGGGCGGACCCAGGCCTCGAGCGTCATGGAATCTCCGTTGGTGAAATCAAACTGACGAGACCCCGGCGCATCCGCGATACGGACGTAAGCTCCTTTGCCACTCAGTTGCAATGCGGAATTCTTTGCCGCTTGACCGACAAACTCGTCGGCTGTCGGGCCGACCTCGGCCATGGTCGCTCCCGACTTAAATTCCCAGCTCGGCGACATCTTTTCGCTGCCGGTAATTTCCAGTACGGGGAGTGCGGCGGGTATTGCGGCGACCTTTTCGGAAATAGGGTCGGCCGCTGAAGTAAGTCGCGATCCAAGAAACTGCGGTGCGAAGAGAGAAACAGCTTGCACGCAGAGCATGACCGAAAAGAGTTCTCGGCCGCACGCGGCGAACCAAGGGCGATGAATCGTGGCGTTCTCGCAGGTCGGCAAGGCGGGAGGGATGGAGTGCGGATGAACGCAAACTCAGGGCGAACGCAATTTAGTATCGCACAAATGCCTTATCGACGCAAAGGAAGCCCCAACGCTCTGAAGAGCTCAAACTTCACAACCTTTGGAAGAATCCGTTCCTATTCGCCCGTTCTGCAGGAACGCTCTTCTTGGGCTCCGGATCGGCCGGAGCGTTTCAGGCTGGAGGGCGTAATGAACGAGGCAAACTGTTCTTCCAGACGAACCAAGTCGTTGTTAAGCCAAGATCGCAGTTGTTCTCCGCGCGGAGACGACAGCCGCTGTTGCAATTTCAGAGCGGCTTGTTCGGCGGTGACGCTGTGGGTGGCTTCTGTTTGATTTCCAGCTTCGAATGGATCATGACTTTTCGCCTTTTGCCTGGAGCGACTGCGGCGGGCGATTCCGCGTTTCTCAGAAAGTTGGACCTTGCTGCAAGCAAGAGTTCGAGCAATTCCGGTGCCGAAAAATCGACAGTCGGTCGAGGACTCCTGTGAATTTCGTGCAACGCGAAATTTGTTGGAAAAACGCCGAAAAACCACTATTGTTTTTTGTCGGCAACCAAACTCGCCCCGGTTCGGATGCTGAGTTTTTTTGCAGCCGCGAAGTCGGTTGTGAGGCAAAATGGCATCGCGGAGTAGAATTCAGGCAACGTCGCTCTCCCAGGTCAGTCTTCCGGCTTCCTATGAAATCTCCCGTCAAAGTCTCGCCGACGCTCCTCGTCATCGCGCTTCTAGGCGGATGTCTGCTTATAGGGCTCGTCACAATCGCCTTACTCATGGCCGCAGGGGTCATCTTTTTCGGCCGCAGTAAGCAGGAGCCGGAGCCGCCCACTGTCACGCTGCCTGCTGCCGCAGAGCGTGAGACGAACGAGGAGCACTTGCACGACCAGTCTCTTGCCATTCGTTTTGTGGGGAGTACGGCATGCATCGAATGCCATGCCGACATCAATCAGTCGTTTGCATCGCACCCGATGGCGCGTTCGTTTCAGCCGATAACCTCCGAGCCCTGGTTGCCTGCTGAATCAAACTTACCGGCAACGATCCCCGGAAAGAAACGATCCTTGCACGCCGAGCGGATCGGTGAGCGATTCATTCACAGCGAATCGATGACCGACGCGGACGGAAATGAAATCTATCGCCAAGAGCATCCGATCAGCTACTCGGTCGGCTCGGGGCGAAGAGCTCGCGCATTTGTCGAGCGACGAGGTGACCTGATGTTCATGTCACCGATCAATTGGTATCGCGACGGTGCGACATGGGCGCTTGCTCCCGCTTATCAGCCTGATGACGTCCGTCGCTTTAATCGACGCATCAACGAGGAATGCACAGCATGTCACGCCGGTCGTGTGGCCGTAGGTTCCGCCGGTCCCGAATCGTTTGCGGCCGAACCCTTTCATGAACGAGCCATCGGATGCGAACGATGTCATGGTGCAGGGGGCGAGCATGTGGATTTTCAAGGGCGAACCGCTGCCGATTCCAATGATCGCGACAAGATCGTCAATCCAGCGAAGCTCGAACCCATGCGACGCGACGCCGTTTGTTTTCAATGTCACTTTGAATCGGCGGCTCGCGTACTGCGAGAGGGGAAGTCGCATCACGATTTTCGCGCGGGGATGTTGTTGTCCGACGTATGGGCTGTCGTCGATCAAGGCACTGCCGTGACGCCAGACGGACATACCCGTTCCGTCAATCATGTGCAGCAGATGCGCGACAGCCGTTGTTTCCGCGAAAGCGATGGTCGATTCGGTTGCATCTCATGCCACGATCCCCATTCGGTGCCCGCTCCCGAGGGACGAGTCGATTTCTATCGTACGCGTTGTATGGCTTGTCACAAGGATCAAGCTTGCAAGCTCGATACGGAAAAACGCCGCACGGAGGGAGACAACTGTATCGCGTGTCACATGCCGCGCTTGGGATCAAACAATATGTCGCACGTCGTGCAGACGGATCACCGAGTTCTGCGAACCATGCCGTCGAGCGAAGAGAAGCCCGAGCCGAGCAAGCTCTTAGACCTCACGTTGTTCGAGGATGCGTTGAAGCATTGGTCGCCCGATGAGAAGCGGCGGGCATTGGTGATCGGGACCTACGTGCATTGCAAACGCAAAGGCATACCGATTCCATCGTCGCTGCGGCTGATGATGGAGCAGACGTTGCAGCGATTCGACCGCGACGTGTCACTCCTGACGGCGCTCGGCGCTTTGGCACTTGAGAAACAGGACCTGGCCGCAGCTCAAAACTACTTCGCACGATCGCTCAAAGAAGATCCGAATCATGAGGCCGCGCTCGACGGGATGCTCGACGTGCAATACCTGAGTCGCCAGTGGAATGACTGCTCGGATCTTTGTCAGCGACTCTTGGTGCGGGATGCGACCAGCGTTCGAGTGCATGCCATCCTGGCCGATGCGAGGCTGAATCTGGGAGATGCCGCAGGAGCCGAAGCGGCGATGCTGAAGGCTGTCGATCTGAACCCCGGTTTGATTCCGCTCCGAGAATGGCTGGTACGGTTCTATCGCGACCGCAGCAACGCTGAGGCTGCTGATCAGCAACAGAAAATGATCGACCGTATTGCCACCGCCCGCAGCATTGCGAATCCATAAAGCTGCAATGCAGCAAAGCAGTCGAGGCTATTGTGCTGCAGAGCTATCTTCGCTGATAGGTCTGATCCCGAATCGATGTTTCAACGATTGTACGTGACCAGCGGGCCAATGCACGGTCAGTTCGTCCACTGTTCCGCAGCGTCCGATTTCAACGATCAACTCGCGTTGGTTCGACGCTTGATAGCCGTCGCCGCCGTGACCGAGCGGGCGCCGCATCGCCGCACTGGCCGTGACCCAGCCTGGCATCGCGGCTGGACATAGCATGATCAATCGCAAACGAACGCAATGAGCTAACGGTTTGCGTTTCTGTTTTGCAACAAACTGATGCTCTCGTGTAGGTGGCCGATCGACGAGATCGGGCTTGCCGTCGGAGTTCCAGTCGAGTCTGGCGACGCGTCCGAGATGCGGCTTTGCCAAGTAAGGCAACTTTATCACCGATGATCGATTGAAAACGCCCGGCGGAAGAACTGCGCCAGCGTACGGGCATCGCGTGCGTACCCGCGATACGTCAGTTTGCCTATGTGGTTGCTGGCTACAAACAGTTCGTTCGTACCGTCATTGTCCAGGTCGATGAACTGAGTTCCGAACCCGAGCATCTTGAGTGACGGTTCACGAAGTCCATGGCTGCTCGTACGATCGCTGAACAGTCCGTTTCCTTGATTGATGAAGAGCGTGTTGGGTTCGTTGTAGAAGTTGGTGATCAACATATCCGTTTGACGATCATGATTCATGTCCCCGACGGCGACCCCATGCTTCCGGTGGCTTTGCTCGCGTTGTACGCGTGACGCTGCCTCTGCTCTTCCCAACCGATGAACGCTCCGTCCTTCGTTTTGGGAACCAACCAGTAGCAAGGTGTTGTGTCGTTGGCGATGAACACGTGGACCGGTTCATCGGGCGATGGTGAGAAAGCGGCGATGCCGAGTCCTTTACCAAATAACTTGGCACGAAAGCTCGGTTCGAAACGTGAGTTCGCTCGCAGAAAGGAATGTTCCGTCCCCTTTATCGACCATGATCGGTTCCGCTTCATCGAAATCGGCCGCGATGCACATGACTCCTCGCCCGGTTTCATCTCGACACACGCGAAGCACCCGAAGCCGGAACATAACGACTGGAACAGATCGGGGTATCCGTCTCCAGGATCGGCAATACGTTGAATCTGGCGTCATTCACGCCTGATCTGAATCCTGCTTTACGGTAAAGTCATCAACGCTGTCGCCGTTGTTGCAAAAGTAAATGATTGCATCCGGATTGAGCTACAAAAGATCCGCGAATCCGTCGCCAGGTTTGCAGTTCCTGATCGCACGCCGAACTGAATGCATCTTCAAATGAGTTGCAATGCCGAATCTGGAATCGCTTCGAAACGCTTGCCATCAAGGTTGCGAAACAGTTTGTCGCCATGAACTCTTTGATAGAAACTATCCGGTGTCATGGAGCTCCCTTGCGAGAGCCGATCGATGACCGGCTGGAGATCAGCCGATGACACCGATGCCGCCGCCACGAATTCAAACATCCAGTGCTTGTTCTTCGATACCGTTGAAGTAACGGGAAGTCGAGTCCGATCTCAGCGGCCTGATCGGCTTGTCGCAACCGCGTGGCTGGCAGTCGCGACGGCGAAATCCGAGGTGACGGCGATTCTGCCTGCATGGATCGGGATTTCGGCAATCGCGGTATCGGATAACGCGAGTGGATCGAAAGGCCGTTGAGCGGCACAGGTCGTCCAAACGTAACGGTGTTCGCTATCCTGTATGTTGAGAGCGTCGAGCTTTGAACGAAGCGGCGCGAATTCAGCCCGCCCCCATTTCGCTGTCCGGTGCCTGCCTGTCCTACGCCATAGACACCAACCGTAGGCTTCCCAGGTACGACCGCAGGCTTCAAAGGCTTCAACCAGTTTCAGCATGTCAGTGCTTTCGAGCCTGTCCGGAAAAGAAAAATCGATCTTGTTGTTCTCGCAGCGTTTGCAATTGGTTTGAGGCTCTTCGCGGCTTCTTCGGCGACGCCAGTTCACCGCATCGGCTGCCGTGCGCCGTAGGCCGGTCATCTTCGAATCGGGTGTACGTTGCAGTGCTTCCGCGTACCGCAGCCGCAAGCGCACCTGACATGTCGCTTCGGCCTGTTCAAAAACGAAAAGCCATCGCGTTCAGGCTTCGGCATATTGATCCATGGCGGGCTGAGATAGTCCATCGATCAGCGCTACGAACTTCGTTCCACCTCTTGCCGTACTGCCAGTTGAGCAGCATGGCACGCAGATAATTACCGAGTGCAGACCGATACCTTCTTTCAGCAATGATGACGCCGAGTCCTCCGCTTCAATACCGCCACGCTCGGGCCGCGACGATCGGGTCCTGCGTCGGCGTTTCATCGCTTGCCGGACGACTTCGGGTGATACAACCGCATCTTCGCGAGCGATCAACATCATCAGTTCGGGTTCTTGTCCCAACTGTATCAAGCGCAGGACCAGCGGCACTGCGTCGGTGCGCCGTCCGCACATGGCGTAAAGTTCTGCCAGTCCTTTGAGCATGGCGACGTTATCGGGTGCGAGCTCGATGGCTCGCCGGTACGCCTTTTCAGCGCGAGCAAATTCATGCTGATGATCGCGATAAAGTGCGGCCTCGAGCTGCGCGGCGGTCAGCTTTTCTTTCTGCGATCCTTCGGCTAGAGACTCGATTAATGTGCGTGCGCGATCCGGTTGCTCCGATGCGAGAGCGGACTCGGCGGCTAACTGCAGTGCATCCGTAAGGCTATGATCCATTTGCCAAGCGGCTTCGGCGCTGTCTGCGGCACTGCGATGATCACCTTGCGTGCTTTGTAAAACCGCCGTCGAGTAGAGTCTTTGTGCTTCTTGGTAAGCCTTGAAGCTCGACCATGCTTGCCACGCGAAGTAACCGCAGAGGAGAACGATCAAGCCGGTGACAATCGGAACGAATCGGGCGAACTTAACCGCCTTCTTCGGTCCTTCGTGAGTCGGTGATCGCTTCGATCGTTTCATGGTTGCGGTAATGCAGCGTCAGAGACCGTCGGTTTCTGCGAGAGGACGAATGAGCCGTCGGCTGCACCCTGAACGATTTCGATAGTTTGATCGGCTGGGCAGTCGCGAACGATCGACTGACCGCCGGACGGCCACGTCACAGTAATTTCCTTGATCGAACTCTCCAGTCCCAAACCGAACTGCAGGACACGTTCATTCGACGCTTGGTAGCCGTCACCGCCGGAGAGTTGCTTCGTCCAAGTCCCTCGTTCGGTACGTACGGTCACGGTGGAACCGAGAGCATCGCGAGCATCGGAAGTACCTCGCAGCCGTACAGTGAGATAATGCCCGACGCGTTCCGTTGCATTGGTGACGAGAGCCGCCGGTGCGCCGATGTTGGATACGACAAAGTCCATTCGACCGTCGCGATTCCAATCCAATTTCGCCATGGCTCGACCCGAGTAGCGTCCCTCGAAGAACTCGCCGACATTGCGGGCGGGTCGATAGTCAAACTTCCCTTTCCCGACATTTCGATAGAACTGCGGAGGCATTTCAAAATAGCCGCCGTTTCCTCGGTAGTCATCGATATGTCCATTAACGACGACGAGATCGGGATTGCCGTCGAGTTCTGCGTCGAGAAACTGCGCACCCCAGCCGACGAACGAGAAGTTGGCTGATTGTGTTCCGGATGTCGGAGTCGCATCGACGAACAAGCCCGGCGCATCTTGCAGATAGAGAATGTCCGCTTCGTTAGCAAAGTTCGTGACGAACAAATCGAGTAGTCCGTTGCGATCGATGTCGTCCGCTGCAATGCCCATGCAAGCCATGGGAAGTCCGTCATTGTTGAATGCCAAGCCGCGGAGGAGCGCCTCATCAATCAGTTCCGCATGCTCAGCATCCTTCCAAGTGGTGATCAGCAAATGGTTCGCGACTTGATCGTTGGAAACGAAGAGGGCGGGAGTTTTTTCATCGGCCAGCTTGAATGCGACAACTCCGAGACCTTTGGATTCTTGCGTGGGACAGGCATCCGGAATACGACGAAAGGTGCCGTCACCGAGATTGATGCGGAGTTGGTCCGGGGCGCCTTCAAAGACTTTGGGGGAGCAACCTTTTCCATCGCAGATGAGGGTGAAGACTTCAGGTCCTTGCAGATAGTTCACTTCAAAAATGTCCGGCAGCGAGTCACCGTTCATATCGATCATGACGGCGCTGGTCGTCCATTGTCGCTCGTTATCCTGAATCGCGGCCGACTGATCTTCAAAAGTACCGTCGCCGTTATTGCGATACAGTTCGTTGCCGCCGATGTTCGAAATGAAGATGTCTTCAAAGCCGTCGGCATCGAAGTCGGCTACGGCGATGCCTTGTGAGAACGCGTCGTTTCGAATGCGCGCTTGTTCAGCGATGTTATGGAAACGCCGGCCGTCGGCATTGCGATAGAGCACATCCAAGTAATCAGATGAAGGAGTCGGTGTAGTAGCGCCGGTTTTCCAGATGCCGCCTTGAGTGAAATACAGATCGGGCCAACCGTCATTGTTGTAGTCGATGACTCCTACGCCGCCGCCCGTTTGTTCAAACATGCGAGCGCCGGGTGTAGCCGGATCGGATCCGTTGTTGTACCTAAAGTCGATACCGATGTCGGTTTCTCGCTGAAAACGAATCGACGAATCAGAAGCGAGTTCAGCGGGAGTCGCCGCAGGTACATCTGTCGGCCCGCTCACTTTCCAGCGGTGCGATCGCGCCGAAGTTGTGTAGCGACTGAGATCGAATTTACGAATCAGGTTGAATGCCGGAATCGTTCGGGGCAGATCCGGGGAAAGCTGACGAGCAATACGACTCACAACATCGTGAGGCCATGCAGCGGCCGGATGGAGAGTGGATGCGGTCTGCGCCCATCCCCACGCTTCCCACATGCGTCCGGTGCGTTCGGAGAGTTCGGTGACTTTTAATAGGGCGTCTTCGTCTTGCCCTCGCGATGAGAGGACCCGATCGAGCAGCAGTCCTAAGTCGGCTTGGTTGCGAGCTCTGGCCATGAAGGCTTCGGCTTCGGGGGCTTTGAGCTGCGAAAGCATCTGTCCGAGTTGATAGGTTGCGCGTCGATGTTCGGGGGCCAGTGTCACTGCGATGGCAAAGCAACCTGCGGCGAGTTCCTGCTTCTGTTGCTTGCGGCATTGCAATCCGCGCACGAACCAGATGTCAGGGTTCGATTCCACCGAGCCGGGCAGCGTATTGTTCCACTCCGTCATCGCCTGATCGCTATCGGTCAATGAGAGTTCGCCGAGCATAGCCTGGGCCGTCGCGAGTTCCGGAGCTTGTTTGATGATCTTAGCAAGCATCGCTTTGGCGTCATCACTTCTGCCCTGATACACGAATTCGGAAGCCTGCGCGAGCATACTCAGTGAGTCTTGAGGTGCCTTCTCAGCGCAATCTTTCACGAACTGCTGTTGTTCAACAGAGCGTTCGATATCGGAGAGAATTGCGAGGGAATCGAGCGTCCATACCTTCAAATGAACCAAGGCCATGTAGTGCGGAACGGCATCCCAATGTCTTCGCGTGACCCCGAGAATAAAAGCCAATCGTTCATGACTGGCCGCGTCTTTATCATCATGCGATAAGACATACTCATAGGCTTTGCAGGCTTGTTCCAATTTGCATTGAGATCGATAGAGCTCAGCCAATGCGTAGACGGCGGTCAGCGCGTCGGGTGATGTTTGGTTTTCGACTTCGCGATAGTACGCGATAGCTCGATCGATGTGATTGCTCTTAGTTGCCGCTTCACCGGCAATCAGACGGCTCTTGGCGAACGAAGCATCGTCGGACGGAATGCTCCTCGCGAGCTTTTCCGCTTCATCGAAGCGATTGTTGTGCAGAGCCAGTTCGGCTTCAGCGAGAATCACTTCTCGCTCCACGCGAATCAGATCCTCGGATTGGGGAGCTGGAAGAACGATCGTCAGTAGGTAGATGACGGCAGCGGCACCGAGCCCCGCTCCTATGATCAATCCTGTCCAGCGAACAAGAGGATTGGTTTGTCGACGTGAATCGGATGTCATCCGCAGCCTCGCAGTGCACCCGTCTCGGCGTTGAGATTCATGTGGCGGCCGGCGGCAACGTAACGATGCATTTCGGCCGTGCTCTCGCAGAAAAGTGGGGGGGGTTGGGAGTCGAAAACGGGAGATGAGAATTCCGTTTATCGAGCCGGAAGAAACAAAGCACCGGTTGCTGCCAACCGGTGCTTTCTATGTATGTTTCTTTGAGTGTAATCGAACCGCGTTATTTCACGAACCGAATCGTGATCTGCAAACACACGACTTAGAAAACAAACTACTGAACGTCGATATCGATGACGTTATCGCCGGCATTGACGGTTTTGGACAGCGGCGTGGTGGCTGCCTTAGAGTACTTTTCCGGAATCAGTGAACCACTGCCGGACGAGGCTTTGCCGGCCGGTCCGCTGTGTACCGGAGCGCCGCTGGCTCGGTTCTGCCCGGTCGGGTCGTGAGCGGGAGCGCCTCCAGTGCTGCTCGCACCCGGAGCCGACTTGGAAACCATGACTTTGAATTCGCCCTGGCAAGCACCGTCACCGTTTGCGTAAGTCGTCAGAACATACTTGCCTTCGGCGTCGGTCATGCCAAGCGCCGGCGGAGTACCTTGCGCAACCGGTGAGAAAGAAACCGTAGCGCCTGGAAGTGGTGCACCGTTGTACTTGACGACGCCGCTGACCTTGTACGTGTCTTTACGGTGAGCGCCGTCGCCGCAACCGGCGACGCAAGCGAAGACCAACAAACTACTGATGATGCCGTACTTGCTCATAATTTCCCCGTGATCGCGTTTGTGATTCTGGAAGCGATTTAGTTGATGGTGGTGGACCGATGATCCAAGTTATGAATTTATAAACTTAAAAAAGCAAGGGCCATGAATGTCACAGCCCTTGCCTTCTCGAAATAGTTGAAATTATCAGCAGGCAATAAAGCCTGTTATTGGATCACTGTTCCGGTTGAGCTTGATCACCGCCACGAACCGAACCCAGGGCACCCCAGGCTCCGTAGGGTGAAGCAGCAGCCGGTTGACCGGGAGCATCGGGAGGCGGCAGCGTGGTGTTGCCGGTGTCGATGGCGTCTGCAATGAAGCGGACGGCACCGTCGCCGAACAAGCACTGAACACCGCCGGTGTGACGGCTCATCGGTTCGTAAATGCCGTCTTCACCGTCCCAACCGCCTTGGGTGCAGCTAGCCTTATTCGGGCCGAGCACCGTGGTGTTGCCGGTGAAGGCAGGAGCACCGTCCGGCCAACGCAAGCAAGCCCAGTAACCGATCGATGCGGTGGATACATAACGCTTGTTGCCGGCAACTTGAGCCGTGCACAGAGCCGGATTGGTTTGCACGAACGAATTACCAACGTTCAGCACGGTACCACCGTCGACAACGTTCAGACCACTTTGAGCCTTGGTGCGCTCCGACATGGCGATCGAGTTGCTGAGACCGTCGGTCACATCTCGGAAACCACGGCTGATGCCCTGTCCGGTGAACATACCGCGCATACCGCGACCGCCGTTACCGGCCCATTGGTTGTGATCCCAAGTGCTGTCACCGCGGGAGAACGTGTAGTTCGCCCAACCGATGTCGGTGGTGTTCTTGATCTTGTTAGCGTCAGATGGGCACTGCAGGGTCGGGATGTTCTGTTGGAAAGGAACGAAGTTTCCATCCCACGGAACGCGCGCGAAGTTAGCAGCCGAAATCTGATTGAACAATGGACCTTGTTCAATGTACGGCAACATACCAATGTAGCCGCTGTAACGTTGTGGTTGGCCCTTGCCGGCCGGATCGTCGTAGAACTCACCGTACGGGAGCTTTTCGCGGAACGCACCGTGGTAGGTGTGCAACGCGATACCGAGTTGCTTCAGGTTGTTTGAGCACTGCATGCGGCGAGCCGCTTCGCGTGCTTGTTGCACGGCGGGCAGCAATAGCCCGACCAGGATGCCGATGATCGCAATAACGACCAGCAACTCCACCAGCGTGAAGGCTGACCGTCCTTGCCGCTGACGATGAGACATGTGAGAACTCCTCGGGAATACAGAAAAGTAAAAATGGGACAATTTGGCTAAAAGTAAAACCAATAAAAAGTAAACCCATTGCGGGTTTTCAAGTCAAGGTGTTGTGCTGTGTTTTCCTGCGTTAATTAGTGTTTATCGGCATTCGGTCGCCCGTTCCCTCGATGATCACGGTGGGATTTTGCATGGGGGCTTTCTGCTCCTCAATTAGGCCAGACGGCCAGCAAATTCGTATTTTGTATGGCTGAGATTTCAGCGTAAGGGGCATGATTTCTGACGAATTCGCAGCCTGAAAACTCGTCCCACCCGAGGAAATTCGAATGCCCACCAGTTTTCCTAGATTGTCTAGTGTCTCTATTTTGCATCCGGTCGCATTTCGGTTTGATCGCGTTCCGATGAGTCGCAAACTGGATATGGGATCGCATTGAGTCCGATTCAGTAGGATCTCAGTGGGGGCCAACTGATGGTTGACAGCAAGATCAATGCGTCCATCCCGATCGAAATCAGCAACTGCGGTGCCGCGCCCCAGCCATTTGTTTCGGAAGTATTCTCCGGCATTTGCCGAGACTTCCACAAAGCGACCGTTGCCCGCGTTATGAAAGACTTGGGGCGGCATGCGGTAGGGCTCGCCGGTTCCAGCCCAGGTTCGATCTTCGACATGGCCATTCGCGACAAACATGTCCAATCGTGCGTCATTATCGAAGTCGGCCAGTATGGTCTCCCCATCCCAAACTCTTGCGACTTGGGCCTGTTAGGCCCGTGCTCCGCGTGAGGTCCTCGAAGTGCAGTCCGCCGAAGTTGCGGTACACGGTGCTGGAGTCGCCATAGAAGTTGGTGAGAAACAGATCGACCTTTCCGTCTTGGTCATAATCGCCGGCAGCAACTCCCATGCTGGCTTGCGCATAGCCCGAGTAGTTCAGTGCCACGCCGGATGTGAGACCTCGATCTTCGTAAACTGGATCTTGCCCGGGCTCAGCCGTGTTGCACAACAAGTAGTTGGCTTCACCGTCGTTGGCTACATAGATCTCCGGTTTGAAGTCGCCGTCGAAGTCGAAGATGGCTACGCCCAAGCCTTTGCCGAGTTTGCCCTTCAGACCGCAGGTTTCCGTCGCATCGCGAAAAGTGCCGTCACCATTATTAAGAAAGAGAACATCGTCGACACCTTCATACTTTGCAGGTGGACACTGTTCAAATCCATCCGGAGCTCGCTGGTTGGGACATTTCAGCGGGTGCTCCGCGGACTCTTTCAAGTAGTTGACGACATAGAGATCGAGTAGACCGTCCTGGTTGAGGTCAGACGTGGCAGTGCTGGTGCTCCAACTGGAACACTGCACACCTGCATCTGCGGTAACGCATTGAAATGTTCCGTCGCCGCAGTTGTGCCACATTCCGTTTTCGCCGAAGGCGGCAATATACACGTCATCGAAACCATCCGAGTCAAAGTCTCCGACGGCGACGCCTTGGCAATAGCCACCTTGTGCCAAACGCGATGCCGATGACACATCGCGAAACTGTGTCGGCCAATCATTTTGGAACAAACCGCAGGTCGGCTTGAGCGGTTCATCGGCAGGTAAAGGGAGTTTACAGCCGCCGGTGAACAGCACATCGATACGACCGTCGCAGTCATAGTCGAAGCAACCGACTCCACCGCCGGTTGACTCGATGATTCGCCGCTCACCGCGAATATCGTCGTACCGTTCAAAGTGGATTCCGAGGCGCTCGGCGGCGGCTTCAAAGCGTATGGTCGATTGCAAATTGGACTGCGAAGAATCCTCTACAGAACTCTGTTCACCTGTCTTCGGCACGGCTTGGGATGCAGGTTCGGATTGCCGTTGTTTGCAGCCGGCTGCAGCCATCCACACGCAGCAGACGAGAATGAGCGATCGGGCCGCACGATCAACGATCATGGTTTGCTCGGAGCCGCATCCGTTTGCGGCCGGCCGGTCTGTGTGTTGCCTGATTGGCGGATAGCTGCCGCGTGTTTACGAAATGCTTCTGCA
>JAXMBQ010000002.1:0-296426 GCA_046349815.1 Pirellulales bacterium | reverse complement strand
TCCATCCGGAAGAATGCATCGATTGCGAAGCATGCGTCTCAGAGTGCCCGGTCGAAGCCATCTATCACGAAGATAATGTGCCTGACGAGTGGAAGAGCTTCATCGCTCTGAATGCGGAAATGTCGCCTAAGTGCAGCGTCATCACCGACAAGAAAAAGCCGCTCTGCGAATAGTGTTTCGACTTACCGAGTCCTTTTCCAGCCGCCGTTGATCTCGATGGTCTGACCATTGATGAACTCGGCGGTCGGGCCGGCCAGCCACGAAACTGCTAAAGCGATATCCTCCGGAGTTCCCCAGCGGGCGAGCAGTGATTCGTCACGAGCTCTCCGGTCCCAGTACTCCGATGTCCCTTGACCCCAGGCTGTCTTGATCCAGCCCGGAGCGATGCAGTTGACTCGTACATCCGGGCCGACAGACTGGGCAAGTGCTTTCGAGAAAGCCATCACCGCGGCTTTCACGGTACAGAAAAGCTGACCACTCTCCCCCTCCATACCGAACGGTGCTTGATCCCAACCGGTATTGATGATCACCGGAGTCGACTGGCCGTGCTTACCGCCGACCCAGGCCTTCATTCGCTCTGCCACCAACCGGCTGACCGACATCGTTCCCGCCACGTCGACCTGCCAAAGCTCTTGCAATCGCTGCTCGAAACTGCGGTTCCGAGCTGCACCAGTCAACACATCCGCCCCGGCATTGTTGACCCATGCGTGAATATGACCGCGCCATGCATACGCCGCATCGACAAACGTGCTTAACAGATGCGGACGGAGGTAGTCCGCGGTAATCGCACGGACCGGAGCGCCGAGGTCTTGGATCTCGGAAGCCACTTCTTGCAATCCACGCACGTTTTTTGCGGTATGAATGACCAGTGCGAAACCGTCACTTGCCAACTGCAAAGCGATTTGACGACCGATGCCGGATGCGGCACCGGTGACGACAGCGACTCGATGATGCTCGCGCATGTTGGAACCGAATGAGTTAGCCGCGAGCCGAACGACCGGCGATCGCTACTTTTTCTCTTTGGCCAATTGCCGGAAGTAGCCCTCGATCACATCGCGGTAATGCGATGGTAACTCTTCGGTCAGACGCTGCAAGGCGGCCTGGCGTTCGGCCGGCGGAAGATTACCCCAAGCCGAATTGTTACTGAGCTTCTTCGGATCGACATCGCCCGGCCCGCTGCCGCCGGCAATTTGCGAGTCTTCCATCGGCTTAGCACTGCCGCCTTGAGGCTGTTGCTGCGAATCCGAGTTCTGTTGCTGTTGTTGCTGTTGCTGTTGCATCTGCTGCTCGATTTGTTCGATCAGCTTGTCCAACTTGGCGACGATCTGATCTTCTTCATCGCGAACTCGTTTTCCAGCTCGCCCAAGATCCAGTCGTCGCTGAACATCCGTCATTAACCGAGCGACTTCATCGAGCGAATCATCTTTCAGCGGATTGATGTCTGCAGACATCAGGTGAGCCACCTGTGTATAGCGCACCGGGAGTTCCTTCTCACGTTCCAACAGGAGCGCGATATCTGCTACGCATTCTTTCTTTTGCAAAAGATGGTGCTCGCAGACGGCACGGTAAAAAATCAGCGAAGAAGGATCGCAGACAGTCGCGGCATCCAAACCGCTCATCGCCTCCATAGCTTCGTCATACAAGCGGCGCTGAGCCAGCGCACGACCGGCGGCCAGTCGCACTGCGTCTTGGAGCCAGCCGGGAGCGTCAGACGTCAACCATGTCAGCTTGCTCGGAATGACCGGTTCACCAGCCGGGTCGTTAAGTTGCTTTACCACATCATCGATACGCGGCTCAACAATCGCAGCGGTATTGAGTATGCGGTCGAGCACCTGAGGACCTTGATTCTGATCCGCCGAAGCCTTCCAGTAGTCGAGCACTTTGCGGCGGTCGGCGTCCGTGGCTTGCTTCTGATCCAGATAGCTGACCAAATGCTGCTCAAGCATTACCAAGTCAGGCCACTTCCAGCTCGCCGACTTCTCGAGATCACCAACGGCTTCTTGGCCTGCGGCTCGTGAGCTACTGGAGGGCGTTGAGAGATGTGCAAGAAAAGAAACTGGACCGCTCATCGCAATGACGCAGAGAGACAGTCTCCACAACCTTCGCTTGGCCGGTTGGAGCCGCATAGCTTCGATCCTTCACTTCGAGCCGGCCTTTTGAGCCGGTGGAACTCTGAGAGAAAGTTTCGCGAGTCCCAGCCGCTGCACTACCAGCCGCAACTCCGCAGATGCTCAATTCTACCAGAGTCTTAACGGCCGGGCCAACAACATTGCTTGCGTTTTTCCGAACCGCTCCTCGATTTCGACCCGATTATCCGCCGCTGACCGGTGGAATCAATGCGATTTCTTGCCCAGGCTGCACGACTGTTTCAGCCGTTGCAAATCGACGATCCACAGCCCAGCGGCTGACCGTACCAGCGATCGAAGCTGCGGGAATCGTTCACACAGTTGCGCTTTAGACGTCTCGACCGTAGTAGAGCCGATGAGCTGTAACTCGACGACTCGCACTTCCGCCAACTCCGCAGCACCGGCGAACATCTGCACGCGGAACGTGCCGTACTCTGACATTATGTGGTCCGCTCTACGTGCTTTGGAAACGAGAAAAGTCCCTTGCGACTTCCACTAAACAAACATTGCCACATTCAAGCGGAACGGCGCAAGCCGTCCGGTTCTTCACGATCGATCGTGCCCTACAGGACGGCTCGCGGTCTGCTGTTTTAATCACAACCCGACGCGTAAACGAGGGATGCAGGTCCCTCGCTTTCGCGACTTGTTGATTTAATCGAGAGTCGTTCCAGTGATTGGAAAAAGCCGCATTCAAGCGGAACGGTGCGAGCCGTCCGGTGAAGCCCTATCGATCTTGAAGAACCGGACTGCTCGCACCGTTCCGCTTGAATGTGATTGTGAAGCCCTTCTACGTCGGGGTTGAATCATGTCGTCAGGGAAGCCGTTACGTGACCACCAATCCTTCATGCCTGGCGGAGAACCATCCGGCCAGTTGCGGCATGCTGCCGTACGCATAAGCCAAGATCGCCACCGGATGCACCGCCGGCTTCGTCGTGGCTTGCTCCATCTGTAGTTTGCAGGCAGTGCATTCGGTGATGCCCATCTGCGCCGGAGTCTCTTTCACGGTGCTGATCAACGTCCAACCGATGCGCAAGCTGTTGCGGAAGTTCTCCTGTTTCAGTCCATAGGTCCCTGCCATTCCACTGCATCCTCCATCCGCAGTTTCGACCTGCAAACCCGGAACGAGTTTCAGTAGTTGCAAGGCGGGTCGATTCGGATCGAGGACACGCGCATGGCACGGCTCATGGTAGAGCAGCGACATGTTCAGTGGTCGGAAGTCCAGTTCGAGTTCGTTCGACAAGTGCATGTTCCATAAGTAGGAACAGCTCTCCGAAGTATTCTCGGCGATCAATCGCGTATCTTCGTTGTCGATCAACTGTCGATACTGCTCTTTCAAACATAGCGCTGCCGACGGTTCAGAGGCGACGATGTGATATCCTTGCCTCACCGCATCGGCCAACAGTTGAATGTTGGGTTTGATCATCTTGCGGGCTCGCTCAACATCTCCGCCGGCGATCATCGCCATATAGCTGGGTGTTTGGGCGGCCGGGCAATAGACCTCGACCTTTTGGTGTTGCAAGACTTCGACCAGCGCTCTACCGAGCACAGGGTTATGCCAGTTCACATACTGGTCGACAAAGTAGAGAACCTTGCGTCCGCCCGAGCGCGACGGGCGATGTATCTTCGCGCGAACTGCCCAGTGTATGAAACTGCGACGTGAAACCTTGGGAAGCTTGCGACCTTGTGCGATGCCGGTGATCTTCTCCAGCAACCAGCGCATCCGCGGATTATCGAGCGCCCAGTTGGTCAAATGCGGGAATCGACTTCCCATCGATGCCAGCCAATCCAATCTGTTGAGCAAGCGATCGCTGATTCTCAGACCGTGACTGGCGACATGCTGCGCCTTCAGTTCAACAACCAGCTTGGGAATATCAACTGCAGCGGGACACTCCGTTCGACATTGATGGCAGTTGAAACAGAGGTCGGCGATCTTCTTCAGTTCATCGCTGTCCAGGCGCTTCGCATCAAGTTGTCCGGTGAGGAACGCTCGCATCAAGTTCGCTTTCGCGCGCGGCGCCGCCTCCTCACCTTTGTGCACGCGGAACATCGGACACATCCGTTCCGCAGCCGCACTGGTTCGACAGCGACCACATCCGTTGCATGATCGAGCCGTCTGTTCGACCGATTGCGGTTCGGACCAATCGAGCAGCAACGGAAGTTCGATCGGCGGTCGATCGAAACGTACGATGCGCTCCGATGAAGCCACGGCTCCGCCTAGTACAGAGTCCATCGCAGCACCCAACGCATCGGCAGCGACGCTCGGCTCCGGAACCGGTTGTGCAACAGCCGGCTCAGGCGCAGCGACGTCGAGCCCCGTCTCTTGACCTTCTGTGGCGAATGGGTCTCCAAAATGAGGTGCAGACGCTGCATGTGACGCACTGAAGCGAGGCACAGGCCGCAGATTCTCGTCGACGCGTTGCGGTTCCGGACTCAGGAATTTCCCCGGATTGAACAGTCCGCTGGGATCAAAGATGCAGCTGATCTCTCTGAACAGGTCGAGCCGCGGGCCAAGCGCCGTTCGGGCGCAGCGCGGCCTGAAGACTAGGCGTGCTCGCCGGCTATGCAGCCGCCGAAGTCGAGCACCTTGGAATAGACCGCTTCCGCCAACTTCGCCATCCGCTCGTTATCGGCCGGATTCGAGAGATCGAGGAACGGACGAAGATCAGCAAAGGATGCCGATACGCGCGTGCACAAACACCGTCGCCGTGACTCGAAAAACTCTTCAGCACGTTCTGTACTTCTACCAAGAACTCGGGCAACCGCTTCGGCAGAATGGCGAGGTCTTCGAGGAACAGGGCGCGCGCGTCGAACCCTTCAAACGATAGAGTCGCGGAATCACTCGCCGTGCAATGCGCCATAACCAATCCGCTCATTGCGATCGGTTGTCAGACAGTAGGACACGGCGCTACGCCCGCGTCGCTGCATACGCTGAACGAGCTGATTCAAACGAGCTCGAACCGCCGCCGGATCAGACCGTGCATTTCGACCAGCAGCATGGCTTCCGCGCGCGCGTATCAACGCTGCATTGGCAGCATCGGCATCGCGAACGATTTCCAGCAAGCGACGGTCCATCATGTCGCAAGCGGCAATCTCCTCGCGTCCGATTTCAATCGCCGCTTTGGCGGCACTATCTAATCGTTCAAAGAACAGCAACACAACGCCGCGCACATCCGGCAGCGGATCGAGCCGCAAAGTGGCTTCGGTGATGATGCCGAGCGTCCCTTCTGAACCGCACATCAGGCGGGCCAAATCGACGACATCGCCATCCAAGGTGCGCTCGATGCGATAGCCGCAGCCTCGCGAAACGTCGCCCCACGGCGGTCGCAAGAGAAGAGCCGTATTCTGCTGCAGCAGCAATCCGATTTGTTGCGCCAATATGTCTTCGCGACGTGTCGGCGGTTCGTCAAATGTCCAGCGATGTCGCGACAGCTCCACCACTTCGCCGCTGCCTAGTACAACTTGCAGCGATTCGACGCGATCACCCGCTGATCCGTACGCGGGATAATGACTGCCCGCTGCATCGATCGATAGCATACTGCCGATTGACGAGACACTGCGAGTGGCCGGGTCCGGACCGAAGATGAGACCTTGCGCGGCAGCAGCCGGTTAAGGTCGGCTTGCACAATTCCACATTGCACTCGCACACGACCTTGTCGCGGCGCATGAGCTCGACGCATGAAGCGAGAAAAGTCGATTACCAACCCGCGTCAGGCAGCTGCCCGGCAAATCCACTGCCACCGCCGCGCGGGAACAGAGCGAGGTTATGCCCCGCCGCGTAGCCCACTAACTTGACAACATCGTCCGTATTGCGGGGCGCACCTACGCCGACCGGCTGAATCTCATAGATACTCGCGTCACTGGCATACATGCGAGTCATCAACGGATCGCAATAAACGTCTCCGCTGATGATGCCTCGAAGGTCGGCTTGTATGCGGGATTTGCTCAGGGAGTCATACTGTGCTTAGTTGCCGGATCAACGACTCACTGTGTTCTGGTTGCGGTGTTCTGGTCACTGAGTGCGGTTCATTTTTGCGATGGTCTGTATCTCAATCGGCGGTGCCGCATCGATTGCGGCGATGTTATTCTCCGTATTGCCCAAGGTCGGCAAGCAGTTCGCTCATCTCACCGGCCGCGTGCAAGTCGCCTTGTCGACGAGCCTCTTCAATGCCGTCACGCAAGACGGACCGAGCCTCTTCGATCTGGTCGAGTTCAACGAGGATCTGAGCTCGCTTGAAAAATGCAGCGACGTGTGGAGGGTTCTCTCGACACAGGACGCCGAGTTGATCGACCGCAGCATCGGCCTCACCGTCAGCCTGCATCTCTATGGCTAAACAATAACGCAGCAAGCGGTCCTCGGGCTCGGATTTGAGCATTTCTTCGATCTGCAGCCGCCTGGCATTCTTGCTCATGGTTGCGACACCTGGGTTTCTCAGCGGACTGTTTCGCATAGCCATGCGTGCGGTCCACGGGTTGGGAACAATGGACGGAGAATAGCCAAACCCGTCATTTGAATCGAAACCCTTGGATGATGAAATGGCTTGAACAGCCTCCGGCGCTCGGCTGCGACCTAAAACTGCGTACGGTTTCCGGTCGTACTGGATCGGAACAGGCCACCTTTGCTGAAGAGTTCGATCGTTCGGGATAGACTAATCACTCCATTGACTCCTCCCCCCCCCGTCCTCCCGCCGGAAAGTATCACATCATGCTCATTCGCCATCTCCGTCTTCGAGACATTTGTTCCATTCTCTTCATATCGTTGGTGCATTTATCGTTGACGTATTGGGGCGCTGCTCCGTTGGCGGCTCAAGATGCCGCGGCCGGTCGAGCACTTCCGCAAGTCGATCGTATCGTCTTCCTCGGCGACTCGATCACGCACGCCGGCGGCTATATCGCATTACTCGAATCGGCTGCCGGTCGGCAATCACCTGATCGGCACATCGAGTTTCTGAACCTGGGGCTGCCGAGCGAAACGGTCTCGGGTCTATCTGAGCCGGGCCACGCCGGAGGGCAATTCCCGCGACCCGATCTCCACGAACGCTTAGCCCGTGTATTGGCTCAATCGAAACCCAAACTCGTTATCGCCTGTTACGGAATGAACGATGGGATCTACTATCCGCTCGGCGAAGATCGATCCAAGGCATTCCGCGAGGGTATGAATCGATTGCATCAAGCGGTCGTCGACAGTGGAGCCGACATCATTCATCTCACGCCTGCCCTCTTCGATGCACAGCCCATTAAAGATCGCGTTTTGCCGGCCGGTCGCGATGAATATCGTCAACCTTACGAAGGCTATGACCAAGTGTTGACCGCTTACTCCGAGTGGCTCCTCAGCCGCCGAGCCGATGGCTGGAAAGTGCTCGACGTGCATGCTGCGATGCGCAAGGCTCTCGACGAACGACGCGCCGCGGATGCCAAGTTCACATTCGCGGGAGATGGTGTACATCCGAATGATGCTGGACAAGCGGTCATCGCCGGCCCGTTGGCCGAGGCTTGGGGACTGGACCTCAAAGCCGCAGAAGCCGATCCGGCTCAAGCTGCGCGATTGAAAGCTGTGAAGGAGAAGCAAAACGTGCTGAAGCTCGCATGGCTGAGCGCCACCGGGCACAAACGACCCGGTATCCCCGCCGGCCTGAGCATTGATCAAGCCGCTGCCAAAGCCGCTGAGTTGGATAAGACGGCAAGAGGAAAGTAGCTCACGCTGCCTGCATCACATTAATCCGCCAGACGCGTCAAAAACTCTTCGAGCGCGAAGATGGCTCGGTCTTCTTTGGAATGTGTCCCTTTGAGTTTCAGATCGAGCTCGAGGAGCCAATCGAGCAGCTTCAATCCTCGAGCTCTTCCGATACGGCGCAGTTGGACTTCTGCGGCCGATAGCTCTCCCGAACGAAAGCCGGCCTGCGTCAGCGCGTCGCGCAGCACAGGACGGCGACCGGTCCGTTCGGCTTGAGCCACCAAGTGACTGGCTATGCCGAACCTTCGAAGGCTCCAAGACATCTGCGGCACCACGGCCATCGGTGACTCACCGGATTGAAACAGCTTGTGCAACTGATCGAGCGCCTGGCCTATCCGTCCGTCGACGGCTGCGGCGGTGATCTCCCATACGGTCTGCATCCGCCAACTGCCGATCGCGAGCTTCAACGCTTGTTCATCGAGCTTTCCGGATGCATCAGCATACAAAACCCCTTTGGCCAACTCTTGATCGAGCAAACCGAATTCGGATCCGACCCGATCCAGAATCAGAGCGCATTGTGCATCGGTCAGATGAAGCTTGTATCGCGAGCTCGACCACTTCTTGATCCAACTCTGAACGGCTTTCGCATCGACCGGCTCGCCCCAGCCTTTGCCTTTCGGAGCCGAGCAGTCGACGCACAGACCTTTCTCAGCCGCGATCTTATAGAGCTTAGTGTTGCCCGGGAACGAACTGACTTCGAGCAATAGGAGCGAAGTGGGAACGGGGTCCGAGAACCATTTTTCCAACTGCGGTCGAGCCGCTTTCACAAACGCATCACCGAGCTTGACGATCGCGGTCCGTCGTTCATCGGGGTGGAAGAGTGAGACGGTAGCCAGTTCATCATGCACGTCTCGCCAATGACAGGTCTCACCGTCGAAAGTCTTGGCGTCGTCCATGTCGACCGAAGCCAGTTCGATCAAGCGTGACACGAGCGATCGACGCAGGAACGCGTCCTCTCCGAAAGCCACGACCACCGGCGGCAACTCGGCGGCGAGCTTGTCAGTGAACAGATAATCGAAGCAGTGGGTCCCTTTGCTCATAGGCGAATCGTAGCCCACTGCCGTCCGTTTGAAAATGGACACCACCTGCTCCGGTTTTCAAACTGCAAGCCGGCGGTTAGGGCTCGAAGAGGAAGAATGAGCGATCTACAATTCCCGAGATCGGTTTGCCTCTGAGCAACCGCAGAATGCCATGTTTTGGGAGAGCGAAAGAATCATGTCCGAAGCGATATGCGAAGATAAAGTCCGCGAGCAGCTCAAGCAGGTGATCGACCCGGAGCTATTCGTCAACATCGTCGACCTGGGCCTGGTCTACACGGTAAACCTCGGCCCTAACGCCGAAGCGGCTGAAAAGACCGATGTCGGCATCGAGATGACGCTGACCAGCCCCATGTGTCCCGCCGGTCCGCAACTCGTCGCGAACAGCCGACAAGTTTTAGAAGCCATCGACGGCATCGGAAAAGTCGATATCAAAGTGGTCATGGACCCGCCCTGGACACCTGATCGTATGACCGAAGACGCACGCGACCAACTTGGGATTTTCTAGTTGAAGTCGCTCGCTAGTGCCAAGAGCCCTATCCCGAATCTCGCCTTGAGGGCTCGATTCGACCTCTCCCAGGCGGCGCCTGGGAGAGGTGACGAAAGCCGCGAATATTGGTCGTTTGTGCGTCTCGCACAATTGCTTGCAATGCCATTACAACTTCCGGTCGGTCTCGCTGCGGATCACTGGAATCTGTAAGCTCCGACTTCGACTGTGCAGAGCGGTGAAAGGAATCATCGTCTGCATCGTCGTGAAGGAGCCCGGTGATATGGTCGAGCGCAAAGCAGTCACGTGTCGAAACCGATTCGGTTGGATGGCCCTCATCTGCTTGTTCAGTCTCAGCATCGCAGGCTGTTCGCCGCTCAGGCCGCGAGCCATCACATCGCATGAACTAATTCTCTCTCAACAACTCAAGGACGGTTCTCCGCAGATTCAACGAGGCAAACCGCGAAAAGTCATCGACGTGGTAGGCTGGGTCTTAGGAATTCCCGACAAGATCATTCTGTGGAATAGGCGAGTCGAGAACCACAACATCAGCCCTGAAACCGAGGGAGTAATTGCCGACTACTTAGCCGTTAACGGACTGGATACGACTCGCGTTCGGCTCAATCAGTACGCGCCGCGCGATGACTGGAGCCGACTCGTCAAGAACAAGAAAGTCGGTGCCGGTTGGCGATACACGTTCGGAGCCGGCTTTACGCTTTGGGAAACGCTGTTGCCTGGCAGAGTCTTCGGCGGGGATCATTACAACCCATACACTGACACGATCCATCTTTACTCCGATGTCCCCGGCATCGCCGTTCATGAAGCAGGCCATGCCAAGGATTGGGCTCGACGTAAGTGGAAGGGGACTTACGCGGCGGTCTATGTCCTGCCAGGTGTACCGCTCTATCACGAATCGATAGCCAGCGGCGATGCGTTGCTCTTCGCGCAAACCTATTTGTCACCACGCGAACAAAAAGAAGCGATCAACGTGCTCTATCCGGCTTACGGCACCTATGCCGGTTCTGCGCTCGGTGAACTGGCCCCTCGATATTCCAACCCGATCTACTACGGCTCCATTCTCGTCGGACATGCGGTCGGACGTTACAAGTCTCGTAACATCATCGACTCGGACGCTCGTCCCGTGTACGGCGAATACCCGTCCCCTGAGTTTTACGACGTAAGCCCTGATGCCGAGCTCGGTACGCGTGGATCGGAAGCCGCAGTCAATAGTCCCTCCGAATCTCTCATAATCCCTTGAGCGATCGCCAGCGCGGAGCTCGTAGCGATCGAGTGACCTCGCATCTTCAGTTCGGCTTGGATCGCCGCAGGCAGTTTGTCTTCAACGGATAAAGTATCGGGTGACCATTGATGATGAATGCGCGGTGATGCCAGTGCTTCATCGATCGACATTCCCAAATCGATGAGCTTCACAATGTTCTGCAAAGTCACCGTCGTGATCTTCGGTCCGCCCGCTGCACCGCATGTCAATCGCCAAGCGCCGCTCGAATCGCTGACGATCGTGGGGCTCATGCTAGACAACGGCCGCTTGCCCGGTTCGACCGAGTTGGCGGCAGAGCCGACGAGCCCGAACGCGTTGCGAACTCCGGGTGCCAGGCTGAAGTCATCCATCTCATTGTTGAGCACCACGCCGGTTCCAGGGACCATCACCTTAGAACCGAATGAAGTGTTGACCGTTTGAGTCAACGCAATGACCAGTCCACTCGAGTCGGCCGCAGTCAAATGCGTGGTGTGCTTGCGATCTTCGAACAGGTCATGTTCTTTACGAGGCGGCTTGCCGTGACTCGCTACTTCGGTCGCTTTGTCCAAGTCGATATCCCGCGAACGATCCGCCAGATAGCCGCGATCAAGCAAGCCAAGCGGTACTTCGGCGTAATCTGCATCGCCCAGCCAATAAGCTCGATCGGCCATGGCTCGCTTCATCACTTCTGCCAGTAAGTGATAAGCCTTGGCAGGCGCATCTTTGAAGAGCTCGGCCACCGAGAATCGCTCAAGCATGATCAGCATCTGAGCCACATGTATGCCGCCCGAACTCGGCGGCGGAAAGCCGATGACCTTGTGTCCGCGATAGATGGTCTCCACGACATCGCGGCTCGGCGTCGTGTACTCTTTGAAGTCTCGCACCGAGAGCAAGCCCCCCTGCTCTCTCATGAATGACGCGGTCCTTTCGGCGAATTCCCCTTCGTAGAACCATGCAGCGCCCGAGTCAGCCAACTTACGCAGAGTGCGACCGAGGTCTTTCTGAACGAGCACGGTTCCTTCTTTGGGTGCCTGAGCGTCGGCATCGAGCAACACCGTCGCCGTCGCGGCGAACTGTCGAATCGAATCGGCCGTCGACGCAATACTGCGGGCCGTCACGCGATCGATCGCAAATCCTCGCTCGGCAACTTCAGCCGCTTCGGCCAACGACTCGCGCCAACCGACTTTGCCGTATGTCTTCGATATGTGCTCGAGGAGTGCGACCAAACCCGGCGTAGCGGCCGCGAGAGGTCCCGTTTGACTGAGCATCGGATCCGGCTTGCCGTTCCGAATGAACGTGTCTTTCTGTACCGACATCGGAGCTCGTTCGCGTCCGTCGATCGCGACATGCTTTCCATCAGGCAATCGAATGAGCGCCAAACCGCCGCCGCCGAGTCCCGAGTTGTGACCGTCGACGACGCTGAGCATGAGAGATGCGGCCACCGCCGCATCCACTGCATTTCCGCCGCGCGAATAGGCATTCATCGCCGCCTTGCTCGCGAGTGGATGAACCGTGGCTGCAACAGCTTTGCGACTGGTCGCCACCTTCATCAAACCGGCCCTCGATGACTTGCCTGCGTCTTGCCCTAAGCCTACTGGGAAACCAATGACACCCGGAATTGCAGGGACGCAAGCGCCAACGAACAGTCGACGCGCAAACTCACGACGTTGCATCATGACGATCACTGAACCACGAGATATGAGCTTGAACAGAACATGGTCGCGGAAGAAGAAGTAAGGCAACGACCGAGTGTTATGATACGTCGCGAAATCTCGATGGGGAGCAGCCAGAGTGACTTTTCGAGAAGGCTGTCGATTCGGGCAAACGGCAACGACGGCCGAACGCTACCATCGCGCTTCCATCTGATTCACGATTTCATCCGCCAATCGTTCAACGGCTCGCATTTCCGCAGTCGTAATGCTCTGTCCCCCTTCGGGAACAAACGTCACACCTTGCGCAAAAAGAAAGGCGATATCTTCGGGCGGTACAAAGCTGTTTTCCATCAGCACATTGTTCTGGCGATCGGTCCATGTCAGTCGCACGGCCAGCTTCGAATCGATCGCCCGAGCCTCATCGGTCCGTGTTTCCGTAATTACACGTTTCGTATCGTTGGTGATACGACAAGTGAGAATACTGTCCGCAGATGGATCATTGACCAATCGATACGGCGAACGTTCCTGGATGTTCTTCTGAAGAGCTTCCGTAAGTTGCACGCCGAGCATCGGACGAAACGATTCGCTGCGCACGATGGGGACATAGATCGTGCGGATATCCGTGCGATAGAGCGATGAACTACCGAATCGATAGCCTGCGCAGCCGAGCGTCACGATCAGATTTGAGCAGAGGACCGCGGCGATGAAGCCGCGTCGCGTCCTAGCGTGACTTCCCTGTCGGCCTCGCTCAATCATTTGGTGCCGCCGGTGCTATTCAACCACGGCTGAGCCGCTCCGCGTTCCGGGAATAGTTTGACCAGCGGTCCGAAGTACTGCGGCGGATCGTCAGGCAGTTCCTTCAGCTTTTCCAAGCTTTCCTTGGCTTGCTCTCCGAACGGAGTGTCCCCGTAGTCGGCGACCAATTGTCGTAGATAGTATCGAGCCGCTTCGGTCTCTTGCCTTTTGCGGCGGAACTCGGCCTGTTCCCAAAATCGTTCTGCCTTCAGATACCGAATCTTGGCAAAGGCAAGATTCAACTCTTCTTGCTTCTCGCCGGCTTCCTTCGGGAACTGACGAACGATCTGCTTGACTCGTTTCTCTGCATCCGAGAGCGGCAGGCTGCTGTAGTGCGGCCCTTGATATGAGGCCATCAAACTCTGCAGTTCGAGGAACTGTGCATTGAACTGATGTTCACTGTCGGGATACGTGACGCGCAAATCCGAAAACGTATCCGCAGCGGACTCGTATTCACCGCGCTGAAAACTCGCCACGGCCAGACGCATTGTTGCGTCGTCCGTATGCTTGCCGGTCGGATCGTCCAGTCGCATCTTTTCGAGGACGCGCTTGCCGTGACCGCGCGTATCGTTGATCGGAAAACGACCGTCGGAAAAGTTCACGACGTAGAACGGATTGTGTTTCTGTTCGTCGTTCTTCAGCCAGTAATCGGCGATTTCAAAACGACGGGCACCGACGTAATCGAGATAACGATTGCGGGGATACTCTTTGACGAGTCGCGCATAGGCTTGTTCCGAGCGATAGTACTCTTCGGCGAAGAAGTAGCTCTCGCCCATCATCAGCAACGCATCTTGTTCCAGCGCTGAACTTGGCCAGTATTTGGCAGCAGATTTGTATTTCTCGGCGGCCGAGTGAAAGAGCTGCATGCGCTCTTCGCCTTCAGCCTTGGCTGCTTTGTTGAACAGTTCGTCGCCCACTGTGTATGCTTCGCGGGCTTTGGGAATGTCTTGGCGTTTTCGTCCCAGCCAGCGATCGAGCATCGCTTTAGGATTGTTGCTCCTCTCAGCGGCTCGACCTTCGGCGCGATAAACCCCCGGTTCGCTTCCCGGTTCGATGGTCTTACGAGCTTGAAACATGTCAGCCAAAGAACCTTCTCTCGGCGACATGAGGTTACAGCCCGTCGAGCTCACGCCGGCGGCGAGAAGGATGGACTGGACAAGCACCTTGTACGGCGACTTCCTTGTCAATGCCCGAGCTCCTGTAGGTACGGCGTCACGTTGAATCTTCGTTCGAGCAGTGCTGCGAAGGTCCGTTCCATGGCTCCTCGCATCGCCGCTCTTCCATGTTCCGAGACAGCCGATAGGTCGGCCGCTCGCCAATTTTCGTCGCTTAGTCTTATCAATTCACGACGCGCGGCCCATGGTAGTTGGACCAGCGGTCGATATCCGCTCATGCAGTCGGTACAAACCATTCCGCCCGCTGTCGGTGCAAAAGGCATCGGCACCTCTTCTGCTATTACCGCGTTGCAATGAATGCAGCGATTCCATTCCGGTAGATGTCCCAAGATGCGCAACATCTGCAATTCGAATCGCAACACAGCAGCTCGCGGTTCTGTATCTTCTGCAGCGAAAGCCACCAACGTTGCTTCCGCTAAGTCATACAGATCGGCTTGAGGCTGATCCCTTTCGGTCAATCGATCCAGTAGTTCCGATACGTAGTACCCGCAATACAAGCGGAGCAGTTGCCGACCGGCCGGACGAAATCGTCGTTCCAGCTTGGCTTCCGTCAACAGGCCGAGTGCATCTCCGGGTTTTGGAATGAACACTACGCGACAGATCGCGAGCAGGTCAAGGGCACCTTCAAAAGGGCTCTTCGGTCGCCATGCCCCTTTTGCAAGCACCGCAGTCTTGCCGTGCGTTCGCGTGTACATCGGAACGACACAACTCGTTTCGCTCCAAGGATAGACTCGGAGAATCAAAGCCTCGGAACGTTCCGGCTCCATGTCGTCTAGATCTCCGCCAAAGGTGCGGACGCATCGCCGAAGCGATCGAGCTTCAGACCCATCTTGTCGGCGATCGACATGAACAGACGGCACATCTGGCGATTTTCCTGACCGCGATAGTCGAGCACTCGGCCCCCCGCGATCTTACCGCCGCCGCCACCGAGCATCACCACTGGTAACTGACTCGCGTCGTGATTGCCGTTGAGCATGCTGGAGCACATCACGAGCATCGAGTTATCCAAAGCCGTGCGATCGCCTTCTTGGATCGATGCCAAGCGTTTGGCGATATAACCGAGCTGTGAGGTGAAGAACTGATTGACCTTCAACCAATCTTCCGAGTCGGAGTGCGACAGCAAGTGGTGAATCATGTAGTCGACCCCGAGATTCGGGAATCTCAACGATGAGTGGTCGTTGTTAAGTTTGAGCGTACAGATGCGCGTGGTATCGGTCTGGAATGCAAGCACGAGGATGTCTGCCATCAAGCGCATGTGCTCGGCGATATCTTGAGGAATTCCGTCGGCCGGTCGCGGCATATCGGGCTCGGTCAACGTCGGACGCCAGCCTTGGAGTTCACCTCTTTTGCCCGCGCTCTCGATCCGCTTTTCCACTTCGCGTACGGAGCTTAGGTACTCGTCCAGTTTTCGACGATCGTTGGAACTTACTCGGCGCATCACCGACTGTGCATCTTCCAGCACTGCGTCGAGGACACTCTTGTCACCTTGCTCGTGACCGTCTTTAAACAGACGATCGAAGGCGAGTGCCGGATAGAGTTCTAAGGGCGTCGGCGTGGTCGGCGAACTCCATGAGATGTGTGAACTGTAGAGCATCGAGTAGTTCTTATGCACCGCCGGATTGGCTTTCTCGCAGGCAAGCACCAGACTCGGCACTTTGGTCGACTGCCCGAAGTGCTGAGCCAACAACTGATCGATACTCGTTCCCGACTTGATATCGCCGCCTGCGGCCAGCGGTGCTCCGGACAGCAGATTGCCGGTCTGCGAACTGTGGATGTTCCCCTTTAATGCCTCTGCGTTGAAGAGCCCGCGAATGACCAACATTTTTTCGCGATGCTCTGCCAAGGGTTCCAGGACGCGACCGATCTTCATGTCAGCCCCGGCACCTTCCGCCCACCACTCGCGACTGTGATAGCCGTTACCTGAAAACAGGACCGCCAAGCGAACCGGTGCTTCGTTGCTGCCGGCCGGTGCATCGGCGGATCGAGCGAGCGACGACTCGAGCCAGGGCAGAGCCATGCTGACGCCGATACCTTTAAGCATCAATCGTCGACTAAAGTGCGACGCTGCACGGCTGCGCTCTTCACGACGACGCGCACCTTCGTGGCTGAGCGAAGCGTTCTCCGAGATTCGGGCGTCGGGTTGCATGGTCATGATTCATCCTAAGGTGGGAAAAGGGGTCAGTCGCGGCGGGCGTTTTCACCAATGTTCAAATCAGATCGTCAACCGATCACTCATCAAGGGCTCGTCGATTTCTAAATTGCGGGCTCGTCACGACCACATCGACGGCAGCGGAAAATCGGTAGCCGCTGCGTGCGAGCGCCTGCTCCATCTCCGCAATCAACTGCTCATCTGAAAGTTGTACCGCGCGGCCCAGGGAATAGCCCAGTAGCTTCCGACAGAATTGTCGTACGAGCTTCGATTGTTTTTCTACAGCCAGATAACTGCGCAGTTCCTCTGCTCCGCTGATCTTCTTCCCGTCGGGCAAGGTCACTGCGGTGTCGAGTGAGTGCCCTGCCAAGTCTTTTTCTCGCATCCTTCCGATTGCATCATATCGTTCAAGAGCATAACCGAATGGGTCGATCCGTTTGTGGCAACTCCAACATCGCTCGTCGCTCGCATGTCGCTCCGTCAATTGACGAACGGTCAGTTCGCCCTCGGACTCATCGACCGGAAGAGGCGGAACGTTCTTCGGAGGTCTCGGCAGTTTTTCACCGAGCAGAACTTCCGAGATCCAGTTGCCGCGCAGAATCGGACTGGTTCGCGATGCACCCGATTGCTTGGCCAATGTCGCTCCGAAAGTCAGTACACCGCCGCGGCCCAGTTTGCGAACTCCATCGACGCGCCGCCATGCATCACCTTGTACTCCGTCAATGCCATACAGCTTCGCCAATCGCTCGTTCACAAAGGTGTGATCCGAATCGAAGATTGTCAGCACCGACTGGTCGTTCTGCATCACATCGGCAAAGTAGCGGACCGCTTCCTCTTGCAGCAACTCCCGCACTTCCACGAACTCGGGAAAATGTCGTTCGCTCTTTTCATTGAGTTCCGCGATATCCTGAATCTGCAACCACTGGCAAGCAAATTCCCTCGCCAGACGAGTCACCCTCTCGTCCCGCAACATACGTCGCGAGTGATAGAGCAGACCTTTTTCCGACTGCAACTCACTGCTCCGTGTCGCTTGTCGTAGCTCTTCATCCGGCGGTCCTGACCAGAGAAAATAGCTGAGTCGAACAGCGAGTTCATTACTGCTGATCGGGCCGATCTTACCAGCGGGCTCAGCCTCCAGTTTGTAGAGAAACGCCGGTGAGACGAGTACGCGGGCGATGAGCAGGCGAATAGCGTCTTCGTGTTCGAGCCCTTCCTTGCGCAGCCGCGAATACAACGACTTCAACTGTTCTCGCTCTTGTTCGGTCGCGTCGCGCCGGAACGCTTGATCGGCAAACTTTAAGACCCAATTCAAGTGGTGCGGTTCAGCGTCGAGCAATTCCTGTTTGAACTGAAGGGCTCGACGATTGATCGGCTCTCGCAACGGTTCAAACAGTTTCGGATCGCCGTCTTGAGTTGCATACTGCATCAATTGCTCGTAGGCATCTTGAACAGTAAAGGCATCGTGTGTGACGAAATGCAGCTCCTCCCATAACTCATCCAGTCGTGATGCTTCTTCTTCGCCCAGCATCAATCGCCGTAGCGGTTCGTCTTCGCGATGAAAGAGCGTCAACGTAACGACTTCGTCGACGGGCACGATCTTCATGTAACACAAAGCGGCCGGGAACAATTGCCGCACATCGGCCAGCGCCCTTTCCAACGCTTTGGCTGTGTTGCTCTGCGAGTTCACGACGATGGGAGACGTTGCAGTGAGTGAGCTGCCTGACGCGGGCTTGTCCAACGTCAACTGCAATTGAACGGCGCCGTTGGTTTCGGAAGCAGCACCGGTTGCTCCGATCAATTGCCCGGTCACGATCAGCTCGCGGCCTTTGAGCAACGCGGTCGGCAGTTTGAGTTCGACGAACTGTCCAGCTTCGCTCAACAGATCTGCAGAATGACCAGCGGCATCTTCGGCTTTGCGAATGGCTTGAATCTCTTTGTCTACGAGCGGCCCCAGCAGCGGACCGGCAACATCGGAGATTTGCGAGAACCAGAGTTCGTCGTCAGGCGAAATCGGCAGTGACCCTTCCGCCGGTGCGCTGCGACCGCTTTTAACAGCCAAGAGCTGAGCGATGTCGGTTTCGAACTTCTTTCGTAAATCTGCGTCTTCCGTCACCGCCCATCGTGCAGCCAGAGATTCGGGAGGCAATACGGGAGTGTTCTCTTGAGCACCGCTGATCGGCTCCATCCCGAAATGCCAAACCGCTTCGTTGCCGAAACTGTCCGCATGCGGATTCGCGGCCAAGATGTTCGGGGACAGATCGCGACTGACGCTCCACACACGAGCTTCATTTTTCGAGTCGGTCGTAACTTTCTCGCGAATCTCGAAATCCCAATTCGTCAGGTCGCAAGAATGATTGCCGTCGCGCGGCCCGACGACAAACGCGAGGAGTTCTCCCTTGCGGACTCGTACATTCTCAATCGTCGGCAAGTTGACCGGAGTTCCACCTGCAGCAATGCCTGCAGCTAATCGTAATGAACGCGAGCCGCGTCGCGATTGAATGTTCCAAGTCACTCCGTTGCCGCACTCCGGATGTGCGTGAGTGATCGAGCCCGTGATCGACACCGTCACATCGGCCGGCGATTGCCAACCGATGACTACAGATTTCGTCGGAGCGGGATGCACGACGATGCCATGCGGTTTCAGATTGCCGGGAATGCGGACATGTTGATCCGACGCGTTGGCAGAAATGCTGGGCGTCTCAGGAAATCCCCATCCGCTTACAAAATCATAGTTGCTGATCTTCGACATCTTGCCGGTGAACATCTCGGCCACCGATGCAGGTCGACTCGGTGCAATGTTCAGGTAGTCAAGCCAAGCCGATAGAACCTCCGGGCGAATCCCTTCACGGCGTGCCGCTTCATCGATTCGCTCCGGCGAAACGCTTGCTTCCAATTCCGCAGCAATGCGAAGCGCTTTCGGCGCTGCGTCGAGTACTTCTTGACGCAGTGCGGCGCTACGCTCCGTAACGGCAACCAAGTCACGAACGAGTATCTCGGGGCTCCCTTGTCGAACAAGTCGTGGAGATCGCCATGCCACTTGTTCCGAAGCATCACCAACCGCGATTTGGGTCGAGTTCAAGTAAAGCGAGACTTCGCGCGCGTCGTTCGCTTGCTTGAACACATGCCGCAGTTCTTGAGCAGCGGTCAGCGGTGAAACCGGAACGATCCACGGCTTCATATGACCGACACTCTGGAATCGATTCAATGCGTTTTGCCATCCAGTGATCTCTTCCACGATCGCAGGCACATCGCTCGGTCTTGCCTTTTCTATACGATCAGCCAGTGACGCGAGGATGATCGATCGCGTCGGTGACTCGAGCGATTGACGAAGGATGCCGAGATACTTGGCATTCAGCTTTTGCTCGGCCGCCAAGGCATCCGTTGAAAGGGATCCGGACTTCAGCGCATCTCGATGTTCGACAAGCGCTTTGATGTAGGGAGCGACAGGCAGTCGTCCACCTTGATTCGTATCCCAAACGAGACCTTGCAGGTTAACACGAGTTGCTCCGTGTTGATCGGTATACTTTGCGTACAGTTCACGGATGCGCAGCATTAAATCGTCGGCCAGATCGCGTGACGTGGTGTAGGGAGAGAATCGAACATCGCGAGGGAGCAACACGGCGTGTTCGGCGACGTGCTTGGCTGCGTCAAAGTACTTGTCGAGCATCGCCGGAGACATGACCAGCGATCCGCCCGTGTTCGTAAAGCCTTCGCCGGCTGCACTGTCTGTCGGGAACTCGCGAGCCGGTTCAAGCGGCACGCCGGTTAGAGCTTGGATCGTGTTCGTATATTCGACATTGTTCAAGCGACGCAGAATGACCGGCCCCGGATCGCCGGCCGTGGCAGCCGCTTCCGCCGCCATGAGGTCGGAGATCCAACCGAGCAGCTTGGTCTTTTGCTTGCCGAGTTGATGAGCGTAGTCGCGAGGAGGCATTTCGTCTCCCTCGACCATCTCGACGACCTTCAACCAATGATTCATTCCGCCGCGAATCGTCGTCGTATTCGTGAAGCGCTCGAGATCGAGCTCCCCCTCCTGCTTCTCTGTCGAATGACATTCAAGGCAGTGAGTCTTCAGTAACGCGCGGATTTCGCTGGAATAACGGCGATCAAGTTCCGCGAATCGTTCCGTGGGCGACTGTGCAATGAGAGGTCGCACGCAAGCGACAAGCACAACGGTGCCCAGGCAAACAAGGTGGGTAATGCGCACGGCAATAGCTTTTCATGGCGGGCAGGGTCGAAGGTGGGATGCCGCTATTTTACGCTGTCGCGCTGCGCCGTGCACGCGCCCGAGGGTCGAGAGACGCGACGAAACCTGTGGCTTGCTCGAGTACGGGCTGTCGATTCAATCAAAGCGGAACGGCGCAAGCCGTCCGGTTCTTCAAGATCGAAAAAGATTTACCGCACAGCTCGCGGGTTGTCCATCGAACGAGTTCCAACCGACCAGGATTTCATTCGTAACCCGAAGCGTAAGGGCTTGTTGGTTTAAACAATAATGCCCTGGTTTTCAGGCCTGGAAGGCCGGCACAACGTCAGCCGGCGGCATGAGCCGCCGGTTCCAACGAACACCGCGTAGCCGAAGCCCCGGAGGGGCGACACATTAAGCTCAATGCAGAATGGTGCAGTGTGTCGACCCTTCGGGTCTCTCTGATTCCATGGTGCATACACGGTCCGGCGGCTCGCGCCGCCGGCTGACGTTGTGCCGGCCCTTCGGGCCTGAAACCCGAGACTCGCGGACCTTCAGCCGAGGCACAGACGCCGTCCGCTTAGCCGTCCATAACCGCCAGCGAAAGACAGACGGCTGATCACAACTAATGAGTTTCGATTCAACCTACAGGTTTTCATGCTTCGGGTTTCGATTAAATCAACAAACCCGTAAGCGTGGGATGCCGGCCCCTCTCTTACGCTTCGGGTTGTGATTGGAACCTCAGGCTGTCGAAGCTGCGAAATTCAACAAGTCCTTGCGAGCGCATTGGGTTACAAATCACCCTCTGGCAATTAGCCGCCGGCGGCCATAGCCGGGAGCATTTCGCGAGCCATTTGAATACCGGCAGGGCCGACGAGCACCACGAAGATACCGGGGAAGATGAAGAACACTAGCGGGAAGATCAGCTTCACCGCGGTCTTGGCTGCTTTCTCTTCAGCGATCTGCTGACGACGCAGACGCATTGCATCGCTCTGCACACGCAGTGCATTGGCAACACTCGAACCGAACTTATCGGCTTGGATCAAGATGGATGCCAGCGAGCGCAGGTCATCGACGCCGGTTCGTGAACCGAGATCTTGCAACACTTGATTGCGCTGTCGTCCCATTTGAAGATGGAGATTGCAAAGTGAAAACTCTTCACCGAGTGTTCGCCAGCTCTTTTTCATTTCGTCTGCCACGCGACGCATGGCTTGATCGAGACCCAGACCGGCTTCCACGCAGACGACCAGCAAGTCAAGCGCGTCGGGTAGACCCAGGAAGATCTGTTGCTTGCGACGATTGGCAAGAAAGCCGAGAGCGAAAGTCGGCAGCATCAGTCCGATACCGCCCGCTACCAGCGTACCGATGAGTGCGCCGGTGTTGACTCCGTAATAAACCAACGAACCAAGGCCGCCGATCAGCATGAAGCCGATCGCGCACAGCGATCTAATGGCAGTGAACATAACGGTTGCATATTCACTGCGGAAGCCGGCGGATATGAGTTCCTGCTTTAGTCGACTCAGCTCGGCCTCTGACTTCGGAGTCAACGGCGCAGCCAACTTGGGTGCGCTCTCTTTGAGCATCCGAGTCAATGTCTCGGACTTCTTCTCCCCTTTGGCTCGCGCTCGTCGCGGGTCCTTCAAAATCTCCAGACGCTCTTCGGTGCGATCCGGTTTATTGGCGAACATATCCATCAGGAACCAGGCAACGGCTCCGAAGGCGATGAATGTCACAACGGGGATGAGGATGGTCAAACTCATGAGATCACACACTCGGGCCGATTAGACTTTGATGGAAATGATCTTGCGGATCACGAGAGCGCCGACAAATTGCATGACGATGGCACCGGCGAGCAGTTTGCGACCGGTCGGATCGCGGAACAGAACCATGCTGTAGTCATAGTTCAGGTACAACATCACTGCGAACAGTGCAGGAGGCAACGCCAACAGCACGATACCCGACAAACGACCTTCACCGGTGAGTGCTTGAATCTGGCCGGCCAGCTTGAAACGATCGCGAATCAGCTTGCCGATTTTGTCCATGATTTCCGCCAAGTCACCACCGGTCTGACGTTGCAATGTCACTGCAGTGGCGAAGAATCGCAAGTCGAGGTTCGGCACTCGCTTGGTCATCGATTCCAGGGCTTCTTCGAGCGATATACCAAGGTTCTGTTCGTCGAAGGCTCGGCCGAACTCTTTCGCGATCGGATCGGTCATTTCAGACGCGATCAAACCGAAACCTGCTCCCAGCGAATGGCCTGCGCGCAGACTGCGGCTAAGTAGTTCCAGCGCTTCCACCAGTTGCTTGCTGAACTGATTCAATCGCTTCTTGCGGCGATAGAGTAACCAGAAGAACGGCAGCGTTCCCGTGGCCAGTCCGAGGATAGGAGCGATATAAAATGGGATCGGCGAGACGATGCAGAACGCGGCTCCGAAAGCGGCGGCGATGACGCAGGCTGTCAAGAACTTGGAGCCGGACATGCGCACATCGGCTTGTTCCATCAACGTGTTGATGTCACCGATCCGAGCCAATAGATCATCCGCCAGGTTTTTTGTATCTTCCAGCGGTGAAGACAACACCGACGGACGTTCGACTTTGCCTGTTCTCGGATCGGCCTTGCCCTTCTTCCCCGTGAGCGCGCTGAGTCGATCTTCGGCCGTGGAGTTGTCCGAATTCCAATGCAACGTCGTGGCGACAGCGCCGATCAATGCGGCGACGCCCATTCCGACGGTGATCATGATCAGAATTGTGTTCATGTTATCGATCTCTCACGGTCTCTCGGGCATACTTTCGGGCATTCTGTCTGCAGCGAAGCGAGCTTAGGCCTGCATGATCACTCGTTGACGGAAGGCGCTGGCGGGTAGTCGAACGCCCGCGGACTCCAGTCGGTGCATGAATGTGGGACGAACGCCGGTGCATTCAAAGTGCCCGAACGCTTTGCCGGCCTCATCAATGCCGTCCTGGACGAACTTATAGATGTCCTGCATCACGACGGTGTCTTGTTCCATACCGACCACTTCGGTGATGTGGGTGACGCGTCGCGGACCGCCTTGCAATCGGTTGGCTTGAACGATCAGATTCACAGCGCTGGAGATCTGTTGTCGAATGGCTTTCATCGGCAGTTCGAAGCCTGCCATCATCACCATCGTCTCGAGACGAGCCACACCGTCGCGCGGGTTGTTGGCGTGGATCGTCGTCAGCGAACCGTCGTGACCGGTGTTCATAGCCTGCAACATGTCGAGCGTTTCGCCACCACGACACTCACCGATGATGATTCGTTCAGGACGCATACGCAGGGCGTTCTTGACCAGGTCCGTAGCGGTCACGGCGCCGGTGCCTTCGATGTTGGCAGGGCGAGTTTCCAAGCGAACGACGTGGTCCTGTTGCAGTTGCAATTCGGCCGCGTCTTCGATGGTCACGATACGCTGATCGTTTTGAATGAAGCTGCTGAGCGTGTTGAGCAGCGTGGTTTTACCGGAACCGGTACCACCGCAGATGACCATGTTCAGTCGAGCTTTAATGCAGCCTTCCAGCAGCATCACCATCTCAGGCGTGAACGCTTTGTAGTTGAGGAGGTCTTCCAATTTGAGCGGGTTTGAACCGAATCGACGAATAGAAACGGCAGCGCCGTCGAGGGCGAGCGGCGGGATGATCGCGTTCACGCGTGAGCCGTCTTCGAGGCGAGCGTCCACCATCGGACAAGTTTCATCGACGCGCCGACCGACTTTGGAAACAATGCGGTCGATGATCTGCATCAAGTGCGAGTTATCGCGGAACTCGACTTCGGTTTTTTCCAGCCGTCCACGACGCTCGACATAAATGTTCTTCGGACCGTTGATCAGAATATCGCTGATCGATGCATCCTTCAGAAGGAACTCGAGCGGTCCGAGACCGAACGTTTCGTCGAGCACTTCTTCGATGATACGATCGCGCTCGGTGCGGTTGAGCAGCGTGTTTTCCGCGTCGCACAGGTGCTCGACCACCATGCGAATTTCGCGGCGCAGGACATCGCCCTTCATGTCGCCGATTCGGTTCAGGTCGAGCTTATCGACCAGCTTGCTGTGAATGCGGCGTTTTGTATTTTCGAACTCTTCTGCTTTGGATTGGTCAATTCCGCGATTCGGCTGATTCAGCGTCTTCATTAACTTCAACCCTGCCTGTTGCCCAAAGGACCTAGAGCCGATACGAGACTAGGCGCAGGCAAGGTCAAAGGCTGTTACTTCGGAGCCTTCTCCTTACCTGCGGACGATTCTTTGCTTGTCGCAGCGTCCGATCCCTTGGAGGCTTCGTTCTTCGGAGGAGGGAATCGGAGGCGGCGGTAGTGCCGAGCCGTGCGCCCCATGTAATCGGGTTCGGAAACGGCGAGGCAATCGTCGAGTGCTTGCATTGCCTTCGACTCCTCTCCGATCGAATCGTAATAGAGTCCTACATAGAGAAATCCGTAGAACTTTGCGGTCTTTCCGGCCGGACCGGCGTAACTCTCGGACTTGATCGTCGTCAGCAGTTCTTCCGGCGAAATTGAACCTTTGAGCATCTTGAGCACATCCATCATAGGCGGGCGCGGATCGCCGCCGCTGGGAATCACCGCTTTGTCGGCTTCCTCTTTGCTCTTCGACTTAGCGACACATAGGTAATACCAAGCCGAGTTCTCGACGTCATTCGGATTGACGTCGTGATGGAGTTTGAACTGGGCCGCACCTTCCGCGAACTTACCCGCGCAGCCGAGCGCACAACCGCGCTGCCAATTGTGCGGCCGCAGTCGCGGACTCAACTCATTGGCTCGGTCAAACAGCGGTAGGGATTCCTCCACTTTCCCTGACAGGAAAAGTAGACACGCCGCATCTTGTTGCAGCTCAGCATTGTCCGTAAATGTCTTGCCGACTTCTGCGGCCAGCACTGCGGCCTCGTCGTACTTCTGCTGTTGATAGAGCCGATCAGCGTCACGCATTTTTGCGATGCCGACCGTTACGCTAGGCGGCTGAGCACTGCATGCGGCAATCGTCAGAATGAGCATGGTCGGCAAAGTCAGCACGGCGGCGGCCATTGTCGAGTTTCGGCGTCGCGGGTATCGTGCAACGGAGGTCATGTGCGGCATCCTGATAAAGTTAAACAGTGTTTGACTGAGTTATTTTAGAAAGCGATTATGTCCGGCAAACGCATTTTGATTCGCGGCGGAACGGTTGTTTTACCACATGCCGAGGTCCAGACGAACCTGCTGATCATAGACGGTAAGATCGCGGCCGTAGACGCAGCGTGGCTGACTCAACAGCGGAGGAAATCGTTGAAGCTGCGGGCCTGACGATTCTCCCAGCGCGATCGACGACCAAGTTCACTTTCGCGAACCCGGACTGACTCACAAAGAAGATATCGAAAGCGGCAGCGCAGCCTGCGCCGCGGGCGGCGTCACCACGTTTCTCGAAATGCCGAACACTCAGCCGCCTGCCATCGATCAAGCCGGAGTCGAATGGAAGTTTTCGCGAGCAGCAGAAGTCAGCCACGTGAACTTCGGGTTCTACATCGGCGCGACGGAAGAGAATCTCGACGCGCTGCGTACAGCTCGTAACGTGCCGGGCATCAAGATCTTCATCGGCTCCAGTACCGGTAGTTTGCTCGTCGACAATCAAGCTGCGCTCGAGCGCATCTTCGCTGAGACGACGCTGCCGATCTGTGCCCATTGCGAAGATGAAACGATCGTCCGCGCGAATAAGGCTCGCCTGGGTGAGAATGTGACCGTGGCTGATCACTCGCGTGTTCGCGACGTCGAAGCGGCGGTGGTCTCAGCCAGCCGCGCGATCGACCTCGCCAAGCGGCACTCGCATCGCTTTCACTTGCTGCACGTGAGCAGCGCCGCCGAACTGCCGCTGCTGATCGACGCCAAGCCGTACATCACGTCAGAAGTCTGTCTACATCACGTCTTCTTCAATACCGATGACTACGCGACTCTCGGAACACTCGTCCAAATGAATCCGTCGCTCAAATCGTCGCGCGATGCCGCAGAGCTACAGCACTTCTCAAAGGTCGAGTCCAAGTAATCGCGACCGATCACGCGCCGCATACGCTTGAAGAAAAAGCCAAGCCCTATCCGCAGTCACCGAGCGGTCTGCCTGCGGTCGAGAACAGTTTACCTCTGATGCTCGATCAAGCTCACCGTGGCAATTGCACGCTGTTGCAAATTGCAAGTTGGATGTCCGACGCGCGGCGCGTGTGGGTTTGGTCGGTAAAGGACGTATTGAAGTCTACGACGCTGACTTAGCCATCGTCGATATGCAACGTGCACGCACAATCAAGAACGAAGAACAGTTCACCAAGTGCAAGGAGTCCTTGGGCCGGCAAGACTCTGCAAGGTGTTCCCGTGCGCACAATTGTGGGCGGGCAGACGGTCTTTCAGGACGGCAAACTGATCGAAAGCACGCGAGGCAGCCGAGTCCGCTGCGACCACGCCCGAGGCGGCTTCTGGTCCACCCCAGACGGCATCGGCGTTTAAACAGTTTTCAGTGTAGTTCGATTGTCCTCAATCGATTCCAACCAAGTTCGCGGTGCCAAACGCGTAACGGTAACACTGGACTGCATCACTTCTCCTGGTAACGAGGGCTCAAGCCTCGTTACGCACCGCCGGCAAGGCTCCAGCCTTGCCGTTCCCATGATCCTCCGCAGCATGTCAGTTATAACCGCTGCAGGTGTTGGTGCTTCCAACTTGGTTAGGGTCAATTGAGGACAATTGACCTACACTTTTTGAACTACACTCATTGACCTACGCATTTGCACTACGACAACAAGCTCTGGGCATCGATGGGGATGCGGTCCAGCGATCCGTCAGTGTTCAACCACCACGCGTGTTTCTGGAGATTCACGCAGGGACAGATGTGATTGGGAACGACTTCCAGGCGATCACCGATCTTGGGCGGCTCTGCGTCGGCAGTCACGTCGACTTGTCCATGCTCTTCGCTTAATTTGACGATCTTAGCGGACGAATGCCCGATGATGCTGCCGTGACCGCTGTCGCGCTGCGGAACACATAGATCGCTGGTAAAGGTCTTCGAGCCCCCGTCGATCACGACTTGGCCTGCGACAGCTGTACTGATGACTGTTACTAAAATCTTCGCGGCGCACTCTTCGTTCGAACTGAAGCCCGCTCGAGCTTCATTCAAGTCGTTGTAGACGTAGGTTCCCGGTCGTATCTCCGTGAACTCGGGAACCAAGTGAGATTGGTACGCAGTGGGCGTGGAACCGCCTGACACGATCTTGGCTTGCAAGCCATTTCGCTTCCATAAATCGATCGCTTCAGCCAACTTCGCCGACACTTTGCTCATCGGACCCGCTTGTTCTGCCGGTGCGTTCCAGATCTGCCCCGGATAACACATGATCCCGTCAAGTCGCAGACCGCGCGTCGAGTCCACTAACTGGGCAAGCTCCAAAGACTCCGCCACCGTGGCGACACCGGTCCGTCCCATACCGACATCGATATCGACCAGAATTCCAATGGTCGATCCGGCCTTGGCTGCGGCGTCCCCAAGTCGTTCGATCGCCATGCGACTATCCACTGCGATGCGCAACGTGACTTGCTTCGCCAAAGCCGCTGCACGATGCCTTCGAGCTTCGTCGAACACGGGATAGGCAATCAAAATGTCCGAGCCGACCTCGGACATCACTTCCGCTTCGCCAACTTTGGCCACCGTCAAACCGCTCGCTCCGGCCGCCAACTGCATGGCAGCAACCTTGAGCGACTTATGAGTCTTCGTATGCGGCCGAATGCCTAAGTTATGGCGGCGACCATACTCGGCCATACGCCGAATGTTGGCCGCTACTTTGGCACCGTCGAACACAAGTGCAGGCGTGGGAAGGTCAGCGAGCGATTCGACACGCTCAGGGACGCGGGGCAGTGACATGATGATGAATCCGACGATTGCAGGAGGGAGTTGAGGTGGGAAACCAGCAGATGAAAACGAGTGACCAAGTCGACGCGTCGTTAGTAACCCGACGAACTAGTCGCACCGTTGTATTGAATTGCGGTCAGCCCCATAGCGATACGAGCTTCGTCGAGCATCTCACGCGTGCGACTGGCTCCGCAGCGAGTCACGCCCAGCTCGCGAACTTGCTCCAGCGTTGCGAAGTCGCGAACTCCGCCTGCTGCTTTCACTTGTATCCCCGGACCGACGCTCGACAGCATCAGTTTCAAATCAGGAATCGTCGCTCCGCCGCTGCCGTAACCGGTGCTCGTCTTCACCCAATCGGCTCGCAAGTCGGTGCAGATCTGACACAGTCGCACTTTGTGTTCGTCTTGCAAAAAGCAATTCTCGAAAATCACTTTGACTTTGCGTCCGGCAGCGTGAGCCGGTTCGACAACGGCGCGAATATCTTCGATGACATAGTCCCAGTTGCCGCTGAGCACTTGACTGATGTTAACCACCATATCCAGTTCTTGGCATCCATCATCGATGGCAATTTCCGCTTCACGACGTTTCATAGCCGTTGTGTGTCCGCCATGCGGAAAACCGATGGTCGTGCTCGGCATCACTGTAGAACCGTTGAGCACCTCGGCCGCGCGACGCAGATAATAAGGCAGTATACAAACGCTTGCGACGTTGTAGGTGAGAGCCAAAGCGAGTCCTTGTTCGAGCTGCGGAACGGTGAGCACCGGTTGCAGCAAAGAATGGTCGATCATCTTGGCATATTGTTCGTACGTGATGCTCATGGCTGTCTTTCAAATGAATCGTCTCAGGGCCGAGGTCGATGCGAATCTTGCGGGGACCAATCTGCAATCCGTTCACTTCTGGGATCACCGTCCCGCCATCGCCTACCCGCGGTGCAATCACCACCGGCCCTCGGCGATAGTTTAACGGTTGTAACGACATGGAAGAAGGGAACGGACAAGCTCGACGATTCGCCGAGAGTTTTCGCACGTGACACTCTCGTTATGCTATGTTCGTGGATAGAGTCGGCCGTACGTCCGGTCGAACAGCCGCGCGGCGGTAAAGATGCAGTGCTGTTGAGGATGATAGGGATCAAATCGTGACGAGTCGCATTGCACTTCGCAGCTATTTCCCCGCTTGCTTGTTGCTCAGCCTGAGTCTCTCGGTTGGGCATGCCCACGCTCAGTCAGGGTCGATCGACTTTGAGAAAGCTCGAGTGCTACTGCAGCGCGAAGGACGGGGCGAAAAGCTGAGCACCGAAGAATCCGATTACTTGCAACGCGCTCGTGAGGCTCGTCGAGCCATGCAAGCCGGCGGTCGTTCAGGTTCGGCAGACGTCAACCGCCGAGACCCTCGATCGGTGTTAAGCCGCTGACAGAAATCACCGGCAACGAGCGCTACAAGGGACTTGATGGAGGCCTGTACGGCGGAGGCAGTAACGAACCGCCTCGCGATCATCGAGCAGCCGCCGAAAACGCGATCTCGAAACTGGAACCACTCGATCGACAAGGACACACTTCGCAGCGCGGGACGATCGGTTTTATCTCGATCAGCATGTCGAATGCCACGCAAGAGTTTTCTCGATTCAAGCGGATCGCAGACGCTGACCCGACCAAATCATCCAAGGTGACTATCGTCGACTGCGCACAAGGCGGCCGAGCCATGGAGGACTGGGCATCGCCGAACGCTCAGCCTTGGAGCGAAGCCGAACGACGCTTGGAAGCGGCGGGATTGTCGCCTGCTCAGGTGCAAGTCGCTTGGCTCAAGCTTGCCAACAAAAATCCAAGCGGCGATTTGAGCGCGCACACTCGCAAGCTTGCCGACGACACAACCGAAGTTTTGAAGATAGCCAAAGAAAAATATCCGAACCTGCGCATCGCTTATCTTTCGAGTCGCATCTACGGCGGCTTGGCAACCAACAATCTGAACCCGGAACCCTACGCCTATGAAGGTGCATTTGCAGTCCGGCAAATGATCCATGGGCAAATAAGCGGCGAACGCGACTTGATCGCCGATCCGAAAAAAGGTCGAGCCGTGGTGCCGGTCTTGATGTGGGGACCATATCTGTGGGCAGACGGCACGACAGCGCGCAAGAGCGATGGACTGGTCTACACGGCGGACGACTTCGGACCGGACGGCACGCATCCATCCGAATCGGGTCGCGAGAAGGTTGCCGGCGTAATGCTTGAGTTCTTCAAATCCGATCCGACGGCACAACTTTGGTTCTGCGAAAGTCGACGATAAACCGCAGCGAACAGGTTGTCTTCGGCTCGAGCAAACGACAGCAAGCCGAGGATCATGACCCATTCGAACAGGAATAGGTGCATTGTCCATTCGATACCCAGGTGAAGAGCGATGCCCAGCAGTAATGCAATGCGACGCGTCGAGCGGAACCACAGTCCGATCGGTAGGAAGCCTTCGATCACCAAGACGCTCCAAGTCAGCATCTTCATCAGCAACACGTTTTCGACGATAAATGCAGGCAGACCCATTCGCCCGTAGTGATCGGTCATTTGTGTGACCAGCAACATGGCCGATCCATCGTGCCAACTGCTTCCTTGCAGTTTGTTCCAGGTGGCTGATGCATAGATCACAGCCATCTGAAACTGGACTAGTCGCAGAGCCCAACAATCTGCCGGTCCGATCACCCGAGATGCTGAACGCATCGATCTGCAAAACCCTGCGAGCCGGCTGCGTATCGACATGCGGGCATCGAGCGGCAAGAAAACAAAACTGAACGCCAGCAGACGGAAGAGAGTGTCTTCACCGTCGCACAGCAAAGGATTGCGATGTTGAAAACTGACCAGCCACAAGAATAGGCATGCCGCCTGGAAACGCCCGTAAAAGCCGATCGTCAACATCGCGGCTTGGACGAACATCATGACTAAGCAGATTTGCGCAACCAACGCTGTTGACGGCAGCAGGCTTAACAGAGACCAGTGAGGAAACCGCGAGAGTTTATCGACCGTGTCGGATCTGAGCACACCGGCATCGGTAAACCACAACTCGGCATCCCTCAACCATGTCGCGGCCACAATCATCAACAAACTGCCCAGTCCGATGCGCAGCAGCGGAATTACAGTCGGATCGCACGACTCAAATAAAAAACGATGACTGCGAGCAACAAATCTCTCAACGATCGTGGTGTGCGACAAACTACTGTTCATGCGTCACCTCGCGAGTCACAAGCGGCGTGCTCACGATCATCCACGCTGTATTGTCCGGATCGGGAAACGGATTCTCCGGATCGATGATCGGCTGATTGCTGCACTTGAACAGTTGAATGCGAATCGGCCTCTGTTTCGATGATTTCGCGGACGGCACGAAAGGCTCGTTCAACGATTGCCGCGCTGCGTCGAGGCCGATCGGCTGAGTGTCACGTTCGCGGTCCAATGTACGAGCCAAATAGTCGGCCAAGTCATCGACCGCCCGCTTATTCCAAGGCGAGTCGATGCGGTTCACGTAGTTATGATGCCGAAAGTCGACGAACTTCTCAACGCCCGATGCGCGATTCCACGAACGCGAATTCCATGTCCTGCGTTCTCCATCGGCGTAAGTCAGTTCCGCAGACAACCAACCATTGGTGACGACTGGATCAGGTGCGAACATCGACCATTCGCCCTGCCACAGGCCAACGCGATTCAATACACAGCTCAGCCCCCACTGAACTTGTTGCAGGATCGGCAATCCGGTCGGGGCGGCATCGATGGCGATGATCGAGACCATGAACAAGAAGACTGCGGAGCCGATAAATCGCTTTCGATCCCACTGGATCGTGGGCTGGATGTCTCGTCCGACCGAATCTGGGTGCTGCACGAAAGAGAACTCCAGTCGAAGCATGACCGAGTTGCCGTTCCAAATCGGTAACCCGGCCCGACATTCAAGATCGAGTAGATGGCGTGCATACCATCATGCTTGCCGACCTGCTCGTCATCGATACGATTCGCCTGACACACTCGGCAAGTGAACTCCGCGAACCGTCCGCAACCGCTACGATCGCTACGATGCGAACAGATAAAGCAGTTCAGCGAAAGGCGATGACTCGATCGTCGGCAGTCATCACAGCGGCGATGCACGGCCCACGGCTGGGAGCCGACCCGGGGAGTCCGGTCGATTCCCATTTGCGACCGAACTGTTGCCATCCGAGTTGGTCTTCGAATTTCCAAAGCACTACGGTCTGTCCTTGCGAGTCTTGGAATATCCGAAGATCGTGACGATTCCCGACTTTCCCCAGCGTCAAGATCTCGCCCGCCGGACTACGCGTTCCTTGCGCATTGATTGATGCAGCGTAGACTTTGTTCTTCGTCGGCCATGCAGCCACATATCCCGTGGCTGTCGGCGAGATGGCATAGTAGGTCATCGGGCAAGTATCGATCTTCCAAGGTGCCGAGCTGAGCTTGTGCTTCGAAACCCCGTTATCCTTCTGATCGACCAGCAACAAGTACATATCGCGTTCGTTGTTCGTTTCCTCACGATAGAGAATGGCCAGTCGTCCGTCGCGACCATAAGTACACGTCGTCGTGCAACAATTGCATGGGTTCAGTGTCGCATCGATTTCAATCGTATCACCGAACGTGCGACCATGATCCAGGGAAACATTGGCGTACAGTTTGTCGGCTAACCAACAAGCAGTAACTCTTCCGTCCGGATGTACAGCCAACGAGTAACCCTCGGAAGGCCGGCCGTTGATGTTGCGAGCCGGAGCAAAGTCGGTTTGGCCGGGTTCGAGCGTGGTGTAGTAGAAGCCCCACTCGGACTGCGGCCTCTTGAGCTTCCAAGCGTTCGTACCGAGAGCAACATGCACACGACCGTCGACGTCGACAGCCATATCCCAGCAAGTGAACTCCAAGCCTTTCGGGAACTTCGCATCATCCACAATCTTCAGCGGCGCAGAGAAGGACTCGCAGCTGTCTTTGCTCTTTGCATAGCGCAGCTCGACTCCGACTTTGTAGATCAAATGAGTTGCACCTGCCGAATCGGACTTAGCGTGCACGGCCTGACCGTGTTCCGGAGCCTCGCGCACAAGGACCTCAGCCGCAATACACGCATCGCTGTACGGCATGCCATTGAACGACACGAGACTGAAGCAGAAGCAAAGACTAAGAACGATTCCGCGCATAAAAGATATCTCCAGGTGAGGGCATACGGTTGTTCGGATATGTAACCGCGTGCGATTGAGGGTTCGAGGCTAGTTGATCTATTCACAACCCGACGCGTAACGGGCTGTCGATTTAATCGTAACCCGAAGCGTGCGCGAGGGATGCGGGTCCCTCGCTTATGCTTTTTGAAGTTGCGGTTTTCGAGAAACCCGGAACCAACGCTTTCGCATTTCCTGGATACTCGGACTCAGCCGCAGGCGGCACTCGTAATCTTACTCGATCATGACGCATCGAGTACGAGTACCATTTGGCTTGCGCCGTTCCGCTTTCAATCAATCAACGAGCCCTACGGTTAAGGGTAACGATGTTACATGGCTCGATTCAAGAACTCGAGCGTGATCGACATCACACGGGGATCGTTGGGAAGGAAGGAATGGAGCACCGGTACGGTTTTGTGTTCCGTGGCTCCCTCCAACTTAGTCTCCTCAATCGATACGACGAAATCGCTTGCTCCTGAGACAAGGGGATTTCCCACGGGCGGATTGACTTCGCCGGCCACGATTAAGAACGGACATGGGGGAACGGTGAGCTTGGATTGCAGTTCATCCCACGCTGGGCCCAGTGCTTTGCCTGAGCTGCCGGTAACCGTTTCGAAGACGCCGAGTCCGGAGAGATTCTTGGCGATCGTCGCTCCTTGGTTCGGCGGCCCGAGCATGACGACTCGGTGCAATCGCGGCAAGACCTGCTGCGCATCCTCGGCTTGCCACATAGCGATGGTGCGGCGGACAACTATATTCCCGAGACTATGTCCGACGAAGGAGACGCGAGGCCGGCCTGGAATGTTCTCGACGAACTCCCGCAATGCAGCCGCGTGATCGTCGACCGATGCTCGCGTGCTTGCATATCCGAATAGGGCCGGTTGTTTGATCCCTTCCTTATCCAGTGATTCTTCCAGCGGCCGCATCGAGTCGACGGAGCGCATCAGGCCGTGAACCAAAATCACGATGTCGGGTTGCTCTTCGGGGAGTCCGACCACTGCTCTTCGCTTATTCAATTCGGCCAAGCAAGATTCTTTCGAACCCCAGGCCCGCCGCACATCTTGCTTGTCAAGCAAACGCCAGTGACCCGTAATCGCATTCTGTTGGACTCGCCAACCGTACCACCAACGATGGTCGGTCCAAAACTGACTGCCGCCCATGGTGGGGAGAGCCAAATTGATGTTTCGTTCCGGTTCCTGCCCTAGCGACAGCACGGCGGAGCAATATCCGCCGGCAATCATTGTGAATAGCACCAGACGGAACGTAATTTGTTTGTGGAAATGGTCCTTCATCACCTGTCCTCCCTGAATGAAACCAACTGCTTTTCAGCATAGAGCCTGCCGCCATATGTCGCACGGCGGGCTGCGGCGTTTTTTCAAGTTGCGATAGCTATTCCCCCATCAATTCAGCTAAGCTACTGCTCAGGTACGAGCCAAGGGCGGTGGTTCGATTCCCGATCGTTCGGCGAGGAATTGAACAAGAATGCAACCTGATCACACCTTTCATCACTATCAAACTGAGAACTTTTACGATGAGCTGTTCGATGCGGAAGGCAAACCGCGTCGCGGCGCTCGCGTCCTAATCAATCGCATCAACTCGCTGGAGCCGGGCGAACTCAAGCAACGGCAGACGGCGATCGATCGCGCATTGATGCGGATGGGTATTACCTTCACAGTTTACGGCAATGACCAAGGAACGGAGAAGATCTTTCCGTTCGACATCGTTCCGCGCATCGTCGAAGCGGCCGAATGGCAGCAAATCGAAGCGGGCTTGAAGCAGCGCATCGAGGCGCTCAATCGCTTCATCAACGATGTATACAACGAGCAGGAGATTCTCAAAGCGGGTGTCATTCCGCGCGAGATCCTGGCTAAAGCCAAGTCGTATCGCAAACAATGCGAAGGGCTCAAGCCGCCCAAAGGCATTTGGTGTCATATCACCGGTACGGACTTGATTCGTCACAGCGACGGCAAGCTCTACGTCCTGGAAGACAACCTGCGTTGTCCATCAGGCGTTTCCTATGTGCTGCAAAACCGAATGGTGATGAAGAGCAGCTTTCCGCAAGCCTTCAAAGACTCGCGAGTCCGACCGGTCGACAGCTATCCGGGCCGACTCTACGACACGCTCGCCAACTTGTCCGGAGCCAGTTCACCGACGATCGTCGTCATGACACCCGGCATCTACAACTCCGCCTACTACGAACACGCGTTCCTCGCGCAGCAGATGGGCGTAGAGCTCGTGGAAGGCCGCGACTTGGTAGTCAAAGACGGCTACGTAACGATGCGTACAACCGACGGATTCCAGCGCGTCGATGTCATCTATCGTCGCATCGACGATGACTTCATCGATCCGGAAAGCTTCCGCCCCGATTCGATGCTCGGCGTCCCGGGCTTGATGGAAGTCTATCGCAAAGGCAACGTAGCGCTGGCTAATGCACCGGGCACGGGCGTGGCCGACGACAAAGTGATCTACGCCTACGTTCCGGACATGATTCGTTTCTATCTTGGACAAGAACCGATCCTGCCGAATGTGCCGACCTATGTTTGCGATCGCGAAGAGGATCGCAAGTACGTGCTGGCTCACCTCGATGAACTCGTCGTCAAAGCGGCCAACGAAGCCGGGGGTTACGGCATGTTGATCGGGCCGCATGCGACAGCCGAAGAGCGAGCCGAGTTCGCGGCGAAGATCGAAGCCGATCCGCGCAACTACATCGCTCAGCCCACCCTCTCTCTGTCCCGCGTTCCTGTGATGGTCAACGGCCACTTTGAAGGCCGACACGTCGATCTTCGACCTTACATTCTCTACGGCAAAGACATCTGGGTTCTCCCCGGCGGATTAACTCGAGTCGCGCTGAAGAAAGGTTCGTTGGTCGTCAATTCATCGCAAGGGGGCGGCAGCAAAGACACATGGGTCGTCGCTTCGTCCGCCAGCGAAATGGTCGATGACAAGCCGCACACCTAGTCCGACTGCTCATCCATCACCCCGACTTTCGAATTCCCTTTTGACCAAACTTGAACTGCCTGTTCGTCATCTGCCTGTTTGGCCGGAGCCGCCGATTCCACCATGCTGAGCCGCGTTGCTGAATCAATTTATTGGATGGCGCGTTACATCGAACGAGCCGAGAACTTGGCTCGCTTCATCGATGTGACGTTGACCTTGATCCTCGATCAACCCAACTCACTCATTCCGCAGTGGGAGCCGCTGGTCAATACGACCGGCGATGAAACCTATTTCCGCGAACATTACGGCACTGCGACTCAAGAAAACGTCATTCGATTCTTGACGTCGGATGCTGAATACGCGAACTCGATTCTGAGCACTCTGCGGCATGCGCGTGAGAATGCCCGTACAGTGCGAGAGTCGATCTCCTCCGAAGCTTGGGAACAGCTCAACGAGTTCTATCACTTCGTCAACTCGGATGCGACGACGGAGATGTCGATCAATTCGCCGTCGGATTATTTCCGAGCGGTGAAGATGCATGCCCATTTGTTCAACGGGATTCTCGACGCAACCATGTCACACAACGCGGGGTGGCACTTCGCGAACTTGGGACGACTGATCGAACGCGCCGACAAGACCAGCCGCATTCTGGACGTGAAGTACTTTACGCTGCTCCCCTCGCCGCAAGATGTCGGTACAGCGCTCGACGATTTGGGTTGGAGCGCCGTGCTGCGATCAGTCTCCGGTTTCGAAATGTATCGCAAGCGATTCCGCAGTTTGAGCATCAAGAAAGTCGTCGACTTCCTGATCCTCGACCGCGAGTTCCCGCGCGCCGTTCAACATTGCTTGTCGGGAGCCGAAAGCAGTTTGCGCGCCATCACCGGTTCTCAGCCGCTGACCTATCGCAACTCGGCCGAGCGTTGCTTGGGTAGTCTCAAGGCTGAGATTGCCTACACAGATGTGGAAGCGATCATTAATCGCGGATTGCACCAATTTGTGGATGATTTGCAACGCAAGTTGAATGAGACTGGGATCGGTATCCACGAGACGTTCTTCGCCATTCGGCCGGTCGATGCTCCCGCAACGGCATCGGCGGCCGGCATTCCATCGACCACTGCCGCGGCAGCGACTGCCGCGGCATCTTCCGCAGTCGCGTCGACACAGTACCAGAAGCAAAACTGACAACATGACGATTCGTGTCGCTCTTCATCACGTAACCACTTACAACTACGATCGCTTAGTGAACCTCGGGCCGCAGCTCATCCGACTGCGACCAGCTCCGCACTGCCGAACGCCGATTCTCAGTTACTCGCTCAAGGTCCAGCCGACCGAGCATTTCGTAAACTGGCAACAGGATCCGTTCAGTAACTTTCAGGCTCGTTACGTATTCCCGAAACCGACTCGGCAACTCAAGATCGAGGTTGATGTCGTCGCCGACATGACGGTCATCAATCCCTTCGATTTCTTCGTTGAGCAGGCGGCCGAAAAGTTTCCGTTTGAGTACGATCCGTCGACGGCTCGCGATCTACGACCGTTCTTGGAAGTTCTTCCCGGCGGCAAAAAGTGCGACGCTTTCTTTGCCAGAATCGACAAGACATCGCGAAACACCGTCGACTTTCTGGTTGCGCTCAATCAACTCGTTCAAAACGAGATCGAGTACGCGATCCGTTTGGAACCGGGAGTTCAAACGCCGGACGAGACTCTGACGCTCAAGCGCGGTTCGTGTCGCGATTCGGCTTGGCTGATCGTGCAGATGATGCGACGGCTCGGCTTTGCAGCTCGCTTCGTCTCGGGTTATTTGATTCAGTTAACGGCTGATGTGAAGAGTCTCGACGGACCGAGTGGACCGGAGAACGACTTCACCGACTTGCATGCATGGGCCGAAGTCTTCATCCCCGGTGCGGGCTGGATCGGGCTCGACCCCACCTCCGGTTTGATGGCCGGTGAAGGTCATATTCCGCTGGCATGTACGCCTGATCCGCAGACCGCTGCACCGATCAGCGGAGCAGTCGACGAATGCGATGTCGAGTTCGATTTCCAAATGAATCTGACCCGCGTCCACGAAGACCCGCGAGTGACCAAGCCGTACACGCATGCTCAGTGGAATGCGATTCAAAAACTGGGCGAAGAGATCGATCGACGACTCGATGCGGGCGATGTGCGTTTGACGATGGGAGGCGAACCGACCTTCGTTTCCATCGACGACATGGACGGACCGGAATGGAATTCCGCAGCCGTCGGACCGCATAAGCGCTACCTATCCGAATCATTGCTCAAACGTATTCGCGAATCATTCGCTCCCGGTGCTCTGCTGCATTACGGACAGGGCAAATGGTATCCCGGCGAATCGCTGCCGCGCTGGGCGCTGGGTTGCTATTGGCGTAAAGACGGCGTGCCGATTTGGGAGGACGTGCGTCTAATCGCTGATGTCGATCACGATTACGGCTTGGGGCTCAGTGCCGCCGAACGCTTTACGAAGCACTTAGCGGAGACGCTGGGCGTTTCGACAAAGTTCATTCGGCCGGCCTACGAAGACATCGCTCATTACATGCTCAAAGAAGCTCGACTGCCCATCAATGTCGATCCGAAAGATCCGAAGTTGAAGGACCCCGAGGAACGAGCTCGCATGACGCGAGTCTTCGAGCGCGGCGTGGAGAAACCGGTCGGCCTCATCATGCCTTTGCAAAGGCAATGGTGGCAAGGTCGCGCGCGGTGGGTCAGCGGCCCTTGGCCGACGCGCAGCGAACGAATCTTCTTGCTTCCAGGCGATTCTCCGATCGGTCTTCGATTACCGCTCGATACGCTGCCGGTCGTTGCAGCCTCGAAGATCGTGCCCGCAGATCCGATCGACCCGACCGCTGCGCTCCCTCCGCTGCCTCATCCGCTGCATCGACAACAATCGTTCGTCGCCGGTGTGCCCGAAGCCAAATCGGTGCGAGGGATCAGCGATCAAGTCGCGCCGCTGTCGGCTGCTGAAGATCCGGATGTGTTGCAGGAGTTTGATGAGACCGAACCGGGTCACGTCGCAGGCGGCATGTCCGTGCGCACGGCGCTTTGCGTCGAACCGCGTGCCGGACGATTACACGTCTTCATGCCTCCTGTCTCGAGCTTGGAAGACTATCTCGAAATCGTATCCGCCGTCGAAGCCACTTGCGTTCACTTGCAGATGCCGGTGGTGATGGAAGGCTATCTACCGCCCGACGACCCGCGGCTGAGCCACATCAAAGTGACGCCCGATCCAGGTGTGATTGAAGTCAACATTCATCCGGCCGCGAATTGGAAAGAGCTGGTTAACACGACGACCACGTTGTACGAAGATGCCAGACTCTCGCGATTGGGAACCGAGAAGTTTGACCTCGACGGCAAGCATGGCGGCACCGGCGGCGGCAATCACGTTGTGGTCGGCGGAGCCACGCCGCTGGATAGCCCTTTCCTGCGCCGACCCGATCTACTCAAGAGCCTGATCGCTTACTGGATCAATCACCCGTCGCTGTCCTATTTGTTCAGCGGGCGATTCATCGGACCGACCAGTCAAGCACCGCGGGTGGACGAAGGACGCAAAGATCTGTTGTATGAAATGCAGATAGCTTTTTCGCAAGTGCCGCAGCGCGGAGCTCAATGTCCGCCGTGGCTCGTCGATCGCATCTTCCGTAACTTGCTCGTCGACCTCACCGGAAACACACACCGCGCAGAGTTTTGCATCGACAAGCTTTATTCTCCGGATAGCAGTTCCGGTCGGTTGGGTCTGCTCGAGTTCCGCGGTTTTGAGATGCCGCCGCATGCTCAGATGAGTCTGACTCAGCAGCTCTTGATTCGCGGGCTGATCGCGAAGTTCTGGGAAGAGCCGTACAAACTGCCGCTGATCGATTGGGGCACGACGCTGCACGATCGATTCATGATGCCGCACTTCGTTTGGGAAGATTTCGGTGAAGTGCTCCGCGACTTGCAGGACAGTGGTATCCAGATGGAAAGGGCTTGGTTCGCACCGCACTTTGAATTCCGCTTTCCGATGATCGGCGACCTTTCGCTGAAAGAGCTGTTCGTCGAATTCCGGTCGGCCATCGAGCCTTGGTATGTGCTCGGCGAAGAACCAGGCGGCGGCGGAACCGTTCGCTTTGTGGACTCATCCGTCGAGAGATTGCAAGTCAAGGTGACTGGACTGTACGGGGAGAGATTTGCTATCACATGCCAGGGAAGACGATTGCCATTGCATTCGACCGGCGTTCCGGGCGAATATGTGGCGGCAGTCCGATATCGAGCCTGGGCGCCGCCGAGTGCGTTGCATCCGACCATTCCGGTACACACGCCGCTGGTATTCGATATCCTGGACACTTGGTCGGGCAAATCGCTCGGAGGAGCCAACTATCATGTGGCTCATCCGGCGGGGCGCAACTACCAGACCTTCCCCGTCAATGCGTTTGAAGCCGAAGCAAGGCGCGCGGCTCGCTTCTTCCGCATGGGGCATTCGCCGGGAATTCGTAGCGTGCCGCCCGTGGAACGGAATCCGACGTTTCCGCTCACGCTTGACCTGCGTCGTGCCATGAGTCCTTGATGAATCATAAGCCAGAAATCGGCTCCTTTTCGGCTCTCTTCGCCCAGTACGAGCGGCGAAGCGGAGCCTACGACGAAGCGTTCGACGGATCTGCGCTCCGGCCGCACTGGCAGAATTTCGTCAAGCACCTCGACTCGATCGGTCCTAGCGACTTACAACTGCGCTGGGAACGAGCACAGCGGCAGATCGTCGGCGACGGCGTGACGTTCAGCGCGCGCGAGTCGACTTCCTCGGCGAGACCGTGGTTGCTCGATGCGCTCCCCACGATCCTGACAGAACAAGAATGGAAACATCTTTCTGCCGGCTTGATTCAACGAGCTCGACTATATGAGCTGATCTTGGCCGACTTGTTCGGTCCGCGCACGCTGATGCATGAGCGGTTATTGCCGGTCGAAGCACTCTTTGCCAATCCGAGCTTCTGCCCGGCTTATCAAGATCTGACTCCGTCCGACAAGCGCTATCTGCAACTCTTCGCATCCGATCTGGCTCGCGATCCATCGGGCCAGTGGCTTGTCACAGGCGATCGCACACGAGCACCATTCGGGCTCGGTTACGCACTCGAGAATCGGATCGTCACATCGCGCAATCTGCCGGCTCCGTTTCGGCAATGCCGAGTCCAACGGCTGGCACCGTTCTTCATGACGCTGCGTGAATCCCTGCGTGATCTTGCGACTCGATTCCGCGATAACCCGCGGATTGTTTTGTGGACCAAAGGCCCGCAGAGCCAAGCGTATGTCGAAGACGCCTATCTCGCGCGTTATCTCGGATACACGCTGGCCGAAGGGGATGACCTCGCGGTTCGCGAAAACCGAGTCATGCTGAAAACCCTCGGTGGTCTGCTGCCTGTTGAAGTGATCCTTCGACGTCTCGACGACGACGACTGCGATCCGGTCGAACTCGCGCCAGATTCCGTGTCGGGAGTTTCGGGGCTCGTTGAAGTCCTTCGCTGCGGCAATGTGGCTGTTGCCAATTCGCTCGGCAGTCGAATCGCAGAGTCACCGATTTTTCTCCCGTTCATCGCCGAGATCGCTCGCCGTCGGTTGGGCGAAGAGATGATCTTGCCGACTGTTCAGACCTGGTGGTGCGGTGATCCGAGTTCGATGTCGTATGTCATGGACAATATCGACCGCCTGCTGATTCGACCCGCGTTTCGTACCTACGATGCTCCAGCGACTCGCACTGAAGCGATGACTGCCGCGCAGCGCGAAACATTCGTCGCTCAGATTCGAGAAAAGCCTTGGACCTTCGTGGCTCAAGAGCCGATCGTGCGCTCTTCGTCACCGATCTTCGCCGGCGGCAAAGTCCAAGCCTGGTCCTTCGCACTCCGCGGCTTTGTCGTTCAGCGGAACGGCGAGTACCAGGCGTTGCCGAGCGGACTCGGTCGAGTAGCCTCCGATCCGCATACGCTCGATCAAGTCATGACGGCTGGTGAACTGAGCCAAGATGTGTGGGTCTTGTCCGAGAAACCGGTCGAAGATGTATCGTTACTCACATCGAGCAAAGAGACTCCGACTCTCCGGCGCAGCGGCGATGATCTCCCTTCGCGTGTGGCGGACAATCTCTTTTGGCTGGGTCGAAATGTAGAGCGAGCCGAATCGCAAGCCAGACTGCTGCGCACGGCGCTCGTTCGTCTCAGCGGCGAACGCGAACGTGTGCCGGAAATGCCGACACTGCTGCGAGCGCTGGCAGAGCGAGGACAGATCGAACCCGATTATGTGATCGAAGAGTTTACAAAACGGCTACCGGAAATTGCTGAAGTACTGCCGGCATCGACGCTCGATGATCGATTGGCGCTGAGTATTCGAGCCAGTATTCGCGAAGCTGTTCGGATCGCATCGAAAGTTCGCGACCGCGTAGCTCTCGATCTATGGCGCATCGTCAGCCGTATTGAACAGACGTGTGTAACCGCAGGTATCGGCGGACGGATCGATGCCCCGGAAGCGATCAACTTGCTCGATCAATTAGTCACGGAACTGGTTGCACTTTCCGGCTTAGCGGCGGAGAGCATGACGCGCACGCAAGCGTGGCGATTCCTGGAACTGGGGCGTCGCATCGAGCGTGCGTGGCAGACCGCAGTGTTGTGCCGAGCCACACTATCGCCGCCGAGTCCGCATGAGAATGATGTGCTGGAAGCGGTCTTGATCACGGTCGACAGCGTGATGACCTATCGTTCGCGATACCTCGCCAGCCTTCAGCCGGCACCAGTAATCGATTTGGTGATCACCGACGAAACGAACCCGCGATCCATCGTTTATCAACTGGCCGTCATAGCCGAGCATGTCGATCGCTTACCGCGCTCGGGTGCCGACGGACCGCGTACCATGGAGCAACGCTTGGCCCTGGCACTGCTCAACGCCGTCAGGTTGGCGGATCCCTATGAACTGGCGCGAGTCGACTCGCACGGCGAACGATCGAACTTGTGCAAACTGCTGGATCGAGTGAGCGACATCCTGCCGAAACTTTCTGAAGCGATCTCGGGCAAGTTCCTGATACACGCGGGCCTTCAACGGCATTATGCAGCCGGTCAGGATCAGAAGCGATGAAGTACAAGATCACTCACGTCACGACATATGCTTACGAGACACCGGTACGTGTCTGTCATAACTTGGTCATGCTCACGCCGCGAGAAGACGCTCGCGTACGCATTCGTTCACACAATTTGAAAATCTCGCCGAATCCCCATTTGTTTCATGCGCGACGCGATTTCTTCGGCAACTTCCTGCACGCGTTCTCGATCGAAGAGAGCCACCGGCAACTGAAAGTGATTTCGACCAGCCGCGTCAAAGTGCTGCCAAGGAAAGTCCAAGAAGCCAAGCAGTCAGTGCCTTGGGAATCGGTCGTACGAACGGTTGCAGACGGCAGCGATCCGAATTGGCTGAGCACAGGAGCGTACCTTTTTGATTCGCGCCGCATCCTGCGGTCGAACGAATTCGAAGAGTACGCCTTGCAGTCGTTCACTCCGGGGCGCCCCATTTTGCTGTGTGCACAGGAGCTGATCGAACGCATTCACCGTGAGTTTGTGTACGATCCGAATGCTACGTTCGTCAATACGATGCCGGATGAGGCATTCAAGCTGAAGCGCGGCGTGTGTCAGGATTTTGCACAGATCGCGATCAGTTGCTTACGTTCGTTGTCGATTCCGGCTCGCTACGTCAGCGGCTATCTGCGAACGATTCCGCCCGAGGGGAAACCGAGGTTGGTGGGAGCCGATCAGTCGCACGCTTGGTTAAGCGTTTATTGCGGACCGGCCGAAGGTTGGGTCGACTTAGACCCGACCAACAACTGCATCTGCGGCACCGATCACGTTCCGATCGCGTGGGGCCGCGACTATCAAGACGTCGTCCCTCTGCGAGGCGTCTTCCTCGGCGGCGGACAACACACGCTACGAGTCAGCGTCGACGTCATGCCGCTGTAGGTCAATTTTCCAAATTGACCCGAACCCGGCGTGCGCAATCAACACCTTCAACGGTACCGAACCGATCCGTCCTCGGTCATTTCATCGCCGGCTAGTACCGCGATAGGTGTTGAGTGCGTCGCCCTTATATTCGGATCAATTTAGGAAAATTGATCTACAATGTTGAACTACAATCCTGAGCGCTTACCTGACGACCCCGAGTGTGATCGCCTTGGTGTAAACTAGTCTCCTGCGATCGGAACCCGGTTTCGATCTATCCCGCCTCCAATATCGTTTCCCCCAAAAAGGATTCACAGCATGCGAGCGTTTCTCGTAGCACTGGCATTCTGCTTCGTTAGCACCATTTCCTTCACCGCGAACGCCGCGGATGCGCCGAAAGCAGGCGACAACTCGCCGGAATTCGAACTGAAAGGTTCCGACGGCAAGACATACGCACTGAAGGACTTTGTCGGCAAGAAAGCGGTCATCATCGCGTGGTTCCCGAAAGCCTTCACGGGCGGCTGTACCAAAGAGTGCAAGTCGATGCGTGAAGCAGGAACTCAACTGAGAGAATTCGATGTGGCATACTTCACAGCCAGCACCGACACGGTCGAAAAGAACGCTGACTTTGCCAAGAGCCTCGAGCTTGATTATCCGATCCTGTGCGATCCCGAAGGCAAAGCCGCGAAGGCATTCGGCGTCTTGCACCGAAGGGAACATTGCCAATCGAGTTACCTTCATCATCGGATCGAACGGAAAGATCTTGAAGGTGGACAGCGCTGTGAAGACCGAAACACACGGACAGGACTTGGCCAAGGGAGCTCGAGCAACTCGGCGTTCCCAAGAAGGGCAGTAAGTAATCCAAGGCGGCGATTTACCGATAGACTCCTGCGCATGACTAGTTCCGCACCTGCTGAAACCGATGCACTCGGCGATCCGTCCGAGCCGAATCCGGAGACCGATCTGCTGGCGGATGTTCCGATGGAACGTCGGCCGAAGCATATTGCCGTCATCATGGACGGCAATGGGCGTTGGGCTCGCCGTCAGAACCTGCCGCGCATCGAAGGTCATCGTCGCGGTGCTGAGTCGGTGCGCAAAACGATGAAAGCATGTCAGGAGTTCGGGATCGAAGCACTCACGCTGTATTGCCTCAGCAGTGAAAACTGGAAGCGGCCGCAGGAAGAAATCGAATTCCTGATGGCTCTACTGTGCCAGTATCTGATCGGCGAGCGAGAGAACTTAGTTCAGAACAACCTGCGTTTGAAAATTATCGGCCGCCAGGACAAGCTGCCTGCGGAAGTCTTGCAAGAGATACAAAAGTCGATCGACGCTTGCTCGAATAACACCGGTATGACGCTCTGCTTGGCAATCAACTACGGATCGCGAGCGGAAATCATCGACGCCTGCAAAGCGTTGGCCGCCAAAGTTCAGTCCGGAGAACTTTCGCTGGACGAAGTCGATGAACAGCATCTTGATGCCGAACTCTATACGGCGGGCATGCCCGAACCGGACCTTTTGATCCGGACCAGCGGCGAGATGCGCATCAGCAACTTCCTGTTGTGGCAGATCAGCTATTCGGAGCTCTGGGTCACCGAAACTCACTGGCCCGAATTCGATCGACGTCTTCTAGCCGAAGCCATCCGAGACTACTCCCGCCGAGAACGAAGATTCGGGGGAATAAAGAGGCTAGTGGCTAGTGGCTAGTGGCTAGTGGCTAGTGGCTAGTGGCTAGTGGCTAGAAACTCCGGGGTTGGGAGATGGTTCTTGTGAATTTGCGTTTCTTCTTAGATCTTAAATCTCAAATCTTCGATTTAAGATTTAAAATTTAAGGTCTGAGAAGGCCGACGACAGCCGTTGCCACACGATACTAGCCACTTACCCCACCTATCACTCTTCCGTGGCTTTGGATTTTCCGAGGGCGAAATCGAATTCGCTGAGTGCGGGGATGACCATCGCGGCGGTGGCGAAACCATATGCGGCTGCAATCACAGAGAACACGGACAGTTCTTGATTCCGCAGAACAAAGCTCGTGATCGCAAAGAACGTCAGGAAGGGCAAGCCGAACGATGCCAGTGCGATCGCGGGACTGGGGTTCCGGATACCGAGAGCCACGAACAGACCGATGCCGCCGCCTAGAATGATGACGAGGAACGGAGGAAGTTGTCCGGCAAAGGAACCTCGGAAGCTGATCATGATCAACATACACATCACGACGCCGAGGAACAGAAAGAACACGGTTCCAAGGCTCGTTCCAATCGCGCTGCGAGATTGACTGTAGATCATGCCGCAGTGAATACCCAGCATGGCCGTGAACAAATCCATCACGATCAGCCCAAGCGAAGTGTACACCAAGTTCTCACCCGTCAGTCCGCCGCTCCACCACAGGTAAATGCACAGTGCGAGAGGCAACACCACCATTTCTTTGGTCACGTATAACACGCCGGCCAACTTACCGATCAAGAACTGCATGGGAGTGATCTGCGTGACGAGCAGCAGGTCCAACGCCTGACCGTCGCGTTCATTCGTAATGGAATTCACGGCCAGTGCATTGATGAGAACCAAAGAGACCACAAAGAAAGGTGCCAAGATGCGAGTGGCTGTCGGCACCAGTTCCTCGCTCAGTCGACTGCGCTGCAGAGCAGCCCCCGACTCCACACTCCAGTAAAGACCGGCGACGGCTGCAGCGAACAACAAGAGGTAAGCAAAGCGAATCACGAGCAGCTTGCGGCCGTAAGCCCAAGTACACATCTCTCGCCACAGAACCGGGTTGTTCCATACCGGCCGGGGAGCGCGCACTTTCCAAGTCGCTTTCGTGGATGCCTTGGCGGACTTATCCCCCATGGCCGCGCCCGGACTCACTGACTGCGCGCCGGCGTTCTCATCGGCGTCGCCGCCGAGTTGGAAGGGTGCACTCAGATCCTCGTCGGCATCAGGCGTTTGCGGACGTACCTGTTGCGACGGATTCCAAACTCGTAGTCGAACAATCGCGATCAATGTACATAGACCGCTAATGGTTAATGCAGTCAAGCAGTAGGCAGCGACGGCGCCTCCCGGAAAGGTCGCGAATGAGTTGTCCGGCATCGGGCGACTGATCGACCAGGCCGCGCGCAATGGGCTCATGGCTATGGACCAAGCCGCAGGCACACCTGGAATGACATCGGCTGCGACTGCTTCCGCCAGGACACACCACGCAGTGATACCCAGCAAGGTCATGGCCAACGCTTGGAAGGTCTTTTCTCGCCAGAAAGCGATCAGACCGCCGAGCGATGCACACGCCAGGGCGGTAACACAGACTGCGGCGAAGGCCGATAAGGACTGCTCCACTGAGACCCCGCCCAACAGCGGAAACATCAGCAGCATCGGCAGGGAAGCCATGATCATGTTGGCGATCCCGAGTAGGCCCGATGCCAATTTGCCGACGACCACTTGAGTGCTGGTCAGCCGCGTCAACAGCAAGAGTACCAGCGTCCTTCGATCCTTCTCTTGAGCCACATTCGATGCGGCTGTGACGGCTGACAGGAACATGATGACCAGCATTTCAAGTGGCAAGACGAGCTGAAAACTGAGCGCACCGAAACGGGCCAAGTCGCCGATATTGCGGACTTGCTGCATCCCTGCCAGCAGCAGCCAAACTGTTCCTACTAAGCTGAACAAAGCGCCGACAAAGACGACGCGCTGTGCATAAAACTTGGCGCGGCGGGGGCTGACCATCCACTCGCGTCCCAATATCGGTCCAATCATGCTTTATTCAGCTTTACTACAAGGGTCGACCCGTTTCGATTTCGAACGCTACGGGGTGATTGTGCGGGAACTGCAGTCCCTAGGGATTGTAACGGAGAGCAATCGAATTTCAGCGGCGAGTTTCGGGCCGTCGGCTTGCAGACCAGAACAGCTTACTTCGTTAGAGCTACGCTTCAGAGGCTTTTAAAGTTCCCATTGAAAACAGGAACGAGGAGTCAGCCGAAGGGAAACCGAACACGAACTCGGTGTTTCCAGCGTTTTTACGGAGTTGGTCCGATGATTGCCCGAACCCCCTTAAAAAGACTTGTTCGTTGCCTCAGATCTGAGGACGGCCCGACCGCCGTCGAATATGCGGTAATGTTGGCCATGATCATGCTCGTCTGTGTCGGAGCCGTAAAAACCTTGGCTACCGCTACGGGATCGAGCTTTGCCAATTCCTCGCAAGCCATTTCGCAAGCGATTTCCGGTTCGTAAACGGCGCTGATTCCCATACATTTGCTTGACGCCCGGCGCCCCCTCGCCGCACTTCTTCCGAATTCGCGGGAGGTCTTTCAATATGGTACTTCGACAACGATTCTGGATCGATAACCAAGTTCAAGGGGTACTGATCGGGCGCATCGTTTTGTACTGGTTCGCCTGCGTTCTCTATTTCGGCGCTTCATCGGCTTGTTTCCAGATCTGGTCCAATCCGGACGTCACCGTTCGCGAGCACGCCCGCATCCTGTTCGATCAAGCATGGCCGAGTATCCCGAGCGTGCTCCTGATACTGCCGTTGGTCCTGTTCGACATCGTGCGTTTGAGCAACCGCTTCGTCGGCCCGATCTACCGCGTCAAGAATCACTTGGCCAAATTGCTCGCCAACTCCAATTGCTATCCGCTCACCTTCCGTGACGGTGACTATTGGATGTATCTGGCTGATCCGATCAACACCTTGCAACAAAAGATCGTGCAGCTTGAACAAGTCAATCAACAGCTCCAAGTTGCATTGAACGAGACTCAAGAGAAATTGAGCGGCCAGTTCGTCTCGACCAAAATTCAAGACGATCCGTTCTCACAGTTTGACGAACCGCAAGTTCAAGAGCCGACCTCTTCGCCGGCTGCCTCAGCCGACACATCGTCGACTCCTGCACCGATCGCACCGATCAATGCTACATCCACACCGAGCCCGGTCGGTCAAACTGCGTAATCACTGCGGACGCAGTTCACTGGGCCGCGACTATCGATTGAGCGCGGCCAGCTCTTTGAGCGCCGCGATGCCGCGCTCGATCACAGCATCCGGTGCAGCGTACGAGATACGAAAATGAGTATCCCGACCACTGAAGATGTTGCCGGGGATGATCAGCAATCCGCGAGCGATGGCCTCCGCCACGAACTCCGATCCCTTGCCCCAGGGCGCTTTCGGGAACAGGTAGAACGCACCGCCCGGTGTCGTGAATTCAAAATCGTTTTTCAAACCGTCGACCAGCATATCTCGCTTGGCTGTGTAGTCGCGACGGTAGCCCGCCATGTCGACATCCATAGCCGCCAGTGCGGCCCATTGAGCCGGTTGCGGTGCGCAGACGAACGTATACTGTTGCAGTTTGATCATCGTCTCGATCACCGGCTTCGGTCCGTGCACCCAACCCACTCGCCAACCGGTCATGGCATGGCTCTTTGAAAAACCGTCGATGACGATCGTGTTCGGGTTGTAGTCAGCCGGAGTAATCAGAGATCCGTCATATACGAATTCGCTGTAGATCTCATCGGAGACCAGAGCGATGTTGTGCTCAGCAGCCAACTCGGCCAGCCCTCGCACTTCTTCAACCGATGCCGTAACTCCTGTCGGGTTCGCCGGAGCATTGAAGAGAATCATCTTCGTGCGCGGCGTGATGGCGGCTCGCACCTTGTCCAAATCAATTCGGAAGTCCGGATAAGTGTCAATCAGCACCGGTACGCCGCCGACCAATTTGACCAACGGGGGATACATGACGAAATAGGGATCGAAGATGATCACTTCGTCACCCGGATCAACCAGCGCGAACATGGTCAGAACCAATCCGCCGCTGGTTCCGGAGCTAATGAACACGTCGCGATTCGGATCGTTGTATCGCTTTCCCAGATCTGCCAGCATGCGCTCGCGCAATGGCCCGATACCTTGAGTCGGTGAGTAGGCATTCTTGCGGCTGTGAATCGCATCGACGCACGCTTGTTGAACAGCAGCCGGGACATCGAAGTCCGGCTGACCGATCGAAAGGTTGATCGGATCCTTCAACTTTGCAGCCAAATCGAAGACCTTGCGAATTCCGCTGCTGTCGAAGGCTAGGCTGCGGGCGGCAATCCACTTTTCAGCTTGGCTGGAGCTCATCTTCAATATCTTCCCTTCTGATCTTGGTTACCGTTCCGCTGAACCGACCCCGGTCGCCTGCGAGCAAACCACCTTAAGTTCCCGAGCTGAAATCTGCAAGGTCGAGGGGCTAGGGTACTGCGCTTACAGACCCGTTGCTTCAATCAAAGCGGAACTTCGCGAGCCGTCCGGTAGCAGCACGTTTGATCTTGAAGCAACGGGAAGAACCGGACGGCTCGCGCCGTACCGCTTTCATTAAAACGAAAGCCACCTCTGCGACGGTGCCAAGGCGATACGTAGGTCGCAGACATTGGTTCCGGTCGGCCCGGATCGAATGAGATTGCCGAGCGAATGGAAGAAAGAGTAAGCATCGCAGCGCGCAGCAGCCTCAACAGGATCGAGCCCAACGGCCAGCGCACGATCGATGGTTTCTGACGTTACCCATGCCCCTGCGGCATCGGTGGGTCCATCCTCACCGTCGGTTCCGCCTGAGAGAAACACATACGGAAACGGGGTACGACTTTCATCATCGATTGTCGTTCGCGAGTGCATGATCTGATGGAGTCGCAAGCCGGTAAGCAAAGCGAGTTGCTGGTTGCGCCCACCGATGCCGCATCGTTCTCGCGTCGGCAATTTCACCGTTGGCTCGCCGCCGCTGATCCAGCAATCGACTTCGCGTTCACGACAAACTTGCAAAGTCGCATCCGCGCAGCGAAGTGACAAGTCTGCAACGTCGCCTTCACTGGCTCTTGCCGACTGCATCACATAGCGGTAACCAAGTTCGACCGCTCTCACGCCTGCCGCATCCACCGCCGTCGCATTGTTCGCGAGGATCAGGTTGTTTATTCGATCTGCGGGGAATGATGCAGATCGGGTCGCGGAGTTCGACTGAGCGGCTCGCGCGCGCAACACTCGCACAATGTCGACGAACCGCGGATCGGTGGATAATTGCAGATCGTCGAGCACCTTGAGTGCGGCTTGCGGTGACGCCGATGAACCGAGAACCGTCGGGCCCGAAGCGATCGTTTCGAGCGGATCTCCAAGTACATCGGAGAGGATGAGCGACACCACGCGTGCGGCTCGGCATCCGCGCAGTAATCCGCCTCCTTTGACGCGACTGAGTGCGCGTCGAACGGTATTAAGCTGTTCAATGTTGCCGCCTGCCGATGCGACCGCCGTGGCGATCAATTGCTTATCCGCCGATTCGATGCCTTCGACCGGAGAAACAAGAATCGCAGAACCTCCGCCGGACAAGAGCACGACGCAGAGAGTATCCGGCCCCGCGGTCTGCATGCGACGAATGATTTCCGCAGTCCCGGCGACGGCCTGCGGTGTGGGTATATTGATGCCCGCTGGACGAGCTGCATGAAGATGAATTGGACCGGCTGATCCAGGCCGGAAGGAACCTTCCGGTGCATTGATCCAACCGTCAATGCGAATACGATCGGCCACTTGTGACAATCGATGTTGCCAAAGTGCCGCAGCCATCGCTCCTGAGGCTTTGCCGGCGCCGACGACCAAGATGCGACGATAATCGCTCAAGTCGAGCTCTTCATCGGCCAAAGTCATCCATGAACCATCAAGCGAAGTTTGGTCGCGAATCAAGCGATCGGGCTTGACCGCTTCCACACCTGCGGCCCAAATGGTCAATGCGTCGTCGATGAGAATCTGCAAGGCATGGGAGTCTGTCGTCAACGCGGAACCCCGATTGTTGAGAAGCGAACGAGTCAGGACTGCGAATTGTAGTCGCCTACCGAGGACCGATTGGAGTCTGTGTTGCCCTTTCAAATCAAGATCTGCGGAATAACTCGCGATGAAGACTTGCATGCGGCGTCTGCCTCAGGCGCTGATGCCGTGGGTCTGAATTTGGTGGCAACGAGTCCACGATGCGTCTCCGCGCAGCGAGCCGCTGACTTAGCGAGAAAGGCAGAAGCTCTGCGGCTGAAGACAGCGATTGTCGTCATGAATCCGTCGCTGGATCAGCTCAAGAATTGGTGCCGGGAGATTCGACCGACTTGGGTTCAATTGCATGGAGCTGAAGGACCCGAGATCTTATCCGCTTGCAGTGACACACCTGTCATTAAAGCACTCTCGTGGAGCGGCAGGATCGAAGAGAGACAAGCCGCAGAGATTTGGATATCGACAGGCCGACCGGCTCTGGTCGCCTTCCTCGTCGATGCTTACGCACCGGGTATCGGCGGTGGCAGCGGCAGAACCGCCGATTGGTCCGCGCTGTATCCGCGACCTGAACCGCTGGGCGATATTCCATTGCTGCTGGCCGGCGGCTTGAAGCCTAATAACGTGGGTGAAGCGATCCGAGTTACGCGATGCGTCGGAGTTGACACCGCTTCCGGCGTGGAGACTTCACCCGGGATAAAAGACGGCGACCTGATTCGCCGTTTTGTCGAAGCGGCTCGCGCCGGACTTACTGCCGTTCGAAAACAGAATTAGAGAACAGTCGACATGGATGCGTTTCTAAGTGAAAACCTATGCAGTGATCCGATTCACGGCTACATCCCCTTTGTTGCACCGATGGGAGTGGCAGGTCGTGAGATCTGCGAACGGCATGTGATCGATCATCCGTGGGTGCAGCGGATGCGACAGATCCGGCAACTGCAAACCGCTTGGTGGGTATTCCCGACCGCCGAGCATACTCGATTCCAACATATACTCGGCGTCATGCACTTGGCCGGACGCTCCGTCGAGCGACTCTATCCTTCGCTATTGGCTGTCGATCCCAACACGCCGCCCCAAGCATACATCGAGATGCTGATGCGCATGGCGGGACTTCTGCACGACGTCGGCCACGGACCTTTCGGGCACTTTTTCGATGCTCACTTTCTATCGCACTTCAGCCTCAATCACGAAATGCTCGGTGCCGAGATCATACGCAGCCAGCTCGGCGATTGGCTGTCGCAGCTTCGACGCTCTCCGTCCGGTCATCTACAAGCAGGTATCGCGCTCGACCCGGCCCGTATTGCGTGGTTGATTCAACGTCCGAAGGCAGCGACCGAGCCTGGGGAGTCGGAGCAACCGAAGTGGATGCATTTACTGCGCAGCTTGTTCTGCGGAATCTATACCATCGACAATATGGACTTCGTCCTCCGCGACGCGTACATGACAGGTCTCAATCCGCGGGCCTTCGACCTGCAGCGCATCTTGCACTACAGCTATTTCAGTCCGCAAGGTTTGACGATTCATGATCGAGGCATGCCGGCACTAGTGCATTTTCTATCGATGAAGGCTGAACTGTTTCGGAGCGTCTACTTCCACCGAACCGTGCGCGCCATCGACCTCGACCTGGCCGACCTCTTCCGCGACAGTCGCAAAGTAATCTTTCCAGGCGACCCCCGAGATTATCTGAACGAGTATCTCGAGTTCACCGAGTTCAGCTTGCTGACCGATGTGAGACGCTGGCGGAGCAGTAGTAACCCCGAGCTTCAAACGCTCGGCGAACGTTGGCGAGAATGGCTGGAACGGCGTATTACTTGGGTCATGATTTGCCAACGCGGTTTGAGTTTTACAGAAGACCAGGCTGAGTCGAGCAGCATCTTCTCCAGTCCTGAGTTGCTCACCGCAGCGATTCGCAGCCGCCTGCCCGCGGACTTAAAGGAACTTCCGTTCCGTGTCGATGTGGCCAGACACATTCACCGCCCCCACACGTTCGGAGCACCCGCGGGATTAAATTTCTATCTCGATTCGACTGCATCGAAAGTTCGACCATTGACAACTCATGATCTCTATCGACGACTGCCTGTCAGCCATACACTCGCGAGAATCTATGCACACAACACGACTCATGCTTCGATGCTGACTTCGATCCTCGATCAACTGATCGGTCACAGCGTCGAAGACGATCCGACCAACATGTAACTAAGCGTTTATCGCCTGCGGTTGAACAAGAACGAAACGATAGTGATGAGAATTCGAGAGCTTCCTGCCGCTTGTGAATTGATCGACGAGGTGGAAATTGCGTGCATCAATGGACTGGCGGAATTGGGACTGCATCGTTCGGATGCCCCCCAAAAAATCATCCATGCGATCGATGTCGCGATCCTTTCTGCTCAAGCAAGTCCAGAGGACCAGCGAACTGAAGAGGAGACGGTTCGCTTGATTAGCCTCTTCGGAGCGCTGTGGGGCGAGCAGCTCGTCAGGGCTCTCCGATGGAGCTGGGTGACACTCGTCGTGAGCAACGATCAGGCCCCGGCGACAACGCCATCAGGAACGGGCGTTCAAGCCGTCTGCTCAACGAATCGAAGCCTGGTGATTTATCCGTTCTTCACTCTCGACGCCGCCTTGCGACAGAACATCGACACTGCGATCGAGCTCGCGTTCAATATCCTAAGCGATGGAAAGCGAGTTCCGAATCTACCTGACGGTGCCTTTGAAAACGTCATGGAGCACGTCTACCATACCCCGCCCCGCCGAACCACTTCCGGACGATAGTGACCCAGGTCACGTTGCATTGATAAAAGCGGTACGGCGCGAGCCGTCCGGTGAAGCAATATCGATAGTGAAGAACCGGACGGATTGCGCCGGTCCGCTTTCACAAAACTATTCTCGCGACAATCGCGACAATCGAATGAGTTAAATCCCGGAACCGCCGGCATCGGAATTATCAGATCGAGATGAGGCTGCGGCTTTCTTGCCGGATCGGAACGGCAGCATGAAGACTCCGATGATGGCACCGACCAGTCGAGCGACTAAGGCGAAGACGTGACGCAAAGCTACGACGAGCGGTCGCAGGATTGTGCGCACAACCGGTTGTTTCTCATACAGCAAATGCCCGAGGAGGATGACCAAGATACCGCCGAATTTGGCCAGCTTTTCAATATGGTAGTGTCCGTGTTCGTCTTGGCTGACGATCTCCAACGGGCCGAGAGCAACAGGAATCTTGATCGATTGATCCCAGATCAGCTCGAGGCACAGCAGCACACCTACGAAACCGACAAGGATGAAGGCGGTATCTTCCAACCACGGATGCTTGGCAAGTAGTTTAATGCAGTAGCCTGCGACCAATCTCAACGTGATGATTCCGATCGTCACGCCGAGATACACGAGCAGAATGTTGTCGCGAGCGAATGCGACGGCGGCGACAACATTATCGAAGCTGAGACTCAGGTCGAGCAGCGCGATCATCGCAATGGTTTTTGCGAAGCCATGTCCGTGATCACCTTCAGCCCCTTGGTCTTCAACATCCTCTTCTTCAGCAAAATGGTCGCACATCAACCAGATCAAATAGGCCGCGCCGAGCAGCATCAGCCAATGGTTTTCAATGATGAAATTGGCGATAAGCAATGCGACCAATCGAAACCCGTAAGCGCCGGCATAACCCACCGTCATGGCGATCTTGCGACGCTTCTCATCCAAGTGCGAAGCCATAGCGGCGATGGCCAGCGCGTTGTCCACCGACAAGAGACCTTCGATCAATACCAAACTCAGCACTACGTACAGCGAACTGACTGAAAAGAGCGACTGCACATCGGCGGCGGCAAGCATATCAAAGTTCATATCGGCAATTTTCCTAGCCCATCAGGGACTCGGGGACAACCCGCGGGTTCAGCGAACGGAGCAGTATAACGAACCCGACCGCTGTCGCTATGGCGATTTGGAGACTCTGTAGGGCTGAACCCCGATACCAGACCTCGATCGCCGGCGAACCGGGCGGTTTCACTTTTATTGAACGAGGAACACGACTCACAAGTCGCAATCCGTATATTTGTGAGCGATTACGGGGTCGGCTATAGTACCCATCCTCCTCGCCGGCACCCACAGCCCAGACCTCTCCGAGGGAATCAACCCAATGTGCCTCCACCGATCGATGTACGTAGCAGAGTTGTATCGAACACTGTTCTTGCTGACATTCACCATCAACCTGTCAGTCTGCTGTGCAGTCTCTCCGATTGGGGCTGAAGAGCCGTATTTTGAACAGCAAACGATTTTCTCTGCGGGCGAACACGGTGTGTCGCTTTACCGCATTCCCGGAATCGTCGTCACCACCAAGGGGACGATCCTCGCTTATTGTGAAGCGCGTCGGAACTCGAGTGCAGACTGGGGTGAGATCGAAGTGCATTTGCGAAGGTCGACCGACGGAGGAAAGACTTGGTCCGATCCATTGCACATCGCGCACAAGGGACCGCGCATTGAGGGGAATCCAAAAAAGAAGACCGGAGGCGAGCACGAACAAACGGTTAATAACCCGGTAGCGATCGTCGACCGGCAATCCGGGAACCTCGAGATGCTGTACTGCCTCAACTATGCCCGCTGCTTTTCAATGCGCAGCACTGACGATGGTTTGACATGGTCCGAACCTCGCGAAATCACAGGCTCGTTTGAGCCGTTTAAAAAGCACTATCCTTGGACGGTGATCGCCACTGGGCCGGGGCACGGCATTCAATTGAAGAGCGGTCGATTGCTGGTCCCGATCTGGTTGGCGTACGGCAGCGGCGGTGCACATTCTCCGTCAGCCGCAGCCACGATCTACTCGGATGATCACGGCGAAACATGGCATGCTGGCGACATTGCCGTTCCGAATATGCCTCCGCTGGGCAATCCAAATGAATCGATTGCCGCGGAGAGATCCGACGGCACCGTGATGCTCATCTCGCGTAGTGAATCCAAACCGAATCGCAAGATCGTGACGAGCAGTATTGATGGAGCGTCGCTGTGGAGCCGTCCTCACTTTGAGGACGCGCTGTGGGAACCGATTTGTATGTCGGGTCTGGTATCGGATCCGAAGTCGGGAGTGTTCTTCTTCACTAACCCGCACAGCTTGGCAAAGCGTGAAGACGGCCAGGAGATACCAGCAGGCCGCGGCAAGCGCAAGAACTTAACCGTCAAACTCTCGACCGATGACGGCAAGTCATGGACGGCAAGCCGGACGATCGAACCTGGGCCGAGCGCTTATTCGGATTTATCGCTCTTGCCAAGCGGACAGATTGCCTGCTTTTACGAAGCGGATAAAGAACTCCGCGTTGCTCGGTTCAATCAAGAATGGATCAAGGTGGGAGACGGTGCAGCGAGTCGCTAAAAATGTCGTCGTAATCTCTTGATTTCAAACGACTTCGGACGACGCGCCGCGTCGGTCGGCGGGTTGGCAGAAGAGGTGGGTTTTGGTAACATCACGCCCCTCAGGATGAACGACCCCGAACGAGTCTCGCGGTACTTCGACCTTTGAATTCTCCGCGGCTCCGACTCAAGCATTGAAAGACAATCGCTTTGGCTGATCTGCCTCCCAACGACGGCGATATTCCGCTTCCGCAAAACGAAGATCAAGGTGGTGATCACCACGGCGGACGCTTGATAAGACTCCCCATCGAAGAGGAACTGAAGGACAGTTATCTCACCTATTCGATGAGCGTTATCGTCAGCCGCGCTCTCCCCGACGTTCGCGACGGGCTCAAGCCATCGCAGCGACGCATTTTGGTCGCGATGAACGATTTGAACCTGTCCCCGGGAGCGCATCGCGTCAAGTGCGCGAAGATCTCCGGCGAGACCAGTGGAAACTATCACCCGCACGGTGAAGCGGTCATCTACCCGACGCTCGTGCGCATGGCCCAAGAGTGGAACATGCGGCATGTGCTGATCGACAAGCAAGGGAATTTCGGCTCCATCGCCGGCTTACCCCCTGCGGCCATGCGATACACAGAAGCGCGCTTGAGCCCTGCGGCTGCGCTGCTGCTCGAAGATCTCAAGCTCGACACTGTCGACTTCGTTCCGACGTACGACGAAACGCGCACCGAGCCCGTCGTTCTGCCGTCGAAGTTCCCGAACCTGCTGGTGAACGGAGCCACGGGGATAGCAGTGGGTATGGCCACCAGCATTCCACCGCACAACCTCCGTGAAGTCTGCACGGGAATCATTCGAGTTATCGATGATCCCGACGTGACGATCGACGAACTAATCGACATCGTGCCGGGACCGGACTTCCCGACCGGCGGCATCATCTGCGGTCGTTACGGTATCCACCAGGGATACAAAACCGGACGCAGCACGATCGTGGTTCGTGCTCGCGCCAAGATCGAAGAAGTGCGCAACCGATCGCGAATCGTAGTCTCCGAAATTCCGTTCCAGCAGTTCCGCGATCGTGTGATCGAACGCATCGCCGCGCTCGTCAGTACCGGCAAGATCAAAGGCATCTCCGGGATTCGCGATGAGAGCGATCTGAAGGAACCGGTCCGCTTGGTTATCGACGTGAAACAGGGGCACGATCCCGACGTCGTGCTGAACCAGCTCTATCAGTTCTCGCCTTTGCAAGATTCGTTCTCGATCATCTTCTTGGCGCTCGTCGACGGCAAGCCGCGCGAACTGACGCTCAAAGAACTGATGCAGGAGTTCGTCCGACACCGCGTCACGGTGATCCGCCGACGCACTCAGTTCCTGCTTAATCGAGCTCGCAAGCGCAAGCACACGGTCGAAGGGCTGCTCCTGGCCCTAGCCGACATCGACGAAGTCATCCGCATCATCCGCACCAGCTCGACTCAGGCAGAAGCCAAAGAGCGCTTGATGGGAGTCGAAGTTCCTGCCTCGATGATGCAGCGAGCTTTGGGTGATCGCGGATTCGCGGATTTCCAACGCGATCGGGGAGAAGCGTCGACATACTCCCTCACCAGCGTCCAGACCGATGCGATCTTGGCAATGCGACTCGGCCAATTGGTCAACTTGGAACAAGACAAACTGGCTCAAGAGCACTCGGAATTGCTCGATGAGATCTCCAAGTACCTCGATATTTTGTCGGATCCGAAGAACATCACCGACATTATCAAGGCCGAGCTCGAAGAGATTGCCCGCCGCTTCGGCGATGATCGTCGCACGGAGATCAGCGGCCAAGAGCTAGGCAATTACAACATCGAAGACTTGATCACCGAAGAGACGATGGTCGTCACCATCAGTCATCGCGGTTATATCAAGCGTATTCCGGCATCGACCTACCGTGCTCAGCGTCGAGGCGGTAAAGGAATTTCGGGTGCCAAGGCGGAGGAAGAGGATCCGATCGAACACCTCTTCGTCGCGAGCACGCATGCCTACCTGCTATTCTTCACCAGCCAAGGCAAAGTGTATTGGCAGAAGGTGTACGACATTCCACAGATGAATCGCGAGAGCCGCGGTCGCGCGGTGGTCAATCTGCTGAACTTGGCTCCCGAGGAGAAGATCGCCGAGTGCGTGCCTGTTCGCGACTTCAATCTGCCAGGCCATTTCCTGGTCATGGCTACGAAGAAGGGCCTCGTCAAGAAAACGCCGCTCGATGCGTATAGCCGACCCAAGAAGGGAGGCATCATCGCGATCAAGTTGCGAGAAGATGACGCATTGGTTGACGTAGTCGTGACGAAGCCGAACGATCAGCTTCTGCTGGCTACTGCCGACGGTAAAGCCATCCGCTTTGCAGAAACCGACGCGCGCTCCATGGGACGCAATACATCCGGGGTCAAAGGCATTCGACTTCGCAAAGACGACGAGCTCGTCGGCATGGTCGTGGCTGATCCCGATGCCACCTTGCTGACCGTCTGTGAACAAGGCTATGGCAAACGCACCTGGTTCGGACAAGGCGAAGTGCTGGCTCCGATCCCGGAAACCGAAGACGGTGCTGAAGAGGGCGATGATGCAGCCGCGGATGCTGCGCCTGAATCCCCCGTCGATGCCGCGGCCGAGTCGGACGCAGACGCCGAGTCCGATGATACTGGCAGTAAGTCAGGCAGTTCATATCGCACGCAGCGCCGCGGCGGCAGCGGCTTGATCGACATCAAGACCAGCAAGCGTAACGGTCGCGTCGTGGGAATTGTTCCGGTGACCGATGAAGATGAGCTGTTGATGATGACGGTGCGAGGCAAAATCCAACGCGTCGCGGCCAAAGAAATCAATATCATCGGACGCAATACGCAAGGGGTGAAGATTATGCCATGGATGAGGGCGACACCCTGGCCGCGATCGTCAAAGTCCCGCAGGAAACAGAAGCGGAACGAGCTGCAGCAGAAGCGGCTGCAGCCCCGCCGCCGATGCCCATCGCGCCACCGATGATCGCCCCATCTATGGAACCGATGGACGACGAAGATACCGGCTCGGATGATTTCGGCGCTGCGACAGATGATGAATAACCCCGATGTTTGCACACGCAAATCGGTACATTGCTAGTCCACCTCAACCTTCCTTTTCACACAGCATCTTAGGAGAACCCGATCCATGGCACGTCCCGTAACACTCTTCACCGGCCAATGGGCCGACCTGAAGATTGAGCAGATGGTCAAGCTAACGAAAGAGTTCGGCTACGACGGCATCGAACTGGCGTGCTGGGGTGATCACTTCGAAGTTGATAAGGCCTTGTCCGACGACAGCTACTGCGCGAAGAAGCGGGAACTGCTGGACGCACACGGACTGCAATGCCATGCGATTAGTGCCCACTTGGTCGGGCAAGCAGTGCTCGACATCATCGACGAACGACACAAGGTCATTCTGCCCGACTATGTGTGGGGCGACGGCAAGCCGGAAGGAGTCAACCAGCGAGCGATCGAAGAGCTGAAGCAAACGGCTCGCGCGGCTCAAAAGTTCGGTGTCGGTGTAGTCAATGGCTTCACTGGCTCAAGCATTTGGCACTTACTCTATTCTTTCCCGCCTGTCTCGCAAAAGATGATCGATGCCGGCTACAAGCTGCTGGCGGAGCGATTCAATCCGATCCTCGACGTGTTCGGGGAATGCGGCGTGAAATTCGCGCTCGAAGTGCATCCCACCGAAATCGCATTCGATATCTACTCTGCTGAGCGCGCCATCGAAGCGCTCGACGGACGCGAAGAATTCGGATTCAACTTCGACCCCAGCCACCTGCACTGGCAAGGTGTTGATCCAGTTCAATTCCTGCGTGCATTCCCGGACCGCATTTACCACGTGCACATCAAGGATGCGATCACCAAGCTCGACGGACGATCGGGTATCCTCGGCAGCCACATTAACTTCGGCGACCCGCGCCGCGGTTGGGATTTCCGCAGCCCCGGACGCGGTGGTATCAACTTTGAAGAGATCATCCGAACGCTGAACGACATCAAGTACACTGGACCTCTCAGCATCGAATGGGAAGATAGTGGAATGGACCGCGAGTTCGGTGCTCGCGAAGCCTGCCAGTTCACTAAGCGAATCGACTTCGCACCCAGCGGTCGCGCGTTCGATGCCGCGTTCGAAGAGTAATCATGCCTGCGGCCACCATCCAGTTTAACGGCAAGCCGTTCGAGATCCCCGAGGGCTCCTCGATCACGGATCTTTTGCGGCTTGCCGACATTCGAACCGAGCTGGTGGCTGTAGAACGGAACATGGAACTGGTGCCGCGTCGCAGGCATGCAGACACGATACTATGCGAGGGTGACGCAGTTGAAGTCGTCACACTCGTCGGAGGTGGCTAGTGAGCCGATTAATTGACGCCGAAATAAATTCTGACTGCGTTTCGGCAAGTGCACCCGTCCCGGACTCTCCGCTGCGCATCGGTACACACACACTTTCCAGCCGGCTCATCGTGGGGACCGGCAAGTACGACACTATGGAGCAGATGCGGGACTCGCTGGCTGCCTCAGGCTCCCACGTTGTCACTGTCGCGGTCCGTCGCGAGAAAATGTACGAGCGACGCGGTCGCAACATTCTCGATTTCATCGACCCGAAGAAATATCTCCTCCTTCCGAATACAGCAGGCTGCTACAACGCAGCGGATGCAGTGCGAGTAGCAAGACTGGGACGCGAAATCCTGGAGACGCTGGAGAATCCGGGCGCGAACTGGGTCAAGCTGGAAGTGCTCGGCGACAGTAAGACGCTGCTGCCCGACCCCACTGCAACTTTGGAAGCCTGCGAAAAGCTGGTTGCAGACGGATTCCAAGTCCTGTGCTACACGAGCGACGATCCGATCATGGCGAGACGGTTGAAAGCGGCGGGCGCAGCGAGCGTCATGCCAGCGGGCAGTCCGATCGGCAGCGGGCAAGGCATTCTCAATCCGAACAACCTGCGAATCATTCTCGAGTACTTGAAGGAAGGCGATCCGGACTATCCGGTCATCATCGATGCAGGTGTCGGAACCGCCAGCGACGTGTCGATCGCCTTTGAGTTGGGAGCGGACGGCGTTTTACTAAATTCTGCCATTGCTCATGCTCGAGACCCGATCCTGATGGCATCTGCCATGTGTCATGCTGCCGTCGCGGGTCGCGAGGCATTCCTGGCGGGACGCATTCCTAAGCGGCTTTATGCAACGGCGAGCAGTCCCGAAGCAGGACTGTTCACGATGCGACCCTACGGCTCCAACGATACGCAATAGTTCGCGCTCCAAACACTTGTCGATTCCGGGAACTGCATGAGCACGCCTGCCGTTACGATCATTGACTACCAGATGGGCAACCTGCGTAGCGTACAAAAAGCGCTTGAATACACCGGTGCAGAAGCCCTTGTGACCGATGATCCAAAAGCCATCGCTTCCGCTGAGCGATTGATCCTTCCTGGAGTAGGCGCGTTCGGCGACGCGATTCGTGAGCTTCGCTCGCGCGATCTCGAAAGCCCCATACGCGACTTCCTGGCATCCGGGCGCCCTTTTCTCGGAATCTGCCTCGGGCTGCAAATGCTGTTTGAATCAGGAGACGAAGGGGGCTTTCATGAGGGGCTGGGCGTTCTTCCCGGGCGGGTCGAGCGATTTAACTTAGACGCATCTTACAAGGTCCCGCACATGGGATGGAACTCGGTGGAGAATCAGATTCCGGACCATCCGTTACTTGCAGGTGTTCACCCTCGAGCTCAGTTCTATTTCGTCCATAGTTTTTACGTGGTCCCTCACGACCAATCCACCGTCTGGCTGACCTGTGATTACGGAGTCTCTTTTACAGCAGCTGTTTCCAAAGGGAACATACACGCTGTACAGTTCCATCCAGAGAAAAGCCAGAAAGAAGGCCTGAAGCTTTTAGAAAACTTTAGCCGTTTATCGTGTGAGCCGAAGAAATAAGAGAGAAACAGACAGAAATCTCCACGAGAGAAGATTTCAAACGTTCTGCTGCTTTGGCATGCAAACGAAAAAACCGTCGCTGATCTCAGGAGCGCAGCGACGGTTTGGTGATTTTCGAGCAGCGAACTCAGGTAAATGACTTCGCCCTGCTCTTGCGGGCTAGCCCTTCTTGGTGGCAGCCTTTTTCTTGGCTGCAGCCTTCTTCTTGCCGCCGGTCTTCTTGGCAGCCTTCTTAGCGGCCTTCTTGCCGCCGGCCTTCTTAGCTCCAGCTGCCTTCTTCGCTGCTTTCTTCTTCGCCACGTTTCTCTCCTCCGAAATAACGGAAATGTTGGTTCGGACCGATCTGACGTTCACAGCCACATGCGAACATCCGGTCTTCACCGAAGCAAGAAAACCTTCCCCTACAAGCTCCCTTGTGTCTCACGGTGGCCACCGCAATTTTCCACTTGGGGCACTTGACGAGTTAGGTCACCTTCGTCCTTGACGGTATTTGTACAAGCCAGGAAGGGATTTGCAATATCTTTTCGACAATTTCTGCACACATTTTTGACATTTTTTCCACAAATTGACTTTTCGCTGGCGAAAAGTCTGACTTTTTCGCTCGTATAGCCTGCAAACAGAATCCGTTTTCGCTGTCGAAAGGAGACACTATGTTTCCCCTCTCACCACATTCCTTGCCCGCGACTCTGCAACATTTGGTAGTTGCCCACCAAAAGCGAAACGTACATCAATCCCAATCCGGTCTGCCCTGATTGGAAACCCCAGAAGGCCGCCAAACCGGCGACGGTCATCGATATGGCATAAGCCGTGCGATCCGTGTCCCCTCGCCCCCACAATCGCAAGAGATTGATCATGATGTTGCCGCCGTCAAGCGGAAGAACCGGCAAGAGATTCATCACCACCCAAAACATGCTCGGAAGTACCAAGCATTCGACAAATGCAAACGGTATCGGTGACTCGACCGGCAGCGGATCGGCGATGGGCAAATCCACAAAGCTTCTCACCCAATGCGAAAACGTGTTGGGCATGCGGACTGCAATAGCCACAGCCCACACAAACATCGCCAGCAGAAACTGAACCGCTGGACCGGCGAAAGAAATCACGATCTGTGTTTGAGGAGTATTGGAGTAACGACGACGAGCCGCGTTCCAAGCTCCGATGTTCGGTATGGCCAAGCCGCCGAAGTGATACAGGACGATTCGCGCATCACCGCCGTAAAATCGCATGGCGAGTGCATGACCCAGTTCATGAACCAAGATGGATATGAACATGGCAGCTACCCACACGATCAAGAGTGCAGCCGGACCGGGACTCCCGACATCGCCTCGCATAAGAATGAAGTCCAGCATCTGGGCGAACTCCCAGCCCAGCACGATGGCCGCAACCCAAAAACCCCATGCTACTCGCACAGGAAATCGGAACAAATTGAACTGCAGATCAAATCGACTCGGTGCCGGCTCTTGCAGAAACATCGACGGGCCCTCTGCTTCCGCCGCGCAGCTTCACCGCGCGGACTTTCTCTCCTCATCATCGCAACCACCGCAGATGATTGTGAAACATTTCCTCGGCACCGATAAGCCCGCAGGCTGAAAAACCGTCGGCGAATTCGTCGGCAAAACAAAAAAAGCACGGCAGTCATCACTACCGTGCTTCGTTGTTTACGATACAAGTGTCAGGATCGAGCCTAGAGCTCGAGAGTGACTACTTCTTTTCTTCTTTGACCACTTCGAACTTGGCCTTCTTGAAGGCTTCATCGCCGAAGACCTTCTTGGTCTGTTCGTCACCCTTGAGTGCAGCCACAGTTCCTTTGCAGTTGTTGCAACAGAAAGCGACTTTCACGCCGGCGACTTCAATCGCAGTCGAGTCATCCAGCTTGCCACCGGAGATCGGACAAGCGGCTTGCTTGTACTGTTTGGTGGCGACAAGCTGAACGTTACCCTTGGTGGCATGATCTTCCTTCTTAGCATCGAAGGCCTTCACGCAGTTATCACAGCAGAAGTAAACCTTGCCGTCTTTGTAATCGACACTCTTCGATTCATTGGCGGGCTTTCCGGCTTGCAACAAGCACTTCACACCTTCCAGTGCGGGCTTGGTTTGGGCCAAGGCCATCGAACCGCCGATCAATGCGCAGCCGACAATCGCGGCGATGAACTTTCGACTCTTCATAGACTTCACTCCTTCGGGAACAGTGAACAGCTAAACAAGTTTCTCGCTCGAAACGAGACTATTTGCCACATGCACAGTCCGGTCAGAGTAGCAAACGCCGCATGCCGAAGCTAGTCATTCCCCTCTGCTTTAGAAACTATCAAAGAATTCTAGTGCTCTGGCAAATCAGGCACTCCCCCACCGAGATCTCAGCTTTACCGGCGAAAATACTGACTAGCCTCCATTACTCCTCGAATTCCGCACGCTGATTATGCATGTCCGCTTGGAAGTGTTCGCCCGGAACGAATGGCCTCGGCGACTCTCTTCAGCCAAGGTCGGCACTCATCGAAAACCGCGTCGAAGTCATCGATCGGTCGATACCCCAATTCCCGCTTCGCCTTTCCAATACTGAAATAATGATCCAGAGCCAACTGCGCCGCGACGAATCGTGTCATCGGTGGTTCACGTCGGATGCGCAGGGCTCGGTAGCATCCTTCCATGACAGCGCCGATCGCATAAGCAACTCGATACGAAACGGCCCCGCGCGGAACATCGACACCGGCACCATCCAAAATGCGTCCGATCCAACTCCAGCATTCCTGCGGCCTACCATCAGTCAGGAAATAGGCTTGCCCTGATACCTCCGAAGCACCTCCTAAAAGCCTTCGCAGAGCATCGACGTGCGCGAGAGCTGCGCGATCGACATGCACGACGTCAATCAAGTTGGTACCGGAGCCTACTCGCTTCAGTCGTCCGGCCAACGCCTTTTGAATAACTCGAGGCATCAAGTGCGGGTCTCCTTCACCCCAGATCAAATGCGGGCGCAGCGCACATGTCCCAAGCTCACTCCCGGCTGCGCGTAGCACCATTTGCTCGGCGAGCGCCTTCGTATGCGGATAGTGACATAGCCATCGATTCGGATAAGGAGTGGTTTCATCGATCCCAGACTGATGTTTGGCGGCGAACGTAACGCTCGGACTACTGGTATAGACAAAGGCTCGCACTCCACTGCGACGAGCTGCGGCGAGCAGGATTTCGGTACCGCGCACATTCGGATCAAAGTACTCCTGCCACGCCCCCCACACTCCGGCGCGTGCTGCCGTATGCACGACACCCGTACAGCCTTCCATGGCGCGCGCAACCGAGTTGACATCGGTCAGCGACGCCTGGACTGGCTCGACCCCCAGTCGACGAAGCTCGGGATAATCGCTGCGAGCCAATCCGCGCACGCGGTATCCAAACTCAAGCAGTCGACGAACGATCGATGCCCCCAGGAATCCGCCGTAACCGGTTACAAGAATGAGATCGCCGCTCAATTTGTCACTTTCAAAAGAAAATCGTGGCCGACAGGTTCTCTTTGTAACCATCTGAAATCGAAGCCGGCACTAGCATGATTTCGAGAACTCCACGTTGGCTTTGCACCATTTTTGCGGTCTTTTCTGTGCAGGATAGCGGTAGTTGGATCGAACGCGATCCGGCGACTCGCCGAAATTCCGCCTTCCGGCGGTTGTCGAATTATCCTACATAGACACAATAGCGAACGTCTCTTCGCTTCATTGCGTAGGAAAGATAGGCGAACTGAACGGACGAAATCAGGCTGATCGGCTTGAGTCTCCAATTCCGTCATTCACGCGGACACGGGACGATGCAGGACAACTCACACAGCACGACGACAAAGCGCTATTCGGCGGCGGAAGCAAACGCCATGCTGCCGCTTTTGCGTTCGATTGTCGCTGACATCTGTGAAGTCTTCCGCGACGTGACGGCCAGACGTGTCGACCTCCATCGACTGGTTCGCAACCGTGAACGCGGTTCGGGCAGTCAGTATGACGATGAAGTGGCTGAAAGCCGCGCTGATCTGCAGGAAGAATACGATAAGATCTGGAAGTATCGAGAAGAGCTGGAAGCGCTCGGTGTCGTCCTGCGTCAACCCGAACAAGGCGTGATCGAGTTTCCCGGACGACTCGGTGGCTCGGACGTCTATTTCTCGTGGCAGCTCGGCGAGTCGGAAGTGCTCTATTATCGCGACGTCGACGCAAACTGGTCACATCGCCAACGGATCGCCGACTTCGTCGATTGAGCAATCACAGCTCAAAGATTCTTGAACTACCGAGCTCTGTTTACACCTTCCGAATCGAATGGCAGGTGAGAACATATCGGAACCAGCAAGTGTCGGCATCTCACCGGCTGCCGGCGTGTATAGAAGCGTATGCTACTTCGACGCCGACAGCATCTCGATGAACAATTGAAGGTTCTCTCGGTGGATCCGTTCTCTGGTGCCCGACCTCAGGCAGCGCGACGCAAGTACTGAGCTAGGCTGACGATTTGTCTAGCCGGTGGTACCGGAGCTTTGGCAGGTTCTAATTCTTTGCGGAGAATGCGCACTCCAGGAGGAGCTTGGATTCCGATCCGCACTTTGTCTGCTGAAACCGATACGACCGTCACCACTACGTTTTCGCCCAAGCAAATGGTTTCGGTCTCGCGTCGCGAGAGTATTAACACAGTTGTTCCTCCATGAATCGTACGGCACATCCGTGTCGCACACTGCTATCGATTCCCTGCAGCAACCGCAGTCGCACACTCCGGCGCTGCATCGGCGAATCGAATCTGGTTGTTAATTTTGGATGCAATCGAAAGCGACCGGGCTGGGATAGCTGGCGGCTCTTCGGCCAAGCGAGTCGTAAAAGAATACGGATCCTCGCTGATAATCCCACACCGCAGTCAACCGAACGCTACGCGGGCCATAGATGCAGAAAAATAATCCGCATGGTCGACCCTTCTTAACTAAGACCTTCTCGGTCATGTGAAAAGCGTTTTTCTCAAGTTGGTTCTTTTCGCAAAGCTCTTCGCGAACAAATTCGCGAACTGCTTGCAATCGATCCTCGCAGAGGGATGCGCTTATCATCGTGGCTATGATCTCCAATCCATTGGGGGATGAATCGATGTCTCAGAGTCGTCTTGCCGAGGTTGCTCTCCGACAACCCGACACGCCAATCTATCGGCACCCTTGTCAAAAACTTTCACCTAGGGAAGCCTGGTAAGATCTACTAGCTGAGAATCTCGCGATAACACCTGTCTACTACCTGCACAGTGTGCAAAATCGTTACTTTGTCAGTTCTTGTGCGGAGATGCTTGTCGAGCTGAACCAGACAACCGATGTTGCCGGTGGCCACGATGGAAGCTCTCGTCGCCAGGATATTCTCGGCCTTACGATCACCGAGCTTGCGTGCGATCTCGGGCTGTTCGATGTTATATGTCCCTGCCGATCCGCAGCAGGTGTCAGCGTCCGCCGGCGTTACCAACTCGAGCCCTTCGATACGATCGAGCAATCGCCTTGGAGCAGATCGAACCCCTTGCGCATGAGCCAGATGGCAAGCATCATGATAGGCAACGCGCACCGGTCGCTTCAGCTTCGGCAATGCAGCCAACTCCAGGCGATCGAGATAAACGGATATGTCGACTGCTTTTTCGGCAAAAGCTTTTGCCTCGGATTCAAGTTCCGTCCCTGCCAGTAACAGTGGGTATTCATGGACCGCCGATCCGCATCCTGCTGCATTGATAATCAGCGCATCGACGTCTTTCGGAATCGAAGCCATCAGCCGCTTCGCGCTCTGCTGAGCCTCAGGACCATGGCCAACGTGCCAAGCCAGGGCACCGCAACAACCTTGATCGGGCGGCACGATCACTTCGATCCCATTCCGCGTCAGCACACGCACTGTGGCTGCGTTAATATCCGGAGCCAGCACCTGCTGCGCGCATCCGGCCAACAACGCAACTCTACCGCGGCGAGTACCTAGCGCCGGATTCACTGCAGCCAATTTCTGCTCGGCCGGCAATTGATCCGGAATCATATCCAACATAGGCCGCAGCGCGCGAGGGAACAGATTCCTCCAAGCTTTGAACACGCGACCGGTCCTCACCGCCGTTCGGAACCGAGCCGGATAAGGAAGCGTCATGCGCGCAAGCCAACCCGTCAGCGTGCGGCGACTCTTTCCTTCTTCTCTTATCTTGTCGCGATAGGAACTGACCAGGTCGCCGTAGTGAACGCCGGAAGGACATGCGGTGACGCACGCTAGACAACCCAGGCAACGGTCGATATGCGGCTGCGCAGTCTCGGCGGCAAGATTCCCCTCCAGCACATTCTTCATCAGCAGAATACGGCCGCGCGGCGAGTCCATCTCTTGTGCGAGTTCCTGATACGTCGGGCAAGCAGGCAGGCAAAACCCGCAATGAACGCAGCTCTGGACCGCTTGGCCTATCGCTTCCCCGCGCGGCCCGAGTTGCTTGGTATCTAACTCGTGAAACATAATGGTATACTAGGTCTATCCGTTTAGGGGTTTCTCAGCGCGACAGGACTCGGCAATGCCAGTGCAGATGCAACTCGCTCGCATCATCATCAGCGAGATAAGTGATAACCAAGTTATCTACCTTCAGGAAGTCGACGGCGACCGGCAGTTCCCGATCCTGATCGGAATATTCGAAGCCACCAGCATAGACCGGCGAGTGAAAGAGGACTACAAGCCGCCGAGACCTCTGACGCACGATTTAATTGTCTCCGTGGCCGAGTCTCTCGGCGCTGAATTCGACAGCGTCGTGATCAGCGAACTTCGTGAACACACTTACTTCGCCAAACTTCGGCTGCGCAAAGACGGTGAATTGATCGAAGTCGATTCGCGCCCCAGCGACGCCATCGCGGTTGCCGTCACATTCAACCCGCCGCTCCCTATCTTCGTTGCTGAAGAAGTTCTGACCGAAACCGGCAATTAATACAGCCGCGGGAACTCACTCTGCTTCCATGTCGACGTCGCCGCTTCCACTACCGACCAGCTCATCAACCTGCGTGGTCGGTATTGTCGGGGGCATCGCATCCGGCAAATCGACTGTCTCGAGAATACTGGCAGAACTCGGTGCACATGTCATCGATGCCGATCAGTTTGCTCGTGAGGCAATGGAACGGCCTGAGACGATTCAGGCTGTTCGCGATCGTTTCGGAGACCAAGTCATAGAGGAAGGGCGACTGAGCCGCTCCGCGCTGGCTGCTCTGGTGTTCGGAAATTCCTCCGAGGCAAAAGCTAGACGTCAAGAGCTGGAACGAATTATTCACCCGCAGGTGCGCCGGCGCACTGAAGAGATTCTTGCGGCCTATGAGTGCGAGAACACCTCACAGCCTGAAACAGCTCCGACAAATAAGTCTGTTTCCGACACCAGTCGGTCCGACATGATCTCGACCGGACCTGCAGACCTACACAACGCACCAGTCATCGTGCTCGACATCCCGCTGCTCTTCGAATCTGGCTGGGACGCGCGCTGCGATCGTATTCTATTTGTCGACACTCCAAGTGAAGTGCGAAAGCAAAGAGCACTCGAGAGAGGCTGGACAGTCGAGCAATGGAGCGAGCGCGAGGCATCGCAAGTCGATGTCGACGAAAAAAGAAGACTCGCTACAGACCATGTGCAGAATGACGGATGTCTCGCAAACCTGCGCAGGCAACTCGAACCACTGATGACAGCATGGGCACGATCGGTAACTCGCCAACACTAATAGGACTTGAGTCAGCGCAGCCTCGGCTGCGAATCCGCGCACTCGCGAAAAAACTTCGAGGTGACAGATCCAGCAGAAGCCCCTACCCGCCGGCATTCACCGGCAGGTAGGGAGCAAATCATCGAATCCCAGTTTGAGCCATCACACCGGAGCTGATCATGAAGCGAATGATGAAAGGAAGCAAGGACTACTGAACCGGAGCTGATTGGGCTGCGGCGGCTTCCTGTTTGACATGCGTGCGAGGCTTGCGTCCACGCGGCTTGGTGCCGGTTTCAGGAATCATGGATCTGTCCAGCAACTGCAGCAAGCGACTGATGCACAACTTGTTGACGCTGATGTTCAAGCGTCCGGCCTCGTAGCACAGGGTCTCGTGCAAGCTCTTCGGCAGCCGGACGGTGATCATCCGTTGCGGATCATTCGGATCGTTCTCTGGAAGGTCTCGCGATCGCAACGCGGTCAACATTTGTTCGATTTGGTTGTAATGACCGGTCGCAAGAAAACGCTCGTACTCGTCTTTCGCCGGGAAGACGACATGAACAATACCGTCGCAAGACAACACTTCACGGAAGAAGCAAACCCACGTCGGAGCATGACCGAACAGGTCGTTCGCCAAGCTGAACAGTTGATCGCAACGTGCCTCAAAGTCGGCCGCCGGCGCAAGTCCACTGCGAATCGAGGTCGCCAGCGCTTGGAACTTTCGCAGATCCTCGGCTAACTGCTGAGCATTGTCGGTCACGTCCGTAGGTGCGGCCGAGGCATCAACAAGATGCGTGCGAACATGCACGGTACTGGCTGCCGGTAGCACGTCAGCAATCCGATTGCTTTCAACCCCGCCTTGCACGCTGCCGGTCAGGGATTCTCCAACTTTGACTTCTGATTGCATCGCTTCCTCACGCTTTGAATTTAGGTTGGCTCAACTGGGTCGCCCGACGTCCTCTCTGTCGGACTCACGCTGCAATACTGCGAGTGCAAGCAATAGCCTCGCTGTAAGTCACGCCAGTGCTAGCACTTAGGCCAACCAAGCACCCCGTGCACAACTTCCGAGCACGCGTGCACAAAACTCGGTCAGCCACCCTGCTGCCTAGTTTTTGAGCATCGACGCCGAAGTGGAAAACTAAGTGTCCAATCTGGAATGCAGGCAAAAAATCAAAAAAAGCAGGAATGTAGGGTCGAGATAGGCGAATACCAGCTTCAAATACATAAGCCGGTCAGAATGGATAACCTTGCCGTATCGACTCGAGCCACTGGGCTCACCTTGCAAGTTAAATTCGAATCCACAGCAGCCGTTCGGCCTCAACCACTCTCACAACGAACAGAGAGATGAACCAGTTCTCGGACAACCCACTTCAAAACACTTGGCCGCCACAACAATGGGGCCATCGCAGAGTAGTGATTGCATTGAGCGGCGGACCAGACAGCACAGCCCTCGCCACAGCAATTGTGGAACTAGCCCCCGACAGAGATCGCGTCGCGGTCGCCCACTTCAACCACGGGTGGCGAGGTGAGGAGTCCGACTCCGACGAACGATTCGCCTCTGACTTAGCAACCTCGCTCGGCGTCCGATTTTTCTGCGATCGCACCCATCACGCGAAAATTGACGCAGCGCCAATGCAACACACTCGACCCGATTCGAACGGCAGTCAGTTTGACTTCATCGCAGAAGATGAGCTTCCGGGTTGCGTCACTGAACTCAACCGGGTGAACAATTCGCCCGCGCTGTGATACCGTTTTCTCGAAGACTCGGCACGTTCATTCGGCGCTCCTATATTGCTTTGGGACATAACGCAGAAGATCGCCGGAGACCTTATTGCACAATTTACTTCGCGGCAGCGGACCAGCCGGCTTGGCGTCCATGCGAGCGTTCCGCTCCTTCACCGAAGATCTAGTCATGGTTCGCCCGTTACTGTCACTTACGCGGGCCGACATCCTGAAGTTCCTTAGCTCTCGGCATCAAACCTATCGCGTCGATTCGTCGAACACGAATACCGACTACGCTCGTAATTTTCTTCGCAACACGCTGATGCCGCTCCTCGCGGATCGGTACGGAGATCAAGTCTCTCGGCGCCTTACCGACTGCTCTGAACGGATCGAAGAGTCGTTGGTCGCCTTCGAGTCGCTCGGTAAGCGATTAATCGATGAAGCAACGTTTGCAGGAAGAACCTCGCCTCCCCTAGCGATTCCGACGGCTGCGACAGCGATCACCCTCGATGTTTCGGCACTGCGACATGCGCCATGGCCTGTTACGCGCGAGGGACTTCGCCAGCTTTGGCTCGAGCAGAAGTGGCCCTTGCAATCAATGACGCGCGACCATTGGCTTAACCTCCAATCATGGATCAGCCTAGCGAACTTCATTCAGGATGAATGGCAAACGGTGGGAACTCTTCCTGGTGCTGTCGTCGTCCGTCGCTCCAAACGTTGCTTGCTCCTGCATCGCGACGCCGGCTGACAACGGAAACTCATAGTCCGCTGCAAGTCCGAAAAACGCAGGTGTCGAAGGCACCATCACTGCAAATCGGACACATCCATTCACCCTTGGCCTATTCCTGTGGGAGCACTCCCGTGATTCACTTTCCGATCGCCCCTGGGCTAACGATCCTATTGCTCTTCATGTCGTGCTCCCCGTCGATCTCGCTCGGCCAAGTCGCGGCGCCTGAAAAATTTCGAGTCGTCGGATACCTACCGGACTATCGCGCTTCGGAATTCGATCCTGGCGTCATTCGGAAACTGACGGATCTCATGATCTTTTCGGCCGAACCGTCACGCGAAGGCGAATTGGATCTTCAGCGCGTCGAAGGCTTTCCATGGCAACTGATTCTGGCTCAAAAAACACTTCATCGCACGCGAGTCGTACTTACCGTCGGAGGCTGGGATCGTTCGGAAGCCTTTGCTGCGATTTCGGCTTTTGAAACGACTAGGACGAAGTTCGCACAAGCCTGCGTCCAGACATGCTTAGAAAAGCGACTCGATGGAATCGACATCGACTGGGAACATCCCCAAGGAGCCGACCAGACTCGACACTACGGGCTCTTACTCGAAACGCTGAACAAGCAACTAAAATCGCATGGTCTCACCTTATCGGTAACCGTGGCGGCATGGCAACAACTCGACCCGCTCGTGTTGCGGTCTGTGGATTGGATCCACGTCATGGCCTACGATCACCCGAAAAAGCACTCGACCCTGGAAAACGCTCGAGCTGACGTCGAAACGCTGATCAAAGCCGGCGCAGATCGAAATCGTATCACCTTGGGAGTTCCCTTTTACGGACGCAAAGTCGATCAGCCCGATCAGGTTCGAACGTATCGCGATCTACTTAACCATGCGGGCAAGACAGTCGTCGAAGGCGATGAGTACGACGGCTATTACTTCAACGGACCGGCGACGATCCGTCGCAAAACGGATTACGCCAAATCCACAGGCTTAGCCGGCGTGATGATATGGGAGTTAGGCCAAGACGCGCAAGGTAGCGACTCGCTCTTGGAAGTGATTGTTCAGACCGCTGCGCAACGCCGCTGATTTTATGTGCCCTCCCTGCACCACTGCGCCGATGCGACATCCATGAACTCCTAAGGATTACACGATGCATCCGGAGATATCCTCCTACAATCAACTGCTCGCTGAGATCGACAGAAAGATCTGCGACCTATTGGCAACAGAAATCGACCGTGCTCTTCCCGAAGCGGAAAGCAAGGTCTGGCACGCTCATCCTGTTTGGTTCCTCGACGGGAACCCGGTCGTAGGCTACAGCAAGTTAAAGTCGAACGTTCGGCTCCTGTTCTGGAGCGGCCAGTCATTCGACGATCCGGCACTTCAGAATGAAGGAAGTTTCAAAGCGGCCGAAGTACGCTTCACTTCAATCTCAGACATCGACCTGAAAGTTCTTGCGCGCAGACTACAGCAAGCTCGTGATATTCAATGGGATTACAAGAATCTAGTGAAACGCAAAGGAAAACTCGAACGCCTCAAGTGATTGAGAATCGATTGCCGGTCCCAATCGTTCATCGACACCCCGAGTGCCGCAATACCATTCCTTCATGTGCGCGCAATCGCAACGGATTTCCCGCCGGCTCTGGAGGCCGATCCAAATGAGTCGATATCACGACCTCGAGATCCTCCATCCACTCAGAATACCATTCCGCTGCTTCGCTTCCGAAGTTTAAGACGACTACCATCTGGCAATCCCCCTCGCGTCTTGCATATGCCAGTACGTCTCCCTCCGCGGGCAACGGCCTATAGGAACCGATGGACAGCGCAGGTTCACTGCGACGCAGCTCAATCAGACGTCGATAGAGCGATAAGATGGATCGCTCTTGCTCACGCAGATACTGTACGTTGTGCAGTCTCGCATCGTCAGCTTGGGGCAACCACGGCTCTACCGTTGAAAAGCCGGCGAACTCCTGAGAGTCCCATTGCATGGGCGACCGCTCCGGGTCACGTCCCATTCCAATGCCGGGCATGTTCCTTTCAACCGGATCCTGAATACGCTCAGGCGGAACTGTTACATTCTGCATTCCGATCTCGTCCCCATAGTACATCGTGGGTGTTCCGCGCAGCGTGAGTAGCATCATCCCGCCTATACGAGCCTGTTCCGCACCTATGCGCGAGGCTAGTCGAGGTTGATCATGGTTTCCGAGCACCCAGTTCGGCCAACCATGCTCAGGCAGCGCCGCTTCATATTGATCAATCACTGACGCGATCGTTCGCGCGTGCCAAGGAATGTTGATCAACTGAAAGTTAAACGGAAGGTGGACCCCCGACCCGTGAGCTCCGTAGTAAGTCATCAATCGTTCAATCGGAAGATAGATCTCACCTACCATCATGCGCTGCGGATATTCATCGAGCAGCTCTCGCATGCGCTCGATGATGTCATGTACCTCGGGTCGGTCTGTTGTATAGGTTGCGAGCAACTGATGATGCGGCGGTTCATGCGGTTGAAATGTCGGGTTGAATGGATTGTCACGGAACTCGCTGTCTTTGATGATCAACCAAATTACATCCAGTCGAAACCCGTCGACTCCACGGTCCAACCAAAATCGCATAGCGTCAAGCATGGCGTCGACGACTTCCGGATTGCGCCAATTTAAATCCGGCTGTTTCGCCAAGAAGTGATGGTGATAATACTGACGCCGCTGAGCATCAAAAGTCCAACCGCTGCCGCCGAACGAACTCAACCAATTGTTCGGCGGTCCTCCGTCGCCTTTCGGATCGCGCCAGATATACCAATCACTCTTCGGATTGTCGCGACTCTTTCGAGACTCGATAAACCACGGATGCTCGTCCGACGTGTGGTTCGGGACAAAGTCGAGCACGATGCGCATGCCGCGCGCATGGACATCGTGAACCAACTGCTCGAAGTCTTCCATAGTGCCGAACAATGGATCGATAGCCCGATAGTCGGACACGTCATATCCGAAGTCAGCCATAGGAGACGGAAAGATGGGCGACAACCACAAAGCATCGACTCCCAACCACTCCAAGTAATCTAACCTCGACAGAATACCTCGAAGATCGCCGACTCCGTCCCCGTTCTTATCCTGAAAAGACCGTGGATAGATTTGGTAGATGATCCCCTTCTGCCACCACTCCAAGTCGTGTTCCATGACAAGCGATCCACCGTTCAAAACCAAGCATCTAAAACTCAAATCACGCCACGCGAAAAACCATGCCTTCGTAGGGGCGCATCAGAATCGCGCCTGGTCGAGTCGTCATCGTCTCACTCTCATCGCTCGACCTCACTTCACTTCTTGAGCCGCGAAGTTGATCCGTATCGACGTCGTCCAACGTCGAAAGCAACCGCTCCGCAACGGGTCTCGGCGGTAAGAATGTTTGCGAACGTTCGCTGAAGTTCAGCACTACCAGCAAACATTCTTCCCCGTCAGATCGCTCGAATGCGGCCATATCAGCCGATACATCGAGCGGTATATAGCGTCCGCATCGCAACACACGTTCTTGGTTCCGCAGTTTCAACAATCGCCGAACCAGCGTCAGGTGCGATGCAGAGTCGTCGCTTTGATCGGCAACGCTCGTAACTTCGGAATCATGATCGGCTTTCAAATAGGGAATCGAAGAACTGAACCCGAAGCAGTGAGATCGGTCCCACAGCATGGGAGCTCGAAATAGGTCTCGACTGTATCTCGCGTCGTCTCTGCCCGATGGATCGACCATATGTTCCGGCAACACTTGTGCATTCGGCATTCCGATCTCATCACCGTAATAGATGGTGGGCACACCTCGCACTGCGAGTTGCAAGAGCATCGCAATGCGTAGCAATTCGGCCGGCACTCTCGATGCCAAACGTGGAATGTCATGACTTCCGGCGGCATACGCAGGAAGATGATCAAGAGGTGTTTGAGCCTCGCACCGTGCCAGTGTCTGCATGACCTGACCGGCATGGAAGGGTGATTGCAAGAGCGACACATTCAGCAACACATCCGCACCGGCTCGTTGATAGGCGGAAATTTGCTCCGGGACTTGATAAACCTCCCCGGCGAACACTCGCCCTTCAAACTCATCCAGCACGTTCTTCAACTCGCTGATGACCTCCAGCAGCTCAGGTTGATTCTGTGAAAAGCAAGGGTCCAGCTTGTTTGAAGGCTCTTGTTCGTCTCTGTACCCGATTTGAACCGGGTTATTTCTCAGTAACCGATCCTTAAGTAGATGAGACATCGCATCTACCCGGACGCCGTCGATCCCTTCATCCAACCAGAAGCGGAGTATCTCCCACATCGCTTCTCTCACATGGGGATTCCGCCAATTCAGGTCCGGCTGTTCAGGCGCAAACGTTGCGAAATAGTACTGACCGGTCGCCGCGTCGAATGTCCAGGCGCTACGACCGTATCGATTGATCCAATTGTTCGGCGGTCCCCCATCCGTCGAACCGGACGACCAAAGATACCAATCGCGTTTCAGATTCTCACGGCTCGAACGCGACTCTTCGAACCATCGATGACAATGCGACGTGTGATTCGGGATGAAGTCCAAAATAACGCGTAAACCGCGAGACTTTGCTTGACGAAGCAACTCTCGGAAATCCTGCATAGTGCCGAAGCGAGTGTCAATTTCACGGTGATCGATGACATCGTAACCGGCATCAAAGAACTCAGTCTTGTAGATCGGCGATAACCAAATCCCTCCGACTCCGAGGTCGCACAAATAGTCCAATCGCTGCGTCACGCCGGCCAGATCACCAATGCCATCTCCATTGGAATCTTGAAACGACGGTACGAACACTTCATAGATGACGGCCTCGTTCCACCATGTATGCGAACTCATGTTGCCTCCAGACTGCGGGCTTTGCATCTACATTGCAGCGCAAGGCACAGGGCACATGGCATACCGGCATAAACGAAAAAAGCGGAGAGCCGTTCACCGGAACAGCCCTCCGCTTCTCAGTTCGAGACACGAGGTCTATCGATCTTTGTCCGTTAGAACGAACCGAAAAAGTCGTCCAGTTCTCCTCGACGTAGACCGCGATTGCGACCGGCAATCAAGTCCGTCAGATCAGCCGCTTCTCCTTCGCCTTCAGCCAGCGATGCGATTGCGCGATCGCTGATCGGCGCGACAGTTACGGCAGCTGACCATGGAGCACATGCTGTCTCGGGAGCCGAATGCAGAACAGAATCCAATTCCGCCTGCAGGTCGCGGACAACTGCATTTCCGACAGTTGCCAGCATCTGCTCCGGAGTCACCATCGTGACGATGGCAGGTGCAAACATGGACGATGTCGCTGATCCGTCTCCTTCCCCTTCGCCGGATACACCGGTGTTGAGGTAGTTGATAACAAGCAGTGCATCGATCGGTGTAACTTTTTCGTCACCATTCGTGTCGTAGTAAGGAGCCGGCACAATGCCGCTTCCGGGGAGATCACTCGGACGCCCTGCATTGATGTAGTTGATGACAAGCAGCGCGTCGATCGGCGACACAAAGCCGTCAGCACTTACGTCCAATTGCAACGTCGGGTTACGCCAAATGCTCTGGAAGACCTGTACGTTGACCTTTGCAACGTTCGACGCAGTTCCCACATTGTCTCGGACGATATAGGAGAACTGAACTTGACCACTGTAGTTGGTCGAGGGTGTGAACACGATCTTGCCGTTGGGTTGAACTACGGCAGTACCGCTCGGCGCCGGAATCTCCGTGATCTGCACCGTCGACGGATCGATCGTACCATCCGCGTCGGAATCGTTGGCGAGCACATCGATCGTGACCGCCTGATTCTTGAATGTATAGGCCGAATCGTTGCCTGCTACCGGTGCGTTGTTCACGATCACCGTAACGATTGCCTCGTTCGACACATGTCCGGCTTGGTCGGCCACCGTGTATCGCAACGTGTCGACACCACGGAATCCTACACCCGGCGTGTAGCTGATCACACCGGTTGAATTGACCACGGCAGTTCCGAAAGTCGGCTGAGCCGTTAAGACAATCGAACGGGGATCGATCGGCGTATCAACATCCGAATCATTGGCCAGCACGTCGAGCAGCTTGTTCTGGCCGACCGGAATCGTAACGGTATCATCGGCCGCAATCGGTGGATCATCAATACCGGTTACCACCACATTCACAGTTGCCGCATCGCTCTCCGTGCCCGACAGATCCTTCACCTTATACGTGAAGGTATCGATCAAACTTTGGCCCGTCGTCAGCTTCTGAATCGACTCCACAGTAGTCGGATCGTATGTCACCGAACCGTCGGCATTGATAACAACGCGTGCTCCCAGAGAACTCGTCGTTGTGACTGCAACTGCAGAGATTGCATCTGCAGGCAAATCGGCATCCGTATCGTTCGACAGCAGTCCCGGTGCCGAATAGGTCAACACGGTGTTCTCATTCGTAACCAGACTGTCAGCGACCGCAACGGGTTTGTCATTCACGGCGTTGATCGTAATCGTCATCGTCTGAGTCGTCGACGTATTGCGATCCAGCGTTCCTGCAGGACCGCGATCTTTCGCCGTGACAGTGACAAAGGCGATACCGAATGCGTCACGCGAAGGTGTAAAGGTTAAAACACCTGTCGAACTGATCGCCGGTTGAACCGAGAACAGATTCGGCTTGTCGGCTGTTACGATGAAGTCAACCACTTGGCCCGCTTCATCGGTTGCAGTCGGAGGTGCCGTCAGCAACCCGGCGGCCGCAGCTACGTTCGTCGCCCAACCTTGTGAATATGCGGGGGAATCTTCATTCACGACTACAGCCGGTCCGGCAGTGAAGACAGGCGCATCGTTCACCGGTCCGATCGTGATCGAGAAGGTTTGGGCCGGCGAGACATTTACGTTCGGAGCAATGCTCAAGCCGTTGTCCTTTGCGACTACCGATACCACCGCGATGCCGTTCGCATCCTTCGCCGGCTTGAAACTCAACGTACCGTCAGGAGCCACCGAAGGCTGTATCTCGAAATACTCGGGGTGATCGGAAACGACTTGGAACGAAACGGTCTGTTGGCTCAATTCATCCGTCGCTGACGGTGGTCCGGCCAAAATGCCGGTTGCCCAACCACTGACCGTCTGAGCGGAGGCATCTTCCAAAACGGTTTGGTCCGCGCCCTTCACGAACTGCGGCGGATCATTGACACCCAACATAGAAATTGAGATCGTTCCCGTTCCGCTGCGAACAGGTGTGCCGTTATCGGTCACAACGTACAAGAACGAATCGCTGCCCACCAAGTTCGCAGGCGGCGTGTAGGTCATGCTGACAATTCCATCCGGACCGAAGACCGGTGTAACCGTGCCGCCATTGCTCGTCGTGCGTTCGACTTGGGTAATGTTCAGGCTCTGACCCAGTTCGTCCGCAGTCGGACCACCCACATCGCCCAACAGTACGTTCGAAGCAAGAATCGTCAGCGGTTGATCTTCCGTACCCGCAATCGAGAACTGATCTGCGATCGGCGGATCATTAACTGCGTTGGTCGTGATCGAGAAAGTACGAGTCACAGACGTGTTCTGGTTCGGTGCAGGCGATGACGTCCCGTTGTCCACCAACGTAACCAGTACCGTCAGGTCTTTGTTAAGCGAGTTCACATTCAGTGCGGTCTTGAACGACAGAGTTCCGTCAGGTAGGAAACTCGGCTGAGTTTCAAACGCGGTCGGATCGACCGGCGTGACCTGGAAGCGAATCTCTTGACTGTTCTCATCATCCGCACCGACCGGACCTCTACGCACGTTGGTGGCAAAGCCGCTGCGCGTCACTAGGCCTTGGTCCTCATTGATGGTCAAACCGCTCGGAATATCAAACTGCGGCGCATCGTTCACCGGCGTAATCGTGATCGTGAACGTTTGTTGTGCAGATTGATTCGTGTTCGGCGACGGACTCGAAGGTCCGTTGTCCACCAATCGGACCACAACGATCGCTTTACCGTTCTGGTTCGCCGCCGTCTTAAAGCTCAACATGCCGGTGCTCGAAATCGACGGCTGTACTTCGAACAGTTCAGGTGCCGAGACTGCGACAACCGAGAAGTTAACTGACTGTGAGCTTTCATCGGTTGCCGTCGCAGGACCCGGAATCGGTACCGTGTTGGCCGCGCCACTCGGACCGGTTGCAAATCCGGCAATGTTCGTGAGCAGAGTGCCTTGGAACTGTTCGACGTCTTCAATAACCGTCACGTTCGGATTCGGCAGAGCGAACTGCGGCGCATCGTTGACTGCGGCTGTCGTGATCGAGAACGTGGCCGTCGGCGTCCGATTATTATCAGGCAATGGACCAGCGGTGCCGTTGTCCTGCAGATAGAAAGTAATCGTCAGGTCGCGAGACACTGAGTTCACATCCACTGCCGTCTGATAGGTCAGCGTTCCATCGGCTGCGATCGAAGGCAGAACCGAAAACGCCGACGGATCGTTAGCGGTGACAGTGATAGTGAATGTCTGTCCGTTCTCGTCTGTTGCGCTCAACGGTCCCGGTCGCAAACTGCTCAAGAAGCCGGGCAGTGTGACCAAGCCCTGATCTTCACGTCCAGTCGGGTTCGCGTTCGGCATGAAATACTCGGGCGGATCATTCACCGGCTTTACCACGATCGTAAACGTTTGATCCGCAGAGGTATTGACGTTGGGAACTGTTCCCGAACCGCTGTCGATCAGGCGTACAACGACGACAGAAGATCCATTCTGGTTCGGCGCCGTCACGAACTGCAACGTACCGGTCGGAGAGATCGTCGGTTGCGTGGAGAACAACGATGAATTGGTCACCGATACAGTCGTGAAGTTGACTGACTGCATCGTTGCAGCGACCGGATTACCGTTCTCATCCAAAGCCGTCGAACGTGCGGCGGCAATACCAGTTGCGAAGTTCGCAATTTGAGTCGGAGAGACGCCTGTAACTTGCTCGTTGTCTTCGAATACGGTCGCGGTCGATGCCGGTAGACTGAACACCGGAACGTCGTTGACAGGAGCAATGTTCAGGGTGAACTGCTTGGTGGTCGAATTCACATTCGGTGAAACGTTACTACCGGAATCGGTGATCGTAACCGTAACAACCAAGTTTTGACCGGTAAAGCTATTCACATCCTGTGCAGTTTGGAAGGTCAACGCACCCGTTGTGAGATTGATCGCAGGCTGGGCGATGTAGGCACTGGTATCGCCGGTTACCAGGATGGAGAAAGTCTGCCCGACTTCATCCAGCGCTGACGAAGGTCCTGCGGCCAATCCCGTCAGGAAGTTGTTGACGGTTACCAGTCCTGGGTCTTCTGTCGCATTCAAGGTCGACGGAATGGTAAAGAGCGGCGCATCATTGATCTCTGTCGGCAGAATCGTGAACGTCACCGGAGCGGACTTGTTCACGTTCGGTGTAGCAGACGAACCGGTGTCGACCGCGATGACTTCCACGAGGATTTGCGGGAATGCCGGATTGATGCGGTTGACATCGGCAGCCAACTGATAGGTCAACGTGCCTGTCGGACTGATTTGCGGTTGCGTAACGAACAAGCCTGTGTTCAAGGCGCGAACCTGGAACGATACTTGTTGGTTCTCTCCGCTCGGTCCTTCGTCCACCGCGCTGCAGTCGGTCCAGGTGCAATGTTCGTTGCAAAGTTGGCAACAGTGACCGCACCCGCGTCTTCCGTCGTGGCTGTCGTCGAAGGAATCGTGAATACCGGCGCATCATTGACAGGAGTCACACTCAGCGTAAAAGTCTTCTGAATCGACTGGGCAGGAACCGCAAACGGTCCGCCGTCCGTCAGCGTCATAACGACGACCAAGCTTTGCCCGGTCGCACTATTGACATTCGGCGCGGTTTGGTATGTAAGGTCACCATTGACCAAGTTGATGGCCGGCGGTGTTGTAAAGGCGGTCGGATCGTAGGTAAACGAAGCCGTCAAAGATTGGTTGGTTTCGTCCAGCGCCGTCGTCGGACCACGACGAATGCCCGTTGCGAATCCAGGCACCGTTACCAAGCCTTGATCTTCGATCGAATTGGCTGTCGTCGGAACTGTGATCTCCGGCTTGTCATTGACTTCGGTCGGAAGAATCGTAAACGTCTGCGGCAGCGACAAATTGAGGTTCGGAGCAACAGCGCTGCCCGAATCCTTGGCAATGACTTCGACAAGAATCTGCGGGAAGCCGGGCTGGCCGGGACCAGGCTGAATTCGATTCACGTCGGGAGCCAATGTGTAGGTCAACGTGCCGGTCGCACTGATAGCCGGTTGCACGCTGAACAAAGTCGTATCCAGTGCACGCACTTGATACGTCATCGTTTGACTCTCAGGAACCAAAGCCGGGCCCGGGCCTTCATCCAGCGCGGTGGCAGGACCTGGTTGCGGGTTTGTAATAAAGGTGGAGACCGTTACAGCTCCTGCGTCCTCAACTGTGGCAGTCGTAGCGGGCATCGTGAACAACGGACGATCGTTAACCGGAGTCAAACTCACGGTCAACGTGCTCTTGGCAGTCTTGCGATTTGTCGACGCACCAGCCGCACCATTGTCGATGATCGTGACTTCTATCAACACCGCGCCATTGATCGCGTTGTTGTAATCGGCCGGAGGCGTGTAGGTCAGCGTATCAGTCGTTGTGTTGACCGTTACCGAACCACCCGTCGAACCTTGGGTCACGCCGTCGGCAGGTCCCAGGATTCTTGCACTCAGCAACGACAACGTTTGAGCGTTTTCATTCGCATTGTTCCGCAGGTGTTTCCAATCGTTCGTCCACAAGGTCGAACCCGCGATCGTCGTCACAGCGTCCTCGAGGATCGTCGTCGAATCATCAAACGCTTTCGGAGCGTCGTTGACCGGATTAATGGTGATCGTGACGGTCGTCGGTGTATTGCTGATCAACCGCGGATCGGTCACGTAATAAACGAAAGTATCGGTTCCGTAGAAGTCGAGATTCGGCATGTAGGAGAACGAGCCGTCACGATTAAGGGTCAAGGTTCCGTTCGTCGGTGCGACAACCGGTTCGACCGTCGGAGTAGCCGGGTTCGGATCGTAGACAGTCAGAGCATCGTTCTCTGCGTCCGTATCATTCGCGAGCACGCCCGGTGCTGCAACGACTAGCGGAGCACTCGGGTCGGTCGGATCAAGCGGATCTTCCAGCGTTGTGTAGGTATCCGCTACGGCAACCGGCGGAGTACCTGCAACAACTTCGATCATGTAATCTTCCGTTTCACCGCCGATACCGACGCTGGAGGGCTCCAAATTGCCCAGCGTGCTGATGCGGAACCGAGCCGTCGTAAATCCGACTACGGCGCTGGCCGGAGTCTGGATCAGGAACGTATTGGCTCCGGCCGACAACGGCAACGATGTCGAAACCGGGTTGGCAGTCGTCCCTGCAATGTAACGACTCATCCGCTCGGAGGAATCGAAAACACCGTCCCCGTTCCAATCGATCCATGCATCCAACATGCCGGGAGCAGTAGCGTTGATGGTTACAGGAACCGGATTTGCCTTCGAGTTGAACAGCGTTCCGAAGCTCACACCATCATCATCGTTCAAGAAGAATTGCACCGTCGATCCGCTGACCGTGGTTGCCCCCATCTTCAACTTACCGGCAGTAACCTGAGCGTTGATCGCATTAGAAATCGCTTGAGCCAAATTCGCGCCGGTGGCAGTAGACAGTCCGATTACGATCGGCACATTCGAGCCGGCAACACCTGCATTGGCGGTGTCGTCGATTTCAAACGTGACGCTGTTGCCGTTACCGTCATTTACCGTAAATGTCTTTCCGTCGAGTCCGGTCAAAATAGTCGGCATGGTCATCCCGACATTTCCTACACCGGCACGTACCACACTAGGTGCGGAAGTAAGATCAAAGACGTGAGACGGCGATCCCCCCAGGCTGACGTCGGCACCGCTCGCAATCGGAATCACCAATCCGATCTTGCCGGCCAGCAACGCGACTTTAACCGCGGCAGCGAACTTCGTCGCAACTTGCGCAGCGGAATCACCCGCTAACACGTTGACTACGACGTTTCCGGAAGTTGTATTGCCGTCCAAGTCGAACTCAACCGTAATCTGTTTCAGCTGATTGTCGGTAATGACGACTTTCTGTCCGTCAAGGCCGACCGTGTTGCCGGCAGGCATCGTCAAGACAGCCGGTCCCGCTGTGCTGAACTTCGCACCTGCAACACCGAAGCTGCCAAGGCTGACGAGCGACTCGTTATCGTCACCGGTGGCAGAATTGGTTACGCTGCCGTCGGCATCCGCATCTACCAAATTGCCTAGCGCCAGATAGGTGATGTCGATCGGCAACAATGCATTGCGTGCTCCATCGTTAATTTGCAATGTGGTGGAGGCCGATACGTTGTCACCGTAATCTTGCGTAACGTCAGGCATCACAATCGTGAACTGCGTCAAGCTGTTCGAACGGTTCGGGGCCAACGCATTGCCTGCGATGTCCTGAATCCGACTGATCGTGGCAAACGTCGCGGACGTACCTGCGACAGAGAGCGAGTTCGCGCCGATAACGCCGACGGTTCCGTCACCTTCCAGGTAGGCTCGAACGCCGCTGCCGACAGCATTGATTTTCGCAACCAAACGTGTTGCGATCTGATAAGCACTATCGGTATTCGAGAACGGAACATCGAAAGCGCCGGTAGGATTGCGTCGGAAAGTCAATGTCGTCGTACCAGCCGCCGTAACAACGCGGACCGTATCTCCGTCAACCGTGTTGGTGCCGCTCTTCAGCGTCACATCGTAGGTCGTACGATTGTTCAAGGTGATTTCGTAGATACTGTCCTTACGCCAAATACCGGCGAGCGGCGTCAGCCGAATCGTACGGCTGTTGGCGTTGTATGCGAATACGTAATCGACCCCCGGAGTCAGCCGATGACCGTTTTCTGTCACAAGAATGGATTGAGCAGTTACCGTCGATGCATCAGGGCCGATTCCTTCGCCGTCCACCAGCAGTACAGAGAAGTACTCCATCGTGCCGGAGGTAACGCGGATCGTCGTCACATTTCGGTCAACGTCGACATTCGCCGAATCATTGTCCTGCGGCTGCAAGATGCTGGCCGTCAGGCTCTGGAAGTCAGAACGGTCAGTTGCTCCACGGTCCTTAAACACATTGGCACCCAAACCGGCAGGCGTTGCCGCGGATGGATCATCGACACGTCGCTGACCGGCAATCGCGGTCCGGTGCGAGGATCGGTGACGGGGGCAAGCTCAACGAATTACGCAACTGGCTCACCGACAACGACTCTGGCAAAGCTTCAATACTGCTATCGATCGCATATGCACCGGCAGCCAAGTAGAAGTTATGCACGATCGGGTTCACGAACAACGGATCGGCGGGTGTCAGCGCTTTGTCAAACGTGCCGAGGACACCGCCTGACACGTTGGTACCGTTGTTCTGGTACAAGTTTCCGCCGAGCACACTGGACCCAGGTCCCGCGACGCCGACTGACTCGCTCGAGAAGATATTGTTGAGGACAGTCGGAGTCGGACCGGTTCCGATACGCACACCGTTACCGCTGCCTCCGCCGTAGAACGTGTTATTCACAATGCGTACAGCGGGAGAAGCGGCAATGATCTCCGTTTGAAGAACGGAGAGCGCCGGCGGAGTCCAGCTATCGACGGAAACGCCGCCGGTTCGATTTCGGTCAAAGATGTTATTCATGACCACGGTGCCGACCGTTTGATTGGCCGCATTGATCGTCGGGAACAATCGGCTTCCGCGACTAGCCGGCGTATCATCGAGCTTGACACCGTACTGGGATGAATCCCGGAAGGTGCTCGAAGAAATGATGAGCTGCCCCTGGTCCACTCGACCACGATTCGAGTCTCCGGCGTTCTCGTATGCTTCGGTGTCCGCGCCATACGAAACGACGGACAGCGGCGAGCCTACGGGCAGAGTATTTCCGATTCGGGTGATCGAAACGTTTCCGAAGAGGTTGACGACAGTGCCTGTCGAAGTGTTCCCAAGGCTGTGGTTTTCGCCGACGACTTCTGCATCCACGATGATTTGCGTCTGAGTCGCAGCTGAGTTGATCGCGTCTCGTACTTTGCGAGCCACGACGTAGTCATAGTCATCGGCAGCGATGACGATCGGCACATGGCCGCTTTGCGTTCCAGCAGCCAATACATCGTTCGTCCCGTTCGTAACATCAAACTCGAACGTAACGACTGTAGTGCCGTCGCTGAGGGTGAAAGTAGTACCGTCAGCGATCGCGGCGGCAGCTGGGATCTGCAACCCGATCGACGGAGTGAAGCGATAGTTCGTGTCAAGCGTTTCGCTGAGTGAGTAGTAAGAAGTCTTTGGATTCGTTGACCCCGGTACGTCTTTCGAGACACCGAAGTCAGCTGACGTACGGACCTCAAGTTGGAACTTACCGTAATCGGTTTCGTCTGCTTGAAGACCGGCCGGGCTATGGTCGCGGTTCTGAGTCGGGCTCACTCCAGTGGTAACCGGAGCATTCCAGACTTGCTCGCCGCGCTCCGCGAAACCGACGATGATGTCGTCGATTCGCACACCGAAGCCGGTATTATTTTGCCCGCGAACAGCAGCACCGGTACCGAGCTGATTAATCGCCGCAGTGCTGTCCGCGCCGAACGCATCACCGGGTCTCGAGGTCGTCGACGTCAGACCGAGCAGTCCGGGCAACGCTCCGTTGAGTGTGACGTCATATTTCACCAGCCGAACGGTCTGACCGTAGGTTGTCCAAACACCGGTCACACCGTTGGACAATGCCGTCGCGAATGCAGTTTTCATTGCATCGCGTACGTCGGTTGCTGCCGTAACGTAATCCAGCACGTCCTGACGAATAGGAATGGAAACGTTGGTTCCGGTTCCCGGACGCCCTTGAATCAAATCGGTGGTGTTAATTCCCGTCGCCGTGTATACACCGCCCGCAGAAACATTGCGAACGTTTGTCGCGTTCGTCGGAAGAACAACAACATTCGGCTTCTTGACGTTTGTGTACGCGTCGTAACCGTCTGCCTGCAGTTTGGCCACGATCTTTGCAGCCACGTCGGCCGGGGAATCCGTGGCAGAAACCACAAATCGATTCGCACCTGCGGCAGCTGCAAAAGTATAAGTTCGACTATCAATGGTGATGGTTGAACCTATCGGAATGCTGCTTCCACCCGGCATGTTCAGAACATATCCGAGATCGAACTCAAACGTCTTCGTCACTGCTGGAATGACGTCGTTGCTCGCAACCTGGAATGTCTGTCCGTCTCCCAACTTATAGCCGGGTACGGCCGTCAACTCGACGCCGCCGGACAACACATCACCCGTCTTGAATGATCCTGCCGTCGAGAATTCGAATCGCAGTTTGACCGCGTCACCTCCCGCAAGTGCTGAAAGATTAACCCGAGCTTGTCGCCAAGCATCCGGGGCATTGTTATCACCGACATCGTACAATTCCTGAGCGTATCGATAGCTACCGTACGCATCTGTGTCGCCGTTGATGGAAGGATCAAATTCATCTTGGCCGTCACTATAGTCCGCGGTTCTAGCAGAGTTATTCGTAGCCAGGAGAACCCAGGTCGTCCCGTTGTCCTTGGTACCGTAAACCCGGAACGCATCCTTCATGTAATTCGTATCGCCGGAGTTACCCGCATTCGCGTTCTCGGTATCCAGGTGGTAGTTGAAATACAATGTCGGCAGATCGTCGGCACTATAGCTGCTTAAATCCATTGGCAAACTTTCGATTGCACCCTCGGCTCCGCCTGGGAATGCAAGCGAGTTATCAAAACCGGTACTCAGCGCCCCCCAAGTACCATCTTGGCGGCTGTTGTTCTGATAGTTCTCGAAACCGAAGGACAGCACATTTTGGTCCGTTGCTTCGGCCCTCGGGCGAATATTGTCGGGGCTTGCCGTAGCAGATTTCGCATTGGTCGGATAACCATGTCCGCCGTTGCTCGATTCGATGTTCGAAATATGCCAGAGGTTCACGTCCAGTGGTGAAAATGCAATCCCGCTTACCCCAGTAACCGTCCGGCCGACAGTATTTGATTTGGTCTTGTTCACGCCCCCCGGGAAAATATTCATCGGGTTTCCCGTCGTATCAAAGGCGTACATGGTCCCGTTCGCCGTGATACCGATCAGGACATTTGTGTAGGCATTGCCGTCGCCGTCGATTAGGTCGTCGGGAGCCTTGGTCAAACCTGTGAATGCAATCGGCAATCCGCCGTCATTTAGCGTACGAGTCGGAAGCGTACCGTAGTAGGTGGTCGTCGCATTGTTTACCACCAAATCGGAAGCGAACTGATTTCCGGTCCCGCCGCCAATGTTGACGCTGTAGAACTCACCTAGGTTACTCACGCCGTAAAGTTGTGAACCTATTCTCGCTAACCCGGTGACGACACCATTGGTATAGTTGCTTGCAGCTGAACCCGACAGGAACCGACCCAGTTCCTGCAAGTTGGTTCCCGCTCCCTGCGTTTCAGCCTGTGGCGTAGTACGGTCGGTTGTCCCTTGTGCGCGGATAACTGAATAGTTCGCCGCGTTCAATGCATAAACGATGTTTGTCGTGTTGTAGTTGATGACGCCGCTTATACCGTTGACGTTGTTGTTGGCATCGAACGTCGGCTGACGGAAATTCGTTTGTCCGTTTCCACGAGAACCTACGCCGACGGCCAATTCCGTAGTTCCATCGTTGGAGAATGCCAGCCCATTGAAGGCGATACCATCCCCCGTTCCGTTGCGCTGCTGAACTGCGGTCGTGGTTCCGGTCGTTTGAGTCGTATAAGTAATCAGACCGCTTGTAGCTCCGGACAATGCTCCACCGTTTCCGGCGTCATCCAATTCTGCAATCGTTGCAGTTGTATCCGCTTGATTAGTGAAACCGACAAAACTACCGACCACACGGCCGTTCGCTTTGATGTCCACATCACCTAAATTCGTGCTATTACCGAGTCCACGGCGACTTACGGTGGACTCCAGAGCACCGGTGAAGGCATTGATATTCTTCACCGTCGCCGACGTATCAACGATATACGTCGGAATGTCTGCCAAGGTATAAGCGACTTGATTGTTCGTCTGTACCGCACTTTGATCTGGACCGAATGCTACAGAAATCGGGCCGGTGGCAGTCGACGGATAGTTAGGAGTACCAGTTTCGAAACGGTCTTCGACGATCCGCTGTACCGACGCAATCGGCTCCATGCGCGTACTCGTAGCGGTAACACTGCTGGAACCGGATCCACCTGCGTCGGCGTCAGCTTCTTGGTACTGAGCCATCGGTTCCATAATGCGGAGATTGCTTGTGACCGCCAGCCGGAACGTGCCGCCGCCGGCCGGCAGCGGAATCGGGCCGATCAACGAATCCCGTTTATCGGTCGAACCACGTGTAAGGTCATCAATATTCGATCCGCGCGTCGGTGCAGGCTGATCGTCAGCGATGTTGGAGTCCGTACCGACGTAGATCAGTTCATTCGCGGAGTTGTACAGCCACAGCGAAGTGTTCGGGCCGCCGAAGCCGTCGGTGTAATCGACATCCAACGTGACCGAAATATTGGTTCCGGCCGGAGCTTGCCCCGACTGACTTGCAATCTGCTGAATATCGGCGCGAGTCAGAGAGAACGTGTACCAGGCAACATCTGCCGTGTTATTACCGATCGGAGAAGTTCGAGACAGAGATCCCGACACGGAAACGACACCGCGATCTGAAATTCCTACATTTCCAAGCGGAACAGGAACGTTGGAATTCACCCCAGTGGTTACCGTGTTGGTCAACGGAGAATGGAACGGAGAAGCAAGCCCTTCAACTCCGTTGGTCGCAAAACGCATATCGGCATACTTCACAGCCGAACCGGCCATTTCGTCCGTCTGCTGAAGGCGTACTTGCAGACGATAAGACCCCTTCGACAGACCGGCCGTTTCATACGCCGGATCAATCAACTTGGAAGTCGGATCACCCGGCGAAAGATTGTTGCTTCGCACTCGTACATAAAATGTGCCGCTTGTGCCGACGGTGCCGGGCAGCACCAATCGGAAACCTGCATCCTTGGGATTGATTGAACCTTCATCCTTTGCCACACCTGCATACCACGAGTTCTGCTGCGCAAATGGATCGCGCTCCATCACTTGCACTTGATTCGGGGCAACTCGAGTGGTGTTGGGGGTTTGATACAAAGTCGATGTAGTGTTTTGCGTTGCCGCCAAGGACTCATCTAAAGAATTGTCGCTGAGTGCCAGTATCGTTCCGTCTGCACCCAACAATTCGACCACTGAGTCGAGTCCACTGGCAGTTCGATCGATATCAAGCCAGACCGCTGATCCGGCCGTCCCCACAAAACTATAAACGTCTCGGTCACGGTTCGAGGCAATCGATCCGTAAACCGTCATGCCCAAGCGGAGGTTTTCATCCCCTGCTCCGAGAGACGATGCCAATCCGCCTATCGGCTGCGCGGAGTAAACGTCGTCATTTGTACCTGTGTCCTGAATTTGGTCCGTTTCACGCTCCGGAACAACATCCACGTTTCTATCGTTCGAATCCGGATCGAAGCGAACACTTCGCCAATCTCCGAGACTGGCTTGCGTAGCACTGCCGTCACCGTTGGTATCCAACTGAGGCAATCCATCCGGAGTGAAACCTGCACCGACCGTGTCATCCTTCAAGCTCGTCAATACAACCGGGAAGCCCGGTGCACCTTCAATTTGTACGCTTCCGCCGATTCGGTCCGTGATGTCAAGGAATTGCCCGCCGGCGGTAAGACCGGCACCCGATCCAAGCAACTTCACGACCAGCGATTCATCAACATGACTGACCAGTCGCAAACCACCCTCGTGGTGATAATTCGGAACGGTGATTTCCCCGCAGCTTCGTGAACGATATCGGTGTCATCCCATACGCTTTCCGTCGTCAGCTCGCCGCCGCGAACTTCCATGCTGTTTACCGGAATACCGCCGCCGCTGCCGCTCTGCGCGACGTTGGCCAGTTGGTTTCCACGTACGAGCGGACCATAGTTTCCGAGACCTGCAGCCAAACGATCAGCTGCACCCGTTTGTCGTCCCAAGTCGACCACCGACTTTTCGTTCATCGAATCAGCATCAATACTAATAGCGACAGCCGTGTTATCGCGAATGTCATTATTGATGATGACGGGCTGGCTGCTGTCGACAAAAACTACGGCGCTGGTGTTGCTGCCGCGTCCGCCTCGGTTACTAGCGAGATTGCCGCCTACACCGTCGGCGTTGTGAGACAGCAGCGAATTGGCAACGCGCCCTGTGGCTTCGGTGGAACTCAATTGCGTTGAAGCCGGCGAAGCCTCCCGGCACGCTCGTCAAACCGCCCCCGTACGCGATAACGGCATGGTCAATCGAGCCGCTGCCCAAATGCCGAACAACCAATCCGCCCCAATCGCCGGCAGCAGGCTTCGCAGCCGAACCGTCGTTATTCGTATCCAGAGTTCCGCCGGCACCGTACGTATCGTCGTACTTGCTGGTGAACACAACAGGTCTATCTGCAGTGCCTTCCGCAATGATCTGGGCACCGAAACCGGCTTCGATTCTCGAACCGGTAGACTTAATGATCACTCCCGGATCAGCCATGAAGCGAGCGTCAGGTCGAGCCCGTGAAATCTGAGTTGCATTCAGCGCTCCGCCGTAGGCACCGTCACGCGGTCCGGAATCCGTGAAGCTCGTGTTACTGCGATTGATTTCTGAAACCAAGTAATAGGCAGCGTCTCCTGGGCCTTTGCGCCCAAATTCGACGAGAGAAGAAATCGCCGCTTGCAGCAGGCAAACCGTTCAATTGCACGGTTGAGCCGGCCGTTGCCACATTCACATTGATTGGATCGCTGGGAACTCCCTCGCCGCCGAAGCGATCAACAAACGTGATCTTGTAAGAGTAAGCACCCGCGGCCAAACTGCCGCCGCTGGAAATGGTTCCGTTGACAACGCTGGTGGAAGGCTTGGTTACTTCGCTGAATGAGCCGCCCGGCGTACCGTTGATGATCAGGTTTTCACCCAGCACATAAACGATGTCCGTATCGTCCAATCGTCCCGCGACGTTCAATGCAGCCAGCTCTTTGCCGGGAGCCGTCGGAACGCGAATAAACAATCCGTTGACCGAATTGTTTGTCAGCAGATTTCCATGGATCGAGGGTCCGATTCGATCATAGTCCGGTCGATACCCGAGATCGCCGACTGCATACGGCTTCTGGTATCGAGGCTCGGTGAACAGTGTTTCTTCGAAGCTGTCTGCATCTGCGGAAATAGCTGCGTCAGCACTAAGACTGATCTTGTTGAAAAGCAGGGTCGGTCGGCTCTCACCCAAATAGATCGGATTAATCGCAGGACTTGGATTAACCACAGTGACTTGTCCGCCGCCGTAACGAATGTCGGCTTGAGCGATGTAGTTCAGGAAAATCCCTTGACGCTCATAGTCGCCGCGACCTTGTGCTCGGTCGACATCGTTATGAATCTGAATACCGGCCCAATCACCGGTAGCGGGGAGAGTCGCAATCGGATTCGTATCGACACCGAGACTCTCATCGTTGTAGCTGGTGAAATAGACCGGCGAAGTCGGCGTTCCCAACACTTGAATCGAAGAGAAACTGAAGTCCGAGTTCGCGTCAATTGAACCTGCTGTAATGCGGCTCCCCTTCAGCTTAAAGATAGCTCCGGCGTCTATCATCATCGTGACGCCTTTCGGAACCTGGAAGGTCAGACCATCCGACAGAATTCCGTTGGCGAATCCGCCGCGCCCCAACTCATAGGCCTTGTTGTCGCTCGTGGTCGATAGGGATTTGTCTGTTCCCACACTACCGATCACGCGGAGAATATCACCGGGAGTCAGTACGGCAACAGCCGCTGCCAATGAGCTGAACGGCTGGGCAGGCGAACCGATCGATACGCCGGAATAATCTTTGTCGACGAAAACGGTCTTGGGCGAGTTCGGAGCGGCGATGCCGACAGGCGCTGCTGCTCGGAACCAGAAATTAAAGTCACCACCCGCCAACCCGTCTCCGTCACCGTCGAGAGGGGTCCCACTTGTGTCAACCAGGCTCACACCATTCTTGTCTTGCAAGTCAACAACCAACTGGTATTGGCCGCTACTGGTCCCGCCCGATCCGCTATTGGAAACGTTCGGTTGGAAATCTTGATTGCCGGAAGTAGTCACGGCGATGTAATAGGTGGTCCCTGTCGCACCTCCATCCACATCCATTTCAAGGAACGAGTCACTGCTGAAATAGTCATCATTGCTTGCGACGACTTCCAGACCCGCAGGCGTAGCCTTGTACAGCGTAATGACCGTGTCGGCAGAGCTGCTGTCCGCCAATCGCTCAGCAATCGTTTCCGTCTTCAAATGCTTCGACTGGTTTGCACCGATCGTAAAGCGATAAAGGTCCACGTCCTTGTTGTCCGGACGATATAAGAACTGTCCGTGAATTACGTCGTTTAGTCCGGGAAACTGATTGGACGAGGAAGTCGTTTGAGCTGAGGGCGTTCCGTCATTGGCAGTTCCGCTGTACGAGCCCATCGTTGTTCCGGGAGGCAGATCGTACGTGTGCCCAAGCCCAAGCATGTGCCCGACTTCGTGGATGGCAACACCGAAGAATCCGCCGCCGAAACTGTTATCCCAGTTTTCAGCAGAGTCCATGACCGCCATTCCGCCGCCGCCGAGACCGGCCGGGCCGCCGGGGCCGCTGGTCTCACCGGTCGGGAACAAGTCGCCGACCACGACGTTGTAATTGCCCGGAATATCCGTTTCTTCGAAATCAACACCGAGCTGCTTCGAGTAGAAATCAAAGATTTCTCGGACACGAGCTTCTTGGTCAGGAGTAATTACGGTATACAGCGGACGGCCAGCCGCATCATTTCCGTAAGAAACGTTCTTCATGAACGAGAATGTATACTTCGGGATCGACGGGTCGCTGTCGCCGCTTGCCCCTACGTGGTTGTCGGCTTTCCCGGCGAGTGACGGATCGATGTCACGGTTTCCGATATCCAAATCGCTACCGGGGAAATCGAGCGGGAGGGGATTAGCGACATTTTGCAATGTCTCATTCACTCTGGCGAAACCGGATCCCAGAACGCCGTTCAGGTCATACGCATTTGCGAAATAGTCTGACGCGTCAGTCGCCGGGTTCGCGAGACCGACATTCGGAAGATTCGTAACAGAATTTACAACAGTACTGGAACCGACGCGCAGTCGGTAAGTCCCGGCCCCTGCCAATTGATCGATCCGGCCGCTGAATGTGAGTTCGGCCATATCCGCAGCCGGGTCGTACGATACTGACGTCGGTATGAATCGAACGTCGTCATTCGGACGAACGGTATCACTGGTGAATATCAACTGATAGAAATTCGGATTCGTTGCCGAGATCGGATCGAGGTCGTCGTTATTGAAGTAAACGCGAATCTTATCCAGTTGCGGAGACAACGCACCGCTCGGCAGTCGATCGACCGGCTGCGGAACAACGGCAACTACCTGTGCGCCGAGTTGCAGGCGGAAGTCGACAGTATCCTTGCTCGTCGTCGTCAAACGCGGTTGTAAAGTCTTTGATCCCGTGTCACGAATCGCACCCGTGTTGTTGTCACCGAGCACATCCACTCGGTACGTATCATCTGCCAAAGTCGTCGGGAAGCGCGCGATGACGATCAGCGGGCTGTCCCCTTGCAACGCCGTGAAAGTTACCGGCGTTTCATTACCGCTGCTGAAATTGCCGTCGTTCCCGGCCTTCGTGACTTTAATTCCGCTTTGAATGGTGTTCGCGTCGATCGCGCGATCAAAGCGCAAGACCAACTCCGTGGGCGAAACATTCAACGTATTGAGCCCATTGAAGCTGAAGATGTCTCCCGAGTTCGGAGCAACGGAGAGCAGGCGCGGACCGCCGGCTTCACCTTCGGCAACCAATCCGCTTTCGCCTTCGGCAGGCGACGCGGTGTAGGTGAACGCCAGACCGTTATCTTGGACCCATTGATCATATGCCGAATTCACCAGCGGGAACCACGGCTGAGCCGTCATGTCACCCGCGGCTGTTCCGACGACGTTGTCGAGGAATGCTCGTGCATCGGCCGCAACATCAAAGTCGCTATTGGCCCGTTGCAACGTCATCTGGAAATCGATCCCTGAATTTGGGGCCGGAGCGATGAGGCTTGACTGCGTTTGTTGCAGCAAGAGGTCCGAAGCCATCAGCATTCTCGGCTCCAAAGCTTCGACGATGGCACGTCGAAGTCGAAGACGGCGAAGAACAGAGTTGCTCAACTGCTGAACCTTGCGGCGCGAAACAGAGCTAGCCATGCGACTTACCTTTTGCGGTTCCAATTGCAACGGAAGAGATCTCGTACGAATAAGAGCGTCGATACGGCCGAATGCGGACAGAGCCTAGATTGCCCTTTCCGCACTCAGCGACTTACCAGCAAAACTGCTATTTTGGGAACGGACGAGCAATAAGTCACGTCCGCTCCCGGTTGCTTTATGATTTCTTGTCGATTTTCGGGAACAAATCACCCAGTAGCTCGGAGATTGCCGAGTCTACGGCACCGGCCGAATCTCCGGAATGTACCGGTTCCGCAGCCAAAAGTGCCGCCACATCCGAATCCACGGTGAGTCCGGTCTCGGCAATCGCCTCGACCACTTCGTCGCGGATCATAACAGGCTGCACAGGTCCGTAAATCTCGCCCTGTGCCAGGTCGCGAGCCCGCATGCTCACGTAGCTGCTGGACGCAGCCAGTGTGGCCACAAACTCGTTGGCATACGCCGCAGCCAGCCAGTTGCCGGTCTGCACGTCGCCTGCCGGCACAGCCTCACTTTCGCCTTCACCCGACGGTCGCAGGCTGTTCAGGTAATTAATGACCAGCAGCGCGTCGATCGCGGAGATGAAATTGTCGCCGTTCACGTCACGGTAAGGAGGCGGTGACGGAAGTCCGACAACCGACCGAGGTCCTTCCGTATTCAGGAAGTTGATCACGAGCAGCGCGTCGATCGGGGATATGAATCCGTCTGCGTTCACGTCGCGGTGTCCGTCTGAACTCTCACTGCCGACCGTCAACGGGTTCTGATGCGGCGGAGCTGCGGGAGCACCGATGGTGATCGTCACGGTCGTGAGGTTACCCGACAATGCACCGTCGTTCGGGCGATAGGTAAACGTGTCCGTGGTACGGGTCGAGCCGGTGTGGACATAGGTGAACGTGCCGTTCGAGTTCAACGTTACGGTACCGAATTGCGGACCAGTGACCAGTACTGCCGTCAGCGGATCGCTTTCGATATCGTTGTCGTTCACGAGCACACTGTCGTCAGCCGTTGTACTCGTGCTGCCTCGCAGGTCAGTCGTGATCAGCGTTCCGCCTTGAGCCACCGTGTAAGAATCAGCCCGTCCGACCGGCGCATCGTTCACCGGATTGACGGTCAGGATGAACGTGTCGGTTACAAACAGTCCCGCCAAGTCAGTGACCTTAACCGAAATCTGCGAAGTGCCGAACTGATTGGCACTCAGAGTCAAGGTCAGGTCGCCTGAGCTATTGAGCGTCGGAGTAACCAACAGGCTGTTCGTATTCTCAGTCAGTGAGTAAGTCAGACGATCTCCGTTGGACGCGACGTCCGGGTCCCTGAAGAAGGTCGGAGACAAAGTAATCGTCCGCGGCGTTTCGTCCTCGGCCATCGTTTGATCCGGGATCGCAGTCACCAAGCGCGGCGCATCGTTCACTGGCGTCACATTCAAGGTCAACGTGTTCGTGATCTTCGCGCCGGTTGAATCGGCCGCTTCAATCGTGATCACTGCTTGTCCGTTCGCGTCAGCAACCAACGGAACCGTCAGCGTGTTCGCCGAAATCGTCGGCGTCGCCAAATTGGCATTCGTGTTCGACTTCACGCTGTACGTGAGTACGTCGCCATTGGTGATGACATCCGGGTCGAAGAAGTAGGTCGAAAGATCAAACGTTCGAGCCGGGCTGTCTTCAACCACAGTCACGGTACCCAGCGAGTTCGCTACGCGCGGTGCATCGTTCACGGGCGTCACTGTCACCGTTACGGTTCCCAGTGCCGTCTTCGGATCCGATACTCCGTTGCTCAAACCGTTGTCAACGACTTCGTAGAAGAACGTATCTGTTCCTGCGAAGTCAGGAGCCGGTCGATAGGTCACCGTCGTGCCGCTGAGCGTTACCGTTCCGCCATGGGTGCTGGTCGCGATCACGCGATTCATGCGAATCGCCTGTACCAGAGTTTCGTTCAATGGTCCCGCTGCATCATTACCCAACAATGTTCCCGTAGAGACACCGATGGAACCGTCCTCTACGACGGGGCCGATCGTATCGCCGCCGGTAATCGGAGCATCGTTCACGTCTCGCACAGTGACGGTGACCGTCGCTGTCGCACTCAGTGGTGCAGGCAGTCCGATCGAGGTGCCGTTATCGGTGATCGTGTAGGTAAACGTGTCCGTTCCGCTGAAGTCAGCCGGAGGCGTATAGATCACACGACCCCCGCTGAGCGAGACATTTCCGCCCGCAGCACTGAGCGACTGCACGCCGGTCACATGCAACGTCTGTCCCGATTCTTCCGCAGGTCCTGCACTGTCATTGCTGATCAGTTGCGAGTCCAACAACGTCAACGGGGAGTCTTCATCGGTTAGAACCGTATCGTTATTGGCAGTCGGCGCGTCATTTACTTCACGCACCGTTATGGTGACCGTCCCGAAATTATTCGAGGTCAGCACACCGTCTTTGACTCGATAAGTAAAGACATCCGTACCGTTGAAGTCCGCGGCAGGAACATAGGTGAACGTTCCGTCTGGGTTCAACGTGAAGGATTGAGCGTGGGTCGGTCCGGTTACCAACGCGACTTGGAATGGTCCACCCTCAGGATCCGTGTCGTTGGCGGCAATACCGTCATCGATCACGAATCCAGGAGAAGCCGCACCGTCAGCATCGGTCGTCAACAATAAGGAGTCTTCGTTGATCGTATACGCGTCGTTCACGGCAGTCGGAGGCGTGCCGGGAACAACAGTTACTTGATAGTCTTCCACTTCGCCGTCGACTGCCAAGCCGGTCGGCAGCAACCCACCGGTTGTGCTTGATCGGAATCGTGCGAACGTCGTGGTCGCGGTCAACGGTACGGGGGCTGTCGCCGGAACGGTAACAGCAAATGTCTGTGTCAGGTTTCCGGACACAAACTGTACGCTGTCCAGAATCTTCTCACCCGGATCATCCCAGTCGCCGTCCGCGTTGAAGTCGATCCAGCCGTCTACATAGCCTGGCGAGTTCATCGTCACGGTGACATTGGTCGTAATGAATCGATTGAAAAGTCCCTGCGGGTTCAGTGCGGAACCGAAGCTCACGCCGTCATCACCCACGTCACCGTCAGCCGCCGGAGTCGGATTGCCGTCGTTATCAGCATCGGCAGTCGTGCCCAACCAAGCAGTTCCTTGGCTGATCACGTGGCGAGCACCGTCGTTGGCTCGCTCAGTCGGATAACGTCCGCCGGTGGTGGTGAACGGATCCGGTGCATCACCGTAATCCAGCTCCGCACCCGGCATCAGAATCGTAAACTCAGTTTCGTTGTTGATGCGATTCGGCTTGAGCGCGTTGCCTGCCAAGTCCGAGACGCCTTGCAGATAGTAGTTATCGATCTCAGGGCTGACACTGATCGCGTTCTCAAGGAACAACGTGCTGCCCCCTCGATCCGACGCTTGCAAATTGGTGTTCAGCGCGTTGTTCACCGCCGTGATGATCGATCGTTTCACCATATCCGCGGTGAAGGTCGCATCCTGAATGAAGAACACTGCGTTGGCACCGCCCGGCACACCGGTCTTGCGCAAAGACGGTGCATTCGTCGTCGTGATGACGAATCGCGGTGTGTCATTGAGCTGGATCACGCCGTTGGGCATAACCGTCGTTGTCAAGCCGAGCGTCGTTCCTTCGATCACCGCCTTCATCGTGGCGACAACCGAGTCCGGAGTGCTATTGCTGCGGAACAGGATCGGGGTTCGACCCGCAGTCGAGCCGTTCGATAAATCGACATTGTCGAATTCGAACGTGATGGCAGTCGTGCCGTTATCGATCGTGAACGATTCACCGTCGCTGACCACACCGCGCGAAGTCGTCATACCGGTCGAACCAACGACAACTTGACTGGTGTTCAGAATGCCTAATTCGATCTTTCCGCCGCCGAGATTGATCGGAGTCAATCCCAAAGCGGTCGACTGAATAGCGGCAATAATTGCCAATGCTACGTCGTTGGCGGTCGAGGTCGGCGTGTAGCGAACCAACACATTGCCCGGGGACGAAGGTCCGAATCCGTTGTTGTCAAATTCGAAGATTACCGTCCGGCCGTTGTTCGAAATCGTAAACAGTCGGCCGTCGACGATGTCCACTCCGCCGCGAGTCGGAACTTGTAACATCAAAGGACCAAACGCTTCCAATCGCGTGTTCGACTGCACACCAGGTGCACCGTAAAGTCCAGAACCGGCCGCTCCGGCCGTGCTGATCGTGTGGCTGGAGGTTCCCTTGACGTCGATGTTTCCATCTCCGACATGGATTGGGTCAGCCCCAGTCCTGCTGACGCAATCGCAGCCGCGGTACGTGCACCGATTTCATCTTGCGTATCGCTCAGTGCAACGGAATGGCGATATTACCCGCGGTCACATTAGCATCGCGAGTGAACTCGAAGGTTTTGGTCGTGGCTCCGTCCGAGACGGTAAAGGTTTGGCCGTCTGTCAGCGTTCGAGCTACACCGAGAATGGTCAGCTTTGAATTGCCGACGGAAACCGAACCTGTCGCATTCAGGCCCAAGTGAACTACGTCGGTCGAAATGATCGTCGGCTTGATCTTGAGGCCGCTGCTTGCGAGTACCGCTTGAGTCACTCGCGACAAATCAGTCACGGTACCGGCAGCCGAGATGTCGACGCGGACATTGCCGTTGGCGATCAGACCGTCATTGTCATATTCAAAGGTCATCGAGGTACGACCATCGTTGACCGTGAACGTTTGACCGTCGGTGATTCCTCCGGGGCGAGGTCCGAGATCCGGAATCTTCAGACCCAGAGTGGTCGCAGGTTGAGTCATCGCCGTGAAATTGGTGTTCAACCGAGTGTTCGTTTCCGCACCGATGAACACGCGAGCGCCCGACAACAACCGAGGTGTTACAGCCAATGTCGAAGTTCGAATCGCATCGTAAACGGCTTGTGCAATCTGATCGCGAGTGCTGTTCAAGGTGAACAGAATCGGCACATTGCCTGCCAGGAAGTTCCCGTTGCGATCAAACTCAAAGGTAACAGTGCGCACGCCATCGTTGATCGTGAATCGATCCCCATCGGCAATACCGCCCGTCGCACCGCCGGCCAGAGGAGCTTGCAGCGTCAGGCCTTGCGGAATCTGCAGACGATAACCGCTGTCGTACTCAAAGTAGTTCACGCCGCCGAGGCTATCGGTAACCGTGAATACTTCACCGTCGTTCAGTTGATCACCGGCCGGCGCTGTCAGTACAAAGCGATCTTTGTTGTTAACGTTCACTTGGTAGACACGATCGTTCTTCCAAACACCGGCGAGCGGCGTCAGGATGACTTCGTTCTTCGTCGTGTCATAGGCGAAGGTGTAATCGATTCCTTCCACCAACAATCGACCGTTTTCAAAGACGGTGACCGCGGCGCCTGCTGAACGAACTCCTGCTACATTCGGACCGACGACAGTCGAATCGTCAATGCCGATGCCGGGGAACGGATCGGCAGCTTCGAATCCGTCGACCAACTGAATGCGAAACTCGGGATAGACGCCGTTGGTCAACTGAATGACGCTGACCGTCGTGTCTTGATCATTGCCCAGCGCATCGTTGTCTTGAGGCGAGACGATGTTCGCAGACGGACCGACGAAGTCCGCACGATCGAGCGCGCCACGGTCCTTGAACACGTTTGCACCTTGACCGCTCGGTGTCGCCACCGAAGGATCGTCGACGCGAAGCTGTCCGGTTGCATCACGAGCCGGAGCGATGATCGGCGATACAGCAATACCCATGGCTTGCTTGATCGTCTTGAACGCTTCTCGTTCTTCCAAGACATCGAGGCTGCTGTCGATTAGTCGCGATCCCGGTGCCGGCAAATACAATCCGGCCTGCGCATCGACGAACAGTTTCTCTGAAGCAGAGGCTGTATAGTTGAAGTCGAGCGCCGTATTCGGCAAGTTCGTCGGCGAGGTTTCGATTCCTTCACCGAGACGGTTCTTAGCTTGAGTACCGTCGGCGAATTGGTACAGAGAACCACCGATGATCACTTCACCCGGCTTGGGATGCACATCGGCGTTGTTCGATCCGAACGGAGCAGGATCACCGTTAGGCAATCGACGTGTTTCTTCTCGCACGATCGGTGTCTGAACGTTGACGAACACATTGTTCATCAGCGTCGGACTGGCACCGCGAGAAGCAAACACACCTGTCTCAGGCAGAATCTGATCGAGGTTGTAGTTGTCGTTAATATCCGGGTCGACAAGGATCGTACCGTTACCGCGAATATTCGCCGCGTTGTTCACGACGACGTACATTTCAGTCGTTCCATCACCTAGTGAAGTATTGGACAACTGGCCGGACGCTTGACGGTCGTGACCGATACCGTTGGTCGAGTGCGTCGGAGCATTGCCGTCGTTTCGACGTGCGAACAACGTCAGACCCGATTCGACACCGCTCGCTCCACCGAGCGCCTTGCCGGAAACAGCAGCCAACGGGCTAGCCGTTCCGAACGCGCCATTGGGGAGAGTTTGAATATTCTGCAATACCGGAGTGCCGCCTGGACCGCCGCCGTTGATCGCACCAGCGATGGCTCGAGCCACATCGGGACGACGGTAGTTCGCGTCGATGTTGATCGGAATGTTGCCGGGCGACACAACGTTGTCGCGAGTGAACTCAAACGTACGACTGTTGTTATTGGTTCCCGCGAAATCAGCCACTTGAGAGATCGTGAACGTCGATCCTTCCGGATACGCGCTCTGATCTCGAACGGTGATCGTGAACTGTTGCGGTTGCAAGACGCTCAGGTTGATCGTGTAGGCACCGGTCGAGGTCGCCGACACGCGATTGGCCAGCGACAACGGATCGAACTTAACATTGCCCTTGCCGCTCAAGGCTGCGTAATAAACGCCGGAGCAGTGGCGGTGAAATCGACGTATGGATCGACACCCAATCCTTCGCCGGGAGCAATGTCGTTATCGCTGAAGGTGACAAGTTGCCCAGTCGAGGTTGTGAAGGACTGCACTCGGCCCTGAGCATCAAAGATTTGCAGAACCGAATCGACACCGCCGTTTGCAGGGCTGTCAATATCGACGATGACGCGGCTCACCGATGTCGAGCTTGAACTTGTACAAGTCCACATCTTGGCTCGGAGCTGCACGGAATTGCGAACTATCGCCGATCGATGCGTTCAGCGTAAAGGTCTGCGGATTATGCGCAGTCCCTTGCCACGTATCGACTGCGGTCGCGATCGTGTCATTCGGTTCGTTAACTGTCGAAGTCGCTGCAAAGCTTTCACGTCCATCGTTGCCGATGATCGTGTTGTTCACGATGCGCGCGAACGGCTGAGTCGATGCAGCCGCGTCAACACGGCGGATGTTGAACGGATTGCCGCCACCTTGCGCATTGATGAAGGTGATCGCCGTTGCGCCTTCCAGATACAATGCGGGCTTGTTGTAGTAGTTCGGATAGCCCGGAGTTGCTCCGCTCGGTAGCGCAGTGGTATCGGGAGCCAATAAGGCTGGGGCAATGGTCGCTGTTATGTGTTGAGTCGTACCATTCGTCACCAAGATACTGCCGAGTATCGAGTCACGAAGACCTTCCAAGGTTTCCAAGGCGCTGTAGCCCGGGTTATTCGGGGATGTCGGCAATCGCAAATACTGCTGACCGCCGTCTTCGCGATAATAAACCGGAACACTCGTATCTGCGTATCCGTTCCCTTGAACTTGACCGGATCCGAATGTCGGTGAGCCGACACCCGCACCGGCGATGTCTTCAAATTCAAACCGAACACGGTTTCGTCCGCCGTCGACGACAAGGATATCACCGTCGTCGAGGAATGACCCAAAGTGATCAAACGGATTAGTATTCGATCCGATACTATGGTCACCTGACGGTTGCGTTGTGCCGGGTCCTGGAATAAAGGACGGAGTAATCATGAAGATCGGCAGTTCGCCGGCTACATTCACTCCGCCCAATCCACCATGCTCCATCACGTTGTTCGATACGACGATTCCAGGTGAGAAGCCGCCGGGAATCGTATTGTTGAGTTCGAGCAGGTTACGAACTGCACCCAGCGAACCGGAACCGATACCGGGAATATTCTGCATGACACCGGTAAAGCCGGGAGCACGGTTCGCAATCAAGTCGCGAGGGTCGTTCTGTCGAGTTCCCGGTTCCGACCAAACCGCGTAATCCCGCGCATCGCGGATGTAGTTGTTCTGGATCAACACTTGGCCCTGATCGCGATTCGTGTTCTGATCGCTCGTGCCGTTGAAGAAGATCGCTTGGATAGGTGCCGAATTCTGCACGCGAGCCGAACTCGACACCGAACCTGTTCGAATGAACACGGCGCTGTCCGTACCCGTCGTAACGGTATCGGCGATGATCACCTTCAGCGTATGCTCGCCAGAGGCCAAGCCCAGCTTTGACAACGTGAAGAGCGAAGTGAATCCGTCGAAACCGTTTTGATAGAGGTACTTACCTCCGTCGCTTGGATCGTTGTTATAGAAGTACTTGGAATTCGTGTTTCGATTGACCGTTGCCGAATTGATGGGCGAAGCGGTTGACGGTACCAACGCGATGTTCACACCGTCGACCAACACCACCAACCGGTCGCGTGATACTGCTTCGTTGTATTCTTCCGACGCGAACATCAGGTCCATAAACAGATCGCCGCCGACCGTTCCGTCACCGAATTGGAATTTCATTTCCAAGCTGGTCGAATCGGTGCTGGTGATCCCCAGCGCCGCATTAATGTCCGGGTTGCCCGCGTTCGATGAGATACCGCTTGCGTTATCGTTCGTGTTCGGAGCCGTCAGACTGTTCACGTTGCCTGTCGACAACAGGATACCGGTATCACTGCCGAGATTGACGATGGCAGCCGACTGGTTACCGCCTGTGTAGACAGCGGGTGTTGTCGCCGTAATGCCCGTTCCGAAGATCTGATTGCGTAGTGTATTGGCATTGTTGGTCACACTGGTAATCGACATCGTCTTGGTCGAGTACGTCTGGAAGTTTCCGGTGACGTTACCAAACAAGTTGACTCGGTTGTCCTTCCCTGCAGTGCCCGACTCCAGTCCGCTGGAGAACGCGGCCTTGACCTTCACTCGAGACTGCACGCTCGGATCGTTGACCGCATCGCGAATCTTGCGAGCGATTTCGTAATCCGCTTCGGTGCCAGTGATGTTCAACGCAACGTTGCCAGGCGTGACGACCCCGTCGGTCGAGAACTCGAACGTGACTCGCTGACCGTCGACCTGGAGGTAGAAAGTATCTCCGTCGCTGACGGCTCGTCCTTCGGGAGCAACGATCGTGAGCTGCGGAGCAGCACGATCATTCGTATCGAAAGTCTTCGTCAGGGTCAGACCTGTAGCACTCGACGTGAAGAAGTCTTCACCGGTGCGAATCTCCAATTGATATTCACCACTAGTGATCGTCCCGTTGGGAACAGCGACCGCGGTAAATGCCGATCCTGCAGCAGCACCGATGATCTGTTCGCCGCGTTCGGCGAAACCGATGACCACATCGTCGATGCTTACGCCGCCGCCGGCACCGGCCGCTGCGTCATACGCGAAGACCAGTCGCAAGCCGTCTTGACCGGCGACACTCTGCCCGGCAATCGTGACCTTGCTCAAGTCCAAGCGAGACTGGGTCCAAGCCCCTGTCGTCAAGCCGAGGCTGTTCGCCAACTGAGTTCGCTGACCGGCCGAGTTCTGAATGTAAACTGAGAAACCTGCAGTGAACAAAGGCAAGTTGTAATTGAAGTACAGAGTCGGCAGGTCTTCATTCGAATAGCTGCCCAAGCTGAACGCGTTCGACACCAGTTCACCTGCGGAGCTGCCCGACAGGGAACCGCCGCCGAACGTACCGAAGTTGAATACCTGTGAACCGTTATGGCCCGCTGAGAAATCGGACTGAGTATGCCACAGGTTGTTCGGATCAAGGGTCGTACCGACAAAGTGCGATCAAACAATTGCGGTATCGTCGGCGGAGCAAACGTGCCTGCAGTCGCCAATGTTTCAAAGCTGTCGTCGGCAACTCGCAGCACCGAGTTCAACGGCAGACGTCGGACGCCGGCGGCACTCAGTACCGCAGGCACTTGACCCGCAGAGAAACAGCGACAGCGTATGTGCCAGTACCCAGGCAGCAGAACCGATGAACGGATCCTTGCTGCCGACCGAACCACGGCTGAGGTCGGACAGGTCAGATAGAGTCAGCGGACTGCGGCGATCGTCGGCGATGTTGCTATCCGTGCCGCTGTAAATAAGGGTATAGGTTGAATTACCGAGGAAATCTGTATCGACTCGAGATACCCACAGCGATGTATCGGGACGATTGACTCCGTCAGCGTAGTCCATATCGAATACGACAGGTGCAGCTAGATTAGCAGTCCCGCCGCCGAGGATTCCCGCGTAGGAGACGTCAAAGCGATAGAAATCAAGGTCTGCACCGCTGCTGAGGCGACCGCCGATGCTGATCGTCGAACGGTCAGATTGCAACAAGTTGCCGACGTACTGATCGCGTACTCCGGGAACCGTACCGACGTTGATGTTGTTTACGTCGTTGTTAATGTAAGACGTATTGCTCGCCGATTCGTCTTCTTGCACTTCACCCAGTAGCGGAGAATGCTGGGGCAAACCGCGCAACTCAATACCGTTGGTTGCATAGCGGATGTCAGCATATTGAACTGTGGAGCCCGGGAACTCTTGAGCTTCTCGCAGTCGCAGTTGAACGGTGTACGTGCCGCTCGTCAGACCCGCGCCGGAATCGTTCGGATTAAGCTGCCGAACTCGGAAGTAATATGTGCTGCGATTGCCGGCCGCACCGGGCAATACCAACCGCATGCCTGCATCGCGAGGATTGATCGTCCCGTCTTCCTTCAGCGAACCGGAAGCATTGGTGCGTTGAGCCGCTTGAGGTTGACTTTGCAGCGGGTTGACGAAATTCGGATCGATGTTCGAAGTCTTCACCAACAGCGATGGATCGGCAGTTTCATCTCCGCTGTTATCGCTGCGAGCCAGAAGGCGACCCGAGGCGTCCAATACTTCGATCACCAGGTCGAGACTTTGAGTTGTGTGGTCTGCGTCGATCCAGACTTCCGTCCGGCTTCACCGGTGAATGAGTAGACGTCCTGGTCTTCCGGCTGAGCCAACACGCCTTGAACGACAAAGCCAAACGCAGGTTCTCGTCGCTGGCTGTCGCACGGCTGGCCAATGCACCGAGGACCTGTGCGGAATTCGTGGTTCCATTCAGACCGGGAGCAACGGCCGACTGCGATTCAATTTCGAGAACCGTCGCCACGTTGCGATCGTTTGAATACTGATCTAACAACACACTGCGCCAATCAGAGGCTCGTGGTACTGTCGCAATACCGTCGTTGTTGGTGTCGGTTTGAGGAGTACCGTCAGGTTGCAAACCGGCACCCACAGTGTCATCTCGGAAGCTAGTCATCACGACCGGGAATCCGGGCTGACCCAAGATCTCTACAGTGCCGCCGACGCGATCATCTGCGTTCGTCAGATAGCCGGTCGCAGTGATTCCGACGCCGGCGTTATCATCGAAGTTCGATCCATATCCAAGTAGCTTTACAACCAACGACTCATTGGGTGAGCTCTGCAGGCGTAGACCGCCTTCATGGTGGAGGTTGGTGACCGTTATCGGCATACCCGTACTGATCGCGTTCGTAACACCGTTGCGGAGTACGTGGACAATGTCGGTATCATCCCACACGCTTGCGGTGGTCAGTTGATCGCCCCGAATCTCCAACCCGTTCACATCGTTGTTAGTCAGTCGGTTACGGCGGACGAGCGGACCGCGATTGCTGTCGAGATCTGTCGTGCGATCCGCGCTGCCGGTGGCACGACCGGTATCACCCATCAAGTCGTCGGTCATGCTGTTTGCATTGATGTCGATGGCGATACCGCGGTTGCTGCGGAACACGTTTCCAACAATGACAGGCTGAGCTCCGCGAATGAAGATCGTCGCCGTGTCATTATCCAAACGACCCAAGCGATTGACCGGGCCTTGACCGCCGGTACCGTCCGCGTTGAATTCAAAGGTTGAATTAGCGATGCGCGCCGTTGCGGCTTGGATTTCAATCGGGTTGAAGGCCTTAAACGTACCTTCGAGCTTGGTCACACCGCCGGCATAGGCGACGACTGCGTGATCGAGGTTCAACTTGGAGCCTGAACCTGCATAAATTCCGCCCCAGTCACGAGCCGCGGCAGAAGTAGCCGAGCCGTCGTTGTTCGTGTCAAACGTACCGCCTGCTCCGTATCGATCGTCGAGCTTACTGGTGAAGATGACCGGAAGGCTGACCGTACCTTCAGCGATCAAGTGGGCTCCTTGGCCGATCTCAATGCGGGAACCTTCCAGCTTGACAACGGTACCCGGATCAATCACCAAACCGGCATCTGTGCGAGGACGTTGATTGCCGAAGGCCAAGGGTGACAACGTACCAAGATTGGCCCCGTTATCCACAATGGACGAAGTGACCAGGTTGGTCGTATCGCGCAGTTCCGCGACTAGGATGTAAGTGCCTGCTCCACCTGCCGCACTACGATAGATGCGACGCCCTGCAAACCCGGTTTGGGTCAACGGCAAGTTATCCAGTCGCACATTTCCGTTGGCCACCGTAGTCGTGACACTGACGGTCGCATTCGAAGCGATGCTCTCACGACCGGCTTCATCGATCATGACAATTCGATAGGTGTACGTTCCGACTGCAATGCCAGTCCCGGCTACAGCAGCGGCTGTGACTCCGGAAATATTCGCACGATCCCGTACCAGAGTGCCGCCCGCTTCTTGACCACGATCAATGAAGCTTGAATCAGTCGCGTTGACTTGCTGTACGAGTTTGTAAACACCGCTGCCGACGGAGTCGCTGCGATAGACGCGCCGTGCAACATAGTCACCTGAAACAGACGGCAGATTGAACAACTGAATTGCGGTTTGTCCGACCGGCAACACGAGGTTCGACGTCGGGTCCGATGCAGGGGTCTCGTACCCGAACTTGTCAACGTAGCTGATCTTGTAGTTGTAAGTTCCCGGGGTCAGCGTTCCACCGGTCAAAGGTGCGAGTGCGATCAGATTCGCAGGAGGCTTGGTGGTATCGAGAATTGCACCGCCGGGAGTTCCGGTAATCGCAATATTTTCGCTGATGATGTGGGGAATGTCGATGTCGTCAAATCGAGCGGAAACCGTCAACGGTCGCACGACGTTTGCGGCCGGCGTTTCCACGCGAATGAACAGGCCGTTGATCGAGTTATTGCTGAGCGTGTTGTGATGGATCTCAGGTCCGACTCGGTCGTAATCGCTTGTGAACTCACCGTTGAGCTGATACTCAGGCGATTGGAAATTCGTTTCGACAAAGCTGTTCGGAGCGGCGCTCATGGCCGCGTCAGCGCTGCGAGTGATCTTGTTGAATGTCACCGTCGGTCGCATATCGACAATGTGAATCGGATTGACGACCTGCTGGATCGAATCGATGACAACGTTTCCACCGCCGCCGTATCGAATGTCGGCATGATTGACGTATTGCAGGAAGATGCCTTGATCTTCCAAGTTCGGTCGACCCGAAGAATCGTCCACGTCACGACGGAACGAGATACCGCCCCAGTCACCTGCGGAAGGAGTTGTACTCGGCGCGTAGCTGTCGTAACCGGTGGTTTCGTCGAGCCACGAGGTGAAGAACACGCTGCCTGACGCTGCATTGCCGGCCGCATTCAAAATGAGATTGCCTGAGGCGGCTCGTCAGAGCCGGAGTACCTAAGATCTGAATCGCCCCGCCGCTGCGATCGATACCTTGGTTCGAGCTGCCCGTACCAAGCCGCGATCGACGCATCTTGAAGACCGCGCCTGCGTCGACCATCATCGTCACGCCCTTGGGTACATCGAGCGAGCTGCCGTCGCTGAGCTCGACGCCGTTGATAAGGCTGAAGCCCACTTCGTATGCGAAGTTATCATTCGCGGTTTCCAACTTGCCGTCGCCCCCGCCGTTACCGACGATGCGTACGATGTCACCGGGCTGCGCCGCAGCGAAGGCATTCGCGACGCCTGTGCCTGCGATGTTGTTAAAAGGTTTGGACAGTGAGCCGTCGGAATTCGGACCCGCAGACTTGTCGACAAAGAGGGTACGACCGAGAACGTCGATATTCAGAATACCGGTTCCTACAACCACCGATCGTTCGCCCTGCAGCACCATCCGCACGCCGTTGGCGACGGCGTTGATGCCGAGTTCCGAGCGGGAACGAATCGCCGTGGCCAAGCTATCTGCCAAGTCGCCGGCAGTTGAAGTAAGCGTATAGGGAATGCGAGTGTTGCCGATGCCGACCGTTGTATCGCTGCTGAATTCAAAAACGCGAACGACTCCGCTCGCTCCGGTCAATGTAATGGTCTTGCCTTCCAGCGACGCGGATGCTCCTGCATTGAAGACCATTGTTCGGTCCAGCGGTCGTGTCTGGAACCAGAAATCGTAGACGCCGCCCGGTTGTCCGTCGCCGTCTCCGTCGAGTGTCACCGCAGTATCACCGGCAAAGCTACCGGCCGCATCACGGATCGAATCGGTGGCATCGACCTGTGCTCGGAAGTTCACACGCAGTTCGTACTTGCCCTGCGTTCTGCCGCCGAAACCTGTATCTTTGATCGTTGCGTCGTAGCTGCTGTTACCCGACGCGCTGATACCTAGGTAGTAGACGCCCGAGCTTAGGTTCTGATTGATGTACGAATCATGACTGAAGTAGTCGTCGTTCTGACTGACCAGTTCCATGTCACCGCCCAGCAATGTGATCGGGCTGTACGTGATGTCTCGACTGCCCACGACAGTGGACGCCGATCCGCGGGTCATCTTGGCACTGACCAGCTTCGCTGCCCCGGTATCAGCAGCCAGTGCGGTCAATAACTGAGCCACAGTCGTTTCGGAACCAGGCGTGCTGTTCAGGTCTACCGTGATCGTATTCTCGATCGCAGTGACGATCGGCAGCGCGTTGGCACCGCGGCTGCTGCGAGTCACGAAGATCTGCAGGTTGTTTCCAAGTCGACCCGGCTGGACCGCGGCGAATTGAATCTGCAGATTCTCACCGACGCCGAAGTTGCTTAACGCCGTAGCCTGCTTTTGACGGTACAGTTGAATTACTGTGTCGAGCGGGCTGCTGTTGCTCAGTCGCTCTGCAAACGTTTCGGCCGTGAATAAGCCGACGCGATCAGCGCCGCCGAAGTCTACATCGAAACGATACAAATCGATGTCATTGCTATCGGGACGGAAAATGTATTGCCCGTGCTCAATGTCATAGTTGCCCGGGAAAATCGACTCTTTGTTTGACGTACCGTTAATAAACGCCGAATCTAAGGCCATTAACGTTCCGACCGGCAAATCACCGGCGCGCTCAAGCCCCAACAGCATTCCCAAGCCGGTCAATGCAGTGCGGAAGTAGTCCTCGCCGTAGTTGTCGCCCCATTGCTTGGATGCATCCAAGACCAACAGACTGCCTGCGAATGTCGGGTCGACGAAGACGCCGAATGACAGGGCAGCTTGACGGACGACGGACTGGCTGTTCTGGAATAGTGCCGAGTTGACCGAACCGGTGGCGATCGTGATTCCTTGATCCGGCGTTTCGATGAATTGAACGCCTAAGTGGTCGGACCAGATACCGAGCGCTTCGCGGACGCGAGCTTTCTGCTTTTCGGTCGTTGCACTGACCAACGAGTTACCCTGCGAATCGACAGCGTAGTTCGTCTTGAAGTTGTAGAAGATCGTCGTCACGCCGGGAATCTTGTCAGCACCGAAGCGATCGTTGATGTGCTGATCGAAACTGTTCCCCGCGTTCGTCGGAACCTGTGCATGGCCCGGATCGTTATTCGCACCCAAAAGATCCAAGTTGAATGCGACCGGATCGATGTCACTGGTGACGATCAAACTGGTTTGCGATGTAGCCGCCGAACCGATCGTGCCTAGATTGGTTGCTGTATCGAATGAGCTTCCGACACCATATAGAGTCAGTGGTGAATAGTTGATCGTTCGGTTGCCGACAATCGTCCCCGCATTGCTTCCCGGTTCCAAATCGATTGAAACGAGGTTGGTTGCGGCGGAAGACGTTCGCAAGGCTGTCAGCAACTGATCAGCAGTCAACGTAGAGCTGTTCAAATCGACGAAGATCGTTCGGCCCGAACTGGTGATGATCGGAGCTCCACCGCCGTTGGAATTCGAAACGACGACATTGACTCCGCTGCCGGCCTCACCCAGCGCTTTCGACGTAAAGCGGAACTTGACGGCTCCGCCGGTATTAAAGTCCGAGATAACGGTCGCTGCGGCTTCCATACGAGTCGGCGTGATCGGAGCCGATTCTCGTGTTCCGATTCGCAAACGATAAGTGCTCTGGGCCGCATTCGAACCTGGAAGCAGATTGAGGTCTTGAGCGAAACGCAGCGTAACTGTGTTCGCAGTCGCGTTGTACTTGGCGCTCAACGGCGAGAACCGAAGGTCATCGGTATTGCGAACTGTGTTGGACGTGTAGATCAACTGATAAAAAGCAGTGTTCTCGGCAGAGCCCGCAGCCGGATTACCGCTGGAATCGTTGGCCACATAGAGCTTGTCATTGTCGAAATATACGACAATCGTATCGCGTTGTTGCTCCAATGCTCCGGATGAATTGCGTACTACCGGCTGCGGAACCACGGCCGTGACCTGCGGTCCGAGATCGAGACGGAAATCAAGTGTATCTTGGCGCGTTCCGGACTGCGTAGGCTTGAACAAATCGCCTTGCCCGCCGCCTGATGCGACATTGCGCAGGCCGACAATCCCCTTCACCGGATCGTCAAATCCGAAAACTTCAACTCGGTAGGTATCGTCAGGCAGAGAGTCGGCGAAACGAACGGTCACTTCATTCTGGTTTGGTGCGTTCCCGACCAGCATGTTGCCCGGCTGCACGACCGCGTCATTGGATTGAGTCAACAACACAGGCGAATACGAAGACGGATTAACCGTTCCAATGACGGTCGTATCCAAACCACCGTTGAGCTTGGCAATCACCAACGGAGCGGCAGTCGGAGAGAGGTTGATCGCAGAAATTAGCTGTGCTGCAGTTGTCGGAGTGGTCGGGTTCGAGTTGAGCGTAACTCCGAGCACGTTTCCGGCAGATGCGAAAGTAGGGCCGACGCCGACGCCAAGGTCTGCGCGAGAGAATTGCAACGTGACAGCAGTCGCAGCAGCACGCGCGGTAAACTGCACATTTACAGCGCCTGAGGTTCCGAAATCGGTCGAATTGGTGTATTGACCGAATGTTCCGTCGCCGCCGGAACGAGTGATCCGAATCCCCGACAGCGTCGCGGCATCAATGACTTGTGCGTCATCGAAGCGAAATGTCAGCTCGCGCGGAGCTTCATTCCTAACCGCGCCGTCAGTGAGCAGGTCGCTGTTGTTCGGCTGCACGCCGATCAACTGCGGTCCGACTGCCATCAGACGGCGAGCTTCCAGATCCTCGACCAGCAGCCGACGCATGTTATTGCGTGCCTTGGACTTAGCGGCATCGGAAGAATTCGAGGAGGAGACGGGGAACGCTGCGGTGCGAAACTTGCGGTTGGCCATTAACCAGCCCCTAATAGCGTTTGCTACAATTTTAAGCCGAACGGCTGCCTGTCCCGTAAGGGTGGGATAAGCAACTTTCGCCGACGCCCTCCGGAGGCGCGGGCGAAATTTCTGCCCAGACAAGGGTTAGACCGGCGTATATCATGAGCCATCCACGCCTTACGACCGATCTGAACGTTGTGGGTCGATTATAATTGGGGCAATATGCGATGCAAACTCGTACGGGGGGCGAGTACGCAGGGCTTCCCAAACAACCCAGACTAACGCTCTTGAGCCTTTGGAACTCGACGGGTCTCAGCCGCGAAAGGGCCACTGTCTTCCGGTCCGAACTCCCTTTTTGGGGTATTTATAGGAAAAATCTTGTCGCTTTGACGCCCTCCGTGAACGGAAGTTCCATCACAAAGCTTGCAACCGAACTAATCCGTTCCCGACTCAAGAATTCTCCCGCGAGCAAGACACCCTCGCGCAGAACAAACCAGACATCTCCCAAGAGCCCCTTGCCTTATCGCCTCACCCGTGAGGAGGAATCGCAAATTCCCTGGGATGGGATCTCATTAACGAGTAGCAGCTAAAATCACACTGCTATCTCAGGCCGCGAATTCGCAGCGAAAAGTCGTCCGCTCCCGCCGCCGCATGCGAGGCGGCATTGATCCGAGCTGCGGCTTTCACCTGCTCGAAAGGGGCCGTCGCCGCAATCAGTCCTAGGTCGTAAGCCATCCGATCAGAATGCCCCGGTAAGACGACTCGAAAATCACTGGGAATGCTGCCAGGTCGAAGTTCATTGATATGATGCACGATATTGGTCGTGCAATTGTTCGTCAGAGTATCGTAGAACTCCGGCTGCCGAGCCAATTCGTTGGCTCGGCCCAGCATGGCTATCAATAGTTTTTGTGCCTGCCCCGGCCTGACCGTCGTCCGGTACAGGTAAACATCCACCTTTCGCACTTCGGTGCGCAGGCCGATCAAGTCTCGCTCGGTGCCGATGACGACGGTGAGTTCAAACCCGTCAAACGATCCGCCGATCGCTGAATACTCCTCATCCTGTTCTAGTCGCCCTTCCACGGAAACAACTATTTGAGTCCCATTGCTTAACCCGAAGCTGAGCATGGTATGAGCCAATGCCGGAGAGTTCTTGAACGGGACGACGATGAAGTCCACCGTCCTCACATCAGAGAGGGCAAATTCCAAATCGAGATGACGAACATCGTAGTCCTCTTCCGTTCGATAATTGCAGTCGCGGACATGGTAGATTTTGATCTTGTCACTGCCGATCTCGGCATACGGAAGAACGGCTAAGTCCGGACGCCAGTTTCGATAGTTCGACGGTTGCGACCGCTTGAGAAACCCCGTCATATTGCCACCGGAGTTCGCGCGAATGTCAGGATTCGTTCCGCGCCTGAGCCCGATCAAGCGCAAGAGAGTGGCTTGCGATTCCGAATTTGGCGAACCATGGGCCTGAGTGCGGTCCGTCTGAGAATTCCGCGCTGAATCTCGCATTCCGCCAAACGAAACGCCGGAGGCCGAATCAACCAAGTTGCATCCGCCTGAGATCAAGATCAATGCGGAAGCGCAAAGGCCGAAGTAGCGTGAAAGGTGAGCGGGCCGACTGTCCATACGATGGAAACCTCAAGCGCCGAGAAAGCAGGCAGTCGGGAGATAGCAGTTTTCGAGTGTGAAGCCAAGGTTATTCGCACAGTCGAAAGGCAGGATAGCCGATCGTCATTTCGATTTTTAGAGACGAGAAAACAGTCGAATCAACCGACATCGCCGATCCCAAGACGCTCGCCATGCCGAGCCATAACCTGCTTTTTTAGCTTGGTTAGATCTGGAGCAGCAAGATCAGGATCGGTCTCCAGCAGCTTGTCAGCGACTTTCCTTGCGGCCACGGCAACGTCGCCGTCGCGCGCAAGATCAGCCACACGCAGCCACGAGGCTCCATGCTGTCGAGTCCCGATCAAGTCACCTGCACCGCGAAGTCTTAAGTCCATCTCGGCCAGCTCAAATCCGTCGGAAGTCTTCACGAACGCCTGCAACCGATCATGATCTGCAGCGTCTGTTCCTGCGGCCGGAAACGCACAGACAAAACCGGGTAGTCTGCCTCGTCCCACGCGGCCTCGCAATTGATGGAGTTGTGCCAGCCCCAGTCGATCGGCATCGAGAATGGTCATCACGGTAGCGTTGGGCACATCGATGCCGACTTCGACAACTGTCGTCGCCACCAGGATGTCCAAGTCTCCCGATGCAAACTCGCCGAGCACTTTCTCTTTGGCTGCGCTATCCAACTGTCCATGCAACAGACCAACTCGACGATGCTGAAATCTTCCGGCGGCCAACTGCTGCGCTGTTTGAACAGCGCCGGCCGCTTCTGCAGAATCTGATTCTGAAACTCGGGGTGTGATGACGTAGGCTTGTCGGCCTGTCGCAAGCTGTTCATCGACAAACTTCCACCAGCTTTCGAGTAGTGCAGGATCGCCCAAGTAGGTCTTCTTCTCCGGTCGACCGCTCGGCATTTCCTTGATGACGGATACGTCCAGGTCACCGAAGACCGTCATGGCGATCGTCCGAGGAATGGGTGTAGCGCTCAAGACCAAATAGTGCGGCTGCGTTCCATCTCGACGGAGTTTGGCCCGTTGCTCGACCCCGAACTTATGCTGCTCGTCGACGATCACCAAAGCCAAACGACGGAAATCTAGAGAATCGCGCAGCAGGGCTTGCGTACCGATCAACAAATCGATGTCTCCGGCGGCCGTCTGAGAGAGCAGTTCGTTACGCTGAGCACGTGACAGCGAACCTGTAAGCAGTCCGATACGAACTCGGCTCGATTCGAGATTTTTTCGCAGCGAGTTCGCATGCTGGCGCGCGAGAACTTCCGTCGGTGCCATCAAAGCGGCTTGATTACCGTGAGCAACCGCGAGCAAAAGAGCATATTGTGCCACCAACGTTTTGCCGCATCCGACATCCCCCTGCAGCAATCGATTCATCGGAATCGAACGAGCCATATCGGAGCCGATCTCGTCGATCGCCCGCCGTTGATCACCGGTCAAAATAAAGCCGAGTCGATTAAGAATCCGATGATGAATCTTCGGTTCGGGCGGGCAAGTCGGCCTCAGACGTAGACCTGCGACTCAGCCGCTGCAATCCGATTGCGGTTTGCAGGACGAACATCTCTTGAGCCACGAAGCGGCGCCTTGCGGCTTCCGCTTCTTCCATGCTCTCCGGCCAATGCATCTGAGTCAGCGCTTCGCCGATCGGCAACACATGCAGTTCGTCTCGGAGACGTTCGGGTAATACGTCTTCGACCAACGGTACCAAGCGCTTAGCTCCGCTGCGGAGTATTTTTCGCATCGTCGATTGGTTCAGTCCTTCGGTCAGTCCGTAAACCGGCATAGGTTTACGTCCTTCAGGCACTTCGTCAGGAGATAGATAGAAGACTTGCGGTTGCATGATTTCCCAACTGATGACGGTCGAGCGCAGCGTACCGGTTGCGAGAACTCTCCTGCCGACTCGCAGGTCTTGTTTGCGAAACGGTTGGTTAAACCACATCAAGCGCACGTAAGCACCGGGACTTATTTCGATCAGCGCCCCGAGCATATGCTTGCCGCTCTGGGTTAACCGTTCATCTAGCTCGACTACATGACCTACCACACTCACGCGTTCGTTTTCGCGAAGTTCCTCCGCTTTTTTTAGTGGAGCCGTAGCTTCGTAGCTCCGCGGAAAGTAAAACAGCAAATCGCAGGCACGATGAATGCCGAGCCTATTGAGCAACGGGGCCTTGGACGGGCCTATGCCGGGTACAAATTGAACCGGCTCGAACAGCTTTTGCGGATCGAGCGGATTCTGCGAAGCAAGTTCGGGAGCATACGGCAACATGTGTGCGTCTCCCCAAAGCGGGTTAGGTCGTTACGGGAGTGAGTCGGTCAGCGATCGATTGAAAACTAAATATAGCCGATCACGATTCGCGAAACTTTCTGCGGACGAATCGGTTTTATATTCGGTCAAAAACTACATCCGGGCGTTGGTGGCAACCCACGTCGATCCCTTGTCTTGCTTCTGAAGGAGTATCTCGATGTTATCGCGATTCGTTCGCATCGGAACAACGCTCGTTGTTCTCGGCGTTATGGCCTTATCGGCCGCTGCTCAGGATCAGCCGCCAGGCGGCCGGGGTGGGCGAGGCGGCGCAGGTGGCGCCGGAGGTGGTCCCGGTGGCGGTTTCGGTCGCGGCGGAATGATGGGCGGGATGGGACAAGGCGGCGCAGCTCAATTGCTCGGTTTGCTTCGTGCACCCGAAGTGCGCAAGGAAGTGGGTCTGAGCGATGAGACCTATGCTGCTGTGGAAAAGGCGCAAGAAGAAATGCGTCAGGGCGGTGGGCCCGGCGGCGCCGCCGGTGGCACGAACATGCGTGAGCGTTTTCAGAATGCATCTGAAGAAGAACGCAATAAGATTTTCGCTGAAATGCGAGCCGAAGGGGAAAAGCGAGCCAAAGAGCAAAACGAAAAGGCTCAGGCTCTTCTCGACGAAGTGCTCACTCCTGACGGAATGAATCGATTGCTCGGTTTGTTCGCACAACTGAACAACTATCGTTCGGTCAGCAACGAATTGGTCGCCAAGAAGATCAATCTGTCGGAAGACAGCAAGAAGAAGATCGAAGCAGCGCAAACCAAGCTGCGTGAGGAAATGATGGCCCAGTTCCAAGGCGGTCGCGGCGGCGGCGGTGCTCCGGGTGCAGGCGGTGGCGGCGGCGGATTCAATCCGGAAGACATGCGAGCTCGCATGGAAGAAGCTCAAAAGAAGCAAGAAGAAGCAGTCTCTTCCAACATGACGGACGGTGAAAGAAGGCTCTCGAAGACCTGAAGGGAGCAAAGTTCACTTTCCCTGAGAACATGACCCGCGGCTTCGGATTCGGTGGCCCTGGTGGCGGCGGACTGGCGGCGCAGGCGGTGGTCGTGGTGGTCGAGGCGGTGGACGTCCTGGGCAGCGATTCCGGAACCTAACCCCAATTTTTGCGAACGTCTAATGCTTATTGGAATGTCTTAGAAATGGAATGACTGAGTTGTTCGGCTTGGATCGATCCGGATGCCCGGCGATTCGATGTCAATTTAAGTCTGCCCGAGAATTACACTCACTTTCCAATCGAAAGCGTCTCCACAGTGGCACAAACCGGAGGCCGAGCCGCAAGTCGGCTCGGCTCGCGATTTTCTCAGCTTAGCAATCGTCTTTGCCGGGCGACTCAGGGGCAGCGATTCATCGGCGGTTGAACAGTGTTGCCAAGTACCCAAGTCACGCCGAAGTGTCCCGACACTCGCAGGTGCGCCCACGAGAAAACGCTCGCTTCCTCGACCCCGCGACTGTATCATGCTCAACCATGCATCAAGGAAGATCCGCCGGCGACTGTCCGGACGAAAAGCAACTTTCTCACGGCGGTGGACTCCGTTCAATTGCTAGGATTGAAGTAAAGAAGATGGCTCGGTGAATGGTAGTTCGACCCGCGCTGCATGTTGTTGCTCGGCAGTTTTCTGCTACGACAATCGCCGCACGTTTCGCCTTAAAGGTCCGGCCAAACCCAATGGTCCGCCTCCGACGAAATCGAAGAATGACGAAGGATCGGGCGAGCCGAATCGACGCAGAGGTTTCGATCCTTTCCGCGGTGACGGGGGCGCTCCGGAACTGCTGATGCTTTTGGTTGATGCCAAAGTCCAACAGGATCTGAAGCTGCCCGCAGATTTTCAAAACAAACTCGACGAAATGCGTAGTGGATTTGAAAACCGCCTGCGGGAGCAGTTCGGGAACCCTGAACGACGAAGAGATTCAGACGGCAGGGCCGAGTTCAAAAGTCACAAAGAGGAAAGCGGTCGAGCGAGGTGAAATTTCTCGCGACCGAGATTACTCGAGATCAGCGGGCCAGACGACGGAGTCGGTATTCTTATCCAACTTCGCAAGTACCGCACTTCCAATCGATTGATCGCGAAAGAAGTCGGATTTGAAGGTGATGAAGCGAAAGCATTGCACGATCAAGTGGATGCCATCCGTTCCGAGATCATGGAACAAGCATTGACCGCGCTCGCGAACTTTACGAGAGCGGCAGCGGCCTGCGGAATTTGAAAAGTTCGTACGTGAGAATCAAGAAGAAAAAGTTGACTGTACGCATTCAACGCTTGCTTTCCGGATGATCAAAAGCGTCGAATGGAAGAAACCTACATGTCCGATCTTGAGATTCCCGCGTCATGGTTGATGGGGACCAAGTGATGGTCCGAGAGGCGATCGGCGTCACGCGCGGCGGATCCCGTGATGGTTCAGGCAATCGCGAGAATGCCGGAGAGGGGGGGTGCGCAAAGACGGTCGCGGGGAATCGAAAGAACCAGACCTCGTCGGCGGAACGATTAGTCCAATCTCTAGTTTCGTCACCGCCGAAAGCCGAACGAGGAAACTCCTGCCTGCTTTCCGCTTCACAGGATGGGTGTTGCTCTCCTACGCGGGTGTCGATATCCTCCGCATCCTGGAATCGGAAACGAAATCCGCTCGCCTCAACATCGCGAAGTGATGCTTAATTTATGAGAAAGTGCGTGACGGGAACTCACCTTCCCGTTCTATGCTCGATGAAAAGAAAGTCTTCCCGCCATTGTTGATTCAACTCATGATGCCGCCAACCTCTGGTGGACGCAATGGAATCGATGGTTACCATTACGATTACTACGATGACCTCATTCGGACACGCAGACATTTATCGGCCAGATTACCATGCCCATCATTCACTATTGTGCTGACTTCCGTGATCGGCATCGTCATTCTCTTCTTGGGCGTGATCAACCGGCGACGAAATCGCTTACGATGCAGCGGGACTGGGTCTGAAGGATGAGCGGCTTCGCAATTTACTGGTGGGGTGGTCGGTTCGATCGCAACCGCCGCTGCGGTCGTCATCTTCGCCATTCTCAAAAACTGGTTCAACCTACACAAGAAACTCATGCCCATAGCCCGTCGGATTCCGACATTGGGCACAAGGCTGACAACTCTGGCTGTCGCGAGATTCAGCATGACATTGTCCATGTTGCTCAACGCGGAGTCGAAATGCGCTGTTTCCTGTCGCTTTCTTGGCAACCGGCAAAACTCACTACTTGCCGGCGGTATTGACACGGCTGGCGGAGGTGACGGACAATGTTTCTTTATCGCGTTTGCGATGCAGACGCGTCCGGCGTCTTCCCGGACGAGTTCTTGAAATGCTTCGAACCGCGGAATCCCAGCGGAACAGAGACCGAGTCGTTCGGATCACTTTACCGGCGTCCCAAGATCGAGCTAAAGGCGTCGACGATGTCGCAACCGTCTCCACGCTGATCTGGTTTATGCAACCATACTGATTGCTGCATCACAGGTCCGGTTGGCCATGCAATACGTTTCCATGCTCTATTCGTTCATGCACCTTGCCCGCGAATGACCGGTCGCAAAATAGAAAACTGCGGAAATCAACGATCTTTTCAAGTAGTCGCCGTGCCTGTAGTCGCCAGGGTGGGTAATGTCGCGTCGCGTTTGGTAAGAAGAGCACGGTCGTGATAATTTCGACTTTTTCCAAACAGTAGGAACGATGAAGCGACCAGGACAAGGTTGTCCGACAAGGCCGGCGGCCATCAGACGAACGAACAAGGTCCAAGATCCGACTTTCAAGCGCCCGGCCAGCGCTCATCGTAATCGCCGATCAACCAAGCAAATCAGCTCGAACCTGGCTGACCATCAAGGCACTCAAGGCCGAAGGACGAAGGGACTTTGGCTGTCTCTGCTGGTTTGTGTTCTAACAACACTGTGGCACTTAGCACTAGCAAGGCATGCCTGGGCTGCAACTCAACGGAGTTCAGGTCCGTCAACCAGAGTAACCGGCGAGATGATCGACTGTGAACTTCGGATGGTCTGGGGTGGCGGCGGCCTTGGCCCGCAGGGGAGTACTTTCCGCGGGTTCCATTGAACTGATGCGGAATCCAGCCTCCAAGGACGACTCTATGCTGAGCATTCGTCAAAATCTCCTCCGAATTTAAAGTGCTTCCGCATTCCCCGTCCACTCGGCGGTGCCGACGTTCGATTGAAGTGTCTCAGTGACGCTTCATTGACATTCCACTGGTCAGATTCCAACGGAAAGTCGGTCGATCCGTTGACTGTTCCTGTATCGAACTTGCTGCACGGATCGTGGATTGAATCGATCGACACACGCGGGTCACGACTGGCCGTACAACGACTGAGCCATGACCGTATTCGAGTTGACTCCGGACGCGGCCAGCCGCTACTTTATCGAAGTGGTGATCGGTGTGACGTCAAGATTTCCGGTCACCTGACCGGGCTGGCAAGCGGTGAACATCGGTTGCGATCGTGACGGTTGCAAAGGAAGATGACCGAAACGTTCATACGTTCCAACACTTAGTGGAAGCGGACGGCATCGCCAGAACCTTCCTTCTGTCCAAGTACCGAGCTTTTCGCTCCCGGACGAACCCGAGTCTACATCGGCTGAGGTATCGCCGCGGTGCCGCAAGCGATTGATCAATTCGATCATCGGTGCAATGACCACTTCAGATCGACGCCTTGAACTTGTCGTTACTGCCGCCGAAAAACATTCTTCAAATCACAGCGAGTGCTCGACGCCCTGTAGATGAACAGTGGCAACCGCAGGCTCAAGTACGCCCGGCGGGCGTTGGTGGGATGCCTTAGGTCGCTCAACTGGAACGCACCTAAGCCGCTTGCACCGCTTGTCAACCAGCCCTGACCGCCGAAATGCGGAACATGGCAAGCGAACTTATATGGGTCGTGAATGCTTGCTGCTCAGCCCCGGAGATTGGCAAGCATTTCCGCTGCACACGAAGCAAATCGGCGTTCCGCATAAAGTTCGTGTCCGAGTCCCTTCAGATCGAGCCATGAATCTGGCGATCAGCATTCAAGAGCCGGATGCAGGAGGTGTAACCGGCGGTGTTCGACTGGACAGCGGAATAACGGTCGAACCGATGGGAATTAATGGAACGTCCGCTGATTTTCTGGATCATGATCTCGTGTTCTGGCCGCGTACGGCTAAACCTTTTCTGCTTCTTTTCATCACTGACCTAAAAGAGAAGCAGGCGTAGCGGAGATCGATGTGTCGATGTGCGATACGCCATTGGTCCCTGCCGCTCGATTGCAACTGCTGCCTGGTGATCAAGTGCCATCGGAGGTCTCATCCGAATCGCGAGGATACGCTGCTCAACGACTGACGGCAATCTACGCATACGGCCGCTGTTGGCAGATAACTTCGGCGCAGCAGCGAGTCTTTGACGCGCACAGCAATCGTGCTCTGGAGAGCTGGCAGACTTGGTACGAGGCCGTATCACGACTGCCGTAATACACGCAATGGGCCGGCTATAACACCGCAGTGATCACGGTTGCGACTCAAGGAAATTAATGATCTATCCGTCGCGATTGATCGCATCGTCCCCTAAATTCGATTCCGGTGTATTTCTTTTTCTGACGGGAGCGATCCCGAGATCAAGGATATGGTCGAACTGGCTTGCAGAGAGTTCGATCGACATGGGATTGAAACTTGTCCTGGCCGCTGATCTGCATTGTCTGCTTCCTGAACTGCCAAATCAGAAGAGCGCGAATTGAAGGCTCATCGCTTTTCCAACTCGATGTGGACGGTAATGCGTTCCCTGGCAACCGGCTGATCGAAAAGAGGCACTGCGATCGATTCGCTACAATCCGCTCGAGCCGCGAGTTCAAACGGCCCTTGAGCATGTCATCAAAGAAATCGTCGACTGACCGTGAACATCCATGCTCGACGGCATTCAGATCAACTTGACTCCGGAAGTCCCATTTCAACTTAGCAGGCGACAAATGGGGCTACGATGGCGGTGACACTGAGTCGATTTGCCGCGTGGTCGGGACTCGATTGCCGCAGGATGTCGAACGAAGAAAACAACTACTGTCCGGTCCGATGAGATTGGCTTTTCTGAACTTTCGCGCTGAAGAGCTGAACGCTTTCTACACGAAGATCGGAGAGTCCATTCGCCGATCGCATCCCGATGCGAAGCTGATCATCGAAGAATCCGGCCAAGTTGTTGACCACGCAGCCTGACCCGGAAAATTCGGTCCGCGGCGACGGATCGATTCCGACTGTGCCTGAATTACTGCTGGCCTGCGGAATAAGCCCGCCGGCGTCTAATGAGCGTAGGTTCCGTGCAATGGCTACGTCCCACGGTTGATTCGCCACTGCGCGCTCGCCGGTTGCCAGGGCGTGGGGATTTCAATTAGCAGCCGACTCGGTTCTCGATTCACAGTTTGCGGCGGCAAGGCGGCAGCCTGATTCAGCAACAGCCCGCTGGGTTTCGCCTTCCGACTTCGGGATCGATGCGGTCGCACCATTCGGAGACAGCCAATCCAAAACTTGGCTGTTTCCTGCGTGAATCCCGGCGGCCCGGCGGTTCGCCAAACTTTTATGAGCTGCTTGATGAACGATGATCAGCCGCTGTTCGAGTACGGCGGATGGATGGCTCTGATGGGTCAAGAGACACACTCGCCGGATTGCTGCAGATACTGTCCGCATTGCCCCAAGAGCGCTTCGCCGATGTGCCGCTCGATGGACTGGCGGGCACGCTCCGCATTCGACGACTCACCGTCGACGAACACAGCTACCTCCTTGTTTTAAACGGAGCCAGTTGGCGAGAGTCTGTGAAGTTGCAAATCAAAGGAAACAGTCAGCCGTATTATCTTTCCTGCATACGGGGGAACCACGTTGAGCAGACGGTGACATCGACTGCATCGGGTAAGCAGACCGAGATGGTGATGGAACTGGAACCGTTCAGTCTGGCGGTTGTTTCTTGCCGCTCTGCAGAGATCGAACTGGCGGCCGTCGAAAGCACTCCCGAAGAGGGTGCACTTCGGAAACTCGAACAACATCTTCTTGATCTGCAGTCTTGCATTGATCGCGCCGGCGAACTGACCGACCAACAGGTACTGGGCTTGATCGGCGGTGACTTCGAGGAGTGGGGAGCTGACGGAAAGCCGAAAGGCTGGACAGCCTCTGCACTGCCGAACGTCCGAATCGAACGCGACATGGAACTGCCGCATAGTGGACGCAGTTGCATTCGTATCGAGAACTCTGGAGGCGACGGCTCGACAGCTTGGATTCAAAGCGACCGCATCGCCGTTCCACCGACAGGTCGCATGGCCGTAGAAGTTTGGGTGCGTTCAGCTCCGGGGGCGGAACAACCCGGATTGAGACTATCGCTCGTCGGACGATACAAAGATGGCAAGCGGTTCCATCGATGGCATGATTTCACACAGCCCTCTCGACATTCCAGTCAGATCCCGATCGACTGGGGTCGCCGACCTCTCGTCCTGCTCGTTCCGGATGTTCCCAGCGACGAACTGACTGATCTCAACGTCGCGGTCGATGTCATCGGGCCGGGCAAGCTCTGGTTTGATGATGTTCGGGTCTATGGGATGTATCTCCATCCCGACGAGAAGGTCCATCTGCTCGGTCAGATCTTTGTAGCCAAAGAGAAACTGAAAGCGGGAGATCCCGGCGCGACCGAAGAATTGCTGCAAAGCTATTGGGCATACTTCCTTACATCCTACCTCGGTCCGCCGAACGAGACGGCAACCGCTCTCACGTCGGTCCGTTCGGACAGTCAGCGCACGGAGACCGGCAAGTCCTCCTCGAAGGATGAGGCAAACATAAGCCCAACCCCGTCGTGGCGCCAGTCTTCGCAACCACGACTGAATCAGTGGCAGGAGAGTTGGCGCAACCGTTGGCAAAAGTAACAAGCGACGCGGTGTCGGCCGATCAACGGAATACCGAGTAACGCCGCGAGAATTGGTATCGCACGACCATCTCTGACGCACCTTCGACCACAGGCAGCGTGAAATCCCAGTCGCACACATTCCCGCTTCGATCTGCATCCATCGGTCCGAGGAGCAACATCTCGATTCGTGTGGTCGGTCCATCTGTAGCGATTGTAACGTCCGAACAATCTGGTACTGGGGTAGTTCACTGTCTGCCGGCGGTTCAAATAGCTTTGCCGTTTGCGTAGACTGGAGAAAGAATCCGCCCCCTTTTCTTGACGGCAACTATTCTTTTCCGGCTAGCTAGGATGCACTGCGCAGCGCGCAATATTGAACGACTAGGCTGGACCCTTCGCGCGCTGAGTGTGATTGGGATGTGCGTACTCTGCGCGCCGGCCCGAGCACAAGACGAAGAGCCAAAGCCGCAGGAGCTGCCGAAACTCCCGGAAGTCTTGAAGGAAGGTACCGTTCCGCTGCAGGCTCGTGTCTATCTTCCAGACGGCAGAGGCGAGCCTCGATTTGTACCGAACATTCGCTTCGCCGAATTCCTCGAGATTATGTCGGCACAAGCAGCCAGGACAGAAGGCAGTTCTCTTCCCGGAACCACGTTTGAAGCGGTGGAGTGTCGAGTCAATGTGAACGGCAAGCTCTGCGACATCGGAGCTCGAGTCCGAATCGCCGTCAGTCCAGAAGCACCGCCGGTCTCGGTCATTGAACTTGGTTTCGGAAACTGTCGCCTGGCCAAAGCACCGACCTTCGAAGGCGAGGGGACGAGTCTTTGGCAAGTGTCTCCGAAGCAAGCCGGATATGTCTGGTGGTTGAAGGCATCACCTTCGACGGCACACACGGCTGTGCTTGAAGGACAGGCCTTGGTGACAACGGATGGTGACCGCGAGGTTTTGGAGTTATCAGTACCTGCAGCTCCGACAACCTTATCACTTGAGATACCAAAGCATTACACGGATGTCCGATTGAAAGCCGCCTCAGGCGAGATAATTGACCGTATATCAGGAACGGATACAGACACGATTCAAGTCCGCTCCAGCGGCGGCCCAATGTCTCTCAATTGGCAAGTAGGGACAGTCGGAAAACGCAATGTTGGGGCGACGGAGATCAAGTCTCGCACCGTTCTTCAGGTCGATGATCCGCGAAGTAGTTGGGAAGCCGACTCGAAAATAACACTTCGACAATTCGGGGACGCACCGAGCGACATGTTCACTGTCGTGTTGCCTCCCGGCTCTGCGTGGTTGCCTCTGCCTCTTTCGCTGACACAGCAGTACAGCGTAACACTTGAAGGGCCCGACGCGGCTCCCGATGAACTTCCGAAGTCACCCGCACCTTCGCCGCTTTCTCCCGGCAAGGAACTCCCTGCGCCTCCTGAACAAGACAACAAACCCGCAGACTCTTCGTCTCCCTCTACAACGGCAGAAGGATCGCCCGCCGGTGATACCGGTTCCGTCGTTCCCGCATCAGGATCAACACCGCTGCCTACAGCAAGGCGACCGGTACGCCTTCGCGTTCGATTATTGAATCGCACACCGGCGTCTGCGAACGAACCGATCGTGATCAGGTGGCAATGGACCCCGGACAAAGGCAAAGACCCCTTATTGACCGAGACACCTCTGCCGCAATTGGTTATTGAGGGTTCCGACAGGCACGAGCTGACGACTGAACTCGATGTGCCGACGCAATATGTCCTGGACTGGAAGGGAGATCCGGGCGTTGAACTGCTGCAGCACTCGCGTCCCGCAGATGTCCAAGGTCGTCAGACATTTTTGTTCCGCGCACAACGCGAGCACCTAAATGTTCAGGTTGCGGTCCGGCGCGGATCGATGGTACCTGACATCCACCCCACTTATCTGGCGGAGATCGATCGCAGTCGGATCAAGCTCCGCGGTTGGTATGAGTGTGTGTTTGATCGCGGTGAGCAACCCGAATTGAGATTAAATCATGAAGGCTGGATTCTCGAGACAGCCGAACTAGTTGCTGATGCCACGTCGCCTTACTCCGACGGTGACTACTTGAGCAACCGACCCGAGAACGAATCTGTGGTCACGCTCAGCAGCGAGAGCATTGATGCCGAGTCAGGCGGAACTCAAAACCGTACTCGCCAACTTTGGCGAGTCATCTTTTATCGCTCTCTGGTACCTGCAGGCGTCGAAGCCGCTGCGGACTCGAAATTCGACTTGGAACTGAAACTCCCGCGAATACTTCGAACCGGAACTGACAACTCACCGCAAATCGACGAAGGCTCCGGAGTCCTGATGCTTTCGCAAGCCAATAACGTGTCCTTACGGTGGAATGAAGCGTCGACGCGCGGCGTCATTGCAGATGCTCTTTCCGCTCAGTTGACACCTTTCTTGGCGAAGACGCCCGCTGAGCGCATTCAATGTTTTCGCTTTCAGAATAAGGCTGATGCTCCGGCGGCTTGGGTAGGACGCATGGAGATCCTTCCGCGGGTGGTCTCATCCGAGTCTATTGCTTCCGTGAGTCTGCGCGAGAGCGGTGTGAACATTGTTCAGACCATTCATTTTCAGATCGCGAATGAGCCCGTTTCAGAGTTGAGCATTTTAATGCAGGAATCGGTGATCGGTCCGCAGAGTGTTTCGGTCTTTGTCGACGGCACTCCATGCACCTTACAGCGAAAGCCGCAGGGGTCGACAGCGACGTCGGATGCAGTTGAGGCGCACGACGCAGTTTCAACTACTACCGAGTTCCATATCGTCGGTGTCTCCAACTTACTTGGTCGGGTAACAGCCGAGTTTCGTTGCTTTCTGCCGTTATCGGAAACCCTGCGCACCAACGAAGCGGCCCGACTCACCGTCCCGCTGATCGTTCCCGCTTCCGGTCTCACCGGATCATCGGCACAGCGCGTTCTCATCACCGTCGAAAGACCGTTGACAGCGTCGCTTGCGAAGTCAGACGAGGCCGATGTCGCGGACGATGCTCAGTGGCGATCGCTGGACGCAGACCCGCTCGACGTCAAATCCGATCAATCTCATTTGACGTTGCGACTTCGCAAGTCGGCAGTCCTCAGCCGCACGCCGGTGCGTATCGCACGCGTTTGGCAACAGACGGTCATGAATGGACAGGAACGTGTCGACCGCTTTGCTGCTCGGGTTGAAACCACAGCCAAACGACTGACCTTCACTCTGCCTCACGGATCGCGTTCTCCGGATGTGGCGATCGACGGTGTCGCCGTGCAGCCGATCGCGGATGTCGAACAAGGACGTTACCAAGTCGATATTCCGGCAACGCCGTCCAGCGCCTGCTCCCTCGAAATCTGGACTTCGTCTTATGCAGCACTGGGATGGTTTGAAGGAGTCAAACTCGAACCGATTGAGATCGAAGGCTGCTCAGGATTCGATCGTGCGTTTTGGCAACTTGTGTTGCCGGCGAAACATCATTTAGCGCTGGCACCTGACGAGATGAATGCGGAATGGAACTGGCAACATAATGGGCTGTTTTGGAACCGCCGCAGTGCTGTTGATCAAGAAGGGCTCGAACAGTGGATCGGCGCATCGAATCAACCGCCGATCGCGAGGAGCGCCAATGTTTATCTCCTTAGCACATACGGCGCGCCGCAAGAACAAATGGCCTGGGTAGCAACAAGATTAGTCTTTTGGTTACCGGTGGGTATCGTGGCCGTGTTCATTTCGGTCAGCTTGGCCGTTTGGCGAAAACTCCGACATCCTGCTTTCCTCATCATGCTGGCCGCGCTGCTATTCAGTCTAGCTCTGGTCTGGCCCGATATGGCGATCATGGCTTTGCAAACGACTGTGCCGGCAGTGAGCATCGTCTTGTTGTTTGCATTGACTCAGGCTGCGGTTGAAAGTCGAGTGCGACGACGCAGCATATTTACCACACGGCCGACGAGCGGTACCTTTGAAGGGAGCGATCATGGATCGCTTATTCGACCTTTATCGAATCCGACCGGCTCAGGCATCGCGTCCAACTCAACTCGAGCTCAAGTCCCGGCAACGCCCGGCGGCGGAGGGAACGGATGAGCTCGCCGATGCGTCGCTTCCGTTCACTTGAGTTCGGGCCCGCGGTACAGTCCCCACTGTCGCTGCTTATCATTCTGGTGTTCGGTGTCTCAGCAAGCAGTCTTCCGTCGAGCATCGGTCGTGCGGCACCTCCCGCACGCTGGGAAGCAATGCGAGTTTACGTGCCGGAGGACTCAAGTCGACTCGATCGTCACGCCTGATTATTTGGCGATCGAATTGAAAGATCTCGATCGATTGCTGGCCGCAGAAGCCGAAAGGCGAAAACAGACCACTGAAGAAGCGGGCGGTATCGATCAAGCCGTGACTGTCGTGAAGCTCGACGGCCAAACATTGAAATCGCAAACATCTGCATGGACTATTACCTGGCCGAAGAACGGTTCTCTGTCATTCAGCCAGCCGAGCTTCGCGATAGAAGACCAAACGCCGGCCGATAGAACGGCTTTCGCACTGACGAAGCATGCTAGGTTTTCACGCGATGGCAAGTTGCTGTTAACGGCACCGGATGAAACGACGAAGACGCTTTGGTTCGGTCTTTCGGCTCGCTGCAAATCCTTCTTCGCCCGAATCTTTTGCCATTGAATTCTCCGCACCCGTACCTTGCGCTCGGGATTCTGTTGATCGCAGTGCCTGATGATGTGATCCTGGATGCGGACACGCCATATGCTCGAACCCGTGAGATCGGATCTCTCTTACCGAAGGATTGGCCCGGCGGTGAACCTGCATTGCCCGCCCAACATAACTGGTACGTCGTCAAGCTATCGGGCCTTGACCGTTGCTACCTCAAGTTCCGCTATTCCGTACGCCCCTCTTCAACACAATACGCCTCGGTTGTACGGGATATCGAAAATGAATACACCCTTGTTGATGCAGGGATTGAACTGGACGAGCAAGATTCGCCTCGACACTCATCACAGCGATCGCGTCCGCTTGAAAGTGGACGAGCCGTTGCATATCCGGTCCATCCGAATCGACGGCGTAGAATCGGCCAAGTGGAGCACCGCAATCGATTCAGCTTCGGCCGTTACGGGAGAACCGCCTGCAACATCGATCACTACACAGCGAGAAGCGGACGGGACCGTTTACTTGGATATCCCTATGCCGGCCGGAAAAGATTCGACGCATGCGATCACAGTCGAGTCGATGGCACCTCAAGTTTATCCCGTACGCAATTCACTCCCTTCTATCACAGTGGATCGCGGCTTTATCTTAGAGGGGCGCGGACTACTTCGATCAAAGGGCGGGATCGCAATTGAGGATTTCGCCGGGAATACCGAGCGTCTTTCAACGACGGAGTCCCTAACGGCACCGGGGAGTGTCACTTGGCAATGGCAGTGGTCTGGCGACATGCCGAACATGACGGTGGCAGCATCGCAGCCTGATGCCCCCTGGTCGATGAAATCCGTTACGCGTCTGAGCATTCAAAATAACGCGATAGCGGCCGTCTCAAGGATTAGGTTGTCGAACACTCAAAATAATGCGAACCATCTGACATTGCCGCTCGGCAATGACTGGTTCATCGATAGCGTGGCATTGGAACAAGCCGTGTCGGGTTTCGCATTCGACATTCAATCCGAAGCCGGAAAACCATCGATGTTGGCATTGCGATGGGACGCGGGACCCACCGTGCCTGAGTTGCGGCTGCTAGTCAGTGCACATCAGCCCGCCAAGCCGGAGTCAGGCAGCATTGAACTGCCTGCCCCTCAACTGACATTTAATCGCAACGGCCGACAGGAAGATGTCTTCGTGCTTGAGTCGATCGGCAGATTTCATTTGCTGATCACGCCGGAGTTGATGCGGGTCCGTGTCCGAGAGGAAGATCTTCTCCCGTGGCAGCGTGAAGAACTACCGCGAATGGCAGATGCATGGTTGTTCCGAGTCATAGACTCAACACTGCCGCCATTGCAGATGCAGCGCACGCGATCAACCCATTCAGCCAAATTGACGACCGAAGTTATTGAGCTCACTGATCAACTGCACGTCAGCTACACGATACAGTGCCGTCCTATTTCCGGCGGTGTGGATCAAGTACAGATTCTCTTGCCTATCCCAGACGATGTCGCGGCGCCGATTTGGACCTTTCAACAATCCGAAGGCGCTTCCTCCGAACCGTCTGCTGTCACGGCCGAGTCATCGGCAGTCAGTACTTCATCCGGCGAAACAGATTTCCGTGTCACCCTATCGCGGCCCGTAGCACGCCCCTTCGAATTGAAGGCCGAGTTGACCCTGCCGCTGCGAGAGCGTCGAGCCGTCGTCCCGCTTCCGAATTCGCCTCAGGCCGTTACGCAGGACTCGATTCTCATTCATCCGCCTCAACTACAAATTGCTTCGGATGCATCCAGTCTCGAAATCCTTCCCAGCGCGGGATGCTGCGGGAGCGGGCCGGACCGGACAAATTCTTCGACAGAGGATGCAGTCGCTCTGCGATACGACGCCAACGCCATTTCGCATTTGGAGATGGTGTGTGTGACGAATTCGGCGCCCGCAGCTTGGGTGAGTCGGGCTGTACACGATCATTTGCTGTTCGGCGACGGTCACCAAGATCATCGCTCGAACTGGACTGTCTCCGTTGCAAACCCAACGGACTGCGCGATCAGTTTGCCCAGTGGTTGGAACGTGGTTTCGGTTGAAGTCGATGGGAAGCGATTGCCCGGCAACGACGAAACATCCATGTCACCGCTCACCGTGCCGCTCCCGGCCGGAACACGAGTTACGCTGTCGCTCGAATGCCACAGCCAAGCCAAGTCGAGCTTCCTTCGGCCATCGGTGATCGAGAATCCACAGATCGCGTTGCCTGTTTCAGACGAAAGCACAACTGCGTGGATCCCGCATCACATGACAGCGTGGCCGTTGCTGTCGAACAGACTGAGCACCCCGCAGTGGCATGATCGCTTCTTCGGCTCGCTCTGGGACAACGCACTGTTGCTCAGCAAAGTTCCTGACAAAGCCCCCGGAATTTCGATTCGAGGGATGGAAGACTTAAGCCCGAAAGCGAGTGAGTCGTTAAAGAAATCGCCGGCTTGGCAGTCGATCGAAATCACACGACCGCTCACTCCGGCATCCATCGCAGCCGAGACCGAAGCTTCTACTGCGACCTCACTCATGACCGTTCGACTGTTTCCCAGAACCGCATGTACCTGTGCAGCGGCATCTTGGCTGATGGTCATCATCGGCTCTGTCTTGTGGATCGCAGGAAGAAGTCTTTTGCGATGGTGGATATTGTTCGGCATCGCTACCCTGGCAACCGCTTTGGTTCCTCTCGATTATCTCTTCGCAGCTCAATCGTTGTGGCTCGGTACACTGCTCGCCATGCTGTTGCGAACGGCGGATCTATGTATGCGACACGCCAAGCCGCCGCGGAAGCGGGGAGAAAGCACAATCGGTTCGACCGTCCATCGAACACGTTCCACAAAGGCACTGGCTCTGCTCGTCGGAGTCCTCGGGTTGATACCCCGCGATGCAATCGCGCAGCCCCCTTTGAGTTTGCAGTCGGGAACCGCCGCCAATCCGCTGCCGAGTACGGCTGCCGGAGGAACATCTAGTGGCACGGCGAGCGGACTTGGATCGTCGACACCTTTGCCTGGGCGCCCGTTGAGCGAGAGTCCAACGAGCAGCACGACCAAGCCTGAGATCTTCGCGATCTTGATTCCAATCGACGACAAGAACCAAGTCGCGAGCAATTTAGTTTACGTTCCGACGCGACTATCACGACTCCTCAGCAACCCCACCGGTGCGTCAAAGAATGCACCGGCGACGATGTTGATTTCAGCAGCCTACTCTTTCCGCATTTCGACGGAACCGAGCAATCAGGCAAACAGTATCAGCGAGATCGCCGCTGACTTGAAGTTCGATGTGTTGCAGCCAGATTCGGAAGTCACGCTTCCATTCGGTTCCGACAATGTGCAAATCATACGCGTACATCAAGACGGCCAAGACGTTTCGTTCAGTCCGAGGCTAAAGCAATCGAATTCACAATTGAGTTGGCGAGCCGGCGATTCGGGCGTCCATACGTTGCGAGTACTGTTCCGACCGCTCAAGCTCGAAAGCAAAGACAATCGACAATCGATGACGGTCGATATCCCGATGCTCTCCACATCCAAGTTAGAAATTCTCGGCGATGATCTTCGCGATGTTCAAGTGGATGCACTCGGCAATGTGCAATGGGACACATCGAAATTCATGTCGGCTTCGATCGGAGCGCTGAATCAATTGTCGGTTTCATGGCCGAAGTCGATCAATCGCGCGACCGATATCTCGCAGGTACAAGTCTTCAGCGATACATGGTTGCATTTCCATCCCGATAGTGTGGTCGCTGTTTGCCAATTGCGCATCACCGGCGCCGGAGCACTTCCCGAAACGCTGCGTCTAATAGGAGACCCCGCTTGGCATCCCATCGGCAACGACTGGCAAGGTGCAAGGTTGCTGAGAGTCGATTCGTCGAGCGTCGGGTCTCGACCGACTTACACTGTAACTCGTCCGAACGACGGCAGCGACAGGTTGACGATCCGGACCTTGATGTTGCCGCGTGACGAAAAGGGAGCACAGTCACTCGCGATCCCCTTCCTTTCCTTGCAGGAAAGCAGCCCACTCGCCAAAACACTCGCCGTTTCTAATGTCGGTCGCCCTCGCTGGAAGCGAGTCGGTACCGAGAACTGGCAACCGATTCTCTCGAGCCAAATCGGAGATTTCTGGGGCACGGATCGCTTAGCTGAACAACCGACTCTATTGCGTGTTCCCGGCGGACAGTTCACAGCCAACTTACAACGCTTGGCCGATCCGCTACCTGCCGACGGTGAGGAAATCACCGAGGCCAGCTTGCAAGCGGGCAAGACTCGGATGCGCTATTCGGTGCACTGGTCGCAACCCTTGGTGGGAGTACCGTCTGTTCGTTTTCGCATCCCGTCTGCGCTGAAGACGGAGAGTGTTCTCGTAGATGGTCTCGAACCGAAATGGACTCGCTTGTCGCGTTCCAAAGGACGACCGAGCGAAATGGATTCGACGAGCCCGAACAAAAACGAAAAGCGTCCTGACGCAGAGGGTTCTGACGACAAGACTGCAGACGACGATATGATCGTCTTTATTGATGCAGCCCGCGGCGGCGCGCAGAGCATCGATATCCAAGCTGAAATGGCCAACGACGCAAGCTTGGTTCGCTTGCCGCGTATTCTGCTCGAAACGGGTACAGTCAGTTCGAGCCTCTATCAAGTGTTGCGAGGCGCTGAAGTACTCTGCGAAGTTTCAGGAGCCGGTGTTCCCGGCGCAGCAATAGTCCAGGGAAGTTCTGACAACGCCTCAGGGAACGAACCGCTGCAATTTGAGCCGATCGATCTCCGACCCAGCGTCCAGTTGCTCAAGCTGCAGACGCCGATCGGACAACTGAATCTCGGCTCTCGCTATCGTGAGTCGACACGTCTACCGATCGAGGTTCGATTGCAACCACGTAAGTTCTCCGGCAAAGCACTGTCCGTCATGCGATTGCAGCGCTCCGACCAGGGCTGGATGGCTCAACTCGACCTTGAGCTCGAACATGCCACAGGTGAATCATCGGACTTTATATTTCTGGATGTCCCTAGCTCACTGACAGCCGGATTACGAGACTCGAGCGAGAAGAATCATCCGCTCATGAATTGGCCGTCTGCCGATTCCAGCCGTTCCATTCTGTGCATCATGCCGAGTACCTCAAACGGCCCGAAGACTCGCATTTCGTTGACCATGCGACTGTCGGTATCCGGTGCTTCGCAATCCATCACGATTCCGGATATCAACATTCTGGCTGAGTCGGGTTCGAGACCTCTCGTCGCCTTGCCCAATGAAATCAACCAGCCGCCGGTACGTTGGACACAAGGCGGTCGCGCTTTGCCGAGTGACTATTTACAACGTCAAGGTATCGATGATGTCGACCTTAGCAATTACAGCTTGTTCGACTTGGGACCAACCAAGACGCAGGCGGTTTGGCAACCTCGTCGTCAAGAGGAACGGGTTGCTCGAATCCTACTTACGCAGTTGCGAGTCCAATCGCGACAGGGTCGGATGGAACCGGAAGAGATCACGTACTGGATAGATCCGCGCAATCAAATCTATTTGGATTTGGCGATCCCGAACGACATGGAGTTGCGAGGAGCCGAACTGAACGGACGAGCAACGACATGGTCGAAGTCCGACGACGGTCGATTTCGTTTTCTGATGCAACCAAGTTATCTCCCGATTGCGATCACGTTGAAATGCCATCGGCGAACCGATTCGTTGATCGATGCGGCGGCGCCCGATTCGTTTTCGCTTCCGCAAGTATCCGCGCAACCTCTCGGCGATATGTTGGTCGAGTTCGTGGGACCAGTGGGCAGCTTGAATAGCCTATTGGTGGAATGCACCACGTCGTCTCGAGCTCAGGAGTTGGACCTTCAGTCGATGCAGGCTGCGCGAGCTGCGGCTTGGGCGGAGATGTTGCGTCTGGCGCTACCGACAGCCGCTGATCGAAGTCCTGAGGAACTTCGAGCTTGGCTACCATTTTGGGAGCCGCAATCACTTCGACTTCCCACGACAACTCCGGTACCAAACGATCCTCGCAGTTCATCCACCGTCGATAACCTGAGTAGTTCGGACGAAAAAGAACTTACGGCCGCCGAGTTTTGGACAAACTTCAGCTCTCGGTTCGGGGGGGCATCTGTTCTGGAGCAGTCGCCTTTGTCGACCAATGGCGGGACGACCAAGATCGATCCCGGGACTCGGCGTTTTTTGCAATTCGCTCCCGGAGGGCTGATCGGCGACGGTGGCGCTCCGACGGCTGCGTCGATCCGCATCACCCGACAAGCCGCGAATCAGAGTTTTTCTTGGTTATGGATGGCGATTCCGATCGGCATCATCTTGCTGGTCGCACGACTGTTGCGTACCGGCAGCGTCGCTGACAAAGTTATGTTCGCGCTTGCCGAAAATCTTTGGCCTGCGTGGTTAGCACTGCTCTTGTTAACGGCCGCGGTTTCACCTGCGGCTTGGCCGGTGGTGATCGTGGGGCTCGGTGCTTCCTTCGTATTCCTGCGACTATTGGTGGGTGCGAGGCGAGAATCTCGCGGCAACAGATACCCGTATCGAGTCCGCTAATTTGCGTTTTTCGGATCCGTCACTTACGATCAAAGCTCCCTCTTCCGCACTACGTAATCACTAAATTCCATCAGCATGGCTGCCCTCACTCCAGCACAATTATCCCAGCGCATCGTCCAACTCGGACTGCTCGAACCTCTGGAAGTGGAACGAGCTTGGTCTGATGTAGGTCGCGTCGATGCTTCATGCGATGATCTGCTGCGAGTCCTTCAGCGGAAACAGTTGCTGACCAATTTACAAGTAGACCGCATTCTCAAAGGGGAAATGAGCGGTTACTTCTACGGCAACTACAAGATCATGTACCTGATCGGCTCCGGTACATTCGCTCGCGTTTATCGTTCGGTCCATCGCGAGACGGGACAAGTTGCAGCGGTCAAAGTTTTACGACGTCGTCATCGCGGCGAACCGGCTCAGGTTGAGCAGTTCATGCGGGAAGCGAAAGTGGGCATCAAGATGCGACACGAAAACATCGTGTCGATCTACGAAGTCGATCCCGATCCGCGCAATCCTTTCATGGTAATGGAGTTTGTGGAAGGTCAGACCCTACGAGAACTCTCAAAGATTCGCGGGCGAATCGAACCGCTTACGGCTCTCCGCTTGGTAGCAGACGTGGCCGCGGGGCTCGCGCACGCAGCAGCATTCGGCATTACACACCGCGACATGAAGCTCAGCAACGTACTCGTCACCAGCCAAGGTAAAGCCAAGCTGGTGGACTTCGGTCTGGCGGCGCTGGCTGATACGAGCAACGAAGAGGCTCTTGCCGACTGCCCGAATGCTCGAGCGATCGACTATGCGGCGCTGGAACGCGGAACAGGTGTACGTAAGGATGACCCTCGCAGCGATTTGTATTTCTTGGGCTGTATGCTCTATCACTGCATCGCTGGTGAATCGCCTTTGACCGAAACGCGTGACCGATTAGCACGGTTGAATGTGACTCGTTTTCGCGAGATCAAGCCGCTCAGTCAGATCGTGCCGAACATACCGATGAACATCTTAGCGTTTGTGCAAAAGTCGATCGAGTTCGATCCGACGAAACGCTTTCAAACTGCGGCTCAAATGCACGGCGAACTTCGCTCACTCATCGAACGTTTGGAGGTGGGGGATACCGAGACGATTGTCAAAGCGCCCGCCGCACCTGCGGTTCATGATGAAGAGATCAGCAACGAAGGAACCAATCATTCGGTGATGTTGATCGAGAGCAAGATGGAGTTTCAGAATCTGATTCGTGAAAAGCTGAAGAAGCGAGGCTATAAGGTGCTGGTCTACAGCGATCCGGATCGCGCGTTGGCTCGATTCACTCCGGACGAAGACCTACCGGCCGAATGCGTCATCTTCAGCGCGCCGGAACTGGGCGGTGCGGCGCTCGACGCGTTCAATCGTTTCGGCGAGATGGAGCATACAGCTAACTTGCCGGCTATTTTGCTTGTGGATCGCAAGCAGCAGTTTGTGATTCGCAATGCCAAGACCGGTCCGCGACGCGTGATGATCGGCATGCCCCTGAAAGTTCGCGATCTCCGAGAAACGCTGCTCCGTCTCCTGACAGGCGAATCGATCGAAGCCACCGAATAGGCTATTTCTTCAGGGCAATTGTCGCCTCTCTTTCTCTCTGCTTTGCCGGATTCGGGATTTTCTCAGACAATCTCGAACGTCTATCCCTAAGAAACCGGCCCCCCAAACGTTGTTCCAGGGTGAGCAGTCCGAAACCCTAATCGGTTCGGCAGCTCCAACCGACACGCGGCGGAGAACTGCATTGAATAACCAGGATTCGGACGCGCTGACACGGCGAGTCCGCATGATTACGTCAACCGGCTGTGACAAGCCGATTGCCTGCGGAGGAACGGAACGCACCGGTCCGCCGCCCGAATGGATTACCGAGCAATATCACACGCTGCATCGTCGCCTTTGGTGTTATGTCAAACGGCGAGTCGGCGGTCGGACGGACATCGCCGGAGACATTCTGCAGGATGCCTTCGCTGCGCTGTGCCGTGAACCTTGGCCTGACATACGCGAGTATGTCGTGCCCTGGCTCTACCGCACATGCCGAAATCGCACCATCGATTTCTGGAAACGGGAGGGACGCATGTCGACCATGCAAACAACCGAGGATCAATCTTCGATCCACGATCAGAACACTTCACATCCCGGCAAGCATCTCGAAGAGGCGGAGCAGTTGGCTCAACTGCGAAACCAAATCGATCGGCTGCCGGATCAACAACAGGAAGTCTTGCGTCTGCGACTGCACGACGGCCTGAGCTACAAACAAATTGCAGAGGTTACCGGACTGACCGTAACCAATGTCGGCTATCACCTGCATCAAGCGGTGAGCAGCCTACGCAAGCGTCTCGTTCAAGAAGCATAGCAATCCACCCGCGAGATTCGTGCTGAACAGAGACCGACTTAACGCATTTTCCAGCAAACACATTCGAGTGATTCCATGTCCCGAGACCATACAACTGTTGAACCCTGGGAACTGACAGCGTTCCTGCTGGGTGAACTTGATCCGGAGCGAACCGCCCAAGTCGAAGCTGCCTTAGCTACACATGAAGATCTGGCTGCGGAACTCAAAGAAATCGAAACGACCCTGGATGTCGTAAAGTCAGCACTCAGTTCGACTCCTGCCACAGAAGACGAGACACTTCTCTTACGCCGCATCGAAGATGATGTCGTGTCGTCATCGTTGACATTGATGCGGCCATCGACGCATGTTGTTCATCGACGCAAAGTTAGTTGGATGGCGCAGCCGCGAAACATCGCTTCGGCAGTCGCTCTTGCGGCAACTGCTCTGCTGGCCGTCGGCCTCGCGGCTTGGAATCGAATGCCTGATGATCGCAAGATCTCATTGAACGAGAGCCACAGTGAGTCGGAATCCTTCGAACGACCGCTGACTGACGCGTCCGGCGAAGGCGGAGCAAAAGATGTCTCGACTTCAGAGGAGTCAACTGCCAGCCCTAGCGATGGATATGCTCAAGTCGCAGATGAGACTGTCAAACTTCAGCGACAAACTCAATCGTCCACGCAGCGTGAAACGCTAAGCGATTTGTCAGCGATCGACGTTCCCTACATGCCACCGGTTTCTTCATCGCAGCCGGCGAAACAATTCTCCGAGGCACAAATCGGCTCGGCCGGCGGCGGTCCAGGAATGGGATACGGCTTGAGTGGTGGTGCTTTGCCGGGTGCCATACCAGAACGGTCGGCTCCGATCAGTGGCCCTGTCGTTCAGAATGCCGAGTCTCGACCGCGGTCGGACCTTTCTCGTCGTGGATCTGGTGGCGAGATGGGTATGGGAGGCGGCTATGGAGGTGGCTTGGGAGGATACGGTAGTGAAGGTGGCGCCTTGTCGCCCGGCGGCGCAATGCTCGGCCCTTCGGGATCAATTCCCGGGCAGTCAGGAGCGATGCCGATACCGTCTCAGAGCAGCGGTGCAACCGCAGGTCCGATGCCGACGCCTGGACCGCATCCTGGAGGACAATCCATTCATCCCGTACCGATGGACCAGGAGGACGAGTTCGAAGCTAAAGCAACTTCGCGGTTGTTGTCTGCAGGCGGATCAAACGGAGCATCTCCGAATACTGCGCTCTCTATACAGACTGATTCGGCAGGGGGCATGCCGTACTCTGAATCCGAGCAACTTGCCAAACGCGATCTCGGTCGCGGTGCAATGCCACGGTTCGAGCGCGAAAGTGCTCCGATGGGAGATCGTTATGCGGGGGTAATCGAGAACGAGTTCCTACAGGTCTCGAACGAACCGTTGAGCACTTTTTCGATAGACGTTGATACGGCGTCCTATTCCAAAGCTCGGCAGTTCTTGATGCAGTATCACACGCTCCCGCCTGCGTCCGCCGTGCGAGTCGAAGAGTTCGTAAATTACTTCGATTACGAATACGACGGACCGAAAGACGATGCGCCGTTCGGCGCTGCACTGGCTGTCACCGATTGCCCTTGGAACAACGGTCACAAACTGGTTCGCATTGCACTACAGGCCACGAAGATCGACATGGAGAAACGGCCGGCGGCGAACGTTGTGTTCTTGTTGGATGTATCGGGTTCGATGGATGAACCGAACAAGCTGCCCCTGGTGAAGGAAGCCATGCGCATGCTTACTTATCAACTGAAGGAAAATGATCGCGTGGCGATGGTCGTCTACGCCGGCGCTGCAGGTTGCGTGCTGGAGAGCACACGCGGCGACAAGCAATCCGAGATCTTGGCGGCTATTGAACGACTGAGTGCAGGGGGATCCACCAACGGCGGCCAAGGCATTGAGCTGGCCTATCGCATGGCTCGCGAGAACTTCATTCCAGGCGGAGTGAATCGCGTCGTGCTTTGCACCGACGGAGACTTCAATGTCGGAGTGACGGGAACCGATGAATTGGTGCGCATGGTTGAAGAGAATGCAAAGAGCAAAGTATTTTTGACTGTGATGGGATTCGGCATGGGCAATACGAACGATGCCATGCTCGAACAAATCTCCGATCGCGGAAATGGTGTCTACAAGTTCATCGATACGCAGCGAGAAGCTCAGCGACAGATGGTGCAGCAACTGGCCGGGAACTTGGTCACTGTTGCTAAGGACGTGAAGATCCAAGTCGAGTTCAACCCGAGCAAGGTCAAATCGTATCGCTTGATCGGATACGAGAACCGAAAGTTGGCGGCTGAAGACTTCAACAATGACAAAAAGGACGCAGGAGAAATCGGAGCCGGTCACCGAGTTACGGCACTGTACGAGATCGCGACGGTCGGATCTTCTTCAGGCGGCGACGGCACAGTCGACCCACTGCGCTATCAACAGCCGCGTAAGCCCGCGACGGAAACATCGAATGAGAATTCCGATGAGTTGTTAGCTGTCAAACTCCGGTACAAGCAACCGGAACGTGACACCAGCAAGCTGCTCACTTTCCCGCTGAAGGATGCGTCGACGAAGTTTGAGGAGGCGGATCGTGACTTCCGCTGGGCGACCAGTGTAGCGGCCTTCGCCATGACGCTCCGGGGAAGCAAGCATAAAGGCAATTTGACTTGGGACAGGTTGCAGGAAATGGCTAAGTCCGCAGCAGGTGTCGGTCCCGATTCGTTCCGGGCCGAGATGCTCGACATGATTCGTGAGGCTCGATCTCTTTCTCCCGAGCATCGGTTCGAGCCGCCGAAACAATAGACATCGGCTCAGCAATCAATCCAGCGGCCGGTGGCTGCAGACTCCTGCAGGCACCGGCAAATGTGAATCGCATCTCGAGCAATCACGCTCGACAATCGCGGCTCGATATGGCCGCTTGCGATGCTGGATGCAGCATCGTCGATCTCTTGTCGAAATGCATCAATATCATCTGCCGCTTGTAACTGCGGTCGAACAACCTGACCGCTTGAGGTCAGAATCTTGAGCGGCATGACGTCGAGTCCATCAGTCAGTGCGGCGAGTTCAAACTGAACGGTTCCCTTCTCGAACTGCATCTCGAAGCCGTGAGTGAATGGGCGACCGCTCTGATTGGAAACGCCTCCGGAGATGCTGACGGCGATTCGCGGATCATCGAATTGAAGCAACGAGTGGCAGAACTTCACGACGCCGTCCTTCATCTCAGCGATGCATGCGACGCGTTTAGGATTGCCGAGCGTCAGTCGCACAAAATGCGCATCGTGGACCATAAGGTCAATCAACGGTCCGCCGACTTTGTCCGCTTCATAGAAATCGGGAATCCAGTCCGGCGGCGAAATGACCCGTTTGAAGTGCCCGCCGATCGGCTTGCCTAATCCGAGATCAGACAGCTTCCGATAGACATACTGATACTGTCCCATGTAGGGCAGAACTTGAGCAGTGAGCACCATACGCCCGGCAGACGCGGCTGCTTCTAATATGCGATCGCATTCTTCAGTGTTGAGTCCCAGGGGCTTTTCGCAGAGAACATGCTTGCCGGCGGCGAGCGACTTGCAGACGGTTTCAACGTGCATATGCGGCGGTAAGCACACATCGATCAAATCGATGTCAGGGTCGGCTAGAAGATCGTCGAGGGATTCGACAGCGTTGAGACCGTCCAGCGGGATCTTTTCACCGGGAGGTCCGAAGTTGCCGCGAATCGTGCTCCAATCTCCGGCACGTTTCGCGGCGTCGCGAGACGCAAACGCGACTAGTTTCGCTTGGTTGCTGCGACGATAGGCCAGGTAATGGATCCAACCCATAAAACCGACGCCGACTAATCCCACGCGCAACATAGCCAATGCCTCACCTTTGCAGTTTGCTGCTGGACGAATCACAAATCCGCCGCATCTTACTCGATGAAACAGACGACGCAACATCCACATTCTCGCAGCGATCAGCTACAATCGAAGTCCGGAAACCGGCGCGGTTGAAGACGTAGATCCAGTGCGTTTGGAATCGATTCGTTGCGGCCGTGTTCACCATCTCGAATCCGTCCTCATCTGCTTCATTACTTCGCCACTTGAGCGCCATGAATTTGAAGCCATCGCAAGCCGTTTCTTATTTCGACCTGTTGAAGAAGAGCTGGGGTGGAAACCACGGTAATCTACTGGTCGGTATGGCCTGTTGCGTGATGCTCCTGGCTTGGTCAGTCGGTTATTTTCAGTTGATCCCGGAAATCACGATTACCGACAGCAGCAATCAACCGAGAGTGGGACCCAAACCCACGAGCGCAGTTCTCAACATTGAAATTACCGGGTTTGTGTCGAAGAACGGTTTATGTTCGATTGCCCTCCACGATCTCAACGGTACGGCAACACCTGCGCTGCCGATTCGCAATGTCGCGCTCGAGATCACTGACGAGAACGTGTTGTGGAGCGTTTCCAATCTACCGTTTGGGAAGTACGCAGTGATTGCATTTCAAGATACGAACAAGGACGGCATTCTTTCACTCGCTCCGGGTGATGCCGGTGAGCCGCGCGGAATCTCAGGAAGCCGAGATGCTAAATCACCCGCAGACGATCGCTCCGACCCTGCAAAGAATCTCTTGGAAGCAGCGTCATTTGAGTTCAGCCAGAATGGACAAAGAGTTCTGATTGAACTTCATTGACGATCGCTCGCGTTAGCAGCTCTTCCTACGACTTGTGACCTCCTTCAATGGTTGAGGTCGTCAAGGTTCATTGATCTTGCGCTAGCCGCTATTTGCGACATAAGCAACTCACACAAGTTTTGCTTGGGGGAGTCAGCAGCCCGCTTTCAGCGGCGATGCTGGAGGGGGATGCTTACTGAAGTCGACGAGTTAGGTGCCTTTACAGCTTCACCTCAACAACAAGGAATGGTTGGGATTGAAGTCATGTAGACAAATCTCACCGGAGGCGATGCCGGAACTCCCCAAAAGAAAAAGACCCGAGCCGTTTTACAGCTCGGGTCTTTAGATTGTCCGTCTTCGTACTTGTGAGAGGTCAACTACTGCATGTAGTCAACGTCTTTGAGCAAATAGAGGTTATTGGGCATGTCGCTGGCCTTCGATTGCGGTGTCAGCAGAGCTTGATACACGTGGTAATCAATACCGTTGCTGATCGAAGAAACAGATCCACCGAGGAACGCCACGTTGACGATGCTTGAGTGGCCGGATGAAGGTCGAGCCGCGTTGTAGTCACCGACTGTTGCTGTATCTTTGTTGCCATTGATGCGGTTGGTGATTGAAGGTTGTGGAGCAGATGGACGTCCTGAACCGGCTGAACCAGAATTCAACGCGTACAGCCAAACCATGCCGGTACGGGCACGAACGCTGTCATCGCTGATGTTGACGTATCCCCACTGATCGGCTTGCAGGTTTTCCGAGAAGGCGATGGTTTGCGTCAAACCGTCTTTGATCGTATCTTGCTTGGTCGCGGCAGCACCGGCACCGTAAACGCCGGTCGCACTTCCCCCGGTCAGAGGCGAAACGATTGCCGATGGAAGTCGGTTGTTGAAGACACCGTTTTGTGGACGTTGCGAGTAGGTCGATGCGGCCGTCGCAGTGCCGTTGTATCCGGGAGCCCAACCACTCACTGCAGCGGTCGGATAAAAGCCCGCGTTGCAGACGAAACTATTCTTGGCCTGTGTCTCAGCGCTCATCGAGTCGCTCGAGCACTGGAAAATTCGAATGTCGGGATAGAAGACCGGATTCGTGGTCGTCCAGCCTGCAGTCGTGCCGTTATCTTGCCATGCGTCATAAAGCGGGCCTTGCTCAAGATATGGAAGAAGCATGACTGCCCATGAAGCCACCTTGGCTGGTATTGCTACGGTTCCGTCACCGCTGACCAGTTCCATGGTTCTGGATAACGACGGAATGCCAATTCAAATTGGAGTTGTGGGTGCCGCTCGACAATTGAGCCAGACGTCGGAGCATTTCCTCCGGCCTGACGTGCAGCTTCGCGTGCCATTTGCACGGCTGGTTGGCAGGCCGACCATGATGTCAATGATGGCGATGACGACGAGAAGTTCCACGAGCGTGAAGCCGTGGCGTGAGGAAGCGCATGGGATACCCCTGTTGGCGAAGATAAGACGGTGAAGGCGGACGTTCGATAAGCCTGGAATCCATTGTTGCAGCCCTGGGAACAAGTGCGTCCAGTCTTCTGCTTGGTTATAGGCAGCATTTTCAACCAGTCGCGATTTTGCGACCAACCTGCATTTTCGCTATAACCCGACTCGTTCCTCCTTCTCCCTTTTCGGCTTTATTGACTTCGCCGGCGATTCTAGGTCCGCGACTGGAAATCGGACCCAGAATTCCTGAAGCGACGCATCTTTCATCACATATCGGCGGCCGCCCGATTCATGGGGAGAACCTAACTTGAGTTCGTCACACGTTTTTGCCGCGATTATTCCGCCTGAAGACTTTCGATCCGGCAGATTCGCACGCTTCGCAAAGGTTCTTGCATTTTCAGCCGCCTGCGGATGCGCAGTCGCGACCTTCTCTACTAGTGCAAGTGCAGGCGATGTGGCTTTCCCTTGGCATCAGCGCGCTGGCTCAGTCCCTGTGAATCAAACACAGTTGCTATCCAGCGCCCCCGCGCTGGCGACCGCGCCTGCCCTCCCCGCACCTACTGTTCCGCTGGCTCCGAAAACATCCTACCCATACGGCTGGTTCGGATCGCAATCGAGCCCCCAGTGGTTCCGCAGCTTCGGAACCCAACGCGGCTACACGCAATGGGAACGGCGCTGAACACCGGGGATCGTCTCGCTTTCGTTTAAGCGAGAATAGAGCGGTTCAGCCCCTGCGGTTTCCACCCCATAATTCACAGACTGTGTAGGTGGACAAACTCCCGCACTGAGATTTCTTGATGTACGATATCGGACGCTATCGGCGGAGACGCCGTATGCAAACCTCAACCGAAACTGACGTCTGACCCATCGCACCCTTTGACATCCGAGCCGTCCTCCGACCGAAGTCAAATCGCCGGTCATCCATTTGACCGAATCGCGAATGGTCGCCTCGGTGCCTCTTATCATTTTCCACTTGGAGCCTCTGAATGATCGGACAACATCGTTGTCTTTCTCTCGCCGCGACATTGGTCGCCGTCGCATGCAGTTGCATCGCGCCGGTTGCCACCATCGCGCAAGAAACCGTTCAAGTTTTGTTTCTCGGAGACAATGGTCATCACAAACCGGCGGATCGTGCTCAGCAATTGATCCCCGTGATGGCCGAACGAGGCATCCGGATCACCTACACCGAGAATGCATCCGATCTTAACAAAGCCAATCTCAAGAAGTATGCAGGACTCATCATCTATGCGAATACCACGGAGATTAAGCCCGACCAAGAAGCCGCGCTGCTTGAGTATGTCGCCGAAGGCGGCGGCTTCATTCCGCTTCACTGCGCATCGTATTGCTTCTTGAATTCTCCCGCGTACATCGATCTCGTCGGTGCACAGTTTCAAATGCACGGCGGTGAAGTCTTTACGACTGAAATCGTCGCGCCCGAACACCCGATCATGAAAGGCTTCGGCGGTTTTCAAAGTTGGGACGAGACCTACGTACATACCAAGCACAACGAGCGCAATCGAACGGTGCTGGAAGTGCGTAAACAAGGCGGCCAAGCCGATGGAAAATCGGAAGAGCCGTGGACTTGGGTTCGTACGCAAGGCAAAGGCCGCGTCTTCTATACTGCTTGGGGTCATGATGCTCGTACTTGGAGCAATCCCGGTTTTTTGAACTTGGTTGAGAGAGGCATTCGTTGGGCAGTCGGTGGCGACCCGAGTGTAGTTCCGGGTTATATGGATCTCAGCGTCTTCCCCTTGCCGCAGATGACCGCTCTGACCAAAGACGTAGCGCCTTTCGAATACGAAGAAGTCGGACCGAAGATCCCCAACTACGTCCCGAGCAATCAATGGGGTGCTCGCGGTGACAATCTCACCAAGATGCAAAAGCCTCTCTCGCCCGCAGAATCGATGAAGCACTACTCCAATCCGGTCGGGTTCCACTTGGAACTGTTTGCGTCAGAACCGGAACTCAAGGGCAAACCGATTGCGATGAACTGGGACGAGCGCGGCCGACTGTGGGTCTGCGAAACGGTTGATTACCCTAACGAATTGAAGGATGCAATCGAAGGCCGAGACCGTATTCGTATCCTCGAAGATACCGATGGCGACGGCAAAGCAGATAAGTTCACCGTCTTCGCCGAACAACTCAGCATCCCGACTTCGATCGAGTTCTATCGCGGCGGGGTGATCGTCCAAGCAGGCATCGAAACCATCTTCCTGCGCGACACGAACGGCGATGACAAAGCAGATGAACGTGAAACGCTGATTCGCGGCTGGGCGATGGGCGATACTCACGGCGGCGTGAGCAATTTCCAATATGGACTCGATAATCGCTATTGGGCAATCCAAGGCTATAACGATTCGCATCCGGAGTATGCCAAAGGCAAACACCCGGGATTCCGTCAGGGCCCGTTCAATTTCACGGTTGTCGGAAACAAACCGGAAGTCACTGATGTTGAATTTGTGCGCTCCACATCCAACAACAGTTGGGGACTGGGGATCAGCGAAGAAGGATTGCTATTCGGTTCAACCGCTAATCGCGCACCGAGCTTCTTTGTGCCGATCCCGAACCGCTACTATGAACGAGTCAAAGGATGGGCAGCCAGTCTGCGCGCCGATGACATCTTCGATACGCACTTGTTCAAAGCCATCACCGACAAAGTGCGTCAGGTCGACCACCACGGCGGTTACACGGCCGGTGCAGGTCACGCAATCTATACGGCTCGCAGCTATCCGAAGCCATGGTGGAATCATATCGCTTTTGTAGCGGAGCCGACTGGACACTTAGTCGGCGGTTTTGTGCTGACCGAATCGGGTGCATCCTTCACCGATACCAACTCGTTCAACTTGATCGCAGCCGACGATGAATGGGCGGCACCGATCATGGCTGAGGTCGGCCCCGATGGTCAGGTCTGGGTCATCGACTGGTACAACTACATTGTTCAACACAACCCGACACCTCAAGGCTTCAAGACCGGCAAAGGAAACGCATACGAATCGGATCTTCGCGATAAGACCCACGGTCGCATCTATCGCGTCGTTTACGATCAAGCTCCGGCATCGGCCACCAGCCGTCCGAAACTGTCGATCGACGATCCGGCAAGCCTCGTCCGTGCGCTTTCCCACTCCAATCGATTGTGGCGCCGACATGCACAACGCCTCTTGGTCGAACGCGGCAAGACCGATATTGTGCCCGCGTTGGTAGGCTTGGTGCAAAACACTTCAACGGATGAAATCGGCATCAACGGCGGCGCGATTCATGCGCTCTGGACGTTGCATGGACTCGGCGCACTCAATAAACCCGAAGGGGCCGCGTATCAAGCAGCCGTGGCTGCCTTGAAGCATCCTTCGCGCGGTGTTCGTCGCAATGCCGCTCTGGTATTGCCGCACGCCGCGGAATCGATTTCGGCACTGGCTCAATCGGGCATCCTCAAGGATTCCGAGCCGCAAGTACGCCTCGCGGCCGTCTTAGCACTGGCCGATATGCCTGCAGATGTCGCCGCCGGATCGCTGCTGGCTTCGGCTGCTCGTGATCCCGAAACCATGAACGACCGCGTGCTCAAGGAAGCGGTCATCTGTGCCGGCGCTGCACAAGCAGCTCCGCTGCTCGTTGCACTAACCAGCAGTGCAGAAGGTGCGATCAACAGCAACGAACTGAAATCAGCTCAGCTCGATATGGTTACGGTTCTTGCCGAGCATCTAGCTCGCAGTAATCCGTCCGACAAAGACCTCAACGCTTTGTTTGTAGGACTGAGTTCAGGTGATGCGAGCGTCAACGGCGCCATCATCGCAGGTTTGACGAAAGGTTGGCCGCGAGATTCCAAACCGACGATGACACCGGAGTTGGAGAAGAGCCTCGAGACCCTGGTATCCAAGTTGGATCTGGCTGCACGCGGACAAATCATTTCGCTGGCAGGCAACTGGGGAAGTGAAAAGCTGAAGAAGTACGCGGCTGAAATCATCGCCGATCTGACTGGTCAAATTGAATCAAATGATGCGTCGATCGAGAAACGATTGAATGCCGTCAAGCAGTTGATCCAGATCAGTGCGGGAAGTGACGAAGCGGTCGAAAAGCTCGCTTCTCTGCTGACGCCGCAAGCACCGCCGGAATTGTCGGCAGGTATCATTCGCGCCCTCGGAGGCAGTCGTTCAACCAAGGTCTCAACCGTTCTTTTCGAGCGCTGGGCTGAACTCACACCAAGTCTGCGAAACGATGCAGTTGCTGTTTTACTGCTCCGTCCCGACCTGACTCGCGAGCTGGTCGATAAGCTGTCCAGCGGTCCGGTCAGCGTCGCCGACTTGAGTCTCGATCAACGTCAATCGTTGTCGAGTCATCCGGATCGCAAGCTCCGCGACGCTGCAATCAAGATCATGTCTGCCGGCGGACTTCCGAGTGCCGACCGTGCTAAAGTCCTTGAACGCTACGCGGCCACGGCTCACAACAAGGGAGACGCTGCGAAGGGTAAAGCGCTGTTCAAAAAGAATTGCGCCAACTGTCATAAGCATTACGGTGAAGGACAGGAAATCGGTCCCGACTTGACCGGCATGGCAGTCCATCCGAAGGAAGAACTGCTGATTCACATCCTCGACCCCAGCCGCAGCGTCGAAGGCAACTTCCGCCGTTACACAGTGCTCACCGCCGACGGCAAAGTGCTCGCAGGCATGCTCGCTGCTGAATCGCGATCGGCTATCGAAATCATCGACGCAGAAGGTAAACGCCAATCCATCGCGCGCGATGACGTCGACAAGATCACTGCGACCAACAAGTCGCTGATGCCGGAAGGATTTGAAGAACAGATCAAAGAACCCGACATGACCGATCTGCTCGAGTTCCTCACGACCAAAGGTCGCTTCGTACCGCTGCCGCTCGCTGCGGCAGCTACAGCGGTCAGTACCAAAGGACTGTTCCACAACGGTGACGAAGGTCCCGACCGTTTTGTACTCGACGACTGGAAACCACGCACTGTTCAAGGTGTGCCGTTCCAGCTTGTCGATCCTCAAGGCAAGGCGAAGATGAACATCGTCATGCTGCACGGACCGCAAGGCACATTGCCGCCGAAGATGCCGGGCAGTGTGAAACTGCCGTGCAACATGCCGGTCGCTAAGCTTCACTTGCTCTCCGGAGTAAGTGGTTGGGGGTATCCTGCCAGCCGCACTGGAACGACCAGCCTGATTGTTCGCTTCCACTATGCAGATGGAAAAACGGAAGACCATGAACTGAAAAACGGCGAGCATTTTGCGGACTACATTCGACGCGTCGATGTTCCGAAGTCCGAGTTCGCGTTTTCGGCTCGCGGTCAACAAATCCGCTATCTGTCGGTTTCTCCCGAACGACAGGAGGTGGTGAAAGAGGTGGAACTGGTCAAGGGTAAGGACGATACTGCACCGATCATCGTCGCGGTCACGGCAGAACAACCCGGCCGATAGCACGACTGGACGATAGCCGAAGATGCCTGGCTTCCGTAAACTTGGTATGCGTTCCAATCGCATACCGAGTCTCCGCTCGGCGGCTCAGATCCATCTTCGCATCATCGTTCAGACTATCGGCCCGGGAGTTTCTGTGACATCTAGTTCCGTCGAGGGGCGCGCGTTGGTCGCGTCCCCCTATCTGACAGACCCGAATTTTCGCCGTTCAGTGGTTTTCATCATCAAGCATGATGACGACGGCGCTTACGGTCTGATTCTCAATCGACCTTCCAACGTCACGGTCGGCGATTTAGTGGAAGAAGTCATTCAGTTGCCCAGCAGCTTGGACGAACCGATCTACTACGGAGGTCCTGTCGATGGTCCGGTCGTATTTCTCCATGGACGAGAAGATCTCAACGGAACGGAGTGCATTCCCGGCGTTTATCTGTCGGGGGATCAGAAAGAATTCTTAGAACTGAGTCGAACGCCGGGGGGACCGCTGCGAGTCTTCAGCAGCTATTCCGGTTGGGGCCCCGGGCAGCTCGAAAATGAGTTGGATCAAGGAGGCTGGCTGATATGGAACATCGAGGCAAACGATATCTTTTCGGACCCGAATGAGGTTTGCAACGAGCAGTGCAAGCGATCGGCAGGGACATCCTGGCGACCGGCGTGGACATGAAGCGAGTCCCGATCGACCCGACGTTCAACTGACCCACAACCTCCTGGGGCGGGGAATCCCTCCTCCCTCCGACGCCGGTATCGAGGAAAATTGACCTCCATTCAATCGTTAAAACCGGAATCGATGGCCACCGGTTAGGGTGAAATGTCGATAAACTACCTCGGGTCGCGACAAATCACTCATGATTTGGTCGGGATAAATTGCCCGGTCGGTGGCTTTCCCCCGATCCTACGCAGCTTTCCCACCCAAGCGAAATCGTGATGATTTGATAAACTTAATGGGCCACGTAAGGGTCAAGGTTGGAAATGGGGACAGTCTCAGTGACTGAAGCGATTGATTTTTCGCTCTATTTCGGGGAAACCAGATTTCCCCCGCGCAGCAATCTCGCGGCAGTACTTCAGCATTGGGCCGCAGAGCGCGGCGATCAAGTCGCTTTCTATCATACGGATGGCGAAGGTCCGGATGTCCAAGCATTGACCTACGCGGAACTCGATGCTGCCGCACGGAACGTTGCCGGCTATCTACAAAAGTTGGGAGCGCAAGGTCAGCGAGTACTATTGCTGTACCCGCCCGTCATAGACTTCGTTGTGGGGTTCTTTGGCTGCTTGTATGCCGGCGCCACTGCTGTTCCAGCTTTTCCGCCGCGCCGCAATCGCAAGGGCCAGCGGATACACGGGATTGCTCGCGACTGCCAGGCTCAGCTTGCTCTGACCAACGAACAGGTACGTCAACAGATCGAGGGCGATTCCAATTGGGTTGAATGGGAATCGATCTCAATCATTGCCACCGATTCGCTCGCTTGCGATTATCGCGACCAGTGGACCAATCCTAAGATTCAAAGCGACGACCTGGCCGTATTGCAGTACACCTCGGGTTCAACCGGGAATCCGAAAGGAGTAATGCTGACGCACGGTAACTTAGTGCGCAACACCGAATTGATCATGCATGCGTTTCAAACGCGGCAGGATTGTATCGGGATGAGTTGGCTTCCTACTTATCATGATATGGGCTTGGTCGGCGGCATTCTGATGCCCGTCTTCGCCGGTAGACCGCTGGCGATGATGAGCCCCATGAGTTTCCTGCAACAACCGATTCGTTGGCTGCGCGCGATTACGCGGTTCAAAGCCACGATCAGCGGCGCGCCGAACTTCGCCTATCAACTCTGCGTCGACAAGATTCGTGACGAAGAACTGGAAGGGATCGACCTCAGCAGTTGGCGCACGGCATTCAACGGAGCAGAACCGGTTCGCCCTTCCACTTTGGACCAGTTCGCTGAGCGTTTTGCGAAAGTCGGATTCGATCGCCGCGCGTTCTTGCCATGTTACGGAATGGCAGAAACCACACTGATCGTCAGCGGCGGGCCGCAGCACCGAACCGCCGGTCGTTGTAACATTCGATGCGCGAGCTCTTGAAGCGAACGAAGTCATCCCGTTACCCCCGGGCGATTCACGCGGGCGCGAGCTGGTAGGCTGCGGACAAATTCTCCCCGGTGAAACGGTAGTCATCGTTCATCCTGAATCGCTTGCCATTCTCGACTCGGGCAAAGTCGGCGAAATCTGGGTGCGCAGTCCCAGTGTCGGCAAAGGCTATTGGCAAAAAGAAGAAGCCACACGCGAAACCTTCGAAGCCTTCACTGCATCAGGAGAAGGTCCTTTCTTGCGAACAGGTGATCTCGGTTTCATACATGGCGATCAGATGTATGTCGCAGGCCGCTTGAAGGACATGATCATCATCCGCGGAGTCAATCGCTATCCGCAGGATATTGAACTCTCGGCCGAACAAGCGCACGAATCACTGCAAAACGGCATGGTTGCGGCATTCGCGGTCAGCGGCGGGGATCGTGAAAGATTAGTTGTCGTGGCTGAAGTGCAGCGCAAAGAAGGTCGTGATTGGAACGACGTGATCCAAGCCATTCGGCGCGAGGTAACTCAACAACACGATTTGCCTCCCGATGCCGTATTCCTTGTCCGACATGGAACACTGCCGCGCACTTCGAGCGGTAAGGTTCAGCGTCACGCGTGTAAACGAGAGTATGAAGAGGGCTCGCTGAAGGTAGTGGCCGGATGGCGAGCTTGGGAATTGGATCTGCCTCGCAGCGAACCGATGATTGCGGCAAGCACTTCGTCGACCGCTTCACCGAATATCGGAAAAGCCGGTTCGGCGCCCGTTCTGGACAAAGAGACGGATGGTGGGCTCGAGTCGCATCCGGATCACGAAATCATTGACATTGTGATGGATGCTGTGCGCGCCGTCGCGCAAGAACGCGCCAAAGAACTGGACCTCAACACGAACATCGTGCTCGACCTTGGACTCGACAGTCTCGAACGGATGCAGATAGCCCATGCGCTGGAAGAAACATTCAGCGGTCGATTCCCGGAAGAAGTGATTCAAGAGATCGAAACGGTGCGCGAGATCGCCACCGCAATTCAGACTCACTTCGGCAAGAACCGCATTCGGCGGGAAATGGTTCCGACTCAAACCGGGTTGAAGCCTGTCGATAGTCGCGAGATTCCGGAAGAGGAATATCGCTTCGATCAACTCCCCGAGTATCGCAAACTGAAGCGCACGATGGCGCAGTTCGCACTGACCGGCGTACCGAACCCGTACTTCACAGTGCATCAAGGATTGACTCGCGACACGACCGTTATCGGCGGTCGCGAACTGATCAGCTTTGCATCGTACAACTACATCGGCATGAGCGGTGATCCTGAAGTAACCGCCGCCGTTGTCGACGCGGCGAAAAAATACGGCACGAGCGTTAGTGCTTCGCGGTTGGTCAGCGGTGAGAAAGACTTACATGGCAAGCTGGAGCGAGAGATCGCCGATTGGATCGGTGTCGACGCATCGGTGGTGATGGTCGGCGGTCATGCAACCAATGAAACAACCATCGGACATCTGGTCGGCCCAGGCGACTTGATTGTCCACGACGCTCTATCACATAACAGCATCGTACAAGGTGCCATCCTATCCGGCGCTCGCCGACGTCCGTTCCCGCACAACGATTGGCAAGCGCTCGAGAGCATCTTGGCCGAGGTACGAGCCAGTTACCGCCGCATTCTGGTTGTGGTGGAAGGTGTTTACAGCATGGACGGGGACTTCCCCGACTTGCCGAAGTTCATCGATGTCAAGAAACGATACAAGTCGTGGTTGATGGTCGATGAGGCTCATTCGATGGGCACTATGGGACGTACCGGCCGCGGCATCAGCGAGCACTTCGGCGTCAATGCACGTGATGTCGACATCTGGATGGGAACGCTCAGCAAGTCGCTCGGCAGTTGCGGAGGCTACATCGCCGGCTGCAATGAACTGATCGAGTACCTGCGCTATACCGCTCCCGGGTTCGTCTTTAGTGTGGGTCTGTCACCGCCGAATGCGGCCGCAAGTTTGGCTTCGCTGAAAGTGCTGCGAGAGCATCCCGAGCGAGTCGCCAAACTGCAAGCCAATTCCAAGCTCTTCCTGTCAGAAGCCAAGAAGCGCGGGCTCAACACAGGTGATTCGCATGACACAGCCGTCGTGCCTGTCATCACCGGTAACTCGCTGCACGCGTTGCTCTTATCTCGACGCATGTTCGAGCGCGGTATCAACGTGCAGCCGATTCTTTATCCGGCAGTCGAGGAATCGGCAGCTCGTCTGCGCTTCTTCATCAACTCGACTCATAGCGATAAACAGATTCTTTACGCTGTCGAGTCTGCAGCCGAGGCACTCGAGGAAGTATTGAAGTCCGCGCGTTGATGCAGACGGTTTCAGCGATGATTCGAATCGTCCGTCAGTTCGGACCTTGAACTGATTTGGGTTGTTTTGAAATCAGCGCGGACTTCGGGCTTTGACAATACAATGAGTGCCCAACCCGAACGGAAGGCCTGTTAAGCAGCAGATTCCGATGACTGGAATCAATGAAACAATCGCAGTTGCAATCGAAATGGGGAAGTTCTTTCGCTCACGCATGCAGTGAGTGCCGTAAATGACGAAAAGATGCACGGCAGATTGAAAAGCATAAAAGAACAGATTGAAGACGAGACCGGACGTCGTCGACGTGTCGTGAGAAACGCTTCCTGATGACGTTGCAATCGTCACGATCACTAAACTAATTCCGAAAAGCAACAAAATCAGCCCGACGATGGCGGTGATCATCAGACCAAGAGCCGGGACAAGCAACGGATCATTACCAGAATTCGGATCAAGGCTCTGTACGGGAGCGGTATTCGAGGTAACAGCGTACGGATTGTCCGAAACGTAATTCTGATCAGAAGGCTGTCCGAAATAGGGATTCTCGCCAAAAGGATTATCGGGCATGTCTTTTCAACCGTCCGACGAATGGGGTGAAGGGTTGTCTTGTAAGTACTTCGGCTCGTGTTTCGGCACGAACAAAATGGCTAGGGCGCCAAGTCCGTATATGCAGGCACAGATCGTACCTACGCGCGGATAGTCACCGCCCAATCGATGAAAGATCACCCCGGCTGCCAGAACTCCGATCGCTGTTGCAAACCGTCCTACATTGAATGCGAGTCCCGCGCCTGAGGCTCGAACTCGGACTGGAAAGACTTCGGGCAGATACATGGTCAGCCATCCGAAAAACAATGTCGCTACCAACCCTTGCGTAAACACGATCGGATGAAAGCTCGGAGCCATCGGCTGCGTTAACTGAAACATACAGATCGTCACGACAGTAGTCGCAGCACTGATCACGAAGTAACTGAGTCTCCGTCCCATGCAACCGGCCAATACCGCACCGAAGAAACTGCCGAGCGTGGCGCCGAGCGCCCACCAACCCTGCGTCTCGGCTTTGTATCCCGTCACGTTCTCGGCCACTTGATCAGCCCAAGGAATCATCCATTTACTTGCCGACCAGGCGCCGATCATCGGAATCGAACTCAGCAACATGGCGACCAACGTGACGCGCAAGAGCCCCGGACGAAATAGTTCCAAGATCGGCAAGTTGGGGCGACGATCCTCGGATTTCGTCACTTGCCATCGCGGCGATTCAGGAAGGGCAATCAGCACGAGGACTCCGAGAATCGCAGGCAACCCCGCAAATTGAAAGAGCCAGCGCCACGATTGCTCAGAGATCGGATGCAATCTCGCGATCTGCGACAACATCAGGATTCCGGCATTGAGTCCCGCCATCATCAAACCGGAAAGAATCGGTCGCGATGTTCCAGGCCAACACTCAGCGACCAATGCGATGCCGTTCGGCCAAAGCCCTCCGACCCCCAGCCCGACCATAAATCGCAGAAGCAACATCTGCTCTTGCGACTGAACAAAGGCGCCGAGCGATGCGAATACCGAATAAAACAGGATACAAACTCCCATCGCGCGACTGCGACCGATTCGATCTCCTAGGTGGCCGAGTAGAATGCCGCCGATGGCTGCACCGAGCATCAGTGCCGCGGTGAATCGAGCGAACCAATCGCCGCCGAGTGTTTTTGTATAGTCGTCACCGAGCAAACTCTTCGAAACCGATAAAGAAGCAATCGGCATCATTCCCAGTTCGACACCATCGAATAGAAGAGCCGCAAAAACAGCCATCGGTATCATCAATCGTTGCCACGTCGACATCATTTGCGTGATCCACCTTCACTCAGACTCATTGAGAAGAGCTTCTATCACCGCACTGTTGTCAGCGTCCGCATACCCCAAAGCAGCAGCTTTCTCGAGCAATTGTTCGTGTGCGAGAGTCAGCGGAAGGTCGCGATCGACACACTTCAACATCAACTGCACATCTTTTAAGTGCTGACTCAGTTTCGCTTGGACGGCATAGTCGCGTTCGAGCATTTTCCGTCCTTTCGTATCCATGATTTTGGAGTACGCCATCCCGGTTTGGAGCACATCTAAAACCTGATTGCCGTCCAAGCCGAGATGCGAAGCGAACACGAGTCCTTCGGCTAAAGCGGCTCGATTCAGACCGAGGACGAGATTCGACACCAGCTTCATCTTGGCACCGGCTCCGCACGGACCTACATGCAGCACTTCACGGCTGAAGGCCATGAGTAAGTCGCGACAGTGAGCGAGCGTTTCGTTCTTGGCTCCCACCATTGTCACCACATCGCACTGCCGAACTTGCACACTGCTTCCGGAAATCGTTGCGTCCATGTACTGCGCATTGCGATGTTCAATTATCGCGGCGAGTTCTTCGACCTCGAACGGATTGCCGGTACCGGTGTCGATGATGCAATGCTCTGCCCGCAAGGTGACGTGATCGAGAATCTCACGTACATCATCCGTAGCATGAAGGCAAAAGAAGACGAACTCGGAGCGGTCGAACACATCCTGCGCACATGTCGCTTCCACGCATCGTTGCGGGTCCAGGTCCCAGCCGCATCCTGCCCCTAGGCGCTCGGCGATGGCAGATCCCATCAGTCCCATGCCTATTACGCCAACCCTTTGATCGCTGCGCGGTAACATCGTTATCCCGCCCTGAAAGAACTGCGATTTCCCTTGAGAAAGTCGAGCATCTTAGCATCTTCGCCTCCTCCCGGGGTGAAACCCTCCATATCGCGTATCGCAAATTGCAAACAGGGCGAACGAGCCCTACACTGCTAGCACTTCGCATCGTGTTCTAAGAGGCCGCAGTCATGAGTAGTTCACCGGTTTTTATGCAGCGCAGCGATGATCCCGAGATGATCGCCGCTTCGGAACGAGCTCGGCGAACGTTTCGCTTTTTCTTTCGCGAGCTCTGCTGGGAACGGCGACGCATTATTCCCGGCTTAGAATTGGCTGCGTAAAGTCTGCCTTTTCCGATCCGCCTGAGCATCATCGTTCTGGTGCAGACATTCCGGACGCGGAACAGATGTGGTGCTCCGACGTCGACTTCGACGGCATACATGTAAGCGGGACTCTGATGAACCAGCCGAACTGGCTGGTAAGTATCTCGCAAGGCGATCCAGTCAAGATCGCGCCGCGCGAAGTTACCGGCTGGATGTACGTGATCAGGAACCGCGCCTACGGCGGTTTCACTGTGAACCTGATGCGATCACGGATGTCGAAATCCGAGTGTAAAGCTCACGACCATGCATGGGGATTGGATTTCGGCGATCCGAGCGAAATACACATTGTGCCACCTGAGTTCTTCAATCCCAAGAAGAGTTTTATCGGCCGTATATTCGGCGGCCCGAGCCGACCGGTTGCTGACGAAGTTCTCGAAACTGCCGAACATCCGATGGCAGAAAACATGCAGGCGTCCTTCGAAGAGTTTCTCAAAGAACATCCGGAGCAAGTGCACGAACCGGATGAAGATGGATTTACCTATCTCCATCGCATCGTGATGGCCGGCTCCGTCGTAGGAACGCAGTGCCTGCTCCTCCATGGTGCGAATCCGAATGTCCGCGCGAAGAACGGTGTAACGCCTCTGCGGCTGGCCCAACTACTCGGATGGAAACAAGTCGTCGCGCTGCTTCAGAAAGCAGGAGCCAAAGCGTAGCGAATGATAGCCGTCAACAGGCAGCGATTAAGTCAACTGAACTTGGCGAATGAGCGACTGAAGTCTTCGCTCTGTACCGTAGGCAGCCAGCACATAAGTCTTGTCGCCGCGCACCATCACAGCGAGCGACCAGCCGCCGCTTGGAGTAGGCAGCAATTCGAAGCGACCGCTCACCCCTTGGATACCGCGCGGTACATGCAACTCCAACAGCACGGCTCCCGCACCATCCGGAGCGCTCAACTGAAAGGCTCGCCCTGATACCCGCGTTGCTTCGCGAACCACATCGCGTTGAGACTTAATCGGCAGCGGCATCAGCAGCTCGCGAACCGAATTCAGTTCAGCAGTCAACGATTCTTCAGCAGGCTGCCATTCGGCCGGCGATTGCTCCAGGTCCTCGAGTATCGCGATGCACTCGGCCGCGGCCCATCGACGCTCATGCGGCTCAGCCAAGTAGGAGGCCAGCATGGCAAAGCCGATCAAGCATGCGGCCAAGAAACCGACAACAGCTGCTCGACGCCAGATGCCTCCCGATAGTCCACTTCCAGAAGCACTTTGCGCTGCATGTGATACGAGACTCGACTGTAACGAAGCGGACGCCGTCGCAACTTGTTCTGACAGCAACGTGGCAGAAACGCCTTGATCTGCGACAACTCGATCGACGGCCGCGGATAAATCGACTTCAGGGACTGGAAAATCGTTAACCGAGTTACACTCCGCATCTTGGCCGATCGATTGAATCGCACTGCGAGCTGCGGCCTTGAGCCGGTCGGCCAATCCGTTCGGCACTTCGACATCTACGACCAACGAACGCATGCGCTGATCGAGTCGTGCATCGGATTCAAATTCTGCTTGCGTTCCATCGCTTGGATGCTCACGATTCATGACGACACTCCGATGACAAAGCGGCCGGAGAGTTCGAATTCGAAAGATGCTCGCAGACATCCATCCACTTTTTCAGATAGCTTCGCGCGCGGCTCAGGCGACTCATGACGGTGCCGATGGGAACTCCTAAGTGTTTGGAGATTTCGGCATAGCTCAGTTCTTCGATGTAGTACATCAGGATCACCTGTCGAAAACCACCTTCCAATCGATCGAGTGCAGCTTGTAACCAATCTTTTGCATCGACACGAGCCGACTCGTCGGGTCCGGGATCATGTGCCGCTTGTTCATCCGTCAGCCCGGACTTGGCTCGCGTATGCTTCGCCAACCAACGACCGAACTCGCGCCTCGCGATCGACAGTAACCAACTTCGTTCTGCTTCGGCAACTCGCAATTGATCGTAGTGTCGAACCGCTTTCAGAAAGGTCTCTTGAACCACGTCCTCTGCAGCAGCCGCACAGCCGGTCAATCGATATGCATAGCGATATACGCAGGCATAGTTGCGGTCGATGACCCCATCCATGGTTCGATCGTCCGGTATCATGCCGTCTAATCCGACCACCGTTTCACCGCTATTCGTGCAGATTTCGCCTGAAGTATTCACGCCCGATAAGCCTGCTGGTCAATCCAAGAGTCGGCGACGGATTGGTTTATTCCCGCCGAAAGGTGCGATTGCTCGAAAAAGATCCGTACCCTCAATGACACGCTTACGCCCAAGTGAACAGGCACGCCTGCAAAACGAGGGAAGCCCGCAAAACTAGGGGGCTCCCGCCTGCAGTATAGCTGGAATTCGGTGGGCCACCTGAAAAGAACGCACGCGGCCGAAATCCGCGACGAATGCAGTATTCAAGCCTCTGAGCGACTGCTCTACTGTAGCCAGTCGGCGCTGCCGGAACGGGTCCTGAGGAAACGCAATCGGAAAACGGCATACGGATGTCCAGCTTTCAACGAGAACCGCTGACAGGAGTGATCCGTCAAGAGAATCGCATCGTCGGTGCGATATGCCTTCCCGAAGAAGAGCCGCAGGAATTCATTGATCAATTCAATAATTGCTACGGTCCGTTGAGACTGCGAATCGAAGTCTCGGAGCTTCCGATTGCCAAAGCTCCTACCCCCGTGCGCCCGATCAGGCCGGTCGGCGCCACGCCTCATCCATCGAAGCGATAGGCGCCGTCGGCTGCCACGCAAGATCTAACCGGCGACGTTCCTGTTCTTTCCATGTTCGCTGCAACGTTGCGGCACGTTTCAGCGAACCGAGGATTCTTCGCGGCTGGCAATTTGAGGTTCAGCCCAGCGTGAAAGCGCACCGGCTGCAGACTTCAGTCCTGTACCGATCGATTCCATTTCGCCGGCGACGATCGATACCAGTTTCCGACCTACCGATCGCATGTCTTCCGGTGTCACCTGCGGCGATGACTCATCTGACATCGCAATCGAATCCATATCGGTTCCGAGCGCAGTGACCAGCGCTTCAGGCTCAGCAAATGTCAGGACCGAGTCGACTTGCTCCCAAATTCGCGCTAGGTCAGCAGGCACAGCAGTGCGATGGCCTTGTTCATCGCTGTAGATCACGAACTGAGGCACCGGAGCCGAGACCTCGATCGATTCGGCTTTCAAATAGCTTCCCAACGAGTCGATGATGACTCGCGATCGTTCATTCCACTTCGCAGCCAATTGACCAAGTTCTTCACCGGCTGCGTACAAACTTCCGAAGTCGCAGAGCTCGCCTTGAAAGCGACAATCGACTTCTTCAATCATTTCCAAGCCGCCGGAAATCACCTGCACGTCGATGAAGTTCATCGCGAACGGTTCTTCGTTCGCGGGTGCAACGCCGATTGCTTCCGCTGCAAAATCGACAATGGCTTCGGCATCGCCATCGATCGCGTCTGCGTTCGAGATCGCAGGGGTGTCTTCATAGAAAGAAGGGTCCGCTTCCCCTAATTCTCCGAGTGCCGCCAGCGCTTCGTTGCTGATCAAACCGTCGCTCTTCTCTTCAGGTTGCGGTCCATAAACAACAGCGTCGGCTTCATCCACCGGAATCGCAGTGGCGATCTCATCCGATGCGAGTGAGGCTCGTAGCGGGACACTCATCGAGGGTCGAACCTGCCAAGATTTTCCTATGCCGCTCAGCCAATGATCATCGCGCTCTGCAAAGTCGTACGCTGCGTACTCCTCAGTCATCCCCGGAGCGTACTTGTGCGGCATCTCAGGAATCTCTGTGATCACAGCACCGCGGCCGGACTTGGCAATCGAATCCGGAACCACAATCGCAGAGGACGAATCGATTAACGCCGGAGCAGAGGTTGTTCGTCGAAGATCCCAGATTTGCTCAACCGCAATGCGCCCCATGCGATCGAACTTCGCGATCATCGAGTCTGCTCGCAGCGCGTCGGCGCGAGCCAAATCGTTGACGACCTGCAGCGCCTTGCCTGTTTCGCTCATGTGAAATAGCTCAGCGAACTCGCATGTATCGCTCGGCAACAAGAATCGACCGCGCGGTGCAGGCGGAACTCCTTCGTCAGGCATGGCGGCCATCGAAAGCGCCGGACGCGACTGGATCGTCTTGTGAGACTCAACCAACGCGGCAATGCTGCGCTCTGCGGCTTCGAAGTACTCCCGTCGCTTGCTCCACAAAGTATCGACATCCGGCGACCAATCACCGATCAGATCTCGAATCGTGGCCGGATCTTCGGCAGCAACCGACGCATCACTCGGATACGGTGCGTAGAGCGAGTTCTCGTTCGCTGTACTCTGAGCCAGGTCGTTCTCGGCCGGACAAAGACTCGGCATCGGCGAGGGTGCATTATCGATGCAGTCTTCAACTAGATAGCCCCAGGCGGTCCCCGACAACGGGCAAACGGTCACGCGCGTCGGCAGGTCATGACCGCGAGCGATTCCCATAAATGACGTCGGTAGGAAAGAGGCTGCCAGAGCGAGCGCCAGCCGAAGCCGACGGGTCTTGCGTGATTTCATCCGTGTATCCTCCGAGAACATTTCGTGCTTTGGGTGATGCAACGAAACGCCTCTATGACAGATTGGTTTGCGACATGAATGACATTGAGGTGGGGACCGGATCAGTGAGTCCATCAGGCTTACCACGGCATGACTGCAATTGGAGCGGTGCCGACTCGCAAGAGAGCGAGCCTGACAACCTGCAGTCTCCGATGTTCTCGATTCCGGCCTTTGCTTGCATTGGCTGCAGTGTTTATCGAGCCGTTAGGCTTTACGCGACGCAAAAAAGATCCCTAAGCTGATTTTCTTCGCGCATTCGCGGTAGGATCGCTCCGCAGATTGCAGCATTACGGATACTGACGGTTCGGTCGGCAAGTCCGATCGTGACGGCCTGCGGCTCGCTGATGCACCGCTGTACTAGACCAGAGACAGCATTCGACGAACCTCGAAACTCAATTGAGATCGCCGCGCGGCACCGCAGAACCGTATTAACGCACAACAGTCTGTTCGCTAGGATCACGGACTCGAGGTGCTTCTTCGTTCCGTTCAAGGAGGAATTGAAATCGTGTTCGCCTTGCTCCGACTCATGAACCACCGTAGCCGACCCGTTCTTCTCGCCGGACTCTGCGGCATCGCATCATCGTTATGGATCGGAGAACTCGACCGTTCCCGAACCGCGTCGGCGCAACAACCCAAACCGAATAGCCCGGTCTTTGCACCTCCGACCGATCGTAGTGTGATCGGGCGAGCTCAGCCTTTGACCGGCGGAGTCACATCAACCTCGACACCGAATACGGCCCCGGTCACTCTCACGCTCAGCGATGGGGCCGTCCCCGAAGGGCTGACGCCGGAAGAAGTCATTAACACCAGCGTCTATGCCAATTGCAATCGCTGCGTCGTTCACATCGAAACGCATGCGACCCACAAAGAGTCCTTCTTCAGCACCAGTGTCCGCGAAGGCTCCGGCAGCGGATCGATCATCGATCAACAAGGACACATCCTTACGAATCATCATGTGATCGAAGGTGCAAAGGAAATCACCGTCAGCCTCTTCAACGGTTTGAAATACCCGGCCGTGACGGTCGGCCAAGATGCAGACACGGACATCGCGGTGCTTCGCATCGACGCACCGGCCGCGGAATTGCATCCGATTCGGCTGGGCGACTCTCAAAACCTACTTGTCGGCCAACGCATCTATGCGATCGGGAATCCATTCGGCCTTGAACGAACGATGTCGACCGGGATCATTTCGAGCCTCAATCGCCAAATCCCTTCCGGGCAACATCGCACCATGCGTTCGTTGATACAAATCGACGCAGCACTCAATCAAGGAAACTCCGGCGGTCCGTTGATCAACACTCGTAGTGAACTGATCGGGATGAACACGGCCATCATGAGCACCGGGGGAGACAGCGCCGGTGTCGGCTTTGCGATTCCTGTCAGCACGATTCGCCGCATCGTTCCGGCTTTGATCCGAGACGGAAAAATCGTCCGACCGACTATCGGTATTTCACGAGTTTATGAAAATAACGGCGGACTGCTGGTGGTCTCGTTAGTTCCCGGAGGCCCCGCTGAAAAAGCGGGCCTCAAGGGATTCAGTCTCATCACCAAGACCTATCGCCAGGGATTGCTCAACTATTCGCAGTCTGTAGTGGATCCGACCACTGCCGACATGATCACTGCGATGGATGGAACAACCGTAAAAACCGCCGATGATCTGTTGGCCGTGATCGAAAGCAAGAAACCAGGCGACGTGGTTGAAGTCACCGTCGATCGCTCCGGCAAGCCGCTGACAGCCCGCATCACGCTCGGTGCAGCGGGCAACTAGAGACTCTCGCTAAGTGGCCTAGCTCAAGCGTATCCAAGTTCGTTTAACAATCCGAATAGCATGTGCGAAGCGGTTCAATGAAAGCGGAACGGCGCAAGCCGTCCGGTTCTTTACGAGCGACAGTGCATCACCGGACTGCGCGATTGCGCCACGCTGCTTGCACCGCCGCAACAATCGGATCGACGTTGATGATCTCGCACGGTGCGATCGCAAGACGGGAGAGCTCTTCAACCAATACGCGTTCCACTTGCGGAAAATGAGTGACCAATCCGCCGCTGACTTGCAATCGCCAACGCCCTGCGCAGCCCAAGCGCGCAACGAGCATCTGAATCTGACGACAAAACAACTGCAGCTCACACTGAACGATTGCACCCGCGGTCGCATCTCCCTCTTCGATCCAGCTTCGCAGTACGGCAGCAGTGAGCATCGCCACTGCTTTGCGATCGACCCCCGCTGCAATCACCGCGGCCGCCAAACGATCTCGCTCGACTTTTTCGTTTCCTAATAACGCATCGACTACTCGAGTGACGAGCGCCGGCTGATCCGACGGCGGCATCCCTTCGTCGATCCAATTGCAGATCAGACGCAGAGCCGCGCGAGTAATCGCCCAGCCGCTCCCTTCGTCACCCAGGTTCGGTCCCCAGCCGCCGGCTCGCAATAGTCCGCCAACTCCGTCGCGTGAAGCTACGATAGAACCGGTACCTAAGATCGCTGCAATCGAATGCAGGGGTTTTGCCACGTGCGAGAGTTCTGCAGAGTTGACTTGAAAATCCAACAACGGATCAATATCGCCGCTGACTGACAATCGTGTGACAGAACTCCAAGCCGTCATTGATTCAAGAAATGCGAGAACCCGTTTTCGATCTTCTTCTCGCCCCGCGCCGGCAAGGGCCAGATGTACGGCGGCAATCGAGTTGGCGTCGCCAATGGATGCAACCGTTTGATGAATGACCTCAGTTAAACTCTCTTGCGCTGTCGACCAACTATTCGGATGCGCCGATCCGGTGCGAGTGACGGCGAGCCCGAACTGGAGATCGTTCGCTGTTAACGGAGGGCGCACATCACAACTGTTACAGCGATAAGCGGCGACGGCTGTCTTGGTACCACCCCCATCAACGCCGATTACCCACTGCGGATGTTTCGCGGAATCGGTCATGTCGACCTCGACTCAACTAGCTTCATGAATGCGAACATCGCCGATGACCGCACGGAGTCTTCCGCCATGTTCAGCAAGCAAAGTGTCGGCTGCATCGGCTGCGACTTGTCGATGATGCATGACGACAGCAGTCTTCACACAACCATCGCAGTGAGCCAGCAGTCGATCCGCTGCGACGTCGTCGAGACCGGTCAACATGCGAACCAACCGGCCACTGCGCGCGATCAACTTTGCGTTCGATGCTCTCACATCAACCATCAGATTGCCGTACGTCTTGCCGATCTGAATCATGGCCGCAGAAGTGATCGTATTGAGAATCATCTTCGTCGCCGTTCCCGCTTTCAAACGCGTCGAACCGCTGATGATCTCCGGCCCCACAACTGCACAAATAAGAATATCGCTCAGTCGTTCCATGTCGCTGCCGCGATTGCATACCAGCCCCAAAGTTGTCGCGCCGACCGAACGAGCATAGTCGAGTCCGCCGATGACGTAGGGAGTACGACCGCTGGACGCAATTCCCATCACGCAATCGCAATCGGATACCTGCAGCTCTTTCAAATCCTTCGCACCCAGCTCGAGACTATCCTCAGCTCCTTCCACCGCGCGGCGCAGTGCGCCGTCACCTCCGGCGATGATGCCCACCACCATCTCAGGCGGTGTGCGAAACGTCGGAGGACATTCGCTGGCATCGAGCACTCCCAATCGCCCGGAAGTTCCCGCCCCCATGTAAATCAAGCGTCCGCCGCGGCGAAACGATGTGACGACGGCTGTCACTGCGGCGGCGATCGATGCTTCCGCTGCTGCAACGGCGTCGATGACTAGGCGATCTTCACGATTCATCAAACGCACGATTTCCAGTGGAGACAGCGTATCGACCTGCGCCGATCGTTCGTTGACCCCTTCAGTCGTCAGTGCGCCCAAGCTTTCCGCGTTACTGCTCATCAAGTTGCCCGATGCAAAGTCATCCATGCAAAAGTTACTTCGTCCTCAGCCTAGAAGTATGCCGCGCTGTTTCAATTGCTCGATGACTTCGGCAGCACATTCAACCGGTGAACGATCGCCCGCGGTTAAGTGGATCTCGGGCGACTCAGGAGCTTCGTACGGATCGCTGATGCCTGTGAAGTTCGCGATCTTGCCGGCTCGTGCCTGTCGATAAAGACCTTTCGGATCGCGCGCTTCGCATATTTCGAGCGGCGTATCCACGAACACTTCGATGAACTCGCCCAGCCGACCGTTCCTTTCGACCCAGTGACGGACTCGCTCGCGATCACGTCGATAAGGACTGACGAATGCAGTGAGGACGATCGATCCTGCGGCTGAAAACAGCTGAGCCACACTTCCGACGCGTCGAATATTTTCTTCTCGATCCTCCGGACCGAACCCGAGCCCGAAACGAGCAGCGAACGCGTCGCCGTGTTCGGCGGACAATAAATTGGGTCCGGCACACAAGCCGTGCCTTACGTTGTCACCGTCCAGCAACACGGTTTGCACGCCGCGCTCGAACAACATGGAATCGACGACATTTGCGACCGTACTTTTGCCGGAACCGCTCAGCCCGGTGAACCACACGACTGCACCTCGATGACCATTGCGTCGCTCGCGATCTTCGCGTGAGATGGTCTGTGCATGCCATACGACCTTCGGATCAGCCGAACTCAACTTTCAATCCCCTTCAAAAACACAACGTCTTCACATCAATCGCTAACTTACTCTTTATTCCCTTGAACCGCACTTGGCGAAGCATCGTCCACGGTTGGTTTCGCCGCCAACGAATCGCGAATGAACTTGGGTCGATTCGTGGTAATCCCGACAGCACCCAGTTTCTTGAAGTACTCCGCGTCTTGAGGATCGTCGATCGTCCAGACGTGAAACTCTTTGCAACCGCCGGCTTTGATTTCTGCTACGAAGCTGTCGTTCAGAACGGCTCGCTCACCGCGAAACCCGATACCGTCTGCTGAACAATCCGCAATCGTCTTCGCGACTTGAGCCGCAGAGGGAGCCCAAGCCTTTGTCTCTTTGTCTTGCTTGAACGAAGTCAACCAATGGGCTCGCACGTTCGGCAATTGCTTCTTGCAAGCCTTCACTGTCTCTGCGTTAAAGGCGATGATCAACATCCGAATGTCCGTTCGCTTGGCGGCGTCAATTCGCTTTTTGAGGAGCGGGACGATGTCGGGTCCTGTCTTGAGTTCGACTACGAACAGTTTGCCGGCCGGAATGCTGCGCAACACTTCGTCGAAGGTAGGAATCGGTTCACCGTCGAACTTCGTATCTTTCCATTTGCCGTATTCGAGTGCTTGCAGTTCGGCCAGCGTCGACTTCGCCACGTCCAGTTTCTTCCCACCGGTACGTTCGGTATTCGCATCATGGATGCAGACGATTCGTTGGTCTTTGGTGAAGTAAAAGTCACCTTCGATACCGTCTGCCTCTTGATCCCAGGCCGTCATGAATGCAGACATCGTATTCTCAGGCGCATCATAAGAGGCGCCGCGATGCCCGACGATATCCTGCGCCAGACTCGGTCCGGCAGATCCTGCTAACGCCATACTGATTCCAATTGCGAGTCGCGGGATAAGCCGCATCATCGACTTCATGGGGTGAGTTGTTGTCATGATTTTCGGTAGGGGGAGAGTTACCAAGTGCGCCCTTCATCAAACGATGATGATATCTTCCGCCGGGACATGGCATTCTAACACGGAGTCTCCGAATCCGGGCTGCCTCCAAGGGCGCACATTCATCAAGCTTCTGCGAAGTTTCCGATAAGACTGCGATCTGCCCAAAATGCGTCGTTGCTGAACATCTCTTGACGACCACGTTTGAGTCGAAGCGCTGAATCGATTAGTCTTGAGCAAGTTTTGCGCATCATCTGCCTGCCCTTATCCACTCCTCGATTGAACTCGATGAACCCCATCGCTTTTGCACTGCGACGCCCTTGGACTGTAATCGTCGCCGTGGTAGCCCTCACCATCTCGGCCGCTGTCATCCTTCGGCCGAAAAGCGTTGACAAATCGCTGCAGAGATTCGGTATCGATTTGCCCTTCAAAGCCATGAAGGTCGATATCTTCCCGGCTTTGAACTTGCCGGTCATCTACGTCTGTCAACCGTACGGCGGCATGGACCCGGCGCAGATGGAAGGCTTGCTGACGAATTACTACGAGTATCACTTCCTTTACATCAGCAACATTCATCACGTCGAAAGCCGGAACATACAAGGCATGGCCTTGATGAAGCTTCAATTTCATCCGGGTACCGATATGTCCCAGGCAATGGCCGAGACGATCAACTATGTGAACCGCTCGCGCGCGTTCATGCCGCCCGGAACCGTCTCCCCGTTCGTGATGCGCTTCGATACCGGCAGTGTTCCGGTCGGCTATCTGGTCCTGTCGAGTTCCGTGAAGACGATCGGCGAGATCCAGGATCAAGCCTTGTTCAAAGTCCGCCCGATGTTCTCCGCGCTTCCCGGAGTATCGGCACCGCCTCCCTTCGGAGGCAGTGCACGTACTATTGTTCTGCGAGCCGATCCGGATCGACTTCGAGCCTACGGCATATCGCCCGACGAAATCGTGACCTCTCTCTCTGCGGGCAACGTTGTAGCTCCGTCGGGAAACATGCACATCGGTTCGCAATATCCGGTGATACCGACGAATGCATTGATCAAAGATATCAACGACTTCGGCAGCATCCCCGTGCGCAGCTCGGCTGGAGGCACCGTATACATTCGAGACCTGGCTGTCGTCGAGGACGCCACCGATCTTCCGACAGGCTATGCCCTGGTCAATGGACGCCGTGCTGTCTACATCTTGGCGACGAAGCGAGCTGAAGCCTCTACGATGAGCGTCATCGATGAGATCAAGCAGGCGATCCCGGCCATGCAGGCTGAATTGCCCTCCGATATCCAAGTAGCTTTTGAGTTCGATCAGTCACCGTACGTCACGCGCGCGGCTCGCAGCTTAGTTACCGAAGGAGCTGTAGGTGCGGCACTTACCGCGCTGATGATCCTACTCTTCTTGCGAGACTGGCGCAGTGCGCTGATCGTCGCCATCACCATTCCGCTCGCCATCCTGTGTTCGGTTGTCTGCCTCTGGCTTTGCGGTGCCACGATCAATCTCATGACCTTGGGCGGTCTGGCACTAGCTGTGGGCATCTTGGTCGACGAAGCTACCGTTGAGCTCGAGAATATTCATACTCAATTTCGATCCGCATCATCGACAGCCGCAGCCGTTCGACGAGGAAACGCACAAACCGCTTTGCCGCGATTTCTGTCAATGGTTTGCATCTTGGCCGTCTTCGTCCCGGCTCTCTTCATGCCGGGAGCAGCAGGCGGACTATTCAAACCGCTGGCCTTAGCGGTTGGATTCGCCATGGTCGCGTCATATATCTTGTCCAGCACGCTCGTGCCGATCTTGTGCGTGTGGCTGCTCAAACCCCATCAACAAGCCTCATCGCCGAGTGAACTCTCTTCGACCGGATCGAAGTCTCGAATCAGTCGCTTGATGCGGGCCGTCGTGTGGTCGCGTTGGATCGTCGTGCCGTCCTATGCGGCGGTTTGCGTACTCGGCATCATCTCTCTCGCACCCCGCTTGGGACTCGACATCTTTCCGCGAGCCGGAGTCAATGAATTCCGCCTGCGATTCCGCGCGCCTGACGGCACGCACTTTGACACGACCGAGCAGTTCGCAATTCACGTGCTCGATGAAATCGGCGAAAAGTTGGGACGAGAGAATATCGCTCTGTCGCTCGGCTATGTGGGCACGATACCGAGCAGCTTCCCGATCAACGGCGTCTATCAATGGTCGCGCGGTCCGGAGGAAGGCATTCTCCGCATCGCTCTCCGCGAGTCGAGTGGCATCGATACTGAGTCGGCCAAGGACGAACTCCGCCGCGCACTGACGATGAATTTCCCCGAACTGCGTTTTTCGTTTGAGCCCGCCGATATCGTGAGCGAAGTCATGAGTTTCGGCGCACCGACCGCAATCGAAGTGGCAGCTCGCGGATCGAATCTCGATGAATGTCGAGCCGTCATTCTCGCACTTAAAGAAAAACTAGCATCGAAGCACTCCTTGCGAGACCTACAGATCGCTCAGTCGCTCGACTATCCGACTGTCCAAGTCCAAGTCGATCGCGAGAAGGCGGGTCAAGCCGACGCTTCGACCGCTCAGATTGCACGCTCGGTCGTCGCGGCAACTTCTTCGACGCGCTTCATCGCACAGAATTACTGGCCCGATCCAAAGACCGGCATCGGCTATCAAGTACAGCTTGAGATCCCGCAACCCGTGATGAACTCGGTGTCAGACTTGAAAACCGTCCCGGTCGGCACCAATGAGTCATCCCGCTCGTTGATGCTCGGTGACATCGCGAAGATTGTGCCGGGAACCATGCCGGGACAGTTCGATCGATACAACATGAAGCGAGAGATCACACTCACCGCAAACTTGGGACCGTCAGACCTCGGCACCGCAGCGGCCGATGTGAACGATGCACTAGTTGATCTGGATAAAGAGGGACGCAAGCCGAAAAGTGTAACCCTGGAACTGCGAGGGCAAGTGCCGCCGCTCCGTCAGATCGTGAGCGGACTCGGTGTCGGCATGGCGGCAGCAATCATCGTGATCTTCCTTCTTTTGACTGCGAACTTTCAATCGGTTCGTTGCGCTTTGATTACGCTGTCCGCCGCGCCCGCAGCCATACTCGGTTCCTTAATCGCTCTTAAACTGTGTCATTCGACATTGAACATTCAATCGTTCATCGGCTGCATCATGGCGGTCGGAGTCGCAATGGCAAATGCGATTCTATTAGTCTCCTTCGCAGAGTCGTCACGTGCAGAAACGGGTTCGGCTATCGACTCGGCGGTGATCGGTGCATCGCGTCGTGTCCGAGCCATCGTGATGACGAGCTGTGCGATGGGCATCGGTATGCTCCCGATGGCAGCAGGTTGGGGTGAAGGCGGACGCCAGATCGCACCGCTCGGCCAAGCTGTTGTAGGCGGTCTGACACTTGCCACACTCTGCACGCTGCTGGTGACCCCATGCGTGTTCGCCATGTTGCAACGGAATCGCAAAGCTCGATCTGCGTCGCTCGATCCACTCGATACCGACAGTCCCTTCTTTGATCCCACCGCTCTGCCCTCAAACTGATCCTGTCTATTGATGCACACTATGCGTAGCCATCCACTTTCGGCAATGACTTACCACGCCCGAATATCGAGTCCCCCGCAAGGACTTTTCTCCGTTTGTACGTTGACCGTACTGTGCCTGGCGATCGGGCTGTGCGGTTGCGGCGAACCAGAGATGAATACTACGACGGCATCCGAATCGTCAGCTCCCGTCAAGGTCGTGAAGACTCAGCCCCAACGCAAGAATTTCGTTCGCACCATCGACTTACCCGGTCGCGTTGAAGCCTTTGAAGTCACTCCCGTGTTCGCTCGCGTGAGCGGCTACGTAACCAGCGTCCCTGTCGATGTCGGTTCCAAAGTCAGCGGCCCAAGAGACGGAATGGCCGGCACGATCTTGTGCGAGATCGATTCGCCTGATCTCCGAGAAGATGTTCTTCAAAAACAAGCCGTTGTTGAACAAGCTCAAGCCGAAATACTGCAAGCTGAAGCCGCTGTTCGCTTGGCTCAGGCCGCTCAGCAAGGTGCCGCAGCACGTGTCGCAGAAGCAGAAGCCGCAGCCGCTCGCGAGGACGCTCAATTGGCTCGTTGGGAAAGTGAATTAGCGCGAGTCAAGAAGCTGGCCGAAACCGGCGTGGTCACTCAAAAGGTCGCAGATGAAACGTTGTCCGAACGTGATGCAGCGGCAGCCGGTCGCCGCGAAGTGACCGCTAAGATCGAATCGGTGCGGGCGGAACTTGCTCAAGCGGTAGCCGCGTCCGAGAAAGCGACGGCTGATGCCGCTGTCGAGCGCAGCAAGCTCAAAGTCGCCGAAGCCGAACTGCGCCGAGTGCAAACCATGGCGGCTTTCAGCCATGTCACGGCACCGTTTGACGGTATCGTAACTCGACGCGATGTACATACCGGCCACCTCGTCTCCGCCGGATCGAATGCCACATCGCTCTTGACGGTAATGCGCACTGATAAGCTGCGCATCATCGTCGATATCCCCGAGACCGATGCCGTTCTCGTTCAACCTGGAACGAAAGTCGATATACGTGTACCTGCGTTGTCGGCTGATCCCAAGCCGGCCGTCGTTACACGTACCAGTTGGTCGCTCGACAATGTCTCGCGCACGATGACTGCGGAGATCGATGTGTCCGGTGCCGATCCACATTGGCGGGCCGGCTCGTTCGTCAACGTAAAACTAACAACGGCCGAGAAAGAGAACACTTTGGTCGTTTCCAAAACCGCAATCCAAACGGTAGACAAACAAACTGTTTGCGGAGTCGTGCAAGCCGACGGTTCGGTGACTCGCAAACCGATTCAACTGGGACTGCAGTCCGGTGCCGAATGGGAAGTTCTCAGCGGTATCACGGAATCGGACAACATCGTCCCTGCAAATCTGTCCGCCTTCCGCGACGGACAAAAGGTCGAACTCGTCACTCCAATCGGAACGGCGCAAGCCGTCCGGTAACGCACCACCGATCGCAAAGAACCGAACGGCGTGAAGCATGTCAACTTATTCCAGCTGTACGGCGCGAGCCGTCCGGTAAGACGCTATCGATCGTAAAGAACCGGACGGCTTGCGCCGTTCCGCTTGAATTGGATGGATAGCGCGATGCGCATCGACCGCAAACTCGCCGTAATCGAAACGGCATGTCCTGCGCTGCAAGAATCAATAGCTGCGTTCCGTTCAGGCTCGTCTTTCTCCTCTTTGGTGCACCGATACAAATAGACAAACCCGATCGGGTCTGTTGAAATTTGACGATTCGCTAGGATGGCGACGATGAGCAAGATGCTCTGCGGTTTACTTTCAGCCGGCTTGCTGAGCATTGCAGGATGCAATCACAGCCTGCACCGAAGTCTCAATCCGTTTGCTCCGCGGCCGGCTGCGCAGTCACCCGAGCGGATTGAATCGGAAACGGCAATCGCATCAAGCGACGTTCAAGGAATGACTGTCGCGGCAGGAAGCTTGGCAAGTTTTGTATCCGAACCGCCATCTCAAGGGTTATCCTCGGCAAGTATCGCTCAAACCGCGGCACCTATTCAATTGGTTGCTGAGCAACAGCCTGCGGACCAAGAATCCACAGACTGGATCATCGATTATGCACCGGTTCTACAACTGACCGACGCTCAAAATCCCAACGTCGCCGTGGCTAGGGAACGCATATTGGAAGCGTATGCGAGAACCGATCGAGCTCGTGCTCTTTGGTTGCCGTCGCTGCGTACAGGGCTCAATTACAACCATCATCAGGGTACGATCCAAGACGTCGCGGGCAACGTGTTCAATACGAACCGCAGCGCCATGTACGGCGGCTTCGGATCAGGCGGTGTCGGAGCGGCTTCTCCTGCCGTCCCCGGTGTTGTGGCTCAATTTCATCTGAGCGATGCGATCTCTCAACCGCGCATCACTTCACATCAAGCGGCTTCGCGACAATTCGCAGCCACGGCCACACGCAATGATGCGCTGCGCGACGCGGCGATTGCCTATTGGGAACTGGTGCGAGCCGAACGCTTGACTGCGATCGCTAAACAATCGGTCGCGCAGACCACTGAACTCGCCGACATCTTGTTGAAGAGCTCCCAAGCCGGCCAAGGTTTAAAAGCCGACGCTCAACGGGCGGCTGTCGAAGTCATGGTCCGTCGCGATGAAGCACTCAGCGCAGAAGAACAACGCCGTACCTGCGCCGCGTGCCTCGCTCAATTGCTACACGCAGAATCATCTTCTTCCATCGCAACCGGCGAAGAGATCATCGTGCCGCTGGCGATCGCCGCCGGTGATCAGTCCGAGGCCGATGCGGTGGCGTCCGGCTTGATGCGTCGTCCGGAGTTGGCTGAGCAAAAGCATCTCGTCTGTGAAGCAGCCGAACGACTGCGACGCGAGAAACTCGCTCCGCTGGTCCCGAGCGTCCTGCTTGGCATGAGCTACGGATCGATGGGAGGCGGACTCGGCAGTAATATTACGAACACAGGAGATCGCTTCGACGCAGACGCGATCGCATACTGGGAAGTTCGCAATCTCGGCGCCGGTGAACGGGCAGCTCGCCGCGAACAAGCCTCGGTCCTTCGCCAGTCGCAAATGCGTAAAGTCGCGTTGCTGGATCAAGTGGCTCGGGAAATAACCGAAGCCTATGCGCAGGTGCAACAGCGCGAAGCGCGCATGGCCAATGCGGCCACCGCCGTTCAAATTGCTGAAGAATCTTACTCGCTGAATCGTCAACGTATCGAAAACGCACAAGGTTTGCCGATCGAAGCCCTGCAGTCGGTTGCAGCCTTGGCCGCATCTCAACGGCTCTATCTAAACGCCGTCATCGACTACAACGCGGCCCAGGTTCAACTCTGCCGAGCCATGGGTTGGTTCGTCGAGAACTGAGTTGCCCTGAGTTGTCATGAGTTGCCCTGAGCGGCCCTTTTTGGCATCATGTCCCTAACAGACCGCCGCCGCGGTCGATGCCTCGTCACCCATGGGCCGCCGACTCTTCCGGTGCATCGTCATTCGCACCCCATCAGCAGCCCGGCTTTCACCCCGGAGTCTTTTCCTCATGGCGAGAATCCAAGCTCTGTCGTGTCTACTCATTCTGCTGTTCGTTCCGGTTGCTACGGCGCAAAGTCCGAATGAAAAACAGACGGCGCTACTCGCGGAAAATCTGACTCCTTGGCTCGATGCTCTCGCCGGCAGATCGGAACGCACAGCCATCCGTGGTTCGGCATCGCCCCAAATCGACGGTTCAGCTCAGACAATTGATTTCAGCATCCAACGCTACTCAACCGACGCGTTTGATTTGTCCGCCGAACACAAAGACTATGCGATGGCAATCCGTCGGCGCGGCGATACGACCGTACTCGCATTGCCCAAGCACAAGAGGGCGTACTTCGGCAAAGGTGATGTCGATGGAACGGATCATTTGCATCCGGCTGGACTTCTGCAACGACTGGTCAGCCCAGGCTCGTCGGTATCGCTCTACGCCGGCATGATTCTGAATGCTGACCCGAAAGATCTGGCCGGCACATTAATAGGTCTGGCTGACTTGAAGTTCGATGAAACGCGCGGTGTATGGCAAGCCGGTGACGATGTGACGATCGAATTCACCGATCACGGTTGTCAGATCAAAGCAAAGATCGACGGCACCCCGGTCAAGCTGACGCTCGGCGAACCGGACAAGACCCCTGCCCCGGCGATTGCGTTGCCGGACTACGAGCTCAAAGAAGTTTCTCGCGCCGATCTCGAACGACAGTTGTGTCGGGGCATCCGACGGGCCGGTGAAATCCTTGCGCCATCTCCCCTCCTTACGTCGCCTGCTCAGAAGAATCGCCGAGTCGAGCACGGCGAACTGCGCTGGATAGAAGGGAGCCGCGTCGCGCTCCTGTGGGGTACACCTGAACAGATCGGCGAAGCGCACGGCAAACTGCTCAAGGCCGAAGCTCAACGCTGCATCGATTCGGTGCTCTACACATTCGGTACGGTGCAAACAATCGTGACCGGTCGTTGGTTCCGCGATGACTTGGCATCTGCCTATGCACGCCTTGAATCGCACATACCTGAGCGACATAAACAAGAGACCGCAGCACTGGCTCGCAGCCTAGGCCAAGATGAATTACTTATTCAAACCGTGAATGTCTTCCCGGAGCTTTTTCATTGCTCCGGCTTCGCAGTATTCGGCAAAGCCACCAAGGACGGCAAACTGTATCACGGCCGCGTGCTCGATTACATGACCGAGATCGGTCTGCAAGATGCCTCAGTGACTTTCATCGTCGCTCCGACCGGCCATCACGCGTTTGCCAATGTCGGATACGCGGGCTTCATCGGTAGCGTCAGCGGCATGAATGCCGAGAAGATCTCGCTCGGTGAAATGGGGGGACGAGGCGAAGGCAAATGGGACGGAGTGCCGATGGCGACTTTGATGCGTCGCGCTCTTGAAGAGTGCTCATCGCTGGAAGAAGTCAAACAACTCTGGCGAGATAGCCCACTCACTTGTGAATACTATTACGTTTTCGCAGACGGTGAAACGAAGTCAGCGGTCGGTGTGGCTGCGACACCCGATTCACTGCAATTCGTCGGTCCTGGCGAAGGGCATGAATTGCTCGGTGAAGGGATCCCCGATGCAGTCGTTCTTTCGGCAGGCTCGCGACTGGAAGAACTGCGTTCGCGAGTGAAAAAAGACTACGGCAAGATCGACGCACAGATCGGTCAAAGCTTGATGTGCCGACCGGTTGCCATGAAATCCAATCTGCACAATGTCCTGTTCGTACCTGAAGACGGCATCCTGTACGTGGCCAATGCTGACCACAATGAGCCGGCGGCCGATCGTCCTTACATCAAGTTGGACTTGAACGAACTCTTGGCTTCCATGCCCAAGGGTGACAAGACGAAAGAAGCCGTTTCGCTCAACGAACGCTACCAGGCAAAAGATTCCCTGTCGGCCGGAAACGAGTCGAAGGAAGATGCTGCCGCGTGCTTAGCCGGACTCGTGTGGAAACCAGCCGACTTTGAGATCAAGCTCGAACCCGCAACAAAAGATAACGGTGATGCCCTGGTGCTTTCCATCTGCAGTCCCGAGCGGTGACGCAATCAATGATTCCGTGGCCATGGAATGGTATCAAGTCAAAGATGATCAAGGACGAGTCGTTCGTGCTCCTGCCGCTGTGATCGTGCACGAGTCCGGGAGCGGCATGACAGTCGGTCGTCTCATCGCTCGCGGACTCCGCATGCAAGGAGTGCACACCTTTATGATCCAATTGCCTTACTATGGAGTTCGCAAAGGACCGCAAGGCAAACCGACGGGTGAACGAGTCATCACGGCTCTGCGTCAAGCCATCGCCGATGTGCGTCGCGCATACGATGCTGTCGCAGTCATCCCAGCCGTGGACAAAGATCGGATTTCTCTGCAAGGCACCAGCCTCGGCGGCTTCGTCACGGCCACTACAGCCGGACTGGATCACGCTTATCATCGCGTGTTTATTCTTTTGGCCGGCGGTGATCTTTACGGCGTCTTGATGGAAGGCAAACAAGATGCCGCCAACATGCGCAAAGAGCTCTCCAAGTACGGAGTCAGCGAAGAACGAATCAAAGAGACGCTGGGTACGATTGAACCGCTGCGTTTGGCTCACCGCATCGACGCCAAATCGACTTGGCTCTTCTCCGGTCAATTCGACGATGTCGTTCCGCCGCGCAGCTCGGCTCTGCTGGCCGAAGCTGCGGGTCTAGATGAATCGCACCATGTGCGCATGCTCGCCAATCATTACTCAGGCGTGATCTTCCTGCCTCATGTTCTCGAATCGATGCGAGAGATCATGACGCAGTGATTAGCAGCGATTAGGTTACTGAAGCTTGCGAATCAGATTCGCATTGTCCACTTGCCACAAGATCACATTGCCGTCCTGACCACCTGCGACAACTTGCTTGCCGTCGGATGTAACACCGACTGCATAGAGCGATGAAGCCGAACCGCCGAAATTGCGAACAGTCTGGCCGTTGTTGCATTCAACCAACCGCAACGAGTTATCAGCACAAGACGCGATCACCTGACTGGTTTGACCGACGAAGGCCAAGCTCGTGATCTCTTTTGAAAAACCTTGAACCGTGCGTTGCTGTTCACCCGTGGTGACGTCCCAAACCTTGAGTGCCCCGTCAGCGCCGGCAGATGCCAACACGCGTGCATTGTCTTGCCACGCAACAGCCAGTACATGATGCGTGTGTCCTTCAAGCGACAGCTTCGGTTTGTCGGCACCGACATCGATGATGCGGATGATCTTGTCGGCTCCGGCCGTTGCGATCTGCAACCCGTCGGGTGAGTAAGCGATGTCGAGAATCGTATCGCTATGGACTTCACCGTAGTCCTTGACAAGCGCGCCATCGGCCACATTAAAGACCTTTAGATCGCCGAACCGACTCGCCGGTCCGCTCCCTACGGCGATTTGCTTTCCATCGGGGCTGAAACATACCGCCGTGACACGATCGCTCAGGATCGAATTCGGATCGGTCTCGCTGCCGATCGTGCGTTCCAGTCTCCAATCGAATTTGCCGCTCCAGCTCTTGGCCGGTGCACCCGGCTTGGCAGCCAGGACCTTTTCAGGTGTAACCACCAATGTTTGCAGTTGATCGAGTCCGGCCTTTAGTTCAGCGGCTTTACGTCCGGAGGTGATATCGATCACGTCAACCACTCCTGTCTTACGTGCCAGAACCAGCTTTGAGGCGTCGAATGTGAACGCCATTGATGCGAGCTCTTGAGCGCGATCAGCTTGATCCGCTTTCTCTGCTTCTTCTACCGCAACTTTGACACTGGTCAGTTTCGTTTTCGCTGCTTCGATCTTCGCTTGATGTGCCGGTACTTCAGCAGAAGCGCGATCAGCCGAATCTTTGCCGGCCGCCATAGCCTGCTCTTGCTTGGCCAGTTCCGCGGCCGAAGCGTCTTTGTTCTTGACGAGCTTTTCCTCTTCCTTCTTCTTGGCATCCATTTCAGCCGTATATTGCTCGATCTTCTTCATCTCGGCAGCGATCGCTTGTTGCGAAGCGGTGATGCCGGCCTCAGCAGCTTTGATCGCCGCTGTGTTCTTCTCGATCTCGGCCATCTTTGCGGCCAAGTCGGCAGCCGCCTTCTCACGTGCCTCAGCCAGCTTCTTCAAGACTTCTTGCTCTTTCTGATTTGCGGTTTCCAATTCCTTCAAACCCGCATTCAGTTTTTCGATCAGGGATTCTTGTCGAGCCGCATCGCGCTTGGCAATGCTGACGACGCGAGTCGTAGAGCCTTCGCGATTCAGTACTTTGACCTCTTTACCGTCTGCTGCTTGCCAAACTCGCAGGTTGTTATCGATACCTTGAGTAACCACCCACGCACCACTGCGATCGATCACAGACCGTACGACTTCCGTCGGAGCCTTCCAACTACGCTCGGTCTTAACGGACTCGACATCGCTCACACGAATTTGACCGTCCCGTGAAGTCACTACAAACTTAGCCGGCGTCGTTGCCAACACGGAAATGGAGACCACACCCCCGACCGCTTCGGCAGGTGGTGCCATCATCGGAGCAGGTGGCGGAGCGGCTGCATCGGCTCCGGCGGCCGGTGCGGGACGGCTATAGACGAGCAAATTCCCATCTGCTCCGATCAAGAGAGCTTTGTCAGCAGACAGCGCTGCGATCTCCTTGATCGGTTGAGGAGCCGCAACAGACTCTGCTACAGGCTCCGCGCCATCGACAAACTTGAACAACGTCACCTTCGGTGCATCATCCGCTACAAACAGTGACCTACCATCCGCGGCCCAAGCCACAGCCGATGGATTGTTGGATTGAGGAGCAATGGTGTGCAGCAACTTGCCGGTCGCTGCTTCGGTGATCGCAATGGACTTGTCTCCCTTCAACACAGCTAACTTCGTTCCGCTCACATCGACTTGCGCAGCGACTGAATCAGCCGGGATCAAGCCGTCATCGACCGGAGCCAACTCGCGCTTCCAAATCTTCAGTGCGCGATAACCGCCGCTGGCCAAACGTTCAGAGTCGGGACTGAATGCGGTCGATTGCACCACGTCGAGATGAGCCGCTTGACCACCGACACCGCTGCTACCGACTGCGGGATCGACCAAGGCGACGGCACCAGGCTTTTCCAACTGAATCGGCCATTGATAAACAACGACCTGATTAGCGCGACCCGCTGCTACGAACTGCCCATCGGACGAAACATCGATCGCATAAACAGCCTTCACGTTTCCAGGCATCGGCTTCCAGGTGATGGCTTGCGGACCAACGGCTTCGCCCGGCTTGGCACCGCCGTCGATCCAGCGCTTCACCAGCTCGATTTCCTTTTCACTGAGCGGCTTCGCGCCGGCCGAATTGTTCTTGGGCGGCATGAAGGAATCATCTGTGGCAATCACGCGTTTGATGATCTCGCTCTCGGCACTCTTGCCGGGTACAACCGTCGCGCCGCTGTCACTCCCTTTCAGCAACAGTGCGGCCGTTTCAAGGTTTAATCCACCCTCCGCCTTTTTAGCGTTGTGGCAGGCTGAACAGCTTCGCTGCCACAGAGGTGCGATGTCCTTGGCATAGGTCACCTCTTCGTCTGCACGAACGGTTGGGAGGTTGAATGCGGATGCAATGCACAGTAGGGCGACAAACGTACGGAGCATGGTTGAGATGCCTGTCGTCATGGAAATTCCTATCAAGTAACTCGCAGCAAACGATTCGGTGACTTGTCGATTACTCGGCAATGCGAATCGTCAGCGACGAACTGATGTTCAGGTCTTGGTTATTGAACTTGTACGAAGACTTAATCGATATCGCTTGATCGCCGACAGGAGCATCGGCAGCGATCTTGATCACCAGTTTGCCCGCATCCATTTTTTCAGGGACGGGTGCGGGAGTGATTTCCAGCCAAGCCGGCTTCGGCTCGGTAGCGAGCTTCAGATCCACAGCCCCTTCGAAGGCGAACTTTCGTCCGATCTGCACCGCGAATTCTTTTTGCTCGCCTCGTTTAATCTCCAACACCGTCGGGCTGCTGAATTGGAACGGAGAATCTACGATGCGAAGGGCCACTTCATTCGATGGGATGAAATTCTGCGATTCTTTCTCAGCCGTCGGATCCTTGAGCGCATTGAGTTTGTCCGTCGCCGCTTTCTTTGCCGCTTCGATGGCAGGTTTTTCCGCGCGCAAGGCCGGATCGGCGAGCAGCTTATCCAGCCGCTCCACTTCTTGCGTGGCTCGATCGAACGCTTGCGGGTTGCTCGGAATCTTGACCTTGGTCTCTACCTGAAACCAAATCGAGTATTCGCCGGGTACTGCGTTGGCTGCTTTCGCTGACGAATTCACCTTTGCCTTCCGTCGTATTCGGTTCGATCGCGAACTCGGCAATCGTCACGTTGGGCGGTAGACTTGTTAATGTAACACAGCTTTGTCGGCCCCCTGCCCTTCTCACGGCAACTGCAGAGATCGGCAGCTTGCCGCCGCGAGCCATTTTATTGCATTCCCGTCACCGATATTGAATGTAATCGGTGCCGTATCTTGCTCCGTAACAGACAGTACGAACTGAGCACCCAACCTCGTCGTAATCGAATTCCATGTCGGTTGCGTTTCCCAACTGACAGAGGCAGGCTTCGTAAAGAAACCGCGACATTGGGATCTGCTGCAGACCGAGCCATGATCTGAATGGGACCGGTGAAGCCGTACTATCCGCCGCAGCGAAGACGATGCCCTTCGATTTGATTTGCAGAGAGAACGAGTTTCGGACAGGTCACGCCGGTCGGTAGTCCTTCGGCCGTCACGTGCACATCACCGCTAAGACCTTGGCGACGGTCAATCAACACTCGCATGGCAGCCCGGCCGCCGCAGCAAGCGATTGCCCATCGGTGCGAATTGAGCCGCATTGTTCGTCGGCGTGACCCACATTGCCAAGTCGGGCCAGAGCCGGACGCACCGGCGAGAGACTCAGTAAGAAAAGGCGGCTATGCTCCGGTCGTTTGCCGGTCAGCTGATCGGTGACGGTGATTCGATATCGGCCCGCTGCAACGGCATTGAACGAAAGAATCGGGTCTGCTCGATTAATGCGAGTCGGTGCCGAACCAATGGCACCCGCGTCGTCGAGCTCTTGACTTTCTTCAACTTGATTTCGAGCTCGCGTTGCCGCCGCCGGTTGCGGGTGATGCGGGAACGTCAACTTCCGTCACTCGGCTTCCACTTCCACGCGTGATCGCAGAGCGAATTCGATCTGCTGAGCAGCAATCCGATCCACCAGTCTTGCCCGCTTCGGATTCAAAGTCCCAGGTCAGGAGACTGTTGACCGCTGCGGAACTCAGCAGCGATCAATGTCGGCGGAGCCAACCGAGCACCATCCGTGTTGAGCGAACGCCAGATCACAGCGCACTGTTCCAAAACGCAGGCAGTGAGTAGGCTTCAATGTTTCGCCGAGCGGCACTTGATGCGGCTGGGGACGATAAGCATTGATCAGTTGAAGTAAATCACTGCCGGCGGACAACTGTTCGTTCGTGAGAGCGGCGTCTTCGCATAACAGCGCGTAATGATAGGGCTCTCCGCCTCGATAAATGGCATCGCTGAGTTCAATACGGTAGTCAATGCAGCGTTCGCCTTCACGATGGCTTGAGCACCGAAGCCGCCGAGACTTCGAGCCTGTGCTACCGCTCTTCCCGCAGGCGAGAGAACTTTCAATACGGTTAAGGCTCGCGAATCCAATCGTTGGTCCATCACGGACACGCGCACGACTTGACCGCCAGCCAGAGTGAGTGTGTATGCGTTTCGTTGTTGATCGCGATGTCGATCGTGGACGATGGTACCAAGAGTGATCGCAGGAGCCGGCGCTGTCGGTGCTGCTTGAGCGGGTGCGATAATCTGCGGCTGCTTGCTGACCCAGACCAAACGTGAATTGGTAAAGCTGTTGCGGCCTTTAGCATTCACTTCGTAGATGCCGGGAGCCACATCGGGAGCAGACGTGACTTGGAACTTTCCATACTGCGGCAAGGGTTGTTCAGAAAACGGTGCGGGCGGGCCTTGGACGAGTACGGCTTTAATACCAGGATGAGAGAACTGAAGCGTATCGAACTCGTCGAGCGGACCCGTGCCTCCAACCAGCATCTCGGTCGTACCACCGGCTTGTATTCCTGCGGGATATAAGCGCGGCGCTCATGCGCGCTGTGGGAATCTGAGCGTGGCAGTATGCAAGCTACGAACAGAGTATCGCGACCTGCGCGGCAACTTGAGCAAACGACGCGAGTTTAACGCGGCCTTCGGTGGTCAAAATGATCGGCTTGCAGTGGATTCTCAAGGTTGATCTTTTGGCTAGTCCGATTTGCGGAGTGCTCCGAGCCGCCGACGATTCATTCCCGGCTTGATATGATCAAAACGACTCGGGCGAACAGCTCGCTGAACCCGGCCATCGATCGATTCATTTTCAATCGACGAGCCGCGGTAACAAAGCCGCGGTATCGGATTCTGAAGTCAGCACCAGGGTCTGGCAGCTGCTCTTGCAGCTTCTTTACAACCCGGAACCGAGCGGATCGGCAGGTCGTGGAACGGGAAAAGCCACATTGAGCACTCTTCTATGATGGTCAGAGCGAGCGGCGAAAGCAAACCTTCGCCGCGCCCGCTCTTTCCTCAGCCTAGTGGTTAAACAGGAACTCTTTGCTGTTGATCACAGCCCAAATCAAGTCTTCATAAGCGGCCTTGGAGATCGGCTCGCTTGGCGTCGATGTATTTTGATGCAGTATCGATCTCTTCCTGCGTCGGTTTGCGGCTAAAGCCGCTGTCAGGTACAGCTCATCGATCTTCTGCGCGTCGGTGCGAGCCAGCGGTTCCAGCAGCGTACTTTGCAGCTCGCCCGTTTCCGCCGGACAACTTCGCCTGGACTTCCTTCGAGTTCAACAAGGGTGCAAATCCTGCGCGAGGTTGGCCGATTGAGCTCGCTCGCACTCACACGCAGCGTCGACTCAGGTCGCCCGAAAACGGTCAGGAAGTACGAATTGAATCCCGAGTCAGGCAATTGAACGGCGCGAGTCCCAGAGGGCATGCCTTGAAACGCAGTCGTCGTGCCGGTGACGGCATCGATCGCGTCCAACAACACTTCCGCATTCAATCGTTTCGGATAATAGCGTGAGTAAGCTGTCTGATCGGACGCGTTCTGCTCGGACAGATCCGAGGTGGCTTGATGTCGTGACCGGCAGATCGTGCGTACAAGCTCTTTCATGTCGAACTTGTTTTCGACGAAGTGCTTGGCCAGCGCCGACAACAACTGATCGTTCGATGCCGGATTCGTCACACGCATGTCATCTTCCGGTTCTACCATGCCGCGAGCCATGAAATGTTTCCAGTACCGATTAACCAGCATGCGAGCGAAGAATGGATTTCGCGGAGCAGTCATCCAATCAGCGAGCTCAGCTCGAGGATCGTCGGTTGCTTCCGTCAGCGAAGGTCCGTCCAGTCCTGCAGGCGGTAACGCTTGTCCCGTCTTCGGATTTGATGAGGACGCCTTTCCACCGCGAGAGACGAACACAGGTTGTTCCGGAGTCGCTCCAGGCTTCTGCGAGATCAACGAGAAGAAAGCGGTGAAGTGGTAGTAATCGTTCTGGCTCCACTTCTCAAACGGATGATGGTGACAACGAGCGCCTGCATACGCTGACCGAGGAAGAGCTGAGCAATGTCTTCCGATCGTGATTCGATGTTGTTGACTTCGCGATACCAAGCTGCCGGAGGATTGATCTCGGGGCTACCGGTCGCCGTCAACAGATCACGCACGAATGCATCATCATACGGTCTATTTTCCGCGATACTGTCACGAATCCACCGTGGAATAGATAGCTGCCGAGTTGATGTCCGGGACTCGGTCGTCGATTGCGGAGAATAGCACTCCACTTGAGCGCAAAATGCTCGGCATACTCCGGGCTATCCAACAAGCGATCGATCAACACGTTGCGTTTGTTCGGATCACTGCTCGCCAAAAACTCTTGCGTTTCTGCAGCCGTCGGCAGTCGACCGCAGATATCGACCGTTACGCGTCGCAGGAATTCACTGTCCGATGAACGCGGCGAAGCGGCAATACCCAGCGACTTCAAGTGCGCCAACACTTCGTTATCGATGAAGTTCACCGGCTCGGGCCACGATGCGATCTCGGCACCTTGCGGCAGACCTGCGCGAAACACAGCCACTTGTCCTTGGTAGCGAGCCATCACTGCGACGTCACCCGAGCGCTGTTTGGTAGCGATTAAGCCGCTGGTCGATACGGTCGCCAAATCGGTATTGTTCGATTCGTACTGCGCAGTACGTGTGATGTCTTCCGTCGAACCATCCGAATAGGTTGCGACCACCGTCAACTGCTGTTCCGCATTCTTATTCATCATGCGTTCGGTCGGCAGGACCGTGATCCCGGTCAGTACGGGATCTTTATCCGTACCGTAAGGCATCCCTTGCTCAATCCAGCGGAGCAGCAATCGATATTCGTGCGTGTCCTTTTCCAATCGCTGACCACCGCCGTGCGGCGATTCATTCAGCGCTTTCGTCAGTAGCAGACTCTTTTCGGGAGCGGCAGGAAACAGCCGGCGACCGCGAGATTCGATAACCAAGTGCTCGTAATCTTCCTTAGGTTCAAATCCGAGCAACGAAAGCTTGAATCCGTTTTGTCCGGCAGCTTTGCCGTGGCAGCCGCCGCTATTGCAGGCGAGCTTCGTAAAGATTGGAACGACTTGATTCGGAAAGTTAACGGGTGCCGATTCGTCATAGCCGGCAACTTCAATCGGCAACTCCGCCATCCGGCCGTCCGGCAGCGTCGCGCGAATACTTGCGGTTCCATTCTTCAACGGCTTGATCAGCCCTTCTGAAGTTAACGAGACCACGTCATTCTGCTGTACGGACAACGTGACGAGTCGTGTGATGTCATGTTGCAGTCCCCGCTCATCTTGCCCGGTGACGAGCAGTTGTCGACGAGCATCACGACCGACAAGTTTCACCGAGTCGCCGATTCGTTCAAAGACGATCGACGTCAGCGTCGGCAATGTCGCAAAGCTCGGCGCAATCGGCTCGACCTTCGCAGTATCTTTGTCCGCGGCTGTAGCTCTACCTGCAATCAGGCCGCTTGATGCACCGACCAGCAATCCGGCGGTCAGTAGTCCTCGGGCAAAGATTGAGACTCTCACGCTTACGATTCCTCTTGAGTTCTTACCGGCGGCAGGAGCCATTGCGATGCAACGGCGGGCGATCAAACGAAGGAGGCAAAAATCGGGTGGGTTCGGACGTTGGGGAAGCTGCAGCGACTCACTCTTAGGCAAGCCTAGATCAACTCGGCGATCGGATGGCTTTCCACCAAGTACTGCGGTCGGCCAGTCGGGTCTTGGACCGTCGTGCTGGACACGTCGATACCAAGATTGTGATACAGAGTTGCGATGATCTCTTGTTGTTGCACCGGGCGTTCTACGGCATGTTCACCCAGTCGATTCGTCGCACCGATGGCTTGACCGGTTCGCATACCGCCGCCGGCCATGAAGGCACAACTTACCTTCGACCAATGGTCACGCCCTGCTCCGTTGTTGATCTTCGGTGTTCGCCCGAACTCGCCCCACGCAACGATCGAAACATCATCGAGCATTCCGCGTTGGTCGAGGTCTTCGATGAGTGCGCTCAAACATTGATCAAGCTTTGCACCGTGATCGCGTACGAGATCGAAGTTTTGGCCATGGCTATCCCAACGGCCGTAGCTAAGACTGACCACGCGTACACCTGCTTCTATCAATCTTCGCGCAAGCAGCAGATGATCATTGCAAGTCGGAGCACCGTCGTATTGATACTTGTAGGGCTTGCCGTCGCCGTAGCGGGCCACCACGGCAGGATCTTCTTTGGAAAGGTCGAGTGCATCGAGTAATCGACTGCTGGTGAGCACGTCCAAGGCTTGTTGCCCGAACACATCCATCCCGGACATCGACCCTGAGTTATCGATATCGCGCTTCAAGTTATCGATACTACCCAGCAGTTTCTTCCGATCTTGCAGACGTTCGAGCGAAATGCCGTTCAGCTTCATATTCTCCATGCCGGGTCCGTCGGGCTTGAAGGGCGTGTAAGCCGATCCGAGGAAGCCGGGTGAGCCGGGTTCGGACCAAGGCATGTGCTGCGTCTTGGCGGCAAGTCCGACAAACGGAGGAACCGATGGATGCACCGGCCCATAGAGCTTGGAGACGGAAGAGCCGATGCATGGTCGACCGCCGAGGACTCGCAAGTCATCCGGGAACCAACCGCTCATGCATTGAAACGATTCGTGTCGGTCTTTGCATCCGACCACAGATCGGATGACCACCGACTTGTCCATGATCTTCGCAATCTTCGGAAAGACTTCGCAGATCTGAATGCCGGGTACGTTGGTCGGAATGGGTCGGAACTCTCCGCGGATCTCTGAGGGAGCCTCGGTTTTAATTTCCCACATATCTTGGTGAGGCGGACCGCCGCCCAAGAAAATGTTGATGACCGCTTTGTGACCCAGTCCTTTGCCGCTCGCAGCTTGGGCTCGCATGATGTCCGCGAGCCCGATTCCGCCGAGAGCGCCGAAGCTCAAGCCGCCGATCTTTAGAAAGCTCCGCCGTGACAGTCCGTCACAGAGTCGATGCGATCCGCCGAGGATGGTAAGCATGGCAAATCCGTCTTTTGATTTTGGAGGCAGGAAGTGTGAGGTGGGAGGGCATCAGTGCCCGGCGCGAAATCACCGAACGAACCGTGGGCCGCTACCGGACGAAATCGTTTCGGTCCAGACTCGCGATGGTCGCTCGAAAATGACTCGGCTCTTGTTATTGTGAGCAGAAATCCGCCGGAAAAGCAAGTCAGCCACTCCTTTGGTGCGTTCTTGGTCGATCGAGAAATGCCCCTGGGCGGCTCGACCTTTTTCCGACCAGACGATACCTTGCCCGAAGTCTCGCTGACACTTTTACCGCCTTTCCGTTTTTTAGTACGGCTAGCCATGACAACTTTCGACCGCGCACGCTTGATCGAATTGGTCAAACAACAGTCTCTGCGATTCGGTGATTTCACCCTTGCAAGCGGTAAAAAAGCCAAGTTTTACCTGGATTGCCGCCAACTGACGCTCCATCCGCAAGGAGCCAATCAAGTAGGCGCCGGTATGCTCGAGCTGCTCGGCCCGAACTTGCCTGACGCGATCGGAGGAATGGCCATAGGCGCCGACCCGATCACCGCCGCGACGATCACCTTGGCCGGTCAACAGAACAAGAACCTGCTCGGCTTCATCGTTCGAAAAGAAGCCAAACAGCATGGCATGGGACGACAAGTGGAAGGCCCCGTTACGGCAGGCATGTCGGTTGTGATCGTGGAAGACGTAGTAACCAGCGGCGGTAGCGCATTGGCGGCCGTGGAAGCAGCTCGAGCCTTCGGCTTGAAAGTCGATCGCATCTTGGCAGTCATCGATCGGCTCGAGGGCGGTCGCGAAGCGGTCGAAGCAGCCGGCCTGCAACTAGAAACGCTGCTGACAGTAAAAGACTTCGGCATCGAGCCGGCATAGTCGGCCGGCGTCCCCTCCCCATGAACGTAACGGCGCAGCCGTACGGCTAGACTCAATCGGCGCTCTCCGGCCGGCAGCGCCAATCTCCTCCGCGGTGCGAACTCTCAACGTACCGCAACAGCCCTTCGCGCTCCCAGCCGTAGCGGCTCGACATGGAATGATCGAGATACAACTTTCACTCTCGCTCCGCTGAACGTAACGGCGCAGCCGTACGTCTAGACTCAACCAGCGCTCACAAGCTGACCGCACCACTCACCTCCGCGATGCGAACTCTTAACGTACCGCAGCAGCCCCTCGTGCTCCCACCCACAGTGACTCGACATGGAATGATCGAGCTACAACTTTCGAGCTCCAAAAATATTTGCTTGACAGGCACACGCCCCAGGTGTACCATATCACCAGTACACCAACTCACCAGGACGCAGATACACGAGGTCGCTTACTGCGATTAAATCGACGGTCCGAGGTGCGGCAAACGGAGGGCTTCTATCATGCAGTTGTCGATCGAGCCGAATAACGGCTTGCCGATCTACGAACAACTGATTCGTCAGATCAAGTTCGCGGTCGCCGAGGGAATTCTTGTCCCCGGCCAGATGATCCCGAGCGTTCGGGAATTGTCGAAGCAGTTGGCCGTCAATCCGAATACCGTGCAACGAGCTTACCTCGAATTGCAGAACGAAGAGGTGATCGAGTCGCTGCGTGGCCGGGGAATGGCGGTTTGCACCGGAGCCAAGCGGCGCTGTGTCGGCGATCGACAAGCTCTGCTGGGCGAACGTCTGACAGCAGTCGTCAGCGAGGCACTGCGCGCGGGCCTCGAGCCGGATCACTTGCGCGACATGTTTGAAAAAGCGATCAAAAGTGCCACACGCAACCAGGGAGCTCAATCATGACCTTGGCGATTCAACTCGATAACGTCTCTAAGAAATTCGGACGCAAGACGGTTCTCAATCAAGTCAGCCTGCAAGTTCCCACCGGCTGCGTCTTCGCATTGCTGGGTGAGAACGGAGCCGGCAAATCGACACTGATCCGCGGACTGCTCGGCTACCATCGCTTTGACAACGGTTCCGTGCGCGTTCTCGATCTCGATCCGGTTCAACATCCAATGCCGCTCAGGCGCCGCGTCGGTTACGTTGCGGATGCACCGGGACTGTACGAATGGATGAACGTCCGCGATGCAGGTTGGTACGCCGCGGGTTTCTATCCTCCGGGCTTCATGGAGCGATACCTGAATCTGCTCAAGGAATTCGAACTTCCGACGACGTCGAAGATTCGAAACCTATCGAAAGGCATGCGAGCCAAAGTGAGCCTGTCTTTGGCCATGGCCTTTGATCCGTCGCTGCTTATTCTCGACGAACCCACATCGGGTCTCGATCCGCTCGTCCGTCGTACGTTCCTCGAAAGTATGGTCGATCGCGCTGCGGCGGGACAAACGGTTTTCTTGAGCAGCCATCAGATTCACGAGGTGGAACGTGTCGCAGATTGGATAGCAATCCTGCATGAAGGAACGATGCGACTTGTCGGTCGCTTGGACGATCTCAAGTCAGAGATACGCATCGTTCGCTTCTCGATGCGTGACACGCTGCTGGCTATGCCCGCGGCGATCGCTGAGCTGCAGTCGATGACATTTACGAAGCTAGGTCGCACGGTGCAACTCGTCACCAAAGGCTGGTCCGACGATATCGCGGCCAAGCTGGAGCAGGATGCCAACATCTTCGACATCTCGGCAGTGCGCCCGAATCTTGAAGAACTGTACATCGCCTTCACCCGAGGCACCTTCGGCTCGCCCACCGAACCGACTCATCCCCGCATCGTTTCTGACGTCGCCTAAACGAGGAGTTGTATGATGAGCGCAGCGGTATCACCGAGTTCCAGTACGACTCTTACTCCCATGATTGATGCGGAGGATCGTGATGCGGTCTGGATCAGACTGCTTTGGAAGGAATGGCGGCAGATGCAAGGTGCCTGGATCGGCAGCCTCGCAGTGCTAGTTGTACTGCAAGCCATACCCATGATAAGCGGCTGGATTGACGGAACCAATGGCGGTACAAGTAGTTCCCTTGTGTTCGCCTTTTTAGCCCCAAGCTTGATGGCAATCGGCAGTGCCGGCATTCAGTTCGGGCAGGAACGACAAACTCGGTCTTGGAATTGGCAGAGCAGCTTGCCGCTCGGCTGGAAAACAGCCCTCATTTCCAAAGCTTTGGTGTGGATGCTCTCGAGTGTCATGATGACTGCTCTGCTGCTAGTCACGTCCGCAGGGTACCGTGCCTTAGACGGAATAAGCCCCAATCCATTCGATATCTCGGACTCGGAATTCAGCGGCGGCATACCGATGATGTTGGCCGTCGCTTTCGATCTCTTCGTCATCCTGTCGCTCTTCGCTTTGCTGCTCCGCGAGCCGCTTCCCGCCCTCGCATTCGGAGCGGTCTTCGTGGTCGGCGTTCAAGCAGCGTTCCTTCCATGGGTATCCTATTCGATCGCAAACAATGTTCTGCACTTTGAACCGATGGGAAGCAGAATCTGGTTCGTCACTGCAGTCGCAGTTTTCATTGCATCTCTGATTGCGTTCGTTCTCACCTTTCGCTGGCGCTGGACTTACGGACAAAATGCAGAACTCTTCCTGAGCCCAGATACTTCGGCTTCTTCACCGGTAATCTTGGAAGATCGATCTGCCTACCTCGGCGCCGCGTCCGAGTTCATCGCACTGCTGCGGCATAGCTTTAGAACCGCCCTCGGTCTGCGAGCTGCCGTCGTTCTCTTGGCCGTCTTCGTAATTGCATGGGCCGGCTCGTACCAGTTATCCACCAGCTTCGACAGCCAGCGAGAAGGCGCCGCGGATTTTGCCATCGCCGTTGTCTTGGCGGCGAGCGTGGCTCTGGGTTACAGCACCTTCGCAGGCGACACGACGCACGATCGCTTTCGGTTCTATTCGGACCGAGGAGTTCGGTGGACCAAACTTCTGACCACACGCTGCCTGATGCCGTTGACTTTGGCAATCCTACTCGTATTGGCACTTTCCGTTCTCGTCCTTTTTAGATCGTCTCCATTCACAAGAGACTATGTTCCGCTACTGATCATCCTGGCGTTTCCTTTCGGCGTTTTGTCGGCACTCACATTCGCGTCCGAAGTCGTCGGATTCGTGCTCTCACTTCTACTGATGTTCGCGTACTTTGCCGCCATGTCGATGTCGATGCAGGGACTGGAGAATATTACGGCAAATGCCAAGCTCATTCGTCCCATGTATCCGGTAACGATTGCCGTACTCTCAGCAGTGATCGTCTGCGTCGGAATCATACGAGTGCTCCCTCGCAAGCTGGTCGAGTATCGCGCCAAGGCCGGGCTACTCTATTCAGGGATCGCGGTATGCTGCATCTGCACGTTTCCGGTCATCACATTCTTCTTCGGATACTTGGCCCTGCCCAATGTCGGCTGGGTGCCGCAGTCGATGGCCGAGGCTTTTCGTTCTACCCCCGTCCCCGTGTCGCTCACGACGGTGGAAGAATCATTCGGCGATAAGATCTTCTCCAACTGGATTCGTCGCGGCAATGAAATCTCGACCGCTGAACTAGAAGGACTAACAAACCTGACGGCGATGAGTCTTTCGACTGACGGCTCGGATGAGGTCGTGCGTGGTTCATCCGAGGACGCGATCCGTCAAGATACGCTTCGCAAGCGTATTGAAGCGAGATTGGAGATCATTCGGCACCGACAAAAGTTGATTCAAGAAAACTCTTGGCCGAGAGCTCAGACCGCGCCGATCGTCGATTCCATTTCCTATATCGCGATCATAGCCGCCGCTGCAACTCATGACGGTCAAAAGGATCAAGCCACCGAGGCCTGGACGATCGTCAAGCAACAGCTGGAAGGAATCCGTTTTCCCTGGCACCAGTCGTATGTGATCGAGGCTCGCATCGCCGTCTTTGAGCTATGGCGCGCCGTCATGCCCGACGCCTTGAAGCTCTTCGGATCGCGCGAAGCAGTCTTGGCACTTATGCCTGCAGATCTAACCATTGAAGAAGCTAATGAAGTCGTGAAGTCCTTCGCGGCTTTACAGACAGAGTTCTATAACTTCGACGACTTGGAATCAGCCCATCGAGCCGCAACAGAATTGGGCTTCTCCTCCAACGTAATCTTCACCCACGAATCTCTAGCTCGCGCAACCGATTACCCGCCATGGCAGAATTGGATCTACCGCTATTCTGCATTGCGGCCCCTGAATAAACGGTTGATCGCGTACCAACTTTACGAAGAGCTGGCTCAACTGGAAGGCATCCGTCGCACCTCTACGTTGGTCCGCATAGAAAACGGTCGACCGGTTCCTGTGATCGACGGTGCATCGGATAAGTTCAGCAGCTTCGTTCAGCGCTACCATATATATCGCAACAGGTATCTGGCAGCCCAACTCGCATTGCAACAAGAAGTACCGGCTCCGCAACAACCGAACGCAGAGCAGTAAGCGGTAACAGCCTCATGACAAGGCACCAGCCTCGTCGTTGTAGATCAATTTTCCAAATGGATCCCAACGCCGCTTGCAGCACCTACACCTAAGACGGTACCAACCAACGTATCGACAACCCAACCGGCTTCGCCGAAGAATAGGCTCTGTCTCAAAACACATGGCTGCGTCTCTCGGAGACGCAGAATCATCAGCGTTTCGGAAAATCGCTGCTAGGTGGATTCATCTTATGAGACAGAGCCTAGCCTCGCCGTCGTCCGATCTGACTCTGTCGTTACGGTGCAAGGTGTTAGTCGTTCCTACTTGGTTAGAATCAATTGAGGACAATTGATCTACACACTTGTCCGTGCACGTCGGTCAAGCGGCGATCGACTCCGTTGTGCCTGACCGTCAAGCGCTTGTGATCGATCCCCAGCAGATGCAGCGCTGTGGCATGCAAGTCGTAACACCACGTCTTGTCCTCGACCGCTTGATATCCCCAATCGTCGCTCCTGCCGTGAGCCACTCCCGGTTTAATTCCGGCTCCCCATAACCAAGTCACAAAGCTGCCGCCGTTGTGATCGCGACCTTGCCCGCCTTGTGCAAACGGAGTGCGGCCGAACTCGGTCGTCCAGATCACCAAAGTGTCCTTGTCCAAACCTCGAGCCTTCAGATCTCGCAACAGGGCGGCAATCGGCTGGTCGACACTGCGAGCCATCGGAGGCAGCTCGTTCGGAATACTGCCGTGGTTATCCCAGTTATTCGACGCACCTTGCGGCCCACTCCAGACCTGCACGAAGCGCACGCCGCGCTCAGCCAATCGTCTGGCCTGTAAACATCGACGGCCGAAGTCATCCGTCTCAGGTTTGCCGATCCCGTAAGCCGCATGTGTCGCGCCGGTCTCTTTCGCCAAATCAAATGCTTCCGGTGCGGAGAGCTGCATCTTGGCCGCCAGCTCATAACTCTGAATGCGAGACAACAATCGCGAATCACCCGGATGCTGTTCCGCGTAGTTGCGATTCACTGCACTGAGCAGAGCCAATCCATCTCGATCCGCATCGCGATTTGCAAACGCAAATCGATCCGGTGGGAAGAGATCGTTCACGGGAGGCTTCGGACCAGCCGGAATCACAACCCCTTCGTGCTCAGCAGGCAAGAACCCGGCGCTGAAACATCCTTGTTGGTTGTACGGCAGGCCTCTGGCATCAGGCAAAACGACAAACGTCGGCAGTTCATCGGTCAGGTTTCCCAGCGCATACGATATCCATGCACCCATGCACGGAAAGCCCGGCAGCAAAAAGCCGCTGTTCATCATGTACGTACCGGGCCCATGCACGTTGGTCTTCGTCGTCATGGCCATCAGAAAGGCCATCTCGTCCACTAACTTGGCCTGCTCGGGAAACAGCTCGCTGACCCAACGACCCGACTCACCGTGCTGCGCAAACTTGAAAGGGCTCTTCATGATTGCGCCTGCCGGCGCCGTGAATCCCTCGGGCTTGTCTTTCGGGCCGAGCATTTGACCGTGTAGCCGCTCCAGCTCCGGTTTGTAATCGAACAAATCCATCGGGCTCGCACCGCCCGTCATGAACAATTGAATGATCCGTTTCACTTTTGCCGGATGATGCAGGCCATCAGCAGAACTCTTTGTCGCGACGCTTTCATCACCGGCAGACAGATCTCCGCCGAGCATGTGACTGAGAGCCAACCAAGCGAACCCGCCGCCGCAGCTTTGCAGCATCAATCGTCTGTCCATCGCGCAAGGTTCTAATCGTCTCTGCATCATAGGCTCACGGTACGAAGAGAAATTCGCTCGAGTTGAACAACACCCGACACAGCGCCGCCGTACCATGACGAGCTGCATAGTCACCTAGCGGAGTCACCTCGTCACTCGCGGGTTCTCTTCCCCAGATGCGCATGGCAGCGAAACGACTTCGCTCACGCGGGCTCGATGACTGGGCATCAATCATTGCCCCCATTCTCTCACACTGATGCAAAACAAATGCATTGTTGCTGAGCGACAAAGCCTGCAACGGCGACACCGACTCTCCGCGGACCGGAGCGAACAAACCGAGATCGGGGAAATCAAGTGCCGTCATCAACGGATCGGGGATGCCTCGCCAAACGTATCGATAGATGCTGCGCCGCGAACCGCCGGGAGCAGACCAATCGTACGCGGTGTAATCCAGGACAGGTGTCGCTTGTACTCCAGGCGATTGCTTGAACTGCTGAATAGAAGGTCCGCCCATTGTCAGATCCATGGTCCCAGCGACCGACAAGACCGCATCATGAAATGTGTCTGCGTCGAGCCTTCTTCTGTTCTGTCGCCACAACAGCCGATTGTCCGTATCCACGGTCGCGCCTGCCTGATGAACAGCCGAAGACTGACGATACGTGCGACTGGTCACAATTATCCGATGCAGTTGTTTAAGCGAGCCTCGGGCTTTATCGCGAAACCATACAGACAACCAGTCGATGAGCTCAGGATGCGAAGGCTTGCCGCCCATTCTGCCGAAGTCGCTGGGCGTATCACAAAGCCCGCGGCCGAAATGATAGTGCCAAATGCGATTCACAATGCTCCGCCACGTCAACACGTTATCGCGGTGAGCTAACCACTCAGCCAGCGCTGCTCGCCGGAGTTTCTCATCAGCTCCGGTCGGCAATTCGAATCGTGATGCAGCATGCTTCAAGACGCTCAGTGCCCCCGGTCCGATCACCTCGCGCGGCTTGTCGATCTCACCGCGCTGCAACACAAACACTTCCTTCGGCGTCGCGATCACGGCAGGTTGCACCTTGCCGTTCCCGGAAGGAATGTCCACTGATTTCCCGACGGCATAGACTTTTGCAGGTTCGGGCAACGTTGCCATGCGCGTTTGAGCCATCACCGCGACTGCATGTGCGGCCAAAGTGATGCGATCTTCTTCCGTGCGTTCGCTCTCCGACTTGCTCAGCGCCGATGTCACTGCAACGGGAAGAGCGGCGGCTTTCTTCGGTGGAGCGTCGGTCACGGAGACACTCAGCGCTCCGATCAAATGCGAACCACCATGCAATTGTCTGAGCGACACAGTAAGCGAATCTGCTTCACCGACTTCGATCGGTTCTTTGAATTCAAACACCGCGTAGTGCTTCTTCGCGACTTCGGGAAAGATCCCCCACGCCGTTTTGTTATCGCCGTCGATCGCGCGGTGAATCCCCCAGCCTTCTTGATTGAAGTCGGCACTGGCCGCCACGATCGGTACGGGTCGTCCTTCACCGCTAGCCGCCTGAAAGCATTTGACGGCTACTTCCGACAAATGAAGATTCCCGTTTTGACAACGCCCCGGTCCTTTCATCGGTAACGTGTCGTGCGGCAACACTTCCACCTTCATCGCCGTCACACGTTTGATATCGGTCGAGCCTGCCAGGACGTAGGTATCGGTATCAGGAGAAGGACCACTCGCCAGCAAGACACCTTCGCCGATCTGTTTCAGATCTGCGCCGTCCGTCGAGATAAAAGAGGTCAACCGCAAGTCATGCCACTCCACGGCCGCAGATTGCTCCGACAACCAAGCGGCCGTCAGTCGGCTCGCCTCCTCGCCAAGCAGCGAGTTCTTGTCACGAGTAGCTGCGGAGTGAAGAAGCAAATTCAGTCGAGCTCGCTCGGCGGCGGTACTCGCATCTGCGTCGTATCGAACGTCCCCTTTGATGATGCCCGCGAAGACAGCTTGCAACGCGTAGTAATCGGCTTGAGAGATTGGATCAAACTTGTGAGCATGGCAGCGAGCGCAGTTGATCGTGGTGCTTGTGAACGCCGTCAGGGTTTGGGTGACCATATCGTCGCGATCAATGAGGTCAAAGGTCTTCGGCCCGGTACTGTAGGTACTCATGTCGAACGTACCGGCGCCCAGAAATCCTAGAGCCGGGATAAGATCGGATCGGCCGGGTTCAAAAACATCGACGGCGATCTGTTGCTTGATGAAGTCGCTCCACGACACATCGCGATTCAAAGCGTTGATCACATAGTCACGATAAGGCCAAGCGTTATCGCGACCGACATCGTGTTCCAAAGCCGTATGCGACTCTGCAAAGTGAATCGTATCCGAACCAGTGCCGCGCCCATCGTTCCCCGTATCGCTCGGAAGCGAGCAATCGATCGACGAGCGCTTCGTAAGCGTTATCGCCCGGATCCGCTTCGAATGCGGCGATCTCGGCGGGAGTGGGCGGCAATCCGATCAAGTCGATGGCAACGCGTCGGATCAGTTCGCGCGGCGACGCCTGTGTACTCACCGCAAGCCCTTGTTCATTCAACCGTGCAGTGATGAAAGCATCGATTGGATTCGAGCTCTGCACACTTGCGTTCTGATTCACTGTCGGCAATGGGGGCGGGCTAACGGACGAAGCGACCACCAATCCGACGGCTCGGTTGATACCGGCTCCACTTCGCGATCATCGTACGCCCCTGACTCAACCCATGATTCGAGAATCGCAATCGAAGCGGCGTCGAGCTTTTCCTCCGGCATCTTGAGTTCCGCATCCTCATGTCGAATGGCGCGCGGCAACAGGCTCGCACGCTTATCACGCGGCACTACGGCGGCCCACGATCTCCCCGTTGGCCCAACCGCTCCAATCCAGCAAGACCTCCTCCATGCGATTCGACTGATGCGAATGACACTCATAACAATGACTTCGCAAAACGGGTTCCACTTGCTCGCGAAAAAACGAGCCTTCATCACCGGAGGCCGACATGGAACAGACATTGGCGCTGCTTAGTATGAGCACCGTACGGCACAGAGACGCAGCGATGCTCGACGGTCGGCACGGCATGGCAAACGGATCGCTGTTGAGTGGGGAGGGGTAGGACCCGAAAGGAAGAAAAAGGGCTCGGCGGGAGTTTCGATTCTAACATGCCGCGTTGGGCGATGCATCTTGCGGCTTAGTCATCCCTGCTGCAGACTGGCGTAATCGTGCGGCATCGCATTGAATGCGTGGTTGGCAAAATCGAAATGAAAGTGAGCACATGTTCGTTCGCTATATCGTGATCTGGGCCTTCATAATATGGCTCACACTGTGCCCGGAATATACTGTCAGTGCCGATCAGCGACCTCCCAATGTGCTACTGATCATCGCCGATGATCTCGGTTATGGGGATGTTCGTTGCTACAACGATCAATCCAAAGTGGCGACTCCACATATCGATCGATTAGCTCGGCAAGGAATGCGTTTCACGGATGCTCACAGTCCTGCCACGGTTTGCACTCCGTCGCGTTACAGTTTGATGACTGGACGAATGGCGTTTCGCGAGCCGAACGGCGGAACGGTGTTTACAGGAGTCGGAGGCCCTTCGCTGATCACTCCCGGTCGTTTGACATTGCCCAAGATGTTGAAATCCGCCGGCTATGAAACGACTTGCATCGGCAAGTGGCATGTCGGACTTACGTTTCGCGACGATCTCGGCCAACCGGTACGAGGCGGCGACGTTGAAGCAGTCCGCCGTGTCGACTTCACACGACCTGTCGAAGGGGGGCCGGTCGACGTAGGATTCGATTCGTTCTTCGGAACAGCTTGCTGCCCGACGACCGATTGGCTGTACGCATTTATCGAGAACAATCGCGTTCCGAATCCTCCGACTCGGTTGCTCGATAAGTCCGCGTTGCCGAAACATCCCTATGCCAATGATTGCCGGCAAGGCTTGATCGCTGACGACTTTGACATGCAAGAAGTCGATCTCAAGTTCTTGGAAAGGAGTCGTGCGTTTCTGCGCAAGCATGCTCAACATTCTCCGAACCGGCCCTTCTTCCTTTACCATTCCGCGCAAGCCGTCCATCTGCCGTCGTTCGCTTCAGCGAGTTACCGCGGGAAAACGGAAGCCGGTCCGCACGGCGACTTTATTGCCGAGCTCGACGGAATCGTCGGCGAGTTGCTCGATGAACTTCGACTTCTAAACATGGAAGACAATACGATCGTTATCTTCACCAGCGATAACGGACCCGAGACGACCAGCGTCGTCCACATGCGCCGCGACCACGACCATGACGGCGCACGACCATGGCGAGGTGTGAAACGAGACGCGTGGGAGGGAGGACATCGAGTTCCCTTCATCGTGCGTTGGCCTGGCAAGATCCAAGGCGATTCAGTGAACCCGCAACTGACCAGCTTGACAGATGTCATGGCAACTCTCGCCCATGTGATCGAATATCCTTTACCTGATGATGCGGCTGAAGACAGCTTGGATATGTTGCCTGCCTGGTCAGACACAAATCATCCGCCGATCCGACCCTATCTGCTCACACAAGCCTTCGCCGGTTCCAAGACGCTTTCCCTACGACGCGGGCCGTGGAAGTACATCGATCATCCCGGTTCAGGCGGTAATCGTTATGAGACGAACTCGGAGCTCAAGGAGTATTCGGTCGCAGACAATGTTCCGAATGCAACAGCACAGCTCTACAATCTCGCCGACGATCCGGACGAGACAAACAACCTGATCGTTTCCAAATCTGACATCGCTGCGGAATGTAAAGCACTGCTTGAGAAAAGCAAACAAGACGGTCGAAGCCGACCACTGCCCGCCAATCCACAATAACGTGAATCCGAATAACAGGAGCCGAAGATGAAATGGCTGATGACAATAGGTCTGTTACTGAGCTGGATCTTCACCACTTCAAGCTCGGCATTATCGGCAGATGGCAAGCCGCTGCGCATCTTCATCTTGGCCGGCCAGTCCAACATGGAAGGACATGCGAAGGTCGAAACCTTCGACTACATCGGCGACGATCCCGCCACAGTACCGTTGCTGCGCAAGATGCGAGATGAAAACGGCAAGCCGCACGTCTGCGATGGTGTGTGGATTTCCTATCTGACGGGCTCAGGTGAATCATCCGGCGAAGGCCTCGGCAAGCTGACCGCAGGCTTCGGTTCGCGCCGCGATCCGACACAAGATGGCGACAAGATCGGTCCTGAGTACACGTTCGGCATCGCCATGGATGCGTCTTTTGAAGAACCTGTATTGATCATTAAAACGGCTTGGGGCGGCAAGAGTCTAAACACCGATTTCCGTTCACCGAGTGCAGGCCCTTATCGTTTCAGCGATGCGCAGCTCGAGAACTTTCGCAAACAAGGAAAAGACATCGAAGCGATTCGAGCTGAAAAGGAAGCAGCCACCGGGAAGTGCTATCGCCTGATGATCGATCACGTGCGTCACGTACTCGCTGATATTCCACGAGTCTGTCCGGCCTACGATCCGAAGCAAGGCTACGAGCTTTCGGGCTTTGTTTGGTTGCAAGGCTGGAACGATCTGGTCGATTCAGGAACTTATCCGAATCGAACCAAGCCCGGAGGCTACGATGCGTACCGCGATGCGATGGCTCATTTCATCCGGGACGTGCGCAAAGATTTAAAAGTTCCAGGTCTTCCGTTTGTGATCGGAGTCTTGGGTGTCGGCGGCAAGAATGCAAATATACAGACTCTTGAGTTTCGCAAAGCGATGGCTGCGCCGGCATCGCTCCCCGAGTTCGTCGGCAACGTAACCGCAGTAGAAACATTTCCGTATTGGTCCGAAGAACTCGGGGCCATTGCGGACAAGCATGATCAAGTTCGTCAAATGAATTACTTTCTGGAGAGCAAACATAAAGATCACGCCAACGCCGACGGCTCCATGACTCCCGAACAAAAACGAAAGTTTGTGGCCGACTTCGAAGCCAAGCTGATTTCGCCCGAAGAAGCGGCCAAGTGGAAGCGAGGCGCATCGAATGCGGGTTATCACTATCTCGGCTGCGCCAAGACCTTCGCCCAAATGGGCCAAGCCTTCGCCGAAGCCACACTAACCATGATGCAACATCAAGGTAAAAATTGATTCAAAATCGACTTTCGAAAGTCGACTTTCGCTCCGCGAAAGCTCGCACACATCGCACAACAGAAAAGCCGATTCCTTGCTACAAACACAATAGAAGTTCTACTTGCACGACAACTTCGCCCCTTCCGACACAATTCGCACAGCACGCAAAGCTCGCCGAAAATGTGCTGAATTTATTCGTGTATTCAACACGTTTGATTCCGCGAGCTTTCGCCGGAGCGAAAGTCGACTTTCGCTCCGCGAAAGCTCGCGCACATCGCGAAACAGCACGTTTGAGCCCCACACAAAAATCACACGATCTTTGAATCTTCCGTATTCATTTGTATTTTGCGATTAACCCAGTTTTTACTAGGACGCAATATGCTGAGATACTGTTAGGTCGTTTTGCGCTCCGCGAGCTTTCGCGGAGCGAAAGTCGACGCTTTCCATAACTCACCCCTATAAAGGAAGCCTATCATGGCTGATCCGATGCCCGAATCGGACGGTTGTGCAAAGGAGAGTAGGGGAACATTGGGTCAGATCTTCGACCCGTTTGCTGAGACCGAGGTTTACTCGCATTCACGACCGCATTGGTGTCAGTCCGGTGTGGTCGTCTTCATCACCATGCGGACTCACGATTCAATTCCGAAAGAAGTGATTCGTCGCTGGGATCGTGAGAAACAGGAATGGGTAAGACGTCGCGGTTACAGCGGAAAAGATCATTGGACCAAGGTCATTCCGACACTGCCGTCTGAGGATCAGTTTCAGTTCGCCAAGCAATTCAATCGCTGCCGAGAAGAGTTCTTGGACACTTGCCATGGTGCCTGTCGCCTTCGAAATCCTTCTCTGGCAGCCATTGTAGAGAAGTCCCTGTTGCACTTCGACGGTGAACGATATGAGCTCGGTGATTTTGTGATTATGCCGAATCATGTTCATCTGCTTGCATCTTTTCCAAGCTGCGAAGACATGAAGAACTCTTGCGATTCCTGGATGCATTTCACTGCGAGAAAGATCAATATCGCGTGCGGCACCCGAGGAAAATTTTGGCAACAAGAACCATTCGATACGCTTGTTCGGTCGCCTGAGCAGTATGACTACCTTCGACAATACATCCGCGACAATCCGATCAAAGCCAAGTTGCGGAATGGAGAATACCTCCACCGCGAGTTGCACTAAGTCGCCTTTCACTCCGTGAAAGGACGTTGCAGCAAGCAAGACATCGGGAGCCATTGCGTTACAGTGCAAGATTGTCGAAGATCAGGTTCAGCATCTACGACGCGACCTTTCGCGGAGCGAAAGTCGACTTTCGCTCCGCGAAAGCTCGCGCACCCTCCGTCACACACACACTACATATCTCTCCATCACCCATCATGCAAAAACTCACTGCTGTCGTTGTCGGAACCGGGTTCATTGGACCTGTCCATGTAGAAGCACTGCGACGCGCCGGGATAGAAATACGAGGCATCGTCGGTTCAACACCCGAAAAGTCGCGAGCGACTGCAAGCAACCTCGGATTGCCTCGCGGCTACGAATCGCTTTCAGTCGTGCTGGCTGATGATGAAGTCGATATCGTGCATTTGGCAACTCCGAACCACTTGCACTTTGAACAAGCACAAGCGGTATTGAAAGCCGGCAAGCATGTGTTGTGCGAAAAGCCGCTCGCGATGAATTCTCACGAGTCCGCTGAACTCGTGCGTTTGGCGGCTGAGAGCGGCAGAGCGGCCGGCGTGGCTTACAACATTCGTTTTTATCCACTGTGCCACGAAGCACGCGATCAAATCGCAGCCGGTTCGCTCGGCGACGTTCTGCATGTTACAGGTAGCTATGTTCAAGACTGGTTGCTGCTCGATACCGATTACAACTGGCGTGTCTCCGCCGTGGACGGCGGAGAACTGCGAGCCGTCGCAGACATCGGTACGCATTGGCTCGACCTCATGCAGTTCATCACCGGCCGCGAAATCGTTTCGGTGTGTGCCGACCTGCAAACAGTTCATTCCGAACGTAGGCGACCGACCGGCGGCGTTGAAACGTTTTCGGGGAAAGGGGCGAAGATCGGTGAGACGGAACCGATCGCCATCGATACCGAAGACGCGGGCTGCATCATGCTCCGATTCGATAACGGCGCTCACGGTTCATTATGGGTCTCACAAACCACGGCCGGCCGCAAGAACTGCCTACGATACGAATTGGCCGGGTCAAAGAAAGCACTCGCATGGAACAGTGAAACACCGAACGAACTTTGGATCGGTCATCGCGATCGGTCCAATGAAGTCCTGATTCGCGACCCATCGCTCCTGAGCGACTCGGCGGCTCGTATCGCCGACTATCCCGGCGGCCACAACGAAGGCTTCCCCGATTCCTTCAAACAACTGTTCAGCCGATTTGCAGCATACGTTCGAGCAGGTGACTTCGGCGCTTCGGCCCCGTTTCCCACGTTCCAAGACGGGCATCGCGAAATATTATTGTGCGAAGCGATCCTCGCCAGCCACCGACAGCGACGATGGGTTGATCTCCCGTCGCCGCGTTGATTCATTCTTTCCCGTTCATCCACTGCGCATGCAGGCATGGCTATGCTTCAACCAGTTGCCACGGTACGACCGAAATCGGATGAGTACTTTGAATACTACGATACATATATCTCGAAAGTCCCCGACGGAGATGTACTAGAACTGCTGAAGTCGCAAGTTCCCGAGCTGAACGAGTTCTTCGTGTCGGTCCCCGAGAGCGAGTCGACACGACTGCACGCTCCATACACCTGGACCATCAAACAAGTGGTCGGGCACCTGATCGACGCGGAGCGAATCTTCGCGGATCGGCTGCATCGTTTCGCAATGGGCGATCCGCAACCTCAACCTGGAATGGATCAAGACATCTACGTGGCCGGCGGCAACTACGACTCCGTTGCCCTGTCGGATCTCGTCGAAGAATTTTGCCTGTGCCGACGAGCGAACTGCCTGCTGATCGCTCGATTGCCCGATCAGGCTTGGGATCATCGCGGAGTCGCATCGGGTTACGAAGTGACCGTTCGCGCGCTTGCATGGATGATGGCGGGCCACGTGATCCATCACATGCGCATTGTGCGCATGCGATTAGGTTCTCACGCATAACATCGGTCATCGAGTCTAAGAAGCCGGCTTGATCTGCACGATCGACACATGTCCGTTCTTGCATCCAACCACAAGCTTGCTGCCGTCAGGACTGAACGCGATGGCCGTGGCTTTGTCGGGACAGGATTCCGACTGCAGCTCCTTGCCGCTGGTCGAATGCCAAATGCGGATGTGATTGTCCGTGCACGCGCCGACCAAAAGACTGCCGTCAGGACTGAAGAGCACGCGTGTGATCGAAGGCTTCAGTCCGCTGACTGGATTGCCGCTAGTCCCGTTCGACAGATCCCAAACGCGGATGGATGCACCCGATTCGGGCACGATTAATCCGGCCGGAGCGCTGCGACTGCCCGCAGTGACCGGAACGGCGATGCGCTTGGAATCGGCTGAGAACGTCACATCGCCGGCCGAAGCCCACTCGCCGTATTCGACAGACAATTTGACTTTGAACGTTCGCATCGGCTGACCGGTCACTGCATCCCACACCAAGACTTCACCGGCTGAAGGCAATTCGCCGCCGACTCCGTTCGTACCGGTAGCAATCATTTTGCCGTCGGCGCTCCAGACCACTGATCCCGCGGCCGTTTCAAGACTGTTGAACACATGCACATGCTTTCCAGTCTCGAGATTCCAAACCACGATGAGGCCACCGGGCAATCCTTGGCCCGCTTTGGATCCCGCAGTAACCAATGACTTGGCATCGGGACTGAACGCCATTCCGTAAACATCAGGACGAAACGTCGACTTCTGATTGCGGTCCAACAACGGGTCGATCTCTTTGATGCTCTTACCGTCAGGCAGTGAATAGATCGTAACACTGCCCCAATAGTTAACGGCCATCATCTTCAGATCGCCAGAGAAGGCGTAGACCGGTCCGCCATATCCTTCTCTGGCCGTTTCTTTGATCGTGCTCTGCAATGTTCCCGAATCGGCGTCCCAGATGCGAGCCGTACGGTCGTCGGAGCCGGTAATGATTGTCTTGCCGTCCGGTGAGAATGCCGCTGCTGTGACCGCTTGCGTGTGGCCGGCAAATGGTGCGTTTGCTTCAGAAGCGTTTGTGACGGGCACAGTCGGTTCTGCGCCGCAACATGTTCGGCCGTGATGAACAAACATTGCCAAGAGGAACAGCGGAACGATCAGAACGCGCGTCATCATTCGGCCCTCGATTCGTAAATGCTGAGAAAGGTCGTTTCACTAGAATCCGATCCGATGTACTGACATGTATTCTAGATCTGTCATCGCAGTCTCCGTACTTCGGCTGAGCACTCTCGATGGCAAATTGTCTAATTCGACCTGCAGCGGTTCCTGCGACAAAGTCGCTGCGGTGTGCAAGACTCAGCATGCAACTAATTGCATGCCGCCGTCGTCAGATGATTGGGACCACCATAATCCCAATCGAAACTTAGAATGTCGGATGAACGGAACCGTTTCCGCATGCCGCCCTGGAGAGCGAAGCGACCCAGCCACGAACGCGGATCATTCATCCGCGTTCGGACTCTCGCGTGGTTATTCAGATGCCGAGTTAAGTTACGCTCCCGGCCAGCGGCTCCACCAAGCTTTGAAGAGCGACCATTGCTGATGCAGATACGCATGTTGACTGGGGCTTAGCTTATCCGTCGGATTGAAATGGTGTTCGTAAGCCGCATGTCCTTCGAGGACCATGAGCTGTTTGTAGTACAGAACCAAGTCAGGCCCTTCATCGAAGGTCGACAACACGCGAAGCGCTCCGTCTAGTTCAGCGGCCAGGCGTCGAGCATCCACGTCACCCTTTGCGGCTCGCTCGCAGAGTTCGATCAATCGTAGAACTTGACGCGGCAGCGCATTGCCGACGCCGGTGATCGCGCCGACAGCACCGCAGCGCACAAAGCCGTGGAAGACTTGCGTATCGACTCCGACCATCAATGCTAAGGAGGGATCGCCGCTGGTGATGTGTTCGGCCGCGTAGGTCAACGAATCCGCGCCGCCGAACTCCTTGAAACCCACCAAGTTCTTGTGCTCGCGACGCAATGCAAAAAACAAATCGGCTTTCGTTTCGTAACCGTAGTAAGGGCTGTTGTAGATTACCGACGGCAGATCGACGCCCGCCTTGAGTACCGCAGCGAAGTGAGCCATCTGAGCAGCAGGCGAAATGCCTCGCGATAACAACCGCGGAATGATCATCAAGCCGGCCGCACCGACCTTCTTTGCGTGCGCCGCATGAGCCGCCGCTCGCTGGGGGCTTTGAGCTCCCGTGCCGACGACGACCGGAATAGCTGCTTCGGCCAACCGTCGCACTCCTTCTTGACGCTGTTCGTCCGACAACAGCGGCCAATCGCCCATCGAACCGCAATACACCACGGCTCGCATGCCGGCGGCGATCAAGGACTTGCCGGTCTCGACGAGCGCATCAAAATCGGGAACTCCATCGCGAGAGCAGGGAGTCATCAGAGCAGGGATACATCCGCGGAAGATCGAGTTATCGGACACTTTTCTCTCCAGGTGTTTCAATCGTAGCCGTTAACGTTCGACTCAACAGTCTAACAGCAACTTGAAAAGCTGTTCAGGGACCGGCCTGCGTCGCAGAGATTTCGTTCTTCTGCCGATTCCGGCAAAGCCGATTTTATCGAGATCGATTTGACTACGGCATTTCAAAGCACCATCATGCTCGAACCGTAGCCCCGGCGAGAATCGACCGATTCAGGCTGCGGCCATGATTCTTCCCCATATGTGGATACGACGATGCGACTCCTGCCGTTCCTCTTGTCGGCTTTCGCGGCTCTTTCAAATCTCGGATACGGACAAGACACTAAGCCGGCCGCAGTCAGCTTGAAGGCGATCCCCGACAAGCTGGTCGTGCTCACGTTTGATGATTCTTCCAAGTCGCATTACACCGTGGCTCGCCCGCTCCTCAAGCAATACGGTTTCGGCGCGACCTTCTTCATCACGGAAGGATTCGACTTTCGTGATAACAAAAAGGACTACATGACTTGGGAAGAGATCCGGGCTCTTCACGACGACGGTTTTGAAATCGGCAACCACACTCGCGACCATCTCGGCATCACCGACAAGACGGTCGATCGACTCGACGAACAACTTAGCGGCATCGAACAACGATGCAAAGATCACGGCATCCCGACGCCGGTGACATTCGCTTGGCCGGGCAACGCGATGACACCGGTTGCATTCGACATTCTGCTCAAGCACGGCATTCTGTTCGCGCGACGCGGCGGAGCGCCAGAGTATCCGTATGAGGAAGGACGCGGCTTTGCCTTCGAACCGACGAAGGACCATACGTTGATGGTCCCGTCAGCAGGCGACGCACGTCCGAAGTGGAGCTTGCCGAATCTGGTTCGAGCCGTAGAACAAGCCAAGAACGGTCGGGTGGCGGTTCTCCAATTTCACGGCGTTCCAGATACCGCGCATAGTTGGGTCAGCAGTGAACAAGCAAACTTCGAGGCTTACCTCAAGTATTTGAAAGTCGAGAACTACACAGTCATCGCACTTCGCGATCTGCAGAACTACGTCGACACCCATTCTGATCCGGCTGATCCCAACGCGATCATCGAACAGCGAAAGAAATCACTGCAGGCCGCAGCGGCTCCGTAGCAACACGCGATGTCTCCTACTCACCGAGATGAATCGTGCATTCAGAAATTCCGATATGTTGGCGAGATGGTGAAATTCGAACCGACATTTCCTTCCCTGCCCTTCCCGCCTGCTTTAGAGGGTGCCCCATGTCACGATTGTGCTACATCGTTCTTTTCTCGCTCTTCGCTACGGCAGCATCGCTGTATGCCCAAGAACGAAACGATGCGGCCCAAGGATTTGTAGAGCCTGCGAATTATCCGCTTGAACTCGTATCGCCTCGCTCGGCAGAAAGTACTCCGTCCGACGACGACAACGCGCCGAACATCAGTACCAATCATCGAATCTTCCGCGCCTATCCCGGCCTCGAATACAACATTCGAGCCGTTGTTCTCGGCGGTGCATTCCCATTTCGCTATGCATTAAAGAACTCTCCGTCAGGAATGTCTATTGACGAAAACACCGGAGACATTCGTTGGTCTAACCCGACCGGGCGCTCCGCGTCGGCGACGATTACGGTCACAGATGCGGAAGGAACCGTGCGCTCGGCAACTTGGATGATTCATGTTGATGCCGACTTGTTCCGCTTCGTCGATGCCGAGCGTGGTGACGATCGCAACGACGGCTCTGCGGCAAATCCTTGGAAGACGCTCGCTCGAGTCAAATCGAATGCAGATAAAGTCCTAACCGTTTACTTTCGATCGGGCACTTATCGCACGGCTGATTTGGAACCGACTCGCGAAGATGCCGGCGGATGGCAACGAGCCGAGTTGAATGGACGATTCCATCCTGTCCAGTGGATAGCCTATCCTGGTGATTCACCCGTCATTGACTGCGGTTATGAATCGCCCGAGAAGCAAGGATGGTTCCTGCGATTTCAAGGAAGCGGCTCCAATCCGGTATATCTCGACAGCCTTGAGTTCACTGCCGCTCGTCACATCGGACTGCAGTATGTGTCGGGCGCCTGCGATTACGCCGTGTTCAGAAGGCTCACCATTCACGACATCGCGGAAAACATTCGCGGCGCCAACTCCGCAGGTATCATGACGCTCACCAACCCCGCGCGGCAATCGTGGTACACCGCGTTTCAAGACTGCGTCTTCCGCGATAACGCTTGCGGCGGCATCAAGCAGTATTCGCAGCACAAGATGCTGTGGGAAAATTGTACGTTTCGCGATTCGGGCATTGGTCCCGACCTGAAGTCTGACGTTTCGCGATTCGACGTGCGTGCTTGCCTCTTCGAAAACAATCGAGGTGTGACAGCGGGCCTCTTCGGCAATATGCACCCGAGTCACGGCCGTTCCGTCAACGGTGAAATCCGATTCAATCGCATGTTGTGCCCGCAATCCGAGCAGGTATGCATGGACGTCAACCAAGATGGATTAGCAGGCGAGATCCACTTGGTTCGCAACACATTCGTCGGACTCGTGCAAGTTCGCAATACCGATACGGACGACGGTCCCTTTCGATTTACACGTAACGTGATTGTCAATGAATCGCAATCGCCGGACCGCATCGGGCTGGAGTCAGTCACAGATACCAATCGTGTCATATCGAAAGACAATTTAAGCGCATCGTCGTCCGACCGTATCGTCGATGAACAAGGCAAACTGACAGGAAGTTCTGCTCGTTATCGTGGAACACGCGGCTTTGAAATCGGTAGAGTAAAGTAGACGCGGGCCGAAAAGTTGTACGGATCACAGACTCTTCGATCAATCGATTCTATCGTGGCGGCCGGAAATCATTTTGACGAATTCATAAGGCCGATTCGATGATCGATCCGAATGAACTCGCTCGCCACCTAGCACTGAAAGGCTTTCGTCTGGGATGGGACGGCTCCATCGGCCGCCAGTTCAACTACGTCTTTGTCAGGCTCGCGCCGATCATCGGAGTCTACGAACAAATCGATATCGACAGCATGGGACGCCATGGAGAATCCGTTTATTGCCACGTTCGGATTTCGCCGGTACGCGGACATTGTATGCTCTTTAAGGCAACGCCGGAAATCGATGAACTCGTTGTCGAGCTTGGGAAGGACGGTTAGCCCTATCAAACACTTACAAAGCGTGACGAGGCGGCTGCTTGGGAACAGCAGCTAGCCGTCGTTGCTCCCGCCAAGGTTCGACGACTCGCTGACGAGAGGGGACAGGATCTTGCGAACTCGATCGCTTCGACTCGCCGCGCCTCGATCAACTACGTCATGCGTGTACGAGAGCTGACCGACGAAGTCAAACAGCAAATCGAAGGCAAGAGTATCTTGCCGCTGCTCAAGCAACCGTCGACCACGTGGCTCGACCGAATGCTGGTACATCATGTCGGTCGCTGGGGCTCCGACAAACCGATCGAGAACTTCAAGCACCAAAACTGTTCGATCCAAACTTCACGATACACTTTGGTCGGAAACAAAGAGCTCTACGATCTCCAGTCCGATCCCGGTGAAACGAAGAACGTCATTGCCGATCACCCCGAAGTCGTCGCCGACCTCCGCTCGGCGTATGACAAATGGTGGTCCGATGTCCAGCCGTTTTTGGTCAACGAAATGGTCGTCGGTCCGAGAATCAATCCGTTCAAAGAACTGTATTGAAGCAGTTCGGCGGCGGGCCGGATGAAAAGCTCCTACGGCAAATGGACCCCACTAAACAAAGGGCTGACGAGTCAGAAGACGCTCCCAAGCCGCGAGCCCGACGCAACGCCGGAAAGAAGCCGAGCAATGAAAAATAAACGCGTACTAATTCAGATTGCCGGGATCGCTGCAGTGCTCATACCCGTGTTCTCCGAGCTGCGGATTTGCCGCTGAGCTCCCGCGAGCAGACGGCAAACCGGCTGATCCATCAAAACCGGTCCAGGTATAACATCATGCTTGGACAATCCAACATGCTCGGCTTTGGAAGAGTCGGCCTGAAAGACCAAGGACTGCTCGAGTACTTTGTGAAGACAGCGAACAAGTACGGCCACTTAGTAGATGAGTATGGCAATTGGATCGAACGGAAAGATGTTCGCTATGTCCATGTGATGGATCAGCGAGGTGTCGACTAAGGACCTTCAGACGTTCAGTGTTGTGCACAACCAATGGTTGGTTCCCAAGCAATCGTTCGGACCTGAGTTGGGGTTCGGACAGGTGATCGGCACGGTCCAAGACGAACCTGTTTTGTTGCTCAAGGCATGCATCGGCAATCGCAGTCTCGGATGGGACCTGCTCCCGCCGGGAAGCGAACGCTTTGAGCATGACGGTAAGGTCTACGCGGGTTACAAAGACGTTGCCAACTTCTGGGAGAAAGGTGCAGAGCCGAAGCCGGTGCCCTGGTACGCGGGTCGACAATACGACGCCGACACAGCGCATGCCAAAGCTGTATTGAACGACCTGGAAAAGTATTACCCCGGCTATCAAGGACAAGGATATAAACTGGTAGGCTTCGTTTGGTGGCAAGGTCACAAGGACCAAAGCGCCGCGCTGGCCGGCCGCTACGAGCAAAACCTGGTCCACTTAATTAAGACATTGCGTAAGGACTTTGATGCACCCGATGCCAAGTTCGTCTTGGCCACAGGCTGCGGCAACCAAGGGCGAGATGGCTTTGGAAAGCAAATCGCTGAAGCTCAATTGGCTGTCGATGGAGAATCCGGCAAGTACCCCGAGTTCAAAGGAAACGTAGCCGCTATCGACAACCGAGACCTGTGGCGTGATCCGGACGTATCGCCGGTTAATCAGGGACACCATTACAATCACAATGCCGAGACATACTACGAAACCGGCGATCGATTAGGCCGCGCGATGGCGAAGCTGATTCAGTTAGAAAAGGAACGTCGCTGAGAGTTAGTCGAGATGCCTGCGGCAGCAGTGGGTCGCCGACAGAATCATTTTTGCAATCCGGCTTTTCTGCTGCGTTCTGGTGTAGCCGTGCGGCTTTGCCGCGTCGCTCAGGAGAGTGTTGGCATGGCACGACCCAGGATGCACTTGAGACGGTCTGAACCGAAATCGGCTATTTCGGACCTGGAGGTAAATGTTCGATCAGGTATCGGGTCATGAGCAGTCGCATGTGGACGGCAGTCCCCTTCCCTTCTCGAAGACCATGATCTCGATTCGGATAAGCCATGTAGTCGAACTTTTTGCCGAGTTCGATCAGCCGGTCGACTAGCCCTTCGACAATCTGCAAGTGAGTATTCGTTTCACCCGTACCATGGATGATCAAGAGATCTCCACGCAGTCCTTCCGCAAAGTGAATGGCCCCGGCTTTTCGATATCCTTCCGGATTCAGCTCGAGCGTCCGCATGAAAATCTCTTGAAACCACGCGTTGTAAAGTTCAGGTTGCGGCTTGGGCGCCACGGCGATACCGACATGGTAGACATCGGGCCTGCGAAACATTGCATTCAGCGTATTCGATCCGCCGCCGCTCCAGCCCCATATGCCGACGCGCGACAAATCGACGTAAGAGCGCATGCGCCCAAGCTCCAATACACCGGCAGCCTGCTCTTCGGTCGATAGCGGACCGAGGCTTCCGTAAACAGCTCGACGCCAAGCGGCTCCTTTCGGTGCCGGCGTCCCCCGTCCATCCATCGATACGACGATGTAACCCAGATCCGCGATCATCCGATGGAACATCGTATGATTCTGACCGCCCGCCCAATCGTCGAGCACGGTTTGCGCATGACGTTCGCCGTATACGAAGACGAATAGCGGATACTTCTTCGATGCATCGAATTCACGCGGCTTGATCATCCAAGCATCCATGACCACACCGTTTCCGATGTCGAGCTTGAGAAACTCCGTAGGACGAGCGATCCACTGCGCAGCGCGACGACGGCATTCCGCGTTATCCTCCAAAACTCGAATCGTTTCGTGTTTCGGCAACGAAATCAGCTCGACGGTCGGCGGTGAATCGAAAGTAGAAGCTCGATGAAACGCCCACTTTCGATCGGGTGAGAAAGTGTATTCATGCGATCCGGACTGTCCGAGCGGTGTTACTCGCTGCGGCTCGCTAGAACCGTCCAGCGGAGCACTAAACAAATACTTTTGAGTCGCGTTGTTCGGTGATGCGAGGAAATAACATAGACCGTTTGCTTCGTCAGCCGGTCCGCGACTGATCACTTCATGCTCCCACTGCGTGATCGCAGTCGGCTCACCTTCCTGTCGAGCGACCGACCATGCCTGCCTCTGACCGCTCCTTTCGCTGAGCAATACAGCCTGCTGCTGATCACGAATCCATTCGACGCCGGCATTGGCTGCGTAACTGGCATCCACCCAGGCTTCGTTCGTTTCATTGTAAAGCGGTGAAACGGCGCCCGACTTCACGTTGAGAAGTAGAAACGTACGAGCATCGCGGAATCGACTTAACTGCTCGACAAGTAATTCAGAATCGTTCACCCATGTCACATCGTTGATGTAAAACGTTCCGTTTTCGAACGGTAATTCGAACCAGTGTGTATCGCCTCCGGTTGCGGCCACCACTCCGACTCGCAGCGAAGCAATCGGGGTTCCGACTCGTGCGTATCGTTCCATCGAGACGTCCGGATAGGTTGGATCGGTCGGATGAATGACCGGACGTATGCGCACTTGCGAGAAGTCAGACTGGACATAGACGATTTGCTTTCCGTCAGGACTCCAATCAGCCTGGATCTGCCGCCCCTCCGGTGTCCAGCTAGTCGGAACTCCGTTGCGAATCGTATCGCTACCGTCGGTCGTCAATCGCAGCTCATGCCCATCTTTCGAATCGATGACGAACAAGTCGGAACCTATGCCGCAAACAATTCGATCGCCGGTCGGAGAAAACGTCCTGGTCATCGAAAGCCGCGAAACATCGGGCTCAAGCCGGCGAAGGCTCCCCGCTTTCACATCGAACATCCAATAGCGCAGCGTTTCATCTGCCGACGTTTTAGCTTGCAGCAGGAATCGATCGCCGCGAGGCGATGCACCAAAGTCCTGAATGATCAGTCGATCCGTCGAACCGGGTATGGTCAGTTGATCTCGATCAATGATCACACGACGTTCAAGCGATGGAACGGCAGTTTGAATAAGCGCAGTTTCGGGACCGTCACCGATCTTCTCCAAGCTATAGTAGCTCGCGCTGTCGCCTGCCCACTTTCCGATAAAGACTGCAGGAGCGAACTCGCGTCGATCGTAGATCGCCTTCAAACGATCTTCCGATTCGTCCAGCATGCGAGCACGATTAGGCGGTTCGATACCCGATGCATTGCCCAGACCAAGAACCAAGAACACAATCGAAAGGAACACCAAACTGCGTAACATGCCGATTCTCAAAGAGATTGAATGATTGCTCGTAACTGCCTGATCCAATTCTAAATGAGAATCGTTTGAACGGGCTAATCAAACCCGCTTATCGTCGGTTTTGACAACGACCTTCGCGAGCCGGCGAACGGATGACCCGTGCAACAAGAGGTCGTTTCCTATATGTTGTGATCTTCACTAAGCTCTGTCTCAAAACAAATGGTTGCGTCTCTCGGAGACGCAGAATCATCAGCGTTTCGGAGAAACGCTGCTACGTGGATTCATCTTTTGAGACAAAGCCTAGCCCCTCCGGCGCGTCCAGAATCGGTATACGAACGCGCCCCCCCGCCACTCTACGATCTGCCACGAACGGATCGCCCTTAAGGACGCACGCACCATGATGCTTCGCAACATCTTGATATCGAGTTACCTGGTCGGCTTGTGCTGCTTGCCGTGTCTGGTGTGCAACTCACCAGCCGCAGAGCCTGTAACGCTGAAGCTCTGGCCCGATGGACCGCCCAGCGGCATGGTTCCCAAATCCGAAGCGACCGCCAAGTTGATTGCGTCGTACGGAGGCGCCACTCCGACTCGACTCACGGACGTAACGGATCCGACGATCACCGTCTATCGTCCCGAGGCACCCAACGGAACGTCTGTGATTGTTGCACCGGGCGGAGGATTCATGTTCCTCTCGTACGCTCACGAAGGAACTGAGGTCTGCGAGTGGCTCAATACACTCGGAGTTACGGCTGTCCTTTTGAAGTACCGCACGCCGACTCGCGATGAGCAAGAGATGTTCGAGATCCCGGTCCAAGACGCTCAGCGCGCGATGGGGATTGTCAGGCACCATGCCGCGGAGTGGCAGTTAGACCCGCAGCGCGTCGGATTGCTCGGATTCTCCGCCGGTGCCAATCTCGCCGGACACGCAGCTTGGGATAGAAGCCCTCGCACGTATCCTCAACATCCGGAGCTGGATCATCCGAATGGTCCCGACTTCTTGGTCTTCATCTACGGCGGAGGATTCTTAGCCAAAGGAGAAACGAACAAGTTTCGGCCCGGGTTCAGTGTCCCTGCCGATGCGCCGCCGGCTTTCTTTCTGGTGGCTCATGATGATCAATCCAATCCAGTCGAAGCAGCCATGTTGTACTTGGAGTACAAGAAACAGAATCTATCTGCTGAACTGCACATCTGTGCCAAGGGTGGACACGGCTTCGGCATGCGAGCAGCAGGACATCCGATCAACCATTGGCCGGAACGTTGTGCCGAATGGATGACCAGCCTCGGCTACGTGAAAGCGAAGTAGCGCTTTGCAGAAGGATCAACGTCGATGGCGATTCAAAGTCGAAACATCCGCTGCGTGAGCAACTGCTCCGATCGCAGGCTCAGGTGCTACGTCCTATTCGAAGCAAGTTCTACAGCGGCGAGACATTGATCAAGCGCATGCGCACTTCGACACCGTTTCCGATTGTCGGATTCGAAGGTGCCTCCGCGGAAGTTCCAGGCATCTGAATCTTTCCGGCCATCCCCATGACCATGTTGTTTTTGTTTTGAGTCAACGCCTGAACACGAATCGTCATGGGAGCTCGAAATTCAAGCGGTATAACCAGCCTGCGACACAATCACTCCTTCTTGATTCAAGACACGAAAACGGAGTTCATTCGGAAGCGTGCCTAGCAGGAGACTGTCAGAATGAAGCGCGAGACTTCCTCCTCCCATGGCTTGCGCAGGCTCAGTCCCGAAAACTGCTCCATCCGAAGTGAAATACTCAGGAACCCCGCGATTGTCACGGTAGCTGAACGTCCCACTCGAGTCCGCAAAAACGGTTGCGCCGAAATCGTACCATGATGTCGGCGAGGTCGGGGCAAAGCGAACTGTCTGAATATGATTCGCAATCGTTGCACCGACCGTTCCGTGACTGGCCGTGCCGGTGGCTGACGTCATCACATCGTTGGTCGAATTAAGAATCGCTCCGGAAATCCGGTTTTGAATGGTTTGCAGCGAACCGGCGCAGGCCAAGACATCGACAAGAAAACAAGACACAGGATGCGCGGGCGCAACATGGCTTCTGCCTCCGAAGATCACCGGACAACGCGAAGAAGAAAAAGTTCGATGCGAGCCTTCTCACGGACGTCGAGCAGCATTCGGCTTGGGCTCGCCTATTAAGAGCTCTATCGCGTTTTCCTGTCCCAGCCCCTCAAAGCGTAACGAACTATTTCGATTCGATTTGAGTCGTGGCTCGTTCGCCGCGAATCTGCTTCGCACCTTCTCCGGTCAATCGCAGATATGTGTCAGACGGCAAGCCTTCGTAAGTCGCAAAGCTGCCCGGTTTGGGCGGCGAGTTGGTGACTTTGAAGATCGCGGTCCCTTCGTCCACCTCATCGAACATCGCCACATAAGCCATCTCGACTCCGAGATCGGAAGCTGTCGTGAACTGGCGTTTGAAAAACTCACCGCCCAATCGCGGCAGATCATTCTTCGCAGCTCCTTCTCCCTTCAAATTTCGCCATCCGAATCCGGGATAGATCACCGGCAGAAATTGCATCCCGTTAAGACGACATTCGTCCAAATCTCCTTTCCAAGACGCCGTGGCAGCAAACCTTCGCCCTTCGACGGTCGTGTAGTTTCCTACGTTCCACGGACTGATCACATCGAAGCGACGAAACACTTCGCCCCAAGCCGCATTCTTTTCCGTTCGCCAATACCACTCGCAACCGCCGACCAGCGTCACACCATACTTGGGATCGTTTTTGAAGAAGTCGATGATCCGGTGGGCCAGCTCGGGGCTGAATCGATCACTGTAGAAACCCCAGATGAAGAGCACGGGCTTGCCATTGTGATGCAGATAACGATTGTCCCGGGTGACATGCTGCTCATCAACCAATCGCTTCCAATCGTTCACCAGTTTATCGAACAGCGTCCGGCGGTCCGCACCGCTCAGGTCATAGCAAAGTCCCATGACTCGTCCGGTCGTCTTGCATGACTCGCGCACATGCGACATAACGAGATCCGTCGCAGGCGCATCCGCCTCGACCAAGAACCGTTGCAAGAATACTCCGTCGATCTCGTATTTCTGCATCCAACGAAAATGCCGCTCGACCGTTTTGCGATTCGCGGAACTGAATAGTGATGCAACATCACCATTCGCATACTGGAAGCTCGGTGCGGGATACTTTTCGTCAGCATCCGCTTCGCTCATATCCGGCCACATTTCAAAAGTCAGCGACTGCTCGGTGAGCTTGCGACCGTCGCGACTCCAGTGCCGCCAGCCCTGCCCCGCCGGATCGTTCGGACAACGAAACCAGCCCTGATATCCGCACAGCACCTTGTGATGCAGAGTCGAAGCATCGACCGCCCCGTCAATATCGACGGCATTGGTAGCGGCCGGGGTGAAACTAATCACTGCCGCGATCAAGATGCCGATGCGAATTGCGTGAACGTCCATTATCAAACTCCCCGATGACAATCCTCATGAATAGAACACGACCGCCTGTCATCGGTTCATTGTTCAGTTCACTCGGCACTATTTGGTAGTCGCCTCGAAGGGTGTCAATCGATCCCGATCTTGCACTACGGCTTAGGAATCTCCGCTTTGGCCGTATCGCCCTGGCTCTTCACGACAACGAAGTGACCGAGCGGCTTCTGATCGCCGTCGACTATCAACCATACCGCGCCCGGCCTAGTCCGAATCGTGAACGATTCGTTCTGTGCAAGCTTGCGATACGACTTACGACCTCCGTCAGGTCCTAACCAAATCAATTCCACCGCATCGGGCCTGGCGTTGCTGAAGGTAACGCTCTGCGGATCACCCGCAGGCTTCGACGCTGGAAGGGGTTTTCCATCAGCCGGGTGCCACGACAGATCGCCGCGACTAGCCACCTTCTGCAACATGGGATGCGGAAACACAGGTCGCGGCAGCGAAGTCCAAAGCTGACTGCTCAATTGCTTGAGCAGTTCGCCATGCTCCGGACGCTCGGCCAGGTTCTCATTTTCATCCGTGTCCTGCATGTGATCGTAGAGCTCGCGCGCGACGACCTGCCCGTTTTCTGCATCGAGCCACTCCACATAGCGGAACCGATCTGTGCGCATGGCGTAGCCCATATGCTCACGACCATCCTGCAAACGCGGAAACTGGCTGAAGGCTGCCTCTTTGCCGTTCGCATTTGAATCAGCCAATAGCGGAGCCAAGCTCTTTCCCTCGAGCACTGCAGGCACCGGCAGTCCGGCCAGTTCGCACAGCGTCGGATAGATGTCGACATACTCGACCAACGCATTGCAGCTCTGTCCATTTGAACGGGCACGCGGAGCGCGGATCATCATCGGAGCATGGGTGTCGATTTCGTAGTTCGTCTGCTTGCACCAGCTCCCGTGCTCGCCAAGTTTCCATCCATGATCGCTCCACAACACGACGATCGTATTCTCTGCCAGCTTAAGTTCATCGAGTCCCGCCAGTAATCGACCGACTTGTGCATCGATGAACGAAACCGAGGCATAGTAACCGTGCTTCAACTCGCGCTGCTGCGATTCAGTCAGCGCCCTTTCAAACGGGCTCGGAGCATCGGCATAATCCATGTAGCCGCGCAGTTCATAAAAGCCGCCGAATGATCGATCCCCGAAAGCAACCGCAGGCATGCCGTGCGGCAAGAATGGATTCGCAGCCAATGGTATCTGATCGCGCCGGTAGAGGTCCCAATACTTTTTCGGTGTAATGAACGGCAAGTGCGGACGGATATAACCAACAGCTAGGAAGAAAGGGGAATCCGCGGCTGCCAGCTCACGCATCTTTGCCAGCGCTTCCGAAGTTTGTTTTCCATCGAAGTTCATCTCGTCGGGCTGATCTTGTGCTTCCGTCGCAGGCCCGCGCATGCGCTCGATGGCTGCAGCACTCTTGCCCTCCTCTTTCATTTTCGCCCGATACTCGGCTAAGCGGCGCTGATTCTCCGGCGAGTAACCAACGACCCCTTTCACATTCGTCGTCGGTTGATCCCACGATATATGGTCAGGAAACGTGTTGTGAAAGATCTTTCCGTATGCAACGGCGCGATATCCATGCTGACGAAAATGTTGTGGTATCGTCACCGCATCAGGAATCTTGGTGCGAAAATCGGTGACGAGGTCCCAGACTTTTGTCGAGTCCGGCCGCAAACCGGTCATCAACGAGACTCGTGACGGATTGCAGACGGCCTGCTGGCAGTAGGCTCTTTTGAATAGCACTCCCGACGCCGCCAAGGTGTCGATGTTCGGTGTCAATACATGAGTCGAACCATAACAGCCGAGCTCGCACCGCATATCGTCGACTGCGATGAAGAGCACATTCGGCTTCGAACCATCGGCTGCATCTCCGACCATTCCGAACGCGAGCAGCAAGAGGGTGAGGAGCATGGTTCTGATTTTCACGAGTGTCGGTTCCTTAGCTCATCAGTTCGAAGCACTATTCCTCTTCAGACGATGGTCGAGCTCTAGCGACTTCGAATCCTCTGATACGTTCAATAGCTTGACGGCCGAGTACCGTTTCGGTTCGACCGCTCCACTGAAAGTCATGATAAATCTGTCGTTTCCATATTGCGAACCATCAGCATACCATTTGCTGCTATCGGGCTCGAAAAATGGACGTGGATCGACCGGAGCCTTTTGAAATCGCCAATCATCCTTCAGTGTGACCACGATCACTCCGGGCCCCGGCAATGCAAAGCCGATGAAGCTGCCGTCTGCCTGTCGGACAGCGGTGTTGCTTTTCGGCCAATTCGAAAATCCAGGCACCTGCACGAAAGATGCACTCTTCGGATTGGGAATAATAGGGTGGTACTCGACCGTCGCATTATCGTTGATTTCGCTCCCTGCGTCGTCAGTCAGTCTTAGGCGATAAGGTATTCCGCGAGCCACTTCGATCGTGGCAGTCCCGTCGTTCTGAATCACTGCGGAAAACATCTGGTACGGATTCCCGGGCTTTGCGATAGCTGCGATATAGCGGTGCGACTCTTCGAATTCGAGAGTTTTCGGATGGAGACCATGAATCGTAAACTTTCCCTCTCTATCCGTGACAGCCATCGCACTGCGCTCATGCGGACTTAGCAAAGGATGGTAGTACTTCGTGACCCACATATCGGGTACGGGCTCTTTTGTGTTGCGATCTCGTACGATGCCGGTAACCGTCAGACCGGGCTCTAATGTCAGTTGAAAGTTCGCGCCATAAACCATGTCTGTCGGTTTGTTGTCAAAGTCCAGAAACGTGCCGACGTCCGGCGCAACTCGTGTCATTACCTCCGCAATCTTACTTTGCGTCGACGGCGAGAGTATCTCAAGCCTGACGATGCGATCGTCACCGAATCCGGCGAGTTCAAAGCGTCCCTCGTCATCCGTTTGAGTTGAAAGTGCTGCACCATTGAATTCGGTCGGGTTCATGAGCTCCCGTTTGTAGTCAGGTGCTTTTGTCAGGAACCTCGCGCTCATGTTCGCTTTGGACCAGTGGTCCAGATGAACCGTAAGGTCTTCATTGCGAGGTACCATCACTGCTGCCGCTCGCACACTCGCATCTGTCAAAGGTCTGCCCGTCGGGTCCAAGAGCTTTCCGCGAATCGGAACGGTAATTCGAGTCAAGTGGAGCTCGATCGGTGTCCCTTCACGCGGCGTCCAATACTCGCGAAACGTCGAAGTGTTATCCCCCCAGGTCACCTTCCAGTCGGGGGCCAGTCCGTCTGCAAGTGCATATACCAGCGCTTCGCGCCGAAGCCATTTACCCTCTTCCAAACGAAACATCATGTCTGGCGCGAAGAAACGAAAATGTCCCTGTGCGTCCGTCGTTGCTCGCACTCGCTCATTTTTGATCGCGTTAGCATTACTCCGGACGACATATATACGAGCGCCGGATAGCGGCTGACCATCGGGGCCTCGAACGATACCATCAAAGACTCCAGCCGGATTCTCGGGGATGGGGTCTGCAGTCTCACTCGTAACATCGTCGCTGGATGCTAGCTGCGAATCGCTTGCGGTCACCGAGGACCTGGGAGACCAAGCATAGGCACTCATTGCGCCGACAAACAACATGACGAAGAGTAGGATTGCGGATCTTGGCGTCAGCATACCGACAGCGGAATTGTGATCACCAATCAATCGACGAATACGATAGCCCAACAGTTGAGAGTGACCACCGCCGGCTGACAACGCCATCCAGTTCGATTGCAATTCAACGCCACGCAGCCCGGCGCAACGTTCCGCCATGGTTAAAAGAGCGAGTGCATAATTCGTCGTCCCGATACCGCCGGCCGCGGTCTCGTCGCAGCATATTTCGCGTGCGATGTGAATGCGACGGCTGAGCCACCATGTAACCGGATGAAAAAAGAGAACGGCTTCGACAAGCCGCTGAAGAAGATTCACGATCGGATCGTAGCGACGGATGTGGGCGAGTTCGTGAGCCAAAATGGCTCCCATGTGCTGCGGGTCCCATCCCGACACAAAGGCTGCGGGCCAAACCACCAAAGGAGACAAGAATCCGAGAACGATCGGCACATGGATGCGACGACTAACGAGTAAGCCGGGTACGCGCCGCAATCCTAATCGCCTGCATTGTTCGTGCATCAGTCGAACAAGCTCCGTACGATCAAGCGATGTGTCGTCGTCCATCAAAATGCGGCAGCGATAGAGTCCTACGAGCAACTTGGCCAACATCGCCATGACGCCTGCCAAGTATGTAAGCACAGTCGCGATTATCCACGGATGCGAGCTCGCCGACCAAAGCGAAATCACGGTCCGCCCCTTTCTTTCTTCGACCTCCCCCGACCCGGAAGTCGGCTGTGGAACGTCAATGAGGGCGATCGAGTTGGTTCCGGCCGTTTGATTCGCGGCCGCAGCTTGACGATCATCACTTCCTGACGGCACAACCATGTCTGCAACGTCTGCTCCGAGCGTCGAAGACCGCGTTGCGATCTTATTCTCATGCACGATCAGACACGTTGTGACCAAGCAAAGAGGCAATGCGAAGAAAGCTAAACAAGCGACGTTGTATTGCCTCTGCGGTCGATTGCGCAGTAGCCAGAGCAGGATGAAGGCCAAGAGTCCAATGCCTGCTCCTTGCCATAGAAAATGAACTAGAGCCATCGCCAAGTCTTGCGACCAAGACTCCCAGATTGAACCGACGTTCATCATTTCGACTCCCGCAGTTTCTTGTTAACAAGCTTTCGGAGATTGGCCAGTTCGTCAGCATCGAGTTCTGCAACATCAAAAAGACTCAGCAGCACCGCCTCGGCTGATCCGTCGAAGACTCGATGAACCAGATCACCGAGCATCCCACGTGAGACATCCGTTCTTTGAACGACCGGCGAAAAGCGGAAGGCTTTGCCTTGCAGCGGTTCGAGCTTTTGTACTTGGCCCTTCTCGACCATGGTGGTGAGCATCGTTATGACCGTGGTATGAGCCAGATCGCGCCCTCCGGCAGCCAACACATCACGAACTTCACGGACCGTCAACGGGGACTGATCCCACAATACTTTGAGAATCTCCAGTTCCAGCTCGGTGGGCTGCTCACCGTGCCAAGCTTTTTTGGATTGCTTGCTCATGGACAGACTCCAATCACTATTTCTAAGTCGCTAGAAATACTAACGCTGCCTCAGCCGTGAGTCAATCGGCATTTTCTAAACCCCTAGAAATAGAGAGCCGCGGTCATCTGCCGGCAAGCGTGCAAGGCGGAGGCCGCGCGAGCCGGGGATGCGCGTTTTGAAGTTGCGATTTTCGAGAAATCCTGAACCAAGGCTTTCGCATGTCCTGAATACTCGTACTCAGCCGCAGGCGGTACTCGTAATCGTACTCGATCATGACGCATCGAGTACGAGTACCATTTCATTGAATACGAGTACGAGAAACCATCCAAAAGCGCAACGTCTAAAGTCGCTCGCTACAGCACGCCCCAGAAGTACAACGGCATCGCGACTCGATGTTGCCGACTAAGGATGCTCCGATCCAGACTCTGCTTTAATCCTGACGTCATCGACGAAAAGTGTCGCGGCCTGGTCGCCGAACGAGTGGGCCGAGATGCCGACTTCCAAACTGTCATACACTGCGTCTCGAAAAGGCAAAGTGGGACCGCGACCGTCTACGACCAACTCATCATCTTGCCACACCTGTACATGCCCTGCATCAGGATGCAGCAGGACGTGCCATTTCACATGAACCCACCGGTCGGTCGGGAAACCAATCTTGCGATCGGTCAGTTGACGGTACTTCGGTTTCTCCAGTGCCTTCAGCTCGACGCCGAGCTCATCTCCGTTGAACAACATCAGCCGAATGCCCGGGGACTCCTTGCACTGACGATCTTCGATATCCGCCAACGTGAAAGGGCGAGCAGTTCCTTCTATGCGAAACCAACCGTCAAGCCATAGATGTTCACCTTGTTCGAAGTAAACAAAGCCGGTTCCGATCGACGCTTTCGAACAGACCATGTGCGATGCTTTGGCCGGACAAACGCACCGGAGCGATTGGCGTCCGCTGTGAGCCTGAGAGCTGGAAGGGGCAACCGATGCATCCAAGAAGTCTGCACCCTCTTTCAAGATTCGCTTGCGCAATCCGACATAGTCACTAACCGTCGGAGTACGAGGCGACTGCAATGTGAACTCGGTCCACTTGCGCTGCTCTCCGATTAACGCTCGCAGTCCGTCCGCTTCTTCGGGAACATCTTCAAAGCTGTCTTCAAATTCCTTCACCAAGCGATATCGCTTGCCGGACTCCGGGTCGACACGAAAGACTGCATCACCTTCCCGCACGAAGCTACGAGCGATCTCATCGGGATCAAAAACACGATCGACCCAAGTCCAAGTCCCGCGTTCATTGATAACGCGAAAGACATTTCCATCGTCGGTTAAGACATAAGTGACACCGTCGAGCGTCGCTGTCTGCAAAACTCTCTCTGACGCATAGGCCGGCACCTCTTCCGGGCCGCGCCGCCAAAGCCAAACGACAACGAGCAGACGAACAACGAACAGAATCGTCCAAATGATCGAGCGAAACTTCACCGTGATTACTCCGGCATCTGAAACAGAAGAGTCGTTCCAACCGTTTCAGGCTCGACACGACGCGAACTGAGCATCTTACTAACGTCATTCGATCCGATGACACAGATCTTCGTGTCAGCATCGCAAAGTTCGGAATCTTCTTGCTTGCAAGTGTTCACCGATCTCCTAGGGAGGAGCAAAAGCACGGTCGCCTTTTCGATTACCGGACTTAGAACCATAATGTCGACGCCCGTGTGTTCTTGCAGCGTGCCTCAGTGCGGAAAGATCGTTCGATGGAAGTAACCGATTACACTTTTTTTCCGACCCGAGTCGTAACGATCCAGTTTCCGGATACAGAATCGCTGAATGCCGAACTATGCGAGCTCTTCGAGCGTCGGCCGGAACTCGACGACCGCTTCAACATGCAGCCGGAAGCCCAGAATCTCGTGCGATTAGCCGACACAGTGCCTGCGATTGAACGGCTTCGCACGATGTACATCACTGGAGTAAAACGCTGGTTGGACGCTGAGGGATTGGCGCAGCCGGAGGGGATCGATCTGCTGCTCTTCAGCAATCGCATGGTTCGCGGCGAGTTCACGATGGTCCACAATCATCACGCTGATCTGATCGGCATCTATTACGCTCGCACCGCCGAATCGAAACGCCCGCCGATCGATGAGTCAGGTGGCGAAGACTATTTCGAATCGGGCGACGGAGTGCTCATGCTGCACGATCCTCGTTTCAACGCCAACTTGACGACGATTAATCCTCGCGATCACGTCCGAGTCTACCCACGGCCCGGTTTGATGCTACTCTTTCCAGCCTACGTATGGCATTCCGTCACGCCGCACCGCGGCGATTGTACCCGCCTCGCCTTCTCCATGAACTTTACCCTGCGCTGGCCCGCCGGCGAAGCCGAGCCATTTTCACTGAAGTGACTCTCAACCAGCGAATCAACATTCACTTCGAAGCCCCAAAGTGCATCACCAATCTATTCGCAATACATGCTCTCACGAATCGGATTACTCTTGCTCGGCACCAACTCCCGCAGGGACGACACAACATCAGCCGGCTGCGTAAGCTGCCGGATCACGAACAACGCGAGGAAACCAAGACCCGAAGGGTCGACACAAGCGACCTCCATTAGCGACGATCAGCGAAGATTAGCGTTCCCCCCAGTGATTACCTTCCGACCAAGACCATCACCTCTGATAGGCGCTCGACGCTAGCGGCTCATTCAACGGCCCGACCTCACAAATCCGGATCCCGATTCTCCGGAGCCGCCCCCGTTGTCGCGATGGGCGCGGCACAGTCAAGGAGCACGAATTAGTTATGGCAAAACGAAATCCGTCCAAAGAAGTGGCAAAGAATCACTGCGTCGAGGAAATCGCCGGTCTGGTGACCGCTTTCTGCGAAGAGCACTTGAACGATGAGTACGCTGATCTCTGCCGAAGACTTACGGAGAAGCTAGGCCGCAAGCGACCGTCACCACTGGTCAGCGGTAAGGCGGCGTCCTGGGCCTGCGGCATCGTTAGAACAATCGGCTGGGTGAACTTCCTAGATGACCGAAGCCAGACGCCCCACATGAAACTGACCGCCATTGATAAGGCGTTCCGCGTCGGCGAAAGCACGGGTCAGGGCAAATCCATGCTGATCCGCAAGATGTTGAAGATCCAGCCGATGGCCCCGGAATGGTCGCTACGAAGTCGAATGGACCAAAACCCAATGGCTTGGATGATTCGGGTAAACGGTTTCTTGGTAGATGCTCGGTTCCTCAAGCGTGAACTTCAGGTGCAAGCGCTTCGGCAAGGACTGATCCCATCCATCCCCGAAAGACAGGAGCAGCACCAGCAGCCGTTGTTCGAAGACGACGAGGATGGTGTGGGGTAGGACAAAAGCGAAGAAATTATGAGCGGCGAACCCACGCGCGGGCCGAGCGCCTGCGACTACGCTCTCATTGAATATGAAGATGGCGAAGGTCACGGCGATTTTCTAGGATGAAGCATTGCGTATACGCCTCGTGGAGATCAAACGGCTCACGAAGAATGCTGTGAGCAAACAGCAGGCTGACACCCACCTGAAGAGAGTGATTCACTAGGTCAGAAACGTGTACAGTTTGCAAACCGACAAATCTTCGATCCTAATCTTCGCTACTTTCGACTATCCGCAATCAACCCTCTAACTTTTGCGGTGATGCCGCAAAAATCGCGGTGACTGGAGGTTTCCAAACTTTTCATAGCTGACGCTTGTGACGCAGAGACGCCAAGGTGCCGGTATCTCATAGGTGATCAAACCCATCGATGCGCTCGCAATGACAAAGACAGGTACATAAGTTAAGATTAGTCCCCAGTTTGCCTTGGCGATCGTTTTCATGGATTCGGCCGGATCATGTTCAGCAACCCAAAGAGAACGAAGAGGGCTGGGACTCAGAAAGAGGCGTGGTTCGACTACTACGCTGGATTTTCAACTGCGTTCGTCCAAACCGTTCTCGACCAACTACTCCCTGACCTCGAGGGCAGGGTACTAGACCCGTGGAATGGGAGTGGAACGACAACGACGACTGCACACGAACTTGGCATATGCTCGACAGGCATTGACATCAACCCGGTTATGGGAATTGTCGCGAAGTCAAAGCTACTCACGCCTGGCGTCCGAGAGAGCCTTATTCCGCTTGCGGAAGATATTGTCGCAATGTCCAAATCATACCCTTGCGAAGCGGGTACAGACGACCCTCTTCTTGAGTGGTTTGGTCCATCGAGCGCAGGAGGCATTCGCAGTTTGGAGCGGGCGATTCGCAAGCTCCTGACGCCTCTTAGACCAACGGAACAGTTGTCCACACCGGATTCCATCAACGCAGTATCCGACTTGGCCGCGTTCTTCATGGTTGCTCTGTTTAGGACAACAAGGTCTTTCATTGGAAGGTTTCAAGCGAGTAACCCAACCTGGATCAAGTCACCGCGCACGACGCGGGAAAGGGTTCGGCCGCCTGCCGTGGCAACCGCGAGAGCATTCTTACACTTCGTCAACGAGATGATTGGTGGTATCGTGCCCGTCGCACGTGACACAACCACCACGATTGCATTGGGATCGTCCGAACGTCTTTTGCTACCTTCTGCAAGCGTACATGCGGTAATCTCTTCTCCTCCGTACTGTACGCGGATCGACTACGCTGTTGCCACAAAGCCTGAGCTTGCCGTACTAGGATGCAACACGCAAATCGACTTCGAAGCCCTACGGCGACGGATGCTCGGAGGCCCAGTGGTATTACCCAACCAGCCTCACCCGGACGATTCGTGGGGACCATCCTGTCTAAATTTACTAAATAAAGTGCAGTCGCACCCTTCGAAAGGGTCCGCAAACTACTACTACAAGCTGTTTGTTCAGTATTATGGATCGATCCGCATATCGCTGGAAGAAATCGCTCGCACCTTAGTTTCCAACGGCCACTGCGTGTTGGTGGTGCAAGACTCTCACTACAAGGAAATCCACATAGATGTCGCACGCTACATTACGGAAATGGCGCTCGACATGGGATGGTCGTTGGAGAATCGATTGGACTTCGAGACGCGACTCTTAATGGCTAGGCTTAACCCGAAGGCACAGAAATACCGGAATCACAATGCAGCGACGGAGAGCGTCCTCTGGTTTCGGACAGCATCATAAAGGAACGCACAATGGCCCCCGTCGATCCTGTTGCTCTTATCACCGCCGCCGACGAGCAGGTCGCAAAGGTTCGCACGCAGGGAAAGGACTACTCGTTCAACGAGCTCCTCAGCATGTACGAGGACAATGAACTCGTCATCAACCCTGACTTCCAGCGACTCTTTCGTTGGACGGAGGAGAAAGAATCCCGTTTTATCGAATCATTGATTTTGGAATTGCCACTACCTCCCTTATTTGTAATTGAAGTCGAAGATGGCAAGTATGAGCTGATCGATGGACTTCAACGATTCTCCACATACCTTCATTTTCGTGGCAAATTAAGCGCCCCACACAAGAAAATAGTTGTAGACGGAATCGAAAGGGGGATTCAGGTGGGAGATTTTCTGGCGTTGGTCGACTGCGATATCGTTCCACAACTCAATGAACTAACGTACAGCGATCTTCCAAGGGCGCTTGAGGTAAAGCTCAAACGACACACGGTCAGAGTTGAAGTCATTCGCAAGGAAAGTGATAAACGCCTGCGATACCACATGTTCAAACGACTGAACTCAGGAGGCATCGAACTCGAAGAGCAAGAAATTCGCAATTGTACTATCCGATTGCTGGGTAACACTATCAACGAGTTCATAATTAATTGCAGTGAACAATTGGACTTCAAAAACTGCATCGCTAATGTATCTGAATCGCAGCTTGAAAAGCGCTTCGACCAAGAGCTCGTCTTGCGGTTCTTTGCTATGAAGAATTGGCGAGATGCATACGTTCATGAGATCGGAGCATTCTTAACCGAATACCTTGAGGCCGTTTCGGACACACCACCCAAACTCCGGTTCGACTGTGAAGTACAGCGAAGGGAGTTCGACAAAACCTTCCAAGTTTTAAATGCGGCTGTCGGAAGCGATGCATTTTCCATGGTCGTTAGGCGGTCGGCAGGTGGACAGTCAAAATACCCATTTAGCGTGCTCCACTTTGAAGCGTTCACGCTTGGGATGCAGCCTCATTTGAATCGCCTAGATCCCGGTGACACGCAGCAGATGGAGAAATTGACAGCCGCAATCAATGCCATCAAAAATGATGATGATTTCATCAAACTTACGACGGGCGGAGGGAAGAACACAAAGGGTTCACTCGACAAACGAGTACAATTCGTCTCTGGGCGTGTCGGAACTGTACTATGAACATCGCTGATATCCGTGCCGAACTCGAGGACGAGTTGGAGTGGCGTCTCGAAGAGATGAGGTTCTTCAAAAATCAGCTTGCCGACCTCCGCACGAAAGACCAACAAGACCGCCATCGTCGGGCGCTAGTGGTGATGCTCTATTCCCATTTCGAGGGTTTCTGGAAAGCGGCATTCTCTATCTATGTAAACGCGATCAACGCCGAGGCCATATTCTGCAAGGACGCGACGCACAGTTTGGGCTGCATCTCTATTCGAACTATTCGCGGACTATCTGACCACCAGAAAAAAACACCCTTTCTTTTCGGGCGAAGGCTCCTGACGACACGAAGTTGCACCAGATGTACCGATATGCGGAGTTCATTTCTCGCCTCCAGACATGTGAGGCGACCAAGGTGAACATCCCCGCTGAGAAAGTGGTTAACCCGGAGTCGAACGAAAGCCTGACGTGATCAGAAAACCTTTTTCGGCTTGGCTTCCAGCACGACATTTTTCAATCGCATGAGGGCATGGTCCACCAGTTATTGAACAAGCGAAACTCAGTGGGCGCACGGTGCGCGTCTGGGCATCGAAAAGGATGAGTATGATAAACTCGAAGCCTCAGTCCTTGACATCATGGTCGATGTAGTCAGGCTTCTTTTGAGTCATTGCATCGAAGAAGGTATCTACGATATGTGGTTTCGATTACTTCGATCTGAGCGTTTAAGCCCGTCAAGATTGTTTCGACAATCAGAAAAGCGGCCGAGAGGCGGCTAATTTTCGACAACTTCCTTCGCGAAACCGAGGCGTTCGTTGACGAAGAGTTCAACCGAATTGCGGGTAACGCTATACCCCTTTAGGTGACAATATACCGGGGACGACTGTCCGACTTCTACACCGAAAACGCATCGCCCCATCCGATTGCGAGTTTTATCTTTTAAGTCGGGGTGACTGGATTTGAACCAGCGGCTCCTGTCCCGGAACGAGCGCTCAGGCTGAGCTGTTCCCGATGTTCGCACGCTGCGAAGCCAGCCGGAATGGCTCCGGTTGCGAGAGAGTCTGATAGTACAGTCGCCACAGAAATTATCACCAACGCTGAGGTTCGCATCTGGCTGCCTACTTTCGTGTTGGAGAAAGTAGCGGTTTTGCAGGGTTTTCGTTGGGGACGTTGGGATTCTCGGGAGTGTTTTTCGATCCGGGGAGGCAGTTGAGAATCCGGAGTTACTAATTGCTCCCAGGTAGTTCTCGGCATTTGATTGACCGAGACCCGACTGATTCGGCTGCTGATCGTAACCCGAAGCGTGCTGATGTGGGTCCCTCGCTGCCGCTTCGGGTTGGGATTGAGTCAACGAGCTCCCAAGCCGTCCGGTGTAGCACGATCGATTTCGAAGAACCGACGGCTTTGCGCTGTTCCGCTTGCATGAGATCATCAAGCTCGCGTGAGGGAAGCGGCTAGTCGGGGAAACTATGCCTGATGGTGAGCATCTTGTTGCGATCCGAGCGCGTGACTGGCTTCACTCTGCCCATCAAAAACTCCTTCCTCCGAACGGTATCGATGATTCCATTGGGATTTGCCGAGCGCGATTCTTCCCTGAACTTCTCGCTTGAAGACGTCATGACCTTCGCGGCCGGGCGTGGGTTACCAATGCGTCGAAGTCATGTGCTGGCCCGTCAGCAAAGCCGAACGCGCTATTCGGGAATCACGCATATCGATCTGGCAGCACTCGACGATGCGCGATCGCTTGATCCAATCGTTGATCACTCGACTGCGTTTCGATCAGCCTGGCTACCACCTGAACTGCTCACCCTGATGCTACATCTGCCGGTGGTCGACCATGTCGAACGCCTGATTCGATCCGGCGCCCTGCTTGGGACTGACTCGAGCCAACACGTTCATCGGTCGCGATTGGACTCGCAGCGCCGATGACAATTGGCCTCGGCGATCGACACCTGGCTGCTGGTTACGCTCGCTGAACAGCTCGACGTGAAGATCGGCATTGAGAACGTCCGATGCTTCTCAAAAGATGAATGGCCGGGCGGGAAGAATATTGCGATTTCACTGAAGATCCAAGTGACGCTTGTTCGCAGATCTGGGATCGCCCAATATCGGACTCAACTACGATCCATCGCATATGGTTTGGCAACAGATGGACTACTTGGCTCCGATGCGTCATTTCGCGGATCGATTGCATCATATCCATCTCAAAGATGTGCATCGACAAGCATAAGCCTGACGAAGTCGGCATTTTGGCTCATCCATCGGAATACCATACCCGAAACTTCCCGGCCTGGGCGACATCGACTGGGGTAAGTTCTTTTCGACGCTGCTTGACGTCGGTTATCGCGGCCCGGCATGTGTCGAAGTTGAAGATCGAGCTCGGAGGATCATGATCGTAAGTCGCTGTTGGGGACAGAGTTATAGGTTTTTGGAAGACGGTGGGGTAGGGGAGAAGTTGTAGCTAGAAGCCAGGAAGCGAGTGGGCTAGTGGCTAGTGGGCTAGGGAAGTGGAAAGTGAAAAGCACTCGTGACGAGGCTCTTGCCTCGTCATGCACTGCCGGCAAGGCTCCAGCCTTGCCGTTGTAGATCATTCTCCAAATTGATCCTACCGCACGAAGCACCAACACCATGCGTTACCCACAAACTCAGCTCTGATCGGAGTTTGATTCGCGACGGCGGCCGCGGATTTTGACCTATCTTGGTTGTTACCGTTTGAGGTGCCGGCGATTTTCGAGTTGTTGTGGATCGATTGAGGACAATCGATCTACACCGGATCTAAGAAAACGGCGAGCCGATTTATTGGGCTCGCCGCTTTTTGTGGCGTTTTCGGATTGGGGAAAGCCGACTGGGTCTGGGATGGTTCGGCCTTCGGAATCGATTCGATTACGCGGCCAGTCGAGCGACTTCGCCAAGGTTGATGGCTTCCATGAACTCGAAGATGCGAATGTCGAGCGCGCTGGTTGCGGGCACACTCCGGATGGAATTGAGTTCCGAGAGCGAACCAGTCGATCATTTCGCTTTCGATGGCTTCAATCACACCGTCTTGGCAGCGAGCCGTAACGCGGAAGCCGTCGGCGATTCTGGTCGATCGCCATGTGATGGCGGCTGGTGACGCGGATTACCTTCGCCGTAGACGCGGCCGATCAACGAATCGCTTTCGACGACCAGCGAATGATTCGGCCAGAGCGCTCACGTGGTGGGGCAGGGCGGTCGGTAGGTCTTCCGGAATATGGAGGAAGAGGTTGCCGCCGCAGACTGCTCATCGCTGTATTACCGGCACCGATGCCGAAGGTAGGAATCCGTCGCTCGAAGAGTTCATTCATCAAGGCGATCGAATCGTTCGCGGCGAGCTTCCATCGGCTTGACGGAAGCTACGTAACATAACCGTCGCGATCGAGAGCCGCCCGCCGATCAGCACGAATCCATCGAGACGACCAGATAGTGGACAAGGCTTGTTCATCAGCAGCCGGAGGCAGAATCACAGGAATTTCCACCGCGGCGGCAATCGAATCGTAATAGCCGCAGCCACATAAGAAAAGGCAGGATTGTGCGGGCTGCTTGAAAGTCGGCATTCAGACCAATGAAAGGTCAGAAGGTCATTCTCCGCGAATCCTCATCGCCATTGAGACTCCATGAACAAATCCCGTTCTCGATCACTGAGAACGGAGAGGCGTCAAAGCGCTTCTGATTCGTGTGTCTGAAATTGGTCAGCTTCGGCCCGAAGAGGAATCGGCTTCGACGAGATACTTCACGTCCGGTTTCAGCATTCTGCCTGCTGTCGATAAGTTCCCCTGCATGCATCGGCCGTATCATCCAGATAGTTCTTTCGCCGGATGAGGTTGTTTATCGCCGACTGCTTTGTCGTTTTTAAGCCTCGCTAATGCACAATCCCCAGTGCACGCGACTCAAACCGAATCCCTTTAAAGACTCTCGTTTAGCGGTTCGAATTTTCCGTCCCGCACGATTGAGAGCAAGAGAATAGTGCCCCCAAATCAAACTCCGGCAAAGGCTCAGATTTTGGGGTCCGGTTCATTGCTAGCACGACGCGCAGTGCAAGCATTAGCCGTTTAGAATGAGTCGACGCGGGTGGAGAGGGCAAAAATCGCAACCCGGAGAGTGAGGAGCTGCTTATTGAATGTGAGCGGTGTATGCGATTCGTAGTACTAACAGTCTTGAAAACTGACGGCCGCGCCGTTCCGCTTGAATTGATCAACAAGCCCTTTATGTCGGGTTGCGATTTTATAGGTGTAAGAAACGATTAGCGAAAGTGAGTAGAAAACGATGCGCAGTGTGAGCCTTCGACGCTTGAAAAGCCTTGCTTTTGCAGCATTTTTGCATCATCGACGCTCAGCTCTCTACAGGCCGATCCCGCTGCCGGCAGGCTCGCGGCTCAAGAACCACTGAGCCAGTCGGCATCCGGCCCCTTCTGTACTAAGAGCGGATTTGAACGTGCGATTCGTACTCGATTTCGGTCGGCACAAGTCGGAAAGCCGACTTTCGGTGATCGTGAGTTTATTGAATACAATCCCGGCACCATGCAACTCATCCTATTGCAGCACACGGTGGACGACTGACTTTGAAGACGTGCCCGATCGAACCGATGGAGTGCGAACCAGCGACCTAACGTCGATAAATCTGACTCAACGCATCGCGGTGGAGTTACAACAGCTTCAACAACCAGAAGAACGCAATGAGCTGGGAGAAGCCAAATTACCCATACCGTGATTTGCCGCTGCATCGTAAGAAACCTGATGCCACAACTGGTCCGCTGAGCTGTCGCGCGATTCGCCTGCTGCATCCGCTTGGTACGAATATCAAGCAGCCATCGATGAGGCGCGTCGAGTCACGGATCAATGCGGTCGCGGCTTATTCATTGAAGTCCACGGCCATGGTCATAAGATCCGCTGCTGAACTCGGTTACCTGCTGCGAGACCGAGACTTTGAATTCATCGATCGAAGAGCTGAATAAACTGGCCGGCAAGACAAGCAAGCGCGAGATCCTCGACCACGCACAGCTTTCCACCGATGAGCTCTCGCGCGGCGAAAGCAGCTTAGCGCGATGTTTGAAGCGGCAGGGATCGCAGCGGCAATGAGCATGAACAGTCCGGCCCCGGTAAAGCTGAGTATCTCTAACGGCGGCTGGAATACGCTCGTGCACGGTTCGCGACGGAGGAACGATCGAAGGCGATCCAAATCGAATGCCATTTCTCGGGCATTCGCGCATTCGATGTTTGTTCGAACAGCGCGCTTAAGATGGCTTCCGGCGATCGCTGCCGACGCATTGAGTTCAGCACAACGGTTGTTGACGTATGAAGTGTCGAGGTTCACAGAGCAAACTGAACCATTTTTTATAATTTATGGAATGCGATTCGGTTGGCAGAGCTTACCCAATAGAACTTTATGATGGCCTTTTTCCAAATCGTACTTTCTTTGAGTCGATTTGACGGTCATGGAAGGCATCTCATGGTGCAGCTCAATGGAATGCCCTTCGAAGGTTGCTCCGGCAGACAGTTTATAGCTCTTGCCGCTCGGTTGCATGGTAAACTCGACAGTTCGACCTGAGTCATTCCAAATGGTGTATTCACTGCGTACCGAGTTGCCATGGTTGGGGACGACCATGGTGTGTCCGGACACGCCTGCGAACTCGACAACTTTTCGGTACATATCCGGCGACTTTCCACTACCGCCGCAGATAGGACAAGTTCCTGCTCTGAAGCCGCCGATTTGAGCGCTTTACCTGGAGCTGCCGCATGGATGGCACCGCCGACCACCCGTAGCATTACCGCTCATGCGTCAGCGGAAAACTGCCAACAACTGTCCAAGACGTTCGTACGGTCCAGCAATCGCCTATTGCAGGATCATGAATTCGAAATGAGGCGCCGTTCTCCGAGTATCCCGTTACCACGATCCAGTGCCAAGTATCAACGCCGCTTCGCACGAGCAGCATGGGAGGTCGGTTACCGTCGACATACTTGACGACGTCGTTGAGATTCCCTTTCTTCGTCGAGGAATTCACGTAGTAGGAGTTCATGCAATTCTCGACACCGGACGGAAGCGTCATACCGACTTTGCAGCCCCCGGACTCGAACCAACGTGTCCGACACAAAGTCTTACAGTGAGAGATCCCGGCGTCGCTCTTTCCGAACCAACGTAAAACCATACACGCACTCGTCGGCCCACAACTGATTTTATCAGGTTGCCTAAGCCCCTTGAATGCACTCAGATACTTGCTGGTGCTATACGTCATCGGGAATGGACTATTCATATCGCAAGCCTTCTCCGCAGATTCAATCTGGGTCGACATATTGGATCAGATTGTATCGCGGCAGATCGACGAATCAATCAATCCATGCGGAATAAGACTTTCTTGTAGACGGAAGCGGAACGGGGTACGATTTCCAAAATCGAAAACATGTAAGGTTGTCAACATTGCTTGGACCGGCAGTGGTTATCCCCCACGTCCCAATCGTCACCTTCACGTCACAGAGAGGTTTCTCACGCCATGGCAGCTTACATCAAATTCGATGGAATTGACGGTGAAAGCAAAGACAAGTCTCACCAAGGCTGGAGCGATTTGGGGAGCTTTCGACAGGAGATCAGTCGTCCGGGAGCAGGTGCAACGGGAGCAGCTCGACGCCGAGGCACAGTCACTCATCCGGACCTGGAATGCTCCAAACTTTTGGATAAGTCCAGTCCCAAGATCGCAGAGGCGGTCCTGAAGGGAAAAGTGTTCCCGAAAGTCGAGATTCAATTGACCACATCGACTACCGACTCTGGACGTGAAACCTACTACAAATACACACTTGAGAACGTTTTGGTGACTTCTTATCAGGTTCAAGGAAGCGCCGGCGCGCATACGACGGAAAGCTTTCTATTGAACTTCGAGCAGATCAAATCTACGTACACGGAGATGGACGAAAAAGGTACGAAGAAAGGTGCCGTCGCCTACGGCTGGGACGTTGAAAAAGGTCAATCCGCATAGACGAGATACCCGGCGGTGAATTCGATAAGTACTCCGGCGGTTGCGCTTCGGCGGTCCTCTCTCTTTGCGCGATGCCCAAGGTCGTAGTGATTCTGACTGTGTTTGGATCAATTGAGGACGGTTGTGTGCAAAAGGCTACACAGGCGACTTTGGAAGATTTTCTGAGAACGGTGAAAGGTATGTGAGCGGTGCGAGATACCTGACTGCGAACTCGTGTCGTTTTCGCTTATCTGTCAGGTGCCGTCATGGTCTTTCGTCAGTCTCAAGCTCGCCGCCGGAGGGGACAATCCGCTTCGCATCGCCGCCGGCTTACCGCAGCGCTTTGGGAATCCCTTGAGCCGCGGATCGTGCTGACCGGTCCCTATGTGAATACGCATTTGAGCGACGATGACATGCAAGCCCTCATCTCGGGGATGCAAGGTTTGTCGGCTTACGGAGGCCGCGTCTCGAACTCGGGACCGTATGGCGATGTTGTGAAGAACATTCGTCGGCCGGACGGCACTCCTGTTCGTATCGGTGACGACAATCCTCTCGGCGGAATCTTCGACGACGGGGTAGTCAACCCACTCGACGACTTCTTCAATGTCCACAACCCGGCGACGCGCGACTCGGATGCACTGGTTCTTTCCATGCGAGGAGCGGGACTGCGACCTTCCATTGAGGGTGGATTGGTGGACGGCGAGCTCGATGAGATTCGCTTTGATATTCATCTCGAGAGAGACATCCATCGCGATCTGCTGACACTCGATTTCTCCAGTCCCTTTTACGATCGAGGCATCGGATTGCGACACGGCGGTTCGGTGGCTCTCGACATACATATCGACGTCCATTTCGTATTCGGCATCTACTTAGACGATAGCCTCAATCTCGAACAGCGTTTCTTTGTTCGTGATATGGAGCTTGATACGACCGCGAGCGTCGTCGCGGACTACACGCCGCTCGAGATCAACATCGGCATTCTGCAAGCTCGCGTGCCGACCTTCTCCATCACAGGAGAACTCGGAATCCATACCGGACTGGATAGAACTCCGGATGAGACCGTGCGCCTGTCGGATCTAAATGCCGACAATAGTTTGGACATTGTCACGTCCACGCTCACAACGAACCTCTTTGAAGGGACGTTCGACGTCATAGCCCAGGTCGGTAATTGGGAGATCGCACCATCTCAGTACTTTGAAATGGCAGGCGAGATGCTCGGGCTCGATCCAGTGATCGGATTCAGCACGGGCTTTGACGAAGTGCTGTTGTTCAATCGAATCACAACGGCCGAAATGGTCTCCGCCGCCGAGCGCTTCGGATCTTGGCTGGGTAGCCTCGGAGAGCTCGATGCATACGATCTCGCTGTTCCGTTTACGTCGGGTGCATCAGTCAGCACTGTCTACAACGTCGGGACGGGGATGAGCGGCGAGATCGCGAGTTTGCGCGACGACACGGGGAATCCGGTTTTCGAAACAGCGCAGAGCTTTCCGCTGAACGACTCGATGGTCTACGATCCGGACACCGATCAACTCCGCTATACAGTATCGCGCAGTTTGCCGACTCAACTCACCTCTTCCCGTCGAACTCGTGTCGCAGCCGATGATCTGCTGTCACTTTCCAGCGCCGATGCAGCCGAGATCTCGGCCGATGCCGACGTCGCGTACACGCTCATCTTCGATCTGACGGAGGAGACCGCAGATATCGGGGCCAGAACGCGTGTCGATGATTTGCGAGTGACGACATCCTTCGCTCCGAGTGCAGGCGGACTTGTCGGCGACGCGGCCTTCCAAAGCCTCGGGATCCAATATGCCGATGCAAGTCTCTCCGGTGAATATCAAGTCATCGCGGATTTCGGTAATCCGAATCCGCTGGGAGGCGCTCTGTCGCTCGATCAGCTCTACGATCGACTCAACGGATCCCAGCAAGTCTTCAAGCGACCGATTCGTTCGAGCGGCTCCAGTTCGCTCACTCTGACAGGCCTATCGGTCATCGATAACTTGTTCTCATTCGGTGATCCCGGCGCATCGATCACGGCAGTGGTCAGCGACTTGGTGAGCGGCGCGATCGATGTCTCTTATGATCGAGCTCCCGAGCTGCAGAGTTTTGAGAACCTGACGGTCGATTCGATGTTGGATTCGCTCAGCGAAGCGATTCTCGGCACCAGCGATTGGTCCGACGCAGCCAATGAATCCCTTGCTACGGTCGATCAGACTATCGAGAACTTCGTCTCGGTTCGTCAACAAAAGATCGTCGAGGCCATCGACGAGGGACGAGCTGATTTCGATCGAGTCGTTACAGGAACGCGAGTCGTTCTGCAGGATATCCCGGGATTCTTGAACAATCTCTCCGTCGCTGTGAAGACGGGCTTCGTCACGTTCTCGTCGAACTTTGCTTACCACACGTCTCAAGGCGTACTCAACCTATTGTTCTCGGCTGATGTCGAGGAAAATCGATCGGTCCCTGTCGGGCTCGGCTTCGAGAGCTTGTTCGACTACACGCAGGAAGATGAAGTCTCGGAAACGATGGACTTCACCGGACCGCGCGGCGAAGTCGATTCCTTTTCAAGTCAATCGCTGGATGTCGGACTGGATATGGATGTATCCGATCCCAGTCATCCGACCGCTTATGTCAACTCGGCGACTCGCCTGGAGAGTCGTGTTTATGTGAACGCTTCTTCCGCATCCGGCAATGCTGTGTCGATGGACGGAGCTTCGGGCTCGCTGGGTTTGGGCGCGCTTGGTGACGGCAAGCTGGTCATCGCTCAAGACGTGAACAGTCCCAATGCCAACGGCCGCCTGCTTCATCACGCGTACCGATCGGGCGCTCAACGTGTGCGACTCAGCGACTGGCCGAACTTCCAACCGAATAAGAATGCTTTTGGCGGACTATCTGCTGACTTCGAAGTGACGCCCGACACGACCGGATCAGCCGAACCGGTGCGGTTGAGCTTTAATATCAGCGACTTAGCAGATGCTCTCGCGAATACGCAATTAATCACGTCTCCTTCTTTCCCGACGCTCCGATCAGGCATCGATCTTTCGCTGCAGTTGCAGAGCCTCGGACCTTCGATCTCGGAACTCTTCTCGGCTCTTGAAGCACAGATCAAAGAGCAGGTCCTCGGGATCGATTTGCCATTAGTCGGTAAATCGATCGACAGCGCCGCGACCTTCATACGCAAGATGCGGATCGACATCGAAAACGTGTTGGGCCCGTTGACGGCGTTTGATCGAGCCACCGTCGAAGCAGCTCTCGAGCAGGCCATTGCAAACCTGTTCGGCATACCGGGCGATTATCGCGATGCAGTTCAAGTCGACTTGAGCGTTCCTACTGCGCTCCGATTCGTATTTGATTTCCAAGGCGTACCGATTCTCCAGAACGTTCAGGCGAAAACCAATTTCGGACTCCCCGCGCTCGGGGCCGAAGTCGATGCGAACCTGTTGGTATCGGGGCTCTATCGCGTCAAGTTGGACGTCGTCGTCAGTCTGACCGACGGTGTTTACATCGATACGAGCAACGAATCGATCAGTGTCGACTTAAATGTCGCGATGAATGGAACGGCAGTCGGCAAACTGGGCTTTGTAGAAGTCGTAGTGGCGACAGCGGTCGGCCCGACGACTTGCAGCGCATTCGATGCAACCTTCGCTATCTGTCTGACTGATCCGAACAACGACGGCAAGTTTAAGTTGAACGAGATTGGTCGCGGTTCGTTGATCGATTCGAGCACCACCGGTATCTCGGGTTGTTCCGAAATGCGGTTCGACATCACAGCCGCTGCCAATGAGATGCTGCCGTCGTTCCGTACCGGGCTCAACATCGATTGGGACTTTAACGGGCTAGATCTGCACGGCGAGATTCCGGAAGTGACGTTCCATGACGTACAGCTTGAGCTCGGCGGCTTCATCGCCCACGTGATCGCGCCGTTCCTGACTCGCTTGGAACCAATACTCGACCCGATCGAACCGATTCTCGATTTGCTGACCAGCGACCTGCCGGTGCTTGATACCGCTGGCGTGAACGCATCGATCCTCGACCTTGGTTTCGCCTTTGCCGAACACTTACCGCGCGACAGCAACATTCGCCGCACGTTGTTGAGCATCCTGGAGTTCATTGAAGCCGTTGACTCCATCAACCGCCTGGCCAATGCGGTGGCGATCGACGGAGCGACCGGAGCTCGACTGAATGTCGGCAACTTGACATTCGGCGGATCGATCACGCCTCAGTACGATGCGCGCACCGGCGCTTTGGCTCAAACCGTCATCGCTGCGGCGCAGACTCGCAACGATGTGATGGATCAGTTCTTTGCTGATTCAGCGGCACCGCACATGGGCGATGTCATCACGACCAGCCGTGCGCAGATTCACTTTCCGATACTGGAAAATCCGACCCAAGTTTTTGAGTGGCTGCTCGGATTCGGGCAAGCCGAAATCGTGACGCTCAAACTTCCCGGAGTGCACGCCAACATACCGATCGATGTTCCGATTCCCATCTTCCCCGGGATCCTTGAAGCCAGCATCTACGGCTCGATCACAGCCGATATGGAGTTGATGGTCGGGGTCGATACGTATGGAGCTTCCGAGTTTCAGAAGACCGGCAATGGTCTCGATTTCTTGAAAGGCTTTTACGTCAGCGATCGCGAGAACGCGGATGGAACGGGACGTGATGTGCCTGAATTGCCGATCGTTGGAAAAGCGTTGGCTGGGTTAGGTGTCGGATTCGACGTCGGCGGTGTGGGGATCTCTGCGAAAGTCGGTGGCGGTATTGAAGCCACGATCGATTTTGATTTGATCGATCCGGACAACGACGGCAAAGTAAGAGGATTCGAACTGAGCTCGCCGAAAGGCTGCTTGGCGATCAACGGCTCGGTGTCTGCGACGCTGGAAGCAAGCGCGACCGTCGGCTTTTTAAACTTTGATTTTCCGATCGCATCCGCGGAGCTCGGTCGCTTCAATACGGTCGTCCATTGTTCGCGCACGGAAGATCCGGCCAACCTCGGACGAATCAACCAGCAGACCGGCGAGTTGGTGGTCTTTATGGGACCGACCGCAAATCGACGTTCCGTTATGTCTGATGTGGTCGATGAAGAGATCGAAGTCGTCCAGAATGATACTTCGATCACCATCTATGCGTTCGGCGCCAGTGAGTCCTTTGATCTGGCTGATGTGACGAGCATTTACGTTGACGGGGGAACCGGCGCTGATCGCATCTTGATCGATGCATCGGTCACAAAGCCGACCGTGTTGCTCGGAGGCGAAGAGGATGACTTCATTCAAGGTGGTCGCGGCACTGATACGATCGCAGGGAACAGCGGCAACGATGAGATCCACGGCGGAAACGGCGCGGACACGATCTATGGAAACGACGGTGATGACAAGCTGTTCGGTGACGATGGGATCGATACCATCTCCGGCGGAGACGATAACGATGAGATCCGCGGTGGCAATGGAGCGGATGTGATTTCGACCGGCAACGGAGTGAACACCGCTTATGGCGACAACGGTAACGATACGTTACTTGGAGGTGACGAGCGAGATAATCTCTACGGCGGTGACGATGACGATACGCTCTTCGGCTACGGCGGTCGCAACGTATTGTTGGGTGATCAGGGAGTAGATACGATTCACGGCGGGCTCAACGATGACGTGATTCACGGCGGCGCTGACGGCGACTTTATCTACGGTTCACTCGGTCGCGACACGATCTACGGTGATACCGGTGATGATGAGATTCACGGCGACGAAGGAAACGATTACCTCGAAGGGAACGACGGCAACGATACGATCTTCGGCGAACTAGGGCTGGATACGATCTACGGCGGTGCGCAGAACGATACGATCGACGGCGGTGTCGGTGATGACGACCTCCACGGCGAAGCAGATGATGACACGATCTACGGTCGCGCCGGCATCGATACCATCTTCGGCGGCGAAGGTGGCGACATCCTGTACGGGAACGGTGACAACGATGTCATCCACGGTGAAGCAGGCTTCGACATCCTGATGGGCGGACCGGGCAGCGATGAACTCTTCGGTGACCAAGGGAACGACACGATTTACGGGAACGATGACGATCCGAATGAAGATCGCAGCGATCCGAACTTCACCGATGATGACTTCATCTACGGCGGGCCGGACTCCGACAGCGTAATCGGAGGATGGGGCGTCGATCATATCTACGGCGAAGCCGGCGGAGATGTGCTGCAGGGTAATCAAGACGCCGACTTCATCGACGGCGGCGCGGGTCCTGATGTGATCTACGGTCAAGATGCTCCGCAATCGCCGCGCAGTGGAACGGACGGTGCCGATGAAATCTACGCGGGCGACGACAACGACACTGTTTACGGGGGACCGGCAACCGACTTGATTCGCGGAGGAAACGGCGACGATACGATCTTCGGCGAACAGGATCCGGATCTGATCTTCGGTGATGCAGAGAACGATACGATCGACGGCGGCGGAGCCGACGATGAGATCGACGGCGGTACGGGTAACGACCATATCATCGGATCAGCCGGTCGCGACTTGCTCTACGGCAACGATGGGTTCGATGTGATCGAAGGGAACGGCGGCGATGACCGAATCCGCGGCAATGTCGGCGCCGATCTTCTTTACGGTGATGACGGCGAAGATGAGATCCGGGGCGGCACCGGGAACGATACGATTCGCGGCGGGAATGACGATGACACGCTGCGCGGCGACGACGGCGATGACTTAATTCTCGGCTTCCTCGGTAACGACACGATCGACGGTGATCAGGGGAACGATGTTCTCTACGGCAATCAAGGAGATGACACGATACGTGGAGGGTTCGGCCTAGATCGCATCTACGGTGAAGTCGGACGTGATACGCTCTTCGGCAACGAAGGGAACGACGTTACCGAATCCGGCCCCGGCGATGACTCCGTGCATGGCGATGACGGCGAGGACGCACTCTACGGCGATGAAGGAATCGATGAGATCTGGGGCGGGTTGGGGAATGACTTCATCAAAGCCGGTAACGGTATAGGAGATATCCTTCATGGTGACGAAGGAAATGACACGATCATCGGTTCGGATGACGGTGAGAACGATCCGAACTTGAAGGATACGAACTTCTTCGGCGGAATCGACGGCGGAGACGGCGACGACGTGATCAACAGCTTGGGCGGTTCCGACATCGTCGATGGCGGCTTGGGCAACGACATCATCCACGGTGGGGCGCAGGCCGATTCGATCGTCGGCGGTCCAGCGTCCATCACTGCCTTACAAACCGATGATGACATCTTGTATGGAGATGAAGGCGACGACCAAGTGAGCGGCGGCGCGGGTGATGATGTAATCAACGGCGGAGATGGGACAGATACCATCGACGGCGGCAGCGGGACAAACGCCATCGACGACGATGCCGAATCGCCACTACCGGCATTTGCTCCTTCTCCTCGGTCCGGAGCGTCGCGGTCCATGGAGCGAACTCAGCAACTCGGCAACGGGGGACGGCATATCGCAAATCGGCGGCTTGGAAGAATCGGTGCTGGCCGGCGATTTCGGCGTCTATGTCGCTTGGGTCGATAGCCGCAACGGGAACTATGAAATCTATGTGGCCTATCATCCGAAGTCGGTCGGCGCATGGACTCAACTCATCGGTCCTTCCGGAATCGGTTCAGCCTCCGGAGGCGGAGTGAGCAACGATGCGGCTCAGTCGCGCAGACCGTCGCTTTTCAAGACCGCCAACTCAGACACGATCGGTGTAGTCTGGACCAGCATACAGGCCGATGGCAGCAGCACGATCGAAACGGCTCTGGAAGAAACCGGTTGGGCGCGGATCAGCAGTCCGGCGCAGACGGGACATGCCGATAACGCGGTCACAGCCGCTTACTCGGATGACAGTATGCTGCTGGCTTGGATCGACGAGAGTTCCGGGACCCGTGAAGCCCGCATCACACAGTTCGTTTACCAGCCTGGTTGCTATGTCGGTTACGCGGGCAACAGTTCATCGCTCGGTGCCGGACAGCCCGGCGTGAATGTGTCGCAGATCGATTTGGCTGCTGCAGATGTTCGCGCCGGCCTGATCCTTTCCTACGGCGATACACTCGATCACGATCTGAAGCTCTTCACCAATCGCGGCTTTTCGATCATCGATCAATCGACCTTATGCCCTGCCGTGCCGAATGCCTCGGTCCAAGTCAACGTGGCCGGCCAATGGACCAATATCCATACCGAAACAGACGGCGATCTCACGCAGCCGACGATCGGTGTACAGTTGATCGACACTCGCGGCCAAGGCCAGAACGAGACGGAGGTTGCGGTCGACATCGTGTTTGCATGGCAACGCGAAACCGATCGCGTCGATCAGATCGACGGAGGTGTCATTCGGATTCCGTTTTCTGGTTTGCCCGGTCCGGTACGACCATTGATTCCACAGTATGCATCTGACGCCGCGCCGCGCGCCGCCGCCGATAATGTCTCGGTAAACTACGGCTACGCAGCTCATCCGGAACTAGCCGTTTCGTACTATGGTACGTTCTTGGCTTGGATCGATGACGATGTCACCTTCACTGGCGGTGACTCCAACATCTTCATCCTCTCACGTTATCGCGATCCGGACTCCGTCGACTATGTGATGTCTGAGTTCCAACCGCAGGATGCGAGCGGGCAGGGGATCAGTGAAACGGGTCGATCGTTGCAACATATTTCTCTCGGGCTCGACAACGAAGGATTCACCAGCACTGACCCTTACGTGGTTTGGACCGAAGCCGCACTGACGGACGGAACGGCCGGCGATGTACCGACGGACGGTGTTTACCTGCGCGTCAACCAGTTCGGGCTGACACTCGTCGATGATCGTTCGCAAGGTAACAAGTTCCAGCGGCAATCGATTGATGTCTTGAGCAACGACCTTAATCTGTTCGGTGAACTGCCTGGTCGGATCGTCAAGTTCGACGGACGCGACGTGCCTGAGACCGGCACACTGCAGTTTGTTTCACCGCTCGGCGCGTCCGTAACGGTTTCGGCTCAAGGCGAAGTCACATACGACCCGCGCGGCATACAAGGCTTTCGTCGATTGCGCACTGGTCATTCGCTGACGGAGAGCTTTACCTACGAAGTTTATAACTTCATTTACAGAGCCGAAGCGATCGTCACTTTCCAAACGAATGGTCTGACATCGTGGAGCAACCTGCGGAATTTGCTGGATGTGAATGACGACGGCAACATAACACCGCTCGATGCGCTGCTGATCATCAACCAATTGAACTCGGTCGGCCCGCGGTCTCTGTTCGGGCGCGATCCCGAGGATTTACCGCGCTTCATCGATGTCAACAACGACGGCTATGTGACGGCCCTCGACGCGCTGCTCGTCATCAACCGGTTGAACCAAGGGGGGAGTTCGGAAGGAGAGCAAGGGGAGTCGACCGGTCGAGTCGTTTCAGCGGCAGACGATTTCGCCGAAGCAACCGGTATCGGCGGATCCGACATTTCCTACCAACCATACAATCGGCGCCGCCGGCTGAAGTAGACTGCGCCGCCGCGATCCTCGATAAACAATTCGTTAGCCCCTGGGTGGGGCATTCATTAAACTGAAAGGGCCCGACTTTGTAGAAGACGAATCTCAACCTACCTATAGGCGAGCAGCCTGCCGATTCCTTCGGCTGATCATGAGTGTTTTCGATACACGGGCGACTCTGTTGATGCGCATTCGCGACCTCCGGGACCGATCGTCCTGGTCGGAGTTCGTCGCGCTGTACATGCCCCTGATCTACGCATACTCCCTCAAAGCCGGATTGCAGGACGCAGACGCCGCCGACATTGCGCAAGAAGCCATGTGCGATGTCATTCGTTCGATTCAACGATTTGAATACGATCGCTCGAAAGGATCGTTTCGAGGTTGGCTGTTCGCAATCACTCGCAACCGTTTACTCAAGAGTCTCGCCAAGAGCGGTCGACCGGCGGTCGTCGGCACGGGGGATACGGCCGTGTTGCGACAACTGGAGCAGCATTCGGATGACATAGCAGATAGGGACTGGGCACAGGAACTTCAACTGCGACTGTTCCACTGGGCAGCAGAACGAGTCAAGCACGAGTTCACGCCCAAGACTTGGGAACTGTTTTGGGAAACAACGGTCTGCGGTGCTTCGATCGAGAGTACTGCATCAAGGTTAAACATGAGTTTGGGAGCCGCCTACATCGCCCGCTCTCGTGTACTCGCCAGAATCCGAGCTAAAGCCGCGGAGCTGGAAGATTGAAGAGGAAAGTCGCGTGACGCCCGACATCACTGACGAAACGCTCGAACGCCTGCTCAGCGGCTCGCTCACTCCGGCCGAAGAGAGCGAACTGGAAGGCCGCTTAGTTGCGGACGCCGATCTTCGAACTCGATTTGAACGACTCAGCCGGAGCGAAACGGTAACCGGCGGGCGGCGGCGATTCCGCATCCGATTCAGTCACGCGTCTATCGGGTACAATCCAAGCGGCCGACCGCTTCGCCGCTCAAAGGCCAGACGTCATTTCTCTTCCACGGATCAAACGCCCGTCACCGAAACCGATCAGGCGATGAATCGCTGCCGATTATTGATATCGCTCAACGCTCGATCAGCAAAGGAAGCATGGGGCGAGTCTATGAAGGAATCGACGGCGGCGCCGGCAGACGCGTTGCCGTCGAAGTTGCTGAATCCCGGACAAGCATCGAACCACGATGCAGCCGACCGCTTGCTGAAAGAAGCACAGTCAGCCGCAGTGCTTCAACACGAGAACATTGTCACGGTCTATTCGATCGCATTTGCGGATTACGGACCGGCCCTCGTCCAACAGTACATCGACGGCGAATCATTGCAGGAAAAGGTCGATCGCGAGGGACCGTTGCCCATTGATGAATGCGTGCGCATCGCTGAGCAAGTCGCTTCCGGATTGGCGGCAGCTCATACGGCAGGTCTTGTGCATCGCGATTTGAAACCCGGCAATATCCTCATTGAGCGAGCGACCAGTCGAACGTGTATCGCCGATTTCGGATTGGCTCTTCGTCATACGACCGAGCAACAATCGTCCGCGCAGATCGTGATCCGGGACTCCTGCATTCATGTCTCCCGGAACAAGCGGCAGGTAAGACTGTCGACTCGCGATCCGACCTCTTCAGCCTTGGCTCTGTGCTCTACGTATGCCTCACGGGCGGACCGCCCTTCGATGGTGACGATCCGTATGCGGTGATCGATGCCGTACAAAATCAGGTTCAGTCGCCGTACGCGAACGACGCGTCGATTGCCCTCGACGTAGCTTCCATCCTCGAACAGTTGATGTCAAGGATGCGGATCAGCGTTTTCAAAGTGCGGACGAATTGATCGTCGCAGTGAGCCGACTAAGCCGAGATTCTATGCGGCGTCGAGGTCGGAGATGTCGCAGCCGCACTTCGCGACCCTGCATCAGTCTTTATGGCAGGGAACAACTGTCGTCTGGAATCGCAACCGGCCGATATTGCTCCCCCCCGGTGATACGTCAACGTCGGATCAAAGGCGCTTGCATATTCTGATCCGCGCACTAAGGAAACGCCATGCCGACCACAAGGGTAATCGCGTCGGCTGCTTCAGGCGCGACACGATTCTGATCGATGCGGATTTGGAATCGCAACAGGTCGACATCGTCAAGAAAGCCTTGATCATCGAAGGAGTCGGCGAGCCGAGACCTACCATCAAATCCCACAGCTTGGGCCAAGAGGGCATCATCCCCATCTGTTTCGAACCGACTCTGATTTGACCATCAAGAATCTCATGATCGATTGGCAGGTCATCGAACAGACGCCCCAACTGGCCTAGCGACTTACAGCCGCCATTGCATCGTCGTTTAGTACGCAATTGATGACCATCGAGGACTGCGTAGTGAACAAAGCTCTCTCAGGATCAGCATCGGAGCAGCCGGTGACTTGAAAGCTCTGCGGAGCGGATCGGAGGCGGTGACTACGCTTTTGATGCTGTGGCTGGCCCAGGAAAACAACTTGTCACTCCAGCTCCTTCTGGAGTTCACCGGCAGCGAATTGTCATCCTCTATCCATCAGCATCAGAAAAGTGGAGCGAGCGTCTACGATCCGAAGTGAACACGTGACGTTTCGAGGCACCGCCTGATCGACCTGCTTCTGACGCGACCCGAAACCGTGCTGAGTTCGAGGCACGGCGGCACGTTTTGAACTGCAGAGAATGGTTCAGATAGCATCCACATCGCTGAATGCAAACCTGAATTTGGGACCTGTTTCGCAGCGGATACTCAAGCAGACGCTCGCGTGGCGAGAAAATCAGTGCAGGCATGTCGGGTATTCAGTACGCTTGGCATCGCCGCATCAAGCAATGGGACAAGTGGATGGATTGCGGTGTGAAGGGCTTGAACGGTTAGTCTGAGTTTTGGAAACTTGAGGAGATCCGATTGTCAACGCCGCCAGCGAATGGAATGACCCGAGCCGCCCCCGAAGACGAGATTTCGCCGACTTGGAAGGCGCTTCCCGGGATTCGCGAATTCGAATGGTCGCCTAAGTAGGCGTCTGCCTCCGACATATGAGTGCGTCCCTTGGAGACGCAGGAGATCATCATCGGCGTTTCGGAGAAACGCTGCTGCGTGGATTCATCTCTTGAGACAGAGAGCCTAGTCGCAGCCGCTGCGCGAGCTCCCGCGATTCACTTGTGCACAGCAATAATGCAACAGCGGCAACAGGCTTCGCATCGCCGGATCTGTGTTCCGCGTTGCACGACTCGAAGTCTTCATCATGAATCAGATTTCGCTCCTTCTATCCCTGCGTCGCGAAGTCGTGATCGCGGTTGCCCTTTTGACCGCGTCTTTTATTTGGGCGACAGCATGTTCCGCTGCGGATATGAGCGTCGTGTTCACCCGGAAGGAAACCGGGTCCATCAGGGTACTACTGCGATTCAAAACGCCGAACGAATCGCAGACTCGACTGCAAAGTCGAAGATCGGAATGGGGTAGTATCAAAAACTCGCTTCTGAAATCACAGAGTCTTTCGGTCACCGAATCGAATGAGAATCTGCCGGTGGTTCGCGCTTGACGATATCTCGTGGACGGTGGATCATGCACCACAATCGGAACTGGTCGTGCGATACACGATCGAACCCCAGCCTCATCGGAATCCGGTTCAGGGCAACGACTATAGAACGACGGTCCGTCCTGACTTCTTCCATACGATTCTTCACCTGAGTCTGCTGCATCCCGTCCTATCGCAATCCGATAAGATGCGATTTCGAGTCGAGTTCGTCGGCTTCACGACTCAACGGCAGAAAGTATTCAGCTCATTCGGCGAAGGAGAAGGTCCATTTGAATTCGAGTCCAGCCTCGACCGATTGCTTCACTCCACGATCATGGCCGGCACGATTGATAGTGCTGTGCGAATCATTGAGAACAACAAAATCGCCGTCGCAGTTGAACCGGCGAATTGGTCTTTCTCTGTCGAGCAACTGGCAGATGCCGTCGAAAAGGTAGTGCGAATCCATCGTGAATTCTTCCGGGACCATTCCGATACATGGTTCTTGGTTACGCTGTCGAGTCGGCCTATGTCGGGTCCGGCAGGTATCTCGATGGGAGGTACAGCGCTCGGCAATGCCTTCTCGATGTACTGCACGACGAACCTGTCGCTTAATCCGAGCAATCCAGAGTCGAAGCGAGCCTATTGGTTATTGGCTCATGAGTATTTCCACAACTGGAACGGCATCAAGATTCCGACCGCGGGCGAAGATCCTCAGACCTATTGGTTCTCCGAGGGATTTACGAACTTCTTTGCCCGCCGACTCATGCATCGCTCGGGACTCATCAATGACAGCGGCTTTGCAGACGATTTGAATCGCACGCTGGCCATGTTCGATAACAGCCCGCATCGGTCCGCTCCGAACAGTTTCATTGCCAAGGGCTTTTGGACGGATCGTTATGCGCAGGAGCTCCCTTATCAACGCGGCGACTTGGCGGCTCTTTGGCTCGATGAACAAATACGATTGAAGTCAAACGGGGCCAAAAGCGTCGACGACTTTCTGCTCGACCTCTTCCACAATCCTCCGAAAGACGACCTAATAACATGCGACACGCTGCTATCGCAGATCGAACCGTGGATTTCCACTGAGGCCGCGCAGCTCCTTCGCGCCGCCGTCGTCGAAGGCAAAGACTTGCCGCTGCCGGAAGAGATCCGTCTACCAAGACTCAAACTGAGCAGCGGGGTCGTACGCGGGTTCGATCCGAACTTTGACACCGATGCGGCTCGTACGAGCGGCATGATAACGGGAGTAAAGGAAGACAGCGCAGCCTATGCAGCAGGCCTTCGAAACGGTCAAAAGCTGCGACGATTCGAAATTCAACAAGGCGGGCCAACCGACGGTTCCTTCGGCTAAAAGTCGTCATCTTAGAGGAAGGCAAAGAGAAGTCGATCCAATACGAAGCTGTCGGAAAACCAACTCCCGTCCGCCTCCTCAGCCGCTGGAAGAAGAGTCGGATGAAACAGCTCTCCCGGGGATGCCCCGGCTCTACTTGCTTGACAAGGCCCCGCTCTTCTCGTGACGAGGCTCCAGCCTCGTCAAGCACTGCCCGCAAGGCTCCAGCCTTGCCGTCTTCTGATCTGCCGCGGTCGCTACCGTTCTAGGTGTTGCTCGTTCGAACTTGGTTAGGATCAATTTAGGAAAATTGATCCACAACGGAACAGCTTCCTACGACAGCAACTCCGTTACCACTTTGGCCTCGGCAGCGCCGATCAGTTTTTCGATTCCGTTGGGACGGATGAATTGAAACGACTGGTTGTCCATTCAAGAAGATGAGCCAACGTGGCGTGGTAGTCGTAATGATTGACCACATCCTCGACGGCTTTATGACCGATCTCATCCGTCTTGCCGTGCACATATCCGGCCTTAAAGCCGCCGCCTGCCATCCATTGACTGAAGCCGAACGTGTTATGGTCGCGGCCGATATTCTTCTCTCGTTTTGAATCACCAGTAAACGTCCCATCTCGCCCTCCCCAATGAACAACGGTGGAATCGAGGAGCCCCGCTGCTTGAGATCGATGACCAGTACGGCTGCGCGCCTCGATCCGGTCTCGGAACACATTTTTAGCAGAGCTTTGACGATGTTGCCGTGATGATCCCAGCTTTGATTGCCTGTATGCAACTGAACAAATCGAACACCGCGCTCGATCAATCGCCTCGCGATCAGGCAGCGAGATCCGTACTCTTTCGTCTTAGGATTATCGAGCCCGTACAAACGATATGGCGGCCTCGCTCTCCTGAGATAGATCAAACGCCTCCTTCGCAGCCACTTGCATCTTGGCGGCGAGTTCATAACTGCGAACGCGAGCCGACGAATCATGATCGCAAGACCGTTCCGCCAAATGAGCTTCGTTCAAGCGGCTGAGGAATTGATGGAACTTCTGCTGCGAAGCGGCTGTGCGCTTCCTCGGGCGGATCGAGATTGAGCATCCTCGGTTCTTGAGGTCGAGCCACCGTGCCTTGATAAAGTGAAGGTAACCAACCGTTCTGCCAATTCTCGACACCCAACACCGGCAGGCCGCGGGGATCGGTAAGTACGACGAACGCAGGCAAGTTATCGCACTCGGATCCGAGCGCGTAACTGACCCATGCTCCGAGCGAAGCACGCCCGGGTCCGATCGCGCCGGTGTTCATCGCGTTAATCGACTGACCATGATTGCTGACGCCGGTTCGCATCGATCGAATCAGACAGATGTCATCGGCGACTTCTCCCAGATGCGGAACCAGTTCGCTCAGCTCCATTCCGCAATGACCGCGATGCGAAAACTTCCGGGGGCAACCGAAGAGTTTCGAGCTCGCTTCCGCGGCGTTATCGTATTGAATGTCGCCTGTATACGACTGCATATGTCGTCGATTGAGTTCGGGCTTCGGATCGAACAGATCGATGTGGCTCGGGCCTCCCTGCATGAACATGGAGATAACCGCCGTGGCCTTCGGCGGGTGCAAAGGCCGTTTAGGTGCCAAGCTGTATTCACTTGGTTCGAGTTTTGGCTTCGGCGGTTCGGCATCGGCCTTCTCTCTCGCCGCCAGCCAAGCAAGTGCGAACGATCCGAGCCCCAGACCACTTTGCAGTAGGAAGTGACGACGGCGATGAACGATCATGGTCAATTCCTCTGCTTAATCCACCATAATGAAACGAGTGCCGGCGAGTGCTGCTTGAGCCAATGAGCGCCAACGCGCCATCGATTCTTTTTCATCTAGTTCCGACCCGGAGAGCATTTCCAGCGCAGCGGCGGTTTCGGTCTCGTTCAGTTCGCGACACGTCGCTTGCCGGAATACCCAACGAATTCGATCGATCGCTTGATCGCCCGCGTGTCGCTTCGATTCCTCAACTAAGCTCTGAGCCGACTCGGCGATGAACTGGCTGTTGGTGAGCATCAGCGCTTGAGTCGAGACCGTCGATACTGCTCTTAACTCGCAGTTCGGTGTCATCACCGGATGGTCAAACGGTTCGAGAATGCTCAGAGGCATCGAACGACGAGCTTGTGCGTAGATGGATCGGCGAACCGCTTCTTCCCCCATGTCGGCCAACTTACCTTCAGGCCGTCCGGCCGAGTCGCGATTGTCTTTTCCGATCACGATCTGCCCCACATCATCGGGTGTTACGGGAATCGGTTCACCGGATCGTTTCGCCGAGAGTCGACCGCTGACCTTCAGCACTGAGTCGCGTACGACTTCCGATTCCAAACGTCTCAGCGGCATTCGCCCCAGCAGAATGTTATCCGGATCGCGAGCCTGTAGTTCGGGTCGTAGTGCCGAGCTCTGTCGATATACGGTTGACGTAACCAAAGTGCGAATCAACTGCTTGAGGTCCCAGCCGCTGTCGGTGAATTCAGACGCCAACCAATCCAGCAGTTCCGGATGCGACGGCTTGGCTCCTCCGAATCCGAAATCTCCCGGGGTCGCGACAATGCCTCGTCCGAAAAAGTGTAACCATACGCGATTGACTTGCACTCGCGCGGTCAATGGGTGCCGGCCACTAGTCAGGTGTCGTGCGTAAGCAGTGCGGCGGCCGCTCGACGGTAGATCACTGACGGAATCACCGGCCGCCACCTTGGAAAACTCAGCGGGCAGATCGGGGCGCTTGAGCACTTCGAACTCGGTCGGCTGCACTTCTTCCTTCGGCTGTCGATAATCACCGCGAGCGAACACAAAAGTCGGAGGTGGCGCAGACGCAGGTTCGGTTACAGCAAAGACAAAATCATCGGCAGGTCGCTTGGCTTGAACCTCTTTAGTCTTGGCGTCCCATTTCTTGTTGAAGCCCGTCAGTCGATCAGGCAGGTAAAGATAGACCGAACCCCGATCCACATTGAGGAACGGATATGTCTTGATCAGTTCCTGCTGCTCCGGCGTGCGATCCTTGGCAGGTGTGGCTCGAGTTGTCTTCGCCGATTCGCGAATCTCCTCGGGCAGCTTCGCCAGCTCTTGCTCAAAGGTCGACGCCACAAGTGCATCGAGCTCTACTTCACGTTCCTTCTGAACAGTCGCAAGCTCAGCGGCAACAGCATCGGCCGTCGCTTTGGTTTCGTCCGACCACATGGAGATCAAACGGTCCTGAGGTCGCTTCCAATCCTTCCAATTCAGAGCCGGTGTGAAGACGGCTCGCAATCGATAGTAGTCCGCATGACTGATAGGATCGAAGCGATGGGCATGGCACTGTGCACATCCGACAGTCAGTCCCAACATGGAACTCGACACAACCTTTATCGTCTCGGCAATCGTATCGTTGCGAGCTGCATCAGGTTCCGCAGGGCCGTCACCGGTCCCATCCGGCACCAACCGCAAAAAGGCTGTCGCGATTAAGCGGTCACGATCACGTTCGTCGAGCCCGTGATAAGGCGGTCGCACCATTTCGTCACCGGCGAGTTGCTCGGTAATGAACTGGTCCCAAGGTCGGTCTTCATTCATTGCTCGAATCACATAGTCGCGATACTTCCACATCCAAGGCCGACCCGAGTCTTTTTCCGTGTAGCCGTTGCTGTCCGAATAGCCGACAGCATCCAGCCAATGCCTTCCCCAACGTTCGCCGAAACTGGGCGAAGCGAGCAAGCGATCTACGAGTTGTTCATACCAGCCATCACCCGGAAACGATAAAGCCCATTGCAGTTCCTCTGCATCAGGTGGCATTCCGACCAAGTCCAACCACAGGCGACGCACGATGGTTGAGCGCTCCGCGTCCGGACCGAACGATAGCTCTTGCGCTTCAAGTCTTTTCAATACGAAAGAGTCGATTGCAGTGCGAGTTCTATCGGTCGCGCGCACGGCGGGTACTTCGGGACGATGAACCGACTGAAACGACCAGTGGCGTCGGTCGTCGTCGGTCAACACATCACCTATCGGGATCGAAGCCGGCTCAGGTACTGCAGTCTTGGCGCCTAAATCAATCCACTGAGCGAGAGTACGTTTCTGGTTCAAGTTCAACTTCTTCTCACCCGGAGGCATCTCGCCGGACGAGATTTTTTGCATCAGCAGACTATCTGCTGACTTGCCCGCGATGATCGCAGGCCCTGATTCTCCGCCGCTGATCAACGTTCCGGCCAATCTCGCATCCAGTTTGCCGCCCAATTCCGGTTGCTCACCGTGGCAGTGCCAGCAGTAAGCTTTCAAAATCGGACGCACATCGCGCTCGAAGACAACAGCTTGCTCAGCGCCCGTTGCGATAGGCGAATCATCCGCCCGCGATTGAATGGCGTGCAAGCAGATGAAAAAGGACATCACCCAAATTAACAACGCTGATCTCACTGCAGCATGCCGGTCACCCGCATACTCGCAGATCCGGAGACCGGACGATAACTGTTTCATGATGGTGTGCCTGCGAGGTGGGAAGGGAGAGGCAGGGCAGGGTGGGGCAGAGATTGCGAGGCAGAGTGCGGAAGTCGTTCTTATCAATCCGCAATCGACTGTTTCAACATCCAAGCGAACAGGTCAGGCGATGAAAAAGCGGCGGACCATGAATTGTGTCCGATGTTTTCCAGCGTCGTAAAACGAATCGTCGTGTTGCCGGCTTTGCGGACAGCTTCGACCATTTCGACATCTGCTTGATAAACACCGTCTTGATCGCCGCACCAAACCCAAAGCGGCAGGCTCTTCAGTTTGTCTGCTTCCTTCACATCACCACGACCGCAGATCGGAACCACCGCCGCAAATCGTTTGGGGTGATCGCATGCCATGCGCCATGAACCCGATCCGCCCATACTCAAGCCCGCCAAGTAAACTCGCTTGGTATCAGCTCCGGTCTTTGCCATGACATTAGCCAGTAATTCACCCAAGCGAGTCTGCTGAGTCGGACTGCTCCAATTATCTTCTTTCGGACATTGCGGCGAGATAACGATGAATGGGAGTTCCTCACCGCGCGCAGCCATCTGCGGCGGTCCCCACTTGGCCACAATGCTCAGCGGTCCGTTGCTTTCACCACGACCGTGCAGAAACAACATAATCGGCAACTTATCGCCGCCTGCTTTGTAGTTCTCCGGCAAGTACAACAGGTAGCCGACTTCGCCGCCGTCCTTCGCTTTAAAACTCTGCTCGACTTGCTCACCGGCTTTCGGTTCTGCACCCATGCCGATCGAGGTGAAGGCGATGCAGACGGTCAGGGCCAACGTCGCTAGGATTGAATGCTTGGTCATATCGAGACTCCGGGTGGAAAGAGAGGACCGATCGATTACTTCTCAACAGTCAAAGGTCGACGATAGATCGTGTTGCCGTTCGTCACGTAAAGATACTCGTGATCAGCGCCCGCCAGGACGCAACTGGTCAGCGGCTGAGCCGGATCAGGCGTCGGCAGTAGACCGCACGGTCGTCCTGTGGGGTCGAAGACTTGGACACCGAGAGCTGAAGTGACGTAGAAGCGGCCCACTTTATCCACGGCCATACCGTCACCTTTGGCTACAGCTTGATACGGCGGCGGCTCGTTGAACTTGAACTCACCCTTCGGATCGATCGGCCTTCGCAGGTCCATGATCGGCATCTTCGCATCCAATGTTCCGTCATCGCGAATGCGGATCATCCACACGTGATCTCCGCCGTATTCACTAACGGCCAACGTTCCTTGATCACCGGTCACTGCGATACCGTTGGGCTTTTTGACTCCTTCGTCAACCACTTTGACTTCGCCCGTCTTAATCGTGATTCGCGTGATCCGTTGCTCGGCGGTTTCCGTGATGTAAATGAATCCATCTGCGGTGAGTGCCATATCGTTCGGTGTGACACCTTCAGCGAGGGACTTTACACTGCCGTCCTTAGGATCGATCGAGATCACACGTTTTTTCGCACCTTGGCAAGCGTAGAGCAAACCATCGGGACCGAACTCCATACCGCTGACCGATTCCTTCGCAAGCTCCGTGCGCGATCCGTCAGCAGCGCTGATCTTGACCACGGCAGGAGCCTTCATGTCGCAATAATAAAAATTGCCTTCCTTGTCGGTCAGCGGTGCGTCTGCAAAGCCCAACTTATCCGCAACGACTTCCCATGGTTTGCCGGGAACCAATAGTCGCAACAAGGTGAGGTCACCCTTCAAGTCACCTTTCGTGTCGAGCACAGGCTCGTGCTTCTCTTTTCGCCATAGCCACTTCAGCGCTCGGGGAATTTCGAGCCGCCGAAGTCGGAGTTGTGAGCGTAGCCTTCAGCCCAATCGAAGCGGTCGTCGTAGCCCATGTACTTGAGCCGCCGAAGCCATCAACTGATTTGACCAAAAGGCCAACTCCCGAACGCGTTGTCTACGTCACCGCTCGTATCGGCCATATAAACTCGAATCGGTTTCGGTTCTGTTTTGCGGACCCACGAAGGATAGACGTTTCCGCCGCGAAGGTTCGTAAAACTACCGACGCTGGTCAGCACTTTACGAAACGCATTCGGGCGTTCCCATGCGACGGTGAATGCACAGATCCCACCGGAGCTCGAACCGCAGATGGCTCGCATCTCGGGGTCCTTCGAGATAGCCACCTTCTTCTCGACTTCAGGAATGATCTCCTCCAACAGGAATCGAGCGTACCGATCACCGAGGCTGTCGTATTCAAAGCCGCGATTCGAATACTTGCCGTTCTCCGGCTTTCCCTTCGACTTGTCATGCCCCGGATTGATGAACACGGCAACGGTCGGCGGCATATCGCCTCGAGCAATCAAGTTGTCGAAGACGACCGGTACGCGCCAGCGCCCTTTGACATTGCTGAACGACTGTCCATCCTGAAAGACCATGAGCGCAGCGGGCTCGCCGGCCTTCAACTGTGCGGGGACATAGATCGACCAATCACGAATCGTGTTCTCAAAGATCTTCGACTCGAAGGTCGGCATCGATTCCACGGTACCATGCGGAACATCGTCCTTTGCCACCGCATCGGGATGAGGCTCCCAAGCGGGCTTGGTCGTCAGGTCGGCCGGCGGCACGATCTCACTGCCACTCGACCACAACCAGCGCAGGGCTTCCGGAAGCACTTCGCCGCCGGGTCCGCCGCTGTGTCCACCTTCGGTCATTACAAAGCGATGGTTGTAGCCGGCGAAGCGCAGCGCGGCAGATAGATCTTGATTGGCGAGCGGCCAGTTGCCGTGCAAGTTGTTGAGGTCGTCTTTCCCTTCCTGCAGATAGATCTTCAGCGGCTTTGGATTCGCCTTTGTCTTGCGGACCAGGCCGGGATATGCCCAACCGCCGCGAATGTTCGTATAGCTGCCGATGTGGCTGAGTACCAATCCGAATTGATCGGGTCGTTCCCAAGCCACAGTGAAGGCACAAATGCCTCCGGACGAAATACCGCACACGGCGCGTTCCTTCGGATCCGCCGAAACATTGAGTCCCTTCAAAGCGACCGGGAGAAACTCGTCGATCAGGAACTTGGAATAAAGATCACCCATCGAATCGTATTCGTAGGCACGTGTGCTGCGATCCTTGGCACCGGGCTTCACGCCGGGCACAGTTCCCGGATTCACGAATACGGCAATCGTGACCGGCATCGCTTTTTCATGGATCAAGTTGTCGAAAATCGTGGGCACGCGAAAGCCGCCGTCGAGCTTCGAATAGCCGCTGCCATCCATGAAGACCATCAAGGCCGCCGGTTTGTCAGACGAGTATTGAGCAGGCACATAAACGCTGTAATCGCGCCGCGTACCGGGATAGATAGTGCTGCTATCGAAGACGCCGGTCGTGAGTTTCCCTTGAGGCACTCCGGGTTGAACTTCGCGATCCTTCTTGTTCTGCGGACTGATCTCCGCAGCCGATCCGATTCCCGTGACGCTGATAACAGACAACCACAATGCGCAGACGAATAGTCTTGTCATGAGAGGTGAGTCGAGTTCGAGGAGGGGGAGGGTAGGGGTGGGACGGAACGCTGATGGTAACCGAATTCGATCAAGCAAACACGCCGCTGAGCGTTCCGGTGGAATCCGCAAAGCTGTAGACGTGAATATTCAAAGCGTGCAACAGGCTGAGGTACATGTTCGACATACGCGTTTCACCGCTACGCCAATAGGTGCCGTGCTTCAGTCCCAATCGCGAACCGCCGGCGAGCATCGTCGGTAGGTTGGTGGGATTGTGCGTCGTGCTGCAGCCGCTGCCGTAAAGTATCACGGTGTTATCGAGAACGGTTCCTTCGCGATCGCGATAAGTGGTCAACCGCTCCATAAAGTGAGCGATCTGACGACTCAGGAACAAATCGTACTTAGCGAACTCCAACTGTCCGTCTTTATCGCCTGCATGCGAAAGCGAATGGTGTGTGCGCGTCAGGCCGAGCTTGAGAGGAAACGTGTCGCTGATCCCCATCCCGTCTTCTCGATTCAACATGAATGCGACGGAGCGAGTGATGTCCGCATCGAAGGCGAGCGAGATCAAATCGAACATGTTGCGATAATAGTCCGCAGGCTCACTTTCGTTCGTCACGCTTAAATCGATGTGCGAGCGATCCTGTTCCTTGAGCGGGATGTCGATCCACTTTTCGGAAGCGATCAAACGCGATTCCACTTCGCTGAGCGAGGTCAGGTACTGTTCCATGCGATCGCGATCGGAACGACCGAGTTGCCGGTTGAGCGATTGAGCACTATCGACGACGGCATCGACCAACTTGATCTTCCGCTGCAACGCGGCTCGTTCTGATTGCAATGAATTGCGATCACCGGCAAAGAGACGATTGAAGACACGACGCGGATTGTTCTCAGCCGGAATCGGACGACCTTCGATCGAATAAGAAATCGTACCTGTGCGAGACAAGAAACCGGTCCCCGCATCAATCGATAGCACGAGCGACGGTTGACGACAGTATTGCTTGGTATGTTGAGCAATGACCTGATCGATACCGACCGAGTTGTATGTTCCGGGCTTCGGATTGTGCAGCGGCGCGGCGGTCAGCCACATGTCGGAGCAAACATGCGGATCAGCCTTCAATCCGCTCGGATGATACAGTCCGCCGACGAAGCTGACTTGATCGCGAAACGGAGTCAGCGGCTCCGTCGACTTGCCGAATACAAACTTGCCGTTCTCTTCAACAGTCGGAAACCAGCTCCAATCGTTGATGCCGTGTTCCGGTTTCGGCAATGACATGCCGTTGGCGGTATAGAGAGCGCAGAAGCGACGCGGGATTTCGGATGTTACTTCGGCGCCCATCGCATCGAGCACTGGAAGTGCCAGGACGACACCGCCGATGCCTTTGAGAAACGCTCGTCGTTCCAATCGAATTGAATTCATCCCACGCTTTCCTTTCGCTTGGCGACCGACTACTTTTCCAAAAACATCGGACTCTGAACAGTGAAGCGGATCATGTCTGCGATGCGATAACCGCCGGAGCGTAACTGCCGACCTTCACGCTTTAGCCATTCATCTTCGCGAACTGACAGATGGCGACCGCAGGCATAAACGGTCAAATGCTTGAGGAGGCAATATGCCGTCTGGTCGATTCTGTCCTGCGTTAAGTATCGCTTCAGATCGGTAGTGCCCGCAACCTCAGTGCCGTCCGGTAGAACCGATCGAGCGTCGACGCGAATCGATTTGAGCCTGCCGCCGGCGTCAAATTCCTCAAAGGGAACACCCCATGGATCAATTTTTCCGTGGCACTGAGCACATCCCGGCTGATTGCGATGCTGCTCCAATCGCTCGCGCAGCGAGAGCTTTTCATCGGTTTCTTTGAGTGCCGGGACATTCGGCGGCGGGTCATCAGGCGGCTCTGCGATGATGCGTCGAGCCAACCACGCGCCTCGTTTGATCGGGTTCGATTCCCGTCCATTGGAAAGCCCCGCCATGATGGCGGCTTGTGAAAAGAGACCGCCGCCGTTCACTCGAACTCGTGCCGACGCATCTTTGGCATCGAGCAAGTTGATCGAAGTGAACGCAAAGCCGCTTTCGACTTGATCGTTCAAGCCGTAATACTTCGCAGTCACCTCGTTGGCCGCAACACGTTGCGCATCGAAGAATTCTGCCAGAGTCGCGTTCTCTCGCGCTAAGCCCAAGAACCACTCAATAGGTTCGCGCCGCAATGCGGCTCGCATCTCTTTTGTCAGCTCAGGAAACTCTGTGCGATCCGGTTCGAGGACATCAAACTTATCGAGTGCCAGCCACTGCGCGACGAACTCGTCGGCGAATCGACCGGCTCGCGGATCAGCCAACAGACGATCCACTTGCTTGTCCAGTTCAGCATGCAACGTTCCCCGACGTGCCGCTTCGATCAACTCAGCATCCGGTGGACTGTTCCAGAGAAAGTACGAGAGCTTCGAAGCGAGCTCCCAATCGCCGAGTTGTTCGGGCTCTGGCGATGCACTTGTTTCGATCAAGAACAGAAACTGCGGCGAAGTGAGAATGACTTGCAGCACATCGCGCACGGCCGACTCAAGCTTCGCGCCGCCTTTCAAGCCCGCGGCCGCGATCGCTTCCCAACTTGCCAACTCTTCAGGCGTAGGAGGACGACGCAGCGCTCGCTCGCCGAATCGTTTGAGCACTTCGTGAACATACTCTTGCTCACCGAGCGACCCGCGATCAAAAAAGATGCGCTGATGCGATGCCGGCGGCCATGATTCAAACAGCGGCCCTTCGAACTCGACCGACTGCACCAACAGACGAGGCATATCGCGTCCGTCGGTGTACTCGCTGCGCACGCCGATCTCGCGAATACCCGCCAGATAATTCACGTTATCTTTCTCGACCTCCGGACTAGGAAAATTGCGGATCGCCCCCTCGAACACGTACGGTCGAATCTGATCGCTGTCGACCACTTGCGGAGAAGCAACCGGGTTCAGGGTACTGCCGCAATCGCGTCGCAATCCCATGTGCACGCCGAGTTTCGGAACGCGGCGCTCGAAGGTTTCGAAACGAGCGAGCAGCGGTGACGAGGCGTCGATCTTCAACAATCTTACTCCCGTGAGATCAACGCCGGCTTCCGACTCGATGCGCAGTGCATGCTCTCCGGAAGCGAGTCGCACCAGAATGAATGGCGACTGCTTCGTCAAGGAAGAAAAATGGCGATCACCGATCATAAGTTCGACTCGCTTTGGTTTATCGGGAACTGCTTTCCATTGCAGATCCACTTGATAAACGCCCGAGTCGGTGATGTTCAGGGTGGAAGATGACTGAGCCGTACACTCCAACGTCATCGAACGAGCGTCGTTGTCGGCGATTGGAGCAGCTGCCGGTTCTAAGAGCAGAGCATCCGCAACTTTGGCAGCGCGAACGGTGACGCGAAAGCGGCCGTTGTCGGGTAGCTCGCGGAGAGAGATCTTAAAGTTGCACTGCGGACCGTACGTACTCTCGACACCGAACACTTCAACGCTCGGCACCGATGGTCGCAGGAGCAAACCGCCGGGGACGGTGCTGAACGCTTCACCCTTGGGATAGCCCGCCTTGCCGCGCATGCATGCGAACACCGAATGATAGATACTGCTGAAGTCACGCCACTCGCGAATCGTATCGTTTCCGACATAGCCTTCGATGAATCGGAACTTGGTCTGCATCCGATGCGTATCGAATGCAAAGGACTTTTCGGGCGTGAGCTCCGTGACGATAAAGTCTTCGTTCTTCAGCAACAGACTCTCTGCCCCGAGGATCAGTTTATCCGGACAAGGATTCGCGTTGATGCCGCGGCCGAGATCCATTTTAAAGTTCTCGATGGTCGGCCTCGAATTGGGATCAACCAAGACGCAATCGAGAGCTTTCTCTGCAATCTCAAAGTAGCTCTCGATCAAAAGCGGCGAGAGACCGAGCGTTTCTTGATTGTTCGTGAATCCTTCGCGTGAAACAGCATCGGGAGGAAGGATGTCTGTCAGTTCTTCATCGATCCCGAGTAGATCGCGCAGTGTGTGGCGATACTGAGCCTTGGTCAACCGCCTAGTGCTGCCGTTCTTCGGTGTAGGTCGCATCCGAGCCAGTTTGACAGCGTCGTCGATCCAAGCGGAAAAGCGATTCTTCTCTTCGGCACTGGGCTGAGGCTCCTCTTCCGGCGGCATCTTCCCGGCTGTGACTTGGCGACCCAGACCGCTCAGCAGTTTGAAATGCCGATCCTCGACCAGACCGTTGAGCTGATCGACGCGCACTCCCGAGGTGGGCTTATCGGCATTGTGACAACCAGCACAGTACTTATCGAGAAACGGTGCCGCGTCGGTGCGATAACGTTGCTCGAGCAGTACCGCGTCGACAGTGTCCTGCTGCCCCTGAGCCGCAACGGTTCCGCACATCGCGAATGCGAACAGCATCATCGTCAGCGCAGGCTTCAAGGTGCGTTTCATGAGACGAACTTGCGATTCATTCTGCTGTGGAATATTTCGAACGGTTGATCTGGTGACACCTGGTGACGGCTGGTCCTCCTCGTCACCGGCGCTCCTGGTGACGAGGCTCCAGCCTCGTCACCCACCGCCAACGAGGCTCCAGCCTCGCGGCCCATTTCACGCTTGGTCGGCAGGTAACATCGGAGGTGTTGGTACTTCTAGCGGTGTTAAGATCAATTTGGAAAATTGATCTACATCGAAAATTGATCTACATCGAGAATTGACTTACTTATCGGGATCTACAACTTGTACTACTCGGCGGGCTTGCTACGGCTGATGAACTGGATCAGGCCGGCCAGCTCTTTCTCGTTCAGCAGCTCTGCAAAGTTATCCGGCATCAAGGATTTTGTCGTATCGCGGCGCTGATCGATCTTCTTCGGATCGACCGGCTTCGACTTGCCGTCGTTCCCGATCAATTCCATTCGACCATCGGGAAGCTCGCGTACTAATCCGACCAACACTTGCTCATCTTCCATGAGCAGCGATGACATACGGAACGCTTTGTCGACATTGCGATGAGGCAAGAGGATGTCTTCACCTAAGCGATCTGCACCGCGAGTGATGACGCCGTCGAGTTGCGGACCTACAAGTTGCCCGACGCCGGACAGTTTGTGGCAGTTCACGCAATGCTTCGTGAACATGGCTTTGCCCAGCTCAATATCGGCACCATCGAGTCGAATTGCAGCGATACGTGCCGTGATCTGCTGTTCCGCTTCGCTGGGAGCCGCGTTGGCATCGGCACTGTACTTCAGCAGCTTCTCCGTGTTCGGATCGCCGGCGTTCTTGCCGAGCAATTCACCGATGGCTCGAAGCGATCCGACCGCTACTTGCCCACCGTCGATCAACGAGACCAGGAGAGCTCGACCTTCGACCGATGCGATCAAGGCTTTGGCCAGCAAAGCTTGCTGCGTTTGGCTTAGTTGTTGAGCCAACGAGACAGCTAGAGTGTGCAGCGTTTCGTCAGCGCCCTTCGTATCAGCGTTGATCAGGTCAACCGAGACCTTCGATTGCAATCCTTTCAACTTCGCAGCATCGATCAACACGCTGACCAGAGGACGGCCGCTGCTATTGGCAGCAGCGGCGATCAAGTCGCAGCGCACCGCGTCGGAGATCGCTTGACTGGATGCAATCGGTCTTACCCGATCCGCGGCCGTTCGTGTCACACCGAGTCCCAGCCACTGGGCTAGTTCAACCAACGGTTGCTCAACCGGCGACGCATTCAATTTCGGCTCGGAGAAATCCGCAACCGCCAACCATGCGTATGCGTTTCCACTATCGTTGTCGACACACTCCACGCGCACCAATTTTCCTTGAACCGATCCCAAGTCCCAGTCGATTTGAACCGCTGTATCATTGCGCGGCGGTCGAGCCGTCATGACCGGTGCGCCGGTCGCTGCGTCCACCAACCGTACTAAGTTCTTTCCGCCGGCCGGTTCGCTTGGCATGCCGTCATGACCGCACAGCCAAAACTGGAGCCTGGCCGGCGCCTCAAACGGTTCACTGGAAAGAACACCGGTATATGCTTCGCCTAATGTCAAACTCGACAGGAACGAAAGGTCGGATGCTCCGTTGCGTTTTCGGTTTTCTTTCTTCCAAGCGCGACCGCGAGATTCGGTCCACAACACGGGCTTCACGGCATGATCGAGAGCTTTCGTGATACGAGTGGATAATTCAGCCACGTGCGCATCGACCAATTCCAACAGCGAGTTCGGTATCGCTTTCCCGCTGCCGCGCAGCGCGTCTACGGTATCTTTGATCAAACTGAATTGTTGTGTTGCTTGATCGGCGCCGGCACTGCGAATGACGGCGACCAGAGCGTCGGCGAGTTTCTCATTCGCATACTTAGCTGCATGCCGTACCGCTGCCGTCTTCAACTCCACGTTCACGTTTTCGCGACTCTGGACATACGAAAGCAGCGCCTCCGCAGACCGTTCGCCTGCCACGGCCGGCAAAATGCCTGCGACTAGATCAGCCAACGGATCATTCATGCCGATCTTTGCGGTTGTGCGCTCATCTGCTTTCCCAGAGCCGCGCTCGGACACGGCAGACAAGTTCCAACCGCTGAGCACTTCGTCTGCGATCTTCGATTGATCCAACAGCTCTTTCGCCGCCATGCGGAGCACGTGCCGAGCCAACGAGTTCTTCTCGCGACTTTCGGCTTCGGTCAGCAGCAGTCGGACATCTTGAGCTCCGCCATGTTTGCCGAATGCTCCGGCCGCAGCGATGAGAAGCTGCGGATGTTCCGAGCTCAAGAACGATTGAGCGGCTTGATAGAGCTTGACCGTCTCTGTATCAGAGCTCCTTAGGTTCGGCGATGATTGGTCACGCCACGCTTTCATCACCGCAGCCTGCAAGCGCGGCCCGGCGTTCTGCAAGACACGATTCAAATGCAGACCGAAACTCTGTCCGGAGCGGTGCAATGCCCACAACGATGCGATGCGAAGTTGTTCAGAAGCATTTGAATTCGTGGCATTGCTCTGCAACGTTTGCACCTGGACGTCTGTCAGCTTAACCTTCGGGTTGAACGCATCCAGTGCTTGTTGCCTAAGCGCAGCATTATCGCTTGCCAGAGCTTGGAGATGTGCGTCTGACAACAATTCCCATGGCGAGAGTTTAGTGGTCGGAGTCTTCGGTTCGCTTCCGGTTCCGACATATCGAATGCGCCACAATCGGCCGCTATTACGGTCTCGTTCCGGGTGAGTCAGAGGGACTTCGTAGTGGCCGATGATCTTGTTGTAAAAGTCAGCGACGTACATGGCACCGTCCGGCCCGAGCTGAATATCGACCGGACGGAACCACGGATCGTCGCTCGTCATGAAGTCCGCTTCTTCCTTGAGCGTGATCGTATCGCGTGTGATCGCCAAGCTGTTCGTATTGATGCGGCTGGTCATCACATTGCCGCTGTAGAATCGCGAGCGAAATTCGGCGGGCACGGATGAAGAGGTGACATATGTGATGCCGCAGATCGCGGTACTGCCGTGCAAATGATTCATCAGCGACGGAACGAAGCCGAGCCCTGAGTGCGGTCGACCGAAACTCTCGTAGCAGCCCCCCTGTACGAGCAGAGTTACCGGCTTGCTATGGCAATCTGCGGTGAACCAATTGCCCCAATCATCGGCCGTCATGCCGAACGGATTGACTTGGCCCTGCGTGAACTGTTCGACATGCGAACCGTCCTCGCGAAAGCGAAAGGTGTTGCCCGAGATCAATGTCACAGACGATCCGTCGGCAGCCTTTACGGTCGATTGATTATTGAAACCGTGGCAGGCATAAATCCATCCATCTTCGCCGCGCCGAATCGCGTTGATCATGCCGTGCGTATCACGCGTCGTATCAAACGGCCCGAGGACCACCTTGCGCTCGTCTGCTTTGCCGTCGCCGTCGGTATCGCGCAAGTGCAAGAGATTCGGAATGCTGAAACAGAGAACACCGTCATCGACCGGCAGAATGCCGATCGGAATGTTTAGTCCTTCAGCAAAGGTCGTGATCGATTCAAACGTTCCGTCACCGTCTTCGTCAGCCAAGACCTTGATCGAGTCGCGAGCCTGATCGGGATCTTTAGCCGGATACGGATACTCGATCGTGTCGGTCAACCACAATCGTCCGCAGCGATCGAAAGCCATGTTCATCGGTTTCTTGATCGCCGGCTCGGCAGCGATCAACTCGGCTTTGAAACCAGTCGGAAGATGGAAGCCGGCCGCCTCGTCCTCAGGCTTCATCCAAGGCGTTTCGCGTACGCCTTGCCCGTAAATTTCGGCTTTCGTCTTGGGTTCATCCGCACCATGATCGCCGGCTACCGTGACCGCAGTCGTGCACAGAATGCCGAGGAGAATGGAGGAGAGTTCAAGGGCGAAACGGATGCGAAGCCGCTTGGGAGCAGAGTCGAAGCGCATGGATCATGCCTGGAGGAGGGAGGTGGAAGGCGAGGTCAAGCCGCCGAGCGATGTCCATTTCTCGCCGGCGGATTTGTCGACTCTACTCCAGACAGACTGTCGGCTCCAGTACCCAACGCGACTTCCGACTCTTCTTCCGTGAACGTAACGGCGCAGCCGTACGGCTAGATTCGGCTTCGGCGTTGATCGTGTGCAACGAACCAATCTGCAATCATCGCAGCGTCGTGGGGCTCGACTCGGAGCGTCGAGCTACATCCGAGCGTAACCGCGCAGCCGTACGGCTAGACTCAGCTTCGGCGTTGATGGTGTGCTACGAGTTGATCTGCTATCGTCGCAGCGTCGCGCGGCTCGACTCGGAGCGTCGAGCTACAACGTGCGGCTCAACTTGCAGCGTTGTGCTTCAACCGGCCCATAATTACCGGTTCTTTCCGGGGGTGGGTTGTTGAGCGACGTTCCGTTGCGGCGCGAAATACTGTTCAGGGGTCATGTCTTTGCAAGTCGCGAGCAACTGACCGACTCGAGCTAACTTCGATTGGTCATCGGTCGATATGCGAGAGTTGACCAGCAAGCGACATGCGACGACCACTTGCTTGCGATCATGTTTCTCCGTGCGCGTGATGACCTGAGGCAACATGCCTCGCGATACGATTTGTCGATTCAGTTCTAAGCGCACGAACGGCAGGAAGTGAGGCGGATAGATGGCGTTGAGCCTGGCGGACCAGTCGGCGAACTCGGCATATTGAATCGCCATCTCGCGATCCTTCGGCGTTTGCAATTTGGCTTCGTACTTCAACGCGTCACCACCGACTGTCAACGTTTGCGAGTCGGAGTCGAATGACGATTCATCGGCTGCGGCAAGCATGCGCGCTAGGTCGGAATCCTTCGGTTGTTGCGACGCTTTCTCGCGGGCTTGAGCCACCAGAGTCAGCAAGCTGGAGGTCGAGATCGTCGTCTTGGCTTGACGCTCTGGATTGATGAGGACGATACGATTGCGACTGGGATCGACGATGGTAATCGCCGCGGATGTATCCATCGCAAAATCGTAGTACACACCTTCCGAAAAGATCGTCAGCGTTTGCTTGATTGGTTCCTTGCTCTCACCGACATAGATATCGGTGTCGACGCGAAAGGCGGGAGGCTGAGCCGAAACATTTTCGCCGGCGACAAGTGCAAGCATCGCAATTCCGAAACTCATATTCCATGCGTTCATAGCAACATCCGTGCGAGATTCGATTCCCGGATTGGGGGCTCGATATCCGATCCCAAAAGCAAACCGCCCGGACCTTAGAAAAAGCCCGGGCGGTTGTAAAGAGATCTTTTCGTGCTTCAGCCCGATCGGCTGACGGACGACTAGAGTTTCTTGATCGAAACGTTGCGGAAGCGAACCGGATCGTTGTGACCGGCGAATCCGAAGTAACCTTCGGTGCGATCCTTGCCCGGGTGCGGCGAGTTAGCCATGTACTCGGTGACCTTGGACAGGTCGGTCTTCAGAATCGGCGAACCGTTCAGTTCGACTTCGATGGTCGAACCCTTCACCGTCACAACTTGATAGTTCCACTCGCCGGCCGGTCGGTTGTAACCGCGAGCCGCAGCGGCCATACCGTAAGCAGATCCGTGATACTGACGTGCGTCGAGCTTGGCATACATAGCCGCTTCGTTGTCGAGCACTTGCAGTTCGCACATGCCGACATACGCCGTGTCACCTTGACCGGGATAGCGAATGGCGAGTCCGTTGTTGCCTCCGGGTGGAACTTGGAACTCGAGGCGAACCACGAAGTCCTTGTACTGGTCAGGTGTATGCAGCACACCGCCGTGACCCTTCTTGCACTGAATCGCGCCATCAACCACTTCGTAGTTTTCGACTGCACCTTTCCAGCCGTCAAGCGTCTTGCCATTGAACAAGTCAGCAAAGCCGTCACCGGAATGCTCAGCCAAATACTTGTTGGCTTCTGCAGTGCCGATCTTCCGCACGAAGACGTTGCGCCAGCGAATCTCGCCACCGTGCGTTTGCAGTTGAATCGGTCCCTTGGCAGGCAGCGGGCCGGTGCGATTGAAGTAGTTCTCCATGATCGCACCCTTTACCACTTGCTTGCCGTTGAGCCAAACACTGGTGCGAGCGCCGACTTGAATGATGCGGAACGAGTTCCACTCGCCGAACGGCTTGTCAGCTAAGACCAGCGGGTCTTTGCCTGCGGCTCCGGCACTGTTGTTCCAAGAGCACCGCTGCCTTTGTCGGCGCCGATGTTGAACTTCTCTTTCTCAGTGCTGTCCCAAATCTGAACTTGAGGGCACCCGCGCAGATAAATTCCGCTGTCAGCCTTCGGCACCGTCTTGTACTCGATCAACAGTTCGATATCGCCATAGTCTTCGTCGGTCGTAGCATAAGCTCCATGACCGTCGTTGATCAGCTCGTTGTTCTCAGCCTTCCAATGCTGAGCGATCTCGTCGTTCCACTTCTTCTTTTGATCATCCGCAGTCGTGGCATACTTAGCCGGATCAATTGTCGTGGAGCCGTGCCAGCCCTTGAGAGTCTTGCCGTCGAACAGCGCAGTGAAGCCTTCGGGAACCTTGAGGTCATCCGCGATAGCGATCGAAGGAACATAAGCAGCGGCACCGGCCGCGGCCATGAGACCGAGCAGAGCTCGTCGCGTCATTGATTGAGACAGTCGAAGCAGTGTCATAGGAAACTCGACTCCACAGGTAGGAAAAAAATAAGGTGGGAAGCGGCCGACCGCGTGCACGTTCCATCGCAGCTCGGAGTGTTCATCACTAGGTGGTTTCGCCTAATTGATAACGCTGCTGTTCGCCCGGCAGCCGCTCTTTAGGTTGCTGCCATAGAATAGACAGAACCAATACCGACACGCAACCATCGGAGAGAGGGAGCGGAGATTCGAGCCGCCAAAACTGGCAAATCGCAGGTTAGGCGGGCGGGAAAAGAGGAAATCGAGTACGAGTAGGAAGGAGAACGGAAGAGGGATTAGAAGGTTACGGCGGCTTGGAGCATCGGACTAGGTTGTCTTTTTGATTCACGATTGCGACGAATGGTCGGGCAGTTCCAGCGAACGCCACAGGTACCAGGAGGCGATCGAGGCATACGGCCGCCATGGCTGTGCAACAGCGATCATTTCTGACGAAGTCGGTGCTTCTTCAAATCCGTAACGCCGCGCGATTGCGTTCTTGATGCCGAGATCACCGACGGGAAAGACATCCAGTCGCCCGAGTCCGAAAATCAAAAACATCTGTGCGGTCCAGACGCCGATACCTTTCACGGCGACGAGGGACTCGATGATCTGATCATCGGTCATACGAGCCAGTCGCGACAAATCGAGCAGTCCGTCGTTCACGTGGCGAGCCAAGTCGAGAACATAGGTCGCCTTTTGTTGAGACACGCCTAACGAACGAAGTTGATCGATGCTGAGCCCTGCAATCGCCGTCGCAGAGATCTTGTGCGGGGCCACATGATCGGTGAGTCGCGAGAGAATGGTTCTCGCTGCCGCCGTGGAAATCTGCTGCGAGACGATCGACCGCACCAACAATGCAAAGTAGTCGCGTTTTGTCTTGAGTGTGAACTCACCGACGCGATCGATGATGTCTCGCATCGCTTTGTCGCGTTTTCGTAAATGCTTGAGCGCGGCTTCGATGTCGGATTTGCGATATGGCATGGGGCTACTCGACTTGGAACGTCGAGCTACTGATTTTCCTACTCGACTTGGAACGTCGAGCTACATGGGGTCGGTTTCTTATGGGCTCGGTGATTGGGTTATACTACATCATCTCACCCACCATCCCACCCCATGCGACGCGGAGCGTCTTTATATGACGAGCTTTCGCAGAATGTTCACTCGCCGCCTGATCATAGCTCTGTCGACGACAGTCCTCCTGATCGGCTCGATGCTCGGCGCGTCCACATGCTTACGCGCGGCTCCGCCTGTTGCCTCGACCGCCGGTGAAAAGATTGAGTTCTTCGAGTCGCATATTCGTCCGCTGCTGATCGAATACTGTTACGAATGCCACAATGCCCAGCGCAAAGAAGGTGGTCTGGCGCTCGATTCCCGCCCCGGTTGGCAAGCCGGCGGCGACAGCGGTCCGGTCGTCGATATCAGTACGCCCTCAAACAGTCTGCTGATGAAAGCTGTTCAGCATGCGTCTGATGAATTGAAGATGCCCGAAGGGGGAGCCAAGTTATCGGACCGCGCGATCGCTGATCTACGCAAATGGATCGAAAGCGGCGCGACCGACCCTCGCGATACACCTCTTACCGCTGAACAAGCGGCTGCGGACAAGTTGCGAGACTTGATCTTCGATCAACGCAAACATTGGTGGGCTGTTCAACCACTCGGTAAGTTCACACCGCCGACGCTATTGGATCAAGAAAGTCCTCGCAATCCGATCGACGCCTTCCTCCGCGCCGCTCTTGCTCAGCAAAAGTTGCAGCCGAATCCGGAAGCGACGCCGGAGGTGTTGCTGCGCCGCGCAAGCTACGCGCTGACAGGCTTGCCTCCCACGGACGAAGAGCTGAACAAGGTCTTGGCGGCAGATTCGGCGTTCGACTTTGAAGAGCTCGTCGATCGACTCATCGACTCACCTCAGTTCGGAGAGCGCTTTGCCAGACATTGGATGGACTGGATTCGCTACACCGATTCGCACGGCAGCGAAGGCGACCCGGCGATTCCCTACGCCTATCAGTATCGCGACTACTTGATCCGAGCACTCAACGCCGATGTCCCTTATACGCAGCTTGTGCGGGAACATATCGCAGGGGACTTGATCAAGAACCCGCGTATCAACTCCGAACTACAGATCAATGAGTCGGCCATCGGACCAGCTCACTTGCGCATGGTGTTCCACGGCTTTGCACCGACCGACGCGCTCGAAGAAAAAGTGCGCTTCGTTGACGATCAAATCAATTCGGTCTCGAAAGCGTTCTTAGGATTGACTGTGTCATGCGCTCGATGTCACGATCACAAGTTCGATGCGATTCGCCAGTCCGACTATTACGCGCTGTTCGGTATCTTTGCATCATGTCACCCCGGTATCGTCGACGCCGGCGACTTGCCCGGCTTTCGAAACAACCTCGGACAGATGCGCGACGCGAAGCGAGTATTGCAAGCGCACATGATGCAGGTTTGGTTCCCCGCGGTTTCGCCGGAATGGGATGATCCCTCTCTTGGATCATTCGCGAAGTTGGCAGATCGAGCCGCCAAGGCATCCGATTCGCCGGTGGTAAGCGAATTCTGGAACGCAGCAAGCAAGGATCTGCGTGACAAGTCATTGGACGGCAAATTGAGCGACGCGTCCAAGACGATGCTTGCCAAGTTGCGACAACAAGCGACTGAACTTGTGAAGGAAAACGAGTCCGACGCAGAGCGTCGCAAGTCATCGAATGAAACGGTTCGCACAGCGGAAGACTTGAAAGGTTGGTTTCGCACCGGATTAGGATGCAAAGAATCGTCCCTCGAACGGCTCAACTTCGAAGTCGGCGATGATGCCGATCACTTCATCCCTCGAGTTTATCCCGCAAGCATTACATCCAATATCCTTTCAAGGAAGCATCAAGGCATCGTCGTGTCGCCTCGCTTCCTGCTCGATGCCGAATACGATCTGTGGGTTCTCGCAGCGGGTGATCGCGATGCACAACTCCGCTATGCGGTCCAGGACTATCCGCGGAACGGTACTGTCTATCCGGTGATCAACCTTAACGGCGGCAAGTACCAGTGGTTCAAGTTCGATGTCGGCTATTGGAAAGGGGACACGATTCATGTGGAACTCACCACCGCCTCCGATGCTCCCGTATTGGCCAAAGATCAACCGGAGTCTTGGTTCAGTCTCCGCGAAGTCCGACTGCTGAAGAAAGGCTCGCCTGCGCCAGTGGCTCGCGATATCGAGCCGCTTGTGCCTCTGCTGCAACGACCCCTGCTCGCGATGGACCTGAATTGGCTCGTAGTCTTTACTGAAGCCAAGCTACAGTTTCATGATGCGATTCATCGATTCCAGAGCGAACGGCTCTCCGACGCCGAGGTGCTGTATATCAATCATGTCAAATCGCTCGTTGGCCATCCCGGCGAGAATTTGAAAGACAAGACTGAACAGCTCATCAAGCAATTCCAACTCGCAACTCGCAATGTGCGAACTCCGTTTCGTGTGCCCGGAGTCATCGAAGCCGACGGTTACGACCAGCCGCTGCTGGTACGCGGCGATCATCGCCATCCCGAGCAACCGGTACCGAGACATTTTCTCGGCGTGTTTGATGCCAAGCCGTATGAACCAGGCAAGAGCAGCGGTCGATTGCAACTGGCTGAAAGCCTTGCCGGCACCGACAATCCGTTGGTGGCTCGCGTCATCGTCAATCGTTTGTGGCACCACCTCTTCGGTAAGGGCCTGGTGATCACGCCGGATAACTTCGGCAAACTCGGCGACTCTCCGGCTCATCCTGAATTGCTCGACTATTTGGCGAACCAAATGATCGAAAAGGGATGGTCGATAAAAAAGATGATTCGCCTCATGGTCACGTCCGCGGCTTGGCGTCAATCGAGCCGACCGTCGCAGGCAGCGAACACAGTCGATCCGGATAATCGATATTGGTCTCACGCGGAAGTGAATCGCTTGGATGCCGAAGCTATCCGCGATTCGTTCATGGCTCGAGCCGGGAACTTGGATCGCACGCTCTATGGCCCTGCAGTCGGACAAACCAGTGCGCGCCGCAGTCTCTACTTGCGTGTCGATCGCAACAATCTAAATCCACTACTGCGCACGTTTGATTTCCCCGAGCCGGCTGCAACAGTCGGAAAACGTGATGTGACCAACGTACCGGCTCAGGCCTTGATGCTGATGAACGATCCGCTCATCATTCAGACCGCGGAGAGCTGGGCGACTAAGACTTCATCGATCACTGCACGCAAGCAACGCATCGCAACGATGATTCGAACGGCGTTCTGCCGCGCAGAGCGACCGGAAGAAGTCGAGCGAGTCATTCAATTCCAAGACCAGCTCACCGAAGAGTATCAACGTCGCGAGCTGTTGAGTAACCGACTTTCTGAGCAGATCAAAGAACTTCGCAGCAAGCAAGATCTTCTGTTCAACGCGGCTCGTGACGAGCTGAACAAGAAGCTTTCCAAACAGCCCGGCAATAAGTACGATCTGAAGCGATTCCAATTGCCGACTCCCATCGCTGCATGGGAATTCGATGATTTGAAGGACTCAACAGGCGGGCAGACCGGAACGTTGGTCGGTCAAGCGGTCTTGGAGCAAGGCGGTTTGAAGCTGAACGGTGGATACTTCCTATCCGCGCCACTGACAAAGACTTTGACCGAAAAGACACTCGAAGCCTGGGTCCAATTGGATGATTTGAAACAGCGGGGCGGCGGCGTGCTCTCCGTGCAGGATCGTGCAGGCGCCGTCTTCGATGCGATCGTGTTCGCGGAACAAGAGCCGCGACGTTGGTTGGCAGGCAGTAATGTCTTCGCCAGAACACAAGCGCTGGGAGGCGACGAAGAAAAGGTGACTGGCGAGACCATCTACTTGGCAATGGTCTATTCAGCCGACGGAACTATCACTGCCTATCGCAACGGCGTACCTTATGGCAAGCCTTACAAGTCGCAAGGTCCGGTAGCGTTTCAAGCCGAAGAGAGCGTCGTAACGATTGGATTACGACATCTACCGGCCGGCGGTAATCGATTCCTGACCGGCCGCATTGAAAGAGCTCGTGTGTTCAGCGAGGCACTGACGGCAGAACAGATCTTAGCCGGATATGAAGGAGCTCCGTTCGCTCCTTCGAAACGACAGATATTGGAACAATTGTCGGAACCCGAACGGCAACAGGTTGCGGCTCTATCTGCATCGATCGATGCGCTGGAGCAACAGCGAGAAGAACTATCCTCGGTGCCGGCTGATAAGCGTGAAACGACCGTCTGGCGTGAGACGGCTCGGGCTCTGTTTGCTTCGCAAGAATTCATCTTCATCAAGTAGGGTGCCATGACGCCGCAACGTTCACGATCGAAATCAGGTTTGGACCGCACTGAGTTCTCGCGCCGTCGTCTTCTGCGAACAGCTTCGCTTGGATTCGGAGCCTTGGCGTGGGATGGAATCCACGGCACGCGTTCTTCATCAGCGGCGCCTTTCACATCGCCGAGCATGAAGCTGCATCATCCGGCTAAGGCCAAGCATGTCATCTTGTGCTACATGTCCGGCGGCGTTTCGCATGTCGATTCGTTCGACCCGAAACCGATGCTCGACAAGATGGCCGGCAAACCGATGCCGGTAAAGATTGAACGCACACAGTTCAACAACAACGGACTGATCATGCCGAGTCCGTTTAAGTTCACGCCGTCGGGTGAAAGCGGCCTGCCGATCAGCAGCATGTTCCCGAAGATCGCTGAGGTCGCGGACGAACTAGCCGTTATTCGTTCGATGACATCGCCGGTCAACGAGCATGCTCAAGGCAACTTCTTTTCGCATACCGGCTTTCCAGTACTTGGTTATCCGAGTGCCGGAGCTTGGGTCGCTTACGGTCTGGGGACGGAGAACGAGAACTTACCGGGCTATGTGGTGCTGCAAAGCGGCGGTGCGACAGTGCCGCACGGCGGTGTCGGATTGTTCAGCAACGGTTTTCTTCCGGCTCATCATCAGGGCTCGATCCTACAAGCGGACAAGCGCGAAGCCGTACCGAACTTGCTCCCGAGCGAAGCAGCCGAGTTGCAACAACGACGCTTGGCTTTGTCGGGTGCGTTCGATGTGGACTTCCTCAAAGGGACTGACAGTGATGCCGATGTCGAAGCGGCGATTAAGAATGCTGAGACCGCGTGCCGTATGCAGACTGCGGTGCCCGATCTTTGCGACTTGAGCAACGAAGCGCAGGAGACCATGTCGCTGTACGGTATCGATTCGCAGGACGCTGCACTATCGGCTTACGGTCGACAGTGTTTATTAGCGAGACGATTGGTTGAGCGCGGTGTGCGGTTCATCGAGCTCAGTTGTTTGACTCGTGGAATCGGAGCCGGAAACGGACCGAATCCATGGGACCAACACAGTGATTTGGAAAAAGGCCATGCCTCGATGGCTTATCAAGTCGATCAACCGATCGCCGCGTTGATCCAAGATCTGCGTCGACGCGGATTGCTCGACGAGACGCTGATCATTTGGATGGGCGAGTTCGGACGCACGCCGTTCTCACAAGGGACCGGCGGTCGAGATCACAATCCATACGGTTTCAGCATCTGGATGGCCGGCGGCGGAGTGCGAGGCGGATCGATATACGGGGCAACAGATGAATTCGGCTACCACGTCGCCGAAAACAAAGCGACGTTGTATGACCTGTGGGCTACAGTGCTTTATCAACTGGGTATCGATCACCAGCGATTGACCTACCGCTACAGCGGTCGCGACTTCCGACTAACGGACGTCCATGGCAATGTCCTGAAGGATGTCCTAAGAGCTTAAGAGTTTGATAAGCGATCGCAAGACATCGCAGCGTCACGCGAATGACGATACAAACTCTCCTTTTCGTACTCGTACTCGAAATCCGAAATACCGGATCGAGTACGAGAACCGCTTCGCTGAGTACGAGTACGATTCGATAAGAGGCGGAGAATACGTGCGAAGCCCTGGTAACGCAATCCTGCCTCGTTACCCACGTATCGAGCTCCTGCTGCGGCCCTACAATGCAGCCCGCAATCCGTTGAGCCATGATACGTGATGTGCTTCGTTGGTGCCGGGTCGACGGTGTGGTATGCGGTATCAGGTGCTCAAATTGCAGTTTCGCGGCCCAACCGTACGGCTTCGCCGTTACGCTCAACGCGACGTGCCTGCAGCCGTCTATGAGCTTACTACGCAAAAACACAATCGTACGAGTACGAGAAAGACCGAGAGTCCGAATAGATCAAAAAAAACGGCGACTCGAAGGTTCAATCGCCGTTGCGGGAAGGATCACTATGTGAGGTGCTGGATCGGCTGGGGTCGGTGAATGCCGATTGAATGCGTGCCAGAACGTCCGATGAACTGGTGTCCCATGGTAGCGTTTCTTGCTGGATACTCATTGTGCCGTGGTTGCCAAACCGGAATCATTTCAGCGGGTAGCAGTAGTGCTGCTGTCGCTGCTGCGATAGTACTCGCTGCCATAGAAGTTCTGGGGATAGTAGACGTACGGATAGTGGTAGAAGCGGTTGTAGTCACGCACGGCAGCGGAACCACCCCACTAAGCTCCGTATGCGTTGGTGTCTGCAGCACCGGCAGGCGATGAAACCGCACCGATCAATCCGGCCACGCAGATCAGGCTGAGCAAAGTTTTGCGAAGCATAGTCGATTCTCCCTCCTGGGACACATGTGTGTGTTGGCATGGGCCAAGTTCACACCGGGCCCTCATTGGCTCACCAGTATCGATCGGTTGCCGGAGCATCCGGAGTTGAAGGAAAACTCGCGCCATTCGTCATCGTGCTCAAGTCCCTCACACTAGGCAAACTTTGCGGCTTAACTATCAGATCAAACCTGTTTCCCTAAAGTCGCCTTTGGCTCCGCCAAAGAACGCACGCTTGACCACGCAACGCCTAAAACGCTCACATCATCGCATCCCATCACCGAAGCTCTTCGCCGCCGCGTCACTTGATCAGAACAGATCCAATCGTTGCGCTGCCCAGCGTCCTTTCGGAGGACCGAAAGGCGACCTTGTTTGTCGGGGCTTGCACAAAATCGCTGGCTCCGCCAAAGACGCACGCTTGACCACGCAACGCCTAAAACGCTCACATCATCGCATCCCATCACGAAGCTCTTCGCCCATAGCGCTTCGTAGAACGGCTCAATTCTGGCCTGCCGGCCAGAATCCTGGAGGACCGGGCGACCTTGTTGTCAGGGCTTGCTAAAGTCGCATAGCTCCGCCAAAGAACGCACGCTTGACCGCAACCTCGCTCACGTAATCGTCCCACCCGAAGCTCTTCTTCCGCCGCGTCACCAATGAACAGATCCAATCGTTGCGCGCCAGCGTCCTTTCGGAGATGAAGGCGACCTTGTTCCGGGCCGAAATCGCCTTTGGCTCAAAGAACGCACGCTTGACCACAACGCCCAAACGCTCACATCATCGCATCCCATCCCAGCTCTTCTTCTGCAGCGTCAAGTCGAACAGATCCAATGTTACGCCTCCCAGCGTCTGGCGGAGGACCGAAAGGCGACCTTGTTTAACCGGGCTTACAAAGTCGCCTTTGGCTCCGCCAAAAGAACGCACGCTTGACCACGCAACGCCTAAAACGCTCACATCATCGCATCCCATCACCGAGCTCTTAACCGTCAGTTAGTCAGAACAGATCAATCGTTGCGCTGCCAGCGTCCTTTCGGAGGACCGAAAGGCGACCTTGTTTAACCAGAACTGCACAAAGTCGCCTTTGGCTCCGCCAAAGAACGCACGCTTGACCACGCTGCCCTAAAACCTCCATCATCGCCCATCACCGAAGCTCTTCAACCGCCGCCCGCTTACGAGAAACAATTCTGGCTCCGGCCCAGCGTCCTTTCGGAGGACCGAAGGCGACTTTGTTTGATGAGACGACTTTGGTGAAGAATTAATCCAATTGCTATGCCATCACATCACGCAGTTTGCTATCTCCGTCCGGACAACGGCGATTGGAGACTCGGCCGGTGCAGTCGGTCCGGATCGCCGATTCGACTCAGGCTGAATATGCTTGCAAGCAACGCAACTCGACGCGACATGTGTCTACTAACTCAGCGACTTCGTGTCATAAACGTTTTGGTCGTGGTGTACATAGCGTTTTCGCGACTCGATTCAGTCGTCTGGGGCCAAGAGATTCCGTTCCAGCCCTCTGCGAACATATCCGAGTTCGGCTTACCGGACCCACGGTCCAACTTCGCAACAGATCCGCTTGCGTCGCTTGAAATGCAAGCAACGCGGACAGATGAGATGCATTTGGCGGCTGAGATGCCGCTTAGTCACCCTTACAACCCGGCTCCAGCGCATTCGCCAGCAGGCGGCATGCCGACTCAGGCTCCTCCGAATATCGACATGGAATATGGTCAGGTCACCCGACCCGACTTTGTTTGGAACGAGGTGCCGCGGTATCGATCGGGAAATCTGCTGCAACGCATTTGGCGTGATCATCGTGCATTTTACTCAGCCGACTCGCTGGCCCTCTTGAGGTTGGGCTGGGCGTCGGCGCTGCGATGGCGAACACACAGTTGGATGCTCAGATACAGTCGCACCTTCAAACATCGTTGCATCAGGCCAGCAGCGACGAATGAGCCGAGTCGCTCCATGCGAACAAAGAACTGGGGACGGTTACTGCCGCTGCCCGTCTTCTAGGCAGCCCCAGGCGCTCTCAGCCGCGATGTCTGGTCAGTTTTCAACCAATGTAGGAACTTGGGGCGAACGATCCTTGCGCGGCTTTTTGGTCGGAGCACCGCCGGTGATTTTGTTGCAGCAGATGACGGGAGGTTCGCGGCCGGGTGAGACGGGACATCATCGCCAGCAGCGGACGTTGAAGACAACAACGGCATCAGCAGCCAAGTTTTATGGAACTGCCGTTCATCACCGCAGCCAAGATGACTGACCGTCCGATTACAAAGCGGCTATGCCGCATCAACGTTAGCTCCGCTATCTCGTACAGCGGACGGAGCTCGCTATCCATCGCAAGTCGCCGCTGGATGGTGGATGGCGTACTTAGCTGCTTCGGCCGTTCACGCATCCGATGACCCACGAGCTCGCATTCGCATCCTACCTTGGGTCACCGGCAACGGCACCGGCTTTGCGATGGAGTTTCGCTACTAGAAGCGGAACGGCGCGAGCCGTCCGGTAAAACATCATCGAATTTGAAGAACCGGACGGCTTGCGCCGTGCCGCTTGAATGAAGGCGGCAAGCCTGCACGCTTCGGATCGCGATGGTTTGCGTAAGGACCGATTCAGTCGGCTCAACGATTGCGGCCTAGACGGCTCCACAGTTCGATCCAGAGATCGACCAGCTCGGGGGGCAAGGCATACTGGCTCAATGCGGAGCTATGGCTGGAAGTAGTGCTGGGCGCAGCGGACGCGGAACTGACTCCGCTGAAGCTGAGCGTCACGGAATTCAGCGTACCGATGTCCAGCCGCGCGGCGTCGGTGACTTCGAGTATCCAACGGCCCTTCGCGTTCTTTCCGTCGAAGGCGGATAACGCTCGCTCTGGTTTAAGCGAGCCGCTCAAGTTTCCGGTTACGGTTGCAATCGATTGCGAGGCTTCGTCATCGAAGACGACTCGAATATTGTCGCGCGATCCGCCGCGACGATTCACCAGTTGCACACTGGTCCCGTCTGGCCCGATCAATCGAATGCGAAGGTCGCCGACATAAGTGTGGTCGATCGAGAGATCGACATTCAAATCGGCAATGGAAAAGCTGTCGGTGACTTCGACAGCGATCTGAGTCACGCCGCTACGCGTGCTGGTCGCATCCTGTAACGTGATCGGCCCGGTCGTCGTGAAATTCTTGGAACTCGAAATACTCGTCGTCGCGGTGTACACATCCTGTACAGCTTCACCACCTGTACCGTCGCGATCTTGGTCCAGTTTATTACCGGCGAGATCTGTGACAGTCGGTGCTATGTTCAGCGTGTAGTTGCCTACGGCGGCTTGAGGACTGAACGCGATGCGCCACTTTGTTCCTGATGCGTCCAGTGCCGTAATGCCCGTGATCGTAATCTCGCCGAAGGGACCATACACCTTGATGTTCGGAGTCGTCATCGACGTGGGAGCGACCGGTTCGGAAAAAGTCACATCGACTGTGCTAAGCGTTCCGTCGGAAATGTTCCAAACGGCGTTGGTCACATAGGGACTGGTCGTATCGGTCGGTCTTGAACCATGCAATGCGGCGGCCGCTTTGCCGAGGTTTAACCGTCCATGTTGCGTGGGACCGACGAGCACGTTATCGGTATTGTTCATAACCAAGTCGATCAACTGCGAGGCCGTCAACGACGGCGACTGTCCCCAGAGTAAAGCCATCGCGCCGGCAACATGCGGAGTCGCCATCGAAGTGCCGCTGTAACGAGCATAACTGTTGTTCGGCACAGTGCTGAGAATGTTCACTCCAGGCGCTGCAATATCGACGTTCGAACCGTAGTTGGAGAAGCTCGCCAGCGTGTCCGACTGAGTCGATGCGGCTACAGAGATTACATTTGAAAGAGCGTAATTCGCCGGATAACTGGCGGACGTCGAGTTATTCAGCGCATCGTTGCCTGCTGCCGTAACAAAAATGCCGCCTGCATTCTGAAAACGTTGGATGGCAGCTTGCAGTGCACTGCTGAAGCCGTCGCCTCCCCAACTGGCATTGATGATCTTGGCTCCGTTGACTCGTGCGTAATCGATCGCCGAAACAGCATCGCTCAGCAAACCAGATCCGGTCGAGTCGAGGAACTTGAGCGCCATGATCTTGACGTTCCAAGCGATGCCGGTGACACCGATGCCGTTATTCCCGACAGCCCCGATCGTTCCCGCCACGTGTGTACCGTGGCCATTGTCGTCCATGGGGTTGTTGTTATTGGAAACGAAGTTCCAACCTCGGACGTCGTCGACATAGCCGTTCCCGTCATCATCTTTTCCGTTGCCCGCGATCTCGCGCGAGTTCGTCCAGATGTTGGCGGCAAGATCCTGATGGTTGTAGTCAACTCCCGAATCGATCACCGCCACGACGACGGACGACGAAGTGCCGTAATCCCAAGCTTCTGAAGCATCGATATCGGCATCGAGTTTGCCGCCGACTCCGTTGTTCTCCAATCCCCATTCCGATGTGTAACTCGGATCATTCGGAGTCGCTGTCACGGTCACTCGAAAATCCGGGGTCGCGGACAACACATCCGTCCGCGATTGGAACGCAGTCATGACATTGCTGATACTCGCAGTCGACGGGTTGATCGTGATCTGAAACCATCCGTCGCTTGAGAGCTGTTTCGACACCGTGCCACCGGCGATCGATTTGCCGATCAGTGCCTGTCCGTCGATTGCGCTGCGAAACTGGACGAGCAGATGGGAGTTGTCGTACTGATTCGAATTCAGTTGTAGCAGGTCGGAAGCCATCAAGTCCCGAGCCTCTAGACGCTCGAACACCTGACGACGTGCATTACGCAGCTTCCCTCGTCCCGCTGATCCACGCAGCCGACCGTTTTTGACTCGACATGATCCGAACAAGCGATTCCAGAGAAGTTCGATGTGCATTGCGTCCTCGTAAGGAATTCAACCCGAGTTTTCGCGCCGACATTGCGGCGAGAATCGAGCGATTTTCTTCAGAGGACGAAGTCTTTTGGCCTGCGCAACAGTCCTTTTCTGGAAGAGTTTTTTGTAGATCAATTATTTGTAGATCAGTTTTCCAAATCGATCCTAACCAAGCCTCAACCACCCACACCTTCTGCGGTGGGTACCACTTCTCGGCGACAGCTTTACTAGCAGCATACCTTTGATGATCACCGATGAAGCACGCCTAGATTGCAACTGTCTAGAATCGCGTAGCGATGTCAGCACTTAGCCATGGGCGCGAGCCTATGGATCGTATAGGTCGGACCTGACCACAGAGCCGCGTAGCGGCGCTAGCAACACTCAGTCTGTGCGATCCTTTGCTGCCGCCGCTTCGCGGCTTTTTTTCGCCATTCCACCCTTGCACTCTGCGGGCTCACGCCCGCAGCTAAGTGCTGACGCCGTTTCACGGCTGTGCACTTTGGAAAAAAGGGAATGATTCAGCCAGGGAAATACCTTCCGTTTCGCGACAAAACTATTGGGTTGGTGCTCCGGACGGTGTTAGGATCAATTTGGAAAATTGATCTACATGAAAAACTGATCCGCTTGTTCAAGAGCTGCGGGCAACGGGCAGCGAGGTTACGCTAGTGAGGGCGTTGAAGCTTGGCAAATTCGATGGAAGCCGCTTCGCTATGACCGGACTTCCACGGAACCTCAATGTCGATCGCACCGACCTCGCGCTTGTGCTCCGTATCGGTCGCGTCGATCGCTCGCAAACGATAGCTGCCTGCAGGGAGCAATTTCAACGGTACCACTTGCTCGGAGCGCAAGGCTGTCCGTTGAGCGTCGTCGACGTATACCGAAATGGAATTCCCCCAGCTCAATTTCCCTTTAGCAATCTTCGACTCGCCGGTCGCGAGCGGCTTGGATTCCCAACTATCGTTCTCCAGCTTACGGAAGAGTTGCACTTGGATCAAACGACCCGCGAAGTCCTCGGGCCAACCGCTGATGCGTAAGTGTAACGGCGTGCGCCAATGATGAAGCGCATAATCAGCCGGTAGCGTTTTCTCTTTGCTGTACGCCGCTTCCATTATGTGCGAGTAATCGATCAAGAAACTTCGCCAAGCTTTATCGGTCTCGCCCCCTTCAGGAAATTTGATACCCGCACCATGTTCGACCAGCGCCAACGGCTTGGTCAACAACAGACTTTCTTCCGGCTTGGCGGTATCGATCAACTTGCGATCTGTGAGCAACTTGAGTGTCGCGGCCGGCGATTTCGGAACAATCCAAGTCATCTGTTCGCCGTTCTTCTCCACTTGCTTGGCATTGCGTTCAGGCGAATGACAACCTGCACAGCGTTCGAGTTGTGACCAGACGGACGAGACGAAGCGGTCGAGGATCTTGTCTTGGCGCACGTGCCGAATGACGGCGTCTTCGAGCCGCAGATCGCCGAAATTGGGAACCGGCACATCGAGCATCTTGGGATCGTTCACTGCGGCTGTGATCCACATGCGCAGTGCCTCTGATTCCGACGCACGTACGCGATCCATCGCTTCCGAAGACTCTTCCGGTTTGCGGTTAATGAACGCCAGGAGTTTTGAATTCTCCGGGTGCTGCGTATCAATCCATCCGCGTGCTCTGAGTTCGGCGAAGGTCTTGCCCGGGTCTTCCGACATGAACTCTTTCAGTTCAACGCCGCGCAGAAATGGCACTGGGAACAACTGCCGGCATTCTCGGATCGCAACAGAGGAAGGATGCGATCGCGATAGACTGCGGCAGCATCTGCACGATCGGCTCCGTACGATGGAGACAAGAAAATGGCCAAGTGCAACACGACGATGCACGGTGCAACGAAGCAAAGAGTTCTCAATCGATCGGCCCACACGTTTCTTTGAATTTGTCGATGGCTCGCAACCACAGCATTCGTACTGCTCCGACGGTACGATCCATACGAGTTGCGATCTCTTCGAAGGGAAGGTTCTGTAGATTGCGATAGATTATGACTTCGCGATAGTGCTCCGGCAACTTCGCCAATTCATTGGCCAAAGCGACGGCCCGCTCACGGGCTTGAGCCGGTGCGCTGGGACTGGTTCCGCTGCCGGCGATCATCCCTGCGAAGTTCATCGCGGATCGATCGACAGATGTTCGCAATTCATCCATCGATACTTCGCGGCGGAGGTCCCGCTTCCCGGCTCGCAAGTGAACGTCAATCGCTCGGTGCAGGCTGTTGATCAGGATCTGGCGAAGCCAACCGAGCAGTTCTCGTTCGCAGCTTCCGCGAAAGGCAGAGAAATCACGGTGCGCAGCCAGCAACGTGTCCTGCACGAGATCAGAAGGGCTGAGTCGACGCTGCAAACGGCGGTCGAGTTGAGTGGTGGCCAGAATTGTCAGGTAATTGCAGTACCACTGCAGCAGTTCACCGAGCGCCTCGCGGTCGCCGCCGCGGGCAGACTCCAGCAGCTCCGCGAAACCATTGTCTGATCCGTCTGCCGGACGCGAGAATTCGAAACTCATTGTTGGCCCGGTATCCCTTCAAACTGAGTGCGACGGTCAGCCGCCGAAGCTGGTCTCTATGAAGAATTGATTGTAGTCGACACCCAGAAAACCAACCACGCGAGTCAGCCGCTCTCGCAACCCCAATCGATTGCCGAAGAAATCAGGGTAGCTTCATGCAAACCTCACAATCGGCCACTGATTGAAGCCGGTAACGGGTTAAACTGGGTTCCAATTACAATCCGAAGCGAAAGGTCTGCTGGATTCGTTCGAGAATCATAGCGAAAAGATGGATAAGCCATGCCTATTGAAAGCGGAACGTCGCGAGCCGTCCGGTAAAGCAGCATCCATCTTGAAGAACCGGACGGCTCAAGCCGTTCCGCTTGAGTGCAATCAACCAGCCCACTCGGATACGAGACGGCTTTTCAATTCCCATTGAGTTTGTCACCGACTGAAACGTGAAGTTTTCCGCTGCAATTCGGAAGCGATGGCCCGCGGCAGCTCTGGCCGTTCTTTTTTGGCTGGTCATCGGCCGCTTAGGGGGCGGAATGCTCGCGACCACATGGCGCGAGCTCGAGGCCGACCGCTTGCAGCGAGCTCTAAGAACGGCGGCCGATCTCATTCGTGGCGACGAATGGCAAACTCCGTGGGAAAGCGATCCGAAGTGGCAAGCTTTCGAAGAGCGGCTGGGAGCCGATATTGTGCCGCAGCCGATCGACTCGCCGCGAGAAAGTGCCCCGCGCATGATCAGACCGATGGACCAATCTGGTCTCGATCGACGACCGGTTCGTGGCGTGTCACGATCACGGTCCCGATTCGTACTGCCGCCTCACCCGTTCGCATTCTGCGCGGCACGCGGTCAATCACTTCATGGCCGATTGAACGCATATGGTGGTTATGCTGGACGGTTCTCGGTGCAGCATCAGCTGGAACCGTTCTCATCGCCACGCGCATAGCGCTCCGACATGACGAATCGTGGCACCAGGTCTTCTGAGCCCCTGGCGAAAAATGTTGCTCGATCCTCCGCCGCCCGAATCCGCCCGATTGCCTCCGCCGCAAGAGCTCGACCACATCGTAGCACCATCGATGGCCGACGTCAGTCGAACGGTAAACGACTGGCTGACTGAATTGCAACAGGCAGTAGCGAGAAACGACCTGGTGCTCGGTAACTTGAATGAAGGACTGCTGGCGCTGGATGAGGCCGGTCGAATTCTGTTGATCAATACGGCGCTGCGCAAGCAGTTACAGATTTCGAGCGACTCCTATCTGATGAGACCCTATGTGGAAGCCGTTCGTATTCCAAGGGTCGTGCAACTGATCGACGGCATCCTCGCAGATCGTACAGCTCGGGACGAGTCGATCGATCTCGGCACCCCGCGTCGGCATCTGCGATTGCTCGGTTCACCGTTGCCGCTGGGAAGTGATCGAAGCGGCGTCATCCTCACGGTCCTCGACAACACATTGCTGCAACAGAGCGAACTGGCACGGCGCGACTTCATAGCCGGCGCATCGCACGAACTTAAGACACCACTGGCAGCGATTCGAGCGTATGCCGAGACCTTGGAAACGGCCATCGTAGATGATCCGCATGCTGCTCCGCGGTTCCTGTCGAGCATCTTGCAGCAAGCGGACCGAATGAATCACTTGGTGACCAGCATGCTGCAGCTGGCTCGCGCCGAGAGTGGCGCGGTCCAGCTTCGGAAAGAGCAAGTCGATGTGGCCGCCGCTCTCCAACCCTGCATCGATGCGGCGGACGGGATTGCTCGCAGCAAAGGCGTTGAACTCGAAACGCAACTACCTGCCGAACGTATTCTGGTTTCAGCGGACTATGACGCTTTTCAAACGATCGCGGGTAACCTATTGTCGAATGCCGTTCGATACACCGGCCAAGGAGGCAAAGTCTCCGTGGAAGTCGTACACGAGGGGCGTCACGTTTTGCTGCGAGTCAGTGACACCGGGATCGGAATTGCCCAAGAGGATCGCGACCGCATCTTCGAGCGCTTTTATCGCGTGCAGAAGGACCGCGCGGCCGAGTCGGGAGGGACCGGTTTGGGGCTGGCGATTGTGAAACAATTGGTCACAGCGATGGGTGGCGAGATCGGCGTCGACAGCCGCCTGGGTCACGGAGCCTGTTTCGAGGTCCGTCTTCCCGCGGTAGGATTTACACAATCTTCATAAAACGCGACTGGCAGTCCGCGTCCGAGCCGGAGATAACGGGGAACGAGTCGCATCGGGCCAACGAGCTAACCGGGAATCGAGGATTTCGCTGCCGCCACGGACGTCGCACGGTCAGATTGGTTCTCCATTGCCTAGGAAGTTCGCCGGATGTCACGACACCTTCAGCATGATTTGCAGGTTGCCTACCACCACCTCCTTTCGATCTCGGGCCAGGTCGAAGAGATGATTGACACAGCGGTAAAGTCGCTGGTCGAACGGAGGAGGGATTTGGCGGATCAGGTGATCGGCCGTGATCGTGAAATCGATTCGCAAGAAGTGCGGATCGAAGAAGAGTGCCTGAAGATGTTGGCGCTGCACCAACCCGTGGCTGCAGACTTGCGCCGCATCACGACCATGATGAAAATCAATAACGATCTGGAGCGCATCGCCGACCTGGCCTGCAACATCGCAGAGCGAGGCTACTGCATGGCTCCCGTTCCCGATTTTCCGATCCCAGAAAAGATCAATCAAATGGTGACGATGGCGACCGGTATGGTGCACAACGCGCTGGACGCATTCGTCAACAACGATATTGATCTGGCGTATCAAGTGATCACACGCGATGACGCCATGGATCAGTTGAATGTCACGGTGATCGACGAGATCACTGAGTTGATGAGCAGTAACCAGACCTGGGTATCACCCGGACTGCATTGCTTTTCGGCCGCACGTCACCTCGAGCGTATCGCGGACCATGCGACCAATGTCGCTGAGGATGTCGTGTACATGGTCAACGGAGTCATCGTACGACACCGTTACCACATCGGTTGATAGTCACCGACCGCTTGCGAGCCAACCTGCGAACGGGAACGCGCGATAAAGGTGTCGGTGAATTCCTCTTAACGATCCGGATTTATGTCGACACCAAAGATCTTGGTAATCGAAGACGATCACGCACTTGCGGATGTCTTGCAGTACAATCTCTCGCGCGAAGGCTATGATGTCACACGGTCGTACGACGGACGTGATGGAATCAGTCAAGCCAAACTGAGACTGCCTGACATCATCCTGCTGGACGTCATGTTACCTCTGATCGACGGCATCGAAGTCTGTCGACAACTGCGAGCCGCTCCGGAGACTCGTAACACGGTCATCATCATGCTGACCGCCAAGAGTGAAGAGGCCGATCAGCTCGTCGGATTCTCAGTGGGCGCCGACGACTATGTACTCAAACCATTCAGCGTGCGAGTATTACTCGAACGTATTCGAGCGCTGCGTCGACGTCGCGATGCCGCAGCCAGGCTCGACGGCGATATCGTCAGCTTGTACGGAATCTCCGTCGACCGTCGTCGCCACCGCGTCATGATCGACGAGGAAGCCTTGGAGCTGACTCGCAGCGAATTCAAATTGCTGGAGACCTTGATTCGGCAACCCGGCCGCGCCTTCGATCGCAGCGAATTGATCGACGCGGCACTGGGAGAAGACACGCTGGTTCTCGAACGTACGATCGATGTGCATATTCGTGCATTGCGCAAGAAGATGAAACATCTTGCCGACCTGATCGAAACCGTGCGCGGCGTCGGTTATCGATTCCGTGACTCGGAGTTGCCGGAATCCGGTGAATCTGCATCCACAGCCGATTAAATGGCAGTCCCTGTTTTGTCAGACACACCGGAAGCGTTTGTTTTCTCAGGAGATTGACCCCTTATTCCCAGGCTTCGTTGACGGACCTATCGCACGGGAATACGATGAACCCCGTTTTGAGTAGGGTTCTTTCAGAGGGTTGAACATTGGAGCCGTCGTCAGATAGTCGCGCCGCGGTCATGGAAGCGCTGGCCGGCATGTCCGAATACGATGTCATCAAACCGCTCGGCCGAGGCGGCATGGGTTTCGTATTCTTGGTGCGGCACCGCCTGACGCAACGGCTTGAAGTCCTCAAACTGCTCCGGCCCAATATCTCAGCTCGCCCTCAACTTCGCGAGCGATTCCTGCGCGAAGTTCGTTCCGCCGCGAAGCTCGATCATCCGAACGTAGTCAAAACGCTGACTGCCATCGAGCGCGGGTCGGCTCTCGGCATGGTGATGGAGTACGTCGACGGCGAAGACCTCGACAAGCTGATCAAACGTCGCGGTCCATTGCCGGAACACGAAGCAACGCAAATCATTGCCGGAGCGGCAGCCGGATTGCAACATGCGGCCGACAATGGACTGGTGCATCGAGACGTCAAGCCATCCAACCTGATCGTGACCGAGCGCGATGGAAACTATCATGCCAAGCTGTTGGACTTCGGGCTCTCGAAGATCGATGAAGACGAACCGAACGACGGATTGACCGTAGCCGGTCGCATCCTCGGTACGCCCGAATACATGGCTCCGGAACAAGCCCTCGATCCCGGCAGCGCGACGACCGCGTCTGATATTTACGGATTGGGATGCGCTCTCTACTACGCTCTCGCGGGACGTCCTCCGTATGCCGGTGCTACTGCGCTCGCAGTCTTGACGAATCATCTGCATGCACCGGTGCCGGACATCCGAACAGCACGCCCCGATGTATCGCTGCAGACGGCTGCTGCGCTGGCCCGCATGCTCAACAAAGAACCACGCAATCGCTTTCGATCACCGTCCGAGATCATTCAAGCCTTGTCCGGCTCCGCTGTAGCATTCAGCGAAGCAACGCGCACTGCCGAAGCAGACGTCTCGTTCGACGAACAGCCGCCGGCTCCGATGGTAAGCACTCGCCGCGAAGAGCGTCTCCCTGTTCAACGACCGTCGGTTCGTCATTCAACTCAGCCGGCCTTGCGCACAGCACGCTCGCGCGCGGGAAAGAAGAGTAACCCCCTTAGTTATCTGCCGCATCTTTTTATATCGGCAGCCACCATCGGACTGCTCGCATACTTCCGGCCGTGGGACAAACTCTTGACCGCGTCTCCGACGGTATTGGTCCTGACAGATGTATCAGCCGATATAAACATCGAAGTCGATGGCCGAGTCCTTTCGCCCGCCGTCGGGCGCGGTCCGACTCCGATCGAGTTTCCCATAACTCCCGGTACTCACAAACTGCGATTCACTCGCAACGGTCTTGTGCTCGGCGAACGTCCGCTGGAGTTGAGGCCGGGAATGAGGATGGAGATCGCTGCCAGCTTCCCGGCAGGTGCTCCGGCGCTGTACGCGCTTAATGCAAACACGACATTGCCTGTTCAGTCTGCGAATACAGGACGCGAACCGAACCGTGATCAACTACAGGTAGCTCCGGGGCGAGAGCAATCTGTCAGCGATGATCCTCGCGACTCTCCATCCGCGGATTCGACCATGCGGACTGCGGATTCATCGATTAAGAGTCCCGGGCCGGACAAGACGGCGATGAACGAGGATCCATCGAAAGACATTCCACCAAATGCGTTCGATGATCCAAGCGCTCTACCGAAGTCGATCGCCGTTGAGAAAGAGAAACTGATTGCGGACATTGTCTTTGATCGAGCTCTGGCGGGACTTACGCAAGCCGCTTCATCGATGGTCTTCGTGCCCAAAGGGGCGACGGGCAATAATTTCGAACAACTGGTCGTGCTGCAACCGGAGCCTCGCAGTTGGGATACGAAGACCGGTGCGTCGGCACCGTTTCGCCCTGTGTTTCAACAAGTCAAACAGATGTCCTTCGGCCGCAACAATCGATTGTGTTTGTTCGCCGGAGATCACTACGCCGAAGCCTGGTCGTTGCCTCGACCGGCGATTTGGTTTCGTGCTCCGAACGAACCGAGTATCAAACATGTTTATCGCTTGACTACCGACGGTCGCTTTATGGCATCGGTTGATTTCAACGAATCACTGATGAAGTGGAACATGCAGTCGAAAGATCAAGCCGTGATCTTGGCTGCGAAGCAACCGAAGTCAAAGGAAAAGGTGATCGGCCTCGCCCTGACGCCGAAGCTGGATGCAGTGATCACGCTCGATAAAGACGGAAGTCTGACCGCTTGGGAGACGTCCAAAGGGGAACGGATCGTCGAAATCGCACCGCGCAAACCGGCGAAGGACAATTACTCTTCGCCGGCTGAGCTGCACATCGCGGACGACGCGACCACGGCCGCGATCGTATGGAGCCGCGGTGAAATAGAAATTCGCAAGTTGAACGATCTAGAGCTGATCGGCGTTTACGGCGGATCATCGGCGCTCATCAGTGCCGTCGCGGTAGGGGGACCGCTCTTGGCCGTCTGCGACTTTAACAATGACGTTACGGTCTTCGATACAGAGCAACAGCAATTCGTTGCCCACGGCACGCTCGACAACTCTTCTTCCATCACGGGAATGGCTCTAGCTACCGACGGAAAGAGTCTGGCTGTGGCTCATGCGGATACAACCGTCAGTCTGCTGAAGATCCGCAAGAAAGCAGACGGAACCTAAATTCGACTCCTGCCGCGCATCGGAAACTCAGTTGCCCAATAGCTGCCGCGGAACCACTCCATGACGAGCTCACGAGATGTCTGCTGAAGATGCTGATTCCTCGCCGCAACGCAAAGCGCCCCCTTTGTCCCCATCGGATGCAACGCCGAAACGATTTCGTCCGGTGAAACGACCGCCGGTCGGACTGCTGCAGGTCTTCGACGACGGAGCCGACAGCGCAGAAGTCTTTCGATTGCGACAAGACAAAACGATTATCGGCCGAACGCAGTGCGACGTGAACATTCCGCATGATGCCGAGATCGCACCTCAGCATTGCATCATTAAACGCGTGCGTACCGAATCGCGTTATGCTTGGTTGATTGAAGCGTTGTCGGATGCAGCAGTGTATGTACGAGTCCGCCGAGCTCGCTTGAATGACGGCAGCGAGTTCCTCGTCGGTATGCAGCATGTTGCTTTTCGTCATCCGCAAGCAAAGTCGCCGACGGCTCAAACTGGATTCGAAGCCAAGCTCAACCGCGGCAGCTTTCCCGGCCTGTCCCTCGACGATGAACCATTGAGCTGTCCGTCGCTGGAAGTGACCGGTGCATCGGGAACGAGCAACAAAGTCTGGTTGTTGGCCGATGAATACTGGATCGGTCGCGAATCGGAATGCAACATCTGTGTTCCGGAAGACGTGTTTCTGGCAGGTAAGCATGTGCAACTGGCTCGTGAAAAATCGTCGTCCGGCTCGAAGCACTCGGGGTCAACGCACACCTGGGAGGCCCGCAGCCACGGAGTTCGCAACGGCATGTGGTTGCGTATGCCGTCGATCTCTGTGAAGAGTTCGTGTACATTTCAGATCGGCGAACAACGGTTACGTTTGATCGTCCCGACTTAACAGCGAATGGATTGGAAAGTAGGAGAGGGATTATTCCACGATGAATTCTTGGCGAACCCCGTTGGCTGTGCTCAGCCTGAATGCTCTATTGGTGGTTTCGATTCTTGCCTATCGCCTGACGGGAGCGGCCTCGCCGGAACCGCCGGCGACAGATGGAGTTCCCATTGCCGATCCGCCGGCCGTTAATGCAACCGTTGAACCGGCCAAGATTGTTTCCGGCGTACAGGTCGATTTGCCGAACTCAGGGTCACCGAGTACAGAGCGCATCGACACTGGGCCGAATCGATCGCTCCCCGCTGAGGCATTGCCGACTGCGGAACAACGCTTACCGGAAGACATCGGCTCGGCCGTTCCCGGATTGCCCGCAGTACCGTCTCTCGAGGGCACCGCCCCCAAGGCACCGACCGCGCTGGATCCGCAGATCTCGGCTATGGTGGCCGCCGAGCTCGACAAGTACGCCAAGCAAGAAGGGATTTCGCTCGGAGGGAATCTGCCGGTTCCGCCGAGCCTCGCTAAACCGAAGAACCCCGAACTTGCATCCATGGCAAACATTCTGGGAAATGGAGCTCGAGCCCGCAGCATCGCAGCCATCTGTCAATCGATCGAATTGATGAGCGAAGATGCTAGATCATTGGTAGACGAGGACGAGCCCGAGGAAGCGGCTCGCATCATGCAGGCTGTTTCAGAGCTACGAGATCATCAAGCGATTGGCATCGCAGCCGTAATGAAAGCGGTACGGCGCGAGCCGTCCGGTTAGGTACGATCAATCTTGAGGAACCGGACGGCTTGCGCCGTACCGCTTGGAAATGGCGTGGGACGGATTGGTGATGCTTCACTCGGGCAGGTTAACTTGCACGCTGTTCAGCAGAGATCCGGTGGCCAAGTGCAGGTTCGTGAAGGCTTTCATGTGGTCGGCTTCAGCCTGCGCCCAGCTGCGTTCGCTTTCGATCAACTGCACATGAGCGCTGAGTAGTTCATCCAAGATCAGCGCCGGTTGTGATCCGTCACCGAATGCGTTTCTCCAACGCATATCGAGATAGCGGACATCTTGGTCGGCGGCGATCGTCGCATAGACTGCGGCTTCCAATTGATTGAATGAACTGTTGAGTTCGGCGACGGCTTGCTCGACGGAAGCGGTAACGGTGAGCAATGTGTTGTCGAGTTCATACAACAGGTTCTGCATTTCCAATCGTCGTTCGCGCAAGATGGCTTTGGCGGCGATGTTGCGATACGGCCTTTGATAATTCAACCCGGCCGTCGCACTCGGTCGACCGCGAGCGAATTGATCGGCAACAGAGTCCGATACACCGTAGTCACCGTTGAGCCCGCGCACGTAGCTTTCCACAACGAGATTCAACGTAGGTCGCAGTTCGTTCTCAGCGACTTTCAAGCGCGTCGTGGCAGCTTTCAATCGGTCGCGATTAGCCATAATGTCCGGATGGAAAGCCAGGGCCGATTCGAGTTCGCTCCCGGCGTTTACGACGAACGGTTGATCGATGGGGGCTGTTCGCGGAATGATGCCGCCGGAGCTTTGCTGTAACGAAGGCGAGTTAATGAGCTTGCGCAGGTTGGCTTGAGCGGTGATCATGTCGGCCTGCGCTCGGGCATAGGACTTGGCTTGCCCCATCACTGCGGATTGGGCTCGGAGTTGCTGACTCTTCAGCACATCGACATCAGCTCGCGCGTTGAGTTGATCGCGTAGAGAGACCAAGCGTTGCATCCCTCGCTCCGACTGCAGCATGCTTGAGCGAGCTGCGAACAGATCCCAATACACTCTCGAAACTTCAGCCGCATGCAACTGCAACTTGCGCATCGTTTCATGCTGACTGACACCTGCATTGAATTCGGCGATGCGAATTGAAGCAGTAGCATAAGTGCTGCCGGCGCCGCGCATCAACGGTTGATTTAACTTGAGCATCATCTTTGTGTCAGCCTGTTGATGAGGCTTGAGGAACACAGAGTTGTTGTCGCGCAGCAAAATGTTCTGACTCACTTCGGCTGAACCACCGTACTGGTTCCTGCGGCGCACACCCATACCGTTGTCCGAGTTCAATTCGATGAGACGGTTCGGGCCGCCGGTGGTCAGTGTGTTGCCGACAGGATCGGAATTGTCTTTGAAGATGGAATCGACGAAGGGAGTCGAGTCGAAGATGCCGGACTCTTCTGCGATTTTGGCTTGCATCTGCAACGGTAGTGTCAGAGTCGATTTGACATACGGAGAATGGGCCAGTGCATCCCAGATCGCTTGGTCGTAATCGAGCCAAATTGCTTTTTGGTTTTCTGCGCTGTTGGAACGAGTGAGTATGTCAACCCAATACGGTTCAGCCAGGGGAACATCCGGATTCGACTGGGACAGCCCATTGCCGTTCTGATATTCCTGACCTGCATAGGTCGGTGCCGGCGGCGCCTCGACGGTCGGTGTCGACGGTGAAGCCGACGGTACAAGCGGGTTGCCGAACGGCAAAATCATCGGAACGCCGGATTCGTTTGACGGTGCGGCAGGGACGGTCGGGATATCTGATGGACTTGGTGCCGCAACATCCGGACCAGCCAGGAAAGGTATGACTACCGATTCACGGGGAGCTTCGATGATCGGTTGTGTCGCCGGAACAGTTGCGAATTCGGAATTAGCAGTCGGCGGCTCTTGAGACTGCGAGATCGATGATGAGTCGATCGGAAGTGGATTGGCATCGGGAATGCGCATCCGTACCGGCAGTTCCACTTTTCCATCGCCGCTGACTTGCGAGGACGGACTGAGCCGGAAATTGCGGTTGGTTCAATTGATCTTAGCGGTTTAGGAGCCGACTGCCCGACTCGCGTGGTGGGTGCAGGAGGAAGTTGCAATGGTTCGAGCTCAAATGTGGGAACGGCAGTCTCTCCGTATCCCACGGTACTTGAGGGGAACCGAGTCTGAATCGGCAGTGATTGCCGGCGACAAATCGGTTTGATGACCGGCAACTGTCCGGACGACTTGCGGATTCACTCGGCGAATCGGACTGCAAGGCCGGATCGTTCACTGCTTTGCTGATCGGCTGTGCAGGAACGACCAGCGAGACATGGTTTGCCTTCCATACGCGGCAACAACATCGGCGGCGGGCTGGCACCGCGGAATACGGAACTGTTTGCCGCATCATTCGGCTGCGACTGCGATTGCGGTGGGTTCTGATTGCGAGGCTGAATCTGGCTCCTTACTGCACACCCGTGGACTGCGTCGTGCGGCTTGTCAGCGGGAACGCTGAGCGTGGGGCGTCCGGCCTTGAACGAATCGCCCTGATCACCGTGTTTTTCGCGACCGGCGCTTGCAGTGTCTGCACCTGCGGAGGCGCCTGAAGCGTCGCCGGCGGATCCGTATTGCTAAGGGAGGATGGGGGAATACCGCTGCTCTGTGCAAGCGCACAGGAGGCCGTGATCCCGATTAGGATCGCCCCCCAGCAGCTTAAACCGAGTTTTTTCAGCGGATTCGACTTCATTAAGGCACTGCAAGAATATCGCGGTGATTGCACTTACGTGCAGAGACTTCGCTTGTCTTGGTCAATCGGCATCCAGCGGTGCAATCCTGATATTTGGAATGCGCCGAATTGCATGCGCATGCGGTAAGAGCCGTACAACCGGAATATCCGGAAACACGACCTCAAAATGCGTGAAACTCCTAGTCTCACCAAGCTACCCGCCTGTAATGTTTCCCCCCATCATGCCGATCGATTGCAAAGCATTGTGTAATCACCGCGTGCACGGAACCATCTCATTCCATCGGCAGAATCGGAGCCCTGCAAAGTCGTATAGGAAAATCACGTTGATGTTAAAGCGACGGAAATTCGCTTTAAAACTGACCACGTGATGGATCGTCTTACGTAATCGTTGTGAATACATGGTCTTATGGAACGGAGTTCGGACCTAATGTTTCGCCAAGTATGGACAGCATTGAGGCGGAGTTTTCGCACAATGTTGGGGGCAACGCCCTCAGCAGCGGGCGACGCATTGCCGACTCAAGCCCCTCAACGGCGAGTCGCCCTAGATGCAAGCATTCTCGAAGATCGCGTTCTCTACAGCGCGACTTTGCTGCCGACGGAAGCGGGTGAGTTCGATTCAGGCAGCGAGGTTGAACTCAGTCAAGAAGAACTGCAGGACATGGTGCTTGCATTGTTCGGTCCCGATCCGACGATTACGTTTCTGCCCTCGACAGGTTCGCTAGACAGTTCGCTCGCACTGGACCGATCGGAAAGCTCGGGCCTAAGCAATGAAGGGAGCGGCATCCTCGGTCTGCAGCTCCCTTCGTCCATCGACTCGATACAAGCATCGCTGCAAGAAGCGGACTGTTCCGCCGATGTTCCCGACCCGGCGGCCCTGGATGAACTTCCTTCAAGCGACATAGCAGCAGATCATGCGCTCGGGTTGATGGATCATGTCGAGACAGCCGTAGAGTCACTACTGCAGGACATTACGCAGCCATCATCATCCGATCTCAGCTCCATGGTCGTCGATGATCCGACTGCACAGCTTGAAACATCCGGAGAAGAGGCACGTCACCTCTCGGTCGTTTTCGTTCAAGCCGGTCTGCAAGATGAATCGCAGCTACTCGACGATTTGAATGCCGCCGGTGAGAACGGCTCCGATGAGTTGTTAGTCATCCGCTTGGACAATTCGCTGGACGGATGGGGACAGATCAGCAATGCGCTCGCCGGCCTGGACGGCATTGACTCGATCCACATTATCTCGCACGGGCAAGATGGTGCCTTTCAGCTCGGCAGCACCTGGATAGATGCATCCGAACTAGAAACCCATCAAGCCGAGTTGGCTCGTTGGGGCATGGCGCTGGAACCCA
>JAXMBQ010000001.1:0-324113 GCA_046349815.1 Pirellulales bacterium | reverse complement strand
GCCTCTAGCCTCTCTGTCTCTCTATCTCACGCTTCCGGTTCAATAGAAGCGGACATGCTCCCTCGACAATTTCGGCTGCGATCATCTTTCCCGAAAGCTTGGATCTGGTCCCGTTTCAGCTCGGCATGCTCCTTGGTCGTCGTCAAACAGATGGCTTTGCCTTCCGTATCGACTTGTTTGGCCAGTTCGAATGCCTTTTCCACGCCGTGACCGAAGAGATTGCCGAGCATCTCGACTACATAGGCGTAGGTATGTGTCGGGTCATCCCACAGTACGACGTGAAACCGCGGTTGCTTCTTCGGGGGCGGTTGTTGTGGTCGCAGCTTGCGAGCGCGCAGGGGCTCAACTGTTACAGGTTCCATGACGGCTACGTCAGGTTCTGCCATGGTATCCATTCTCCTCAAACTTTCCGGAACTCTCACACTTACTGTTGATACGGGTACGAATGTTGCCAAGAAGCGTCCGAGCCTGTGGCGCAAGAACCACCACGAGCTCAAGCACAGGTCGTTGCTCTGCAGTAGGCCGCGTTGCGGCGGCTGATGCCTACCTTCGCATTCGACTCTTCTCGCTCGGCGCCTCGTCGTCCCCGGGCTCTCAAGCCCGAATTAACGGATATATTGTAGCGACCCCTACCACCGGTTTTTCAAGCATCTTTGCTACCACCTGACCCGGAAAAAGCGGCTTATGTCGATTTTCACCACGATTGATCGTTATCTTCAGCAAAGTCAACCTACTCATCTCAGTCAGTTGAAAGAGCTGTTGCGGATTCCCAGCGTCAGCGCCGATCCGAACGCGTCGGAAGCGATGCGAAAATCTGCTCTCTGGATCGTGGACACTTTGTCGAAAGCCGGGTTTTCCACCGAGCTGATCGAGACCGACGGCCCGCCGCTGATCTATGCAGAAAGCAAGCCCGTGCCCGGAAAACCGGTGGCACTCGTCTACGGTCACTATGATGTGCAGCCGCCGGACCCGCTCGACAAGTGGATCACTCCGCCATTCGAACCGACCGAGCGAGACGGCAACCTGGTGGCTCGCGGTTCCACAGACGACAAAGGCCAAGTCCTCACCCATGTCCTCGGTGCTGCAGCTTGGGCGGCCAACGGTGCCGAGCTGCCGATGCAGGTTAAGTTCCTGATTGAAGGCGAAGAAGAAGTCGGCAGCGAACAGCTCGCCAAGTGGCTCCCGAAGATCACGGACAAGTTGGCTTGCGACGTGATCGTGATCAGCGATTCGTCGCAATACAAACAGGGTCGGCCGGCGATCACGTACGGCTTGCGTGGGATCGCTTACTTTCAAGTCAAACTCGACGGACCGAAGCAAGACTTGCATTCGGGCAGTTTCGGCGGGGCCGTGAACAATCCGGCAATCGCACTCTGCAAACTGCTCTCGTCCGTCATCGACTCGAACGGTCGTATTCAACTGCCGGGCTTTTATGACTGCGTGAAACCGCTGCAGGAATCCGAGCGAGAGATGTGGCGGAAGCTCGGTTTTTCCGATCAAGAGTTCGCCGATCAACTCGGCGTCTCGGGACTGATCGGCGAAACCGGTTACACAACGCTCGAGCGCCGTTGGGCTCGTCCGACATTCGACATTCATGGCCTGACCAGCGGTTATCAAGGCGAAGGGGGCAAGACGATCATTCCGTCGTGGTCCAAAGCCAAGATCAGCTTCCGCTTGGTGCCGGATCAGACCCCTGCACAAGTGACCGAACAATTGAAAGCCTTCTTGGCTGCCAACCAACCGATCGGATGTCGAGTCGAACTGATCGAACTGCACGGCGGCCCGGGTGTTGTGGTCGATCCGAATAGTCCTTACATGGCGGCTGCGTCCAAAGCGATTGAAGAATCGTTTGAGAACCCACCGGTGTTGATCCGCGAAGGTGGATCCATTCCTATTGTGGCGGAGATGGTCGGCGCAACAGGCGCAGATGTCTTGCTGCTCGGTTGGGGCCTCGAAGATGACGGAGCGCACAGCCCGAATGAAAAGTTCTGTATCGCCGACTTCTATCGCGGCATTCGCGCCAGCAGTCACTTGTGGCAACACCTGGCTGACGTTGCCGAATAGCTCGACTCTCACTCAGCGACACACTCTCAGTACCAGTACGGATACCCTAGCAAAGACCAACGAAGAACATGCTCGATCGAAAAACGATTATTGAAAATGCGGAGCTGATCAAGGAGAACTGCGCTCGTCGCGGAGTGAAAGCCGACATCGACGGCTTGATCGCTTTGGAACTGAAGCGACGTGAAAAGCTGCAAGAATCGCAAGAGCTGAATCGACAAGCGAATGAGATCAGCAAGAAGATCGGTCCGGCCAAGTCGGCTGAAGAGCGAGAGCAGTTGAAAGAGCAGGGGCGTCTGCTGCGCGAACAAAAGGACGCGGCTCAAGTCGAACACGATCGACTCGATGCCGAAGCTCATGCATTGCAAGTTCACATTCCGAACCTGACTCACCCGGCTGCTCCGATCGGCGGCGATGACACCGCGAATGCGGAAATCGCTCGCGGCAAGACTCCGATCCCCAAGTTCGATTTCAAACCGAAGGATCACCTCGAGATCGGCAAGGATTTCGACTTGATCGACTTTGAGGCCGGAGCGAGAGTGGCCGGCGCGGGCTTTTACTTTCTAAAGAACGAAGCGGTGCTGTTGGAGCTGGCGCTGCAGCAGTTCGCCGTGCAACATTTGATGAAGCGAGGCTTCTCGCCGATCACGACGCCCGATGTGGCTCATACGCAGATATTGCACGGAATCGGTTTCATGCCGCGCGGCCCTGAGACACAAATCTATTCGATCGAAAACACCGACTTGAACTTGGTCGCCACGGCCGAGATCACCCTCGGCGGGATGCTCGCGGATCAAACGCTGGAGGCGGAGTCGCTGCCGCTGAAGCTCGTCGGACTTAGCCACTGCTTCCGTACCGAAGCCGGCGCTGCAGGTCGTGCATCGAAGGGACTTTATCGAGTCCATCAGTTCACTAAGATCGAGATGTTCGCCTTCACGCTCCCTGAACAGAGCGATGCCGTGCATGAAGAGCTTCGCGAAATCGAATGCGAACTGTTCGATGCACTGGAGATTCCGTACCGCGTCGTCGATACGGCGACGGGCGACTTAGGCGGCCCCGCTTATCGCAAGTATGATCTCGAAGCGTGGATGCCCGGACGCGGCGACGGCGGTGAATGGGGCGAGGTTACGAGCACATCGAATTGCACCGACTATCAAGCTCGACGGCTGAATATTCGCTATCGCAACAAGGGTGAAAAAGGTACGCACTTGGTGCATACTCTCAACGGTACAGCCATCGCGATCAGTCGCGCGATCATCGCCGTCCTGGAAAACCATCAGCAATCCGACGGCTCGGTCCGCGTTCCCAAAGTTCTCCAGCCTTGGGTCGGCCGCGAGTTCATCGGTAAGTAAAACATCGCCCAGCCGTTTGGATCTGGATAAGGAAAAGCCATGCGCATCGACCGTCGCTTGTTCACCGCAGCTCTAGGTGCATTGAGTCTCCAAGCAGCGGCGTCGACAAGCCTGCTCGCTGCGGATCAGTGGCTGCAGTTTCGCGGCAATCACGGCGATGGCGTCAGCCCAACGGCGGACTTGCCGTTGCACTGGTCGGCAATGGAGAACATCGCGTGGCGGTGCGAGCTCCCCGGCTCCGGATGGTCCAGTCCTGTCGTTGCAGGCAATCGCATCTACGTGACGGCTGCGATCCCGGCGGGGGCTACGGATGCATCAAAGTCCGAACCGATCGACCTCGATCTCGTTTTGCTGGTCGTCGATGCACGAGCCGGCAAAGTGTTGCAGACGGTAAAACTGTTTAAGCAGACGGCGAAAACAGCCCCGAAGATTCACTCGAAGAATAGTCATGCCAGCCCGACGCCGCTCATCGATGGCGATCGCATCTATGTTCACTTCGGACACCAAGGAACTGCGGCTCTGAAGCTGGACGGAACGATCGTTTGGAAGAACGACGCGCTCGGATATCCGCCGGTCCATGGCAACGGAGGGTCTCCGGTGCTTGTCAGCGGCAAGCTGATCTTCTCGGAAGACGGTTCCGAAAAAGGCGAGGTGTTGGCGCTTGATGCAGCCACAGGCCAAGTCGCGTGGAGAACCGAACGCAAAGCGGAAGCAGGTAAGAAGTTCTCCTTTTGCACGCCGCTGGTGACAACAGTCGGCAATCAAGTTCAAGTGATCGTTCCAGGTTCGAACGTGGTGCAGGGCCTCGACCCGATTACCGGTGAAGAGATTTGGCGTGTGCGATACGAGGGATACTCCGTGATCCCTCGACCGATCATCGCTGCAGGATTAGTGATGGTTTGCACCGGCTACGATGCGCCGGGCATGATCGCGATTCGTCCCGATGGCAAAGGTGATGTGACGGACTCGCATGTGGCCTGGTCGTCGAAGGCCAACATCCCGCATACGCCGAGCTTGGTTACCAAGGACGGCCTGTTGTTCATGGTCAGCGATAAAGGAATTGCAGGTTGCTTGGATGCCAAGACCGGCGAGCAACTCTGGCGAGAGCGAATCGGCGGTAACTTCTCGGCTTCCCCGATACTCGCCGGCAATCGCGTTTACATCTTGAGTGAAGAAGGCGTCTGTACAGTCTTCGAAGCCGGCAGGGCCTTTAAAGAACTCGCCAAGAATTCGCTCGACGAGCGGACGCTCGCGTCGCCCGCGATCATCGATAAGGATCTTCTGATTCGCACCAAGTCGCAACTGGTTCGCGTATCAGAGACAGCAACGAAGCGCTGAAGCGAAACGACATTCCTAGTTTACAATCCAAGGATTGCGTCCGCAGATTGAACTCAATCGCAAGAAAGGAGCCGCGGCTGAGCGGCGGCTCGAAAGTACGGGCTGTCAGCAGCTTACTGCGCTGCAGCGGCAGGAACTTCTTCGGTTGCTTTGCCCGGATAGTTCAGTTCGTTGACGACACTGTCGACTCCGGGTTCTAAAGAGAGGACGCGAGCCACGAGATTCGCGTTCGATTCGGAATCGACTTCACCGCGAACGACAGCCGTTCGGCCTTCCATCAAAACTTGGACGTTTTGCAAAACGCCGTTCATCGGAAGATTGACCAATCGAGTTCGCAACTGACCGGCTTGCACATTGACGACAGGACCGACGATGCCGGAACCGGGTGTGATGCGAGCACGCAACTGGTTTTTGGAATTCTGGGTACCGTTGCGATTGTTCATGCCGTTCATGCCGTTCATGCCCATCATACCCATGCGGCCGTTCATTCCTCCCATTCCCATGCCGCCCATCCCCATTCCACCCATTCCCATGCCGGTACCGCCCATACCCATGGTCATGCCGGTGCGGTTACCGCCGGCCATCCCGGCAGCACCGGTGCTGGCTTGAGTTCCGAGTCCTACTCCACCTAGGCGACCGGCGGTTGTAGACGTCGCATTGGAGAATCCGCTGCCTGCACCGAATCCACCCGCGTTGCCGAGTCCTGTGGAAGAGGAATTACCGAAGCGAGTCGATAATCCGAAACCGTTGGTATTGGTGGTTCCAGTACCGGAGCCCATCCCGGTCGTGCCGCCCATTCCCGACATACCGGTCGTTCCCAGGCCGCCGAGAGCACTCGTACCGCCGAATCCGCCCGTCGTACCACCAAAACCGCCTGTGGTACCGCCGAAGCCGCCGCCGGTGGCTCCGAACTGTGCATGACAAACGTTTGCACTGGAGAGGAGCAACGCAGCGATAAACAGGCATCGTTTCATGACTGGACCTTATCCGATTGAAACAGACAGTCGGCTTGATTCTGTCCTAGGATAACCCGACGTTATCTCAGACTTAAACTGGTGTGACCGGATGAATAACCCCACGAACAATCTTCAGTTTCGCTCTCGATCCGGCGACCAGCTAATATATTAGGCTTGTTCGAGCTTTGACGTCTCGACTTATTTTAACGCATCGACGAGCAAGATCGCATCGCCGACTCCGAATACCCGTTATTCGTAATCCGTCGATAGGAAACTTGGATTCAAAGCGCGGTTCCCACTGGAAGCTGCTGTTTTCCAGGCTATGCGTGCGGAAAATGCCTACCTTGCCGCCTCGGTTGCCTCGTGGGAAGATCAACGAGCGTTCCGAAAACCGGTCCTCATCCTGGAGAAGATTCGCAACATGACAGCTATGTTCGCCATCAAATTCGAGAAGCTTCGGGCCGGATGGACAGTCGTATTTCTCGTCGCTTGTGCAGCGATCCTCCCCACGCCGACTCTCCACGCCCAGTCGACCGGCAATTCCGAGCCGTCCGATCGCTTGACGGCGCCGCAACTGTTCCCGGAAAAAACATTGGCATACGTTCGCATAGGGAACGTTAAGGAACTGAAAGAAGCACTCGATCGTTCGTCGATCGGGAAGCTTTCCAAGGACGATAAGATCCGTCCGATCTTGGCTGAGTTTTACGGTTCGCTGGTAAACAGCACCGATGCCATGCGCGACGCGATCGGCATGAATCTCGATGAACTGCTTTCGATTCCAAGCGGTGAAGTGGCCCTCGCAATTCTGCCCAGTGATCAGATGCAGGCCAACGTTCGCTCGCGACGACAGGATAATGAGCAGACGGAAGTCCGAGTCGAAGTAAGCCAACCCAGCGTCGCAGTGCTGCTGGACGCAGGCGATGAAATTGCCGGACTGCAAGTTTTGCTGCGACGCATGGATGAGAACATTTCGCAGGTCATGGAACACAAGGAAGTGAAGTACGGCAAGTTGATCTTGCACCACTACCAGAATCCCGATCGAGCTGATCAACGATTCGGTTACTTCATCGATAAGGGAACGATGGTCGCATGCAGCGATCTCATCGGGCTGGAAAGATTGGCCAAGCGTTGGTCGGGAGAGAAAGTCGATTGGCCGTCATTGGCTGAGAACCGACGTTTCACTTCCATCATGGGACGTTGCGTCGGCACGCAGGGCGAACGACCACAGCTTTCGTTCTATGCTGATCCGCTTGCCTTCGCGCGCAATGTGTCGCCCCCCAGCGCCGGATCGACGATGGTCTTCGCAATGTTGCCTGCCCTCGGCATCGATGGTATCGAAGCGGTCGGCGGTAGCTGGATCGTCGCTCCTCCTGACTTCGATTCGATCATGCACTTCCACGTTCTGTTGGGAACACCGCGCCGCGCGATCCTGGCATTGCTCCGCCCTAAGTCGGGTTCTACGGTTCCAGAAGATTGGGTGCCCGATACGGTCGGGAGCTATTCGACGATCAATTGGGACGTAGCGTCGACGCTACAAGCCATCGAGCAACTGTTTAACGAGTTCCGTGGTCCCGACGCTTTTGATAAAGAAGTGCTCGATCGCATCTCCGAAACGTTGAAGCTCGATTTCCGCAAAGACATTCTCGAATCGATAGACGGTCGATTCACGTTGGCCCAAGGTTTCGTACGCCCGGTGACGATCAACAGCGGATCCAACGTATATGGCGTGAAGCTTCGCAATCCCGAGTACTTCCGCAAAACGGTTATGCCGAAGTTGATCGAGTTCGCCAATTCACGCGGTCGCGAAATCAAGACCGAGACATTCGGTAAATGGCAGGTCCAAGTCTTTGAACCGGAAGGCCGATTCCCGGAAGGAAGCACACTGCGCCGTCCGGAGATTTGCGCCACAGTCATCGACGACACCTTCGTGATCGCCGACAGTCGCTTCATGATGCGTGAACTAGCCGAGTGCAGCGTCGACGCCGACAAACGATTGAGTCAAGCCTTGGACTTTCAACTAATCTCCGATCGTATTAAGGCTCAACTGCAAGGCAAAGATTGCTCGGCTCTATCTTACCAGCGACCGGAAGAATCGCTGTTGATGTTTTACGAACTGGCTCGCGATCCGGGCAATCGAGATCGATTGCGTCAGATGTCGGACAACAACCCGTTCTTCACCGCGCTGCTGGCAGCACTCGACAATCACAAGCTCCCTGACTTCGCCGTAATCGCCAAGTACTTAGCCCCCAGCGGCGGCTTCCTCGTAGAAGAAGAAACCGGCCTGCATTACATGACGTTCGGACTGAGAAGAGAGTAGGCGGTGAGAATAGAGTAAGGGGCGTGAGAAGAAAGTAGGCGGTGAGAAACAGGCCTCGTCACGCAGTGCCGGCAAGGCTCCAGCCTTGCCGCCGTAAATCAACTTTTCAAATTGGCCCGAACACCCTACGCAGCACCAACACCCGCGGCGGGACCTACAAACGCCACCGTTGTCACACCGCTCTCCGCCAAGACACAGCCTCGCGGTCTTCTGATCTGACTGCGTTGTTTCCGTTGGAAGTGATGGTTGTTCGAACCGCGTAAGGATCTGTTGGGGACAACCGTTTTACGGCTGTTTTCCTTACACGACTCGTTCGAGCTTCGTGATTCGGCCGGTGGCTACCCATTCGGCTACGAAGATGTTTCCTTCAGTATCGAAGCAGGCATCGTGAGGATGAACGAACTTGCCGTCCTGCCATTGATCCGGCTTACCGCGCAAGTCTTTGATCTCGTTCAGCCGTTCAATGTCGGCACCGAGGTGAGCTACAACTCGATTGTTCTTATCCATCAAGGTGACGCGTGCTTTCAGCTCGGGGACGAGCATCAGATCTCCGCGGATGTCAATATTTGCGGGCAACCCGAAACCGTCGATGGTATCGATATAAGTACCGTCGAGCTTGAAGCGCTGGAGCGTGTTGTGAGCTCGGTCGGTGACAACAATGATCGGCTCGCTGCCGCGTCGATCGATCCACAGTCCATGAGCAGTGTTGAACTTGCCCGCCCCTTCACCGGGACCGCCGAAGCAGCTCTGCCACTTTCCATCCTTGTCGTAACGATGAATGAGGAAAGCACCGTATCCGTCAGCTAAATAGAAGCCGCCGTCATCCAAGAACGCGAAGTTCGTCGGAAGAAACTTGTCGCGACCCCATGCATTCTTGGCTTCAATCTTGCCGGCTTTGGCGAGTTCCGCTTCCCCTTCTGCATACTTGCCGCTTTCCATCGGCGCGTATTGCTGCCAGACGGTTTCGCCTTTGAGCGTCAGTTTGGCAAACGACTTGATACGCTGATATGCGCACACATAGAGAAACTCTTCCGAGCCTTCGCGGCGGACTTCGATTCCATGGCCGCCTCCTTGGAACTGTGATCCGAACGAGCGAACGTAGCGACCGTCCTTGTCGAATACAAAGATCGAAGGGTGATCTTTTTGGTCGCCGCGACCCTCGTGAATCACATACACGTTCGCGGCTGAATCGACCGCTACGTTATGCGTCGTCTGCCAAGTGAACTTATCGGGCAACTGTGCCCAGCGATGATTCACGCGGTAGCGATGTTCGCCTTCTCCGATAATCGTCTCAGCCGCAGTCTTACTCGCGGTCACTACGCGCGGAGCTGCGAGAACTGTCGCGCCGGTCGCGGCCAGGCCTAAGAAAGTACGCCGTTTAAGCATGAGAGTTGTCTTTCACTGAAAAAACTTGTCGTGCGGATCGTATCGACTGTGTATCGCCAAGGCTGCTACGCGGCGAAGGAATTGTCACCGTTAAACAGCCCGTAGCGGCGTCGAATTTCACTTGTATCCCGCGAGCGAGCGAACTGCAATCCTCCGCCGGCTCTCGGAGGGAGAGAACGTCGGTCTTCAAGCCGCCATTATGGGTCATGGTTGCATTGACGATGACCGACATTTGGTTACATTCAATCAAGGATTTTGATTGAGGGACGCGCAGTATCAAACCTGCTAATACAGACGCCGATAGTGGCAAAGGTGGTTTTTCCGCCCGATGGCAATGCAACTGAGAAATCTCAAAGTCTTCTGCGATGTCGTCGCTCGGCATAGCTTTTCGAAAGCGGCCGAGGACAACGGTATGACGCAGAGCGGTGCCAGCCAGGCCGTTCAACAGCTGGAAGACTATCTGAAGGTCCAGTTGCTTGATCGCAGCAAGCGTCCTTTCGTGCTCACGGCCGAAGGGAATCTCTTCTATGCCGGTTGCGGAAAAATCGTTCGCCAATTTGAAAACTTGGCGGAAGAGGTACGGTCGTTGGGTCAGGAGATCAGCGGTCGAGCCACAATCGCGGCTATTTATTCGGTTGGGCTGAGCTACTTGCCGGAACTGCAAAAACTGATGAAGCTGCGTTACCCGCAAGCTGAATTGCGATTTCAGTTCGGGCACCCCGACGAAGTCTATCGCTCGGTCGAACAGGGAACTGCCGACTTCGGACTGGTCAGCTATCCGCAGCAATCTAAAACAATCCAAGCTACCCACTGGCGAGAAGAGCCGATGGTGTTGGCGGCACCTGCCGGTCATCCGTTATCGGCTCGCGCGCGTGTCACGCCGGAAGACCTCGGCCTCGAGTCGCTCATCGCATTTGCACCCAACTTGCGAATACGCCATGAAATCGATCGCTATCTGAGATCGATCGGCATTACGATGCAGATTGCGGCGGAACTGGACAATATCGATTCCGTGAAGCATGCGCTCGAAATCAATTCCGGCGTCGCATTTCTTCCGCGGCCGGCTATCGCATCGGAAATCGCATCGGGGAGCGTCGTCGCGCTTCCCTGTGACTGGCTCTCGATGCAACGCCCGCTAGGCGTCATCGAACGACGCGATACGTCGCTCGGAAGAACAGCGCGCGCGTTCTACGAACTGCTCTTCGAAGTCTCCGCCATCGATGATGCGCAAGTAGCGCGCACAACTGCGCTGAACGGCTCGACCGAAGAACGCGTTCAACCCGACCGAGTCCTGAAATACCCGATCGACGGCGCAAGCGACGGGCACTCCCGCGGGCTTGCCCGAGTTGCAGAATCTGCAGAACTTGTAGCGGATCGAAACCAACAAAACGCGATCGGCGGTAACCAGAACGAAACCGAGTTTCGATCTGCTGCGCCTGCTGATGAACCTGCCGCGGAATCCAAGCGCGGCAGCAAGTCGTCGAACAAGAGAAACAAAAGTAAGAGCGTCTAACGTCTCAGTGATTTGATTAGGAAAGTTTGAGATGAAACCGTTGACTGGTTTGCCGCCGAAGCAGGGCCTGTACGATCCGGAACTTGAGAAGGATAGCTGCGGGGTCGGCTTCATTGCCAACGTGAAAGGCATTCCGAGCCATCAAAACGTATTGGATGCCGTGACGATCCTCGAAGCGATGGACCATCGCGGCGGATGCGGTTGCGAAGCCAACACAGGTGACGGAGCAGGTATCCTCACCGCGCTGCCTCACAAGTTCCTGAACAAAGTGGCGAAAGCCGACTTGGGTGTGGATCTCCCTGAACCGGGTAAGTTCTCTGCAGGTATCGTATTCTTCCCCCAAGAAGCCGACGAGCGAGAAGTATGCCGCGCGAAAGTCAACGAGATCATCGCGGCTCAAGGACAAAAGCTGATCGGCTGGCGAAAGGTCCCGACCTTCGCTAAAGAGTCGGGGATCGGTCCGACCGCGCTGGCCGGCGAACCATATGTCGAACAACTGATCATCGGTGCCGCCGACGGACTCGATCAAGAAGCCTTCGAACGACAACTGTATCTGATTCGCAAGCAAGCCAGCCATCAGATCCGAACCGTCAGCGGCCTGAAACATGCGCTGATGTTCTACATCTGCAGCCTGTCGACCAAAGTGATCGTCTACAAAGGGATGCTCACTCCCAGCCAAGTGCTGCCGTATTATCAGGATCTGCGCGATCCCGATTACGAAACGCACTTGGCGATGGTGCACAACCGCTTCTCCACGAACACTTTCCCGAGCTGGGACCGGGCTCAACCGCTGCGCTTCATGAGCCATAACGGTGAGATCAACACGCTGCGCGGCAATGTTAATTGGATGCGAGCTCGTCGCGGCGCTGCAGCCGGCAAGCTGTTCGGCGATGAACTGAGCAAGCTGTTCCCGGTTGTCGAACCCCATTGTTCCGACTCGGGCTCGTTCGACAACGTGCTCGAGTTCCTCCTCATGAACGGACGTACTCTGCAAGAGTCCGTCATGATGATGGTCCCGGAAGCATGGCAGAAACATGAGACCATGCCCGAAGACAAGCGTGCCATGTACGAGTTCTTCAGTTGCATGATGGAACCGTGGGACGGTCCGGCATCGATCGTCTTCACCGACGGTCATTACATCGGCGCGACGCTCGACCGCAATGGTCTGCGACCTAGTCGTTATTACCTGACGCATGATGACCGCGTGATCATGGCCAGCGAAGTCGGCGTGCTGCCGGTGGCTCCTGAATTGGTCAAGGAAAAAGGTCGTCTGCAACCGGGACGTATGTTCCTGGTCGACTTCCAAGAAGGCCGACTGATTCCGGACGAAGAACTGAAGCACAAGTTCGCCGCTCAGCGTCCCTACGCTCAATGGCTGCGAGACCAACGCATTACGTTGGAAGAACTGAAGCCGAAGGATGAACCGCACGGCTTTGAACCGACGACTCTGCTGGAGCGCATGCAAGCGTTCGGATTCACTTTCGAAACAATGCAGTTCATGCTGCTGCCGATGATCAAAGAGGCTCGCGACCCGATCGGCTCGATGGGCAACGACTCAGCGCTGGCTTGTCTCAGCGACCAGCCGCGCATGATCTACGATTACTTCAAGCAGCTCTTCGCGCAAGTGACGAACCCCGCGATCGACTCGATTCGCGAAGAAGTCATCATGTCGCTGGAATGCTACGTCGGCCCCGAGCAGAACTTGCTCGACGTCACTCCCGAACACGGCCATCGCTTGCTGATCTCGGATCCGATCCTCACCAATGAGGAACTGGCTGCGCTGGATCATATGGACAAGCGCGGTTGGAAGACGAAGAAGATCGACATTACGTACGAGCGATCACAGGGCAAAGCCGGCTTGCTGAAGACGCTGGATCGCATTTGTATCGAAGCCGAAGCGGCCATCGATGCGGGCTATTCACTCGTCATCCTCTCCGACCGTAAGATCGGACAAGACCGCGTCGCAGTCAGCGCGCTGCTGGCTTGCGGTGCAGTGCATCATCACTTGATTCGCCAAGCCAAACGTACTCGCGTCGGCCTCTTGCTGGAAACCGGTGAAGCTCGCGAAGTCCATCACCATTGTTTGCTGGTCGGTTACGGCGCCGATGCCATCAACCCGTACCTCGCCTTTGAATCGCTGTGGCAAGCGCACCGCGACGGACTCATCCCCGGCGATAAGTATGACAGCGATGACAAGATCGTATCTGCTTATCGCAAAGCTGTTGCTAAGGGCATGCTGAAGGTCATGGCCAAGATGGGCATCAGCACGCTGCAGAGCTACAAGGGTGCTCAGATATTCGAAGCGCTCGGTCTACACGACGAAGTGATCGCCAAGTGCTTCGTCGGCACGGCCAGCCGCATTCAAGGTGTGAACTTCGACGTGCTGGCTGAAGAGAGCCTGCGACGTCATGCGCTGGGCTACCCTACCGATCCGACTCGCAAACTGCCGACGCTGCCGAACCCCGGCGAGTTCCACTGGCGAGCCGAAGGGGAACGTCACGGATGGGATCCGAAAGCGATCTCGGACTTGCAAGTTGCTGCTCGCAACGGCGACAAGGACGCTTACTGGCGTTTCGCGGAACATATCAACCGCGACAACAAGATGCGCTACTCGCTCCGCGGTCTTCTCGAATTCAAAGCCGGCACGGCGATCCCGATCGAAGAAGTCGAGGATGCCAAGCAGATCGTCAAGCGTTTTTGTACCGGCGCGATGAGCTTCGGTTCGATTTCAGCGGAAGCTCACGAGACGCTCGCGATTGCGATGAACAGACTCGGCGGTAAGAGCAACACGGGCGAAGGGGGCGAAGATCCTGTTCGTTTCCAACCTCTTCCGAACGGTGATTCGAAGCGTTCTGCGATCAAACAAGTCGCATCGGGTCGTTTCGGTGTGACGATCGAGTATCTGACGAATGCCGACGAATTGCAGATCAAGATCTCGCAGGGGGCCAAGCCCGGCGAAGGGGGCGAGCTCCCCGGCAAGAAGGTCGATCGCAATATCGCTCGTATCCGTTACAGCACGCCGGGCGTGGGCCTCATCAGCCCGCCGCCGCACCATGATATTTACTCGATCGAAGACCTGGCGCAATTGATTCACGACTTGAAGAACGCCAATCCGAGTGCTCGGATCAGCGTGAAACTGGTCAGTGAAGTCGGCGTCGGCGTGGTGGCTTCGGGTGTAAGTAAAGCGCACGCGGAACATATTGTGATCGCCGGCGATACCGGTGGAACAGGTGCTTCGCCGCTGACAAGCATCAAGCATGCCGGCCTGCCGTGGGAACTCGGCATCGCCGAAGCCCACCAGACGCTCGTTATGAACGATCTTCGTTCACGCGTTACGCTGCAAACAGACGGTGGTCTCAAGACCGGTCGCGACGTAGTGATCGCCGCGCTGCTGGGAGCCGAAGAGTTCGGATTCGCCACAGCGCCGTTGATTACGCTCGGTTGCATCATGATGCGCAAGTGCCACTTGAATACTTGCCCGGTCGGTGTGGCGACACAAGACCCGGAACTTCGAAAGAAGTTCGCGGGCAAACCGGAACATGTGGTCAATTACTTGTTCATGGTCGCGGAAGATGTGCGTCGCATCATGGCCTCGCTCGGATTCCGCAAAATCGACGACATGATCGGTCGAGTGGATGTGCTGGATGCCTCAAAGGCGATTCATCACTGGAAGGCCGACGGTTTGGATCTCACCAAACTGCTCTCGCCGGCCAAGGCGCCGTATGAAGGGGTGATCACTCGCTGCACGATTCCGCAGGACCATGGTCTGGAGAAGTCGCTTGACATGACCGAGATCCTGGCACGGTCCAAGCCGGCCTTGGAGCGAGGCGAAAAGGTCCGCATGGATCTGCCGATCATCAACATCAATCGTACGGTCGGTACGATACTCAGCCACAATGTCGCCAAGCGATACGGACAAGCCGGTCTGCCGACGGACACGATCCACATCAAGCTCAATGGTTCCGCCGGCCAAAGCCTCGGTGCCTTCTTGGCTCACGGTGTGACGCTCGAACTCGAAGGCGATGCCAACGACTACGTGGGCAAGGGACTATCGGGCGGTCGGTTGATTGTTTATCCGCCGAAGAAGAGCACCTTTGCACCTGAAGACAACATCCTGGTCGGCAACGTCTGTTTGTACGGTGCTACCAGTGGTGAAGTGTTCTTACGAGGTCGCGCTGCCGAGCGATTCAGTGTTCGCAACAGCGGTGCAAATGCGGTCATCGAAGGGGTAGGGGACCATGGTTGCGAATACATGACCGGCGGTCGTGTCGTGATCTTGGGCAAGACCGGACGTAACTTTGCGGCCGGCATGTCCGGCGGTGTCGCTTACGTTCTCGACTCGCTCGACGACTTCCGTTTGAAGTGCAACCTCGGCACCGTCGAACTCGAGAAGATCGAGACGGGAGAAGAAGAACAAGAGGTGAAGGCGCTCATCGAACGTCACTTCGAAACTACGGGCAGTACGGTCGCACGTCGCGTGCTCGACAACTGGTCTCAATTCGTCACCGACTGCATAAAGGTCATGCCGACCGACTACAAACGGGTCCTGGAACAGCTCCGCAACAACCGCGAACCGGTTGCCGTTGCATCCGACGACTGATCCCCGGGCGCAGTTGAGACTGACACAGTGCGACTGACGCGATGTGACTGACATCGAGAACATCAATCAACGACGGAACATAACACGAAGGTAGATTAGAGATGGGTAAGCCGACTGGATTCAAAGAGTTCGACCGCAAGAAGGTTCCGTGGCGTCTGCCCGTAGTTCGTCTGAACGACTACAACGAAGTCTACACCGCGCCGGAAGAGGCTCACCTGCGTGAGCAAGGCGCACGCTGTATGGACTGCGGAATCCCCTTCTGCCAGTCCGCGACCGGTTGCCCGATCGACAACTTGATCCCCGAGTGGAATGACTTGGTGTACGAAGGTCGTTGGCGAGATGCGATCGATCGGCTGCACAAGACCAATAACTTTCCGGAGTTTACCGGTCGCGTTTGTCCCGCGCCGTGCGAAGGTGCATGCGTTCTCGGCATCACCAATCCGCCGGTAACGATCAAGAATATCGAGAACGCGATTATCGATCGCGCTTTCGAAGAAGGCTGGGTATCGGCGAACCCGCCGAAGAATCGTACCGGCAAACGCATCGCCATCGTCGGCAGCGGCCCTGCAGGCCTCGCTGCCGCCGATCAGTTGAACAAAGTCGGTCACGATGTGACTGTCTATGAACGAGCCGATCGAATCGGCGGCTTGCTCATGTACGGCATTCCGAACATGAAGCTCGACAAGCAAGTCGTCGAGCGCCGTGTGGAACTAATGAAGACCGAAGGGGTCAAATTCGTAACGGGTGCAGACATCGGTAAGTCAATTCCGCTGTCGAAGCTGCAAGCGGAAAATGATGCGGTGCTGTTGGCTACCGGAGCGACCAAGCCTCGTGACTTGGAGATTCCCGGTCGTCATCTGAACGGCATTCTATTCGCCATGCAGTTCCTTACAGCCAACACGAAGTCGCTGCTGGACTCCAAACATGCGGACGGCAATTTCTACTCGGCCAAGGGGAAGAAAGTCGTCGTCATCGGCGGTGGTGACACGGGTACCGACTGCATCGGCACCAGCTTGCGTCACGGTTGCACCAGCTTGGTGAACTTTGAATTGCTTGACAAACCGCCCGAGGACCGAGCTGCGGACAATCCATGGCCGCAGTGGCCTCGCATCTATCGAGTGGACTACGGTCACGAAGAAGCGGCCGAGAAGTTCGGCAAGGATCCTCGCGAGTATTGCATCCTCAGCAAGGAGTTCATCGACGACGGAAAAGGCAACGTGCGCGGCATCAAAGCCGTCAACGTGAAATGGACTAAAGTCGATGGTCGCATGAAGATGGAAGAAGTGGCCGGCTCAGAACATATCGTCGAAGCAGACCTTGTGCTGCTGGCGATGGGCTTCTTGGGTCCGGAGCAGTACGTCGTAGAACAGTCCGGTGTCGCGACAGACCCTCGCAGCAATTACCAGGCGGATTACGGCAAGTACGCGACGAGCGTGCCGGGCCTCTTCGCTGCAGGTGACTGCCGCCGCGGTCAATCTCTGGTGGTCTGGGCGATCAACGAAGGACGTGGTGCCGCTCGAGCCATCGACATCTTCCTGCAAGGCTCCAGCACACTGCCTGCTCCCGGCGTAACCATGGGCACCGCTGCGGCAGTGCCGGTCTAGGACGCTATTCTCGATTTACCAAGCTCAGCCCCAAACCAGGGCTGAGCTTGTCCGGCAAAGAACACCACTCCGCAAAAACGGGAGGGTCGGACGTAGCGGCCGGGGAGGGTCCACGTCACTTATTCGTGTGACTGCGATACTCACAAAGCCACCTGTATCGCCTATCTCGATCAAACCCGCCTCTGCGAAGAGAGAGTTAACCGTAGATTTTCACCGATTTTCGCAGATGAAGCCTCTTTCGCCGGATCGTGATCAGGCATTCGGACGTTAATCGGTAGTGTGGCCCAATCTGGCTGCTGCCGCACGGAGTGCTGGCAAAGTTCGCGTTCAACAAAACCGTCAGCTATACCACACACATTCTCTTCTATCGCACGGTTTGTGATTTTTGCAGCGAGCGATGAGTTCGAAAGGTAACGCGCTCAGTTGCTTCGTTAAATCAAAGTGGATCGCAACGTGTTCGCGATCAGACTGACCGACATGTGCTGCGAAGTCTGCGTCGGATGCAAAACGATTTGCGCAGGTTACGAATCGGTCCCAATTGTTGCGAAGAACGATCTGTGATTGAATGGATTCTGAAGATGAAAAACCCTGCATTAATTGCCTGACACCGTCATTCAAAAGCGACGAAAGGTGTGCCGACAGTTATTACGCCGAGCAACACGTTCGGCATCCCTTCATATACGGCAGGTAACAGCACGGCTCGTGCGGCGGCCATCCACTCTCTGCAATCGGCTCGCCAACCTGCGAGCACGATGCGTTCGGCTTGATTCGATCCTCTGCGCAATGACTCGAGCTCTTCTCGCAAGCGTCCGTCACCGATCAATACGAGCGATGTTGTCGAGTCCTCGGACAGCAATGAATCGGCATGTTGCAATAAGGCTCGAACATTCTTTTGCTCTTCCAAACGTCCGACATAAAGCAGAACAGGTCCATCGGTCTTTACGCCCAGCTCGCTCAATTGCGAGTAGTCGAACAGGTCTCAAGCAACTCGACGCCGTTCAGATGACGACGATTTTTTCAGCCGGTATGCCGGTCCGAGTCCGACAAGTCGCAGCCACATCGTCGCTGACACACACCACGCGAGCCATCCTCTTCGCTGCGTTCCGCTCTATCCAATGCCTGAGGCGACGCGGCTCACTGACTCGAACTCCGCCGATCAGTGGAACGTCGAGTTTACGCAGGGCCCAACTACTGATCACATTGGCATGCCACAGCATGCTTTGCACGATATCCGGCGCAAATTGTTTCAACTCGGATCGCAGTTGCCTCACCGCGCGAAAAAAGTCTTTCGATCCGTTCGCAGCTAAGAATCGAACGGGAATTCCCGCTGATTCAAGCTGACGATGCAGTGCGTCGCGAGGCGCAATCGGTTTCGGCCCCAATCCGATCACTAGTACGTCAACGCCCGCACGATGCAGATGCAGAGCGAGTTCGGTCAAGCACTTTTCGGCTCCGCCGACATCCAATTCGGTGATGACAAGTGCAACTCGCACAGGTGGACCTATACAAAAAACAAATGGCCGCGAGACGGCCCGCGGCGAGTGATTCCCGACCGAGATCGCCGGGCGTCTCGTTTCGTATTTTAGTCTCAGTCGTTATCTTTGTTGCTGAGGAGAATCATCAGCGATGGAAGAAACAGGGATCGATCTGGGACGCTTGGAGGCGTACGACTATACATTGCCGCGGGAATTAATCGCCCAGCAACCGACCGAGCAACGCATTGATGCTCGGATGATGGTCATCGACCGCGCGCAAGGCACGATTGCTCATCATCACGTGCGTGACATTCCCGAGTTCTTGTCGGCTGGCGATGCACTGGTACTCAACAACACCAAGGTTATTCCAGCTCGACTCGTCGGAGTTCGAACTAGTTCCGGAGGCCGCTGGGAAGGACTGTACCTGCGCACCGCTGACGATGATGTCTGGGAGATGCTCAGCAATACACGCGGCCATTTGACTCCGGGCGAAACCCTCTCGCTTCGCGATCGAGAAGGCCGAATCGTCGTAGCCCTGACGGTCATTGCGAAGCTGCCCGGCGGTCATCTGGCAGTTAGACCGGTCGAGAAACAATCGGCGCTCGAGTTCCTCGAGCAGTTCGGTCGCGTCCCTATTCCGCCGTACATACGTGACGGCCAGATGACCGATCAGGACAAAGAGCGTTATCAAACGGTCTATGCCAAACAGCCCGGTTCCGTCGCCGCTCCCACCGCGGGTCTACACTTCACACCGGACTTACTGCGTCGTATTCAAGATCGGAGCGTCAATACCGTCCCGGTCACCTTGCACGTCGGGCTCGGCACCTTTCGGCCGGTACAAGTCGAACGGTTGGACGAACATGTCATGCACAGCGAGATCGGCGAACTGTCCGCTGCCTCCGCTGAAAAGCTTACCCTTTGCCGTCGTGATGGAGGCAGAATCATCGCCGTCGGAACCACATCGGTCCGTGTGCTGGAAACCGCAGCCAAAGCCGGAGACGGTCAATTGCAGGCCTGGTCCGGTTCAACCGACATCTTCATTCGTCCGCCGTACAGATTCCAAGCGGTCGACGGCTTGCTGACGAATTTTCACTTGCCGAAAAGCACACTGCTGATGTTGGTCTCGGCTTTTGTCGGTCGCAGCTTGACCCTTGAGGCCTATCAAGAGGCGATCGAGCAGAAGTATCGCTTCTATAGTTACGGCGACTGCATGCTCATCCTGTAACGGATGATGTGATGCAACGATTCATCTACGGGCATCCGACTGCGTACCTGCCGCTCGATAACGGCGTCTGTTACAGTGTCATCCCATTGATCTGCCGTTCTGATTTGATCGACATCCTCGGCCCATCCGGAGAACGCTTGTGAGCGAAGAACACGTACTGGTCATTCCCGCATCCAGACTGGAACAACTGGGAAGTTTCAGCGGTTTCATTCCGTTTTCACAAGAACGATTCGCAGCGTTGCTCGATCCGGCTCACATGCTGTTTCTGCCGCGGAGTGCGGCTGAGGAAGATCCCTCGTACAAGCAGTTGATCCCTTACTCGATCCTCCAATGCGGCACCGGAAGTGATCGTCGCATCTTTCAATACACGCGAGGCAAAGGGCAGGGGGAGAAACGACTGCATGCGAAGAAGAGCATCGGGATCGGAGGACACATCTCGCGAGAAGACGCAGCCGGTGACGATCTGTATCGTTGCGGCATGCAACGAGAGCTCGAAGAGGAGATGATCGTCGAAGGAAGTTACCAAGAGCACTTGCTCGGTTTCATCTATGACGATGCATCGGAAGTAGGCCGAGTCCACCTCGGTGTCGTCCACCTTCTCACGCTCGAAGGACCGACCGCACGAGCTCGCGAAAGCGAATTGGTGGAGAGCGGATTCATATCGCTCGAGGATTTAATTACAGAGAGGGAGCGATTTGAAACGTGGTCGCAACTCTGCATCGACCAACTCAAATAGGTGTGTTCACGTCGAGCAGTTTGAGCCGCACGATATCCAGAGCGGTCTTGGCGATGCGTGAATGAATGACGTCGGGATGCCCGCCCATACTGCGCAAGTCGTAACCTGATCGAATAGCATCACCCGCCACTGCGAAATGGATATCGGATGCCGATGCAACTTGTACGGGGTCATCGATGCGCGGATAGGGACCAAAGGCAAGACCGATATCGGCGCTGAACATGCATCGAGCGGCTTCAGCCAACCAAAGATAAACACCGGCGGGATCGCTCGCTGAATCAGGCGGTCCCTGCATCAAGCGCAGCGACTCACTGACGGTCGTCATCGACTTAACGGCTGATTCAACACCGGGAAAAGCAACGCAACCGGCAAAGGTCTGCGGCCTAGATCGACTGCCGCTGAACATAGCCTCAGCACACTGCGCGGCCGGGCCGATTTCCAACACGGCCAATCGCAATTCAGCACCGGCCAGCAAGCGACATACGGCGTCCTGAATTTCATCTTCACCGCTACCGAAGATGAGATTCCCCAGCGCCGCATGAATCTCCTGGTTGGTGGATGCAATCAGCGATTCAAACTCTGCGGCGCTCGCAGCTTCCGCCACGATGCGCAGCGAGATCGTCGCTTGACTGACCGTGATGCCGACTCGTGGAAAACGATCTCGGCTGATGAGGTCCGGTAAGCGAGCTTCTACATCGCTTTCGCCGATACCGAAGATCTTCACCGTATGAAAGTGGATCGGCTTGCGATGCGGTCCGAGCGATTCGACAATGCGCGGCATCACTTCGGCCTTCCACATCTCTTTCATCTCGGCAGGAACACCGGGCAGACAAAAGATGCGGCATGTACCACCGGTCGAGTTCGGAACCGTCAGATCAATACCGGGTGCCGTACCGTGCGGATTGAAAACAACTTGACTGCCGACGGGAAGCATCGCTTGCGATCGATTCCGCTGGGGCATCGGTCGCTTGCGACGCGAGAATAGCAACTCGATGTGGCGCAGCGACGGTTCGTGCAGTTCAAGCGGCAAGTTGAATGCTTGCCCCAGCGGCTTCGCGGGTCAAGTCATCCAAGGTCGGCCCGAGCCCGCCTGTACTGATGACAAAATCAGCTCGCTCGGCCGCGCGCCGAAATAGATCGACATTCAGCTCCAGATCATCAGCGATGGTCGTGTGCCTAACCGTCGTGACTCCCAAGTCGGCCAACTGAGTACTGAGCCATTGGCTGTTCGTGTCCAGTCGTTGACCGGTCGTCATTTCATCGCCGATCGATACGATTTCCGCCTTCACACTGATCTCCGTTTCTACTCGGGACTCACAGCTCAGCCGTAGTAATGAGCGAGAACGACGCGAACTACGCTAGAGCGACAACCGTTGCTGGAGACAGGCGCGATAGGCGTCGGCAATCGACGCTCGCGCAACCGCGCCCGAAGCGAGCGCAGAACGAGATAGACCATTGAGGATACGATCGTAGTCCGACAATCGCTCGGCCCCCAGATCCCAGCCGGCTGCATGGAAATGTTTATACGCGATCGCGTGATCGCCTGCAGACTCCGCTTGCGAAGCGAGAGCCGACCAATAATCGCGCACGGCGCTCCTCACTCGAGTCGTAGGCTCTTCCCATAGGATTTTCAGATATGCATCCTGTGCGAACTTCGAATCGGCGCTATCGCCCTTGCCCGACGATAGTGCGTCATACAACTGTGCCGCACTGAACTTGCTGAAGTGTTCAGGAAACCAGTGACTACGCAGCCGAATCGATTGATCCGTGAAAGCAGAAGCGTGTTTGGCTGAGTAGTACAAGTGCTGCGACTGACCTGCATCGCCTCGCCGCTCCGCTGCCCAACCGGCCACGGTTGCCGCCCAGCCGAGGTCTTTGCGATCGTTGAGCTCATCGAGCGCCAGTCGCTCGGCGGTGTGCCAGTCTTGTTCGAACGACGCGGCAGGTTGTTCTGCTCGGATCGTTTCGCGAACGGCGATCGGGATGTGCTGCGTATCGAACAACCAACGTGTGAAGTCGGGAATCCACTGAACACCCAAGCGCCTCGCCAAAGTGCGATCGGCCAGTGCAACGAGCTTGGCTTGCAGAGCCAATTCGATCATCTCACAGCGAGCGGCCGACGTGCAAAGTCCCAGATCGATCAATCGCTGTATGGCCGCTTGATAACTGCCCGACGCAGCCGACTGAATAACTTGGATGATTTCACGGGTTGCGAGCCCTAGTTGCTCGCTGATCCAAACTGCGCACTGACCGGCCTCATCACGATCGATGTCGTCAGGTAATGGGCGATGCGGAAATTCATGCGATGCATGCTGCTCAGCGATCGCTGTCCCTCGCCATGCAGAGACCAAATCCCACAACACAGCCTCGGCGATGGACTTGCCGATCGGAATCCAGTCACCTCCGCCGTGTAACCAGTGAATGACTTCGGAAATGCGACTATTTTCATCGACTCGAATGCACCACCAATCGCCGTAGCCGTTGCCGACGATCGGCAAGCTGTCGGGAAGCATGAAGCCGGGCCAGAGATCGACCGGCGTATCAGCCAAAAGATCCTCAACAGAAACGCGATTGCGGAACGCACCTCGCAAGTGCTCTCCGGCCTGCGGACAATCGAACCAAGCTCGCCAAGCGTCGTCTAGTTGCAGCGAATATCGCCGCGACAACAGCTCCGACTGCGTAAAGCTCATCGAGTCCTTCCGTTGACTTTCTCTCGAACATCTGTCGGTATCGGGCGACCCGCCAAGATTTCGGCAATGTGCATCGTCTTCAGAGGCATACCGCGACGACGTATGATCCCTTCCATATGCATCAAGCAACTGGTGTCCGTCGCGGTCATGACTTCGGCGCCGGCAGCCACATGGTCGGCGATTCGATCTGTCCCCATTAATATGGAAACGCCTTCTTCGGCGACTGCAAACGTTCCACCGAAGCCGCAGCATTCATCGGGGCGTGTCAGCGGAACAAGTTCGATACCTTCAACAGATGCGAGTAGATTACGAACCTTGTCGGGCATCGGGTCCATTCGTTCGCTACAAGACCCGAGCCGAAGTTCGCGCAGTCCATGGCAACTCGCATGAAAGCCGACTTTGTGCGGGAACGAGAAGGGGATCTTGGTGATCCCGAGCACATCGACGAGGAACTCGCAAAGTTCCCACGTCTTGGCTCGCATCGCTTCATAACGTGCGTCCTGATGGAACAACCCCTCGTAGTGATTGCGAACCATCGATATGCAACTGCCCGAAGGGCTGACCACATGATCGAATTCGGAAAAGATATCTACAAAGCGTTCAGCCAGCGGACGGGTATCATCGATGCAGCCGGTGTTGGCCATCGGTTGTCCGCAGCAAGTTTGTGCTTCAGGGAAAACAACGTCCAGTCCTTGTTTCTCCAGTATCTCGAGCGTCGCCATGGCGACCTGAGGATAAAACTGATCGATATAACAAGGAACGAATAAACCGATACGCATACGATTGCCGAGCAGACTGGATGACGATTCGCGGGTGAGAAGTTAGAACATGTCGTTCCAGCTAACCGGGCGACCGACGACGTAGCGTTCGGGTCGATCAAGCGGACGACGCCAAAGAGGATTTTGAGGGGCTCCACTCAGGTGACAACAATTCTACTCGACGGAAAAACAACAGCAGAGGCCATTCGTGCCGAGATTCGTGAGGAAGTCACCCGGTTTCAGTCCGAAACGGGAAAAACCCCGATGCTGGTAGCGGTGCTGGTCGGCGAGGATCCGGCCAGTCAAGTCTATGTCCGCAACAAGGAACGAGCCGCACTCGGTGTCGGTATGCTCAGCCGAGTCATCCGCTTGCCGGCAACAACAGTGACGCAAGAACTCTTGGCTCTACTGGCTGAACTAAATGCGGAGCCGGAAGTCAGCGGCATTCTGGTGCAACTGCCGCTACCCAAACAGATCGACTCACAGTCGGTGCTCGATGCCGTCGCGCCGCTCAAAGACGTCGACGCGTTCCTTCCCGAAAGTGTCGGACTGGTCTCGCAGGGCCGCCCTCGCTTCTTGCCATGTACGCCCCATGGAGTCGCGCAGATTCTAATGCGATACAACATCGAAACCGACAGCAAACACGTGGTGGTGGTCGGACGCAGTGACATCGTCGGCAAGCCGATCGCGTCGATGTTGTTGCAACGTGATTTCGGTTTGGGTCCCAAGTTTGCCAACGCAACCGTTACGGTATGCCATACGCGCACAGCCGATTTGGCGGAGCACACTCGTCGTGCCGATATTCTGATCGCAGCCGTCGGTCGACCGAAGATGATTACCGTGGACATGGTTAAACCTGGAGCAGTTGTCGTCGACGTCGGCATCAACTCAGTCGACGGAAAACTTGTCGGCGACGTTGACTTTGAAGCCGTGTATCCGATCGCATCAGCGATCACACCGGTGCCGGGAGGGATCGGACCGCTGACGATCGCTATGCTGCTCCGCAACACACTGACAGCCGCACAGTTGCAGAACGCGTAACGTATCTGCCGTCGCTCCGCGCGGCAGCGGACGAAGCGGACGATCTTGAACCGATTTTGATCCGTTACATCGCCTGGTCTATGCGCCGCGGTTGAGTTGAGTCTCGTTGCTTGTTTACTTGCGTCGATCGAAATCGCTCGACCTTGGGATGTTTTTCTTCATTCCAGGCTCGCTCGCTTCGTTGCCGCCACGCGGAGCGGTGGCGGCTACGCATGCGGCTACTTTGGAAACGGCACGATTAATGCAAACGCGAGACTGTTCACGGATGAGCATGGATACTCTTATCGGTTGCGAATGAATATGATGAAATCAAATCGCAAGAATCGAGTTGCATCGGCCTCGCTGAACCGTCGAGGACCGCACTGAATAAACCCACCGAAAAGCAAATCCAAGAACGCAACGTGGCTCTTCACCGACTTGAGGCCGAAGCATGCTGAACCGACGCAATCTAATCGCACTTGTCAGCATGATTGCCGTCATGTTCGCGCGAGCTCAACACGCTGATGCACAACCGCCGCAGCTTCCACCGCCGGTTGCGCTAACGGGTGATCCGTGGGGCGTTGTACTGTTCGATATCCCCGTCGCCCCCGACACCGATGCGGAAAGGCTGCGAGTCCTTATCAGCGATACGGAAGGACGATTGCTCTATCCGGCCACGCAAGTTCGAGAGATCGAAGTTTCGGACGAACCGGAACCGCCGCCGCCCGGTCGCTTTCGTCCCGGTGGATTGGTCGACCGCGTTCGAACAGCCATTCGTGGCATCGGTAAGAAACGTAAGGTACCGGTGGCGATCACTGTGGCCGCTCTCTTCCGCGGCGATGGACCTCTGTCACTTCTGGTTGTCGGAGATGTTGAGCAACGGATTGCGATTCAACCGGCTGAACCGAAATCCGATTCGGATCATCGCAGGCTGCTGGAGAGCTGGTGGAAAATCTACGTATCGTCCGTGCGTCGCGATGAAGCCGGCGGCGATCATCCGTTGCTCGCACAAAAGTACTTGGTGTGGATGCTCGGACATCGACTCGATCTCGCCATGCCGCCTCCGGGAGAAGGTGACCCCAAGCCGCCGAAGAAACCGGAGTTCGCTGAACCGCTCGGATCGCTCGCACTGCTTTCCGCCATCGAGCCGCTGCGCGATGAGATCTTTGAGCAAGTGATGAAGCGACCGATCGTCAACACGCAGAGCAACTTGCCGGTGCCGCAACCGCCGCGCTGGACTGCGCAAATCCTACCGGAACCTCCTGCCGATGTGGTCGTGGAACCGATCGCGAAACGAGTCCCGCCGGAGTGCTTTTACCTTCGCTTCGGCTCATTCAATAACTATGTCTGGTTCCAAGACCTTTCGGCTCGAAACGGCGGCGACCTGGCGCAGATGGTATTGGTTCGCGGCTTTAACTACGAGACATCCGCGCGCATGGAGCGGATGCTCAACACTCGCATGAATGGTCTGTCGAAGATGTTCGGCGACAAGATCATCGACGACATGGCCATTGTCGGAACAGACTTGTACATGAAAGAAGGGGCCGGACTCGGCGTCTTGTTCTATACGAAGAACCGTAGCTTGCTGGTATCGAACTTCGAAGGCGAACGAAAGCAGGCGCTGAAAAACGTACCGGGGGCGGTTCTGCAGGATATCGAGATCGGCGATCGCAAAGTCTCCTTCCTTTCGACTCCGGACAATCGCATTCGATCGTTTCTCGTCAGCGACGGCGATTATGTTTTTCTCACCAGCAGCCGGCATTTAGCCGAGCGATTTGTCGACCTGTGCGGCAAGGATCGTTCGCTCGCAGATGCTCCGAGCTTTCGATGGGCGAGGGTCTGGATGCCGGAAGCGAATAAGTACAGTGTGTTCGCCTACTTTTCACCCGAGTTCTTTCATAGCCTGGTAGCTCCGCAGTTTCAGATTGAGCTGCGTCGCAGGCTGGAAGCGATTGCTCATCTCGAATTGTCCGAATCCGCCGCGCGTTCCGCCGCTGCAGAAGGACTTGATCCGAGCGATGTGTCGGTTCATATCGACCACGGTCTGTTGCCGACATGGTTCGACAAACGACCCGACGGCGCGCGAACACTGCTCGACGGCGATCGACGATTGGATTCGCTACGCGGAGCACGCGGGAGTTTTGTACCGATCGCAGATGTGGAGATCAGCGGCATCACATCCGAAGAAGCAGAGCGATACGGCAAGTTAAAAGCGTTTTACGAAAACCAATGGCAACAGATGGACCCGATGTTGGTAGGGCTCCGTCGTTTCCAATCGCCGCAAAATCCAAATCGCGAGCAAGTCGCCATCGAAGCCTATGCCGCTCCGTTTGAAAAGAACAAATCCGGATGGCTGGGCGATATGCTCGGACCGGCATCTCCGGTGGCCATTCAACTCCCTGCCGACGATGTCATCTCCGGCCAAGCGTTGATGAACGGTACAGCTCCCTTGGCTGCGCCGCGGCAACCGTATCATTTGTTCGGCGGAGTAAAGGATATGATTCCGCCGAATCCGGAAGACACTCAAGGTCTAATCCAAACATTGCGTGCGCTGAAGGCAACGCCGGGATACATGGGTGCGTGGCCAGGTCCGGGCTATCTCGACAAGTTACCTCTCGGACTCGGCGGCGGAGCGCCGGACCCCGCTGGATTCTCTCGCTCCATCATCGGACTTTGGCGATGGCAAGGAGGCGGGTTCAGCATTCTGTCCTTCGATCGCACAATCGTGGAGAACACTGCGGCTCAGGTGGCTCCGGTCCGCGCCCAAGATGCTGCGCAGGTCCGTATCCGCATCAACAATCTTGAGCAAAGCAAATTGGCGATATGGATCAACGATCAATGGTATGACAGAAGCTATCGGGCATCGCGCGGCAACGCTCGACTGCTCGACACGATGCAGGAACAGTTCAAAGTTCCGGGAGATAAGGCGAAGCAAGCGGCTGAATCGTTGCTGGATGTCAAACTCAATTGCCCGCTGGGTGGCGAGTTTGAATACAGTGCCGTTCCCGGCTCGCCCGAGATGGGTGTCTGGGCCAGTAGCGCATGGAGCAGCGTGCAGCGCGGTCCGGACGGCAAGCTACATCCGCCGGCGGAATATTCGGCACCTTGGATCAAATGGTTCCGCGGAGCTCAAGTGCATCTGACGCAGTTCACCGATCGCCTGGCCATCGTCGGTACGTTTGAAATCGAGCGACCGCCTCAGACAGAGAAGGATGCCGACACATTGGCTCCGATGAACTTTGATCTCTTCCAGTTGCCATTCAAACTATTCGGCGGCGAAGCCCCCGCGGCTGCGGATAGCAAACCGCAGAAACGCAGCTTTTAAGCGATGTCATTTCGTCGCGATGTCCTCGATTGCCGGGCTAGATCGGCTCGACCGTTACAAACGGACCGGGGCCTGGTGAGTTGAGCGAGAAGCCGCATGCGGCGGATCGCAGCAGGACATTGTGTCAACTAAGCTCAGCTCTTCGACACAACGTTGTCGAGCGCGAGCGGAGACTCGGGCCTACCGAAAACCAACGATTGGGACAGTCGCACTTCTGTTTCGTCCGGTGGTAAGCCGCATGGTTTCATTGCGTGTGTTCCTGATGATCGTCGGCACTCTAGTGATCCGGCAAATCAGCAAAGGGATCAGCGGTTATCCCGTCGAACATGCGCTGGCGCTCATGACCGCGTATTGCACTGCCTTCGCAGTGGTATCTAAATTCGCGGCCGTTCTGGCAACTGTGAATCGCAGCGATTCGCAAACGGATTCCGAAGTGCATGCGCTCGGGGCGTTCGTCAGCTATCGTCGCTTGCTGGAACTGGCGTGGATCGTTCTCCTACCGGCAGCTCTGATCATTTCGGGCTGGGGAGGTCTCATCGAGCAGGGAGCGGATGAAGGGCGCCCGCATGCGATCATCTTCGCTGCGTGGCTGGCCCCTAGCTTAGTCTTCCTCGCGTTGCTCGATCTCTCCGAAGCACAACTCATTCTCCATCTGAACGACAACACATCGCGCCGTCACGCCGAGAATAAACGAACTGCGGAACCGATCCATAACTCGCTTGACTTATGGCTGCAGTTGCTGCGAATCGGACCGGTGGGTGGCGCGCTGCTGTGCATCGTCCCCATGCTCGTACTCGTCGCCGCACTCGATGTGACAAGATTCTTCGTACCAAACCTTTCCAACGGCGGGCAAGCTGTAGCAGCAGCCGGCCTCATGTTTTTGCTAATCGTGGGTGCGGCTCCGAAGTGGATGAGCCTGTGGATGGGAGCCGTTCGTCCGAATGATGACCGAACGCAACGACGCGTTTCGAATCTTTGCCGTAGTCTCCGAATAGCGGGTCCGAAGGTCGAGGTCATTCCGGCAGGTCGTGCATGGAATGGAGCAGCGGTGGTGGGTTGGAGTCGCTTTAATCGGCGGCTTTGGATCGGCGAATCGCTATTTAAACAATTGACGGCCACGGAACTGGACATGGTTGTTCTCCACGAACTGGCTCATCTCAAACGGCATCATGCTGCGTGGCGAGCCTTGCCGATCATCGGCAGCGCGGCGATTGCAGCACTGCTGCTGGCCAGTAGCAGTTTGTGGCTGGGAAGTGCCGAGGCTGAGCTGATGGACGCCGCTCGACGCGCATGGCTGGAGAGCTGCGTGGAGGGAGCGACCATCTGCGCGGCAGTAGTCGGAATGGCATGGGGACTGGGCGCGGCAGCCAAAGCTTGTGAGTTCGACGCTGATCGACGAGCGTGCTTGATGGCCGCTGATCATTGCGAATGGGCAGCCGGTCGTCCACATCGAGCCGCAGCCGCGCTCGTGGCTGCGCTGCACAATCTTGCAGGCTCGCGTGAAGAGCTGAATCGTGCTTCTTGGCTGCATCCACCCTGCGAAAAACGCTGTGAAGAGCTCGCGGTATTTCGCCGCTGATTCTCGTTTCTTGACTCGGAATAACCTCGTTCGGAATAACCGTTGCATTCCGATCCGACTGCACACTCACTTCGACGATTCTCGTTTCGTGCAGCAAAGTTTTTAATCCAAGCGTTCGATAGAAACGCATACTCGTCGAGATATCTAGCGCGCAGTGTCGAGGCGAGTCACATTGTCTACTTTATGAGCAGGTGGTTTTGTGCCCATTAAGCAAACGGCGGAATGTGATATTCAGAATCGTATCGATGGAGCGGCTTCGCAGCAGCTCCCACCACTTCGGACAGAAGATTCTAAGTCGACACAACGACGGTGTCGTCATTCTGAACGGACGGGTCGATACGTACTACCACAAGCAGATGGCTCAAGAACTCCTTCGCAAATTAGAGGGCGTAGAGCGCGTCATCAATTTGCTGGAAGTCCATTGGGACGACCGAGACGCAGTATCCGATTTTCTTTCGGATGCAACGGATCACGAACATGAGTTAGCACTTGCCCGTTGATCGTCTGGATCGACCGCAAGCCGTTCAGCGCACCAAAGTAAGTCAGACATACCACACTGCCGTGCTGGGACTTCCCGCCGGCGAATCACTCAACACAAAGGGCCGTGATTGTTGATCACGGCCCTTTTTCGTTACGTGTAATTGGTTTGATCAACAGATCCCGGCCGCGTATCTGCGGCCGAACATCCATTTCTAGCGATTGGTTGCAGCCGATTCAGCGGCGGCGCGAGCCTCATTGGCTCCCACGTTGGCGGCTGCATTGCCGGCCGCGTCGGGTGCCAGCAGAAGCGAACCGAACGACCAACCGTTCGGCGCGGTCGATACGACCAGGCCGCTCGGCTGGAGATAGTGGCTGATCGTTTCATAAGGAGGTAGCTTACCGCCGTCGACGACCGGTGCCGGCTTCTTGAGTTCCGACTTGTTCTGCACCAGATGCTCGAGGATCTTGGCGAACATGCTTTCCGAGCTGTTAAGCTTGCCTTGCCGGAAGAGATCGTATTGGCTGCGATACGACTTCTCACTACGATTCAGATGGAAGACGCAAACGTTTTCACTGCCGAATACCTGCTTGAGTGCGTCATCGACTCGTCGGTAATCCTGTGTGGCAGACAAAGGCGATTTCTTGTCGGCCTCAGCCTGAGCGATTGCGGCGGCAATCATCTCAGGATGGGAAGCGAACATGAGGTACTCGTCGTGAACCGTGATGGCCCAACTCTTGAGGAGCGGATCGTTCTGTTGAGCCGGCGCTGCAGGCGCGGCACCGAAACCGCCGAAGTCACCGACGTCGATTTCCTCTTCTTCTTTGTGCTCGACCTTCCACATGCGCTTGCCGTCGACCGTAACCTCCGACGCCTCGGGCTCCTTCTTCATCGCTTTGTCGAGAATATGATTCATAGCGGCCGGATCATTGACGCGTATAGCAATCAGATTACGGCGAGAGTTGATGTCGACAGGAACTACGACATCACTGACCGCATAAATATCGTTGGTCAGAAGTGGCATGATCTCTTTGCGGATATCGATCTGCGGTCCGGTCGGATCATTGGCGATGCCATTGATGATCTCTTTGAAGACCCCTTCTTGGCCGGCCATTTCGTCGACGATCTTTTCTACCTTCCAGAATGCATCCTTCGCATTCCATTCGGCGATCAAGAATGTGGAAACACCTTCTGCAACCCAATTGGGCACAACGCGTTTCACATCGTTCGGAAAGTCGAGGACTTGCACGGAGGTCGGGCGATCGCCGTCTGCCAATACAAAGCCGCGATGTACGACGTCGTACTCTTTACTGCCTAGTTCCAACTCACCGGCAACACATTTGATTGCTTCAAAGCCTTGGTTCTGAAGGACGGTAAGAATGTCAGTGCTACCCGAAGCGTGCTTGCCGCTGATGGCGCGAATGACGCGTGCGAAACCGATCGGCCGCACGAAGTACTCGACTTGGGCTGACTTCTTCGACTTGATCTCGGATCGGCCGGCGATGAACACAGGATCGGAATCCAGCTTATCCTTGGCCGGCGTGTCCGCTTTGGCGGCATCAATCAATCCATTCAACGTCGGAATATCGTCCGCTGCCAAGAGCTGCTTGCCGACCACGGCATAGCACGTCTCGGGCTGGAGCAACTCTCCGTTCTGTCGCGGAAGGATATAGTGGGTGATCTCGGAACCGGCGTATTTCGACTTGTCAGCCTTGGCACCGCGACCGATCAGTTGCTGGTCAAGCTTCTGCAGAAAACTCGCTACATCCTGATTGTTTTCCACGACGTCGACGATCAGGGCGAGCGAGAACGGCTTTTGTACGTTGCCGCGGCGCTCGATCCACGAGAGGGCGACTTGTCCGTCGACGACCGTTTCCAAATCACGCGGTTCAATGTGCAAGCGCCAGCCTGCGGCGGTCAGCTTGGTTTCGATCTGCTGCTGCTGATCTTTCCAGAACTCTTTGACCGCAGGATCCTCTGCCAGTTTGGACAACTGGGTGCGCTGCCAACGCTCGGCGATGACGGCCGAATCCGGAATAAGCACCACGGCTTGAGCCGACTGCGGTAGAAGTTGATATGCGGACTTGGGTTCCGCGCCGAATGCATTAACTGCCGGCAAGACCGACAGCAATGCTGCAAACCATAGTGAATTCTTTGGGCGGACCATGTTTTGAAAAGTCTCCTGAATGAACGCGCGTCCCTGCACACCGTATGCTGGCCCGGAATTGCAGCAACATCTTAACGCACTCCGGACGGGCGAGAAAAGGCAGTTTTACCCCTCTCAATCACCCTCCGTGTCTTTTTATCCCAACCGTTTTTGTTTGCTATGCAACCACCAAAGGTAATCTAACTTCCCTTAACCAACGATTGTTGGCGAACAGCCTCGTACATGACTACTGCCGCACTAATCGACAGATTTAAGCTATCCGCCGCACCTACCATGGGAATTTTCAGCGCAGAGCCCTCTATATCTCTCCATCGCGGGCCGAGCCCGTGTGCTTCGCTACCGAAAATAATGGCTGCGGATCCGGTGAAATTGCAGTCCCAAAGGCAGACCGCTCCGTCGACACAAGCTCGGAAGAGCTGCATTTTGCGGCTTTGCAGCCAAGCAACTGTCTCGTCAAAAGAGCCCGACGCCAAAGGTACAGAAAAAATCGTTCCAAGACTGGCGCGAATCGCATTCGGGTTGAAGACTTCGCAAGTTGCATCACAGAGGATGACTGCATCGACCCCCGCAGCCGAAGCGGTTCTAAGCACGGCCCCCACATTCCCCGGTTTCTCCGCTTGGTCGAGCACGATGACTAGGGATTTATGGGATCCATTCAGCCGGGCCAGGTCGGTGCTGGGCGGTCGAGCTACCGCCACCAGTCCGCTATCTCGATCCCCATAACAAATCCGTTCAAAGACCTGATCGGTCACCGGTTGCAATCGTTCGGACGGCAAGCCGGGCGACAAATCACCGGGTATCGAGCCAATCGAGGAGTCCTCTTTTCCTTCGGCGAAAAAGACCTCTTCGATTTCGACCCCGGCACGAACGGCGGCCAATGTTTCTCGCACTCCGTCAATCAAAATCTTCCCGCTCCGCCGGCGCGTGCGACTTTCACGCAGGCGAACGAGTTCCTTGATGCGAGGGTTTTGCAAGCTTTGTATGAGTGGCTTCATAGGTCAACAAGCACCAGTAGGCCGGCGGTTCTCGATCTCACGAACAAAGCTCTTTGCTCGGCGGTAAGATCACTACGGCAATTGGGGTCCAGCAATGAAATCGCCCAGTTTGACTCAACTCGCGCCCCCGCGAAACTCGAAAAGCGACGAGAAGAGGAAACTCGGGATGAGAAGCGTTATCGGATTTTCCTATCCGATTTGAGTTGCCAACCTTCTCACGCAATCAGGGATGTGTGGAATCGAAAGGTTCAGTGGATGCTCGGGAATGACTCGAATCAGTATCTTGAGCAGGACGTGATGACCGCTTCGCCGGCAAGGCTTAGATGGTTATTGTTGCAGAAAGCGACCAGTCTCTCGAAACTCGTGCGCGACCTATGGCACGAAGAACGCCGCGATTCAGCTCTGCAGTGGCAACTGCGACTGCGAGACATACTGAATGAACTCTTGTCCGGCATCACCGGCAAGGACGAGCTCGCGAAACAAGTCTCCGACTTGTACATCTTCATGCTGACGTTGTTGACGAAAGCCGAAGTTGCCGGCGAGATCAAGCCACTGGACGATCTTCACAATCTGCTCGAGATCGAACTCGAGACATGGGACCTCGTGCAGAAGCAATTGTCCGCCGCACCCCGCGCCGCCGCAATGCCGACGCTCAGCTACGGGGCGTCCAGCGATTCGCCTCTGAGCAGCACCGAAGGTTCGCTTTGCCTGGACGCGTAGAGGAGAGTTGGAAAAGTGCTCCGCCAGGCGTGACTGACTTCCTCGTGACAAGGCTCCAGCCTTGTCACGCACTGCCCGCGAGGCTCCAGCCTCGCCTTCTCCGACTTCCATCGGTCTCAATCCATCGTTACCGGTCCAGGAGTGGATAATGCTGACTGGGTTAGGGTCAATTGAGGACAATTGACCTACTGCTGATGGCCTATAGCTGATGACCTACAACTCATGATACTTCCTCGTGACAAGGCTCCAGCCCTCTTTTCCCTACAAAACGTGAAGCGTATTAATTGCTCGGCAAAGTGAGCTTCACGGGATGGGCCGGGAACGGATTGATAGCTTTGAGTTGGGAACGGAACGAACTCGCCACATTGGATTTCGGGCACAAGCGGAGGAATGATCGAGCGATATACATTCTCGGCACTTGGTGAAATGCCCAGATTCTACTCCGCAGGCATTTGCAGATAATGCGGCTTTGGAAGCGACCTATCGGTTCGCCAATTCCGAGCATACTGCGCCGGAAGTAATCATGAGTGCTCATCGTGATGCAACGCTGCGGCGAATTCAGGACGGAGATACCGTTGCCACCATTCAGGACACAACGGTCATTGATCTCACGAAGCCTACACTACAAGTCAGCGGTGCAGGTGTATTGGAAACCAATTCCAGCGCGGATACTTCTGGCATCCGCTGTATGCCGTGCGAGAAAACGGGATTCCGCTGGGGATTGTTGATCAAGTCCAGTGGATTCGCGAAAAAATCGAGAAAGACAAAACCAGCAAGCAACGAGCTAAGGATAGGCGAGTCACTGACTTCTCGTTGAAAGAAAGCTCCCGTTGGCTGGAGATGTTTCAAAGCAGTGAGCAGTTGGCCATGCTCCATCCGAATACGCAGTTCGTTCACGTCGCGGATAGCGAATGCGACATCCACGAGATCTACTTGGAGAAAGAAGGTCAGCGCCGAACCATCACTTCATCATCCGAGGAGCGAGCGATCGAGAGGTTGTTTCAGATGAATCGGATGAACCTCAAAGCTCAGCACCTTACTGTCCAAGCTGTCGGTCCTGTATGAAGAAGTTGTGGATGTCGGCGATCGAGAGGCATTGATCAGCGGCGAGACGAGGGCTCGTCGCCGGCACGGCCTGCACGACAGGCCGTTGTGAGTGTCCGAGCCAAGACAATCGCTGCAAGGCCCGCGACGTCCCGGCGAACGCCTTCCTGATGTAGAGCTCAATGTTGTAGAAGCGGTAGAACTCTCGCCGCCGGAAGACGAAGAGGCGATTCGCTGGGTGTTGATCACTTCACTGCCGATCAATGAGCTCCACGAGATTCGACGCATCATTGAGCTTTATAAGAAGCGATGGCAAGTTGAGGTGCTGTTCAAAACGCTCAAGTCAGGTATGCGGATCGAAAAGCTGAAATACGAATCGCTATCCGCATTACAAACAATTGCGGCGTTGATGTACATCGCAGCGTTCCGAGTCGAAGAGCTGAAAATGGCAGCCAGAGCGCCGGAAGCTCCTTGCAGTGAATACGTCTCGGCGGCTGAATGGAAAGCCCTATACATGGTCAGAAAAAAGACACGCAAGTTGCCGGACAAGCCGCCGACGATGGCTGAGTTCATTCTTATGGTCGCGCAAGCCGGTGGATACTCCCACCGCCCAGGCCGATCCCCAGGCTCCGAAACCCTCTGGCGCGGCCTTCAAAAAATGGAAGCATACCGCGACGTGTACCTCACAATCTTTAACGAATGAGTTTTGTAGGGAAAAGAGGGCTCCAGCCTTGTCACGCACTGCCCGCGAGGCTCCAGCCTCGCCTTCTCCGACTTCCATCGCTCTCAATCCATCGTTACCGGTCCAGGTGTGGATAATGCTGACTGGGTTAGGGTCAATTGAGGACAATTGACCTACTGCTGATGGCCTATAGCTGATGACCTACAACTCATGATACTTCCTCGTGACAAGGCTCCAGCCTTGTCACGCACTGTCCGCGAGGCTCCAGCCTCGCCTTCTCCGACTTCCATCGCTCTCAATCCATCGTTACCGGTCCAGGTGTGGATAATGCTGACTGGGTTAGGGTCAATTGAGGACAATTGACCTACTGCTGATGGCCTATAGCTGTTGATCTGCGGTATCATGGCGAACGGGAAGCAGTCCCGCTTCTTTCAATCGTCGCATGCTCTGCCTTCGACAGGAATTGAGTCTTATGTCCAAGTGTTATCGAGTTTCGCTCGCGCTCCTCGTTTGCTTGGGAGCGTTCGGTTATCAGGCTTCGATCTCAGCAGCACAGGAACGTGTTGCACCGCCGCCGGGAAAAACGGCGAGCGGCAAGGAGAGCGGCGAGTCGAAGCCTGCCAAGTCCACCAAGAAAGACTCGAAGAACTCTGACGCCAAGGCAAAGGCAAAGAATCCCGACGAGCCCGTATTCGTACGCGTGCTCATGGACGACAAGAAGCAACCGGTCAAGTTGCAAACTGCGATCGTATCGTATGAAGTGAAGTCGGGCGAATATCGCGGAGCTCGCGTCGACTTGATCGGTGCGATTCACATCGCAGACAAAGCCTACTTCGCCGACTTGAACAAGCGTTTCAAAGAGTACGACGTGGTTCTATACGAGATGGTCGCCGATCCGGAACATGTGAAACACCTGACGAAGAATGCCAAGACATCATCCGGGGTCAGCGCTGTACAAAGCGGCATGAAGGATATGCTCGGCCTTTCGTTCCAGCTCGATGAAGTGGACTATCAAGCCAAGAACTTCGTCCATGCCGACATGAATCCGGAAGAGTTTTCGGAGAGCTTGTCGCAGCGGCAAGAAGGGGTCCTGCAGTTTGTCATGCGCTCGATGGGTTCCAGTCTGGCGATGCAAAGTAGTCGCAAGACGAACGACCTCGATATGCTGGCCGCTATGTTGGCTCCGAATCGCGAGCTGGCGATGAAGCGAGTCCTCTCTCAACAGCTCGAAATGATGGACGGCCAACTGGCGGCCATCTCCGGTGACGACGGCAAGAGCACGCTCATCACCGAGCGGAATGCCAAGGCCCTCGAAGTTCTCAAGCGAGAACTGGAGAGCGGAAAGAAGAAGATCGCTATCTTCTACGGTGCGGGTCACTTCAAGCACATGAGTGAAGAACTCGACACACAATTCGGCCTCAAACCCGCCACCACCTTCTGGCTAGACGCCTGGAACATGGAAAAGTAAGAGCCAAGTCTTTTCGTACTCGTACTCGATTCCGGAATTTCGAGTACGAGTACGAGTACGAGTAAAGCTCCTTGTCCCTGTCGTTACACCCTTGCTCCAAGTCGTTCGGCTAGCCGCAGCAGCGTTGTGCTTGCGTCGCCTTCAGCCAGTTTCGCTTGGATGATGTGCGCCTGTGAGCGATCGTTCCAGGCTTGCTTGATCGCTTCGCAGAACTCTCCTTCGTTCTGCACCAGCACGCCGTGGCCGCCGCCGTAGAGCAGCGGGAGCTTGTGGTAATTCCACGGATGGATTTCGTTGTACTTCCAGTCGCCGGCGTGCAGGTAACGCTCGGTGCCGTAGCCGTGGTTATCGAGGATGACGATGATCGGCGAGAATCCGTTTCGGATGATCGTCGATAGTTCACTGCCGGTCATTTGAAACGCACCGTCGCCGACGAGAACGAGAACGCGTTTGTCGGGTCGAGCCACACAGGCGCCGACGGCGGCGGGAATGGAGAAGCCCATCGACGTGTAATACGCCGGGCTGAGAAAGTCGGTGCGATCGTGCACGACTAACTCGGTAGCCGCGAACAAGGAGTCACCGATGTCGGCAATTACGATCGTATTGTCGTCGAGCATCTGGTCGATGACTCTGATCATGCGACTGATGCGCAGCGGCTGATCTGCTTGTAACTCAAAGGGCTCGGAAGGCTTCGGACGCAATTCATCGGGAATGTCACGCACTGTCGGTTTGGGCTTTGCCGCAATCACGCCGCTGAGGAAATCTTCCAGCGGTACATGGTGATAGTAGTGATGCGAGATCTGCAGTTGCTCGCTGGTCACGTAAATGCACTTCGTCACATCCAGCTTGGCCGTGTAAATCCCGAGGTTAATGTCGGTCATGAACGCACCCAGTAGTAGAACGCAGTCGCTCTCTTCGACAAACTGCGTCACTTCGGCGCGGCCCATGGCACCTTCGTAGAGCCCAATATAGAGCGGATGCTTTTCAGGGACGACACTCTTACCGAGCATCGTGGCGGCGATCGGTATCTGAGCTTGTTCGGCCAGTTTGAGGACTAAGTCCTGCAGGCCGAAGCGATGGATCTCGACACCCGCGATGATCATCGGCCTTTCCGCTCGACTCAATCGCTCAACGGCTTCCTTCACCGCTTCTGCCAGCGCCGAAGGTTCCGTGATGCCGTTTTCGCGACGGTAAGAATGAGCCGTCGGCGGCACCACGTTCACCATATCGCGGGGAATCTCGATGTAGACCGGACGCTTGAAACGATCCGCCGCATCAAGGACCCGTTCAATCTCGCTGAAGGCCGTCAGGGGATCGATCAACTCGGTCACCGCGATGCACAGCTTTTCGAAGACCTGCAACTGAGTATGGAACTCTCGCACCTTGTGATGCAGCAGCGGATTGTTCACTCGCTCATTCAGTCCCGGCGCGCCGCTGATCAGCACGACAGGTGATTTCTCGGCAAAGGCACCGGCTACGCTGTTGCAAACGCTCAACCCTCCGACGCAATACGTGACGCAGAGAGCTCCCAAACCATTGATTCTCGCGTAAGCATCCGCCGCGAAGCCTGCGCAGTCCTCGCGTGTACAGCCTACGACATTGATGGGACTTTGTTCGAGCATGCTGTAGAAGGCGAGCACATAATCGCCCGGGATGCCGAAGATGTCGCGAATACCATAGTCCTGTAACCGATTGATGAGATACTGTCCGATGGACAAATCCCCGGAACGACGACCGCGACTGAGTGACATAAGTACCTCGAAGTTGGCGACCAAGTGATCTCGCGATAACATGCGGCTTCAACCCGCATCTTCGATCCAACTATAGTGATGCCGCAAGCGATAACCAGCCGGCAAGCATGCGACGCGAACGGAAAATCATCGCGCGCTCAATCGGTGATGGAAGTGCCGAGCCGATGTCGGATCGCTGCGTGCGATCATCATTCAGAAGTTGTCGGTGCTGAACAAGCCGCTATCAGCACGGTGTGATGCCGACACCGCGATTGCAATCACGATCTCGTTCGTTCTTCGACTAGTCCGCGATGCGCCGGATCAGCGGCCGATGGCGAGTCCACCGACTTTAGATTTTGCAGCGGAACGCATGGGAACTTCCGGCCCGAGCAAATCGGCATCATCGAAGGCCATCGGATCGGGAACAGGAGCCAAATGGGGTTCGGCAGGAGCCGGCTCAACAGGTGTCGGTACACCTTGCAGTTCTTCCCAACCGTTCCCGAAACTTTCCTCGCCCGCGGAAACTCGGATCTGCTCCGATTCACCTGCGTCGCTCAAATTGGAACCGACGCGCCCGCAAGCCGGATAGCCTCGCTGCCATTTCCCACCGGCTCCGGCGTAATCGCAGATGTGAGCCGTATCGCACATCGAGCATCCGGTACATGCGACTGCTAGCAAACAAATCGACAACCACGTACCTTTTCGCATGGCAATTCGCAGCCTCGGTGGAATAGAGAACGGATCGGCACGGAAAAATGGCCGAACATCCTCGTTATCGTCTGCCACTGCAAAGTGAATCCAGGAAAACTTTGCCGATTATCCGGCCTGCCGAATCAGTTCGACTCTTGTTCCACTGCTGCACCGACGCCCAGCCAAGCTCGATCACTCGTTCGTCTACTGCAAGCAACGATGCGCTCGGCAGCAGCGACGATCTCCGGCGACAAAGTGCTCCAGAGTGGCGGAAACCCTGCAGTGAAGGCCATCAGCTTGCCGGTCTGCGGATGACGAATCTCGATGCGTAGCGCATGCAGGGCAAAACACTGGCGCAGCGATTCGCCATCCAAAGGTCCAAACCTGACTTCACTGCCGTACGACCAATCGCCGACAACGGGAAAACCACGCGAGGCGAACTGGATGCGAATTTGGTGCATTCTGCCGGTATGCAACTCAACCAGAGCGATGCTCGATCGTCCACTGGACGCAGAAGATCCCGCGTCTGTATTCAGCCGAGCCGCTTCTGCAGTGCTGCCCAGGCAAACGGCTGAAAGAGTCGCTTCACGCGCATCAGCGACGTCGGCTGAACTGATCTCAGCCAGTGGCTTTTCCGGAATCTTGCGAACATAGTCGGTCCACGTTTGCACACCGGACGGAAGAGTACCGTGACAGACAGCCAAATAGTACTTGGAGATCTTGCGAGATTGGAACTGTTCGCCGAATCGTTTCAAAGCGCGTTGGTTCTTGGCGAGCAACATCACACCGGATGTGCCGCGATCCAATCGATGGGGCAAGCCGATGAAAGGATTGCCCGCATGATTGTCGCGCTCGGCGAGTTGCCTAACGAGAGTCTCCTGTACATTCTCGATACCGGGCGCACTCTGTGAGAACATGCCGCTCGGTTTATCGATCAGCAGGAAGTGCGACTCTTCGTAGAGAATGTCGAGCATCGAAGGTGACGACCGATCGGGCGATGCAGAAGCGTATGAAAAGCGAACTCGAAGGGTTCGAGTCGGATGAGCGCAAAAAAATAACGAGGAGTCCCGGCCACGAAAAACAACAAGGACGAAAGTTGTTTTTCCACGAACTCCTCGTTACAGAACCTTTTTTTAGTGCGAGTTAAAATTTGGTCAAGATGGAAACCACGTTTTCAGCCTCGTCGCTCTCGCGACGACATGCAATCGAAGCACTCCGTGAAAGACGATTCAGCGATGTCCGATAACGCACCTGCGATGTCTCGTGAGCACCTCTTGTTCGTCACAGGAGAGCTCGCCGAAAGCGCCGTGCGCACGACCGCTGCGCAAGTTGCTCAAGTCGTCGGATTCGATTTCACGGTACAAGTTCTTCCGATCACCGTGGCTGCGCTGATGACTTCGAAGTGGGTCTTGCGCAAGCTGCAAGTACCGTCGCAAGCGACGCGCATCATCATGCCCGGCATCTTGGCTGACGACATCGAATCCCTGCGCGCCGCGCTTCCGATCCCGGTGGATTGCGGCCCACGCGACATTCGCGATTTGCCTGAATTCTTCGGCAAAAAACGTGAAATCGCAAGCGACTATGGAGAGTACCGCATCGAGATCATCGCCGAGATTAACCATGCCCCTCGCATACCGATCGAAGAACTCATCAAGCGCGCCGAATGCTTGATCGCTGAAGGTGCGAACATCATCGATCTGGGTTGCTCACCGGGTCGCACATGGCACGATGTCGATGTTGCAGTACGTGAATTGATCTCGCGCGACATACGTGTGTCGATTGACTCGTTCGACTCACATGAAGTCAATGCAGCCTGCCGCGCCGGTGCGGAACTTGTACTCTCGGTGAACAGTTCCAATCGCGCGCAGGCAGTCGATTGGAATGCCGAAGTGGTCATCATTCCTGATCATCCGCACGATGAAAAATTTTTTTCGGAAACGATCGAATTTTTATCCGCGCGCGGAGTTCGCATGCGACTCGATCCGATTCTCGAACCGATCGGATGCGGGTTCGCGGAGAGTCTCGAGCGCTATGCAAACTGTCGCAAGCGCTATCCAGAACTGCCGATGATGATGGGCATCGGCAACATCACTGAATTGACTGACGTCGATTCCGCCGGAGCGAACGTCGTGCTGCTCGGCATCTGTGAAGAACTGCAAATCGAAAGTGTGCTGACGACCAACGTGATCAATTGGGCTCGCAGCAGTGTGCGAGAATGCGATGTAGGTCGTCGACTTGTTCACTACGCCTGCCGTCATCGTGTACCGCCGAAACGACTCGACGATCGATTGGTACAGTTGCGAGATCCGAAGGTGAAAGAGTTTCCTCGCCACGTCATCGATGAAGTCGCCAAGACGGTGCGTGATTACAACGCGAGGATCTTTCTGCACGACGGCGAGATACACTTTGTAACGCGAGATCTGCATCTGCATGCAACCGATCCGTTCGTGATCATGCAACAAGTACTTGCCTCTCCGATCGGATTCCGTTTCGACCCCAGCCACGCGTTCTATTTGGGCTATGAAATGTGCAAGGCCGTCACTGCATTGACGCTCAACAAGCAATACGAGCAGGATGAGGCGCTGCGCTGGGGAATGCTCACCCGCGATGAAAAAACGCACCGCATATCGAGTCGACGAACGACGCCGTACCCGGACGACTATCCCGGTCTGCGTCCGCACTTGGGCGAAAAGAAGGATATTGAGTGACGCGAGTCTGCGTACCTACGTCGAAATTCCCCCCGACATCCGGGGCCGGGCGACTCCCGAGGACGCTCTCGCGACGTTAAAATCCGTAGATTAAGGTTCTCTGGGTAAACAAGTGCGTGTGCCAGACAGCGTGCCGAGAGGGAGCCTGCGCGGTAGGAAGGCGAGTTTCCTTGGCATTGCACGTTGACCCGAAAACAATTCCCAGCTCATCGTCTGCGATTTCGCCCAACTCATGCGATCCGCTCGTTCGATCGCTGCCCTCCGAATGGACTCCAGAGTTTTGCTTTCAGCGATTGAGCTCACTCCCCGGCTGCGTGTGGCTCGACAGTAGTCGCACATCGCCGCACCTTGGACGATACAGCTACTTAGCCGCCGATCCGTTCGCGACACTTCGCATCGATAAACCGCAACGCGATCCATTACACACCGTAGCCGCGTTCTTGGATCGCTTTCGACAACCGCTCATTCCCGGATTGCCGCCGTTCCAAGGAGGCTGGATGGGATGGTTCGGATACGAGCTCGGACGTTGCTTCGAAAGCTTGCCGCTGTTTCGCTATAACGAGTTTCAATTGCCGCTGGCCGAACTCGGTCTATACGATGTCGTGCTGGCTTGGGATCACTCGTCCGGACGAGGTTGGATCATCAGTCAAGGTTGGCCGAAGCGCGAGCAAGCCCGGAGAGAGCGAGCCGCGTATCGCCGCATGCAAAAGTTCCTGCGCATCTTAGAAGCGACCGACGAAGAACGTTCGCAACTTGTTCCCCCTCGACTCGGATCGACATCGTATCCATTGCCGATGAAGCGATTGGCACCGCAGCATGCCACGCGTTGGTCGCATCGTTGGACCAGCAACTTTTCCTCCGCCGGTTTTCGCGATGCGATCGCACGTGCGATCGAATACGTACATGCCGGCGACTTGTTCCAAGTCAACTTGGCTCAGCGCCTCATGCATGCCGCCGTTTGCTCATCCGCCGAATTAGCCCTGCACTTACGAAAGAAGAATCCGGCACCGTTCGCCGGTTATGCCGACTTCGGTCGCGTGCAAGTGATCAGTTCATCACCCGAACGATTCTTGACACTGCAAAATCGATTGGTCGAATCGCGGCCGATCAAAGGGACTCGGCCGCGCATGTCTGATCCGATCGCCGATCAAGCCATCGGTCAGTTGCTGCTCGAAAGCGAAAAGGATCGGGCCGAGAACGTGATGATTGTCGATCTCATGCGCAACGATCTTTCGCGTGTGGCTCATGCCGACAGCGTTCGAGTCACGCAGCTCTGCGGACTGGAAGGATATCGCTACGTGTGGCATTTGGTCAGCGCCGTGCAAGCGGAACTCGCAGCATCGTATCGCGATGTCGATCTCTTGACGGCCGCGTTTCCCGGTGGTTCGATTACCGGCGCGCCGAAGATCCGAGCCATGGAGGTGATCGCAGAGCTGGAACCGACAGCTCGCGGTCCCTACTGCGGCAGTTTAGGATACATCAACAGCGCCGGAGACATGGATTTGAATATCCTGATTCGAACGGTCACTGCCTGCGACGGTTGGTGGCAAGTCCCGGTCGGCGGAGGAATTACGGCGGAGAGCAATCCGATCATGGAAGAGCAAGAAACATGGCACAAGGCGGAAGGGATTCTGCGAGCCATCGACCAACTCATCCCGTAATGCGAACAGCATGACACGTACCACCGTTCGCGGTTCTCGAAGACAACTAAGCAAGTCATGATCCTGCTGGTCGACAACTACGACAGCTTCGTCTTCAACTTGGCTCGCTACCTTCAGCGATTGGGCCAAGCCGTTGAAGTCATGCGCAATGATCGCATCGACATGGAGCGGATCACGCGAGGTGACTATCAAGCGATTGTCATCTCTCCGGGCCCTCAAGCACCTGATCAAGCGGGCCGTTGCCTCGATCTCGTGCGGCAGTTCGGAGAACATGTTCCGATGCTCGGTGTTTGTCTGGGACATCAAGTCATCTGCCAAGCCTTAGGAGGTCGCATCATCCGAGCTCCGCGCGCCGTCCACGGCCGGCCTTGCTCGGTTCATCACGAACCTTCTCGCCTATTTCACGACGTTCCAAATCCATTCACCGCAGCACGCTATCACTCGCTGATCGCAGAACAGGGATCGCTTCCGAAAGCGCTGCGCATCACGGCTACGACCGATCATAGGGATGAACAGTATCCGTCCACCGCACCCGAGCCGCTGATCATGGCTGTCGAGCATCGCACGGCGCCTCTGTTCGGTGTTCAGTTCCATCCGGAATCGATCCTCACACCCGACGGTTATCGCATGCTGTGCAACTTCCTGATCGCAGCCGGCATATCGATCGATCTGAATTCGCTACCCGATTCCGATTTGGTTCATCCCGAAGACCTGGCGCCTCGGCTTCCTCATCCGTCATCCGCCGAGGATGAAGAGGATGACGAGTCCATGCCGCCGGCAGTTCTCCCGCGGACATCGAACAAGTCCATAGAGAAAGCGAGTTCGGATCTGCCATGATGTTCTTGTACAGCGCTCCCGCATCGGCCGCGTTATCCTTCGGAGTTTCCAAGTGATCATCGAAGGACTGCTGGCTTGCGATGATGCCGGCCTGCCGCATATCTCGGCCATCGGTCCCGTCGTCAATGAAGAACTTACCGAGTGGACTTTGAGGCCGTATCAATCGTCGCGCATGTTCTCCTTGCTGCGCCGCACCGGTCGGGTGGTCTTTCATGTCACCGATGATGTGCTGCCGATCGTGCAATTGATGGTCGGAGACGCCCCGAGCCTCGAGACAACATCGATGGGGCCTGGATTGTGGCGCATCGATTCTGCTTGCCGCTGGTTTGAACTGGAGATTGAATCGTGGAATGTCGAGTCGATGCGCAGTGAAGCGCGCGCGGTCGTCCGTCGACAAGGAGAACTGCGCCCGTTCTGGGGTTGGAATCGCGCCAAGCATGCACTGCTGGAAGCGGCGGTACTCATCTCGCGAGCCGGACTCTTGGATCGCGACGTGCTGCTTAGAGGTCTCGCGGCATGTGCTTCACCGATCGAAAAAACCGCCGGCCCCCGCGAACAGCAAGCCTGGGAATTGATCCGCCGGTGGCAGCAGGCCTACGAGATCACCGAGACCAAGCCCTGATCAAAAGCTTCCCAATCACAACCCGACGCGTAAGTTTTGAAGTTGCGATTTTCGAGAAATCCGGAACCAACGCTTTCACAATTCCTGAATACTCGTACTCAGCCGCAGGCGGTACTCGTAATCGTACTCGATCATGACGCATCGAGTACGAGTACCATTTCATTGAGTACGAGTACGAGAATACGTCCAAAATCGCAACTTCAAAAAGCGTAAGCGAGGGACCTGCATACTTCGCTTACCGGCTTGTTGATTTCATTCCAAGCGGAACGGCGCAAGCCGTCCGGTTCTTCACGATCAATCGCAATACACCGGACGGCTCGCGCCGTTCCGCTTTGATTGGATCAACGAGCCATTTCCAAATGCGATAGTAAAGTGACGAGCAATGTGATTGCCACAAGCCATTTCTGACGCGGCGAGACACGCACAACTTCTTCGGACATTCGGGCGCTCCTCAACTTGAGATTCAGCGAGGCACACCCGATTGATTGTAGCGAGTTCCTAGCAAGACGCTATTTTCCGCTCTGCTTCAGAAAAGCGATCAGGTTACGCATCTGTTCCGGACTGATCTGCTCTTCCAAACCGACCGGCATGAGAGACAACCCCGAACTTTGCAGGCGAGTGATCTCAGCCCGAGCCAGTGTGTGCAACTTGCCGCCCGCTTCCGCCATCACGATTTGACCGGCCGACTCTTCTCGAATGATGCCGCTGATGACTCGTCCGTCCTCGAGCAGAGCGGAGTAACCGAGGAACTTCGGATCGACCTCGCGATTCGGATCGAGAATGATGTCGAGCAGTTGTTCTGGACTCTTATCACCGAGTTGCTTCAGCGGCGGACCGACGTCGCTGCCGGTCTCTCCGATTCGATGGCACTGCGCACAGACCTTCTGAAACACCGCGCTGCCGAGCGCCTTATCACCGGCATCTGCGACAGCCGGACGATACCGATCGATGACTTGAGCTCGGTCCGCCGAGGCCGTGTTCAGCAGTTGTTTGAATCGCGCTTGCAACTTCTTATCGGGCAGGGCAGTGAGTTGCTGACGAACCTCGGGGGCAATCTCACTGGTGGCGATTTCCTTCTTCTCCAAAGCAGTTGCCACGCGATCGAGCGATTGGCTGTATCGCACCACAGCCGTCAACGTCTTTTGTTTCAACGTCGGAGTCATGCTGCGCAGCTTCGGCAGCAGGAACTCGAGACCAGCGCCGGGATCAGCCCACAATAACGATTCGGCGGCCGCAGATTGCAGCGGTTCGGGCGTCGTCGGCACAAACAGTTTTTCTGCCAACGTGCGACGCGTTTCTGCAGGCAATAAACGTAGCGTTTTCACGACCGGCACTTTGCCCGCAACATCGCTATCGGCGAGCTCCGCACCGATCAAAGACTCGATTTGCGCACTCGATCGGCTGACCAACTTTGAACGCGTCTCAGGCTTGAGCACTCCCAATAACGTCTCTGCGGCAGAGCCGCCTGAGAGTTCCGTCAACGCTTTGATCCACAAGTCTTTGTGCGGAGCCGAATCGCTGAGGTTCGATTCGAGCACCTGTGAAATGTTCGATCTTAGAGCGGCTTGCGAGTCAGAGGACGGAGCTCGCAACATCTGAATCCAAGCGGGCAATGTAAGCGACAACCATTCACCGGTTGTATCTGCCGAAATAGAACTGGGTGACGAAGCATCGTGGTGGAAGAGCAGGGGACTATCATTCCCGGCAGAGACGATGATGACGGCGCGAGTCAGAGGTTCTTTCGAGCCGACCATCAAGGATCGCAACACGGCCAACTTTCCATCGGTCGACATTGCTGCTGCGGTTCTAGCCAAAGCAAGTTGCAGTTGCGGACTACGCGTCGACGCCGCCAACTCGATCAATTTGTCACGCTGCTTATCGGCAGCACCGAACGACGCCAGTTCAGCGGCATGTTGAGCCACGCGCGGTTCGGAACTGTTCAAGACGAATCCGACGGCTTCGGGGCTTAGTTTTCCGAAGCGATGCAGTACGTGCAAAGCGTAGACACTTCCGGCCGGTGCCTTATCAGACTTGACCAACTCGGTCAGCTTATCAACGGCATCGACAGCGTGTCGCTCGATCAACAATTGAGCCGCCATCCGTCGTTGCCATGCGATCGAAGAAGCCAATCGATCAACCAGCTCGACGTTTGTTAGTGCTCCGGGCGGTCGGTTATCCGGCGATGCACTTTGTTTATCAGGCGAGGGTTTATCAGGCACGACGCGCCAGATACGTCCTTTGTCATTACCACTGGTTAGATCGAGATGGCGTTTGATCACCGGCGGCAGACTCTTGGGATGCTCGATGACTTCGCGATACATGTCGGCGATATAGAGCGCACCGTCCGGTCCGTCGCCGAGTTGCACCGGGCGAAACCAAATATCGCTGCCTCGCAGGAACTCCGATTCTTTATCGATCCGCTCACCCTGCCAAAACAGTCCGTTGCTGAGCATCCGTTTGCGATGGACCAAGTTACTGCCGACATCGCACACAAAAGCCGTGTCTTTATCGGGATCTCCAAAGCCCGCAGAGTCGTCCACGATCCATGTGCCGGTAGCTCCGGTGAAATAACCTGCGGCTCGACCTCCCCCTTCGACCATGCCCGGTACCGCGCCGGAGACTCGCAACCTGGTGCGCACGATGCGCCACGGTTCAACCGGACTATTGCGGTACACTTCGGCTTGAGGACCATCGACAGCAATGCTCTTGCGCAGCGCGGGAATCGGCACAGCCGCGGGATGTGAAGAGAGCCAACTCTCGAGGTCGATGATCTGCTGCAAGTGATCGCTGTTGCTGGTGACAAACTTATCACCCCAACGGTTGAATGCCATGCCGTGTTGTCCGCCGCCGCTGGTCGGCGTGATCTTCTTGGTCAACGGATCGATCGAGAAATCGCGACCTCGGAGTGAGATCGCTTCCAATAGATCGGGAGACATCAACGTCTTGAGGTCGGCTCCGCTGCTGCTCGTCGCACCATGAATCGATCCGTCGACGGACCAGCGTAAGCTATTCACCAATCCCTGCACGTTCGATCGTCCGAATCCTTCGAACCAGACTTCCTGCTTGTCACTGACGCCGTCGCCATCCGTATCGCGCAGCCATAAAACGCGAGGCGGTTCACCGACCAGCACCCCGTCGCGCCATGTCCAAATCGCTGTGGGCCACGAGAGCTTTTCAGCAAACGTCGTTCGTTTGTCCATCTTGCCGTCGCCGTCTGTGTCAACCAACTTGGCGATCGAGCCGAGATGTTCGGTCTCCTGTTCGCTATAGTCTCGCATCTCGACGACATAGAGTTCGCCTTGTGATCCGAAAGCGAATGCGACAGGGTCCATGACCAGCGGTTCAGCGGCCACCAATTCGACTCGATAGCCGGGTTGAACTTCGAAAGTGGCCTGTTCTTCGGCCGGCGTCTTCGGCGCGATGCGCGGCAGTTCGGCCGAAAGGTCGGCATCGTATTCCGGCTTGGCAGGAGGCGTCTGGCATCGTAGGTCAGTGGTGACGCCGAAACAAACGATCGACCATCCGCAGATCGAAAGCAATGACCTGCGCAATTGAACTCTCAACGACATGACGCACTATCCTACGCGAGTTGCGGCAAAGGGACGGGAAAGGGTAACGGCTGACGTCGGATACCTGCCAAGACATTGCGTGCGGCTCGCTCAGCCATCGCATTGCGGGCACTGACTGTTGCACTGCCGATATGCGGCAGAACGAGACAGTTATCCAACTCTCGCAGTGGACTATCGGAGGGTAGAGGTTCGGGATCGCAGACATCGAGGCCTGCAGCAAAGATCATCTTAGTTCGCAGCGCATGCTCAAGCGCCTGCTGGTCGACAACTTCGCCGCGAGCCGTATTCACAAGCACGGCCGTCGGCTTCATCAAAGCCAAACGCTCCGCATTCATCAAATGCCGCGTATCGCTGCTGAGCGGCGTATGAATGCTGACAAAGTCGCTGTCTCGCAGCAGTTGATCGAGTTCGACGCGACGCCCTTTAAGATGGCTATCGACCGAAGGCTTATTGCTTCGCGCTGTATAGAGCAACTTCATATCCCAGCCGTGCACAAGCCGCTTGGCTGTCGCTTCGCCGATGCGCCCCATGCCGACAATTCCCAGCGTCTTGCCTTTCAAGTCGGCGCCGATCCAGCCTAACGGTTCCCAGGTTTTCCAGCCGAGTTGATCGACGGCTTGCGATGCGGTTTTCATGCATCGTGCAGCAGCCAGCAGTAGTGCAACGGCAATGTCAGCCGTCGCATCCGTCAACACATCGGGGGTATTACCGACCACGATGCCGCGCCGCGCACAAGCAGCGGTATCGATGTTGTTGTATCCGACGGCAAAGTTACTGACGACTCGCAGTTCCGGACCGGCTGCGTCGAGCACTTCGTCATCGATACGATCGGATAACAGGGACAAGATACCGCTACATCCACCCACACCGCTCAAGAGTTCACTACGAGTCGGAGGGAGCGAGCCGCTGTGCACCACGGCATCCACTTCGGCGGACAGCAGATCAATTCCAATTTGAGGAATGCGACGCGCCACGAAGACCTTGGGACGTGGATGGCTCAAGGAGCGGTCTCCGGATCAAGAGGGATCAGTCGGCGGGAAGCAATCTTCAGGAGCGACGATTTCCAGCAGTTCAACAGCCGGCTCACCATCACAATAAATCAATGCCGTACGGCCATAAGTTACGTGACCGACATCGACACTGAAGAGCGATGCCAAGTCGGGTCCGCAAGCAACTTGCCACAGGCCGAGCAACTGCACCGACCGGAGTACGTTGTGTTTGATAAGCACTCTGCCGAGCGGAATTTGCTCGGAGAGTATCTCACTGCGAGCCGGTTCTGCGACGGCGCTCAGCGCCAAGCGCACGATCCCGAACTGAACGACTCGTTGATCCGATTGTCGGCGCAGCAGAATCTTGCGACTGTAGTGCGTGTCGGTGCGGCGCACGTCCATGACTTCTACATCGACACTGGAACCATGTCGTTGTTCGACAGTGACAGTCATGTGACGACTATGCGCCAAGAGCTTGCGATAGTCATCGGAGAGCTCGTCATCGCGTCGCGATTCGAAGCGTCCCAGCGCATCGGCTTGCGGATAGAACAAACCGATGAGCGTATCGAGATCGGCCGACGATGGTGTTGAGCTGCTCACGCGCTCGAACTCCGCTGTTGCAAAGGAAGCGATGAAGTCTTATCGGCCGCCGGCTACGGGAAGCGGATTGATCTGCGTGAGCGCGACCACCGGAGGCGGCGCGGGTTCAGCGCGATGCAATACCGTATCCACCAAGTAAACGAGTAGTCTCTGAAGCGCTTCGGGTTCGCTCCCCTCAGCCGCCTCCAAGGCTCGTTGCTGGTGCTTGTCAATCAATCGATTAGCTTGCTCGAAAGCTTTGGCTTTGTGATAGAGCTGTTCCACGCGACGCACGCGTTGCATGTCGGTCAGTTCGCTCGGTTCAGCCAAAGACAACAGTTCGGCTTGATCTTCTGCACTCAGCGATGCCAGAGCCAACGCCCACAGCACCGTGGGTCGACCGCCGAGCGTATCGCCGGCAGCTTCCAGTTTGTTGTGCTGGTCCCCCTGCCAATCGTTCAAGTCGTTTTGAATCTGGAACGCGACGCCGAGATTGCGAGAGAACTGCCGAATCGCATCGTGATAGGGAGTCACATCGCCTGCCAATCGAATGCCGGTGTAGAGCGCCGCTTCGAATGCTGGCGAAGTCTTTAGCGCATACACCTTGAGCGCATCGAGCGGCGAGAGCCGGCGATCGCGGGCATCGCGCCACAGCAGTTCGGCTCCTTGGCCTTCGGCGAGTCGAGTGTGCGCTCCGGCCAGAGCGTCGAGGATATCGGCTGCGCATTCGGGGCCGAGCGTTTTCGATTCGCGGCTGACCATTCGGTATCCGAGACCGATCAAGTAGTCTCCTGCATTGATTGCAGTCGGCAAACCGAATCGTCTATGCATCGTCGGCTGTCCGTAACGGTAGCCGTCATCGTCTTCGATATCGTCGTGGACGAGACTGGCCTTGTGGAACATCTCGATGCTCAGCGCTGCACGGAGCACTGCATCAGGATAACGGCTCAAGGCTTCCGCACCCGATGGCAATGTCGCTTGTCCGCCGGTCATCGCATCGTAGGCGGCGAGTGTAATGAATGGTCGACTGTATTTTCCGCCGCGGCGCACGAAGTCGAGAGCCAAGGCTTCCGTAGCAGCGATCGGATCGGTATCCGCCAGCGGGTCTTGCGCGGAGTCATCGAGCGGTCGACTTCCTCGCTGTCTGACCACCAAGCGCTCGAACGTCTCGGCTTCGAAAATGTCTCCTGCGGCGCGCAGCAAGTGAACATAGGATCGCGTCTGCGGCACGGCGGCTTCGTTCAGATTGCGGATCATTTCCATGACCCACTCTTCATCAACGCTCGTGTTTCGACAATCGCTCGAAAGAAGAGGCACAGCCATGCACGGAATGCCGGCCAACAAGATCTTGTCGATCGCTTTTTCAAGCACATTCAAACAGGCTACGCCGACGATCGCATCGACATAACCGCTGACGATGATCTTGAGGACGACAGGCGATCCTTCGGCGACCAGCACCTTATATCCCATGTCTTCGGCGATCGTCCGAAAGTCGGCGATGCTGCACGCGCCGCACTTGCGGCAATTCATACCGAACTCGTCGTAGTCAGCCGGGCAACCTTCGGCATGCTTCAAGCAATGAGGGAGCAGAAACAATCGGCGGCTTGGCGGAGTCGCGCCGACTTGATCGCGCCAGAACTCGCTGGAAAGAACCACCATAATCCAACCGAGATAACCTTCCGGTTGCCCCTCGCGCTCGAGCAGCTCGCGCGCGACACGTTCCATTTCATCCTTGCTGAGCGGATGGTTCTTATCGAGCTTCGCAGCCGTCTCGGCGCAGCGCTGCTTCAGATGCTCTCGCAGTTCGCGCGTCTGAGGAACCAATTTCAAATGGCTAGTCTTGCGACGCCCGCCTGACGAGCGGGCCGATTCGTTGGAATCCGTATCGACAGAGCCGGTAGAGCCCGTTGCGATCGACAAGTTCAACTCCTTCAATCCGCGTGGGTCGCGCTGGACCGCGACGCGGGAGGTAATTCATTCTTCTAGTATGTTGATCGAGCCCCATCGACGGTTGCTTGTTGTCGAAGGCAGCTCTGCGGCAGGCGGGAGAAACATCGACTAAACCGAAGTTTCCGATGCCGATTCGGCGAACCATTTTTGTACCGCAGACCCCAGCGCCGCAGTCGCCGTGATCGGCGGATACAGACGCTCATGGTACCACAGCTTGGCGAAATAAAATCCGATCGGCCAACTCGTCTTCAAGCACCCTTGCTCGACTGCTGCAGCCAGCCAGCGGAGGCCTCGCATTATAGTTGCATCGCCGGCGACCTGGCTACTCCCGCCCGGCGGAGTCTTCGCAGCTAACAAGGCTTCAAGCACGATAGCAGTCTCTTCAACGCAGCTTCCGACCGATAGCGATGAACGAGCGATCGATGACTCTGCACAAGGAATGGTCACGCGGTAAGGTACGCTCGGACCGCCCCCCCAACCGCCGTCATCATTTTGATTGCCTCGCAGGAACTCGATGCCGCGCAACTGGGCTTGTTGATCTCGCACGGTTGCCGATCCGACCTCTGCGTAGGCCATGAGGACTTTTCCTGTTCCATAAAATGGATTGTCCTCTTCCGGCCGGTCTTGATTGCCGAACCATAGCGGATTCCAACTGCCGTCGCGATTTTGCGTACGGGACAAATAGAGAAAACCTCTCGCCGTCGCACGCTCCAGTCGCTGCACAGATGGACAAACGTCTTCACGAGCGGCGAGATCCCAATGCCTCTTCCACGCATGGATAGCACGAATCGCGTGAGCCGTCAGATCACTGCCGCTGCGGTCGAAAGGAAGTTTCCCCCAACCTCGACAAAAAGTCGGCCAACCTCCATCACGATTTTGCAGATCCAACAACCAGCGTAGCCCCAACGCAGCGGCTCGACCCATCTGCATTTCCATGATCGGCGATGTCGCGCTGTTTCGATCGAGCCACTGAGCCATCGCGAGCAGCGCAGCCGGAGTATCATCCGCATCGGGAACCGCGCCGCTGAGATCAGTCCAACCCCAACCTCCAGGCTGGGCTCCGGTAAATGGATGCGGAGCCAGATGCTGACACGAAAGTAACCATCGCATCGTTTGAGCGGTCACCGCTGCCCGTCCCGACTCAACGGGATTCCATTCTTCTGTTGTTATTGCGTGAACACCATTCACTTTGATGGATGGTGTGTCGGTGGTCTCTCGCGCCGCGTGTAAACGATCCGTATCCTGAGCACGATACACTTCTTGCGCATGCTCAGCACCTCGGGCCAGAGCAGTGATCGATAGGCTAGTCGTCCACGTCGCCAAGTTCTCATCGATCGGCCAAGATCCGTCGCTGAGTCGCAACTTCAGCAGGAACTTGATGGCATGTTGAGCCACTGGATGCGTGCCGCGACCGGTACCGGCTAAGCTCATGAGCACAAAGCTGGTGAGCGGTACTGCTTCGAGATATCCGCCGCTGGTCGGTTGCATCGAAGCAAGCACATCCAGTGTCGGACCGACCGCCGCGCGCCTCAATGCTCGAATCAGCAGATTGCGCGGCGGTAGCTTGAAGAAGCGAGCTTGACCGATGGCGACGAGCGCCGGCACTGCATAGCTGACCACCGGCATTCGAGCCCATCGGTAATAGCGCTGCGGCAACCAAGCAGCTTCAAAAGGAAGCGCAGGGATCGATCGCCAATCAGCTAAGCCCGCCAGCGCACAGTTAGTCAAGATCGGCACGACGAAGGTCTTGTCGACTCCATAGCGTCGCCGTAGTCCGTCCCAACTGCCAAGTCGTTCGCAATATGCGGTTGCTCGTTGCAGTGCATCACCCGCTTGTTCCTGATAGCCGGCCAAATGCCATGCTGCCGGAACGAGATAGCTGGTCGCAATATTGGAATGACTGAGATCGGTATCACCGAAACCGCCGTCGCTGTTCTGAGCTTCGATCAACCAACGGCAGCCGACATCGATAGCCATCTCAATCTCGGTGCGGCGTCGATCAAAAATCGGGTTGCAAGCCTGCGCTGCAAGAGCTTCAGATCGCACGATCGACAGTGCACTGACGGCCGTCGCCGTGGACAACGCAGACGTGGAGAGCCCGCCGGTCCAATGACCTGATGGAAATTGTTCCGCAGCCAAATGGGCTCGCGACTTCAACCAAGCGCTCACCAGTGATTGCTCGAATGCTGAATCGCACTTGCGCATGGGCTTGCGCTTCGATGGTTCAGAACATTCGTCTGCACCATTCATTTCCCGATGATGATCGCAAGTAGAAGCCTTCATCATCAGGCAGAGGCTCCTGCAACGCAAAATCGATGTTCTGCTACAATTTTGCAAAGGGTCGCACTTTGCAACCGTGAACAGTGAACTGCCGAACCCACCACACCCACCTCAACTGCATCTTGAAATCAACCGCTATGAATAGACGCTTTATTCTAGCCGCCGGTCTACTTACCTGCACGACGCTGCTCTGGTCCGGATGCGCACCCGCGGAACCGGTTCGTCCCGGTCGACCATCCTCCGATACAACTTCAACAAAGTCGGACGAGAAGAATGAGACTTCGTCGCCGCAGGAGACAACGACCAAAAGTGTGAGCGAAGTTCAGGTCGAACCCGCTTCGCATGCACAGCTCATAGAGCGAGTGGCTGCGGCGAAAGGAAAAGTCGTTGTGGTCGATGTATGGAGCACGTCTTGTGTTCCATGCATGCGAGAGTATCCGAATCTCGTAGCACTCAGCAAGCGCTTCCCGGAAGATGTCCAGTGCATCTCTTTCAACGTCGATTACTTGGGACTGCCGAAGAAGCCGGTCGACAGCTATATCCCCGCTGTGAAGAAGTTTTTGAGCGAACAGAAATCGGAGTTGATGAATCTCTTATCCAGCGAAGCAGACTCGGATGTGCTTGCCAAGTTGGAAGTCGAATCGATGCCGGCGATCTTGATCTATGATCGACAAGGAGGTCTCGTCGCCAAGCTGACCGATGACTCAGCCGGCGAAGACGGTTTGACTTACAAGTCCGATGTCCTGCCGCTCGTCGAACGACTGGCTGCGGTCAAACCCGCGGCAAACTAATCGATCGCAACGAACGACTCGGCCATTTGAGCGCCTGAGTGACTTCGCGATTGCCTGCGACACGATCGCAAAGCATACTCGTTCACCGAATCCTCCCATGCGTGTTTGAAAGCTGTTTGAATTGACCGACGAAGCAACCTCTCCCTTGCCGCCGCTGCCGAGTGAAGCACTGATCATCGATCACTTCCCGCAGCTTGAATTCGAGCGCGCCATCCTCATCTCGCAGGGACGAGGACAAGCGGCAAGTTTGTTATCAAAGAGAAGTCCGTCGGCGGCAATCACCGCTTGGTACTTTGATCTCTATTTGGCAGATCTCGCGCGCGATGCGATCACGCAGAGCGGCAGCACGGCGCAAGTTGCATGCGCAGCCGATCTGCCCGACGGTGAAGCTTGCGTAGTGGTGTTTCCGATTTCATCACGAGGCGAAGCCGAGTTGACTCGTGACTTGTTGCAACAAGCTCATGAACGACTGCGCATCGGCGGCACACTCATAACTTCGGTCGACAATCCGAAGGACCAATGGCTGCGAGAACAGCTCAGCGGCATGTTCGACAAAGTCAGCGTTCAAGAAGCGGACGGTGGACGACTTTATACCTGTCGCAAGACCAAGCCGCTCCGCAAGCTCAAAAACTTCGAAGCCGAAATCGTTTTTCGTGATGAAGACAATCTCATCAAGTGCCTGACTCGACCGGGAGTCTTTTCGCATCGACATGTCGATCCAGGTGCGCGTCAGTTGATGCAAACCATGGAGATCGAACCGGGCAGCCGAGTACTGGATCTCGGCTGCGGAGCCGGAACCGTGTCCCTGGCTGCAGCATTAAGAGCCGAAGATGTCGAAGTACACGCGGTCGATTGTAATGCCCGCGCCGTGGATTGCACGCGCCGCGGAGCTGAATTGAACGAAGTGCAGTCACTACATACGCATTTGAATCACGACGGCGATCTGAAGCTGGACGGCACGATAGACATGGTGCTCGCCAATCCTCCTTACTACAGCGACTTTTCCATTGCCGAGCGAATGGTTCAAACCGCCGAAACGTCGCTTCGTCCCGGCGGTGCGATGCTCTTCGTCACGAAACATCCGAACTGGTATGAAGAGCGGCTTCCTCAGACTTTGGAAGATGTCGCCATCTTTGAGAGCGGCAAGTATTGGGTTGCTTGCGGCCGCAAGCCCTCGTGATCATCATCACGGCGCGGCTTCACTCCGAAGCACGCCAAGACAAATTCCAACCCGCGCCAAAACCCGAGCCGTTCGAGCGGACCGTTCAAATAATCGGTCATCGCACAGTAATGCACATTGAACGGCGTTTTGTGATGCACGTTGTGATGCCGGCAGCTCTGCAATACGCCGAACTCTTGCAACCCACGGATGATGCGGCTCTGCACGCGACGATGAGCCCACGCGTGAATCTCATTGGCTTGCGACACACAAGCAAATCCGATCAACATCCATAACGGTGCGTGCAACCAGGATGCTATGGAGGTGACGATGATGGACGGAACGATGGTCGTCCAATTGCGAGTCCAGTAACCGACCTCCAGAAACTGAGTCGGTTTGATGTGGTGCACCAGATTCGGCTTCGCCACATACTCGCCGATGATCGGCCAGTTCGGATCGAGGTAACGATCCTCGATCCAATGAAACATCCCAGACAGCAAGTCGGCGAACAGCCAGCCCGCCGTGATATGCGCAACCCAAAACAGCATGATCCAAGCCCCTTCGCAATATTCACCAAGCAGCCTTCACATACTGAACAGAGCCGAACCCCCACGCGCGCTATTCAAAATTCACGAACTCGGCCGAAACTTTTCAAATCAACGATTCTGACATCTCATACGAAACACCCGTCGACTTTCTTGATCCGACTTCCCGGAAGAGTTAATCTATCACCGCGCTCATGCCCCCAGGATTTCCCCCATCGACAGAACAAAGGCCCGAAATCATGCCCCGATTCCTTTTGGCTCTAGTGTTTTTGGCGACGAGCCTATCGGCATCCGTCGGTCAAGCACAATCGAATCAAGCGAATGTCGTCGAAGCAGGTAAATCAGCCGCTTACTTACTCGAGCTCCCGGATGAAAAAGGATACGCAACGGCATTCTGCATCGACCCGCGCGGTTTGTTCGTCACAAACTTTCACGTTGTTGACGAACTCGACTCGGAATCAACCGTGCGGCTGATCGGAAACTCGGGCGATGAAAATCAGTTCTTTGTAGAAGCCAAAAACATTCGCAAGGACGCCACCAACGACTTGGCACTCTTGGAGGCGGTGAAACCTGGAAATTTCAAAACACTCAAGCTGCCGGAGACGCCCAGCCCGTTCGAGACTCAAACCGTAACGACATTCGGATTCCCCTTCGGAACAGGACTGGCTTTAGAAGAAGGTAAGTTTCCGACCATCAGCGTTAACGTCGGGCATATCACGGCGATTCGCAAAGACAAAGCCGGCGTTCAACTCATTCAACTCGATGCTGCTCTCAATCCGGGCAACTCGGGCGGACCAGTGTTGGATGATCAGGGCTCAGTCGTAGGGATAGTGAGCTTCGGGGTCAAAGCATCCGGTGTGAACTTTGCCATACCGGCCCAAAAACTGATCGCCTTGCTGAAAGCTCCAGTCGTGCAGGCGGAGGTTCCTGAATTCACTACGGAGTCTATTCGCACGCCCCAAACCGTAACGGTCACCTTCAAACCATTTCGCGATGCAGTCGCTGAACCGACGGTCGAGTTATGGTTGAAAGGCCAAGATAAGCCTGCCAAGAAATACGATCTCAAACCGGAGAGCCCGGAACGATTCACTGCGTCGATCGTAGAAAACGCGGCCGATGAGAATACCGCAACAGTACCGATCAAGATCGATTTCTCCGCCGGTTCGATCGAAGCCAAAGCGGTTAATCAATCCGTCAAATTAGGGTCAGTCGAAGTCCGTCTTTCGGAAATTGAATCCATCGAATACGAGTCGACCGGAAAAACACCTTTGGCGAAAGTCGCCTTGAAATCCGGGACGGAAAAAACCGTCGGTGTAGATACGCTGCCGAAACTGCGCATCGACTTCGGGAACTATCCGGCATCCATCGATCTGACAAAAGCCACTGGATTGCAAGTCAGTGAAATCGAAGGCGGCGAACCGATCAGCCATATCGTGATCGTTCGCAGCGCCGGAAAAGAGATTTTCCGAATCCCCAACGCCGATGCGGCACGCGGCTCAAGTGATGGAGAGTCAGGCGGCGCAGCACAGAACCCGACAGCGCCATCCGATCCAGGCAATGGTGTCGCGGATCTAGGGGGCGTTTTCAAAGGAGGTAAGAAGAAGGTTCCAATGCCCGGTACGGTTACGGATGTGATCCAAGCCGGTGGTGGACGATACTTACTGGTTGTTCTTGCCAACGACAAGAAACTCGTCGTATTCGACGTACCCAAAGCAACCATTGCGAAGGTACTGCCGCTCTCGTCCAACGACTCGCTCGTCGCGGGCCTGCTGAAATCCATCGTCATCTACGATCGCCCTCGTAATGTGCTGGAGAGATACAGTCTGGGAACATTCAAGAAAGAAACCGCGACCAAGCCTCCGTTCGCAGGGGTCATCAAATCGATCACAGCAGGATACGCCTCGGACGGCCCGATCTTGGTCCACAAAGCAACCGGTACGGACGCGCTCGATCAAGCGACGCTCGCAGTCATGGACCCGATCCGTTTCAAGGACATCACGCCGGCCAAGAACAACGGCTATACCGGACACTATTCATCCTATCGAGACGTGACCCATATTCGCGCTTCGGCAAACGGCAAAGTCTTCGGCATGTGGGCTACCAGCCACAGTCCCCAAGGCTTGCAGACAATCCTCGTAACGGAGTCCACGCTGTTGAGCAAATACGAGCACAACTCGGCCGGCCACGTCGTTCCCAGCGCGGACGGGATGCACATCCTCACCGGCTCCGGAGGCACCTACACTGCCGCACTAAAGAATATCTCTCAATCAAATGGCAATCGCTCCGGAAACTATGCGGCTGCCGTGCCTACTTCTCACCCTCGCTTTTACTTAAGAGTGCCATTTGGTTCGATGCCCGGAAGCTCCAATAGCGGAAATGCCGCTCAGCTCAAAGCATCGATCTGCGAGATAGGCGCCGACGCTCCGCTGCTGGAGTTGCCCGATCTCGACCTTGGTTCTCTCGATAACAACGAAGCGTGGACGAATAACGACTATACGTTTGATAAGCACATCTTCTACAACATGGCCACCCACGCGCTGGTTTCCGTCCCTTTCACGAATGATTCCATCATCGTGAACGAGTTCGACTTCAGAAAAGAGCTGAAGAAATCCGAGGTCGATTACTTCTTCATCGTCTCTTCGCCCACACGAGTTTTCGAACCCGGCAAGTCCTATTCGTATCAGATCGAAGTGGAGACGAACAAGAAAAAGGTCAAATACGAACTAACGACCGGTCCTGAAAAGATGCAGGTTTCCGCTTCGGGTAAGATAACCTGGCGAGTCCCGCCGAACTTCGCGGACGAAAGCGTCGACATCATCGTCTCCGTAACAGACGGCGACCTGATGCAGACCTACGACACCTTCACAATCTTCAAAGCGTCCAAGAAGAACTGAAAACCAACGACAACCACATCAGACTAAAACGCTTGAGGACAAGCGTTCTACCCAGTGTAGGTCGGCTGTCCTCAGCCGACTTCAATTGACGTCGCAAACCCAAACCGCCCGCGCCGCCAAGCAACGCCAACAACCACGTCAAAACCTATCGATTCACCACATCCAACTAAAACGCTTGAGGACAAGCGTTCTACTCAGTTTAGGTCGGCTGTCCTCAGCCGACTTCAATTGACGTCGCAAACCCAAACCGCCCGCGCCTTCACAATCTTCAAAGCGTCCAAGAAGAACTGAAAACCAACGACAACCACATCAGACTAAAACGCTTGAGGACAAGCGTTCTACCCAGTGTAGGTCGGCTGTCCTCAGCCGACTTCAATTGACGTCGCAAACCCAAACCGCCCGCGCCGCCAAGCAACGCCAACAACCACGTCAAAACCTATCGATTCACCACATCCAACTAAAACGCTTGAGGACAAGCGTTCTACGGTTTCGTCCAAAGCACGTACTCACCTCTACGAAGTTTCGCTTTGATCGGATTGTCGGCAATATATTTCCGCAAGTAGATGAACTGTTCCGAGCTGCGGACGAGATGATCGAACGGCTCGTCTTGCCAAAATGATCCTTTGACCTTGATCGCTTCGTGAATCAGCCTCGCTGAATATCGCATCCAGCTTTGCCCGACGACAGTGAAATCAAAGCCGTCTCGGAACTGGACAATGGCATGGACGTGGTTCGGCATAATCACGAAGCAGTCGAGATCGAACCTCTCACCGTCTCCGTACCGTATCGCGTTTGCGACGATCCCTGACAACTCAGGTCGTCTCAACAAGCACGCTCCATGGCAGCTATCCAGCTCCCGATGAATCAACCGCTCCTTCAGGCGATGGAACTCCCGATACTCAACCGGCGACAGTGCCTGAAGGAGCTTCCAGTACGTCGGCAGCTTCGACTTAAATGAGCTTCCTCCAAGTTCAATCGGCAAGTTTCTTTCCGCGAGCCATTCCTCCAACTCCCTGGTCATGCGTTGCACGACCTCGCACGGCAAGGAGTCTAACGTGCGGAAGGTGATGAAGACTGCCGTGTTCGGCTGGAACCAGTGAGGGAGCTTTCGTTCACGAATCGCGACATCGCGCTCAGGATCGAAAGCATGAAACGAGAGGTCATTGAAGCTGGACATTTCGGGCAAATTCCACTTCGTATCGGTGAGTAAACAGTGTAGGTCGGCTGTCCTCAGCCGACTTCAGTCAACATCGCAAACCCAACAACTCCACGTAACCAACACACTTCCCAAAAACCGCTCGCGATTCAACGACTCGGCCTCTCCACAGCATCACTTGGCCGCAATCTTCGAATCGATCTTCCCTCAATTCAACACTCTCTCGCTTTCACCCATCAAACGCAAACGCTTGAGGACAAGCGTTCTACGCTAGGCAAGGATCTGCTTTACGACGCTGCCATGAATATCCGTCAAGCGGAAATCGCGGCCTTGATAGCGGTACGTCAAACGCTCGTGGTCGACACCTAACAAGTGCATGAGCGTGGCGTTGAGATCGTGGACGTGCACTGGATCCGATGTGATGTTGTAGCAGTACTCGTCGGTGGCTCCGAGCGTGACTCCTCCCTTCACGCCGGCTCCGGCGAGTAGCACGGCAAAGCAACGCGGATGGTGATCGCGACCGTAGTCCATCGCGCTGCGAGCGCCTTGGGAGTATATCGTGCGACCGAATTCACCTCCCCACACAATCAAGGTGTCTTCGAGCAACCCGCGCGCCGACAAATCGTTGATGAGGGCGGCGGTGGGTTGATCGGTGTCTTGGCACTGTCCCCGAATCGCATTAGGGAGACCAAAGTGATGATCCCAGCCCATGTGGAACAATTGAATGAATCGAACATCGCGCTCGGCAAGTCGCCTGGCCAGCAAACAGTTCGCTGCGTAGCTCCCGGCTCGATGCACATCGGGTCCATACGCGTCCAAGACATGCTTCGGCTCGCTCTTTGTGTCGAGCAAATCGGGGACGCTGGTTTGCATACGGAAAGCCATCTCGTATTGAGCAATCCGCGTTTGAATCTCAGGGTCTCCGATCACGGAATGATGCTGAGCATTCAAAGCGGCCATACGATCGAGCGTACTGCGTCGCACGTCCGGAGAAACGCCGGCTGGGTTCGAGAGATACAGTACGGCGTCGCCCGTGTTTCGGAACTGCACTCCCTGATGCTTAGACGGTAAGAAGCCGGCACTCCACAGTCGATCGTACAGCGGCTGATCATCCTTACGTCCACTGCCGAAGCTCGTCAGCACCACATACGCAGGCAGATCGCGATTCTCGCTCCCCAGTCCGTAACTGACCCACGCTCCGATGCTGGGACGACCGGCCAGTTGCGATCCCGTCTGACAAAATGTAATGGCGGGGTCATGGTTGATCGCTTCCGTATTCAGCGATCGAATCATGCACCACTTATCGGCCAGCTTCGACATGTGAGGCAATAGCTCGCTGAAATCCATCCCGCACTGACCATGCTTGGCGAACTTGAACATCGACGGGGCGACCGGAAAATTCTTTTGACCGCTGGTCATCGTCGTCAATCGTTGTCCCTGGCGAACCGAATCGGGCAAGTCCTGACCGGCTCGCGATTCCATGTCCGGCTTCGGATCAAACAAGTCCATCTGCGAAGGCGCACCCGACTGAAACAGATAGATGATTCGCTTCGCCTTCGGCGCCAAGTGCGGCAAGCCCGGAAGTCCTACCTGCGGCGACTCGCTCGATGCGGCTCGGTCGCTTGCCTGAGCAGACGAAAGAGTCGCCAAAGCAGCCGATGCAAGGGCCGTGCTATGACCGAAAAATAATCTGCGGTTGAGAGCATCTTGCATTCGTTGATTGTGAATCATTGGATTTCAGTAATTGTAAAAGCGAAGCGTTCGAGTAGCTCTAATCTGCACCGAGACGGTTTTACTCACGAGTAATGAACTCATCCAAATTGAGAATGACATTAGCGGCCAGCGTATAAGCAGCCAGCGTTGCAGAATGGTTTGGATCATCGGGTCCCTCGATCTTTGACTTCCCCACAGCCAACAACTTCTTGGCTGAGTCCGTGTCTTGCAGAAAGCGCTTCATGTCTTCGTCGAGCCCCTTGAGCAGGACTTGCATTTCAGCTTCGCGCGGTGCTCGCCCCAAGCTCAGTTGGTATCCATAGGCAATCCGCTGTTCAGGACTTTCGCCGCCTTCGCGAGTCATGCGCACCGCCAACTGCTTGGCAGCTTCGACAAAGGTCACTTCGTTCAGTAACGATAGAGCTTGCAGCGGCGTATTCGTGCGCGAGCGTTTGACGGTGCAGACTTCGCGATTGGGCGCATCGAAGATCAACATCGTCGGCGGAGCAGCCGTGCGTTTCCAGATCGTGTACAGCGAACGACGGTACAGCCCTTCGCCTTCATCAGCCTTATAATTCCTCAAGTTGCCGTATCGGCTCGTCTCATCCCAAACCCCTTCGGGCATGTATGGCCTTGAACTCGGGCCGCCGATTTTCTCCGATAACAAGCCACTGCCGGCCAGTGCACAATCGCGAACGACTTCGCCCGGCAATCGGAATCGTGACGCTCGCGAAAGCAGCCGATTGTCGGGGTCCCTTTCCAGTTGCTCGCGTGTAACATGCGAACTCTGTCGATAGGCGGCGCTCAGCAACACAAACTTCTGAAACGCCTTCATGTCCCACGGCCGCGCCGCCTTGCTATGAACAGCCGGCAACTCCGTCGGCTCCATGAACTCGACAGCCAACCAATCAAGCAACTCTCGATGGATGGGATACTCGGACTGCGATCCGAGGTTCTCCGTTGTCTTGACGATTCCATAGCCGAAGAACCGTTCCCATTCGCGATTCACCCATACGCGAGCCGTCAGCGGATTGCTGCGATGCACCATCCATTTGGCAAACCCCAGACGATTGTTGGGCACACCCTCCGGCAACGGCGGTAACACAGCAGGCACTCCGCGCGATACTTTGTCGCGCGGTTTGTCGTACTCACCCCGGTATAACACGAACGCATCGCGAGGCTTTGCGGCTTCCTTCATCACCATTGTGGTCGGCAAATCCGCTTCGTAGTCAGCCAGCCCCTTCACTGCATCGTCGATCTTCTTTTGCGTCTCACGAACCGGGTTCGGTTCCGCAGCCAGGAAGTACTTCTCGACCGCTGCTCGATCTTCAGCGCTCCAGTCCTGCGATGACTTAGCTAGCACGCTTCGCACGTTGCTTGGAATACCCGCACCTTCGAGACTCAGCGTTGCGGGCGCTGCTCCGCTGATCAAAATGCGAAAGCGTCCGACGTTGTGGTTGGCGTACTGTGAAAAGTGCCCGAGCGTGAGCACCAATTCCGACTTCGGCGAGACCGCTTCCGACTCTTTCAACACAAAGATGGCTTTGCGAGGTAATCGCCGCTCGGTGTTGTTCCCTTCAACAGCCCAGCCTTTGCGATTGGGAGCAGGCTTTTTATTGAGATTCAATTGCTTGTTGGCGAGGACGTCCGACACCGGCCAATCGGCTTGTGCAAAGTCCGCATCGGCTCGCTCGAACATTACCTTCTTCGGCTTCTTGCTCTTCGGCGGATCGATCTCAGCATGCACGTCGGTGAGCACGAAGTTACCGTTGAAGGCGCGGCCCAAGCTTTGGTTCGGCAAGCTCGCGTCGGGGAACACTTCGATCATGAAACCGCTGAATCTTTCTCCATCGATCGGAATCCGAATTCGATAAATGTCATTGGCCGGATTCGTTCCCGATGACAGGTAGCTGCCATCATCTTGTTTGGTCAGCGTGGCACCTTCGAGCGATTCGACTTTCGATGGATCCGTGGAAGACCAAGCATTGCGGCTTGCCGATTCCGTATTTTTCGATTGCTGCTCAGCCCACTTCGCAACGAGGGCCGGTACCGTCAAGCGATCGGACTCCAGTTGCTTCTTCAGCGATTCAATCTCTTGTCGGCGCCGAGCCACCTCGCGCGCGTGCTCGTCGGTCTTGAGCTTCAGAAGCGGCGGAGTGTTCTCGCCGTTCTTCCCTTCCGGTGCCAACACACCTTGCTCTTCCACCGAATTGAAGAAAGCGAACAACTGATAAAACTCTTTCTGAGTCAGCGGGTCATACTTGTGGTCATGACACCGCGTGCAGTTCAGAGTTAAACCGAGCCACGTCAAACCGGTCGTTTCCACACGATCGATCACAGTCTCAGCGAACCACTCTTCGACGATACGTCCTCCTTCGCCGTTGAGCCGATGATTGCGATTGAAACCTGTTGCGATGATCTGACTGGTGGTCGCATCGGGGAGCATGTCGCCCGCCAATTGCTCGATCGTAAACTCGTCGAACGGTTTGTTGTCGTTGTAAGCTTGGATCAGCCAGTCACGCCAAGCCCAGATGTCGCGACTACCGTCGCTCTGAAATCCGTTGCTGTCAGCGTAGCGAGCCATGTCGAGCCAATTGAGTGCCATGCGTTCGCCGTAGTGAGGCGAGGCCAGATAATGATCGCCGACTTTTTCATAAGCGGCGGCACTCGGTGGTTCAGCCAAAAAACTCCGCAGCTCATCGGGCTTCGGCGGTAAACCGGTCAGATCCAGTGCGACGCGTCGAATTAGTGTTTCGCGATCCGCTTCCGAGTTGGGCTTGAGTCCTTCTTTCTGCAAGCGAGCCAGCAAGAATCGATCGATCGGATGCTTCAGCCACTCTTTTGCATTTGAATCATCAGCGACAAACGGCTGCGGTACGTCAGGACGTACAACCGTCGAGAAAGCCCAGTGACCTTCGTACTTCGCCCCCGCATCGATCCACCGGCGTAGCGTTTCCACTTCTTCCTTGGTCAGCACTTTCTTGGTCTCAGCCGGCGGCATGTGCGAGTCAGCGTCCGAAGTAACAAGTCGGCGGATGAGTTCGCTCTCGTCGGCTTTACCCGCCACGATGGCATGCTTGCCCGAGTCACCTTTGTCCAAAGCAGACTCGCGAACATCCAGCCTCAAGCCTCCTTGTCGCTTCGCCTCATCCGGCCCGTGACATTGAAAACACTTGTCGGAAAGAATCGCCCGCACATCGCGACTGAAATTAGGAGGCTCAGCCGCTGACGAATCGAAACTGGCGATCATGCAGAACGAAAAAAGACGACTGCGAAGACGCGAAAGCAACGCCATGCCATAACGTGCAACCATGAAATCGGAAGGGGGAGGCAGCCAAGCAGCAGGCCGCGGCGGGATCAACCAACCTTCCGATTATAACCATATCGTCACGATGTCATTTCCCGTTTTTTCCGCTCCGAGTGCGTCATTGCGACCCTCTGGCAGGATCATTCGTTGCCGCAAGTGATGAGCACGAGGTGACTCAGGAACACGCCAAGCAAAGGCTGTCTGTTTTACCTGTTACCCGATGAGAATGACTCCTTCAGATGAAATGCATCGCTCGCAAAATCACCTCCGCGTCCCCGCGCCTCCGCGTGAGACAAGTTCATCAGGTCTCACGCAAAGACGCTAAGAAGCAAAGGTGTAATTCTTAGCCGGTCCGTGAAACCGGGATCACTTCAGCCCGTGTCGTGAACGCACTTCACTTACGTTTCACAGGTCCATCAAATTCGAGCTCCTGCAAACGGGGACCACCTCTTGGGTCCGCGATGAATCGATCTTCGACCACAGCTCCCATTAGCCACTGATGCTCAAATTTGGCTTCCCAGTTTTGACCATCGGAATACTCGGTCAACTCAGTCTCCGTAGGGACAAAGGCATCGCGTTCGAACTCAAACCACTTAACGTTTGCAATTACCGGGGAAGCTCCCTTGTTGGCAACCTTCGCTTTCTCCGCGGAATAGGCTCCCGATACGGCTGCGAATCGTTGGTATTTCGCGGGCATACCCTGCCGCGGAAAAGTCACTTCGGTAATGTAGTTAGGCCCCTTTGGATCCGACTTGGCGAACAGTCCGCTTACCGACTGATCTCGATTCAGTCTGGTCGCTTGGATCATGTTAGGACCAATGAAGTCACTCGTATCCAGCCGCAGGCTCAGCCATAACACTTCAGGGTTGACTGCCCACAGAAGAAGTGGATCAAAGAAATCGGCTCTTGTTATTCCCGTGTTCCCGTGACGATCTTCATGAGGTTGCCCGGCAATTGCTTCTTGCGAACCGAACTTGTACACGCGGTTCCACTTCCTGGAATCATCAAGCATCCAACGTTCTTCGCCGTTCCAAAAAGTCTCATAGTGGAAGTCTTGACCGTTTACTCGACCAGTGGTGTCGATCAAACGAAACCGCTGCTTTGCATCTACGATCAGAATTTGAACGCCCTCGACGGAATAGGAATTCTTCACGTCGTCACCATCCATTCGGAAACGCGACTGAACAGCGTAGCGACCAGGGAGACTCTGAGAGTTCTTTAGAAATCGCACGACACCATCCTCTACCAAAGGCACGAGTTGTTCGGACCGAGTCGCATCGAAAATAGTCTGCCCGAAAACAGCCTTATGCGGCACAGCAAGAAAGAGAACAGCTACCAAGGCGGCCGAATAAAAAGCCCCAACGTTGACCATGATGCCCCCATAATTCCCCGGAAGGAAATGCCGCATCCCCATCCGCTTCCATAACGACCAGAGCCGACTCTCAAAAGACCGGATGTGAGTGACAACTACCATTCGCTCAACTGAAGGCAAACTCGCAATCGAATTAGAAAAATCACTCAAGATCAATTACAATTCCATCGCCACTAGTTTGAACTAATTCAGTTTCATTTGTGGACTCCGAAGTGACGTCCATAGATTTGCATATCTTATCAATGAGATCCTTGCGAGCCGGAACTTTAGGCCCCTTGAATGATGAATCTCTCCTGCTTGGCATACATGCGGCAAAATTCTTGAGCCAAATACACGGGCGGTAGACGACGCAAGGGTAAGGCTCATACACACCTCCGATTATGTTCCGAGGTGTAGCGACTTTGGCGACACCTCCTCAGTTTCATTCGATTGAAGATTCTGAAGGCCTGGTTATGCGGCTCACCTCGTCACCAATGCATGCAGATTCTTCAATCGCGATGGGGCACGAGGATTCAGGATCAAGTATCATTCCACGGCATGGATAGAAAGTGGTAGACAACTCGACAAAACAGACAAAACCGTCCTTCGGCTTCACAGACGATTCCGTGCCCTCGCCGAGCACGACAGCATCCGTCGAAGCCTCCCCTGATTCGATACTCTGCCCCATTACTCGCCACGGTGTAAACGTCAAAACACCGAAGACAACAACAGTCAAGACTAAACTACGACAAATCAAGATCGTCTCCCTTACTCTAGCGACAACACTTCTAATCTCGCAACTTCGCGATCTTTCAAGCGAATTCTTACATATTTGCCTATTTCGCGGTCGTTGCTTGCATCTTCGCAGACAATTGTCACGCAGACACGATTGCGAGGTAGCGCAACCGTTCGTTCCACCCTCGCCGCTCCGAGTAAATCACCACCTTCAGAAACGATGTCTACGACAAGATTCTCCAACTGCCCGACAATTCCATCACCCTCGAGAAAGATGGTCGATTTAGTGGCATCGCCGGATTGACGGAAAAGGATACGACTCGGAAAAACTCGAATAGCGTCCGTAATTTCAATCGGCAGTGGGATAACAGGAATATCAACGGCGGTCTCGTTTTTCTTTCTGAAACCCACAAGTGCCGTAGTTGTTAAGACCCCAGGCTCGAGGCCATCCCGCTTGATATCGCTTACCACCAGTACCATGCCGTCGTGTCGGTAAGTCACAACAGCATTTACCAACACTTCTGAAGTGACCGCTAACTCATACTGATCAAGCAAGACTCCTGGGTAGTCCGACTTGATCATAAAACGCGTTGAATTTTCCTTTCCTTCCCGACAGATACGAATGGGCACGCCATCATTTACCGTCGCCAATGGCAATACCCGAAAACGTAACTTCAGTGGCTTCGTTGCACCTGTGGTTGAATCCACCAGAAATACAGTATTTGTGAATTCACCTTCTTCGGCGGCCGAGCGAACCGTAACTGATAAGCCAAAGTCGCCTTGCGGTTGAATAACCCCGGCGGTCGGCCGAATCGTAACACAATTACAACTTCTAGTTATCGTGTCGAATTCAAACGCCTCTTCCGAAGTATTATGTAGATTCAAACGAACTGTCCGCTCAGAATTCGGCGGTAGAAGACAAATAAAAGCCTCTTTTTTCCCATCCTGGCCTACAACGACTGGCTGAAGGACGAGGATCGTTAAGATCGTTCCATAAATTATGGACATTGGATAACGACAGAGGAGCTGTTCAGAAATGGGCGTATTACTCCTGTTTGAGCCAGAAAGCTACCACAAGCATCTCTACTGTCAATCCAACATGCTGAATTTAAAGGATATTTTCCCGATCAATTGCGATTCGAAGCGGCCGTCTTTCCACGGTTTTGCCCCCTGACGGGCCCGTACCATGGGATGTAGTTTTGGGTCCATCGGCGATTGCCTGAGCTACATCTCGTCCGACTTCGGTGCGATGCCGACACGCTTGGTCTTGAACGCGTAGCCGGTGGGCTTCGCCCAGCCGCTCAGCGCTGACGATACGAGCCAGAGCGTTTTATCTGCGCCGATCTGCGTTCATCTGCGGTTCAATACTCTGAACCGCTAGTTAAGCCGCTCAAGCCAAATTGACGCCGAACTGCGGAGGTTCGCTGCTGCTGTGTTCGCCGCGTTCGAAGACGACATTGGCGCGACCGACGATGAGTGGGTCGATCACTCCGATCTTCTCCGGATCTTTTCCGGTATACGGCAGCTTGAGCAAGATGTAACGCATTGCGTTCAAACGAGCTCGTTTCTTGCAGTCGGATTTGATCACCGTCCACGGAGCATCCGTCGTATCGGTGAAGTAGAACATCGACTCTTTGGCCTTCGTGTAGTCATCCCACTTATCAAGCGACGCCATATCGATCGGCGATAACTTCCACTGCTTCAGCGGATGCGACTCACGTTCACGAAATCGACGCCGCTGTTCATCTCGACTTACCGAGAACCAGAACTTCACCAGGTGCACACCGCTGCGGACCAGGTTGCGTTCGAACTCGGGAGCTTGCCGCATGAATTCCGAATACTCAGACTGCGAACAGAATCCCATGACTCGTTCGACACCGGCGCGGTTGTACCAAGATCGATCGAACATGACGATCTCGCCGGCCGTCGGCAGATGGCTGACATAACGTTGAAAATACCATTGGCCGCGCTCCACCTCGCTCGGCTTCTCCAGCGCGACGACGCGAGCTCCGCGAGGATTGAGATGTTCCATGAAGCGTTTGATGGTCCCGCCTTTGCCTGCCGCATCGCGACCCTCGAACAGGACCACCACTTTCTGTCCCGTCGCTTTAACCCAAGCCTGCAGTTTCAGAAGCTCCACTTGCAATTGATACTTCTGTTTCTCGTAGGTCTTCCGCAACATCAAGTTGCGATAGGGATAGCCACCCTGTCGCCAGTCCGCAGAGAGCTCATCGTCGGGCGAACGCGATGTCGGCAGTTGTAAAGCGTCTTGAGTGGTCAACGATTTTCGGAGAACTTCGGCATCATCTGCTGAAGCGCCGGCCATGATCGCTTCCAAGACCTTGGTCAGCGTTTGAACATCATTCGGCGGAGCAGATTGCACGATGTCGCGAACGGCTGCAACCTTTGCTTCTTGAGCCGCCGCAACTGCTTCGCTCACAACATGCCGATCCAACTGAGCTGGGACGGCCGACGGAATAACATCCCCGCGACGGACGGGCTTCGGCCGTGAGGACGATTGCTTCGCGGGCTTGTCATTCCCTTTGCGTCCTTTGATAGATGCCGTTGTTGGCGCATTCCTTTTCGCCTTGGTCGAGCCTTTCTTTGAAGCGTCTTTTGCAGAGCTATCCGGCGCGTCATGGTTCTTGGTCATGGTGGTCGTCGATCAAGAGGAGCGGGTGGGTTTGTACAGTCGAGTATAACTCGCTGATAACATTCCCAAGGCTGCATTTAACAAACTCCAAACTGCGTTGTGAATCCAACCGCCAATCCCATAACTCAAGCAAACCCAGGTTTATCGTAGAGCGACCGTTTGTCACAGATTGTCGCAGCGCAGGTTGTTTTCAAGATGTAGACCCCGCAAAATACCCCGCGGCGGCATGCGACACGCTGCCCAAGTGCTGCGTTACTGAAACGGCTCGAAGTCGAAGAACCGAGCTTGCCGATTCGTCCTGCGCAGACCAGCAACGATCGTTCGGACTTCGTCTATGTAACCATTTCTGTGGAAAACGAGATCATGAAGAACATCGCACGAAACGTAGCTGCGACCGCGACCGGATTTTTCATCGGAAGCGTTATCAATTTTTCGTTGATCACGGTCGGAATGTCTGTCTTTCCTTTGCCTGAAGGGACTGACGTAACGTCGATGGATTCGGTTCGGGCTGCGATGGGAACATTACCGCCGCAGAACTTTCTTTTTCCGTTGGCCGGTCATGCGCTCGGAACGCTGGTCGGAGCTTTCCTCGCAGCGAAACTGGCAATAGGAAACAGAGCGTTTCCGGCCTTGGCTATCGGCGGACTCTTCCTCCTCGGAGGGATCGCCATGATCCTCAACTGCGGCGGACCGATTTGGTTTGCAACTGCAGATCTCTTATTGTCCTACATCCCGATGGCTTGGCTCGGGAAGAAACTTGCCGTCGGCCGCGGAACAAGCAACTTGCAATCTGACGGTGAATGACCAGAACACTCATCCTCGCTAATCAGGGAAACACGATCAGTATATAGGCTGGACTTTGCAAACATCGATGAACCGGATGAACAGGATCGAAGATGAATTTGGTTCGACGTTCACTGCATTATCTTGTCCATCCCTTTCATCCATGTTCAACCTATATGAACGAAAAACGCCCCGGTGCGGATTGCATCGAGGCGTTTGAGTTTTTATCGATGTAGAGTTCGACGAACTATTTCTCGATCGAGATGAACTTGCCGCTTTGCTTGGCGGCAGCAGCCAGTGTCTGCTCGACGTAGCTGCGGTCTTCATCGCTCAAGCGACGCAGTGGCACCGTCGAGAATCGACCATTGTCCTTCAGCAAGCGAACTTTATCCGAAAAGACGACGACCAGACGACCACGGACCTCGAAAGTGCCGGTGTTGTCGTGCCAAATTCGAATCGGTGTCGCACCGAACAGATCTTCAATCGGCTTGTCGTTCTCTTGAGCTTCATCGCTCGCGTTTGCGGCCGGTGTGCCGAACAAATCGTTGAGGTCTGAGCCGCTTTCTGCCGGAGCAACGACCGGAGCTTGCGGCAGATTCACGGCAGCGAAAATGTCGTCTCCGGTTTGTTCGACAGCCGCATTCTTCGGCGGTGCAAACAGGTCATCGGCTTCGTTCTTTACTTCCGGCTTGGCAGGAGCTTCGGCTGGAATCGGAGCAGCAGGCGCACCGAACGGGTCGTCACCGGCAGGCTTGGCATCGGCGGGTGCTGCAGGCGCGCCGAACAAATCATCAGCCGGATCAGCCTTCGGTGCTTCAGCAGCAGGTGCGGCAGGTGCACCGAACGGGTCGTCACCGGCAGGCTTGGCATCAGCAGCAGGTGCTGCAGGAGCGCCAAAGGGATCGTCGCCTGCAGGCTTGGGTTCTTCAGCTACCGGTGCCGGCTTGCCGAACAAGTCATCCGCATCGGCCGGTGCCGGAGCAGCCGGAGCAGGCTCAGCAGCAGGAGCTGGCTCGCCTGCCGGAGCCGGTGCAGCGGGTGCACCGAATGGGTCGTCTGCTGCCGGTGCGTCAGCCTTGGGAGCAGCCGGTGCGCCGAAAGGATCGTCTGCAGCTGGTGCAGCCGGTACTTCAGCGGCGGGAACTGCAGGTGCCGGATCTGCGCCCGGAGCCGGTGCAGCAGGAGCGCCAAACGGATCGGCTTCTGCCGGTGCAGGAACAGGTGCGGGCGCCGGTGCTTCAGCGGCCGGGGCCGGTACGGGTGCGGGTTCAACTGGAACCGGTGCCGGCGGTTGGACCGGAACAGGTGCAGGTTCAGCAATCGGAGCCGGAGCTGCCGGTACGGGATCGACGGGAAGTTTGTTGACTTCTGCTTGAACAGGTGCTTCGACCGGTGGAGCTACAGGCGCGGGCTCAACAGCCACGGCCGGAGCAACCGGTGCTGGTTCAGCAACAGGCGGTGCCGGCATCGGAACAGGCTCGACGGGTGCTACAGGTGCTGCCGCTTGAGCAGGGGCAGGAGCGGGTTGTACGGCCGGCTCGATGACTTGGCCGATCGCCGCTGCTTCGCTACCGGAATCTGTGCCGCAACAAGCCGGCGCGGGAGGACATGCAGGAACCGGCGCGCATGCCGGAGCAACTACTTCACAACAAGTGGGTTCACACTGACTTTTCTTGAGCCACGAGCGGAAGCCACAGCGACCGGCCCAGGCCGGATTCACAATAACTAAGCCGCACATGACGCCGACAGCTTGACAACGAAACCAAAACTTAAAGCTCTTGGACATGAATTCCGACTCCGCGAGAACCGTAGCGAATCGTACGTGTAAGTCAGTGAGAAAAGGAAAACAACCTGGTACCGAAACACACTTCAGCCTTGTTTCGGAAGGGCTGGAAACATCGTCATGCTAGTCAGCCGGCGAGGCTCGGGCAAGCAGCGGGACGAGCCGCCGGGAATATGCACTGCGTTAACCTATAGCTTGCCGCCAAAACCGCCATCGGAGGAAGACCGCTCTGTCGATCCTAAAAGCGTACCCTGCGTTCGAGTTGCAACGGTCAATCGTCAGAGAGTTTTCCGTGGTTTATGATTATAGCAATCGTGCGCTCTGTGCAGACAAATACAACCAGCCGGTTAGCCGGACTTTGTTCCTTCATCGGATTCCGATTCCGTTCGTAACGGTTGCAGCGGTCGCTAGGCGAAGTCCGATGTTCCCCACAATCCCAATTCAGCGGCCGGTGTCGAAACACTCCCGACACCTGCAACACCGCATCGCCTTGAAGGCCGATTCGACATGGTAGGCGCCCTGATCCGAAAAGCCGTCGGAAGCTGGACTCTTGAACGCAAGAGCCTGCTCTTCTTCGGGTCGGCACTGCTGGTTTCGATCTGCCTTTCGTTCTGGTTCGTGCAGCGGAAAGCGGATGAGTTGGTGATGCTGACCACGCGACAAGCGGCCCGCGATTACGCTCACACGGTCGTGCTCTGGAAACACGTCATCAAGTTCGGGTCGCTACCGCCTCAAACCAGCCCATTCTTCACGCCGAACAAGCGGACCGGCATTCCCGACGACATGATGCAACAGCTCCAAGAGATGTTCATCAATACGACAGCTTATGAATACTCGATCGTTGCCCTCGATCCGCTGTCGCAACATCAAGATCTTCCCGACTCGCTCCCACCCGATAGTGAATTCGAGCGAGAACTTCTTTCACGACTGGAAACCGAGGTCAGGCAAAAATTGGCAGCCCCGCCGACCGCGACGACGGACGGATCGGGTGCTGCGGCGTCTTCGCAGTCGAACTCAACGGCTTCTTCAACGAACAGTTCCACCACGTCAGCGAGTCCGGTCGTTGCCGGCGGCTCCGGTGCGACGCCGCCTTCATCTTCTTCTGCGTCCGAATCAAATCCTCCGGCAAGTGAACAACCGGGAGCAGGCCCCGCGCCGGTTCAACTCGAGAACATGTTCATCCGTTCGTCATCGGGGAGCCAACCGAGTTTTCGTGAAGCCGGTCCGATCAACAACACCTATCGATACTACCATCCGATCAGCTTTCAAAAGCAGTGCATGGAATGCCATCATCCGAAGAATCGCGCAGCCGGTGCCGGACCGTTCGATCCGGTCAAAGATGCACCCTTCTTAGTTGTAAAAGTCAGCATGCCCTATGATGCGACTCACGTCACGTCGGTGGCGATCCAAGCATCGATGATCGCGCTGGCCATGGTCACTCTGGCCGGAACATTGCTGGTCCTGCATCTGATACTTCGCAAGCTCGTCATTCGACCGCTGCGCCACTTGCGCGACGTGAGCGAAGAGATCAGCCGCGGACGATACGATCTGCGAGCCGAAATCGATACCGACGACGAGTTCAATGACTTGGCCGATGCGTTCAACCGCATGCTGCGCCACCTCACCGATACGCAAGGACAACTCCGATCGCTCAACACGGAGCTGGATAAAAAAGTCGATCAACTCGCGCAAGCCAACTTACATCTCTACGAAGCCAACCGTTTGAAGAGCGACTTCCTGGCGAACATGAGCCACGAACTGCGCACGCCGCTCAACAGCATCATCGGGTTCAGCGATGTACTCCAAGACATCAGCTCGCTGACCGACAAACAAAAGCGCTATGCGGCCAACATTCAAAAGAGCGGTCGCATGCTGCTGGAGATGATCAACGACATTTTGGATTTGGCGAAGATCGAAGCCGGTAAGCTCGAAGTGCGTCCGACTGCATTCGATCTGAACCAAGTCGTGCAGGCTCAAAGCGATATGATGCGCAGCCTATCGGAAGACAAGAACATCGACTTGCAAGTCCATATCGATGCGGCGCTGGAATCCGTCTTCCAAGATCAGCCGAAGATTCAGCAGATACTCACGAACCTTCTTTCCAATGCCATCAAGTTCACGCCGGAAGGAGGCTTGGTGACGGTCACGACCGGTTCAATCGGTGACGAGGCGCTTCATATTACAGTGGCCGATACCGGCGTCGGCATTCCCGAATCCGATTTCGAAGTGATCTTTGAAAAGTTCCGACAGAGCAACGCGATCTTGCAAGGGGGCGACAACCTGACTCGCCAATACTCCGGTACCGGACTCGGCCTATCGATCGTCAAAGAACTTTGCCGTTTGCTCGGCGGCGAAGTCACACTGGCCAGTCACGTAGGAAAGGGGAGTACGTTCCGCGTTACTTTGCCGCGCAACTACACGACCGGTGAAATGCCGGTGCCGAGCCATGGCTTCGGCGTCGCCGTCTATCCGACATAGTCGCACTCGACAGGATCGTCATCGATACGACCATGTTTATTTGTTCAACAGCAATCGGTCTGTTACCAAGAGCCTCAGCGAAGAGGCGCGGCGTTCGATGCCACGGCCGTACGATTCACTTGACTCTGTCGCTCCAGTGCCTGCAACAATTCAGGCGATGGATCGGTCAGTTCGATGACGCGCTGCGATCCGTCCGCTTCGCGCACAATGCAAGTGATCTGCTTGGGTGAACGAGCTGCGAAGGCATCCGATCTGCCGGATGTTGCGGGTTCAACAGAACCGAAGTCTTGAATCGATTTGGGGCTGCGGTTCATCTCATCCTGCCAGCGAGGAACGTTGCCGCGCGGCGTCGATGCGAGCTCAGCAATCTGACGCGGTTCGCTCACGGTACGATCCGGACTGATCGCGGCCGATGCGAACGATGCTCCCGCCGCAGCCGTTCCAGTTGGGCTCGGGCGATCGATCAATTCCACCATCCCCAAGCGTTCCAACTGAGTTCGAATGACTCCTTGTCCGGCGTAGATACCTTCGTCATCTTCTTCGTCGGCCGCATTGCAGACACCGATCAAACGACCTTGACCGTCGAATAATCCACCACCGCTTCGACCCAAAACCGGAGCTCCGAAGATTTCAATATTCGGCGCTCCGAGGAATCGATTCAGTCGTTTCACTTTCGTATCGCGTCGCGACGGGTCCTCCCCGCGGTCACATCCGAAACTAAACGCGACTTGACCGACTTGTAAGCCTTCTGCAATCGGTGCCAACGGGACAGGCTCTACAGCAAACGGAATTCGAAAGCTCATCAGTCCGATGTCGAGATCTTCAGCTTGAAAGTCGACGACTTGAGCAGGCACTGTCGTCGGAACTCCGTTGCGATAAATATCTACAGTGATCTTCGCGGTCGTAGACATATCTCGGAACATGTGACCGCACGTCAGGATCAGTGCTTCATTGTCGCGAATATGAATGATCGTGCCTGTACCGCAAGCAACCGTGTTCGATTCTTCGATTCGAATGCGCACTGTCGCATTTTCAGCTCGACGAATCGCCTCGGCAGATGCTTCCGCGGAACGAGTCGATTCGCTGCGAGGTGTCCGATCGTAGGACGCCTCGCTCGCGCCGATTCGATTCGGAGAAGGCGAACGATCGACGGCTCCCAGGCGCACTGCATCCGATCCGTTCGATAGATCACCTCGAAGAGATGAACCGCTGCCGGAAGTGGACGCTGCCCATTGCGAAGCCCCGCGTGCTGCGCCTGCAACCTGCGAACCGGCAGAGGACAACATCGGAAACGATCCGAGAGCAGCAACAGGCGATTGCCCGCGCACGGTCGGTGCCGAAGCAGAAGGTACCTGACCGGTTGATGCGAACTGCGTGGAAGCCGGTGAGTCGAGTAATTTCGGAGCGGCCGAGCCCTTGGCTGCAGCCGATTCAAATCGCTTGCGCAGTTGTTCGTAACCGACAGCTCCGACGATTCGATCGACTTCGTCATTGCCCTTTAGAATCACAGTCGTCGGTACGGACTTGAGAGAGAAGCGGCTGATCAGCTGAGCTTCTTGATCCGTATCGATGCGCCGAACGTTCCAACCTTCTTCAGCCAGCCGGTTGATGAACGGTGCCATATGTTGACACGGTTCACAGCGAGAGTTGCCGAACACCAGGACGGTGACGTCGCCGGTCGCAGCTTGCGAGCAGCAGGGTACGCAAAAGAAGAGCGCAGCGGCCGCCGCGATCGACGTCTTGACGAGTCGTGCCATGGTATCCCTCCCTGGCATAGTTGTTTGCACGGCATCCTGCCGTGTGTTTCCCCCGAGCTTGGTTAAGCGACAAGCTGCGTGAAAACGATTGGTGAATCTGCGACGGATTCTCAGATTGAGCTCAAGAATCGCGCACAGCCGACCGGACTATCGCGGACTCACCCATTATTTACAAGAGCAATATATTGCGACCTTCATCCTAGCAATGCTAGCATAATGCCCCTTTGAAAAACCGGAACACGCAAGCGGACTGTTGATTTAGTCGTAACCCGACGCGTAAGCGAGGGATGCGGGTCCCTTGCTTATGGGCTTGTTGATTTAGTTCAAGCGGAACGGCGAGAGCCGTCCGGTTCTTCAAGATCGATAAAGCCCCACCGGACGGCTCGCGCCGTTCCGCTTTCATGAATTCACAACTGCACCAAACATCCATTAGCCCGGAGAAGACTTACGATGGATTTGAACTTCTGGTTCGACCAGTTTTTCTCGCATATCGGCAAGCTGCCGCTGACACTGACCTATCTGATCGGTGCCATTCTGTTGATGACAAAATTGAATTCCATCGGAAGACCCGCAGCGATCGGACTGGCCGGAATGGCCGTCTTGCTGTTGGACATCACATTGTTCGACTTGATCCAGAGCTTCGTCTACAACGCAATCAGTAGATCGGACCTCGTACGTGGCGACTCCGTCACGACTCGACGCGTCGTCTACGCCGTGATCGGATTCTTCTCCTATATTCCCCCTGCGATCGGCACCGCTTTGCTCGTCGCAGCCGTTATTTCTCGCGGACGTAAAAATGCGTGAGCCATTCGCAGCATCGTAAAGCAACGGGCGAGATGCTCTACTTTGAACCGATCGAGATCAAGTGATCGTAGGTGCGCACAAGCACTTGGTCGTTGACGAAGACAGGAGTGGCCACCGTTTCACCGGGCACTTTATTTTCGCTCAGCAGTTCGAACTTATCAGAGTCTTTGGCCACAAACGTCGCGGCGTCTTCTCGCGTCACATAGACGGCTCCTCCGGCTACTATGGGGGCGCTGCTGTACGCCACACGACTCTTCGGCAGTTGCTCGGACCAAATCGTTTTGCCCGTTGCGACATCGAGACAATTTAAGACGCCTCGATCACCGACCACATAGAGACGTCCGCCGCTGACGGTCGGTGTCGGAACATCGCTCCCCAAGTCAGTTCGCTTCCAGGCGATTCGATCTTCATCAGACTTTGCATGGAGACGAACGGCCGTCAGTGTGTTGCCACGCGAGTAAGGGCAGACTACTAAGTCACCCGCTAAGACAGGCGAAGCAATGGAGCGAAAGAAACGCTCGCCACCTGGATTAAAACCGCCGACTTTCCACAGCAGTTTTCCGTCGACCGCTGCATGACAAGTCAAGTGATCAGCGCCCAAGGTCAACAGCACTTGCTTGCCATCCAGCTCGGTAACGATCGGCGTCGAGTAACTGTGGTTCGCCTCCTCCGGTGCGTTCATCGCGCGATCGGCTTGCCACAGCTTTTCGCCAGTCGACTTATCGAGTGCCAGTAGAAAACTAGGGCCGCTTTGCATGACGGCGATCACGACGGCATTGTCGGTAAGTACGGGACTGGTCCCCAAGTCCCACCAGAGCGTGTCTTCACCGAATTTCTGTTGCAGGTTCAGACTCCAAATTGTCTTACCATCCAGATCGGTGCAGATCAGATCGCCGCTCTTGAAATAGGAAACGACTAGCTTGCCGTCCGAGACCGGTGAAGAGTTGCTCCCCGTGGCCTTCTTGTGCTTGCCCGCGCGAGCCTCACCGGTTTCGATATTCCAAAGTGACTTTCCACTCAGATCAAAGCACTGCACGACATTCGTTTTGTCCGTCACTCCGGTGACGATGATTCGATCGCCGACAACGACCGGTGTCGATGCGCCGCGCCCGGCCAGTTTAACTGACCATCCGTACTTGTCCGTTTCGCTCCATTTGACCGCATAATGTCCGGCCGCAGCCGTACCGTCTCCGTTCGGACCACGCCAGTTCGGCCAACCGGATTTCTCTACCGCACCGACAGCGTTATGAATGGAAAGAGCGAGAACGAAAGCCGACAATGTGCGTTTCATATTTCAGTTCCGGCAAGGAAGGATTCAGGCGGGATAAAGTTGACGCATCGACCTGTTTCGACGCGAGGGCAAACGGGGCAGCCAGCAGTCGTCGTCCCATTAGGGCGGCAGGAGAGTGTATTATGAGGAGAAATCGCGCCGGATGCCACCGAGCGGCCACCGGCCGCCGCCGTACGCGCGATCGATCCGTGGGCGATGGATGTTGCCGCGAGCCTCATAATGCCGAAGATTTACCTTCTCGCTGTCACGACAATGGCTTGCATCTTCGTCGGTGTATGTTGCGCAGCGATTTCAGCACAAACGCCTGCGATCGAATCCGCTGCTCCGTTGTCATCGGTTCCCGTCACTAAACTCGCTGAGGACTTGAGCGCAGATGATTTCCAGCAGCGGCGCATAGCATTCGAAGAACTCTGGCGTCGCGGATCGGAAGTGCTGCCGGAGCTGAAAAAAGCCGTCCAGTCCGATGACAAGCAGATGACCGATGCGGTCCAGCTCTTGGAGATAATGAGTCGACTGGGTATCAAACCCGAAGCGCGTGACGAACTGCGAGAGTTGCTCGAACTAGGACGCGATTCCGAACTACAGTTACTCAAGTATCTCGGTCGCAAAGAACATTGGGAACTGGCCGCCGAGTTCGCGGTGCAAGCGGGCAAAGTCCCCAGACATGAACCGGAAGAGATGCTTTATCTGACCCTCTCCGAACTCGTCGAAACCGCGACCGAGCAAGGAAATGTCGATATCGCATGGCCTGTGATTGCACCCCTGCTCAGTGTTGAAGAACGAGCTTGGATCGGCGTGCGCTGCGATCTTGAATCGCCGGATCCTGATAACGTCGATGAGAAGGCGCTGCGATTGTTCTTTGCGGGCAAAACGGATGAAGCCCTCGAACTGCCGCTGTCACCGCGCCGCAAGTTTCAATTAGCGCTGTGGGGCGGACGATGGCACATCCTGCAAGAACGGAACATGCGCGAGATGCTGGCGGGAACGGTCCGTGACACGCTCGAAGATCGCGCGGTCCAAGCCGCTCTGCAAACGATGCTCAATCCGCAAAAGCTCGACGATGAAGCCTTGGGAAACGTACTGACTGAGTTGAACAACCGCGAGTCGACGCGCGGCTCCGGCAATCCTGATGATGTAGAACAGCAAACATCTCGGCTCTTCATGTCTTTGACTCTGGCCGGCGAAGGCGAAGCGGCAGCCGAAGTTTTAGCCAAAGCGCCGAACCGTGAAGACCTGGATCTCTTTTGGGTTCGATCGGATTACGCGAGAGCCCTCAAGCTCTATGGTCTGGAAGAAGATGGTAAAGACTTTGATAAATGGCTCCCCAAAGCCTCGCAGAATGTCGGTTCAGTCGTGCGCAACGGCGGCTTGAACGGACTGGAGACCTATCGTCAATACGCCGAGTTCGCATCGTTTCTGCTTTCGATCGGCATGGTTGATGAGGGGAGCTCGCTGCTCGAATCGTTGATCTTTCAAGCTCGCAACACGACTTACCAGGCCTACTGCATGCGAGCGATCGCACAGCAGGGTTCACACGCTCATGTCCGCCCGGTGTTGATCAAGCTCTTAGCCAAACACAGCGGAGCACTTAAACCCGAGAGTATCAATCTCATTCTCAGTCTGATGTATCGCGACTGGTCCTCGGCAATCGCAGTCCTGTGGGAAACGGCCTCGCACGAGAAAGACCCGGCTAACCGCAGCTATGACAGTCGATGGCAAATGCTGGAGACGCTGTGGCGACTCGATCGCGATGAATTGGAATCGGACCTGGGGCGCGGTGCTGTCGAACATTGGCTGCGGCGGACACTACAGGAAGGATTGGCTCGCGAGTCGGTTCAAGATGAACGAGCAATCAGTGGAGCCTTTTTCTCTCATTTGTCGGACATCGCCAAACGACTCGGCTATCTCGACTTGGCCCTCGAGATCGCGCTGATGGGAAGCTCGTTGACCAATGAAGCCGATGCTGCAACGATTCAATTCGAACTGGGCGATTTGCAGTCGGCCGCCGAACTTTGGGCGCGAGCCCGTTCGGCTCGGCCCGATCACCACGATTGGATTCGAAAAGAAATCGAATCCCGCGCGATCACAGGTGACGTGAACGATCTGCCTCAGCTGGCCAAATCGCTGTGGATGCGTCCGCTCGCTACATTCATGTCCGGTACTACCAATTCGTACATGAATCTCGCTGAACAGCTTGAGGAAGAACACGATACCGAAACAGCCGTGCTCTATGGTCGAGCCGCATGGTACTTGGCTGACGCAGCAGGTTGGGAAGGTTGGTTCGCAGGTCATACGCTCGGACAGATTTTCGCAGAAGACAAAAAATTCGCTGCCGCAGCAGACGTCAGACGTTCGGCCAACCTGGCTCTGCTCGCGCAGCCGCTCGACCGACGCCTTTGGCCTTCGTTTCTATCTCGCGTTGCACTCGATTATCACGATCGAGCTCTCGCACACATCCAAGTAGGCGAATTCGAACTGGCAATTCAAGCGGTACGTCGCGCCGAAAAACTGAAACCGTTCAGCATCGAGCTGATCGAAGATACCTACCCCATGCTGGTCGAAGCCGGACGACAGGCCGACGCCGATATGCTCTTCGACAGTTTCGATCAACGCATGAAGGAACACTTGGCGAAGTGGCCTAACGATTCGACCAGCCACAATAACTTGGCATGGATGTATGCACGCTGCGGACTAAAGTTGGAAGAGGCTCATGGACTGGCCGAGAAAGCGGTCGACCTCTCCGATGGATCGCCGACCTACATGGACACGCTTGCGGAAGTCGAATTCCGCCTCGGCCGCATCGACCGAGCGGTCGAGTTGGCACAGAAATGCATCAAAGCCGATCCGCGCCACAATCACTATCGTGAGCAGTTAATCCGCTTCCGAACGGAACAGCTACGTACGCTTCAAGCGCCGTAAGTCTTTCGTTAGATCATCGTCACGATGCGTAGGGTCGAGAACTTCATCGGTGCTTTCCGGATCGACACGACGACATGTTTCTGTAAAGGTCGCGATCAAATCGTCGATCGGATCTTCCCAATCTTCGGGCTCCGATTCGACCGGCGGTATCGATGCCATCTCTTCGAGCAACAGGATCAATCGCAGCAGGTGCCGCAGCAAGATTCCTTCTTGCTTCTGCAATCCGTAAGCTTGAATGTACTTGTTGAAATCGCCGCCGAACTGCAGGATTTCGCCTGCGATCCACACCGGTTGCGTAAACACATCGTGCACGCGAGGGAAGTCGTAATTAAAAAGGCGACGCAGCTTTTCACCAACCGTCAAAATACGAGGCGGCAAAGGTGCAAAGCCACCGCGTCGCGGAGCCTCTTCCTCTTCGTCGCCGTCAGCCCCCGCGCCGAGCAGCTCTTCTCGCGTTGCTAGTCCCAGCTCGAGCAGTTGATGATCCAAACGTTCTCGCGACAATGGTCCCGGAGGCATTTGATCGAGCGGCGGGACTCGTACATGACGAGCCACCGTTCCGGGAACTTCCAAGGCGCACTCAAGAGCTAACAGCCGCTCGTTGCGATCGGCAATCGCTAAGTGCCCAGCCATGAACACTCCGAACAGCGGATTGATCGTGCGCAGGCGAACGAGCAGATCGAGTCGATCGGTGGGAACGGCTCGTTCCGGACGATAGTTCTCCAGATCGAAGCCCCGATCGGCTGCTTCGATCCCGAGTGCATCACCGGACTTGTCGGACGATTCGTCATCTTCGTCTCGGTTATCGACCGATGCCTGTTCACCGCTCGTCGTTGCGCCGCGTACCAAGTCGCCTAATCCGGCGGATGTCAGCAGACCGGTCGGTGCCGGTTTCAGCATCGGTTTGCTCGCGCTGTTCTTGTCGCTGGGCGCAGCAGGTTTCTTTCCTAGCGGCACCGGTTTGGGATCGAGCGTGATGTAACCGGCAGTCCACAGTGTCACCAACATCTGATTCAGTTCGCGCTGCGCGAGTTGCATCGGTTGCGGTTCGAGCAAGCGTCGTCCGACGAGATCGCGCAGCGGCTGCACCTCGGGACTCTTGAGCAGCATGTAGGCGAGAAGTCGCCAAGGTAAATGTCCGCGACTAGCCAGCTTGGCGGCCGGAGCGGCTCGCAGCTTATTAAACTGTTCTTCAGTCCAATAAGTCTCGCCGTCGCGCCGTTTGGGCATCTTTTTCTTCAATGCCTTTTTGGCTCGAATCAGATTCGGATCCTTCGTATCTTCCGGAATCTGATCGTATTTCTCGCGCCATCGCAACAGCTTGACATCGTCTTCGTGTGCCAGCGCATACACGAACCCCTCGCGATCATACTGCGGCCGTCCTGCTCTGCCGAATATCTGCTGCGCGGTCGACGGCTCGACAACTTTGCGACGGTCCTTCGGTCCTTTCAAAATTGTGGGCAGCACAACGGACCGAGCCGGGAGATTGATACCTGCCGATAGTGTCTCCGTGCAAACAGCGACGCTCAGCAGCTTGGCCTGAAACAAGTCTTCAACAATGCGACGATACTTCGGCAACACGCCGGCATGATGCACGCCGATGCCGCGCTGCAAGATGGCTTTCAACTTCGGTCCTGCTCCCTCAGACCAATCGTATCGCTCGAGCGCATCGGAGAGGGCCGCTTGCTGAGCCTTATCGACGACGCGTTTCCCTTTCAGCAGTTCGGCCGTCTGCCAACATTCATCGCGATTGAAACAGAAGATCAAAGCGGGTGTGCGTCTCGCTTCTGCAGATCCTTCGACCATCTTCTCGATCCACTCATCGAGCGTATGATCGCCGACCCATTGAAAGCTGAGCGGCACTTTGCGTTCAGTGCTTTGAACGAGCGACAGTCGCCGATTGCAACTGCGATTCATCCAACCGGTGAACTCGACACTATTGCCTACTGTTGCGCTCAGCAGCAGAGTACGCACATGAGCCGGCAGTAATCCGAGGGATAACTCCCATACGATGCCCCGTTCCGCATCGTTAAAACTATGGAACTCGTCCATCACGACAGACGAGACATGTTCAAAGTCAAAGTCCTCCGGTTGCAACAATCGATTGAGAAGGATCTCCGCCACAACGACCAACACAGGCGCATCGCCGTTCACACGTCGATTGCCGGTCACGAGTCCAACGTCGTCCGCTGAAAAACCCCAGCGCTCGGCCGCCAAGCGTAAGTCGCTGAACTTCTGATCGGTCAGTGCAATAAGCGGCGTCGTGTAATACATCCGCTTGCCGCTGCGCAAGGCTTCGTACACTGCCGCTTCCGCGATCAAAGTCTTTCCTGTCCCAGTCGGCGCGCAGACCAAGACCCCTTGTTCGCTGGTGAACCAAGCCAGCAGAGCCTCTTCCTGAACGGCATAGGGGGCAAACGGCAGTCGTTCAAAGTATTCGGCCGCGATTTCGTCTCGCGATAATTTCGGATCTACCGTCATGCGCTCGTTCGAACGCGGATTGGTCGGCGAAGTCATAGTCGTTTCATCTTTGCGTTAATGCTATCGCCGTTTGGGATCGGTGATGCGATCTGCCTTACTTCGGATACGGTCGGCGGTAAACTTCGGAACTCATTCGGAAAACATTTCCGGAATGTCCGGAGTACTTCTGAGCGATCAAGAATTCTTGAACCGGTCTAAGTACTTGCACTTCAACGGCTTGCGGGGCGGACTTTGGAATAATCCTTGTCCATGGTCTCACGTTTGCATAGGATTCCGGCGTTCGTTGCGGGATGCAATTTGAACGCCAGTGTACTCTCGGATGAAGTCGGCGGGCATCGTAGGATTCGATCGCTCTCTGCAGGAAAGGATTGTTCAGCACGGAGGTGCATGATGCGTGGTCGCTCTCGACGAACGGTGTCCGCTTACGTTTCCGCCGCAGCTCTTGAACTCGGTGTTCTCGTCGTCTTTGTGTTGGTGGCCAAGCCCCAACTGACGGCAGCTCTTATGTCCATCGTAGACTCTCTGGCCGCATCGGCGTTACCTGCTGCGCGGGCCGTTGATCCTAACCCTAACCTGATGTTCCATCAGAATGCGCTGCCGAATAACGGACAAGGATGGAACAACGCGGGTCAACCGGTTCCTCAGACAATCACCCAGCCGGTTTCGGTCACTTCCCCGAATGCGTACAACAGTCAGAACGTCCCGACGCAACTTGCGGCTGATGATTGGCGAGTTGCCACGCCGCAGTCATCCGGCCGCGACGTTTCTCAGTGGGGAATCGTGGCGCCGCGTCCGACTCCTGCGACATCGGTTGAACCGATCGGATATGAGTACCGGACAGCATACGCACCGTACGCATCCTCGGTCGGGACCACTGTTTCGGGGACGACTTCAAACTACGTGCGTCCGACTTATCGACCTTACGACAATGCTCCTCGGCAAGTGCAACGATCGTCATCGAGCATGGTTCCCGCTCCGGATTATCGCGCGCCGAACTACTTCGGCAGCGATTGGAAGTAAGGTCATGCAGAGTGGTGTAGCGACCTGCATCATCGCACAACTTATCGTTGAGCGGTGCACCCCGCGGATTAACTTTGCAAATGAACCAGCACAGGCAACCGCATCGCTCGTCGCACAGCCAGCGCTGCGGCTGTTAACCCGACGAGATTAATGACCACCAGCATGATCAGCGGTTGGATCAGTCCGACGCTCGAGCCGCCAGTGAACAGCGTCGGGCTCACCGCGATCAATGCGGAAACGGCTCCGAGTCCCGTGCCGCCGATCAGCAACAACGAAGTTTCCAAGAATAGCAGCAGGCTGATCCGTCGACGTGAGAATCCCACTGCTTGCATCAAAGCCAACTCGCGTCGACGTTCGATCACGCTGCGCAGATTGAACGACGGCGAGTCCGAAGGTGCCGAGCAGTAATCCGAGCACTCGATCGATTGGAATGCAGAGATATACGTGTTCTGCACGGACAGAGCAACTTGGCCAGCACATCATGGCTGCTGCTGACATCCATCCCTTCATCGCTCCAACCGTTCTCAAGTACAGCGATGACTTTGCGAGGGTCTTTTTGTTTGCTGCGAATCAGGAAGAACTGATACCCGTTCACTTCCGGAAACAATCGCAGGAAGTTATCGGTGCTGATGATCAGCTTCCCCTGCAACACACTATTGGACAGCAAACCTACGGTGCGAAAATAAATTAAACGATCATCGATTTGTATCTTCGTGATCGCACCGATACTCGCTCCCTGTTTCAGACTCCAAGCTGCAGTTGCTTGATCGATCACAACCGGAACCGGTGACTCTTCCGTACCGATGCCTTGATTCTGCAGTTCTTCCCAAGGCAACGAGGAATCCGAAATGCGTGCCGCCCATTGAAATGCCTTGTCGAGCGGTTGCTCCCGTTGTTCGATCGTGAGTGCGAACGGAACACCCAGAATGGTCGGTCGGCTTACTTGAAACATATTGTTGCAACTGGCGTCCTCGCCCGGCTTCACTCGAAACGAGATGGCCGACATCTGACGAATGGACTCCGAGTCGGCGTCGCTGAGAACCTCTTGGCGCACACGATGGGAGGAAATGTTCTGATAGATCGGCTGTGCCGTCTCAGCGATCAAGTCGTATCCGCCGCTTCCCGACGCATCCGGTGCGATCTGAAAGACGCTCATCGAACTGATCAAAAAGCATGCGATGCTCAGCAGCCCGATACTCAGCACACTGCGCCCCGGATTGCGACTGAGTGAGGACCAAGCCAGCGGCATCAGACCGCGATGAGCGTTGCCCAATCCTTTGCCTGTTCGCAGCAAATAAACAATGGACAGGAGTCCGGCGATTAGAAGCAGCATTCCGCACCCGAAGAACAACCCGGCTTGGGCCATACCAGCTTGCGTCATACCGAAGATCATGCAGCCGCAACCGGCAAAAGCCGAAAAACCCGCGCCGGCCAGAACGGCTTGATTGCCGCTGCGATCACCTGAGACAGATTCTTGCCAGCGGCCTCGCAGCAGATGAAGCGGCTGCTTCGATTTCAGCGATCTCAAGCTCAACACGACTGTCAGCAACGACACGATTCCGCCCACCGATATGCCGACCGTTAAGCTGAGCGGAGCGACATAGAAATCAAGAAAGCGACTCCCGACCGCGCCTACCCACCATGTCTCCAGCCCCAGAATCATCAACCACGCATAGCCCAATCCGAGAGCAACGCCGAGCGCTGCGCCTACAGCGGCCGTGACAAGGGTTTCCGCCAGAATGATCTTTCGAAGTCGTCCGACTGTAAAACCGGTCGCCAGGTAAAGGCCCCATTCCGCGGCGCGTTGTTCCAACCCCAATCGAAACAACAGCGAAATCAACATCAGCGCCGAGACGATGACGAAGAAGCTGAGTGCTAAGAACAAGCCGTCAAACGGAGTCGTTCCGGAGGCGGCTTGCAGTTGCAGACTGCGTACAGGGGTGAACTGCAATCCGACAGCCGTCTTCGTATGCAGCAACGCTTGTTCGGCCTTTGATCGTAGCAGGTCGATACTCTCTACATCCTCGGCGTTCACATGAATGGCTGTGGTTTCACCGAAACGACTTCGAAACTCTCGAATCGCCGTCGCATAGGTCAAAAATATCTTCGGCGTCAGCCGATGATTGTTCCAATACTGGTCGTCTTCGTCAGAAACCTTGTAGGTCAATTCGAACGGAAGATCCCATTTCGAGATCGAATCTTGGTCGGTGACGCCGGGAACAGTCGGAGTTAGACCGGGATCGTTGAACTCGGTCGGCGGCGCTTCATACACGGCCGGGCGATTGCGTCGATAAGGCTGCGCCGGTTCGGTGAAATCAAGAATGCCGACTACTCGCATCTCGTCGGTCATCGACTCTTTGCGACCGTCGACCGTCTCCGGTTTATAGAAAGTCATCTGGAAGAGGCTGCCGATCTTCAGCTCCAATCGATCGGCCAACCAGCGGTTCACCCAGCACTCGTTGCGTCGAATTTGACCTTCCGGCATCTCCGATAAATAAGGCCGCTCAAATCCCTCAATACCAACGGCAATCGAATACGACGCGTGAGGTTGCGAGGGAGACGATTTGTCCAGAGACACAATATCATTGATGAGGTAGGTCATCGATCGCTTCGGCTGAAACGGCGTCAACGCCTGCATCAACGCTTCGGTCGACTCGCGATCCATGATCAACTGATCGCTGCGGATTTGGTAGTAATCGAAGATCACTTTCGACGCGGCGTCAGACTTCTCACCGCGAGCCTCATCCGGAAACACTCGTCGATGACGCTCGAGTTTAAAACCGAAATCTTCCAATGACGGCTGCAGGGCCAAGTTCATTGCATCACATAGTTCTTGCGAGCGACTCGGTTGAGGCGAATCCGCATCGGCCGATGACATATCCGACGGGAGGATAGTCAACGCGCCATTCACACGACCATTCTGCTCGAGCACTCCCTGCAGTGTTTCCAAATGCACGAACACATTGTGCGGCACGGACTGGGCCGGCCGAATCTCGAAACTGCCGATCGAGTCGTCGGGTAACACTCCCACCACACGCTGTCGCGGAAGACTCTCCGAAGCGTCATCGCGCCGGCCGAGCGGGTTATCCGGCGGAACGGCGGAACCTTTAGCAAATCGAATCGTGATCTCATCGCCGACGACGGCATCCAATTCGTCAGCCAACGACTGGTTGATGTAGACTTCGTCTGCATTCAGCGGCTTGATCTTTTCCTTACGAGCCACATGCTCCCAAAATGCGGCATCGGTGCCGACGACTTGGACATGTCCGGAACGAGTCGTCTCCTGATCCTTAATCCGTTCAGCCGATCCGCTCGGAATCATGATCAGCGGACTGATTCGCCCCCCTCGCTCTTCAGCCGCGTTGGCCGCGCCCTGCAATGTGGCAGGAGCAAAGAACTTTTGTGAGAGCAATACGGTTTCCGTTTGAGCCAGTCGGTCGGTGACGACACGTCTCAAACTTCCTCGAACGCTGTCACCGACCACCAGCGCCCCCAGAATCACAGCCGTCGCAGCAGCCGCCCCCAGTGCCAGAGCCAAATGCGCGGCGCGATACGCTTGAAGAGAACGTACAACCAGTCGCGAGATACTCGGTCGGACAGACATCGTCGATGCAACAGGTTGTTCAGCCATGGTCACTCGGCTCATGCGTCATCTCCTCTTAAGCAATGACGGATTGCCTGACAACCTGCAATCGCTTGTTCTCAATTTTCGAACAACGCGATGCGCGAGCCGCAACTTCATCGCTGTGTGTCACAACGACCAGAGCGGCGCCTTCCTTCTTCGGTAGCTCAAACAACAACTCTGCGCTCTTCGCCGCATTGACGGCATCGAGATTACCTGTCGGTTCATCCGCGAGCAGCAGCTTCGGCGACAACAAAAGTGCGCGAGCAATCGCAGTCCTTTGCCTCTCACCGCCGCTCAACTTTCCCGGCAAGTGTTCCTTGCGAGCGGTCAGACCGACCGCATCGATCAAGTACGCAGCGCGATTCATCAATTCCTGCGACGGTGTTCCCGCAGCCAGCGCGGGCAGGAGCACATTCTCCGTCACGTTCAATTGAGGAAGTAAATGGTGATCCTGAAATACAAAACCGATGTGACGGTTGCGGAACTTGGCAAGCTCATTCGGCGGCAAAGTAAATGGATCGATCCCTTCGATCGCAACCGATCCCGATGTCGGTCGGTCAAGTGTTCCCAGGATATACAGCAACGTCGACTTGCCTGATCCACTGGCCCCGATGATCGCCATGTCTTCGCCAGCCTCAAGCGTCAGATCGATGCCGTCCAGGACGGTCAATTCCTCTGCGTCCGACGCAAACTCCTTCCGCAGATTGCTCACTCTCAGTCGCGTCATGCCGTTGCCGTCTCGATCAAGGGGGGAAGTTCACAAGTCGCAGGAGCTTTGCCCTGAACAATACCCGAGGCCCAAAGCCTGGTCGTTTGAATGAAAGCGGTACGGCGCAGCCGTCCGGTTCTTCGACAACAATCGTGCTGAACCGGACGGCTTGCGCGTGCCGCTTTCATTACATCAATACTTGCGTGAGCGAGGGACCTAAGATCCCTTGCTTACGCTTCGGGTTTTGATTTTTCCATAGGCCGCTCGAGCAATGTAGAGTACCATCGCCGAGCCCTATGAGAAACTCAGCGGTCCGCATTGTCAACGCGGTGTCTCGAACAGCCAATTGCGGAGTGTGAATTCCCATTTCGAAACGGCGCCGTCCGGGGCGATCTCGGGAGCCAGAAACTTGCCGTTTGCCAACCGTCGACAGTCGACGACTGAAATCAGCGTCCCGTTCCCGACCGTATAGGAGAAATGGCGAACAGGACCGGTAACGACATCTTCTTCTGTCAGATCTGAATCTGGTGCAAAGCGCCTTATTCCCATCAGAGCGGTAACGAGATCGGAGTGCTCACCTTCGGCCGTTTTCGAGGCCGCTTGTTCTGAAACGGAAGAACGAGGAGGAGCACATAGCAGTACGACTTTTCCTCCACGCTCAAGCGTCCGAGTCGCGATGGACATGTTTCGATTATCGGCAAGGTCTTCGACAAAAACGAACATCAGCAATCGATCGCGAACCTCACTGCTCGGTTGCTCGAAACGGTCATCACAGGAGGTCCAGCGATAACGGTTGAGCCAACAGAAGAAGTAATAGAACTGATCGGAGTTCATTCCGGTCCAATGAAAACGCGACTGACTGATCGGTTCCAAACAATGCACGGTCCACTTTTCGATTTGGGCTTGCGCTGCCTGCTCTTCCTTCCGTCCCTCTTCTTTCGCGGCGCTGTCGTCGCCGAGCGATTCAATCCATGACAGTGAACCATCCGCCGCTTCACCGCCGGTGGAGAGACGTTGATCCTTCTTCGATCTCGGCAGATCGAAAACAGTTGCGGGCTCATCTGACACGTTCAATCCGCCGCACCACCGAACGGCGTGCAACCAGACTCGCCAATTATCGGCGATGGTTAACACTGCATCACCGAAACAGTTTTGATCCGATACGACGACAATGCGACCCTTACCTAGTTCTTGCGCAACGAGGATTCCAAGCGGCCCTTTTTTCTCGTTATCGCTGTAACGCATATCGCCGGTCAGGCCGGGGGAGCCTTCGCCGTAGAGCGGCACTTGCCCGGCATCGGCCCATGCCTGCGAACTGGTCTTGGCAATAATGCCGTCACCGACCAGATGACCACCGGTCTGAATATAGAAATTCCGTATGCCGTCAGTGATCGGATGCTTTGCAAAGTCCTGGACCATGAACCATCCGGGAGCTCCCGGCATCGTGACCGATCTCCATTCATCCTCACAAGCCGTTTCAAATGTCGGAGTCAGCCGAAGTCGATCCCACAGCGGCAGCAAGTGGTATTGATGATAGTAACAATTCGAATGATCCGTGATGAATAACACTCCACCGCCGGCCAACACGTAGCGCTCGACCGCTTCGATCTCCGACACCAACCACGGCGGACGATCCATACTCGGCAGATTGACGACCAACAGCTTGACGTCGCGCAGCTTATCATCCGTCAACGGGCCGACCAGCAGCTCCTGAACATCACAACCTCGTTCGCGCAGCAGTCCGGCGGCTCGTCGATATCCTGTGTAGCGATGATAAACATATTCACCGGGAACCAAGCCGCGGTGGATGAAGTTGTGAGCATGGTAGCTGTCGAAGAGCACCACAGGCTTGTGGTCGAACACCTCTTTCGCTTCGTCGTCGGCAACGACCTCTTCGCCTGATGTCGAAGTATTCGGAACGGTGTGAGCAACGGAGATCACGGGCGACCGTGATGAACTTTGCAGACGCGAACTCGCATCGGCAACGGACTCACTTCCATCGCAGCCGATGAAGCAGATCAGGGTCAAACAACCGACGGAGAAAGCGATGTGACTCGTCGCAGTTCGCACTAGTGAAAAGAGGAAAGATCGAGTTGTGCCAGACGCGTTACGCATGGTCCCACCGGATGACTCGCGGATCGGACTCACCTCGCTTACGCCGTCCCGAATCAGGCGTAGACGACGTCCGCGACTTTGAAAAGCGTCTCAACTCTCTTGAAACCGATCCGTTCATACAATCGAACGGCGGCCGTGTTCTGCACCGTCACTTCTAATTGGACGTGAGTACAACCGACCTGTTGGAATCCGGCCAGTGCGAGCAACAAGAGTTCGCGGCCGATCCCTTTGTCTCGATAATCGGGATGGACACCCAGGTTTTGGATCGCTCCTTCACGCGGGCTCGCCATCAAGCCTTGCACGGTACCGCACGGTTGCCAACTATCGGGGGTATTTCGACAGGCAAGCCAAGTCGCCTCGGGAACAAAGTTCGATCGGCTGCTGATTTCCTTCATCAGGCGAGCACAACCGTCACGTTCTCCCAAACAGGGAAAGACGTGCGCGTCGATTTCACTGCGAAAGCTTTCCCACTTTACGAGCGCATGATCAGCAGTCAGGGCAGGGGACCACGGCTCCATTCGGAACTCGGGAGCCGGTTCCGGTCGGCTCCATTCGACTCGATCGAGCCGAATTTCCATCTTGTAGCGTTTGAAGTAGGTCAGACCCATGGTCGCAAAATCAAGAGGTTACGAAACGTCTCAACCAACTCTACACGCCGCTTTCGGCTCGGTCAAACTTTACGGAATCGGATCTGTTCAACTTGTCGGCAACCGCACGGTAAACACGCTTCCGACCGATGACGACTGTTCCATTTCTCTCTTCTCATTCGCTTCTTGAGACTCCTCCATGGGCATATCGACAGGCATATTGATTGAGGCCGGCGAAAAACTGCTGACCGAAATCTCACCACCATGCAGTTCGACGATGCGTTTGCAGATGGCCAGGCCAAGACCGTTTCCGCCGATACTGCGAGAACGAGCCGGGTCAGCGCGATAAAAGCGATCGAACAAGCGACCAAGATCCTCGGGTGCGATTCCGATCCCTGTATCTCGAACCGTCAACACCGCCGTCCCCGGCTCGACGGCCAACTTCACTTTCACCGTTCCGCCGGGACGATTGTAAATGATCGCGTTATGAATCAAGTTCGTGATGACTTGAGCGAGTGCGGCGGAGTTACCGTGAACTTCGCACGGTTGAATATCAGCCGACAACGCGACACCATGCTCTCCGGCTGTCTCCAACATGAGATCGACACATTCGAGCGCCACTCGGTCGAGCGCTGTAAGCTCGCTCGTTAACTCCCCGCGGGCCGGCGCGTCGAGTCGAGCCAGAGCGAGCAACGACTCGGTCAGTCGCTGCATGCGGACCGCAGCTCGCCGACATTTCTCAAAGTGCTCACGATACTCTTCGCTCGTCCGCGGTTTGCTCAGCGCGAGTTCGCAACTCGACAGGACCACTGCCAGAGGCGTACGAAGTTCGTGCGATGCATCGGCCGTGAACTGTGTCTGAACTTGAAACGAACCTTCCAGTCGCTCCAGCATACCGTTGAGCACCGAACCCAATTGCTCCAGCTCAACATCCACACGATCCAAGTTCATCCGCTGATGCAAACTCTCCGCTGTGATACGCTCAGCGGTCGATGTCATCTGTTCGATCGGCCGCACAGTTCTCTTGCCGAGCCACCAACCGCCCATCAATCCTCCGATCATGATCGCACAGCCCAAGGCAACGAGCTGCAAAGTGAATCGATGCAGTCGTTCAAACTCCGATGACACATCGCGACCGACACATATCAATGTATGATGCGGTCCGCGAATGATGACGTCGCGTCGTCGATCCTGAATTCGGCGGACGAATGGATAGATATCGAGCGGCAGGTCGGACTCGTTCACTTCAATGCCGTTCGGCAAGGTGTCTGACTGCCTGAGTACACTGCCGTCTTGGCGATAGATGACGAAATAGGCTCTGCTGTCACCGTGACTCAATTGCTCCGTCAATGAAGTGGGCAATGTCAGTTGCGATTCCCAGTCCGCTTCATTTTCCGTTCCGCCGGTACTTGGCGGTCCTTCCCAAATCAATTCCCCGATCCTGGGTCGAGTCATTCGCAGCGGATCGACCTGAGGCGGCGGACGATCGCGCGGGGCATCGGGATTGCGGCGTCGATTCGCTTCTTCTCGACCGCCGTGAATCGGAGGCGGCAACGGTCGAGGCGTACCTAACTCTTGAGCCATACTGTCCAGAACAGGTCGCTGGACCGATCGCATGGCTCCTTCGAAGATACGAGCTGCAGATAACAACTCCTCGTCGACATCGTCCCAGTGCGATCGCGCTACTTGCCAGTCGAGAATTCCGCCGAAGCCGATGACCACAATCAACAAGATGATCGCGTGCCATAACTGCAACTTAACTCGCAGCGAACGATACCACTTAGCCATTCACGATGTACCCCTGACCGCGGCGTGTTTCGATGAAATCCTTTCCGAGCTTCTTGCGGATGTGCGACACATGGACATCGACCAAGTTCGATAACGTGTCATCCTCTTCATCAAAGATATGGTCGTAGATCATGGATCGACTGACCAACTTACCGCGATGCATGACCAGCAGCTCCAGCAATGCATACTCGCGCGCCGTTAGACTCACCGCCGAGCCTGCAGCAAGTACGGTTTTAGAAATCGTATCAACGGCCACCTCGCCGATACGAATAACGCTATCAGCTTGGCCTGCCGAACGACGAATCAAGGCGCGAACGCGAGCCGACAATTCGCTTAAGCTGAACGGTTTGACGAGGTAGTCGTCGGCTCCCGCATCCAATCCTTTCACGCGATCGACCACGGCATCCTTAGCGGTCAGCAGCATGACCGGCGTCTTCTTCGTCTTACGCAGCTCGGAGAGAAACTCCAACCCGCTCAGCTTGGGCAACATCCAGTCGAGCAACACGGCGTCATAGTCCCAGACCTTCGCCTTGTGCAGCGCTTCCGCTCCGTTATCGGATGTATCGACGGCGTACCCCTCCTCGCGAAGCGATTGAGCCAAGGACTCGAGTAGATCGATCTCATCTTCCACTATCAACAATCGCAACGGTCATCTCTCTAGATTGTGTGTAGACTTATGTTGATTATCGAATCAGTAGGCGACGGGTATCAACCGACTCGCCAGTGATTCAATCGGTCTCGGGCGAACGCATTTCAACTATTCTACATGACCTCTTACTGCGCAAGCCGGGGGCTGGTTACACTTCCCCCGACTTGCAATTTCAAGCTCGCAGCAAGACCTAACGCTTCTTCTTGGGGTCGAGCGCATCGAGCAGTGCTTGATCGACGGCTCCTGCATTCACGCCGGACGAGCTCGCGGATGCGAGCGGCGGTGCTCCGGCCTTGGCCCGTTTGGGCGAAACAGCCAGATCGATCGGGCCGACACGTTCGTCACCACGCGTGATCAAGATGTCACGGCTTGATATGTCCGCAGTTCCGCCGGCTGCATCCTTGGTCACGCGAACAACATAGGTATCGGTGCGCACACCGGACTGGACGTTAAAACTGAACAGGCCTTGCGGATTGGTTCTCGTCACGGCCACTGTCTCGCCGCTGGTTTGCGAAATCAAGGCCACTGTCCAACCGCCGAGACCCGCTTCGCCCGGATCTCGTTTGTTGTTGGTATTTCCGTCAACAAAGATGGAACCATTGATGCCTGCGTGGAAGAAGAACACGTTCTGTTGCAGATTCTTGAGCGGCGTATTTCGCGCTATGATGTCCGCCAGCGTCGTACTTCTTAGTTCATTGAGCAGCGGTCCACTCTGCGTCCGTTCGTACCAGAACCGATCCGCGTCACGCAGCTTGGCAAATTGGTTGCTCACGATACGAGCCGCGGTCGGGCCGATGCTCGTTCCAGGCACATGATCCTCCGCCAACAAGCCGACCCACAAGTCGATGTCTCCGACGTTCTTATAGAGCTGCGCAAGCTTCTTCTGTACGTCGACATTCTTGGTGATGTCGGCGAACGACTTGATTGCAGGCAGTCCCACTGCGACTCGTACATCGTTGTAGTCTGCCAAGCCGTGATCACGACCGCGCGCGATGTTGAGTGCAGCTAAGTCAAAGCCGCCTGAACCGGGAGGTCCGAACAAGAAGTTTCTGAGACTGTTCACCAGCTTCGTATCGAGCTCCGAGGACGGATCGGACGACAGATACTTGAAGATCGATTCGATCGAATGCGTCTTCAGCAATGTCGGATTGAAGAACGCGTCGCTCAATAGGACTCCGTCGGCCACTTCTTTTCCTTGAGCATCCAGGAACTCGACGTCGTCACCCAACAAACTATGCCCGAACCGGAATGCAGCGGTCGAAAATTCGTTCGAAAGCTGCGGATTGACTTGCGGATTGTAGCCGCGATACGGTGCCACAGCTCCGTTTCCGAGGAGGGCCGGCAACCACTGGTTGTAAGTGATCGACTGGATCTCCGCGACGACCAACGACCGAGCGCGTTGATAGATCTGTTCGTCATTGAGCTTCAGATTCAGCGACGCAATCTGCGTCGCCATTCGATTATGCTCACGCACAAACAGCGTATGCAGCGCCGTCAATTCGATGTTCTCGTTGGCTCGAACATCACCCGCGGCGAGCAACTGATTATCCGGCACTCGATGTGCGTCATTGACCAGCGACACACCGCCGCCGGGGAAGTTAGTCGAATTGTTCTCCGGCAAGGAACCGTCCGCGCTCTGCTTCAGCTTGCCCCCTTGGAACGTACGGAGCTTGGCGGCTGTGGCCGCATCGCTGCCGTAGATCATCGATCCGTCGAGCCAGACGGTTATCGTGTTCACCTGTTCACGAGGATTATTCACCCCGGTTCCTGTCGTCGCATCAAAGATCGAACGACTGGTGACAATGGTCTTAGTTCCGGTTCCGGTAGGGTCGAAATACGGATCGCCCTTCGGAACCGCGATGCTGATCGATTCTTTACCGGCAGTCGGTGTGAGGCCGATGTCATGGTCGATGAACTGCCCCCACGCATAGATGAAGGCCGACAAGTCGCGATCGCTGATGATGTCCTGACTGCCCTGATCAACCAGCACATTACTGATTTCACGAGCGCTTGGCCGGCTGCTGCCCGCGGGTGTTGATACACCATCTCCGTATTCAGGCTTGGCCAGACGAACCAGCTTTTCGTTTGTACTTCCCCATTCGGTTTGTTGAACATTGTTGCCCGTCCCGTCGACCGAGTACGTGGCAGGATCCGGTCCGCGAGCCAATGATCCGAGATCGGAGGCCATCAATTCGCGACGTTGCAGTTGTTCCAAAGTGAGCCGACGATGCTTCTGCATGATAGGTGCCTCGCTGAGAGAAGAGGTGGTGCGAGTGAGAGAAAAGAAGAGAAGTCGATAAGCGCGTCATGTGCTCTTCGCGCGCCGCTATCTGCGGCTCCGAAGCGCACGGGTGCAACTGAGTCGCCTCAGTCGTTCGGCATCCCCACCACGAAGATCCCAAAGTTGAATGCGTGTGAGTGTAGAGAATTCAACCTGAATTCAACGTGAAGAACGAAGCACTCGAGAAATTGCTTCGTGTTCTCCCCGAATCTTGTTCTTCCAAGGGGAGATTCTGCCGTTTAAAGATCACGCCGCAGGCGGACTCGATTTTGTCCGTCCTGCGGGCGCATGGCAGGTTCACGACGAAGTGATCACAGCAGCAAGTGTGAGGCTTAGATTTCCGGCTTGGCCTGATCAGCCGGTTTGGATTTACCGTTGCCACCCTTGGGAATGTCGATCGTGATCTTCGTGTCCTCCTTGGGAAGTTCCAAAGTGGTGTCGTACTCGATCAACAACTTCCCGGACGGATCGCTGAGAGCGGTACACGGACGAGCATCGGACCGCCTGCAGTTCCCGGCGTCGATAACCTTGTGTATCAAACGAACCGTTTTTGATGTCCGCTATGCCCTGCGCGCCGGAATTGTTCTTGCTGCCGTCCGGCGTGAAAAGAATCTCTCCATAGGGGACCGGCTGTCCGTCGTAAGTCACGGTTCCCTGCACCCGAAATCGAGTCTGTTCTTCTTTCGGCGCACAGCCGACGAAGGCGAGAGACGCGATCAAACAACATACGGCTTTCGGAGAAGTTTTTGGCATGGCGTATTCAGCTAAAAGGATGGACACTCGCTTCAAGCGAAGTAACTGTGAGATCGATCATCAATTTTCGAGAATGGCAACTTCGCTGCCGGCACGGCTGGCCAGCGGCAACAGTACTCGGTTCAAATCGAGATACGCGGACGTAAACCGCACACTGCCGTCTGCATAACCGATCATGCATCCGCCCGTATGGTTGCTTCCCATGCTGACGCTGTTGAAGTTGCCGCCGCCGTTATAGCGCACCGTGTTCATCGCGTTCTGTACGTTCTTGATCGCTGTCGAGTCATTATTCCAACATGCCCCTCGCGGCCAAGCACGTAATGAGTTGGGAGCGATTTCCAAACCCTTCCATGACGATTCAAAGACCATAATCGTGTTACTGGTTCCATCGAGAATATCCGAGATCCTCACCGATTGGGGCGAAGTCGGATTGGCGCTGACGACAGAAGGCAAGAAGGGAAGTACACCTTCGCAAGCCAACCGACCTTGCCCGGAGATATTCGATTGGTAGGCCGTGCCGCTGGCTGGATTCGTTCCGATCGGACCGGCATTGCCGACATAATGCGTCGTGTATGCGTTACCTGCCGCGCCGCTGTTCTGAAAGTTAGTGATGTTATCGATCGTGCTGCCGGATCGTTCCTCAGTGTAACTCGGACAGAAGAATCCAGAAACGCGATTCTGACCCAAGAGGCGATTTCCATTTTGGCCTGCGGCGTATGATGCAGCCGTGATATCCACCTGGCTGTATAGCGCGTTCTGCTCCATCTGCGGCAGGATCTGACATAGCCAACTGATTCCCGTGTTCCCTCCCGGTGATGGATTGGCCGGGAACTTGCTGTAAGCGCCGTGAAAATTGTGCAGCGCCAGGCCGAGCTGCTTCACATTGTTGGAACACTGCATCCGGCGCGCGGCTTCGCGAGCTTGCTGCACCGCGGGTAAGAGTAAACCAACCAGGATGCCGATGATGGCGATCACGACGCAAGGAGTTCAATGTAGAGTAAAAACCAAGCTGCGTTCGTCGACGCGAATGAGATAAAAACATGACAATTCACCTAACGGTGTGAGAAAAGGGGGCGAGCAAACAACTGAAAAGAATCAAAAGGGGCAAACTAGCTCACTGTGCGGAGATCCGAAGAAACCACGCGCGCCGTTTGCAATGAAAAGTTGATCATCATGGTATTGAAAGAGATTCAAATCAGCAAGCAACGAGTAGGCAAGACGTTGCATTTCCAGGCATTTACCCAAAGGCCGAGAAGGGTTTAAGTGCCGGAAGGTCCTGTCGCTGACCGCCGACGACGCCGGTCCGGAATGCTCGCACAATCGGAATAGGCGACAAAGCTTATCACCCGGTAGCCGTGAATTCTTGACGTTGCTCACTGAGCATCGCCGCCGTCCGACTCCCCTCAGAAATAAATGCTAGAGCTGAGATAGGTTCCGGAGTACCGCAGCTCCGAAGACTTGTTCCTTTCCTGTTTCAGATTTTTATCGTGCAACTAACTTCATCGATTGTTTCGGTCCGACGTCGACGTAGAAAGCCGGTCGCTTCGGCCGCTGCGCGTCGCGGCGTCGCGGTGACAGAAACCGCCGTGATGTTGCCGCTGCTGGTACTGTTGACCTTCGGTTCGATCGAATTGGCCAATGTGGTTTTCCTAAGGCAATCGCTGGCGATTGCTTCCTATGAAGGAGCTCGTGCAGCGACCAAACCCGGCGCCACTCAAACACAGTCGGACGCACGTATCGCGGAGATACTGTCTGGTCGAGGCGTCACGGGTTACACAGTGACCTATACACCGGCTGTGACAAGTTCGACGGCACGCGGCACCATGATCACCGTCGAGGTAAAACTCTCGTCATCCACAGGCTTGGGCCCGATGAAGTTGTTCGCGGGTAAAACAGCCACCAGCCAAACGATCATGGTTCGATTGTGACGAGCGTCCTCGCTGACGCGACACTGCGATAACGATCTAAATGCACATCAAGTATCAAATCACAACACGCTCGGCACCACCTGGATCTTTCGGAGAACGAACGATGAATGCGATGAACCGGCCGTTGCGTCCTCTTCCTCAGAATTGCCTCGCTCAACATCAACGCGTTCAAAAGCGACCCGCGCAAAAGCGTCACGGCGCGGCAGCGATTCTGATCTTCGTCATGTTGGCGGTATTCGTCATCCTGGCTGCCATCACGATCGACTACAGCTATATGCAGTTGCTGCAAACCGAGCTGCGATCCGCCACCGATGCCGCCGCCAAAGCCGGTGCAGAAGCGCTGTCTCGCACTCAAAATTCGACCACTGCCAAGAACGAGGCGGTCAAATATGCGGCTGCGAACAAAGTCGGCGGACAGCCGTTCACGCTCAGTGCTGCGGATGTGGAAATCGGTCGTGTCACCGCAGCATCGAACGGCAAGGGAATCTTTTCGACGACCGGATTTCCGCCCAACGCCGTGCGTGTGAACGCTGGGTCCGGAGGACAATGCAAGCCGGCTACTCGTTGTTCTTCGGCGGAGTTCTCGGCAAGTCGTCGTTTGCCCCCAGCCAATCGGCTGTTGCGGGTCAACAAACGGTTGAAGGCTTGTCTGTGCATCGACCGCTCGGGCTCGATGACAGCCCATTACGTCGGGTAAGCAGATCGGGCATACCAAGCCGGGAATCCGAAGTTGAGCAACTTCAAATGCCGGGGTTCGATGTGGCAGAATTGCTTCCTCGCCGCCGCATCCGACCGACAGTCGCTGGGCCGCGATGTCCGGGCGCCCCTAAACATCTTCTTAGATGAAGCCGGTAAGTTCTCGCAGCCGCCCAAGACGGCGCTCGTCACTTGGAGTACCGATTACGATCTCCCGATCACTCCGTACACCAGCTATTCCAAAGCATCCACCGATCTCCTCCTGCCCAGCGACTCGTCATTCGTCTGGGCGACGAATGCGGCGGCGATTCAATCGTCGATCAATGGACGTTCCCAACTGCCCATCGCAGGCGGAACGAACTTGTCAGCGGGACTCGATATGGCTGTAGCCACACTCAAAGGTACAAACTCCAGTCAGTTCGCCAACAAAGTCGTCGTTCTCCTCACCGACGGTCAATGGAACGAGGGCCGCAGTCCGATCGATGCCGCCTACGATGCTCGCGCCGCCGGGGTCACAGTGCATTGCGTCAGCATGTTGACGTCATCGCAGCCTGACCTTCAAAGCGTCGCCGACATCACCGGCGGTCGTTACTACGGTACGACCAACGAAACGCAGTTGCGCAACGCATTCGCGGAACTGGCTCGGTCGCTTCCGATCGTGCTGACTCAATAGTGTTCGTCCTTCAGACCGCAACTCGCCCGACTTAACTTTCGCCTGATCTCTGATGACCGACACTTCAAAACGCAAATCGATGAGAAAAAGAAACCGACGGCGCCTCGGCGGGGCGACCGTTGAGTTTGCGTTGGCGGTGCCGATCATCTTTGCGATGTTCTTCGGAGCCGTTGAACTGACGCGATTGAATTTCATCCGTCAGTCCGCCAGCAACGCATGCTACGAAGGAGCTCGCAAAGTCATCGTTCCCGGCGGTACGGCATCCGATGCTAACACAGCGGCCACAACCCTACTGACCAATCTCGGCTGCGGAACCGGCGCGACAGCCAACACGACTACCACCACGACGACGGTCACTATTACAGTGACCATCCCGGTCGCCAAGAACTCTTGGGGCGTCAGTTGGTTCTTTCCGAACACCAACGTCGTTCAGACTTTGACGTTGTCGAAAGAAACGCTGAACTGACGTCGTGCTTTGACTCGGTTATTCGGGATTACCCGACTCGAGAACCGCCATGAAGGCCTTCTGCGGAATATCGACCGAGCCGATCGACTTCATTCGCTTCTTGCCCTCCTTCTGCTTGGCCCAGAGCTTGCGTTTACGACTGATGTCGCCGCCGTAACACTTGGCGGTCACGTTCTTGCGCATCGCCGGAACCGTTTCGCGAGCGATCACGCGCGTGCCGATGGCAGCTTGAACCGCGATCTCGAACATGTGCCGGTCGAGTTCACTCTTGAGCTTCTTCACTACCGCGCGTCCGCGACGATCCGCATCGCGACGGTCGCAGATCACACTCAACGCATCGACGCGTTTACCGTTGACGAGGATATCCATGCGGACCAATGAAGCCGCTTCGTATCCGATGATCTCATAGTCCATAGTCCCGTAACCGCGCGTGGCACTCTTCAACTTGTCATGCATGTCGTAGATGACTTCGGCCAGCGGAAGATCGTAAGTAATCATCGCGCGAGTCTGAGACAGATACTCGGTGGCTCGCTGAATACCGCGTCGATCTTGACACAGTTTCATGACTTGCCCGATCTGTTCGTTGGGTACGACGAAGTTCACGCGCACGATCGGTTGACGAAACTCTTCGATATCGCCCGAATCGGGAACTTCCTGCGGGCGATGAATCTCCATCGTCTCACCGTTCTTCGTGAGAATCTCATAAGTCACGTTGGGCGCGGTTTGCACCAGGTCGACGTCGCATTCGCCCTCTAGCCGTTGCTGGACGATTTCCATGTGCAACAAACCGAGGAAGCCGCAGCGGAAACCGAAGCCCAGCGCTTCGCTCGACTCCGGCTGGAACTCAAAGCTCGGATCGTTGATGCTCAGTTTTTCCAGAGCATCACGCAGTTCGGTAAAGTCCTGTCCGTCGCTCGGATAAAGTCCGCAGTACACCATCCGCTTCGGTTCTTGATAACCCGGGAGCGCCGCGGCGGCGTTCGTGCCTGCAACCGTGACCGTGTCTCCGATATGCACTTCCTGCAGCGATTTGATGTTGCAGATCAAGTATCCGACTTGCCCTGTCGTCAACGAGTCAACCGCTTTGCGTTGCGGCACGAACTGTCCGAGTTCGAGCGCTTCGTGTTGCGTGTCGGCGCGCAGCAATCGCACCTTCTCGCCTCGTTTGACGGTTCCGTTCATCAGTCGCACATAAGTAATCGCGCCGCGATAATCGTCGTAATGCGAATCGAACACCATCGCCTGCAACGGTGCGGTCGGATCACCGCTGGGTGCCGGAATGCGCTCGATGATGGCTTCGATCAACTCCATCACTCCGACACCGGTCTTGCCGCTGCACTTGACGACATCGGTCGGGTCGATCCCCAGGCTCTGCTCCATCTCTTCGAGCACTTCATCGACGCGAGCATGGGTCAGGTCGATCTTGTTGATCACCGGAATGATCTTGAGATTGTGCTCCATCGCTGCATACGCATTGGCCATTGTCTGAGCCTCAACACCTTGAAAGGCGTCGACGAGCAGCAGCGCGCCCTCGCAGCAGGTCAAGCTGCGCGAAACTTCGTAATGAAAGTCGACGTGGCCGGGCGTATCGATCAAGTTCAGTTCGAATTCCTGTCCCTTGTGCTTGGTGCGCAGCGCCACGGCTCGAGCTTTGATCGTGATTCCGCGCTGCCGCTCCAATTCCATATCGTCGAGCATCTGCTCGCGCATCTCGCGTTGGCTGACCGTGCCGGTTTTCTCGAGCAAGCGATCGGCGAGCGTGCTCTTGCCGTGGTCGATGTGGGCGATGATGCAGAAATTGCGAATGCGCGAAATATCCATCGGTGATGTACTCAATCAGTTCGCCGGTTTGACGGCGGAAGCGAGAAACTCTTTGCGTGCGAAACCTGCGGCGCCGATATAGCCCGCATCGCCTCCGAGGCTGGCGAAATCAATCACAGTGCCGGCAAGGACATTCGGGAATGTGCGCTCGGCGAAAACTTCACGAATCTTGTTCAAGAAACGACGGCCGACGGGTGATTTGTTGCCGCCGAAGTTCATGGCACCGCCGAGTACAACCAAGCCCGGATCGGTGAGGTGTACGATCGAAGTGATGCCGATGCCGAGATAAAAAGCGGTCTCATCGATCACTTGCAGCGAGAAAGCATCACCGCTTTCAGCCGCTTCGTAAACGCGTTTGGCTGTGATCGATTTACCTGCCATAGCCAGTGCCGTCAGCGAACTCGTCGCGCCGCCGCGTAGCCCTTCTTCGGCTCGCTGAGCCACGGCGCTCGCGCTGGCATATGCTTCCAACTGTCCGCGACCGCCGCCCCATACACATAAGCGAGCATCAGGATGCGAATCGACAATCAGGTGTCCGCATTCACTGCCGAAACTATTCTTGCCGTTGATCAAATGTCCATCCGTGATGATACCGCCGCCCACACCGGTTCCCAGCGTCAGCAGCACGAGACTATTATCTTTGGCGCCTGTCCCGACCCAAAACTCACCGAACGATGCCGCGTTGGCATCGTTGATGAACGATACAGGTAGCCCGCAGGCTCGGCTGACTGCATCGCGCACGGGAAAATGCCACCAGTGCGGCAAGTTCGGCGGTTCCAAGAACAGTCCATTGGGAATGTCCATCGTCCCGGGAACACCCAATCCGATTTGAGATACCGATCCGCCGACCGCTTTCAATGGTTCAGCCACGCGTGCACACACGGCGGCCGCGCGATCTACGGCTTGTTGCGGTCCATCGGACTCATGCGTCTCGATCTCTTCGTATCCGAGCGTACGGCCGAGGTCGTCCACTAGACCGATCTTGATGTTCGTCCCACCGACATCGATGCCGATAAAGAACGGACCCGTCGCATCTTTCGGCGCAAGAATCGGTTGTGCAGTCGGCATGGTGAAAGCTACCAAACGGTTCGAACCATAAAAAAACGCCTTGCGTCGGAGTCTCCGACCGCAAGGCGTCGTGATCGGTTTGGGACGCACCAAGTATAGAAAAGGGTGCGTATTTCGCCCAGCCGAAACTATTTGTCGAAACTATTTCTGAACTTCCATAGACTCCAGTGTCTTACGGAAGCCATCCTTCAGTTTTTCCAATGTTTCCGCCGGGCCGGTGACTTTGACGAAGATCTTTCCATACTTGGTCGTTTCCACCACGGCGCCGAGCATTCCGTAGTTTTCGCGCATCACAGGGTTGGCCTGGGGAGCAAAAGGAGCTCCGCCGCCGTCCTTGTACGTTCCTTTGATGTCGACCATGTGAACCTTCTGCCCCTGGACGTCGATCACTTCGACCTTCGACTTGTCCTTTGTCGAGCTGCCGTCCGGTTGCACGAATTGCGCATACCAACGATCGATGTTGGCTTCTACCGATCCTTGAGCCGACGAGAAGGTAACTCGAGCTCGCTTCTCCGCCTTTTCTTCATTTGCAGGCGCAGTGAATTCAGCAGCAATCACATTGTTCTTAGGCGGCACACTCTTCCATTCGGCAGTCAGAGTGAAGACGACTTTGCCGCCGCCGAACTCGACCTTGGCACTCTCGCCCGCAGGCTTGGCATCCTGAGCATGAGCGTACTGAAGAGTCCAACCGAGACAGAGAACAGCCGCCATCAGGCGAATCGACGAACGAAACGACATGCAAAACTCCTTAGCCGAGTTGATTAGACGTGGAAGAAAACTCATCCGCGGGTCACTACAACCACCAAGACAATGATCAGCAGCAGTGCGACGACCGCCAACAAGCCGATACCGACTGCATAACGATTGCGAGTCTGTCGGCGCTTGCGCATCAGTGTAGCGGCTCCCGCTGCCGGCCGGGAGCTATCGATTCCTCCAACACCCGCCGTCGTGTCGAGACCGATTGGGGCAGCAACATTCGGGACGGTGGATGTTAAACCGGCCGCAGGCATGCTGCCCACCGGCACACTATTCGTTGACGCATCGGAAGGTGCTGCACCAATATATGAATTACTCGACTCGAGCATCGACAGCGGCTGAGCACTTACGATGGCAGCCGACTGCTCACTCGCAGCAGCCAATCCGGCCGCGGCAAAAAAGTCGGCTAGTCCGACCGATGCCGGTTGCCAATCCGGCCAACCGTCTCGCCAAACGTACGCTTCCGGTGCGACGCGCCCATCACTCAACCATTGGACAAACACCTTACCGTCGGCTGGACCAAACTGTCCGCCGGTTGCAGGACGCACGTACCAGACGGACAAAGGTGACTCCGCCACAGCCGCGGGCAACGGAAAGTCGGCGGCATTTGAGGCGGAAGAAGCAATGCTCGGGGCTGCGCCGTTCGATGATGCGACATCTCCGGCAGCAGATACCACAGCAGCGACGGGTCGAGCAGAGCTCTCGACTTTAGACTCGCGACTCGCCGGTTTCGCTTGAGAAGAAGAAGTCACTTCACGACGGCGAGCGCCGAGCTTCTCCGCCGGCAGTACTGGTCCAGGCTCCGGTTTAAGGACTTCGCGAACAGTCGGCTTCGCAGCGGGTTGTTTCGCGGTGACGGACGACGCGCTCGATTGAGACAAGGCACCGATCGCGCGCAATTCTTCGACTGCGACCGCATCTTCACCGTCCTCCAGAGGCAATGAGTAATCGGTCGATTGATTCGGGACACGAAAACGTCCGGAACATTCAGGACAGCGACCTCGCTTGCCGGCCTGAAAGTTCTTGAGGTTCATCTCCGCTTCGCAGTGATGGCAACGGAATCGAATGCCCAATCGCTTACCTCATTCGTATCTCTGTTTATCGATAACCGTCGTGACACTTGGCACAACTTTGACCGATCTGTCCGGCCGCTTGCCGAGCCACGTCGGGACTGTTCGTCTTCACAGCCAGGACGATTTGGCCTGCCTGTTCCACCATTTGTTCAGCCAGTTTCTTGTAATCACCGTCAGCGGCGTCCGGCATCTCCGGCATGATCGACATTTTACCAAGCACAGCCACCAGTTCCGCGAACTTTTGCAGTTCATCTTTGTTCGCTTCGAAGTTTGCGGGGCTGGATGAAAAGTTGAGGATGTTCTCCTGCTGACACCACTCAAGCAACTCCATCAAAGGGCCGCGATCGATGACTTCACCCCAAGCCAACTCGCTGCCGGCAGCCCCTTCCAAGGGCGAACCACCGATGAGATCGTTTAAGTCCTGAAGACGCTGTTTGCATTCTGCGAAAACCGGATCGGTGTTCGTCTTGCAGTTATTGGCGACTCGGACAAATCGCTCTCGAGCCGCGCCGGCACTTTTCTTCCAGCGCACGTCACCCGGATAGCTTTCGATGATCGAAAACAACATGGCCTGCAGCGAGAATTCACGACGAGCCTGCGTATTCCCGCCCCCTTTGAACTTGGCCGCTGAAGTCAGGATGCCTTCGAGCCGTTGCTTGGATGCTTTGACGGCATCCTCCAGAGTCGCAGGCGAAATGGCTTTGGCCCAACCCATCGGATCGCCTGCCGCACCACTATCCGCCGCTCCGCCATTCATGGCTCCGCCGGTCGAGCCGCCCGTAGAAGCCGGCCCGACCACTGTTTTCTTGGCAGGGAGTTCACCTTGCAGGACAGTGGAAACGTCGGGAAAAAAAGTTCCGGCGAAGTCCGTGGAAGCAATCTTCGGGGGTTCCGCTCGCTGCGGCTTGCGCTTGTTCTGCTGAGCTTCGCAGGTGTCCGCCGTCCAGGAACCGGTCACAGCGACCAGACCGAGTAGGGTGAGGCGAACGGTGCGACATCCGAGGCGACCCATAGAAAACCTGCTTGATAAGAATTCGACCGACGACTTTCGCGAAATCAATCCGACTGTACAGACGCTGTATAGCGGGACTGGTTTTATTATAAGCAGCCGAAGACGGCAAATCAGCCGCCCGATCCGAGATGTGTCGGTCAACGCAGCTAAGTTGTCGGCAACTGGGCGATGAACTTGCCTAGAGCGCGAGCTCGATGGCTGAGCACGCTCTTCACGGGCGGGCCGAGCTCAGCGAATGTCTTGTGGTACTCGGGGATCTCGAACATCGGGTCGTATCCGAATCCGCCTTGTCCCCGTTCGTCGAGCAGAATGCGGCCCCAACATTGACCGGCGGCTTCGATATGGATGCGGCCTTCGGGATCAGACAGAGCAATTGTGCACACGTAATAGGCTCGCCGCAAATCGCCCGTAAGCGCATGCATGTCAGCCAACAACTTGGCATTGTTCATCGCATCGGTCGCGTCTAGGCCCGCGTAACGTGCAGAGTAGATTCCGGGAGCGCCATCGAGCGCGGGCACGCACAGCCCGCTGTCTTCACCGATGGTCCAACGACCGAGATGGCGAGCTTGACCGGAGGCTTTGAGTTTGGCGTTCTCGATGAACGTCTTACCGGTTTCTTCGACGGCGATCGCCTTAGGTATGGACGCTAAAGACTCAAGCTTGATGCCGAGCGGCGCGAGCAGCAATTCCAGCTCGCGCAGCTTTTTGGCATTGTGCGTTCCTAAGACAATCCCGTCGGCGAAATCGGCGCGCTTCATCGCTCAATTGATACGCTGCTTACCCAGCAACGATCCCTGATACAGTTTGGATGTCGAGGCGTTGGGAACCGGAATCGGTTTCCCTTCGATATCGAACGGAATCTTCTCCAGCGAGTTGGCTGATGATACTTGCTTCCAAGTTCCCATAATAGGGTCCTTCATCGGCAGCATCCGATAACCGCACCACTCATTGAGAATCTCATTCATGCCGGGATGATAGCTGAACTTGCCGTCCGGTCCTTCTGCGCCCAGCGAGTCAAAACTGCCGATCGTCACATAGCTGCCGTACCGATCATGGAATTCATAAGCTTCCACGTTCTTTTTGCGAAGCGCCATCGTTAATGTGTGCGCCTTCATCGCTGCATCATCCAATTGGTCCGACACTTGTTTGTTCGGATCGATTTTATGATCTGCAGTGTGTGTCGCCGTGTGTCCGCGGAACGATGCAACGCGAACGGTATATCGGCCGGGACACTTGAGCAGCGAATACTTGATCTTCTCGTCGCCGATCTCATTGTTGAGCTTGAGGACGAAATCGTCGACCACGGCATTCGTCGTGAAGAACTCGTCGGGCAAGCAGGGATTGCGAGTCACGAACGCAAATCCCATCGGACCTTTCTTCTTGGTCTCTTCGTTGTTCACTTTCTTCCAACTGAACACGCGTGCGGCTGCGACTAACCAAGTGGAGTCATCGGAGCTCTTCGCCTTGTCCGTGCTCGGAACAGCCGTGTCGGAAAGTGATTTCGGATAAGCGGTACGAACTCGCTGCAGCAGGTCGTCAGCTCGCGCATCGTCAACCGACGTAAAGTTCCCGACGAGCACTGCGTAACTTCGCTCCTGCCGACCGTGCAGGTATTGTCCATGCACTTTTACCAGCCTGCCGTTTGAGCTCTCGCGCGCACCGCGGTCATAGAGAGTCTGCGAAGTATCGTATTCTTTGTGATGGACGTAGACTTCCGGTGTGATCGTCCGACGCAACTCTTGAGCGAGCGCCAGCGCCTTGGCCTCTCCGTCGTCTCCGGAAAAGGTCATGGCCAGGATCATCCATGGTCCGTTCTCAGCCTGAACCGTCATGTTCTGCTCGGAGACGGCGGTCGACTTCTGTTGAAACATGTTGAGTATCGAAGGCGGACCTGCCAGCGCACCGACTGCAACAGTCGGTACGACCAGCGCAGCGGCAAATAGCGTGCGAAGTATTCGGCTGGACATCAGTTCAACTCCCTCTGACTGTCGTGGCTTGATGAGCACCGGCGAACTCGCGGCCTGAACCGCGAGAGACTCGCTGCTGAACGGAAATAGCAGATCTCGCCGGCAGTTTCGAGAGGAATTTGAGCCGGTAACAAACCGCATTCATTCAAGCGGTACGGCGCGAGCCGTCCGGTTGAGCACTATCCATCGTGAAGAATCGGACGTCTTGCGCCGTTCCGCTTTCATTTGCCCAGAGCATCTCGCAACCGAAACCAGCCATTCGCGACTCCGAATCGCAATCGATTTGCTGCCGTGCCCGAGCAACTCGTTCACAATCAAGACGAATCACCTTACTCTTCCTTTATCTCCGCACACTCTTCGCGTCAACTTGGGAAACCTAGGAAGAGACTCAGGATTTTTCCGTAAGAACGGGTTACGAATGAAATTCTTTCCTGGAAAGACTTAAACGAAATTGCCGATTGTGCGTTTGAGGAAACAGTTACGGCTATCGCTGTCTCAATTGCCGGCGATGCCGCAGTAAATGTGCTGCCACGGAAGGCCGAGTTTTTCGGAGAGTGCCAAGGATGTCCAAGAAGTACCGACGCTTTGCATTAGCCTGTGCGATTGCATGCGGGCTTTCGGTGACGGTCAGCGGTCAAACACCGCTGAACTACGCCCCTAACCAAGCGCGAGGCACAACCGCCCCGAACGGGCGGACGGCTCCCGTCAATCCGCAACTCGTCCAACCAGCCGTCGGAAACAGCGGCGTACACACGAATAATGTTCGTACCACGGCAGTCCCTGCCGGCGGTGCGATGCAGAACGGCGGGTTGATTCCGCTTCCGGCCGGAGTGCAAACGGTATCGGCTGCAGAACAACTGAACGATCCGGCTTCGATCAAAGTCTATGAAGTCCCGAGCGATTTGATCGGTGCAGTGGGAGCTCGACTGCAGATCGTCTACCACGGCAACCCGCGAGTGCGCGTGGCCACCGAACCATCGACCGGTCAATTGATGGTCATGGCTCCCGAATCCATCCTGCGCGACATCACATCGAAGATGCAGACGCTGATCTTCGAAGCGCATCAAGCCGGCTTGGTGCAAGACAAAGGGATGACGGTTGCTTCCACCAAACAACAATCCTACGCGCTGCGCAACTTACGAGCCTCTGATCTCGAAAACGCGTTGCACCGGCTGGCCGGACCGAAGCTGACGACGTCGCTCGAACGGAACGGCGAGTTGGTGAATTTCAAGTTGGCCAACACAGTCGGTCTGCAGGACGTGATGCAAGTCGACCGCAAGGACAACACGGTTACGCTGCTCGGCGGCGGAGCTTCCGTGGCGGGTTGGATGCAAATCATCTACGCGCTCGATATGGGACAAAGCGATCCGGTCCGCATGACCCACGTCATGCCCCTGGCACCTGCCGAACCGGGTCGCGTTCGCAAAGCCATGCAGCTCGTCCGCGCGGCATTCCAACAACCGCAGGCAGGCGCTCAAGATGATCCGGTCACGGCAGCACTGCGTGCCGGACAGGCTCGCAACGCAGGACAAGCGGTTATCAATCCGCAAGATCCTGACGAACAAGCCACAGCGATCGCTTCCACCGACCAGCTCAACGGTGACACGGGTCTGTTCGGCGATGTGCAGATCGAGTTCATCGAAGATCTCGACTTAGTGATCATCAAAGGTGCCAAGCGCGACGTGCAGCGCACCTTGGAAGTCATCCAGCAGATCAAAGAAAAAGCTGTCGAGACACAGCCTGAGATCGAAGTGATGATGCTCAAGCACGTCGATAGTTCGGCCGTGCAGACGCTCGTCACGGAGCTGTATGAAGATGTCCTGGCATCGCGACAGGGACAAGTCAGTATCACTTCGCTCGGCCAACCCAATGCACTTCTGTTGGTCGGACGCAAAGAAGCGGTGTCTTCGGTCCGTGACTTGATCAACAAACTCGATCAACCGCTCGATCCGAACAGCAGTCTGCGAGTCTTCCGCTTGCTGCACGCTTCCGCCACCGATGCGGAAACAACGGTACGAGATTTCTTCGTCGACCAACCGGGCGGCGGCGATGATCAGCGTGAAGGCTTGGGCACTCGCGCAAAAGTGATCGCCGACTACCGAACCAACTCGCTGATCGTACAAGCCGCGCCGCGCGATTTGGCTGAAGTCGCCAAGCTGATCGAAAGCATCGATGTCGAAGGGACGGCGGCGCAAAACGAAGTCAAGATCTTCCGACTGCGCAATGCGCTCGCGGCTGATTTGCAGACCACATTGAACGCAGTGATCACCGGCGAATCGACCGGTGGTCAAGGCAATCAAGGGGGCGGTGGCGGAGGGGGCGGTAACTCGTCTGCATCTTCGCCGAGCACGAAACTGTCGATCGTCTCGAAGGGCACGCGCGTGGACTCGGGCATTCTCGCAGGCGTCGTCGTCACAGCCGATGCTTCGCAGAACGCACTAGTCGTCAGAGCTCCCGCCAAGAGCATGTCGCTGATTGAACAACTGGTCACGGAACTCGATCAGCTTCCCAACGCGGAAGCACAGATCAAGGTCTTCCCGGTTCGCAACGGTGACCCGACTCTGCTGGCTCAAACGATGCAGCAGTTATTCGGCTTGCCTGCCACAGCCGGCCAAAACGGCAACGGCGGTATCTTCGGTCAGAACACGCAGTTGCAACTTGCCGGTCTGACAGCCGGCGGCGAAGGTTCGCTGGTACCACTACGTATCACGACCGACTATCGCACGCGCAGCATCATCGCCAGCGGTTCGCGCACCACATTGGAAGTGATCGAAGCCATCCTGCTCCGTCTGGATGCCGACAACTCGCAGTCTCGTCAAACAGAAGTCATCTGGTTGCGCGTAACGCCAGCGCAAACGATGTGGCTACGGCGTTGCCAGAACTTCTTGAACACGCAAAGAACGGTGACTCAGACGCAAACTCTGCTCGGTCAATCGGTGCTGTTCGATCTCAACGATATGTTTGTTGTGGCTGAGCCGACGACGAACAGCGTCATCGTCAGTGCCAATCCGAAGAACCTCGAGAACATCGCGAAAGTAATTGCCAAGCTCGACCGTCGTCCGCCGTTGGTGGCTGTACAGGTCTTGATGGCTGAAGTAACCCTCAGCGATCAATTCGAATTCGGCACCGAACTCGGTCTGCAAGACTCGTTGCTGTTCGACCGCAACAGCGTGACCGGCGGTACAGTCGGTTCACCGGTCTTCAACACGGGAACTGTGCTGACGCGAAACGAAACACGAGGCTTGCCGCAAAACGTGGCAGGGCAGGGGCTGAGCACATTCGGTGTAGGTCGAGCCAGTTCGCTGGGTTACGGCGGTCTTGTTCTGTCGGCAGCCAGTGAATCGGTCGGCGTGATGGTCCGTGCTCTGCAAGACGCGAACCGTCTGCAGATCCTCAGCCGTCCGCAGATCATGACGATGGACAACCGGCCCGCCGGCACCTTGGTCGGCCAATTGGTCCCGCGCGTATCCGGAACAACAGCGGCCACGTTCGGTCAAACGGTACAAGCCAACGACGTTCCTGTCGGTCTCGAGCTCCAAGTCTGGCCGCGAGTGAACGAAGACGGTTTGATCGTGATGCAAGTGTATGTGGCTCGCCAAGCTCTCGATACGGTTTCATCCGGTATCCCGATCGGCTTCGGCACCAACGGTCAGGTCATCACCTCGCCGATCATCAACTCGACGACAGCACAGACCACCATCAGTGCCTACTCGGGACAGACGGTTGTCTTCGCCGGTCTGATTCAGAAGACTCGCACCAGTGCATCGCGACGTATTCCTTACCTCGCAGACATTCCGTGGGTGGGAGCCTTGTTCCGCTTCGACACCGAATCGGAACGTCGATCGGAGTTGTTGGTTGTACTGACACCGCGCATCATTCAGACCGACGAAGACTATGAAGTGTTCAAACAGGTCGAGACCTCGCGCATGAGCTGGTGCTTGGCAGACATCCTTGAAATGCACGGCGATGCGGGCTTGTCCGGCGGTCACGGATTGTGGGGCCCGGCTCGCGGTCCGATCATTTTCCCCGACCTGCAACCTGCCTCGATCGACGATGGTGCTCCTGCGGAATCGATTATCGAAACGCCTTACGGCAGCGAGCTCAATCCGCCCGCGCCGATCGTTGAACCGCAAGCGAGCGGGCTGATTCAGTCGGCACCGGCTCTACAACCGGCGGCGTACGAACAGCGCAGCGGCGTCAACCGCAATGGTCCATCGATGAAGAGTCTGCCGCCGGCTTATCCGAGCTACGTGCCAGGGAGCGGCGGTAACCAAAACCCATCGCCAGTAGTACCGGCCGGAGCTCAGTTCGCGCCTACAACCGCACCGCAACTCGGGCCATCTGTCGGTCCGTCGATTGGTCCGACATCGGTGCCGCAGGGATATCGATCGCCCAGCACCGCACCGGGATCCAGCGGCGCACCGGGTGCGACGACGATTCCGGTCAACACATCAACACTGCGCCGTTAGTCCCCGACGAACGAAGTAGTTAGACGAACCGGCAGCCTCATGTGACTGCCGGTTGTTGGTGACGTTAGAGATATAAAAGCCCTTCCTCGACAGGATGTCGAGCACGTCAGGAAACGGAGTTCCCCTTTCATGGATTCGCGACGCTTTCTCATCGCATCTTGCTTAGTGATCAGCACCTGCTTGGTCGGCTGCAGCTCGATGACTCAGAAAAAGAGCGGCAAGAAGGAGAGTCCATTCTCGTCGCTTCAATTCTGGAAGAAACCGTATCAACAACCTCAGAAGGTGGCGGTCCTCTGGAGTCACGATGTGCTGACGGTGCCCGGTAAGCCTCCGACTCGCGGCTTCGGTGGTCGTATGTACTTCTACAATGAAAAGTCGCAGGCCATACCGGTCGAAGGTGACTTGATCGTATACGGATATGACGAGTCGAAGCGAATTGCAAACCAGGACAATCCGCAACCCGACAAGACTTTTAAGTTCACCGCGGAACAGTTCACTGAACACTACAGTGAGTCCGACTTGGGTGCTTCCTACAGCGTGTGGATTCCGTGGGACGGCGCAGAGGGTCTACAGAAAGAGATCACCTTGATCCCGACCTTCCGCTCTTCCAAAGGGGAAATCGTTCAGGGGAGCGCGACCAAAGTTCTTCTACCAGGTCGAAAGGTCTCCGGCGGCCAATCCGCTCCGGCAGTCCAATCCGTATCGTTCGAAGAGCGCAAGATCCCGACCGTCACCGGCACACTACCGACTGGCCTGCAATCGGAGTCGGGTTTCGGCACCACAACCATCTCATTACCGACCGCTGTGCAACAATCACTCGGCGGCCAAACATCTAAGAACGGGACAACAGGGCAGCCGAACTGGGGACCGAAGGAACAAGCTGCCATCGAAGAGGCTCGAGCCAAAGCGGTCGCACTGATGATTCAGAACCAGAACAACTTGGCAGCCGGGGCCAATGCAACGGTTGCCGCCGCGCCGCAGAACTCGAATGCTTCACCGGCTCACGGCTTCATTAACCTAGCCAAATCCCACATCCCGGCCGCCGCTCCGCAGCGCCCGACATCAGGCACACTTGGCACTGCCAACTTCGGAACATCGACGATGAATAGCTCGATGAACACCAATCCGAACGGAGCGTTTGGTTCAAGCTTTCCGATGAACAACATGCAGAATGGCAACGCCCAGCCGCAAACTTCGCCGCTGAACACGCTCACGCCGACTCCTTCTCCCAATTCCCTAAATGCCGGAGCGCAGAACCTCGGCTTGCCGCCGGGAGTAGAACTGACTCCGACGACTCAATGGGGCGGATCGCAACCTGCCTGGTAAAGCGGTCGAAGCAACTCAGTGGAACAAAACCGGCTGGGCCTACTTGAAGTACTCGACCGCGTTTCGGAAGACGGCAAATCCTTCGCCGTGTTCCGGCTGAGTTTCACGACGAGTCCAGAACGGATGATGCGTCGGATCGATATGTCGTTCCGGGTGAGGCATCAGACCGAAGATTCGGCCTGTCGAATCGCAAAGTCCAGCCACGTTGAGTTGTGACCCGTTCGGATTCGTCGGGAATGGAAGTGGTTCATCCGTCGCACTTTCTTCGGCTGCGGCATATCGCAAGCAGAGTTGCCCGGCGGAGGCCAGCGCGCTGCGAGCCGCATCATCGCGAATGGCTAGGCGTCCTTCGGCATGCGCCATCGGCAGGTACATCTTGTCGATGCCTCGCAAAAAGACGCAGGGACTGGGCGATGTCGCCAAATGAACCCAGCGGTCCTCAAACCGCGCTTGACGATTTAACGTCAACGTCGCGGGAGGCGTTGCCGAGTCCTCGAAGAAAATTCCCAGCCGCATCATGATCTGCATCCCGTTGCAGATGCCGAGTACCAAGCGATCGCTGCTGCGAAAGTCGTTGACCATGTCGCTCAGGTGGACCTTGAGCTGTTGGGCCAAGATACGACCGGCCGCGATATCATCTCCGTAGCTGAAGCCGCCTGGAAAGCAGAGTATTTGATGGCCCTGCGCCTCGGCAGGCGATTCGATCAGACGATTGACGTGCATCAAGGTCGTCTGGGCACCCGCCAAGCGAAACGCGAATTCGGTTTCGATTTCGCAGTTGGTTCCGGGAGCTCGCAGGATCAGGACCTTGGGAGTGGCCATCAATCAAACTTTCTGCAATGGTTGCGTAAGACGTTCCCGATTCCAAGCAGTTCGGCCCTTGCTATCCGCCGATGCGAATTGCTGTTGCGATTTGACCGTGTTACCGGCTCGCAGGTTGGCAGCCTTCGCGGCGCTTCGGTGACTCGGTCCGAACCCTCATGAGAAACGACAAGTTTGACCCTGGCAGCTCGCTTCAGCAAGGCCCCAACCCGGCATCGGCCCCCTGCACGTGATCGAGTTCAACGAGTAAAAATAACCTCCACCGATCGGGCGCAGATTTGGGCTCACTGTCGGGATCCTACGCCAGCCGCATTTTTCCATGCGGCTCATCGTGACAGCGCGGCAATGACCCACCCGGCATAGAGAAAAGAAGAACCCAGTGCCTCAAATCAAAGCGTTTCGCGGACTTCGATACAACTTGGCCCAGGTCGGCTCGCTCAGCGACTGCATCGCCCCCCCTTACGATGTGATCGACGGGCAGTTGCAGGCTCAATTGTATGCGAACAGTCCTTACAACTTTATTCGACTTGAATTGACCAAGCCCGAAACGGAAGATGCCGATCCGAACGAGGTCTATCATCGCGCCGCGAATTTGTTTCGTCAGTGGAAGCGCGACGGTGTGATGCAGCCCGAGCCGGATCCGGCGGTCTATGTTTATCATCAGACCTTCGACTATGCAGGCCGTACATACACGCGACGCGGCTTTATGGCGAGAGTCCGGCTGGTCCGCTTCGGCGAGGGAAACATTTACCCGCACGAACAGACTCATGCCAAGGCGAAGGATGATCGCCTGCGACTGACTCGCGCCTGCCAAGCCAACCTCAGCCAGATATTCGGGCTCTATCCGGACCCCGATAACGAAGCTCAAGATATTCTCGAACAAACCGTTGCAGGCACGGCGGGTTTGGAAGCGGTCGATCACCTGGGAGTCACCCATCGCTTGTGGCCCGTCAGTAACATGAGCGTCATATCAAGCGTAGCCGCTCTGGTCGAAGACAAACCGATGTTCGTCGCTGACGGTCATCATCGCTATGAAACGGCATGCAATTATCGCGATGAGATTGCAGCGACATTTCCGGACGGCATCCTCCCCGAAGAACATCCCGCGCATTACGTGCTCACGATGCTCGTCAGCATGGACGATCCCGGTTTGATCGTCCTCCCGACTCATCGTTTAATCGAAGCGTGTTCCGAGTACACGGCCGACCAATTGCGAGAGCGATTGGAAAAGTACTTCGATTGCGAGCCTGCCGGTTCAGGTACGAGAGGCGCTGCGGCTGCATGGAAGGATATCGAAGAGCTCGACGATCAAGGTGCGATCGCACTGTACACCAAAGCTGATGATAAGTGGACATTGTGCATTGCCAATGAAGCGTCCGTAGAACGCATGCGAGAGATCGCTCCGGATCGCAGCGACGATTGGCGTCGCTTGGGAGTAGCGCTGCTCCATCGCTTGATTTTGGAAGACCTGCTCGAAATCCGCGAACAGGAATCGCCCAAGCCGACTTATGTTCACTTGGTCGATGAAGTCGTGGCCGGACTCGAAGGCCGCCTCGAAGGAGCTCGCAACTATCCGCTGGCAGCGCTCGTCATGCCCGCGTCCGTGGATGACATTCATACCGTCTCTCTGCACCAAGAACGAATGCCTGCGAAAAGCACCTACTTCTATCCAAAACTGCTCAGCGGTCTCGTAGTCAATCCGCTCGACGCCAACTAAATCGTCGCGCGACGTAGGTCACTCGATGTAGGTCCATTTTCTAAATCGACTCATCCCCGAAGGGGATGCACCCCAGAAGCCGTAGGTTCGAGCGCAGCTCGTACCCACGGATTCCATGCAACATAGGAATCGCGGCGAGCTTGTGACTTTGCTGGACCACCAACGTTATCCGAGCCGCAATCGAGTTCTCTCCGAGAACGTCACACCGTGAATTGCGGCTCGGTCACGTATCTCAACTCAATACATCACTCGCTCGCCGCCATGGCGACCAGCAACGGAGATCGGGGGTACGAGCTGCGCTCGAACCCCCGGCTACTTGTGTGAAACACCTTCGGCGTTTGCAGTCGACTCTGACTTTCTTTCACTGCAAACACTACCGTTACCGAAGCACGTATTGCCACTACACACCGTGTTCGGATCAATTTGGAAAATTGATCTACAATGTTGCTGCAGCTTCCTCACGATGCTTGGCGATCGCTTGCGGAAGATGATCGATCAATTCCATCGGTAGCACGACGTGTGATTGCTGTACACGCTCAGCGATCTCTCCCGCTGCTCCGTGAAGATGAACGCCTAGATGAGCTGCATCGCGCAGGCTAAGTCCTTGGCTGAGCAGTCCGGCGATGATCCCCGTCAGCGCATCACCGCTCCCTCCGGTCGCCATGGCAGGTGTACCGGTCTCATTCAATACGGCGGTCTTGCCATCTGTGATCAGCGTGCGATGCCCTTTGAGCACGATCACAGTTTCGGATGAGGCATTTGCCGCCGCCTCGACAGCGCCGGCGCGCTGAGCATCAGTGTCCGCTGCAGGGAACCCGCTCAATCGCGACCACTCGCCGGGATGAGGAGTGATAATCAAACCTGCTCTCGTCGTCGGCAGACTCGAATTCATGTCTGCAAGGTTGTTGAGCGCATCGGCATCCAATATTAACGGACAGCGTGTGTGTTCGATGAGGTGCCTGAGGAGCACTTGCAATGCGGCAGAACGACCGAGCCCCGGACCGCAGGCAATGACAGAGGCCTTCTCGAACCAAGGCGTCAAGTCATCACAGGCTTCGATGGTAAGTCGCCCGGCGCCGTCTTCGGGCAACGGCAATGTCATCGCGCTCGGATTCAATACGGCAACCGTTTGCAGACAAGACTCGGGGACCGCTTGCGTAACCAAGCCGGCTCCGGTCCGCAGTGCAGCTCGACACATGATTGCCGCAGCACCGGCCATGCCGCGACTGCCGCCGATCAGTAGCGCATGACCGTACGTTCCTTTGTGCGACTCCGCCGCTCGTTTTTCCATACGCGGCAAGTTTGGAGCAGGAAGTGCACTCATGGCGATAATGCTCCATTCGTTTCATGACGGCTTGCACCATGGGCGATCAAACCTGCTACATAGCCACCTTTGAAACCGGCATCGATGTTCACGACGGTGACACCGGCGGCGCAGCTGCTGAGCATGCTCAACAATGTGGTGACACCATGGAGGTTCGCTCCGTAACCGACACTAGTCGGCACCGCGATGACGGGACACGCCACAAGGCCGCCGAGGACCGATGCCAGCGCACCTTCCATCCCGGCAATAACGACAATAGCGCATGCTTGCCGAAGGCGATCGAGATGAGGCAGCAAACGATATGGACCGGCGACTCCGACGTCAGAGAGCAGTTCGCTTGTCACGTTCATCCAGCCGAGAGTTTCGAGCGCTTCACGCGCCACCGGTAGATCGGTGCTCCCGGCGCACACGACAGCCACATGCGCACTGGTGGACGCGGCTCGCTCAGCCGAGGCGCACCTCGATAGCCTCAAGGTACGTGCCGCTGCGTCGTAGCGAGACCAGGCAAACGAGCGAATCACGGAGGGAACGTCAGCGGCGGGAAAGCGGGTAACGAGGACTTCGGATTGTCCCCCTGCGAGCAAACGATCGGCAATCGCAATGACCGCCTCGGCACTCTTCCCCTCGCCGAAGATTACCTCGCCGAATCGACAACGGCGAGCTCGATCTTGATCGGGATGATGGGCACTATCGGCCGGGAATTCACGTCGCAGAATACGCTCAGCCAGCTCCTCCCACGACATTGCCCCGCCGGCCACTTGAGGCAGCCACTCTCTCTGCAGCTCGATCAGTTTCGAATCCATACAACTCCAATGTTGCTAACTCGCTCTTCTTCCCAGACTACCGAACCTAAGCTGCCTCCGTTGTTCCCCTCGTCGCATTCCACCACTTTGGTCTTGTGACTTCCGACCGAGAAAATGTACAAGCTCTCGGTTCGTTTTGATGTTTTGGAATACGAGTACCGAGCAAGGCGAACAGGGCACGGGAGCAAGGAGGCAAACGCGCGTGTTCAGTTTAATTGCAGCCGTTGTTGCCGTCTGTGTCGCCCTGATCGGGGCATCACCGATACGAGCTGACGAGTCGTCGTCCGCAAACGGTACGTCGGCGCCGCGAGCATTGTACGAACAAGCCGCTGCCGCGCTTGCTGCCGGCGATCATCAGACTGCTTGCACGGCGCTCCGTCAACTGCTGGCCGAACACCCGGATGATAAGCTCGCACCGCTCGGGGCCGCCTCGCTCGCACTCACGCTTCGCACGCAGAAGAATCCTGCCGCAGTTGTCGACTGTTTGAGCTCTTGGCTACCGCGCATCGATCAATCCGAACTGATGCAAAGCCGATATAACGAGCAGCGCGATCAAGCGCATCTCCACTACGCACTGGCGCTCGAAGAACTCGGTCGTACGGATGATGCGATCCATGAGTGGCAACGACTTGCAGATGAACCATACGCACCGAAGATCCGCTTAGCCGCACTCGTTCACAGTTCGGTTCAACTCATCAAGCAAGATCCCGCAGCCGCGTTGAAATCGGCGGCGCATATCAAGGACTTATCGTCGCGTGTTGCTCCCGAGTCGATTGTCGACGGACAACTGGAAGTCGTGCATCAGCTCTTGAAGCAACAACATTCGACCGAAGCATTGCAGTTACTCGAGTCGGTTCCTCTCGATTCCATTCCGACCGCTAAGAAGTCCGCGATTGCGTTCATGCGCAGTGAATGCATGCTGGCTCTGAGACGCTATGCTGACGCAGCAGCCGTGCTGGATCAACTGCTGGCCGCTTCGACGCCCGAAGCCACGAGCTCAACGCGTTCGACTTGGTTGCTGCGGCGCTGCGAAACAGCTCTGTTGATGCACGAGCCCGCCAAGGTGAAGCAACTCGCTGCAGAACTCAACACACAACAGCTCGCGCCTGAGCGACGGCATGACGTGGAAGTACTCCTCGGTCGCGCGGCGATCGAAGACGTTCGCTTTGATGAGGCTCGCGATCACTTTCAATTTGCTGCGAAGATATCGCAGGAACAGCAACTGGCCGCCGCCGGTAAAGCGGCTTGGTTTATCGGCGAAACCTACTTTTTTGCTCGCGATTTTGCCGCAGCCACGCAAGCCTACTCGGCTGCCGTCGAACAATTCCCCAAATCCGAGTGGACTGCCGCTGCCTTACTGCAACGTGGCAAGTGTCGAGAGCTGCAGGGTGATGCTGCGTCCGCTGAACAAGACTATCGCATGATCGTGCAACAGTTCGCGACCTCTTCATGGACGAAGTGGGCCGGCGAACGCTTGACTGCGCTTGGCGCACGTGACCCGGCTGCTGTGAAGTCGGCCGGCGGGCCGCACGTCGTGCCTCGCCAATAACTCAAAACTGATCCAACTCAACCGTACGGAACGGAATCCGATAATGCGTTCGATTCGTCGACCGATCACGAAAATTCGCCTCTGGTCCACGCTCCGGTTTCGGGTCTGGGCGGCGCTAACGATCGCCATCTGGTGCGGTCAAAGCTGGTTGCCGGCTCAAGCACCGGCACCGAGCTTCGGATCGCTGAGCAGCGGTGCGACGAACACGGGCTCATCCAATGCCGGTCTACCTACCCTGAACTTGCCCGGCACTGCACCTGCCTCGAACGGATCGCAACCGAATTTTCCCTCATCCGGTATCAACGGCTATCAACCACCGCCGGCTCCGCAGACGTTGGAACCGAACGCCAGAATAGCCGCAGTCCCCGGGACAACCGGTTCAGCCGGCGGCTCAACGAGCGCCGCAAGCGGCAACGTCGCACCAAGCGGCCCGGCAGCGCCAGGCGCAGTTGCCGGGGCTGCGACCGAGGCAGGCACACCCAACCAGATCCCGATGACCAGTCTGTTCGGCATCATCCGCGAAGGCGGCATACTCATGATGCCGATCATCCTCTGCTCGTTCACGCTGACGGTCTTCGTCTTTGAACGCTTGATCTTCTTGCGACGCAGCCGAGTCATCCCCCGTCCGTTCGTGCGCGGTGTGATCGAGCAACTGGAACAAGGCCAACTCGATCGCGAAGAAGCAATGGCTCTGTGCGAAGAGAACGGCAGTCCCATTGCACAGCTCTTCACCGCAGCGCTTAAGAAGTGGGGACGAGCAGCGGTCGAAGTGGAACAAGCAGTCTTGGATGCGGGTGAGCGAGTAACGGTTCAACTGCGCACGCATCTGAGGTTGTTCAATGCAATCAGTAATATCACACCGCTGCTGGGACTGCTCGGTACGGTGCTCGGCATGATCGAGGCTTTTAATACGATCGCCAAAGGGGATGCCATGGGTCGCGCTGAAATGCTGGCCGGCGGAATCGGCCAGGCGTTGCTCACCACAGCAGCCGGTCTGTTCGTCGCCATTCCGGCTTTTACCGCTTATGCATACTTTCTGGGTCGAGCCGACAAACTGATCATCGAGATGGACGAGCATGCTCAGCGCGTCATAGAACTCATATCCGCCGAGGGGCTGCAGGAATCCGGACGCTCGCGAAGAAGTTCTCGCGCCCGAGCCGCTTAGTTACGTCGATCAACACTATTCGTAGGAGCGCATGGATGCCTCTCAAGACGTCGCAGATGGAAGAGTTGCCGAGTGTAAACTTGACGTCGATGATCGATGTGGTTTTTCTGCTGATCATCTTCTTCATGGTCGCGACCAACTTCACCGAAACGCAGCAGCAGATCGGGATCAAGTTGGCCGGCGCCGGGCAGCTCAATCCGATGGCGACACCACCCAGTGCTCGAGTGGTCAGCATCGCGAAGGACGGCAAACTTTACCTCGATGGTGCCGCCGTCACGAACGAAGACCTCACGAGTCGTCTCAAAGGCATGCGTGTGCAGTACCCGAGTCTCAGCGTTCTCATTGAGAGCGACGGAGCCTCGATGTTCGATCGAGTCGCTGCCGCGATGGGTGCCGTAAATCGTGCCGGCGTATCCGATCTGTCGATACGCGTCAGTTCGCAGCCGCAGATGCTGCGCTAGCACATGGATGTCTGGAACAGACTCAACGAAAACTTTTCTTATGCTTGGGCGTATCTGTGGAGCGGTCGTGTTTTTGCGATCGCCCTCGGTGTTCTCTTCGCCTTCGTGGCCGTTATTCTGTTCGCTGCGTCGCGTACGAAGTGGGGCCAATCTAAGCCGCTGACCAAGTGCATCATTCTGGCTGTGCTCGCTCATGTGTGGATGCTGATATATGCCCTGAGCACACACATTATGTTGCCGCAGAGTGATCCGAACGGATTCCGCGATGAACGCTTGACCGCTCTCAATGCAACGTTGCTCGAACCGATGATTCCCGAGAATGCAACGCTCGGTGACAACGCTGTACCGCAACAACCGTGGGAAGCGCCGGTCGATCTCGCGCCGGCCGAATTACTCCCCGGCCTTGGTGATTCGTTGCTCAGCGACTTGGTGCAGACACCGACCGAGCTTCCTTCGCTCGATCCGGAACCGACTCCCATCCCGGAGATGCCTCCTGCGATCGAACCGATTGAACCCAAGACGCTGGTCGATCTGATACCTGACCCTTCACCGACCATTGATGCTTCGCCTGTTGCTGAACCGCAGCCGTTGCTGCAACCGCCGCCGATGCCGAGCGCGAATGCAAGCCCGCAACTGGCCGGTGCTTCACAGCTGAACATTCCGCCGTTGACTGCGAGTGAAACCAAAACAGATCAATCGTTACAGCCGCCGATCATCGAAGTTCCGCCCGAGTACGCGATGCGTCTCTCGGGGAATCGACTCGAATTGGCTCGACCGTTCGGTGCTGACGAAGATACAGAAGCGGCCGTCGCGGCTGCCCTGAAGTGGCTCGCAACGGCACAAAGCGAAAGCGGCGGTTGGAATGCAAAGCAATACGGGGCGGGTACCGAGACCTATGCGCTCGGTGAAGATCGCAGAGGGACCGGTGAAAAGGCCGACACCGGCGTAACTGGTCTGGCTCTGTTGGCCTTCCTCTCAGCCGGCCACACGCATCTGGAAGGAGAACATCGCGACGTCGTACGTCGAGGCATCGAGTTCTTAATCCGTTCGCAAATGCCTTCGGGCGATCTTTCGGGGCCATTGCAAATCGGTAAGGACCAAGTCGTCGTCAACGCTCGGATGTACTGTCATGGCATCGCGATGCTCGCACTGGCCGAAGCCTACGCGCTGACGCACGATGTCGAGATTCGTAAATCGCTCGACAAAGCCGTCGGCTATACGCTCAAGGCACAAGACAAGATCGGCGGAGGCTGGCGTTACATGCCCGGCAATGCCGGTGACTTGAGCCAGTTCGGCTGGCAAGCCATGGGACTGCGCAGCGCGCAGAAGTCAGGCATACCGATCGATCGCGACACATGGGGTCGCATGAAATCGTTTGTCGACAGTTGTTCCGCAGGCAGCGCAGGAGGGTTAGCTCGCTATCGACCTAACCAAGGGCAACCTTCTCCCACGATGACCGCAGAGTCGTTTGCCTGTCGCTTGCTGCTCGATCATCCGATGACGCGTGCCGCTGCGATGGAAGCTCGACAGAACATGTTGGCTCATCTCCCCGGCGCGGAAGAGGACAACGTCTACTACTGGTACTATGCCACGCTGGCGCTGTTTCAATTGCAAGACGAAAGTTGGCAGACATGGAACATGGCGCTCAAGCGTAGGTTGCTGGAGACGCAGGTTCCGATCACGCAGACCGATGCCGGCAGTTGGCAACCCGATCGCATGTGGGGTGGCTACGGCGGCCGTATTTATCAAACGTCAATGTCCTGCATGTGCCTGGAAGTCTATTACCGCTACCTGCCTCTCTATCAACCGGCTGGATCGTTGCGCAGCGGCATGCAACAACCGGGTATCGCCTCACGCCCGGGACCAATCGGAAGATAGACTGTCCCGGCTTTGAACCGAATAGGCACGACATCATCTCCTCGCGACGAGGGGCCCAGCGTCGTCATGCATCTGCAGACGAGGCATCTACCTCGCAGTCTCGATCCATTTCCGGAAACTTGTATTCGAAACGACACGTCAGTACGGTAGCTTCAGACTGTTCGCTGTCAGCTCTCGGAGAACCATCGTGCTCATCTGCAGTTCATCAAGCATCGCATCCCTGACAACTCTTTTGTCGGCACTCGTCATCGCGTGCGCGCCAGTCGTCCTTCGAGCCGAAGAGAACCGCAAGGCCAAACTCGACAAGCTCCAGTCGATCTTAAAGCAAGGTATCGAAGCGGGAGATATGCCCGAGGGTTTAACGATTCGAATCAGTGCTTGCCTGGGTGATCCGGAAAATAGGTCTGGAGAGAAAACACAGCTTCCGAATCTGTTGATCGAAAACTGGGAATTCACAACCAAGCATGTGCATCGAGTAACCGTTGAATCCGTCGGAGGCAAACGCAGCCATGTGCGGACGGAAACCAAAACGTTCGATACACGAGTTCTTTGTCGCGAGCTCTCCGATGGCAAGATCGCTGATGTGGCAAAGGGGCATGGCAGCGGTCCCGGTGTCGTCTTAATGGGCTCGGAATTTCGAATGGGCTCCAGAACCATAGAAATTCTCTGGAATAACGACCCCATTCTCGATCTCGGCGAAACGAACGGACCGGCGTTGATCGCGTTTGCTGAGTCGGACGCCAAGCTCTTCGGGGCTCTCTATGAACGGCTGGCGAGCCATGCCAGAGAGTCCTACCAAGCTCCCGGCCGGTCGGCACCAAAAAGATGATCGTTGCCCCAAAGAACAGGGCTTGGTGATTGAATCGAGAATCCCCGAGGTGATTGGAAAAAAGCATATCAAAGCGGAACGGCGCGAGCCGTCCGGTTCTTAACGATCGATAGTGCTCTACCGGAAGGCTCGCGGGCTTGTGGATTTACTCGTAAACCGGAAGCGAAAGTTTTGAAGTTGCGCTTTTCGAGAAATCCTGAACCAACGCTTTCACAATTCCTGAAACCTCGTACTCAGCCGCAGGCGGTACTCGTAATCGTACTCGATCATGACGCATCGAGTACGAGGACCATTTCATTGAGTACGAGTACGAGAATACGTCCAAAAGCGCAACTTCAAAAAGCGTAAGCGAAGGATGCGGGTCCCTCGCTTACGCTTCGGGTTACGATTGGGACCTCAATCTGCCGAAGCTGACTAAATAAACAAGTCCCTCGCGCCGTTCCGCTTTGATCAAATCAACAAGCCCAGCAGTGACGGGGCGAATTTCTCTCTTCGCGCGGTGCCGTGCGGTTGTCTATTGTTCGGGTCGTTTCTGATTCTCCGAACGAGGACATGCGAAGAGGTTGTAGAGATGGATTGGCTGGACCAAGCCTTTGACTTTGTCGCTCGTGAATTTCAAGACGCCTGGGAAGGCTCGTCCGACTCGACGCTCGTGAAAGCTGCCGTCGCGGGTGTGCTGCTGATCGCCAGTTACTTCGCGGCCAAGCTCATCTCGCGTTCAGTACGCGCCAGTCTCTGTCGCGGCATCGATGAGACGCTCGGCAAGTTCGTCGGTCGCCTGACCTTCTATGCCGTCCTCATCGGATCGACGATAGGCATTCTGGGGAATGCCGGACTGAACGTAGCGGGACTCGTCGGCATTCTGACAGCGGCCGGCTTCGCCATCGGCCTGGCCTTTCAAGGGACACTTAGTAATTTTGCAGCCGGAGTGCTGCTGCTCGTCTTTCGGCCTTTCAAAGTCGGCGACATGGTCGTCGTAGCTCACCTGACCGGTCGAGTCGATGAGATCGATTTGTTCACTACCACGCTCGATACGCCCGACAACAGACGCTTAGTGATACCGAACAGTTCGATTACCGGCGGCACCATCGAGAACGTGACTTACCATCCGCATCGTCGCGTCGAAGTGACAGTCGGAGTCGCGTACAAATGCTCGCTGGACGACACGCGTGCCGCTTTGACCAAAGCCGCAGACGCGATGGCTGGGATGATGATCGCCGGCGAGGGACGCGGCTATCAGATTTTTCTATCGAACTTGGGGTCGAGCAGCGTCGACTGGACGATTCGCTTTTGGACAGCCAAGGAAAACTTCTTCCTAGCAAAAGAGCAACTGACGCAAGGGATTAAGCAGCAGCTCGACGCTGCCGGTTTGGAGATTCCTTTTCCGCAATTGCAACTCCACTACGCTCCGGGCAATGCCCCGGCCAATGCGAGGGGCGGTGCTCAGGTTCCCGGGATGCATTCAGTCGGCGCGCCGACTGCAGAGTCCGAGACGAAGGGCCGGCAGGAGACAGGTTTGTGGGGCGCGAGCATCCATCCTTTGCGGCCTCGCATGCGTCGTGCGAGCGACAGCGAGGCGGCGTGAGCTCCGAGCTGCGGCCGAATTTTGCCAAAAATGGACGATTGACGGTTCGTAGCTCTAGATGGATCGGGCGATTTTCAGTAAACATTTCCGGACTCGTTGCGGGATTTCCTCTTGTCGGGGAAATCTCAGGACGAAAAATGATTCTCAAGAGTTGTCACTGTGGAACTGTAGACCAAACTAAGAGTCAAACTTTCTTACGTGACCCGAGCAGCAATCGGTCGGCAGGATGATGCAGACCGGGAGATCAAACGGCTCGGTAATCGGCGGATGGTTTTGGGCTGGACGAACACTAGGTGGTTCCTCCCCTCAAACATGCCAAAAGCCCGCGAGCGGCTCGCAGTGTCGAGCCCGCACCCCAGACAGCGGTAATTGCTGCATGAATGCGGCTAAAGAGTTACCTAAGAGCGTCGGCTGACGGTTTCCACGTTGGTTGTCGTTTATCTTCGAAAGGGGTGCAATCCACCTGTATGCTCACCGAAACCCTGGTGCCGCACACGACGCGGCAAGCTCAACCTGTGTTGTCGTTCGAGTTGGCACGTGAGTTGGGCGCGCGTTACGGAACGCCGTTGCTCGTCGTGTCTCGTTCGAAACTCATCGAGACATATAACAAGATGAGGGAGCACCTGCCGGGCGTCGAGATGTTCTACGCTGCGAAGGCCAATCCTGATCACCACATACTCTCGACCTTATGCGAGCAAGGATGCTCGATTGATGTCTGCTCATTCGGTGAGCTGCAAGCGGCAATTCGCGCCGGATTCGCTCCGGAGCGCATGCTGCACACGCACCCGTGCAAGACGGAAAGCAATCTGCTGGATTGCTACGAATGCGGCGTGCGCCTGTTCGTTTACGACAACATGCTCGAGCTGGAAAAGATGGCTCGCCTGACGCCGGATGTCGATCTGCTCCTGCGCATCGCGATGTCCGCTTCTTCGAGCATGATCAACCTGTCTGCCAAGTTCGGTTGCCCCGAGCAAGAGGCTGTCGGCCTCGTGCGCGGCGCTCGCCGTCGCGGCATGAACGTCAAAGGGTTTTCCTTCCACGTCGGTTCACAGTGCCTCAATCCCGAAGACTATCGCGCGGCTCTCGTACGAGTGCGCGAGATCTGGGATCGCTGCGCTGAAGAAGGTGCTGAGCTGGAGATCCTCGATATCGGCGGCGGCTTCCCCGCTCCGTATCGTACGGATGCTCCTTCCATCGAAAGCTTCTGCCAGTCCATTCACCAAGGTCTGGAAGATGTCTTCGGCGATCTGCCTGTCCGCCTGATCGCGGAACCGGGTCGCGGCATGTGCGCCGAAAGCGTTTCACTGATCACACGCGTGATCGGCAAGAACACTCGCTGGGATATGCCTTGGTACATCATCGATGACGGCCTGTACGGCTCGTTCTCAGGAAAGGTCTTCGATCACATCGATTATCCGATCCTGGCCGAGAACGCAGATCGTCGCGAATTGTTCCCATGCGTGCTCGCCGGCCCGACCTGCGACTCGAGCGACGTGGTATCGCGCGATCAGATGATGCCTGATATGGAAGTGGGTGAGATTCTGCTCGTCCCGACCATGGGCGCCTACACATCGGCCTCGGCTTGCCCGTTCAACGGTCTGCCGGTCGCCAACTCGATCGCCATCGATTAATCCGTTACGTCTCGGCTCCCTAGCGGAGCGAAACGAACGCACTAAAAATCAAACGTCGACTGTCGCAAGGCAGTCGACGTTTTTTGTTGGACTTTCTGACTAGCTTAAGATGCATCTGAAGATTTCCATCCCGGGAACGAATGGAGCTTATGATGACCGCAGACAACCCTTACGCAGCAACCGAGTTCACTACTCCGGTCACTTCCCGTTCGGATGAGATGCCCACGACTCTAGGCGGCATCGGCAAGCGAGTCTTCCTGGCTTGGGAAAAACTGCGACTGGTCTACATCGGATGGATGGCGATATTCACTCTAGGCATCGCAGCCTTAGCCGGAATAACGGAGCCGACCTATTACGGCATGTTGATCTTCGGTGGGTTCGTGTCCAACCTGCTCTACTTTGCCGGCCCGATCATCGAAACCTATGTCCGCTGGCTCGGATACAACAAGCCATGGCCGCGATGGTTCCTATTCATCAGCGGCACATTGCTCACGATGCTCCTGGCCCTCATGTCGATCGCGCCGTACCTACTTCCCAATCAAAACTGATGCTCCCCAATCAAAACTGACGCGATCTCTTGCACCGAAACGGACGCAGCGGGAACTACCGACAGCGGATCACGGATCTGTTTTTCCGGCGCGGCGACTGAGACATGGAATTTAAAATTTCAGATTTCAAATATCAAATTTGAGATTTGAGATTTGAGATTTGAGATTTGAGATTTTCAGATCTTAAATCTTAGATTCCCAATACCGCGTTGGTGCGTACCAACGAGTTGCTTGGAGATCATGGCCTCGATCTCACCGAGGGGTCTAATACGAATCCCTCTCCATGGGATCAGATCAGGTCGCTGGTCAGACGACGTAGTTCATCTGCATCATGATAGATGTGTACGACCAAGTCAGATTGCAAGCTGCTCAGCCGTTTGCGGCGGCGTTCGTGGAGCGGTTTATCGTCGACTTGACGAATGAGAATCGCCGCCACTTGCTTGGGGAACTTGCGAGCCAAGAACCAATAGATTTCCGGATCGCGCTCTCCGCTGTCGCCGACCAATACAAATCGACGTTCGGGGAGCTTTTTCATCAGCCCTGCGATGATCGCGGCTTTACCTTTTCGCCGCCCAGGTCGCCAGCGCTGGTACATTTCGTCTCGGATGCGGAAGTAGCGCAGGTGCATGCTGCCGGCGGGGAACTCGCACAGCTCACAGAGTTCAGCCAAAGGTTGAAACAGTTGCCAAGGGCTGCTCGAAACGTAATGAAAATCGGCTCCCGCCGCACGCCAATCACGATAGAGTTCGGCCATGCCGCTGATGGCCGTGAACGGGCGCAGAAAAGTGTTCGTCAACATGGCATGTCGACTTCCAACATCGGTGGCTTTGATCGTGTCGTCGATGTCGCTGATGACGCTTAGTCCGCGAGGAGCAACGACATGCAATCGGCTTTCGAGCAACGTTGCCGGCTCCTGCACGATGCCCCCCGCCGAGATGACTTTCACACTCAGCGGTTCGCACGTCGGCCATACACGACCCGCCGCGGGATGAGGCAGCAGGCCGTCGGGCAGTCGACAGACACCGAGGAACGTACCGTTGCTTTTCGTCTTTCGACGCAGCGTGAAGGAATGTCCCGCGATGTCGACCACGACTCGGCGGCCGGAGATGGGCTTGGCAGCAAAGCCCTGAATGCGCTGCTGAAAGATCTCACTCGCTAACTCTTCCTGAGATGCCTTGAGCGCCCGCTTCAAGCCTTTGATCAGCAGTCGATTGGTCATCGGCACACGGCCGATGTCACAAATGCGACCCTGGACGATCGCCTTCCAACCGCGACGCTTGGCATCGAAGTAAATGATCGAAGGGAAGAGGATGACTTGTTCGTCGCCTCTCCCTCCGTCATCGTTTCGAGCAGCATCTCGGTCGTTCGGCGGCTGCAACATCATGGACTCATCGAGCTCCGGTTCTGTGAATCCCGTTCCGTGAAACGTATTGTGCGATTTCGGTTAATCGATTCCGGAACAGGAACCGAACGGGCATATCGCAAAACATCATCGGCGTTTTTATTGCGAGTCCGAAGCTTTGCTCAACAATTGCCGGAACATCCAGTCGATGACTTCGGGATTTGCATAGGTTCGCGTCCAACTGTCATGGCCGACACCCGGATACTCCGTATATTTCGGTTCGCCGCCCGCCGTTTTGAGAGCTTCGATCATTTCACGAGAACGATTCACCGCTACGGCTTTGTCGTCGTCCCCGTGGAAGCACCACAGCGGAACTTTTGCGAACTTGGCGGCCGTCTTCGGATCGCCTCCGCCGCAAATCGGAATTGCTGCGGCAAAGAACTCGGGGCGACGAGCGAGCGCGTCCCACGTGCCGTAGCCTCCCATCGACAATCCAGTGAGATAAATACGGTTCGGATTCACGGCTGCGTCCGCGATCATCGCATCGACCAGCTCCAGAGTGAGCCCCAGCGGTTCGCTGATCTTTTCAGGCAGCGTACTACTGGGAGCGGACCAATCGACCTCGGACCACTTGCGTCCTTCAGGACATTGAGGAGCGATCACGTAGCAAGGATAGCGATCTCGCCATTCGGTCTTACAGAACTCGGCCATGCCGTGCTTGAGCTGAGCCTTGTTGTCGGCACCGCGTTCACCTGCACCATGCAGAAAAATCACGACCGGATACTTACGTTCGGGATTGTAACCCTTCGGCTTGAGCAATCGGTACTTGAGCGTTCCGCCTTTCGCACCATTAAACTCACGCGGTTCGAACAATTGATTCGGATCTTGAGTGGGTTCTTGCACGGCAGGTTTTCCATTTCCGTCTTGAGCCGATGCGTATGGCGCCGCGGCGTTCGCATGGAACCACACTGCCGCGGATGCCAGCAGAGTGATCGAGGTTCGCAGCATTCGACTTCGCGGCATTTTGCGTCGATCCGAAATCAGAGACGGCATCTTGAGTCTTCTTACACAGTGAGAGGAGAGTGAGGGGAAATGCAGAGACAGTGTCGCTATTCAGCCATCTCGCGCGCATGGTAGCTGGAACGGACGAAGGGACCGGACGCAACTTTGCTGAAGCCCATTTCGCGCGCGATTCGTCCGAGCTCTTCAAATTCTTCCGGCGGCACATAACGCACAACGGGCAAGTAGCGCGGCCCGGGCTGTAGATATTGCCCCAGCGTGAGGAAGTCGCAGTCGAAGGCTCGCAGATCGGCCAAACAGTCGAGGATCTCGTCACGAGTTTCGCCGAGCCCCAGCATTAGGCCACTCTTCGTTTTCACTTGCGGATTCACTTCTTTAACCCGCTTGAGCAACTGCAACGTCCAGCGATAGTCGCTTTTTGGTCCGCGCACTCGACGATAGAGCCGAGGGACTGTTTCCATGTTGTGATTGAAAACTTCCGGAGCCGCTTCTACGACTCGATCCAGGCCGTGCTTGTGATTCACAAAGTCCGGCGTCAACACTTCGATCGTGGCGCCGGTGCGGCGACGCACTGCCAGTACGCATTGATAGAAGTGCTCGCCGCCGCCGTCGGGCAGATCATCGCGAGTCACAGACGTGATGACCACGTGAGCCAACCCCAAGCGCGCTGCGGCTTCAGCCACTCGCTCGGGTTCATCAGCCGCCAACTCTTCGGGCTTGCCGCGCGACACGGCGCAGAATCCGCAAGGCCGCGTGCAAACGTTTCCGAGAATCATGAAGGTGGCCGTCTTTTGCGAATAGCACTCCATGCGATTCGGGCACTTGGCGTTATCGCAGACGGTCTCGAGCTTCAACTCGTCGAGCAGACCGGCAGTGAAGTGATTGAAGTTCCCTTTCGGCAACTCGCGTTTCAACCACGGAGGAAGTCGCCTCGACGGCTCAAAGATACCGGCAGTTCCATCTGATCCCGAATTCCCGCAGCCACCTTGATCCTCTTCGGTGTGACTCAATATCGGCAGTTCAATGCCCAACGTGTTGCCTCGATATGATGTGTTACCAGCAGCTCGATCGAATCTGCCATTGGGAAAGCCGAGCGAGCGACGGGCGCTCCCGGCAATTCCTAACTCGACGTAAACTGATAGAATTCTAGTCGTTCAGGGGTGGAGTCGCTACCGCTGAGCTTCGCCCCCTTAGTCCCTTTCGACCGAACCCCCTTGAATAAAAAGCCCCAACTGAATCCGAAGGCGAAATCGAAATCGAGCGGAAACGCTGCGAAGGACAAGCCCATTGCGCGCGTGGTGGCTGAGAATCGCAAGGCGCGACACAAGTTCGAGATCATGGAATCGCTCGAATGCGGCATGATCCTACAGGGAAGCGAAGTCAAAAGCTTGCGCAACGGCAAGTGTCAGCTCGATGAATCCTACGGACGCGTAAAGGGGGACGACCTCTGGCTGATCGGGTGCGATATCGCGGAGTATCCGCAGGCGACGCTTTGGAACCACGAACCGAAACGACCGCGCAAGTTGTTGGTCCACCGACGTGAGTTTTCCAAGTTCGCGGGCAGAGCCAAGGAAAAAGGGCTGACATTGGTCCCGCTGCGAGTCTTCTTCAATGAGCGCGGCATTGCCAAGTGTGAACTCGCCTTGTGCAAGGGACGTAAACTTCATGACAAGCGAGAGAAGTTGAAGAAGGCGGACGCACAGCGCGACATTCAGCGGGCCACGCGCCGTCATCGTTAATCCACTCGACATCACAAGCCTTCGGAACCGCAACGCATGCTGCGCTTAGTCGACGTCAAAAAGTCGTTTCGATCACCCGACGGACAAGTGCTGCCGGTGCTGCATGTGCCGTTGCTGGAGATTGCTGCCGGCGAACAAGTTGTCCTGCTGGGTGAAAGCGGCGGCGGCAAGACCACTTTGCTCCACTGCATCGCGGGCATCATGACGCCCGATTCCGGTTCGGTATCGCTCGACAATATCGAACTGACCAAACTCAGCGAAGGCGGTCGCGATCGTATGCGAGCCGCAAAGCTCGGCTACGTCTTTCAAACGTTCAATCTGCTTCCCGGCTTCACGGCACTGGAAAACGTGCGGCTCGGGATGACGTTCGCATCCGGCAAACACGATCTGACTCGCGCCGCACAGTTGCTCAGTCGCGTCGGTTTGGAGCAACGCATGCACTACAAACCTGCGGCTCTGTCTGTCGGGCAACAGCAGAGAGTCGCGGTCGCTCGCGCACTGGCGAACCGCCCGCGTCTGCTCTTGGCGGATGAACCGACCGCCAACGTCGATCCTCGCAATCAGCAGATGATCATCGACCTCATCCGCGAGACATGTAAAGAAGAAAACGTCGCACTCTTGATGGTGACGCATTCGATGCAGATCGCCGAGCAGTTCTCGCGCGTCGAGCGGCTGGAAAACTTGAATCGCGTGCTTGCGACGACAACGACGGGAGTCGACGGCTGATGAATCTGTTTCTCATCGCATGGCGAAACATTCAGCAGCGAGGCTTTGCTTCCGCGCTGACGATGTGCAGCATGGCGCTAGGTGTAGCACTGGTCTCTCTCGTACTCAGCATCAGTTGGCTGATCACGGAGTCTTTCGACCGCAACAGTAACGTCGGTTACAATTTGATCGTCGGTTCCAAAGGGAGCCCGTTACAGTTGACGCTGAATACGGTCTTCTATCTCAGCCGACCGATCGAAGTCTTACCGTACGAAGAGTATTTGGAATTCCTGCCGGCAAATCAGCGAGCCGAGGAGATCAAGCGCATCGGCGGCAAAGTGGCTGAGCCGGATCGTCCCGGCCACTTCGCTCCTTACATGCAAGGAGGATTTGCCATCCCGGTTAGCTAGGGCGATTACTTCGGCCCGTTCCGCGTCGTGGGAACGACCCCCGCTTTCTTTGAAGAACTCCGATACGGCAATGCATCGGAGTTCAGTTATGAGTTCGCCGAAGGACGCAACTTTGTCGATTACTCGCCGGAGAATCAATACTACGAAGCGGTCATCGGAGCGCAGGTCGCTCGCGAGATGAACAAGAAGATCGGCGACGTCGTCAAGACCACGCACGGTGATCCGGAAGGTGAAGGACACGGACAAGGATTCACGATCGTCGGTATCCTGAAAAGCACAGGAACGCCGAACGACCGAGCTGCGTTCATCAACATCGAAGGCTTTTACCTGATGGAAGGCCATGCTCGCGCCATCGAAGCGCCCGAGCTGACGAAGCAGGAGAAGGTCGATGTGTCGGGCAAGGATGCGACCGCCGAAGTTGCCCAGCCGCCGCGATTGCCGATCGATAAGCGCGATGTCACGGCCATTCTGCTCCGTCCTGCCAACGGCATGTTTGCCATGCAGATGGAGCGAGCTGTCAACAAAAGCCTGCGAGCTCAGGCAGCTTCGCCGATTCGAGAGATCGGCAACATGCTTGAGATGTTTGTACGCCCCATCCGCAGCGCGCTGCTAGGCTTGACCGTACTCGTGTGCGTCGTGAGTTCGCTGAGCATCCTGGTCAGCATCTACAACTCGATGAATGAACGACGGCGCGACATTGCGGTCATGCGTGCGCTCGGGGCCGGGCGCGACACGGTGCTCCTCGTCATTCTGCTGGAATCGTTTTTGATCTCAGCCATCGGCGGCAGCATCGGTTGGTTTGCCGGGCATTTGATCGGCGTTATCGCGAGCCCCGCTGTCGAAGCTCGCACGGGCATTCAGGTCGGCCTCTTTACGGCTACAACATGGCTGGAACTGGCCCTCGTCCCCGGCATCGCGCTGCTGGCAACTCTAGCCGGCCTCGTCCCCGCCTTAGCCGCATATCGCACCGACGTCTCGCGCAATCTATGATGTCCGAGTGACGAGCCAAGCTCGTCATGTCGAGCTCAAGATACTCGTGACGAGGCTCCAGCCTCGTCACGCACTGCCCTCGAGGCTCCAGCCTCGCAAGCGTCAGCGCGACAACACAATGCCGAAGGTGTAAATCCTCCCGGCGGTGTTAGGATCAATTTGGGAAAATTGATCTACTACTAATAATCGATCTACAACTAGGTGGTTCACGGACCGCCACACGCCGGCTCAACAGAAACTATCACAACACATCGGACCTCCACACCATGACGCGAATTTGTCGGCTGCTGAGTTGCTTCCTGCTCTTCCTGATCCAAGCCGGCACATCGCGAGCGGATGAACGCGCCGACGCGATTCGCTTGAACTACACCAAGTTCGAGTACCGCATACCGACTCGAGACGGCAAAAAGCTGTTCACATCGGTGTATGTACCGAATAACCTGCATGCGAATGAACGTTATCCGATCCTGCTCATGCGCACACCGTACAGCGTCGCACCTTATGGTCTCGACAAGTACAAATCGACGCTCGGGCCGAGTATCGAGTTCGAGAAGAGCGGCTACATTTTCGCATTTCAAGATGTTCGCGGCCGATACATGAGCGAAGGTGAGTTCGTCAACATGCGCCCTCACATCGATCAGAAGCGAGGGAATGAGATCGATGAAAGCACCGATACGTACGACACCATCGATTGGCTCGTCAAAAACCTTCCGCGCAACAACGGTCGAGTCGGACAGTGGGGCATCTCGTATCCCGGTTTCTACACATCGGCCGGAGCCATTGATTCGCATCCGGCGCTCAAAGCCGTATCACCGCAAGCTCCGATTGCTGATTGGTTCTTCGATGACTTCCATCGCAACGGAGCTTTCGTATTGCCGATGGGCTTCGGCTTCTTCTCTTCATTCGGACAAGAGCGACCGCAACCCACTTCGCTGTCGGCTCAAGGCTTTCAACCGCCGACTCGCGACGGCTATCGATTCTTTCTCGACCTCGGTCCGCTGAAGAATGTCGACAAGAACTACTTCCATGACAAGATCGCCTTTTGGAACGATATCGAAGCTCATCCGAACTACGACAAGTTTTGGCAGGATCGCAACCTGCTCCCGCACTTGAAGAACATCAATGCGGCGGTGCTCACCGTCGGAGGTTGGTATGACACGGAAGACTTGTATGGGCCGCTTGCCACATACGCAGCCATCGAGAAACAGAATCCGAAGACGGAAAATCGCATCGTCATGGGACCTTGGTATCACGGCGGATGGAATCGCGATGAAGGTCGAAAGCTCGGAACGGCTGAGTTCGGCTTTCCGACCGGAGATTGGTATCGATCGAATGTGCAGTTTCCGTTCTTTGAACATCACCTGAAACAATCTGCGCCGTTGACGCTACCAGAGGCTACGGTATTTGAAACGGGAGCCAATCGATGGCGAAGTTTTGACAGTTGGCCGCCCAAACAAGTTCAACAACAGAAGCTCTACTTCAGCGCCGCCGAAGAATTGACAACAACAGCACCGGAGCAAGTGCACGGAGCCGATGCATTCATCAGCGATCCGGCCAAGCCGGTCCCTTACACGCAAGAAGTCACCACCCGCTGGGCTCGTGACTACGTTACCGAAGATCAACGCTTTGCCGCGGCGCGTCCGGACGTGCTCGTCTATCGCGGTCCGTCGCAAGAGCAACCGTTGACGATTGCCGGTCCGATCACGATCGACTTGTGGGTGACAACGACCGGTTCCGATTCCGACTGGATCGTGAAAGTAATCGACGAGTTCCCCGGGAACCCCGGTGACAACAGCAAACCGGGCGATCCCGCGTGGGAGGCATATCCGAGCGGCAGGCAAGAACTGGTACGAGCCGGAGTGATGCGAGCTCGCTTTCGAGACGGCTTCGACAAAGCTTTCCCTACGGAGCCCGGCAAACCGACGCGCATTCGTTTCGAACTCAGCGATATCTGCCACACCTTTCAGGCGCGGCATCGCATGATGATCCAAGTGCAAAGCACCTGGTTCCCGTTCATCGATCGCAACCCGCAAAAATTTGTACCGAACATATTCGAAGCCGATGCCGACGATTTCACGCGCGCAACACATGAACTGCTTCGAAGTCGTGACTATCCGAGCTCGATCACGGTCCGTGTTCTCCCCTGAAGAACTTGAGGAATTCACGTCAAATATCTTGAATTCTCGATGAGGCCGGTCCGATAGATGAGATTACTGACCGTAAAGTCGATGCAATCGGCAGAATCGGGAAGTGATTGGGCCGGTTAACCAAACGGATGGATGGACCGCGACATGCGGAACATTCCCCAGCACATGCCATGAACGGATGCAGTGACTTTGCGATCGCGAGCAGCAGCTTCCTATTCGATTCGTGTAATCGCTTTTGTACTAGTCGCCCTAGTCGGGTCTGCGACTCTTGCTCAAGACGTTCTCCCCGGCGATGAACGCCTGTCAGCGGCAGAAACTCGAATTGCTGAATTGGAAGCAGCGGTTGAATCTTTAACAGCTGCAAGTGTTGACGCCGAGCGCTCTCAGTCTTCGTCAGCTTCGAGTTCGAAAGCGGACAAGCCCACCGAGAACGAGAGCGAAAAGAAGAGCGAATCCAAGGATGCCAAGAAGAAGCACTGGTACGAGAAATACACAATCCGAGGTTACACGCAGGTCCGTTTCAACCAAGAGACTGTCGAGCTCGAGAATTCAGCGCCTGCACAACACGTCGGCGACCGATCCGTGGGAGATGATCAGAGTTTTTCGATTCGTCGCGCGCGACTGATCCTTCAAGGGGATATCAACGAGTACGCTTCGCTGTACTTCCAACCCGACTTTGCGAACACTCCGACGGGAAGCACCGACCAAACATTCTTCGGACAAATCCGCGATGCGTATGCGGATCTTTATTTGCATACCGACAAGGTCCATCGCTTCCGAGTCGGTCAATCGAAAGTTCCCTACGGCTGGGAAAACATGCAGTCTAGCTCGAATCGTCTACCGCTCGATCGCGCTGAAGGTACGAACAGCTCATTTCGCAATGAGCGTGATTTGGGTGTGATTTACTACTACACCCCGAAGCCGGCTCAAGACTTCTTCAAGAATGTGATTGATGAAGGACTGAAAGGCTCAGGGAACTATGGGATGTTCTCGCTCGGCGTCGTAAACGGGCAGGGCGGGTCCCAATTGGAACAGAACAATAACCTTCATGTTGTCAGTCGATTGACGATTCCGTATCGATTCTGCAACGGCCAATATATGGAGTCTTCTATCCATGGCTATGTCGGCGAATACGTCGTCCAATCAGCAGCCATTCGGCCTTTAGGAATCGGACCGCAGACCTTCCGCCCAGCTGGATCCGGAGATACTGGAAATGCTAACGGATGGAGCGATCGACGAATCGGAACGACTTGGGTTTGGTATCCGCAACCGATCGGGTTCCAGACCGAGTGGAATTGGGGACGAAGCCCCGCGCTGAATGCTGCGCAAACGGCAATCGAAGATCGCAGCCTATTCGGCGGCTATGCCATGACGATGGCCAAGATTGACTCGGCGATCGGACTTCTTTACCCGTTCGCTCGCTGGTCCTATCATCGCGGCGGACTGAAAAACGAACGAAACGCACCTTATGCGATGATCAACGAGTGGGAAATCGGACAAGAGTGGCAAATTCACACGGCTGCGGAACTGACCGCTTCGTATCTCATCACAGACAGGACCAATACCAATGCCGGAACGGATATCGGGGTAGCACCGTACCAACAGTTTCGCGGCCAAGTCCTGCGTCTTCAACTGCAGTTCAACTACTGATCAACTTCCCGTTAGAAGTCGCAGGCGATTCGACCGCCGAAGCCTTCGACCCAACCGCTGCCGCCGGGGAAGCGAGTCGTATCACTCACATCTCGGTAAGTCTGAATGTAGTTCAGTTGGCATTTCATGTTGGGATTGAGAAACCAATTCAGACCGTACGTCTGATTGTATAATGCCCCGCCGTTCAGACCGATATCGTTCAGATCGATGTAGTTGTAACGAGCTCCGACCTGCCATGCTCCACCGCCGAGGAATCGACCGCACGGATTCTTCATCGAGAAATTGTTGCTGGGTGACAGCCGTTCTAGAACGCCGGTTTGCTTGTTGTAATGATCGTGATCGTCGGTCAGGAAACATAGCAATTGAAGATATCCGCCGTGATATACAACGTTATTGCCCAGCGGATCACCGACTGCCAAGCGTGCGTCCTGCATTGCGCTGACCATGTACTCGCTCTGGAAAGTCCAACGTCCATTCACGGCGACTAGTTCCGTATTAACTTGCTGGATGTCGTCTCCAAAGAGTGTGATGCCTGCGGGCACAGGCCAGTCTTGCGAGAACCCCGCGCGAATCGCATCGCGTGTTCGGAAACTGATCGATCGTCCCGGAATGCCCGCTTGGCTGACGGCCGTGGCTTGCTTTCCCGACACACCAACGTGAATGAGTCGACGTCCTTCGTCTGCGTAACCGAGCAAATGAGTGACACGACCCACGACGGAATAATCTCCGTCACCCGTGTTGTAACCGAATACGTTGTTCACCGGCTTGTAGAGTCCATAGTGGATTACGCCACGTTGGTCGCCGTAATTGCGAAACGCGGCCACGCCGGGTGTAAATCCGTTGTACAAGCCGCCGTAGAAAGCGTCTTGGTTATACGATCGCTCCATGAACGGCAGAAACCGCGAACTGACCAGATGCTCGAAACCGATTGCTTCCTTCTGCTGACCGACACGCACCGTTCCGAAGAATGGAACTTCGCGACATTGCCACCAGAAATCGGTTAAGGCAACAGTTGAGTTCTCAGTAAAACCCGGACCACTGCTTGCGTTGGCGCGGAACGAGTTCACAAAGTCGCACTCGGCGGTCCAATCGATGTACTTGTACATGGTCCCTTCGATGCGAAAGCGAGCGCGTCGAAAGTCGATGCCGTCGGCGTAGGGAATGTTGATGTTGTTCTGAACCGATTGGTCCGCACTGAACCAACTATTGTCCATCTGATAACGACCGCCGACATGGACCTTGAAGTCCTTATCCTTCGTCGCCCACTCCAAGCCGTTGTTCCACTTACCCGTCATCGAGAGATCTGGCTTGTCGGAAGCTGCTCCCGGCGCGATCGATTTCTTTTCTTCCTCTTTCTTGGCGGCCTCAGCTTCTTTCTCAGCCAAACGCATATCGACGATGGCTTCGATATCTTCAGCCGTCAGAGTTTGAGAAAACACCGAAGCCGGTCTCACCGGTGTCGAGGAAGTGATGCGAGATACAGGATCGGCGATGGGCTGACCGATTCCAGCTTCTTGCAACTGCAGAACGGGTGCAGTCTCGATCGCGCTTCCTGGATCATTGCTTCCAGGTGTCCACGTCCTTGGACTTTGGGCCGATGCGACAGAACCCGCAACAAGCGATAGCAGCGCAGTAGACAGCGCTCGACGAAGTGGCCGCATGAGTGTCTTCCCTGACATTTGCGATGATGAGCCAGCCATCCTTGGCTGAGTCAGGGTAGATATCGGAATTCCCCATGAAACACGCGAATTGTTGAAGAACCTACGCGGGATCGCAATGAATTCTTAACAATTCAACATACTGTCGTATCGAATTCGCCAACTTTAACGACTACGGAATATGTGCGTCTCAAGGCGGCAAACTCGACCAATGCGTCGAGCACTCCGTTGGCTGAATCTTCAGCAAACGGAGTGCACTGTTTCACACTTACATCGCGCCGAACGTGCGAAGCTTGCCCTGCAAGCGATAGGGCAGGCCTTGGATACGAATGAAGCCCTCGGCATCGGTCTGGTTGTAGCTGCCGCCCGCTTCCATGGTGGCGATCCCTTCATCGTACAAACTGTTGGGACTCGATCGCGTGACCGGGAAGACGTTGCCTTTGTACATTCGCAGCGTCACTTCACCCGTGACCACTTTGTGCGAATTGCGGATGAAGGCCATCAGCGCATCGAACTTGGCTGAATACCAGAAACCGTAATAGACCAGTTCCGCCACGATCGGGCTGAGCGTGTTACGCAGGTGCACCAGATCGCGATCCAGCGTGAGTTGCTCAAGCTGCGCAGCGGCTTCGTATAGCAGCGTCATGCCGGGCGCTTCGTAGACTCCGCGGCTCTTCATCCCCACGAAACGATTCTCGACCATATCGATACGACCCACACCGTTGCGTCCGCCGATCTCGTTCAGCGTTTCCACGATCTGCAGCGCCGACAGCTTCTTGCCGTTGACCGAAACCGGAATGCCTTGCTCGAATCCGACGGATACGTCTTCAGTCTTATCAGGCGCTTGCTGCGGGCTGATCGTCATACCGAACTCGACGAGCTCCACGCCGCACACATCCAGCTTTTCAAGCTCGCCGGCTTCGTAGCTGATGTGCAGCACGTTTTCATCGGAGCTGTAGGGCTTCTTGGCTGTCGCCTTGACAGGAATCCCTTTGCTCTCGCAATAAGCGATCATCTCAGTGCGTCCGCCGAAGGCGTCTCGCCATTCTTGCGTGCGCCACGGAGCGTAGACTTGGATATCAGGGCGCAGGGCTTCGGCGGCCAATTGGAATCGGCACTGATCGTTTCCTTTACCGGTGGCTCCGTGGACGTACATGTTCGCGCCGACTTCTGCAGCCACATCCAAGCAGACTTTGGAGATCAACGGCCGGGCAATACTGGTACCCATCAAGTACGGTCCTTCGTACTTGGACTGCCACATCAGAACCGGGAAAGCAAAGTCGCGACACAGTTCTTCGCGCGCATCGATCATGCGAACCGACTTGGCTCCGAGCTTGACCGCTTTGTCTTTCATCACTTGGCGGTCTTCGCCGGGCTGTCCCAAATCCACGTACACCGCATGGACTTCCAACCCGCGGTCGATCAGCCATCCGAGCATTGTCGATGTATCCAAACCACCCGAATAAGCCAACACGCAGACAGTCATGAGTCCCCAGCTCCGCAAAAATCGATGTACTTTCATCAGCCCGCGGCGTCCGCCGACCGTGGCTCAGATTGTCATTGGAAAGCCGGGAATTGACAAGCCGCCGCCGGACGGCAATCAAACCGCTCCGGCCGCCGGCTTCGTGTCGCCGACCGCCGCCCGCCTGGGCAACCAGCCCCGAGAACGTACATTGATCACAACTCGATCATCCTCAGCCCCACCCGGAAACCCATCCCCAGCCCCATCCGCCTCCGTTCGTACTCGTAACCGTAACCGTAACCGTAACCGTAACCGTACTCGTACTCGAAATTTGAAATTTGAAATTTGAAATCGAGCGTACGAACCGGAGATCAGCGAACAGGCGGGAATCGGAGCGGAACGGGAAGCACTGGTGATCGGGACGATCGAGTATCGTTCAACCAGTCGCGTTTCACTCCGCTGTTCATAGCTACTCTGCTCGCCATGTCCCAGCCTCATTCGCCGTCTGCTGCCGCTTCCCCGAATGCCTCTGGATCTACCTCCTCGCCATCGAGCGGGTCGCTTTGGCGTCCTACCTCTTCACCGGCAACTTTGCAGGCTCGGAGTGAGATTCTGTGGCAGCTCCGATCGTTCTTCCGTACGCGCGGGTATGCCGAGGTCCAGACTCCGACGCTCAGTCGTGATACGGTCGTCGATCGTTATATCGATCCGATCGTAGTCAGCGGCCAAGCGCTGCAGTGTCCGCAAGCCGATGCTCCTCAGTACTACTTGCAAACGTCACCCGAGTTCGCGATGAAGCGATTGGTGGCGGCCGGCATGCAAGCCATCTATCAGATATGTCCGGCCTATCGAGCCGGTGAGCGAGGAGATCACCATAATCCTGAGTTCACGATGCTCGAATGGTATCGCTGCGGACAGAGTTTTGCCGAAGCGGTCGCCGAACTGTGCGAGCTCGTCGATCAAACGGCGGCGGCCGTTCCCAGTCAATCGCTCGCTCAGACCACAGTCATCACTTACGAGACTGCTTTCCGATCAACCGTTGCGCTCGATCCTCTGACATGTTCGACAAGCGACTTACGACGCCTCACTGAAGAGCGAGGGCTGCAACTGGGCGGCCAGTGGCAAGACGACAAGGACGAGTGGCTCAATCTCATTTTTGCAGAATGCGTTCAACCTCGACTTGGTTTTGATAGTCCCGTGATCGTCACACACTATCCGGCCAGTCAAGCAGCACTGTCTCAAGTCGCAGCCGACGACTTTCGAACAGCGGAACGCTACGAACTGTTCATTCGAGGCGTAGAGATCGCGAACGGATATCACGAACTGCTCGATGCGAATGAGCTCGATCATCGAGCCCATGCCACGTTGCTGCTCCGCCGATCAGACGGCAAAGAAGATTTACCGACCGCAAGTTTTTTGTCTGCAGCCATGCATCATGGCTTACCGGCTTGTTGTGGTTGTGCACTGGGCGTCGATCGAATGGTGATGATTCTCACCTCTCAGCCCCGTATCGACGATGTATGGGCATTTCCGATCGAACGAGCCTGAGCGTCGGATCGTAGTATCGAAGGTGTTCGTCGCGTGCATTTCCTCGATCGGAAAGCCGATAGCGCACCACCGAAAAATCGAACCCTCGAAATTTTCTCCGACAAGCGTGACCAAACGTGTCTTAACTCGACCGTATTCTTAGGTACCGCAGCAACGATGATCGCGACTCAGGTGGTGACACCGATCGCAAACGAGGTGGCTGTGACGCAAGCATTAGAAACGAACACTTAATGAGACGTGTTGTCTCACGTTGCGATGCTTGCAATGACCTTCGAACAGGAAAGAAATCCAGTCCGTAGAGGAACGATCCCCTTAACGCTCGCAATAAAGTGGTTTTGAAGCACCAAGGCGTTTAGGAACGGGAGTTGCTCTTTGAAACCGACTTGAACTTTTCTGCCAAGAATGTGTCAGGTAAGACGAAAAGATTGCTAGTTAAAAGTTCCCGATCAAGGAGGACGAGATCATGTTGGTTCTAAGTCGAAAAGAAGGTGAAAAGCTGGTTATCGGTGACAACATCACGGTTGTTGTTTCTCGAGTTGCCGGCAATCGAGTCACTTTGGGTATCGAAGCACCCGCTGATGTTCGCATCGTGCGAGGCGAACTGAAGTCCCAGGAAGATGTTGCAGATTCGCACGTGCGCAAGCAAAAAGCTGTAGTGCCGCTGCGGCGAGCTGCGACCGTGACCATCGATGTGGAAAGCTTGGCCCTCGATAAACAGGCCATGTAACCGTGAAGCATCCCGAAGACGAATCGGCTGAATCCGTGGTGGGGCAGCCGAGGGCCGATCTGGAAAGCTTGTTTCTCACGGTCCCATCTCACCAAACCCCGTTTAGCCCCGGCCGCTGATCGACCCAGAATCATCAGCGGCTTTGGTGCCCAAGTCAGCAAGGTTTGGCGACAGGTAGAGTGAAGATTCAGTCACTTACCGACTTCGGCCGCTAACCGGCTCGCCAGTAACTCCGGCGTGATCTGACCACCAGTCGCAACTGAATAATGAACAGTCTTCGTCTGCTCGGCGGCTCGAGCCGTGTTCACAAGCGGTGAGGCGATCCGGCAGCGTCTCGGACTACGTCGATGAAATCCGGGAAAACCGCTCCCGAACTTGATGTAGGGCAGCACTTGTTCTTTCGATGACACCACACTCGCCGTGGTTTCGTTCTCTCCCATCAACGGCATCAGCCAACCTGCCTGATAGAACGCAGTTTCGTTGATATCTTTTATCCACGTGGCTGAAAGCAATGGCCGCATTCTGGTCAGGGCGCCCCCCACACTACTAAAAAACTCTCGACATCGGTTGTTGACTGAGGATAAGTAGGGTAGCTGCGCCAGAACGACGGCCGCTTGCAACTGTGACAATTCAAAGGCACCGCTTCCCGCACCTGCGGCCAGTTTAGTGTGTTGAGCCAACTGCGGATCGCCGGTTAGCCAAGCACCACCTCGTCCCGCTGACAGGACTTTGCCTCCGCCGAAGCTAATGAACACGGCGTCGCTCCACTCAGCCAATGGCCGTCCCTGGTACGTCGCACCGACACATTGACAAGCGTCCTGCAACAGCTTGACGCCGCGCGATCGGCACCAGTCGGAGATTCTGCCCAGCGGCTGCATCGAACCGTGAAGATGCGAAACAAGAAGAGCCTTACAGGTCGGTTGATAAGCGATATCGAGGCAGTCCAAATCCAGGCCCCAGCCGTTCGCATCAATGTCGACCAGCACCGGTCTCGCGCCGACGCGCTCGATAGCTGCGAATGTTCCGGGATAGTCGTAGCCGGCCAAGAGTACTTCGTCGCCTTTATCGATTCCCATTCCGCGCATCAACAACTCTAGTGCAGCAGTTCCGCTACAAGTGAGTTCGCAGAACGCGCCGCCGATGACTCGCGACAACTCGCTTTGTAATTGCTCGGACCAAGGCCCCACATAAGAACGCCAACTGCCATCACGCGATAGTTCATCAAGTCGGCTTGCGACGGCACTGCGAATTTGATCGTCGAGCGACTCGGGTCGCCGGCCAAGTTCTTCGCTCAGATGATGCATACTCGATCAAAAACCCCAACTGCGTTTCTTATCGGCACCGATCAGTTCAATCGAATCGATCTCCACTGTCTGAGACTGAGCCGGAAGATAGATGCGAAGGATACCAAGCGGACCTTTTTCATCGACCGAGATCGTAATTGTTTGCCACTCGCCTGCAGCAACCGAGAACGGTGTTGTTTTATCGTTCGGTTGACTGCTGCCGGGTGCTACGAGTTCAATCTTACCGTCGCCGCCGCTTGCACATCGCACGCGAATGTTCACGGTCGCAGGTCCCGACATGCCGGAGCCGACACCTAAGAACGGTTGTTTGTTCTGGCCCCGCACTGAAAGAATGCCGTCTTTCACTGAAGCTGTCGAGTTTCGAGCACGCCAGCCTTGAAGAGCAGGATCGGCTACGTCCGCAGTCGAAGGCTTGTTGCCATCCGTTTTCGGTTTCGATGAACCGCCGGTTGCCTGAGCATCATAGTTCGGATTCCGTTTCGGAATGACGGCTTGTGTGTCGCGCAGCAATTGATCGAGGACAAGTCCCAATTCGGAAACTTTTGCCGGTTGCTCGGCAGCCAGATTGTGCGATTCACCTGGGTCTTGTTCTAAGTTGTAAAGCTCCGATCGATCCGATCCATCGGCTTGATCTGCAAAGAAGCGGATCAACTTCCAGTTCTGCTTGCGCACCCATGCTCCCGGCAAGAAACCAGGTATGCTTGCGTTCTGCGCTTGGGAGCCGTGCGGAAAATGAACGAAGACAGTATCGCGAATCTGTGGTCCTCCTTGCAACATCGAGGACTGATCCACACCGTCGATTTTCAGTCCGTTCGGCATCGGCACATCGCACAGCTTACACAGCGTCGGAAACCAATCGACTGCAGAGAAGAGCGCATCGGTGGATGACTGAGCCTTGATCTTTTTAGGCCAAGCGACAATACACGGCTCGCGCGTTCCTCCGTCATACAGAGATGCTTTGCCGCTGCGCTGGGGCAAGTTGCTGGTCGCAGGGATGTCAGCATAGCCTTCCGGATCAGTGGTCTTCGGTGGATAAGCCCAACCGCCGTTGTCTGAGAAGAAGACGATGATCGTGTTATCAGCGATTCCCGCTTCATCCACAGCACTGAGCATTCGGCCTACTCCGTCATCGAGACTTCGAACCATCGCCGCGTACAGCGCGTTATGTTGCGGCTTGGAAGCATCCACTTTCTTTTCCAACTCGGCGATATAGTCGCGCCGTGCATTCCACGGTGAATGCACCGAGTAAGCCCAGTAGTTCAAGTAGAACGGCTGAGAGTCGTCCGATCTCGCTGCGTGCGATTTGATAAAGCGCGCAGCTTCGCGAGACATACGATCTTCAATGTGTTCTCCCTCTTCGCCGCGGATCGTTTCATCACGAATGAATTTCCATGGCGCCAAGTAACCCCCTCCCGGACCGGCAGCATTGGGTGTGTGCGGGAAGTCCGTGTCGAAGCCTTGATCGCGCGGTTCATAACGATCATCGCTGCCGGGGCGATTGTGTCCGAGATGCCACTTGCCGAAATGTGCCGTGACATATCCCGCATCGTGCAGCACTTCAGCCATGGTGATGGTCTCGGACTTAAGCCGAGTCAAGCTGTCGGCGTTCAGTACCTTGACGGTCGGCTGCTTGCCTTCAACTAACCTCTTCTCAAGTTGTATAGCAGGCAAGTGACAAGCCGGCGAAGTAATCCCGGTTCGAGCCGGATAGAGCCCCGTGAGAATCGCAGACCTGGTCGGAGAGCACAGCGGACTGGCGGCATATGCTTGAGTCAATCGAAGACCGCGCGCGGCCAAGCGATCGATGTTCGGCGTTTCGTGAAAGGTACTGCCGAAACAACCGACATCATGAGCACCAAGATCATCCGCCATGATGAAGATTACATTCGGTCTAGCTGTCGCTGCCTCACTCGTCTCCGCTGTCACGACCAAACCGATAGCCGTAATCATCCCGACAACCGCAGCCGAACAGCAATGACCGATACGGCGGCGGTTCCTGCTCAAATCGCTCCAAATTCTCATCGCGAACTTCCTTCGAATTCAGTCGTCCGGCCGTTCTTCTGCAACCGCTTTTCACAGCACCGACTCTAGAATCGCATTGTGCTCAAGTCCCGAGCGTTGTGCGAGAGTAGGAGAGCGTGATATCGTCGGTTCGCAACGGCTCGTCGCGGTCGTTATAATGAGGCGAGTTCGATCCCGCCTGTTATCACGCGGGTGCCGCTGAACCTCACGTCCATCGGCAACCGCTCCCGCCTGCACACTCAATAGTTCCTCTCGCTTGCAGAGATCTTCGATGAGCGTTCGTCCGTTTTCCGCTTCCACACAAAGCAAGACAACTTTGTGCGGACGGCACCTCGCAATTCCGATCGCCGCCGTTTTGCTAACGGCCATCAGTCTGAGCACTTCTTCCGGGTTGCACGCTGAGGACGAGGTGGATTTCGCATCCGCAATCCAGCCTTTGCTCGCGAAAAAGTGTTTTTCCTGCCACGGCCCTGACAAGCAAGAAGGCAAGATCCGTTTCGACAACCGTGAGAGCTTGATCGTCGCAGCCGAAAGCGGTCTGCAAGCGATCCTCCCCGGAGAGAGCGCACGAAGTGAACTGGTGCGACGTTTATTGAGCAACGATGAAGCGGATCGGATGCCGCCGGAAGGTCCGCGACTGACCGATGAACAGATCAAAACGGTCTCTAAATGGATCGATCAAGGCGCGCACTTCACGGCTCACTGGGCATTCCAGCCGGTCGGCAATCCGGAGATCCCAGCGGTCCGCAACACAGATTGGATTCGCACGCCGATCGATGCGTTCATCGAGTCCAAACTCGAAAAGCATGACCTGCAGCTATCCAAGGCTGCCGCTCCTCAGGCACTCATTCGACGCATCTACTTCGATACGATCGGCCTACCGCCGAGCCCCGAAGAGGTCGATCGCCTGTCTCAGAACTGGAACGATGCGACCTATGAACGACTGGTGGATCGCTTGCTGGCCGATCCGGCCTTCGGTGATCGATGGGGCCGAACATGGCTGGATGTCGTTCGTTATGCAGAGACGAACAGTTATGAACGTGACGGCGATAAACCTAACGCCTGGAAGTATCGCGACTATGTCATCGAATCGATGAACGAAGACAAAGGCTACGATCAGTTCATTCGCGAACAGATCGCCGGCGATGAACTGGATGAAGTGACCACCGAAACACTGACCGCAACCGGCTACTATCGGCTCGGTATCTGGGACGATGAACCGGTCGATCCCCTACAAGCGGAGTTCGACGGCTATGACGATGTCGTGACCACTACCGGCCAGACGTTTCTCGCGCTGACGATCAACTGTGCTCGATGTCACGACCACAAGATCGATCCGCTCCCGCAAAAAGACTACTACAGCATGGTGGCCTTCCTACGCGACACACTTCCTTACGGTACGCGCGGCGATGGTCGCACGAACAATCAGCGCGACGTCACACCTGCCGACGTGACAGCTCAATATCAAGCCGCCGATGCAGAGATCGACGCGATCAAAAAGCAGATGGAAACGATCGAACAAGCCGGCATCGTCAAGATGTCAGCTCCCGATCAACGAGCCACTGAAGGCCCCGAGCGAGCCAAAGTGCTGCGTGAAAAACTGAAAGACCATCTGGGTCCGGAAGAGATCGTTCAATACGACGCGCTCAAGGCCAAGCGGCGTGATGCTGAAGAGCACATGAAGCGACTCCCTCAACGAGAAGCGGTACTCGGCTTGGGACGTTGCGAGCCGAATCCCCCTGCCACCTTCGTTCTCTTGCGAGGCAGTCCGCAAGCGCCTGGGGTCGAAGTCTCTCCCGCATTTCCCAAAATCCTCGGCGGCGATGCACCGCAGCTACCGGAAAAACCTGTCGATGCTCGCTCTGCGCATCGACGCAAAGTCTTCGCCGATTGGCTCGCATCCAAAGAAAACTGGTTGACCGCGCGCGTTATCACCAATCGCGTTTGGCAACAGTATTTCGGACGGGGCATCGTGCGCTCGCCGAACAACTTCGGACTGATGGGGGAGCGACCCTCGCACCCCGAGCTACTCGACTACTTGGCTCGCGACCTGATGAATCACGATTGGCATTTGAAACATCTGCATCGTGAAATCCTTCTCTCAGCGACCTACCGTCAATCAAGCGAATCCAATGACAAGGCGTTGGCCGCTGATCCGGACAATCGTTTACTGTGGCGTCAATCGATACGTCGCTTGAGCGCCGAGCAAGTTCGCGACGGAGTGCTGGCCGTCAGCGGTCACTTGAACGAACAGCAAACCGGTCCCAGCATTTTTCAAACGTTGTCGGCTGAAGTGCTGGCCAGTCAATCGGTACCGGGCAAAGGCTGGGGGAAGTCGAGTCCCTCGGATCAAGCCAGACGCAGCATCTATATCCACGTGAAGCGCTCGCTCCCCGTCCCGATGCTCTCCGCGTTCGATCTACCGGAAACGGATACCAGTTGCGAAGCTCGCTTCCTCACGACTCAACCGGCTCAGGCACTCGGCATGCTGAACAGCGACTGGATGCAAGAGCAAGCGACCGCATTGGCAGATCGCGTACGTCGCGAAGCAGGTGACGATTTGCGAGCTCAGGCGCGTCGCGCTTTGGAACTGACCTGCAGTGCTCCGCCGAAAGAGGCCGATGTCGAAGAGTTGCTGAGTTTGGTCGATCGCTTGAAAACCAAACATCAATTCGACGATGTGCGGGCGAGAAGAGCCATGTGCTTGACGGCTCTCAACTTGAATCAATTCCTTTATCTGGATTAACGATAATGGCTCAACAACATCGCGGGAATTTCTGCGGACGTACCCGTCGTGAGTTTCTGTGGCAGACAGGCGCCGGTTTCGGCGCCGTAGCTCTGACCGATTTACTAACTCGCGACGGATTCTTCGGCGGCAGTGCTTCGGCAGCGGAAGTCAGCGGCAATCCCCTAGCTGCCAAACCTCCGCACTTCGCACCGAAGGCGAAGAGCATCATTTTTCTTTTCATGTACGGCGGCCCCAGCCACATCGACACGTTCGACTACAAACCGAACATGGTCGGGATGGACGGCAAGACGATTCAAGTCAAAACGTTCGGACGTGGCGGTCACCGTAATCAGGGCCGCATCGTTGAGCCGCGCTGGAAGTTCAAGCAATACGGCCAATGCGGAAAGTGGGTCAGCGATCTATTCCCGAATCTCGCCGACTGTGTCGACGACATCGCATTTCTGCACTCGATGACCGCCGACTCTCCGATCCACGGCTCCGCCATGTTGATGATGAATTCCGGCAAAATTCTTTCCGGATCACCCGCGCTCGGATCGTGGATCAATTACGGATTGGGAAGCGAAAACGAAAACCTACCCGGCTTTGTGGTGATGCTCGATCCCACCGGCGGTCCGATCAGCGGAGCCAAGAACTGGTCAGGCGGCTATATGCCGGCGACTTATCAAGGCACAGTGCTCCGCAGCAAGGGATCGCCGATCCTCGATCTGCAACCACCTGCGGATGTCGGTCGAGCCGCACAGCGAGAAATGCTCGATTCGATCAAGCGCATCAACGAGCGACACTTGGATGATCGCGCCGGCAACCACGACTTAGCCAGCCGCATCAGCACCTACGAACTTGCATTCAAGATGCAACAGCATGCGCCGGAAGCGACCGACATGTCGAGCGAATCGGCTGAGACGCTGGAACTCTACGGAGTTAATGAACCGAAAACCGCCGACTTCGGCCGACGTTGCTTGTTGGCTCGCCGCCTGGTCGAGCGCGGCGTTCGCTGTGTTCAGCTTTACAGCGGCGGCGCGCACAACGATGACAACTGGGATGCGCACGGGGACTTAGAAGCCAACCATAATCGGCATGCAGGCGAAACCGACAAACCGATCGCCGGTCTGCTAAAAGACCTCAAGCGAACGGGCCTACTCGACACGACGCTTGTTGTGTGGGGCGGTGAATTCGGACGCCAACCTACAGCCGAATATGCCAACGGTTCCGGCCGCGATCATAACGCTTATGGATTTACCATGTGGATGGCGGGCGGCGGAATCAAGGGCGGCATCAGCGTAGGGACCACCGACGAATTGGGCTCGGCCGCCGTCGAACGACCGCTGCACGTCAAACATCTACATGCGACTATCCTGAACCAGCTCGGCCTCGACCCGAACAAGCTCAGCTACTTCTACAGCGGCCTCGATCAAAAGCTGGTCGGCGTCGAACACGTAGAACCTATTCGCGAAGCCATTGCGTAAAGTGTAGATCAATTTGGAAAATTGATCTTCATCATTTCCGTTGGCAGCGAGGGCAATAGAACGTGCTGCGTTGAGCTTGGACAATGCGCACGATCGGCGACGTACGGCATGACGGACAGGGCTCATCAGCTCGGTCATAAACCTGGTGCTGATTCTGATAATCGCCGGCTTGATTGAGTGCGTTGCGATACGTACCGTCGCTGAGCGTCGAGCCCTCGTGCTCAATCGCCGTATTCAGGATGCGAAGCATCTCGGCATAAAGGCGCTTCATCTTATTGCGAGAAACCTCATCGGCCGGGATCTCCGGATGAATCCTGGCGGCGAAGAGCATTTCCGAAGCGTAGAGATTGCCGACGCCGGCGATCAGCTTTTGGTCGAGCAGCGCGGGCTTGATCGGACGCCCAGTGGTTTGAATGCGGCGGATGAATTCTTCTTCGGATACTGCGATCGCGTCAGGCCCCAGTTTGCCGTCGACAATACGCTTCTTCAAATCTTCTTTGGGCAAAAGTTGAATCGTGCCCAATCCTCGCCGATCCCAAAAGACAAATCCGGGCGCAGCCGCACCTTTGACGATCAACTCTAAACGCACATGTTCTCGAGTAGGAACATCGTCGAGCGAAACCAGACCGGTCATCTTCGGTTGCAGGATCAGCGCCCACGACCCGGCTTCGATCACCACGCGCTTACCTAGGCGATGAATACGATCGATCTTCATTCCCCGTAGTCGAGCATCGATGTCGGCAATCGAAGGATCGCACTGTATGGGCCGGTACGAACATTGAGGATCTTTCACTCGGCTGATAACGCCGCCCAGAATCGGAGCGATCCCGCGACACATCGTTTCAACCTCAGGCAGCTCAGGCATCGCACTTCATCCGCACTTTATGGCTCAATATGTTCACCTTCAAACGGATGATTCGCCCAACTGATCGGGCCGAGCTTCCGGCGGAGAAGCATTGTCCTCGGCTCCGGCCGGCTTTTCATTCGAACCGTCGACACTTGGACTTTCACTCACCGACTTCGAGCCGCTGCCGTCGTCGCGTTTCTTCTTGCGGCGCAACTTGAAGCGGCCTTTCCGCGCCGGCCCGGACGATTCGCGAGTCGTCAACACAAGGCCGTGATCTTCAAAATGCGAGAGCTCTCGCTGCAGAATGCTGAGCGAAGTTTGCAGTAACACGACAGCCATCGGACCCACCACGATGCCGATTGGTCCCATGGCTTGAACGCCGCCGAGCACGCTGAGCAGAGCGAGCAGCGGATGGAGTTGCGATTGCCCGTGCAGCACACCGGCCTTTACAAAGTTGTCGACCGTACCGACGACCAGTACGCCCCAAGCAGCCAATCCGATCGCTGCGCCGAGTCGCTCTTCGATGAACGCCAAGTAGATGCAGCAGGGGACCCAAACGATCGCAGGGCCGACGAAGGGAACCATGGCGAACACGGTGGTCAACATGATCAACAGAATCAAGTTCGGCAGTCCGACAACATAATATCCGATGCCTGCTGCAGCACCTTGTGTGAGTGCCGACAAAACCGTCGCCAAAACCACGGCCCGCGTGACTCGATCGAACTCGAGCAATAGTTCTTGTTCGTATCGATCATCGAGCGGACTAAGCGCCATGACCGACTGGAACATCTCAGGCCCTTCGTAAAGAAAGAAGTAAACACAAATGATCAGAATCGCGGTACTGATCACCAGCTCGATCAAGAATCCGAACGTCGCAGTCGTCAGCGATAACAATCGCGGCCTGACGAACTCGATCGCTTGATTCGTCGTCGAACGTACGACTGAATCGGTCGGATTGGCGAGCTCCTTCAGCGTACCGTTGGGAAAGCCCCCGAGCACATCGAGACGGAGTTGCTGGACGCGCGACACGAGATTCAAGACGGCTCCGGCAAAACCGCTGGACTCGTCATCAGCCGTGCCGATCTTTTCAGTTAACTCAACAGCTTGATCAAACTTCTCATCCAGAATCGGTCCGTTCTTCTGCTGATACTCCGTCTGCAACTCGCGCAGCAGACGGCTCAGTTGTTGACCGAGCACGAACATGGTCTGATCACTGGTGATTCCGGGGGAAGCAGCCAACTCGGTTTCGCGTTTCTTGATCGCTGTGAGCTTAGTATCGATCGCCTCCAGTTGCTTTTTGTATTCCATCTGCAGACCCAATCGAGTCCGCAATTTATCCAGCGTGACCGTGACGCTCGTCTCGCCGCTGGTCTCCGCTTGCCTCACCCATCCCAAACCTTGCAAAGCTGCCGCACTGACCACCAACGACATCGGCAACAAGACCGACAGCAGAATCAATACGGTCGTGACCCCGGCAGCGATCGCAGCTCGATTCCCGACCTTTTTCAATACCCATTGATGAAGCGGTCGAAAGAGAACGACCAACATGCCGGCCAAAAAGACCGGTACGAAGAAGCCGATCATGACTCGATAAAACAACACGCCGATGACCACGATGACTGCGATCAAGGCGATGAGCGAAATGAAACGAGACATATTTCCTCAGCGAATAAATCCGAATTCAGGTTCCTGCCTACCGAACCGTTTATAGCTCCTGTGCCTTCGTGACGAGCATCACCCTCACGACGAACACCACCCTCGTGACGAACACCACCCTCGTGACGAACACCACCCTCGTGACGAGGCTCCAGCCTCGTCACGCACTGAGGCGAGCGTACTCGCGGCACATTGCACAGTTCTCGGTGGGACCCCCGCCGGCAGTGGGTAACGAGGCTGGAGCCTCGTTACCAGGTATTCCTCATTACCAGGTATTCCTCGTCGTTCCTCATCATCCGGCAGTGGGCTTTTCTCATTTAACCACAAACGGCTAATCTATGTTGGTCCGAATGCATGGGGCTGGTCCGAATGCAGAGTCATGAATTTTCCTCGGGTAATATCGGCTCCTACGCTGGTTTTCGTCGAAAGCTGCAATCCCTTTGAAACACTGGTTGAAACATCGTTCTGTTCGTATCGCGATGCAAGTCGTCGTTTTGCTGTTGGTCGTCGTGGGAGTCATTCACAGCAGCCGCAAAGCGGCCGACGATCTCCATCGCCGCCGCGAGGAGCTGAATCAGCAAGCGACTGAACTGGAGCGCTCGGCTACGGCTGCGGAAGATTCCGCAGAACGAGCGAAACTGGAATCCGAAGCAGCTCGCCTGCGCAGTCATGCGAACGACTTTTTCAAAGCATCACCTGTTTGGTTGACCGCCGCCGCACTCTTCTACGGCGTGGGCATGCTCGTCGCCGGGCTCTACTGGTATGTCTGTCTGCGGGGTCTGCACCAACCTGCTCCGTTGATCTTGACCCTCTGGGCCTACATGCTCGGCCAACTGGGCAAATACGTTCCCGGCAAAGCCATGGTGCTGGTCCTGCGAGTCGGCACGCTGGCCCCGACCGGTGTGTTGAAGATGGCGACGACGCTGACGATCTTCATGGAAACACTGACAATGATGGCAGTGGGAGGCGCAGCAGCAGCGATCGCTTTGATTTGTCTGCAACTTGACAATCGACTGACAATCCTTGCCGTCGGCATGCTGGCAGGCACGTTGATACCAATCTTTCCTCCCATTCTTCGAATCGTCCTCAAACGATTACAACGAGGTGTGGCGCCGGAGAAACTGAATGCCATGCTGATCGAGTTGAACTGGAGGCAGTTTGCGATCGGTATCGGCATGCTGAGCATCACGTGGCTCTGTTATGGAGCCAGTTTGGCCTGCGTTCTTTACGGCTGCCCCACTGCAGAATTTTCCGATGCCGGCAGCGGAACGATTTTGCTGAGCGCTCTCGGTGCCTGCTCGCTGGCGGTCGTCGTCGGCTTCGTATCGTTTCTACCGGGCGGCGCAGGAGTTCGGGAAGTTGTTCTGTCTACGATGCTCAGTCCAGTGGTCGGCCCTACCGCAGCACTCGCCGCCGCTATTTGGCTACGCATCGTTTGGCTGGCGACAGAGCTGGTCATGACCGGCATTGTCCGTTTGATTCGCCCCGCGCCGCACCAGTTTCAAACGCCCGAGTCGGCGAGCCCGGAGATTACAAACTAAGATAGAATGCCCAACTCAGTTTCCCACCTTTCTTGATTCGGATCTTTGCGGATGCTTTCGATCGTCGTTCCGGTTTACAACGAAGAGGAATCGCTGGCCGAACTGGCCCGCAGCATTTTTCAAGTTGCCGAGCGAGAGCATTACGCTGTAGAAATTCTGATGGTCGATGACGGCTCGCGCGACGGCTCGTGGAATAAGATCGCCGAACTGTCGAAGACCGATGCGAGGATCCAAGGCCTGAGACTGCGTCGCAACTTCGGCAAAGCCGCCGCGCTCGCTGCAGGCTTCGATCATGCTCACGGTGACCGCATCATTACCCTGGATGCAGACCTGCAAGACGATCCGGCGGAGATTCCGAACCTCCTCGCCAAGATCGACGAAGGCTTCGACGTCGTTACCGGTTGGAAACAAGTGCGACACGATCCATGGCACAAAGTGCTCCCCAGTCGCGTCTTCAATCGCTTGATCAGCTCACTGACCGGCGTTGAGCTCCACGATCATAACTGCGGATTAAAAGCGTATCGCCGAGAAGTGCTCGACGAAGTCAAACTCTACGGCGAGATGCATCGCTTTGTTCCGGTCCTGGCTGCGGCTCGCGGTTTCAAAGTCAGCGAGATCGCCGTTCAACATCGTCCTCGCAAACACGGCGTCTCGAAATACGGATTCGAGCGGTTCATCAAAGGACTGCTCGACCTGTTCACGGTGTACTTTCTCACCGGCTTTCGCAATCGCCCTCAACACTTGCTCGGTTCGCTCGGATTGTCGGCCCTTGCATTCGGTTCGATCAGCCTCTTCATTCTGACAATCCTCTGGGCCGCCTCACGTATGTTTGAAGGCTGGGAAGACATCCATCTTCATCAACGAGCCATTTTCTATTACTCGATAGTTGCGTTGATCGCAGGTATTCAGCTCGTCACTACCGGATTTGTCGCCGAACTGATCACGGCGCAGAACCGCCCCAATGCGCGTCCCTATAGTTTGGCGCAGTCGACGTCAGTCGGCGGCAAGCTGAGCTCACCGTCGACGGTGCACGACTCGGCTAGCGAAGCTTAATTGTCGGCATGTTGTCCGCGGCCGATCCTACCACCCCATCCGACTTCATACCACTTCGACAGGCTTCGTCATGATGACAGACTCGCTCCGCATGCAAGGACCGATCCGTCGGCTGGTCATCTTGCTGATCATCATCGCTGCGAGTCTACAGGCGTTTCGGATCTCCACCACGCGCAGTACCACGGGTGAAACACCGTTTCATAGCGCCAACGATCGCAGTCGCTGGTGTACAGTCGCTTCGCTCGGAGGGCAGGGGACCTATGAGATTGATAACTTCGTCAACATCCGCGATCCGAAAACGAAACGTCGGACATGGTACACCATCGATATGGTGCGCCATCGCGGCTCGGACGGCAAACAACATTACTACAGCAGCAAACCGCCGCTTCTCTCCACATTACACGCCACCGCTTACGCAGCCATTCGATTGACGACCGGCTTCAGCCTAGTCAAGCAACCGTTCACTTCAGCGCGACTCGTCCTCTTCGCAGTCAATTGGTTACCTCTCATTCTCTTTTGGGTATTGTGGGTTCGCTATTGGTATCGACATGGTCAGAGAGGCTGGTCCTTAGCCATCCTCATGCTGTTCCTGTTCTTCGGCACTTTCACAACGACCTTTGCGAACACACTGAACAATCACTTGCCGGGCGTACTCTTCGCAGGAGTCGCTCTGTGGTCGGTATTGAAAGTACTCGAAGAAGGAAACGACAGGCTGAGGTATTTTGCGACCGCCGGTTTCTGCGGAGCCATGACGGCGGCATGCGAACTGCCGGCACTGAGTTGGTGCGGATTGGTCGGATTACTTCTGTTCGCATATTATCCGCGGAAAGCGATACTCGGATTCTCGCTCGGTGCGCTGCCGGTCGCTGCAGGATTCGTCGCCACGAACATCGCGGCGCACGGTGACCTTCGCCCGCCCTATGCGCATCGCGATGTTGGTCGCTTGATCGCAACCGTTCCTCTGTCCGATATGAAGACGGCTGACTCACTCGATCCGCAAAAGATCCGCGCAGTGCTTGAAAAGGAACATTTTAAAGTCAGTACGGCAGCGGTCATCGGAAAGACTCGCACGGAAGGTGTGCAAGACCTGTGGGATGAAGACTCTCAGTATCGATTCGCGCTGATCGCGACGGACAAAGAACTGAAGATCCACGACTGGGACGATTGGTATGACTACCCAGGGTCCTATTGGTATCCCGATAGTAAGAAAGGAATCGACCAGGGCGAACCCAGCATCGCGATGTACACCTTCCATGCGACCATCGGGCATCACGGCATCATTTCACTCACGCCATTTTGGTTGCTCGTGCCGGTAGGTTTGATCGCAGTATGTCTCCGGTCAAATCAAGCAACAACATCACCGTTAACAACGCCATCGCAGGCAGACCACGTTGACGCACCGCGTCGACGCTGCATGATCGCTGTCGCAATCATGACCGCGACGCTGGTGTGCTTTGTGTTCTATATGCTGAGACCACTGGAAGATCGAAACTACGGAGGAGTGAGCTGCGGATTTCGCTGGATGTTCTGGTTCACGCCCCTCTGGCTCTGGCTCTGCGGTTTCGCTCTTTCGTCGATCCGGTCCGGTTGGCTGCGTCGCTTGGTTGAACTGGCGCTCATTGCGAGCATCTTTTCAGCGACGTTCCCTTGGTCGAATCCTTGGACCCATCCTTGGATCTGGCAGCTCGCTGAAAAACTCGGTGCCTAACTCAGCATCAAACGCCGAGGGCCGGTCGTTCCAATCGAATCGGCACCGACGTCGGTTCGACTTCCGCCAACAGATCCAGCATGTGATCGTGGCATGTGAAGTAGAGCACTTGAACCCGTTTGGATAGATCAGCCAGCGTCTGCAACGTCCGTTTGGCGCGATCTCGATCGAAGTTCACCAGCACGTCGTCCATGATGATCGGCAACGGTTCGTGATCGTTGCAGTAGTGAAGTACATAGGCCAACCGAATCGCTAGATAGAGCTGTTCGCGTGTGCCGGTACTCAATTGTTCAGCGGTCCGCTCTGCGCCGTCTTCGCGCCGCACAATCATCGTCTCTTCGCCGCGAGCACGTTCAAAACCTGTATAGCGTCCGCCGGTCAAGCGAGCAAGCAACTCGGATGTAGATGACGCGAGCGCGGGTTGATGCTCCTTCTCAAATCGATCGATCGCTCGCTTGAGTAACCCCTGCGCCAGTGCAATCGGTGCGTAGCGATCGACAAGTCTCTTGAGCGATGCACGCTTGCGAGCCAATTCCTCTGCGAGCGCGGCCGATTCGCTTCGCCCATCCATCTGATTGAGCTCGGCGCGAGCCACGGCCGCGTCACCGTCCGCTTTTTCCTTTTGAGATTCAAGCGCACACAGCCGAACTTCTGCGTCGTGAATCTCCCCGTCGATCAAACCGGGCTCGATCTTTTGCAGTGCCGCCTCGAAAGCCCCGCGATCTTCGCCCGCGCAATACAAAGCGATCTCTCGGTTACGCGCATCGGCGGTTGTCTTAAGCGAATTAAACCGTTCCGCCGCTTCTACTGCTGCAGCAAAGTCGCTCTCGCTATCCGCCCCCGCGATAGACAACAATTCGACCCGCTCCGTCTCCAGTTCAGCCAAACGTTCGCCGGTCAGCTCTGCTTGTGTACGAGCCAAAGAGAGGGTCTCAGCCAAGCCTTCACTGCGTTGTTCGGCAGCCAATGCCGAGGCTAATTCTTCGTCGAGCTTGTCGATGGCCGCATCCGGTGATTCGATGCCGAGCGCCGGAGACGCCGCTTCGCAAATCGTGCGCACTTGCAGAGCGAACTCAGAGGTGCGAGCCTGCATATCGTGGATCCGAATCTGCTTTTCCGTCATCGAATCCCATCGATCTCGCAATCCTTCCAGACGATCGATCACCGCTACGACATGCTCAGGCACTTCGTCAGCACTGCAATTGAGCTTGTTGCACAGAGCAGTCCACTCCGACTGCAGCCCCTCTGCCTGTTCGCAGAGATCTTTCAATTCTGCGGCCGCTAGTCCACGCAGTACGTCGCTCTCTGCCGCTTGCTTCTTCAATTGCAGGGTACGCGCCGATCGATCACGTTCAGCGTCAATTCGATTACGAATACGAGTCAGTGTCAGCGTCGGCTCTTCCTCCGGCTTAGACTGCCAAGCCTCAAGCCGTCGGTGAAACGCATCGATGGTCTCGGTTGTTTCGCGCAGCTCCGCTTCGGCTTCATCTCGCCTCTGGAGCCGCCCGCAAAACACAGCAAAATCGTCCAGCCAACGCTTCATCACTTCGGGCTCGAGCGGAACGAAGCCGCAGGGTTTCCAAAGTTGATGCCAACGCTTCTCCCAATCGCGATGGCGAAAGCCCGCTTCTGCCGATTGCTTCTCCGCTTCGTTCAACCGTGTCTTTAATTCATCGACGCGACGCGATTGCTCTTCGCGCTTGGCCACTATGTCTGCGTGTGAGTAGATGTGATCGGCAATGCGATCCGCTTCTTCAACCGACGACTTGTATTCGGAGACTAACGTCGCGTCGGCATCATCGTCGGCGAACAGTCCGCCAGGCGGTGACTTCTCCGGCTTCAATACCAAGCGCTCGACTTGCTTCCACAACGTATCGCGACGCAGTCGGCTGGCATCGCGGTCACTCAAACTCGGAACGGTCACGCCTGGCGATGTGCTCTTCAGCAACTGCTCCGCATCGACCCATTCCTGCGCAGTGATCTCTCGGTGCGAGCCGCTTCACTCCGCTCTTCATGGATCTCTGCAAACTCTCCTGCGAAATTCTCGATCGCTTCCACGCGCGGTATCGGCAACCGAACAAGGCCGGCCGGCATCTCTTCGGGCACGTTTAACGGCGAGAGTTTGCGAACCAGTGCAGTCAATTCGGCCTGCAACTTAGCCAGCTCACGCTTCAGTCCATCACGGCGCTGCTGAGCTGCGGTGCATTCGTTTTCAGATCGTACAATCAACTGCAATTCAGCCGTGTCGATCGGCGGCTCGATCCCTTGCAACTCGGCCGCTGCCACCTCTGCTTCGCGCGAACGCTCTTTCAAGCTGCGCTCAGCCGCGTGGCGATGTTCGTTCAATGTACGACGCTTCTGCAAAAGCTGGTCCAGCTCGGCTCGCGTTCGCAGTTCGACACGAAACTCTCGCAGTTGCTCGACTGTCCAGCCCGGCCTCAGTTCCGCCAGGCTGCGAGCCACCGAATCGGCAAGCTGTGCGGCCTCGGCCTCCACTTTCGGCAGATCGCGACGAGCATCGAGGTAAGATTTTTTGTTCTGCAGGCAATGCTTGATGGCCGACCGCTGCACTAGAAATTCCGGTTTGCGATGAAGCTCAGCCGATTGTTTCTGCGCATCGCGAATGCGGACCTCGCATTGCTCGCGATCCTCTTGCAGCTCTCGACGCCGCGCACGAATGCCTTCCATGCGTCGAGCCAAATCCTTGTTCACGGCCGCAGGCGGCACCGGCAGTCCCGCCAGCTCCGATTGCAACTGCTGCCACTCTCGCCATTTCGGCCAGGCATCGGACAAACGCTTCATGCGAGCAAGCTGTACTCGAAGAGCATCCAGTTCCCCGCGCAGCCGTTGCGACTCAGCCTCGGCTTCTTCGGCACGACTACGACACTGGTGATACTCATCGGACTTGAGATTCTTTTTCTTCAGTTGCTGATCGAGCTCTTTGATCTCGCGCAGTGCAGTGTTGATCTGCGGTTTGTGTGCTCGCGAATTCGAACTGAACAGCACCTCAGCCTGTTGCTTGAGCTCAGTCGAAATGCGCTCCGGTCCTGCACTGATGCCCAGCCCTCCGCCGAAGAGCGCCGACTGCAGACTCTCGTGCTTCAAGCTCTCTTCGCCCGCAGCTAACTCTTTTAATCCGAATGCAAACACCGACCGAAAGAGATGTTCGTTGGCGCTACTGAGTAGATGCAGCAATCCGTCGTCGTCCATCTCTTCCGCGCGACCGTCGAGCTTCACCTGCATCTTGCGTCGCGTTCCTTTGCGACGATTCAATTCCAGGCGGCAACCGCTGCTTAAAATCATACTGCCGGAACCGGCCATCTCACCGGTCCCTTTGAAGTTGTAGGGCGATCGTGTTTCGAAATCGAACAACCAACCCCGCAAGAATTCCAGCAGCGTCGTCTTACCTGCTTCGTTCGGTCCATGAATGACTTGCAGACCGGATTCAAACGACAGAGCCAAGTCGGTGAAGTGTCCAAAGTTGGTGATCTGCAAGGATTCGATCTTCACGGTCGATCCTCGACGAGATAGCTGAGCAACAACTCTTCGGCTTCCACCAACCAAGCTCGCATCTGATCGACATCGACCGGCAGATCGCTCGTGTCGACAGTGTCCTCCGCCGATTCTGCGACACAGGACATAGTTGCCGAGACCGAAGATCCGGAGATCGCTTCGTCCAGTCCATCATGGGCGATCTCACCGGCAACGCGAGTTAAAAGCGGGCCGATCCATTCCGTCACTTCGTTCATAAGCGATGGGTTTTGAACAATCGACTGAATGTCTCGCAACAGTTGTCCGACCAAATCATCCCCGCGCCGCAGAGCGTCCATATCGATCGGCGACTGAGTCTTGAGCCGAATCTTTTCAATCCACAGATCGTCTCCCCAATCACCGGCCAGGGCTCGGATGTTCGTCAGTATTTGTTCTCGCTGATGATCGCGAGCCCACAAGCGATGAAGCTGCGTTCGACCGCTGTAGGTCAAGCGCACCGCAGCCGGCTTGCCGCCGGTTTGAGCCAAGACTTGATCGAGCTCAACACGTGTCTTCTCAAGCAACTCTTCTTCGCGATCCTCCTCGTTCAATTCGATGCGGCAATGAGCCCATCGCATGACATCGGTTTCACAGAATTCGAGCTTGGCAGCGCGGTCCGCATCGACCTCCACCAGTACGCATCCCTTACGTCCTAATTCGCGAGCGTGCCGACCTTGCACATTGCCGGAATAAACGACCGGGGGATCGTCGTGCAACACTTGATAATCATGCACGTGCCCGAGAGCCCAGTAGTCATAGCCCTTGGCCGCTAGTTCTTCCACTTTGCAAGGAGCATACGCATCGTGGTTCGGATTGCCCCCGGCGTTGGTATGCAACAGTCCGATATTGAAGTGATCAGGTAGCGGCGCGGGATAATCGGGAACGAGGTTATGCGTCACCTCGCGCTTGGGATAGCTCATGCCGTGGAGCGCGATGGGCAGCCGCGGATGAAGGACAGTTTCCGGCCTGCGATGATCGAAAACCGTCACGTTCGACGGCCAAGGAATGTTGCGAGACCGTTCAAAGAAACTGTCGTGATTACCCAGAATCAGATAGACCGGAATCCCGGCACGGTTGAGTTTCTGAAGCTGTGCGGCGGCTGCCAGCGCGGATTGAAAATCGCGACATTCGGTATCGAACAAGTCACCCGCGATCACGAGCAGATCGACCTGCTGCTCGACGCACAGCGATATCACATTGTCGAGCGCTCGTCGCGTCGCATTGCGCAGCCGCTCGACCGGTGCCCCGGCATAAGCCTCCAGACCTCGGAGCGGACTATCCAAATGGACGTCTGCCGCATGCACGAAACGAAACGAAGTCAACCGAATCCCTTTCCTCGACATATCACCGGAAAGCCCCGGCTCACCGCAACGCCACAGTTTACCGGACCGGAAAGCAGCCGGTAAGCAGCATGGCCGGCACCCGAGGAATCCACCTGATTGGTCCGTTCTTCTTCTTCTTCTTCTTCTTCTTCTTCTTCTTCTTCTTCTTCTTCTTCTTCTTCGTACTCGTACTCGTACTCGTACTCGTACTCGTACTCGAATTCGGGAAGACAAATCGAGTACGAGTACCGCTTCGCTGAGTACGAGTACGAAAAGGGGGAGGAAGAGGAGAAGAAGAAGGAGAATGCGATGGAGATGGGACTAGCCAACGAGGCCGACCGCGCTGGAAGACCCGTCCCGGTAGAGACGGCATAGCGTCAGCCGGCGGTGTCAACCGCCGGTTCATTAGAACGCGCTAACACACCAGTCCCGAAGGGACGATACACGAGGTCCCGACCGGCCCCTTGGCGATCGTGATACTCGTCTAACTCTGTCGCACCGCGCTTGGTCAAGACGACTCTTCTAACCACGTTAATGCGAGACAAACCCTTTAAAACAATGCGAGATGACTTAATCGACTAGGGTAATCCTTAGATGCTATTTTGCACTTTATGCGACCTTCACAATGCCACTCATTATCGCAAGGCATCATGTCACAAATAGCCCTTAACAATGCGACGTTATTACACAGAACGCACATTGGAATGTGATGCGCAATCGTAAGCACCGCACCTTGCAGTGTGATCTGCGACAACCGCGGCAGACTGCGACAATTCGTCAGAAGCGTATTCAACTTTCATTACATGATGCATCGATCATTGGAATTCGATAATCAAATGCATCAACACAGCGCGTCGACCGATCATCACCCAAAGTGATGCGACCGATTTTCCTCTAGACAATCACTGAGTTGGTCGTACAAGGTAATCAGTAACGCATTGCGGTCGCTTGCCGTCATAGCGAACCCGTTTCCGCCGACTTTTTCGGAACAAGAATCATGGCGACGTTTACAGCAGGTTCTGATGCGAAAAAACCGCAGTCAGAAACCGCAGGACAGCTCGAGTCCTTTTCTTACGATGATGCGATTGTGAGGAAGTTCGCAACCGCTGTGGTTGTGTGGGGGGTGGTCGCGTTTGTAGCAGGGCTCTACGTAGCACTGCTGCTTGTCCGGCCGACATGGAACTTCGGTATCGAGTACCTGACGCTCGGTCGGCTCAGACCGCTGCACACGAACGCAGCCATTTTCGCTTTCGCGGGCAACGCCATCTTCGCGGCTGTGTATTACTCGACACAGCGACTATGCAAAGCGCGGATGTGGAGCGACTTCCTCAGCAATGCTCACTTCTGGGGATGGCAATTGATCATCGTCTGCGCAGCGCTGACTCTGCCGCTCGGCATCACTCAAGGCAAAGAGTACGCGGAACTCGAGTGGCCGATCGACTTGCTGATCGCCGTCGTGTGGTTAGTGATCTTCGGCACCAACTTCTTCATGACACTCATCAAGCGACGCGAGCGACACATGTACGTCGCGTTGTGGTTCTATATCGCAACGATCGTCACGGTCACCGTACTGCACGTCTTCAACAACATCGTCGTTCCGGTCTTCGGCCCCAGCCTGTCGGAAGGTGTCGATGTTACGGTCAAGAGCTATTCGGTTTACGCAGGTGTTCAAGACGCGTTCATGCAGTGGTGGTACGGTCACAACGCCGTGGCCTTCTTCTTGACCACGCCGTTCCTCGGCTTGATGTACTACTTCCTGCCGAAAGCCGCCGACCGACCGGTGTTCAGTTACAAGCTCAGCATCATTCACTTTTGGTCGCTGGTCTTCATTTACATTTGGGCCGGTCCGCACCATTTGCACTATACGGCTCTCCCCGAATGGGCATCCAGCCTCGGCATGATCTTCTCTGTCATGCTGTGGATGCCGTCATGGGGCGGGATGATCAACGGCCTCCTGACACTGCGCGGCGCATGGAACAAAGTCTCCACCGACCCGGTTCTCAAGTTCTTCGTCGTCGGCATCACGTTCTACGGCATGAGTACTTTTGAAGGTCCGCTGCTGAGCGTGAAGAGTGTCAATGCTCTATCACACTACACCGACTGGACCATCGCTCACGTGCACGCCGGAGCCCTCGGTTGGAACGGATTCATGACGTTCGGAATGGTTTACTGGCTGGTCCCGCGCATCTTCCAAACCAAGCTGTACAGTGTGAAGCTTGCGACATGGCACTTCTGGATCGCCACGATCGGCATCCTGCTGTACATCGTTCCGATCTACGTCGCCGGCCTGACTCAAGGTCTGATGTGGCGAGCTCTCGACGAAAAGGGTGGTCTGCAATACGGCTTCCTCGAAACCGTTCAAGCCATTCTGCCGATGTACTGGCTGCGAGTCGGCGGCGGTTTGCTGTACATCGCAGGTTCGCTGATGTTCGTCGTGAACTTCGCGATGACTTGGATGAGCCGTCCCAAGACGTATGAAGTTCCGGTCTATCAAGCACCGGCTCTGACCAAAGCTTATGTCGATCCGCCGGAACGTCCGAGCAACCTGTCGGGCGTCCTCGAACTGGGCAAGAAGATCGATGTCTTCGCACGGCTCGATTGGCACCGTCGTTGGGAACACTTGCCGACGCTGTTCACCGTCTGGGTTTTGATCGCCGTTGTCGTCGCATCGCTCTTCGAAATCGTCCCCACGTTTTTGATTCGAGCCAACATCCCGACGATCGCCAAAGTTCAGCCCTACACGCCTCTCGAACTCGTCGGCCGCGACCTGTATGTCGCTGAAGGTTGTTACGGTTGCCATTCGCAGATGATTCGTCCGATCCTGGCCGAGATCAAACGCTACGGTGAATACTCGAAACCGGGTGAGTTTGTTTACGACCATCCGTTCCAATGGGGTTCGCGCCGTGTCGGGCCCGACCTCGCACGTGAAGGGGGCCGTCAATCGAATCTGTGGCACTATCAGCACCTCGAGAACCCGGGCCTCAGCTCCACCGGTTCGACGATGCCCAGCTATGCACACCTGCTGACCACCAAGCTCAACTTCAAAGCGGTTCCGGATCGTGTAAAGGCAGCCACTCTGCTCGGCGCGAAGTATGACTTCGACATCGCCGACTCGGAGAAGAAGGCTCGCGAACAAGCTGAATCGGTCACCGGCGAGCTGATCAAGCAAGGCGGTCCGAAGGACAAGCAGGATGAACTAAAGGACATGCAAGTCATCGCCTTGATCGCTTATCTGCAGCGATTGGGAACCGACATCTCGCGTCCCGATGCACCGCCTGCTGCCGGCCCATCGACTGAGCCTGCGGCGCAAGCCTCTGGCTGCTGATAGCCGACCGACTGAAGTGAAGGGGAGGCAGCCAATAATGGTTCGCGACGTTGTTTCCTATCTCGATTATTCCGTCTGCGCGAGACTCTCGCTGGCGTTGTTCGTCGGCGGTGTTCGTTTCCGTCAGCATTCGTACGCTGCTGCTCAGTCGCAGAAGCACACAACATATGGCCTCCATTCCGCTCGATGAAGGGCTCCGGGAGCAAGCGCAATGAGCAACGTAACTGAAACAGCACATGCAGGGCACGCGTACGACGGCATTCAGGAGTACGACAATCCGCTTCCCGGTTGGTGGAAGTGGTTCTTCATCCTGACCATCATCTTCAGCGTTCTCTATTGGATGTTCTTCCATATGGGAGCGCCCAACCGATCGATGTTCGATCAGTTGCAGGAGTCGCAGAAGGAACTGGCTGCCAAGCAATACGGCACGATCGGACCGCTTACTCAGAACCGTGAGAATCTCGCCGCATACATGAAGAAGGAAGATTGGGTCGCTTACGGCAAATCGATCTTCCGCACCAATTGCCAATCATGCCATGGCCCGGACGGCGGCGGTCTCGTCGGTCCGAACTTGACCGACGGCAAGTGGAAGAACGTGCGTCACCTCGAAGACATCATGACCGTCATCAACAACGGAGCGGGCAACAATGCGATGCCGGCTTGGAAACAACGCTTCACGGAACCGCGCGATGTGATCATGGTCTCCGCTTACGTCGCAACGCTGCTGGGGTCGAAGGCGTCTAATCCGAAGGGGCCGGAAGGTAATATCGATCTGGCCAGTTGGGATGCAGATCTCGCTGAACTGCCGAAGAAGGAACCGACGGGCGCTGAAGCTCCTGCCGGAGAAAAAGCAAAGGGACAATAATGTCAGTCGTACGCGAGGCAGCGAAACCGCCGGCACCGACCAGTGCCGGTTTGCACGCAGGGGAATCGCTGCTGAGACCGGAAGAGCATGTCCTGGCCACCATGGAAGCCGACGGCTCTCGACGTTGGCTGTATCCCCGCTTGGCCGCAGGCTTTTTCTGGCAACGCCGTCGCTGGACCGCGTACGCACTGATTGCGTTCTTTACAATCCTGCCGCACTTACGATTGCACGGCAAGCCGCTGGTGCTGCTCGACATCCCGGCGCGTCGCTTTACGATCTTCGGTTACACCTTCCTACCGACCGACACTCTGCTGCTGGCTCTACTGATGGTCAGCGGCTTTACAGCCATCTTCCTCTCCACTGCGCTCTTCGGACGTGTATGGTGCGGATGGGGTTGCCCGCAGACGGTCTACATGGAATTCGTGTTCCGTCCGATCGATCGCTTGTTCCAAGGAACCAAGGGCAAGGGGGGCAAGCCTCAACAGTCGTTGCACGGTTGGCGCTGGTGGGCTCGACTGGCCACTTATATCCTGCTGTGTGCGTTCATCGCTCACACGTTCCTCGCATTCTTCGTCGGCACCGATACGCTGGCCAGGTGGATGACGCAGTCACCACTGCAGCATCCGACGCCGTTCCTCATCATGGCTGCAGCTACGGCGCTGATGGCGTTCGACTTTCTCTACTTTCGTGAGCAGACATGTTTGATTGCTTGTCCCTATGGGCGCTTTCAATCGGTGATGCTCGATCGTCGCAGCTTGATCGTCACCTACGATGAACAACGCGGCGAGCCGCGCGGGATGCGTCGCAAGAACGCTCCAGCCGATTCCTCTGCAACAGAGTCAATCCGCCGTCACGGCGACTGCGTCGATTGTGCGAAGTGCGTTCAAGTTTGTCCGACCGGCATCGACATTCGGAACGGACTGCAGTTGGAATGCATCCACTGCGCGCAGTGCATCGACGCTTGTCATGATGTGATGACCAAGCTGCATATGCCGACCGGCTTGATCCGCTATAGCAATCAAGATGCGGTGGCAGGCGTGCCCGGCAAATTGCTGCGAGCACGACTGGTGATCTATCCGCTGGTCCTGATCGTAGCCCTGACAGCGTTCACGGTCATCTTCGTGATGAAGAAGGACTTTGATGCCAAGCTGTTCCGCATCCTGGGTAATTCCTACTCGGTAGGCGCTTCGGGCCTGATCGATAACTCGCTCAAGCTCAGCCTCACCAATCGCACCGATGTGCCGCACAGTTATGAGATGACGGTCCTCAAGCCCGAAGGCGGAGCGATTCGCCCCATCGAATCTCCGGATATCAAGCTCGAAGGGGGCATCCACGCTTCGGTCCCCGTGCTGATCTCCGCTCCCTTTGACAAGTTCTCGAACGGCCGCTGCGAAGCTCGAGTTCGTATCGTCGATGACAGCGGGGAAGAACGATTGATCGATACGATCATCCTCGGTCCCTATCAACAACCGTAACCGATCAGGTGACTTTGAAATCAAAACGGTTCTGAGTCACTTTTGAAATATTGCAAAGAATAGGTCTCGAACATGCTCGCTCATGCAGATCGCCCCGGCATCATCCCTCCACCGCCTCAAGATGCACGTCGTGCGTCGCGAGAAGAGCGACTGGCCATGCTGCGCTGGACGGCAATCATCATCGGATTCCTCGGAGGAGGCGTCGGCATGTGGATCTATGCAGCCATCCTCGCAGTCAGCGATCCATCGATGGCAGTCGTTCCCGACTATCACGAGAAAGCACTGCAGTGGGACAAGCAAGTCAAGATCAACGCCGATAGTCGAGCTCTCGGCTGGACCGTTCATCCGGTAGCCGGACCGCTGGACACAACAAACGGCAAACGCGTTCTGACTTTGTTCCTGCGCGATACTCAATCAGCTCCGATCGTCGGCGCAGTCGGTGAACTTCGCTTGTATCATCACGCGCGAGCCGGTCAAGCACAAACCGTTTCGCTGAAGGAAACCGCCCCCGGTTCCTACGAAGCGACTGTCGACATGCAGCGCACCGGAACTTGGCAGTTGGAAGTGAAACTCGATCGCGAATCGAATCACTATGAATGGAATGCGGCGCAGGACTTTGAATCGCTTCCTTGATTAGAGTCAGCGGCGAACACGAATCATGTGGACGTTACTCAGCGCGGTTCTCATAGCCAGTTTTTGCGGTTCGCTGCATTGCGTCGGCATGTGCGGACCGCTCGCCGTCCTGGCCGCATCGCGAGCTGATGGACGTTCACCGCGATTGTCTTCCGTGTTGGCATATCACGGCAGTCGAACGCTCGCATATTCAATTGCCGGTTTGATTGTCGGATTGTTCGGAGCAGGATTGCAGCAGACCGGTTCGTGGCTCGGCGCTCAACGACTGGCAGCACAACTCGCCGGCGGCAGCATGCTGGTGATCGGGTTGCTCTCTTTAGTTCGTTTGATGAGCGGTACGCCGCACGCGTTGTTCCTGCCTGCGACGCTTCAACGAAAACTGGCTGCCGGCCATGCATGGGCTCGAGCTCAGCGACCGCTGGTCAAAGCCTCAGCCGTCGGCTTTCTGACAGCCGTACTGCCATGCGGTTGGTTGTACGCGTTTCTTATCGTGGCTGCCGGAACAGCCGATCCGATCTCCGGCGCAGCCGTGATGACAGTATTCTCGCTCGGTGCCTTGCCCGCTTTGAGTGTGACAGCCATCGGAACATCTTGGATCGCCGAACGATTTCGACCGGCGATACCTTGGGCGTCCGCCTTGCTCGTCACCGCCATCGGTATGGTGACGCTCGTCTCACGTTCACAAATCGATTTAAGCGGAATGCAACCGATCTCTGTTGCGACAGAACCCGCATCGCTCGTATCCCACGTCGAAAAAATCAACGCCGAACCTTTGCCTTGCTGCGAAGCTACCGGCGCTCCTGTTTGCAACTGCAACAAGAAGAAGCCATGAGCCTTCCACGGGCTGAAGACGATCGCGAGTTCGCACAGGCGCATGCCGAAAGCGAATCACAAACAAGCGGCGAGAAACGTCGAGTCAGTTCGCAATGCCTCCACTGTGCGCAGCCTATGCCTGCGTCCGAAGTGACGGAGAGTTTTTGCTGTAACGGTTGTCGAGCGGCTTACAGTTTGATCCACGGTGAAGGGTTGGATCAGTATTACGACCTGCGCCGACGCATGGGCGGCGTGGATCAACGTGCTGTCGAAGGAGGATTGCTCGACGAGTCCTTCATCGATCTCGATGCACCGCGATTCTGGCAGTCGCACGTCGTTCCGCTGCCGGGCGGATTAGTCCAAGCCGTCGTGCGACTCCAAGGCATCCACTGCGCCGCCTGCGTTTGGTTGCTTGAGCGTTTGCCGCAGATACAACCTGGAGTACTGGAAGCGAGAGTCAGCCTGCCGCGCTCGACGATTGAGCTGACATGGAATCCGACGATCACGCGATTGTCTGAGATCGCCAAACAAATCGCTCGGCTCGGCTATCGCGTGCATCCGATGAGCAGCTCTTCGCAAGAACGAGCCAAGCTGGCGGAACAGCGTCGGCAACTGGTGCAGATCGGTATCGCCGGCGCCTGCGCGGGGAACGTTATGTTGCTGGCGCTGGCCATCTACGCCGGGGAATGGACCGGCATTGCGGCTGAACATTTACAACTGCTGCGAGTCGCCAGCGCTGCGGTCGGGATGGTTTCGCTGCTGGGACCGGGCGGCACATTCTTTCGCGGTGCCTGGGCTGCTCTGCGCATGCGCGCGGCTCATATGGATATTCCGATTGCTCTCGGATTGGGTGTCGGAGCCGTCAGCGGTGTGTGGAATACACTGGTCGGTCACGGCGAGCTGTATTACGACTCGCTCGCTATGCTCGTCTTCTTTCTTCTCATCGGTCGAACACTCCAAGCGAGACAACAACAAGCAGCCTGCGAAGCGGTGGACTTGTTGCAACAGTTGACCCCCGGGACTGCCTTGCGAGTTCGAGACGGCGCCGTCGACACCGTAGCGATCGAAGACATCGTCGCCGGTGATACGGTGGAAGTGCGAGAAGGTAGAACCATTCCGGTCGACGGTACGGTCGTCTCTGGTTCGAGCGAAATAGACACATCACTGCTAACTGGTGAATCTATTCCGACGCCGGTCAAAGAAGGGGATCATGTCACCGCGGGTACGCTGAATCGCACGCGGACGATTCGAGTACGAGCCGATGAGGTCGGCGCGATGACTCGTATCGGACAGTTAGTCGAATCGATCCAGCGTGCATCGCTCACCAAAGCACCGGTCGTGCAGTGGGCCGATCGTATCAGCGGCATCTTCGTTGTGGTTGTGCTCATACTAGCGGTGGTGGTTGCCGTCGGTTGGCTGATCGTCGATCCCAGCGTCTGGACAGATCGCGTGGTCGCACTGTTGATCGTGGCGTGTCCCTGTGCTCTTGGACTCGCAACACCGCTGGCCATCGCCGTCGGACTCGGCAAAGCAGCTCGGCGCGGTGTGCTGATCAAAGGGGGCGATACGCTGCAGCGATTGGCACAGCCGGGGATCTTGGTGCTGGATAAGACCGGAACGATTACCGAGGGGAAGATGAAGATCGTCCAGGGGCACGGCTCTCGCGATGCACTGGAAGCGGCCGCAGCGCTGGAACAGCAAAGCCAACATCCGGTGGCCGAAGCAGTCATGAACTTATGGCGAGATCGTACCTGCGGTGAACGACCGCCGATCGCATCCGATCAAGAAAGTCGTCTCGGCAGCGGCATCGTCGGCGTTGTCCGTGGTCGCAAGTTTTTCGTCGGCAATCGATCGTTGATGCGTCAGGAACAAATCAACGTCGATCACGATACAGAAGCTCGTATCGATGCGATTCTGGCAGATGGATTGAGCCCGCTCTTAGTTGCCGCCGATGGCGTGATCATCGCATGCGCAGCAATGGGAGACGCGTTGCGAGCGGAAGCGGTAGAAGTCGTCAGCCATTTGAAAGCTCGCGGCTGGAAGATCCAGTTGCTCAGCGGCGATCATCCGCGCATTGTCGAACAAGCCGGCAAGGCACTCGGTTTACAATCCGATGAGATCTTCGGCGGCGTTTCGCCCGAAGGCAAGCTCGAGCGTATACATGTGTTGAAGCGACAAGGCCTACCGGTATTGATGGTCGGTGACGGCGTAAACGATGCGGCCGCGCTGGCCGCTTCGGATATCGGCATCGCTGTTCGAGGCGGTGCGGAAGCCAGCTTGCAAGCCGCGGATGTCTACTTGGCGGGCGGATCGCTGCTGGGAATCGAAGAGATCATGAACACGGCCGAACGAACCATGTCGGTCATTCGCCGCAATTCACGCACGTCACTCGCTTACAATATCACAGCCATCAGCTTGGCCGGCCTCGGCTGGTTGCACCCGCTGGCCGCGGCGCTCTTGATGCCGGCCAGCAGCTTAACGGTCGTCAGTGTTACACTGTGGGGCCACTATATTTCACGCAAGAAACCAGGCACCGCCGAAGGAAGATCATGAGCGTACTTTTTGTGGCATTGCCTGTCGCCATCGGACTCGGCGGTCTCGCTGTCGCGGCCTTCGTCTGGTCTGCACGACGTGGTCAATTCGATGACCTCGAAACACCGCGCTGGCGTATCTTGCTCGATGACGATCGCAAACCGACCAAGTAGTCTTTCGATTCTAGATCAGTTGCGACAACGATAGGATCACGGATCACTGCTCGGAATTTCCGATCCGTCGCGCGAGCCGGCTCCTCTCCATACGACTGCATCGATCGTATCCGGAATGAATCGTACACTCGCATCGCAATAGACCGCTTGGACTCCGCCCGTATGAAGACTGCGAGGCGGCAGCTCTCCCTTCTGCTGCTGCACATTCATGCAGTCGGGCTGCGTCGCGTTGGGTGTGAGATAGTGGTTGTAGAGCGAGTTGCCATAGTTGCCCAAGATCCATTTGCCGCCGCGCAGCCCATTCGCAGCAGCTCCGCTCAAACTTTGACATGCTGAAGGTGTGGGATCGACACCACTTGGTAACTCCCACATCCAGCGCAGCCTTTGATTCGCCGAACCACTGGGCGATGATGTGCCGCCTGAACCAAGCGTCCGCTCTGCAATGGCCACTGTATGGCTGAGCCCATCGAGGATGTCGCGCGGTCGTGTTTTGGAATCGAGATAGAAGAGTCCGTCGGCTCCAGTCATATTGCCGTTGTCTCTCAATCCCGAGCCCGCATTGCCTGCGTAGTTGGTCGCGCCGAAGGTGAGCCCTGCTACGCGAGGCCCGTTGCCGTCACTGGGGCATAGAAGCGCCGGGACGATGGACTCCGCTACTTTCAGGTTCGCCGCGCCGCTATATACGACAGATCCAACATTGAAGTCGGCAGGTGCTTGCGAGAAGTCAATTAAGCCGTGAAGCGACGAATGCTCGAAGTAAGGCAATAGATAGGGGAACAGCGAGAAGACTCGGGGCAGGGGAGCGCCACGGCCGGGCGGATAGGATCGATGAGCCGCCTCGTAGTTATGCAGAGCGAGGCCGAGCTGTCGAAGATTGTTTTGGCAAGAAGCACGACGCGCCGCCTCTCGAGCTTGTTGCACTGCGGGAAGCAACAGTCCGACCAGGATACCGATGATCGCGATGACAACCAGCAGCTCGACCAGCGTAAAGGCTCGTCGCTCTTCTCGACAGGTTCTGCGGCAAGCCGGAGATTCGCCTACCAAGTCTTGCTTCCGATCCATAAACAATGATGCTGAGCAACTGAAGAGTAGTCTGCGGGTCAGATATGGAGAGTATCCCGCTGCAAGCCGATCGAGACCATTCTCCTCCGAGGGAGGCAATCTTTTGCGGTCGACTACGAACTCAATATACTTGGTCTGACCTCGTTGGTCTCTTCGCCCTCAGGAACCGTTTGGAGAAAAACATGTTCGGAATCGGCGTGACGGAGTTGCTGATTTTTTTGGTCGTCGGCACCCTGGCCGTGGGACTGCCGTTGGCGGTCTTATTTATCGTATTGGCTTCGCAGCGAAAGGACGGCTCCAACAACGATCAATAATGGATGGTCAGTATCGGGGATCCGATACGATTCCAGCCGACCGAAGTGTTCGCGCGGCATCGGCTTCTGCCTCACTAGGCAAGATATGCAGCATGTAACGCATCATCGGCGATTCCACTATCTCCGCTGCTTTGGCTGCGTAGTAGCCTTGGCCGAGCGACCCGCGACTGATCGCCACCAAAACATTGCCCAGTGGTATACGTTGATCGCCGGTCCGTGCTGCCAGAGGTCGCTCCGCATCTGCCATCAACGTGCCGGGATTGAATGGAATGTGTCCCTGCTTGGGCTTGGTGAGCAACCCGTGAAGTCGTAGGCCCGCTGCGTTCAAGTCGAAGTCGAACGCCATGTCTTCAAAGAGATGAAGACTAACGTTCGATGCCTGTAGGTCGCTTGCGATCGGAACTTGCAGCCCCTCGCCGATGGATACTAATAAACTGTGGCTGATTCGGCCGGGCCCTAAATACATCTGTCCGCGAAACCGCTGCAGACCGCGGCCGGTCAGTTCGAGTTCATCGATGCAGACTCTTCCTTCGCCGGACAACTGAGGAGGCTGAGTCAATCGACCCGCATCGAGCTCGCTCAGGTAACCATTGACGCTTGCCTTCCAGTCATCGTCGGCCAGGTGCAGATTGACCGTGCCGTAGAACTTCGCGTCGCCCATGGTGGTCGCCAACTCGGGGCGCATGAGGCTGAGCAATCGACATGGGAGCGGAGCCGAACCAACGGCCAGTTCGATATCGGTACATTGCGAGCCGGCGGTGTGCGTACGAACGAGTTTGAACTTCGCGTCCGATTCGCCGGTCGCCGGAGTAAATCGAATACTGCTGATAGCTGCAGAACTTTGCGGCGTCCACTGGAACTCGGTCCGTACGCGAACCAAGTGCTCTTCGGTCGCTTTCTCACGACGTATATCGACCTTGTCCAAGACGATCAGTCCGACTTGATTTCGATCAGACGGTCGACACACAAACTGCGAATGAAGAATTGTCCAAGCATGCTGCCATCGTTCGGCTTCGATATCGACTTGAGTCGCATGCAGCGCGATGCCGGTTGATTTCTGAACGACTTCGATGAAGGGTAGCCAAGCCACCGGCTCTTTCGTTTCCGGATCGAGAAGCTTGACACCGTACAGCAGCATACGCTCGGGCGATCGAAGGTCGACACTGTCGATTCTCGTTTCGAGTCCAAATTGCTCCGTCGCTTCGCGTTCCCAATAAGCAACACGCGCGCGCTGATAAGCAGGAACAGCTTCAGCTACACAAAAACAGAGAGTGACGAACAACGGCAGAGCGGCAAAGAGCGCGAAGGCGAGGCGACACAGCCCGCGGCGGGTCGATTCATGCATGGGTCGTCGAGATTTCGACCGCTTCGGCAACATGAGCTGAGACTACCCCGCCGCCGCTAGCGAACTGAGCAACCTCCCTGTCATCAAGCCGTTCAAACAATGAACGACCCGGCAAAGCTCGCAATTCCGGCTGCTGCGAGATTACCCAATCCACTCACCCCAAGTCCAGGCTAATCTTAGAAACGAACCGATCGCGTTCGCTCATTTATGCCCAACCCAAAGCGTAAGCGAGGGACGTCTCTTCCAGCGGAACGGCGCAGCGGTCCGGTTCTTCAAGCGCCGTCCGGTTCTTCACGATCGATTGAGACACCGGACGGCTCGGGACTTGTTTAGTTAGTCAGCTTCGTCTGGATAAGGTCCCGATCGTATCCCGAAGCGTAAGCGAGGGACCCGCATCCCTCGCTTACGCTTCGGGTTTCGATTAAGACACCGGACGGCTCGCGCAGTACCGCTTTCACCCAATCGCATCAGGTGCCACCCACCTGACCTCATCTGTGTCGAACTAGGTAATCTGCAGATCACTCCATCCGCCGTAATCTTCCTAAGCTGCTTTGCGAGAATGCTTGCTAGCAACAGATCGGTCGGAGGGCTCGGGTTGGTAGATGCCGATGTTTGAACTCGATTGGCTGCGAGCAGCCTTCAGTTTCTCGGATGCGGCGAGATGATCTTCAATTAATGAGATCGTCCGAGCATCGCGAAGTCCTGCGTTCCAGGCTGACGATTGAACACGCTTGCCGGGAGCGAACAGGTTGGTGATCCAGCGAAGCAAGCCGCCGCCGGCAGCCGCTTTGTCGGAGGCATCGGCTATTCCTGCGGCTACAGAAAACGCTGCCAGGTCGTGCATGTCTTGAATGGTCGGTTCGAAATGCATCAGCGATGCAGGCATCACGACTACGCTCGAATCATCGTAGTCACAGTCCGCATCGGCTCGCATCAATTCTTCACCCAGCACCACGTCGGCAGTTGCGCTCGAGACGGCTTCGCACCAGCCGCCCAGTGTGAGGAGTACTTTGCGTGAATAAAAACCTGCGGCCAACATCGGAGCAGCGATGTCCGCCGATTCGGCTTGCGTATAAGCGACCAGCTCGCGGCGCGACCCGGCGAAGGGTGCGACACCGACTACAACATCATTTTGATCCGCATCCGACATCACAGCCGGCGAGACCGCTGCCAAGTCAGATCGTCGCAGCATGTCCAACGGGCCGTCACACCAGCCCTCACCGACTCGCGCGCCGTCGATCAAGACGTGCACTACCGGTGCGCAAGCCGCAAAGAATCCCTCGTTGATCTTGGCAACGCTCGATGAGCCGCGGTTGGTCTCAACGAACATCACTTCGGATTTGAGCTGATAAGGATCACGATAAGAACCGTCGTGAGCCACGATGACTTCGCTGTCAGCAGGTCGGTTCTCAAGAACGGACAACAGCGTCGTTTCGAGTCGCTCGTCAGTGTGATGAGCGATGATGATGGAGAGACGAGGCACAGCACCCCCTCGGCGTTCGGCCTGAGGCAATCGGAGAGGCGGCCGGCCGACCTCGAGCGAGGGCAGCATGACCGTCCGTGGTCCAGCATGATGTGGGTCGCAAACTCCCTTACGACCTCAGATCGAACCTGCACCGGTTCGACCGCTCCCCTGTCATCGGCAGACGAGCGCGGCGAACTGTAGCCATGGGAAGGCTAGGTTTACGTGGTCCGAATAGAGAAACTGTAACGCCTGCGTCCTCTCTATCGAATCCCGATGCATTTCGCCGCACCGCAACCTCTTCAAGCGGAACGGCGCAAGCCGTCCTGTTCTTCGAGATCGACAATGCGTCACCGGACGGCTCGCGCCGTGCCGCTTGCATTAAATCATCTATACCTTACGGAAAGCGGCGTATGCTGCCGCGCAATCTCACGCTCGACCGAACTGCTGCCAGAGATCGAGCAGTACCACCAGATGCTCAAGTGCCGCGCCCATCTCATCAAGCGATACGAATTCGAGCTCGCTGTGGATGTTGTGCTGACCGACCGATAAGTTCGGTGTCGGCAGTCCCATCTCGCTCAACATCGCACCATCGGTCCCGCCTCGAATCGATCCATGCTTGTAGGGACGATCGAGCAACTGAAACGCGCGATCGGCGAGTTCAACGACCAGAGGATGACGCGCCAGAGCATCAGCCATGTTGCGATACTGACGAGTTCGAGTCACTTCGATTTTCAAGCCCGGAGTCTCGCGCTCGATCTGATCGGCCGCACTGCGCACGATCGCTTCATACTTGTCGAGCTTGGCAGTCTCGAAGTCGCGCAGCAACATCCGACACTCGGCCTCAGCCACCGAGCCGCTGAGCATATACGGATGAATGAATCCTTCGCGCGCTTCGGTCGTCTCGGGGCTGAGCGAATCCTGCGGCAACGCGCTGATCAGCCGACTGAGCGCGCGAATCGAGTTAACCATGCGTCCTTTACCAATGGAAGGATGAATGTTGCGACCGATCGCTTTCACGGTCAGCCCATCGGCTGAAAAATTCTCGGCTTCGATCTCACCCGCTCCGCTGCCGTCGAGCGTATAACCGGCAACGGCTCCCACCTGATGCAGATCGACCTTTGCCGTTCCTTTGCCGATCTCTTCATCGCAAGTGAACAGAATGCGCACCGGTCCATGCGGCAACTGCGGATGTTCGAGGAAGTGCTCAGCCAATTCCATGATCACGGCCACACCCGCCTTGTCGTCACCTCCCAACAATGTCGTGCCGTCCGTAACCACCAGCGTATGACCGATCAGTCCTGTCAGTGCCGGACAATCCGCTTCGGAGATCATGCGGCCGCCGTGCAGCAATGGTATGTCGCCGCCGCCGTAATTCTCGATGATCTGCGGCTGAACATTTCTCCCTGATGCTTCAGGGGAAGTATCGACGTGAGCGTTTAAGAGGATCGTCGGAGCAGGACCGGTCACGGTGGCCGGTATCGTCGCCCAGACCAAACCGTTTTCATCTTGGTGAGCATCGGTCGCCCCCATAGCTTGCAGCTCTGCCAGCAGAAGTCGCCCCAGCTCGGTCTGCCCCGCACTGCTCGGATAGCTCGGTGAATCAGGAACCGCAGCGGTGTCGACTTTTACATATCGTAGAAATCGGTCCAACAGTCGTCGTCGGTTGATCAGAATCATGTGGTTTAGCTTGGCAAGAAATCCGTTGCATTCTCAGATGCGGGTTTTGATTACCCGAGCATTGTACGACCATTTTTTCGCTTCACCACGGCATGAGCGCCGAGTCCGACAGAGGACCTGTGACAGGTTGAGTTTCACGGCAACCCTGCCATACTCTCAGGCTTGCCGAAGCGACAGTCGTTCGTTCCCTTGTCTTGAAGGTCCAGCAGCGTGGCTCGCGAGTTTCAATTCTTGTTGTTCGATGTCGAAAGCGTCGCCGACGGAGCGCTGATCAACGCTTCGCGCTATCCGGGTGAGAACTTGTCGCCGGCCGAAGCCATCGAGCGTTTTCGACAAGAGCTGGTGATCAGCTCGGGCCGCGACTTTATTCCCTACACGTATCAGTTCCCGGTAGCTGTCGTCATCGCCAAGATTCGCCCCGACTACTCGCTGGCTGAGATCGTGTCGCTGGACCAGCCTCATCATCGACCCCACGTGATGACAAAGCATTTCTGGACCGGCTGGGAAGCGTATCAGCGACCGACGTGGGTCACGTTCAACGGCCGAGGCTTTGACATTCCGCTCATGGAACACGCCGCATTCCGATACGGAATCAGCGTGCCGAACTGGTTCAACATGAGCGAGCGCACATACCAACAGTATCGCAATCGCTACAACTTGCAGGCTCACATCGACCTGCATGAAGTGCTCACCAACTTCGGCAGCACATGGTATCGCGGCGGGCTGAATCTCGCCGCTCAAGTGCTCGGCAAACCCGGCAAGATGACCGTTCAAGGAGACATGGTCCAAGACCTCTACGCAGCCGGCAAAGTCGCTGAGATCAACGAGTATTGCCGCTGCGACGTGCTGGACACCTACTTTGTCTTCTTGCGCATTTCTCTCTTGATGGGAAACATCACGCTCGAACGCGAACACGAACTGGTAGATCAAGCCAAGACGCTATTACAAAACGATTCCCACAAGCACCCCGCCTACAAACAATACCTCGATCAATGGGGCGACTGGCAGAACCCCTGGAACGAATAGAGAATCGTCAACAACCCGCGACTCCGCGTCTCCGCCTGAGACAAATTTCTAGTGCTCACCCAAAGACACTAAGACGCAAAGTTTCGCTTCACACTCAGCTCGTGAAGCAGATGTTTCAACCGTTTCAGTTTCAGAGGATCAGGAACCGCAGATCTACTCAGATGTGCGCACATGCAACGACGCAATCCGACATCATCTGCGAAAATCTGCGTTCATCTGCGATTTACTTTCTTACATGTGAAACAGGCAAATTGCATCGAAGCCTATTAGCTCCCCAATACCATCTTTATCATGCCCGTCCTTCTGGCTTTGATGCGTAAGTACGGCGAGATGAAGTAGCAGCGATAGCCGAAGCTGCCGGGTAATGCATCGGGTTTGCCGTGATTGGGTTCAGATACATCCTCGATCACGAATCCAGCTCGGCATATGCCGCCGATCAAGTCGTTCCAACTGTGTACGAACTCGCGCGTCCCAGGTTCTCGCAGTAGGCTCGGCTTCTGAGCCGGCGGGACCGATCTGCGGTCATAGTAGGGATGTTCGACGACGTAGTGTCCGGTGTAGGTTTCGAGCGAAGCTTGCAGGTTTGCCGGCTGCTTGTGCTGGCTGATGTACAAACCCTGAGGCTTGGTGACCCGAGCCACTTCATTGAAGACTTTCGATACCGACGGTAAATAGCATGTGCTGACCGGATGGATCACCAGATCGAACATGCCGTCGCCGAGCATGGAGAGATCTTCCATCGAGCTTTGCATCGTCTGCAGACGAATTCCATAATGAGCCGCCACTTCGCGATCGCGTTCGAGCATCGCGCCACTCAAATCGACGACGGTTACGTCAGCACCTGCGGCGGCATACAACGGACCGTGACGACCTCCGCCGGCCGCCAAGCAGAGGACTTTCCAACCGTTGATACCACCGGACAGCCAGCCCGAGGCATCGAGCACCTTCAGCGGCTGTTTCAGCTCATCGGCCGTCGCCGGACTTGTCAGCGCATGACCCGCTTTGGCCATGCGATCCCATGCGCTCTGGTTATGACGAATAGAAGCCGACTCGATCGGTTCTGGATGATCGGCATCGAGTGACAGTCGATCGTTCAGGGTATGGACTTTCTTAGCCAGGATCATTTCATTCAACAAGCGACCCGCGAACTCGCTTCGTTACATTAACCGAGACCGACCAACCGCTCAAACGCATGGCCGCTCACAATCCGCCCAGATTCGACCAGTTCGACAGTCATAAGATCTGGCTCAGCAGTTGTCGCTGTCAACAACTGACGCCATTCCTCTGCTGTACAACAGCCTTTCAGTTCGATGTAAAGCACTCGGTCGCCATCGTCATAGATCATGCCATCCAGTTGCCATGTGTCGCAAGTTTCGACAATAGTCCCTGTCCAGACGAACGAACCGTCGAGCTCGACGAACATCCGCGGCAGAACCTGCAACTGCTCGATCAACCGTTCAAATGAGACGGGGAGTCGTTCGAACGTCGATGCCGAGTTCGCTGCAGGCGCATCGACGATGGAATCAGACATCGATGGTCCACGCAGGCGTATCCAAAATCGCTTTGACAAACCTTGCGACAACCTGCAGCTCCTTACGATGCGAGAAAACAGGGTCAATTGAGGACAATTGACCTACAGCTGATGATCTACACGCGAATCGGCGTCTGATTGTATCAGTCGTGACGAATCTGACAGGGTTGACGAGGTCACGACAGGCAGCCCATCGATCGCTCGCGGCGGTTTGTCTCTGATGTAACCGCCGAAGCATCGAAATCTCGTCGAAAGAGAATCTCACCGCCTGGGCATAACCTAGATTTCATTACGTCATTCCCTTGGCAACCGTTTGAGGCTGCCCAGGACCGAAATCCCCCACACCGTTTTCCATTCAGGTCCAGTCACCGAAATGTCGCAACCCGCGCACGAACCGGCCGCTGATCAGGCACCGAAAGGTTCTTCGGCGTTTCCCAAGGTTTTGATCCTCGGGTTCATCTCGACGGTCATCGTCTTGGAAACCGTGATCTTCTTCATGTTCGTCCCTTCCGCTGACGATGTCGCCATGCTGGCAGAAGCCAAACTGGTGAAGAATGTCGAAGCCAAAATGGTGGAGGACGGCGAAGACACCGTTCACGACGAGAACAAAGCGATCGAATTCGACCTCGGTCCCTACAGCAACACCTTCACGCCGTTCGGCGCGGAAAACAATTACCGCGTCGAGTTCCACTTGTTCGGCACCGTGAAGCAAAAGGATGAGGAGCACCTGACTTCGCTTTTCGCCGAGCGTGAGAAGCGATTCAAGGAACGGATCTCGCTTGAGATTCGCAATGCTACTAAAGACGAGTTGAATGAGAACCAGTTGGGCTTGATTCGCCGGCGACTTCTTGCGACAAGTAACGAGCTATTTGAGGAGCCGATTCTGCTTGGAGTCGGTTTCGCTGAATATCAAGTGATTGAAGAGTAAGCGGCCGGGGCATCGCTCGGGGCCGCAATGGTCCGCTGCCGGGAGGGCAGTTTCATGAGCGATCCGATTTCCGATGCCGCACAGCAAGCCGCCGGCTCGACCGCAGGAGGCGGTGGAGGCGCGACCAAGCCCGGTTCAGCGGAAGCCAGCGCCGCCAAACTGCTCGAAGAAGCGGAAGCCGCCATTCACGGTTTGGCTTCCCCGTCCGCCGCTCCGACTCCCTTCCAACTGGAAGACCTCGTCGGCGCAGGTGGTCCACCCGAAAAAGTTTCCATGGAGTTGCTCAACGACGTTGACCTCGATTTGAAGATCGAGCTCGGACGTACCAAGATGCAGCTCGAAGAAGTCCTGAAGCTCCGCCGCGGATCGGTTGTAGCTTTGGACAAACTGGCCGGCGATCCTGTCGACATCTATGTGAACGGACGAATGGTAGCCCGCGGCGAAGTGCTCGTACTGAACGATAACTTCTGCGTTCGCGTGGCTCAGTTGGTCGGTTCCGATTGGATCACGGAAAAGAACGCATAACAGTCCGTCGGCATCGCCCGCTGCATCCACCGTTCCCGCCGGTGAGCAACATCGCGAAGCCTTCGGAAGAATCGCCGAACAATTCGGACAGCAACGACAAGGATGTCGCGATGAGACCCGATCGCCTGCTTGCCTGCGCGCTTTGGCTGGCTGCGCTCCAACTTGGAAGCGCCGCAGCTCAAACGCCCGGAGCACCGCAAACCAACCAGCCGCCGATGATTTCCTCCGGCGCAGCTCCTTCGCAGCTCGGCAACTTCCCCCCGCGCTCCTCTTCACCCGCGAACAATTCGGCCTTCCCCAATACTCCGAATCGTTCTGACCAACTCCAGCGCGACGCATTGAACAGCGGAACGACTTGGGCCGGCTCTGATGCCGCTTGGACATCGAATCCTGCTCAACCCAATCATGCGGTTTCCGGCGCATCGAATCCAGTTCACCCCGGCAATGTCATTCCGGCGTCTGCTGAATCGGCGCCACTGAACCTGCGAGCCCAGAACACGCCCAACGCCTCGCTTGCTACCGCCGGTTCTGTCCCTAATTCAACCGCATCCACAGCTCAACCGCATCGACCGCTCAAGCCACCGACTTCCTCTGATGCGACAGCCTCAGCCGGCAAATCGACGAGCACTACGCAGATGCTCGTGAGTGTGATCAGCAGCTTGCTGATCGTTCTCGGTTTGGTAGTCGGCGCAGCATGGTGCTATCGCAAAGCCGCTCCCGGCGTTCAAGGTTCGATGCCCAAAATGGTCGTCTCCGTGCTGGGCCGAACTCCGATTGCTCCGCGTCAACAACTTGTGCTGCTCCGCTTCGGTTCGAAGCTGATCTTGGTCAGCAACTTGCAAGGCGAAGTACGAACGATCAGCGAAGTCACCGATCCGCTGGAAGTCGATCGACTGGCCGGCATGTGCGAGAGCGCCCAACCCGGCAGCGTCTCCGCATCGTTCCGCACCGTTCTGAACAACCTCGGGAGGGCTTCATGATGCGCGGCTCAACCTCTCGTTGCTCAATGAAATGGGGCAGGGCGGCTCAAGCTCTACTCCTGATCCTCATCGGCACAACTTCCGTCTTCGGTCAAGCGAACCCCGCCACGGTTAACGGCCCCGCATCGATCGGGCCGTCCGCACCTTCGATCGCAGCATCTCCGACGTTTGAAGATGGACTGCGAAGTATTGTTCGAGGCAATTCACCGGGCGACGGACTGCTCTCGGACTCTGAGAATCGCATTGATAACGGCGACCCCGAGCGACAGAGTGCTCAGAATTTTTTGCTCAGCGGTCCGGAAAAGTGGACCAGTCGCGAAGGCCTGTCGAGCAGCCTGCAGATCGTCCTGCTGCTGACCGTGCTCAGTCTGGCACCGGCAGTGCTCTTGATGACCACCTGCTATGTGCGAATCATCGTCGTGCTGGGGCTGTTGCGACAAGCACTCGGAACCGGACAGTTGCCCCCGAGCCAAGTCGTGACGTCGATTTCGCTCTTCATGACACTCTTCGTCATGACCCCCGTGTGGAATCGTGTTTATCAAGATGCGATTGCACCATACACCGCTCCCGGATCGCAGATGTCGATGGACGAAGCGTGGAACCGAGGCATCGGTCCGATTCGCGACTTCATGAGTCGCCCGATCGATATGGCCGGCAACCATGACGACGTGCATCTATTCCATCGCTACTACGCACCCGATTCTCCGTCGCCTACCAGCTTTGAAGAAGTACCGCTGCGCGTTCTGCTCCCCGCCTACATGCTCAGCGAATTGAAGACCGCATTCTTGATGGGCTTTCAAATCTATCTGCCGTTCCTGCTGATCGACTTGGTCGTGGCAGCCGTCACCATTTCCATGGGGATGATGATGCTGCCGCCGGCCATGATTTCGCTTCCTTTCAAACTTTTGCTATTCGTATTGATCGACGGCTGGCATCTCGTGGTCGGCATGTTGCTGGAGAGCTTCGGAACGATCACGTGACGACACGACTCGCTGCACCATCGGCCGTTATCGATCGCAACCGACGATCGAATCAAAACAGCTAAACATCTCCGAGCGGATAACTGAACACTATGCAAACCCAAGACGCCGTCGAATTGGTCCGACAAGCCGTGCTGACTGCCACGCTGATCGGAGCCCCTCTGCTGATCGTCGGCATGATCGTCGGATTGGTAGTCAGTCTTATTCAAGCGCTGACACAGATCCAAGACCAGACGCTCAATGCTGTGCCCAAGATGATCGCCATGGTCATGGCCCTAATCTTCTGCCTCCCCTGGATCGCAGACCGCATGATTGAATACTCGAAGCGGGTCTACGAAAACATCCCCGAAGTAGTAAACCGGTAAGCAAGGTCTCAAATCTCAAATCTCAAATCTCAAATCTCAAATCTCAGATCTCAGATTTCAGATTTCAAATTTCAGATTTGCCACTTGCCACTTGCCACTTGCCACTTGCCACTTGCCACTTGCCACTTGCCACTTGCCACTTGCCACTTGCCTCTAGCCTCTAGCCTCTAGCCTCTAGCCTCTAGCCTCTAGCCTCTAGCCTCTCCTATGGCCTCCGATGCACTTACCGCTTTCTTGTCGACACCTTTGTGGGTGTTCATGACGGTGCTCGCGCGCATCGGGCCGGTTCTGATTCTTACGCCCCCGACGCGGTCCAGCGGCGTACCGAACCGAGTTCGTGCGGGGCTCGCGATCGCCATGGCTGTGATGGTCACACCGACAGCGATGCCGGCGGCTCGACCGATGCCTGCCGATATGATCAATCTCATCCTCGGGCTGGCCGGTGAAGTACTTCTGGGCATGATCATCGGATGCGTCGTGCTGTTATCGGTTAGCGCCATTCAACTGTCCGGTCAAGCCATCGGACACTTAGCGGGCTTCGATGTCGCGGATGCACTCGACCCGAACATGGATGAAACGATGTCGATTCTTGCCACGCTGCTCGGTTGGCTGGCTATTGCGCTGTTGCTGATCATGGGCGGCCATCGTCAACTCTTTGAATGCTGCCTCGACAGCTATCAAGCATTTCCTGCCGGCGGAGTGGTACCGCAGAACTCCTGGCTGCAGGACTGCGATGAACTGATTCGGAACATGCTGCGCATCGGTATCCGAGCAGCAGCGCCGATCGGTACGGCTCTGCTCCTCGCAAATCTCCTCACCGGCCTGATCGCTCGTACCCTTCCGCAACTCAGCGTCCTGGCCGTGGGCTTCAACATCAATGCCATGCTGCTGCTGATGCTGTTGATGGTTTCACTCGGGAGCGTGGCTTGGGTGTTTCAGAGTGAACTGGCGTCTTGGTTTCAGCAGTGCCGTCACATCATCAGTGAACGGGATTGGTAGCGCAGCATGGCTGAAGGCGGAGATAAGAAACACGATGCGACTCCCTATCGCCGTCAAAAGGCGCGCGAAGAGGGACAAGTTGCACGCAGCCAAGACCTCGGTTCCGCGATCGTGCTCATGGGCATCGTCGGCATCTTGATGTGGTGGGGCCCCGACGTTCTGAATCATCTCGGACGCTTCATGGTCCACAGCTTTACGGCAGAAGAGTACTGGGACAGTTCCCGAGCCGTATCGGTCAGTCGCGTCTCAGGAGTTCTTTGGACCAGCCTCATGGCGATGATGCCGATCTTCATCTGCTCAGCCGCCGTTGCTTGGGTAGCCAGTTGGATGCAGATCGGGTTCTTGTTTCTCCCCGGCAAACTACAGCTCAACTGGAATCACATCAATCCGCTCAACGGCCTGCAGCGCATCATGTCGCTGCCGAACTTCACTCGCATCGCTTTCGGCATACTCAAGATCTGCCTGGTAACGACAGTCGCCGGCATTGGCCTTTGGGGACGCTGGGATCTGATCATGGGCTCGGCCGGATTGCCGGCCAATACGGTCGGCAACATCGTCTGGTCGACCACGGTCGATCTCTGCTTCCGCACCGCTCTCATTCTGCTCGTTCTCGCCGTGCTGGACTATGGTTTCCAGCGCTGGAAGTTCGAACAGGATTTGAAGATGACCGACGAAGAGTTCCGCGAAGAAATGAAGATGATGAACGGCGATCCGCAGATTGCGGCCAGGCGCCGAGCCGTGCAGAGGCAGTTGCTGAACAATCGTATTCAAAGCTCCGTACCCAAGGCCGATGTGGTTATCACGAACCCGACCGAACTGGCGATCGCACTTCAGTTCGATCCCGAAACGATGCCTGCGCCGATCGTGCTTGCCAAAGGAGCCGGCAGCGTTGCGGCTCGCATTCGTAAAATCGCTCTCGAGAACGGAGTGCCGGTCCTGGAACGCAAACCGCTCGCTCAAGCGCTCTACAAAACCGTCGATATCGGTCGCCCCATCCCGCTCGACCAATACGCCGCCGTCGCCGAAGTGCTCCGCTACGTCTACAAACTCAAAGGCAAGAAACTGCCGGATATTAAGGCCGCGTAGGGTCGATCGGCCGGGGAAGACGAAGACAAATACGAATACGAATACAAATTCGAGTACGAGTACGAGTACGAGTAGGAGTAGGAGTAGGAAGAACGTTCTGCCTTCGGAATCGCAACTTCGTACTCAGCGAAGCAGTACTCGTACTCAGCGCCAGCGGTACTCGTGCTCGACTCTCTTCCCAATACCTAGCAGTATCCGTACCGCTCAGCATTGGGTCGCCAGCGTTCGAGTATCTCGGCTTCCAGTGCAGCGTCGATGGCGTGCTGGTTCACTTGATAGTCCGCCTGCACCGTCGTGCGTTGCTCAAGCCGCGGACGAGCTTGTTCGAATCCGTCCAGCCCCAAGTGGCGATAGACTTGCTCGACTGTTCCGATCGGATCCTTGGCCAGAGCCTCGTATTGCACATCGATGATGCGACTCGAATCCACTTGCGGACGATCGCGTTCAAACGAGGCGTACATGCGGTCGAGGCATTCCCAGATATAGGGCTTGAGATCCTCGTCGCTCTCGCGAATCTGCAACGCTTGGACTTCTTCCAGTGATTTCCATAATCGCAGAGTGGAAGCAAACAGCTTTCGCGGATCGCGAACCATGTGCACAAATCGCGCGTTCGGATAGAGCTTCAGCAACGTGCCGAGTCGTCCGGTATGCGGCGGACTCTTCATGATCAGTTGCTTGCCGTGATGATAAGTGAGCGCTTTGATGAACCAAGTCAGCGATCGCTCCCAAGCCTTCAACTCCCTCGGATCCATATCCTGCATATCGAAGAAGTTCATGTGCGGCGGTTCGGAATGGGGAAACGCGATGCGAGAGTATGGAGTCGGAGCGCCGAGAATCATCAGCGCGAACTCGTCCTCCTGCGGCAACTGCCAACCGGCTTTCATGTTGTCCATCGGTCGCTTATCCGGCAGCAGAGCGCCGCCGAACTTGAACATCAACCGTTCGGTGAGCAAAAAATGCCATGGGGCGAAACAAGCGTAGGTGGACGGCGATGCGAATTGATCGTCCAAGACCATCAACTCGTGCATCAACGTCGTCCCCGATCGCCAGTGACCGAGAATGAAGATCGGGTCCGCCGGCAACTGCGTTCTCTCGATCGCTCGACCGTGCACCAGATGTTGACCGAGCCCCAAGAAATCGTTCAGCGGCGTGAAGAAACTGACCCCGAGCAGCAAGTGCAGCCGACGCGGCGATATGCGAAAGCCGTTGCGAGCCACGAGCGACCACCAGTCGGCGGTTCGCATTCCGTGCCAAAACCGCGGGGCTCGAAGTGGATAGGAATTCAGCGCCATGGACTCAGGAGAATGCTTGCTCTTCTTTAACATGCCGGCGGCCGAACCATGAGCGCGAAAACCGAACTCGATGAATCCGAGTTCGGCGCTATGATCGACCCAACACAGCGCTTACACGACGAACGATGAGCTTCGATTATACCGATCTTGCACGAGCGCGAAGCACATCACGGCCCGTTCCGTCAGACTTCGACATCCAACGAGCGATTCGCCGCAGACCAGCTTGAGGGTGAATCCCAACCTGCGCGCGTCGAACGTACCGCACCGGTCACGGCACTCGCGTCGTATGCGCTCCGATTCAGCCGTCGATAGTCGATCTCGCGCGATCGCGCTTCGTCGCCCGATGACGAGGAGTTTTGATTCCCCGTATTGGAAGAATTCGCGCCGGCTGACCAGTCTCGCTGCGGTGATACTTCCACTTGAAAGCGTGTCACTTCTACACCCTGCTCGGCGAGCTTGTCTTTCAATTGCGGCAAGTTTTCAAGCAAGGCTTGCTGAGCAGCAGTGCTCTCTGTCTGCAGTTTTGCAGACAATGTGTTACCCTCAATTTTCACCGTCACGTTCAACACGCCCAGCTCAGGCGGATGCAACCTCAAAGTCACTTGCCCACCGTCAGCACCGAGACGATTGAAACTGCGAGCCACACGCTGCACCAATCGCACTCGTTCCATCTGCGACAGGCCGGGAACATCTTGGCCCTTGTCGGTCGGATCAGCCTTTCCTGCCGCCGCCGCACGGCCGGAACCACCCGTAACGGTTGACGGCCGCCCAGCAACATTCACGGCTGAGGAAGATGAACTTCCGCTCGTAGCAGATCCGATTTGCCCGATTGAAGAATGCCCGACGTGAGTTCGGCCGCTCTCGTGCCCCGCTGATCCATCTGTCGAAACGGACGCAGTCGATGACGATGCGCCGGAAACGGATGCGATCGAGGCAGCCAAGTCGGCACCGGCATTCGCATCGACGGTCGCCGTTACCGAAGCATCACTTGGGGCAGTTGCTCCAGCCGCTGGGTTCAAGCTCGGATCATTCGGCGATCCGCTCCACGCGGAGCCGGGCTGAGCCTGTGGAATGTCGTTTGTCGATGCTGGAGTCAGGGAGGCATCGATCCCTTTCGGAGCATCGGCGTCGCGTTCGAACCACTTTTCGCGTCGCTCCGGGCGATCGCCGTCCCCTTTGGATTTGGACGCCGCACCTTGTGTCGGAACGGTTGAGTCACTCGACTTGGCGGTGTTCTGTTCATCGTTCTGCTCGTGCTGATGATGCACAGTTTCGTGATGGCCCTCTTTCACTTCAGGCTTATCAGTTTTCGTTTTCGCGGCGATCGACTCCAATCCTACCGCCTTAACCTCGGTCGCTTCCTTAGGACTCTGTTCACCTTTCGTTTTGCCTTCGACGTGAACTGAGTTCTGCGTTTGCTTCACCGCTTCGGGTGCCCTGACTTGAGTCGCTTCTTTCGCGTTTACGATCTGATTGTCTTTAGAAACGGCTTGCACTTGTTCAGCCGGACAGACGACCGATTCCGGTTCAGCGCTCTTCGCTACAGTTGTCGCGTCAGCCGTTGTGGTGACAGCATCGCCGGTGGTTGAAGACTCTTTTGCGACAGCAGTTGAGACTTGAGCTGTTACGGTAACAGGAGCGTCTGAGGTTTTGCCTTTTGCAGACTTATCGTCGACCTTCACTTCCGTCGCGGTAACTTGAACCGGTGCGACGGCAGCTTGAGCAGCCGCCGAAGCTGCTGCGCCGGCCGCTTCTGCAGAGACACCTTGTGCATCGTCCTGGTCAGAATCATCAGGCTTGTCGTCAGCCTTATCGGATTCGGAAGATGCCTTCGACTTTGAAGTAGCCGCCGGAGCGTCGTCAGTCGGCTCCGAGGGCTTGTCCTGGTCGGCATCCGCAGGTTTGGCTGCGACTTGAGTGAAGGCAGTCGGAACGTTGAGCAGTTGTTCGAACAGACCTTGCAATCGTTCGTCCGACTGCGCGGCACCGATGGCGCGATAGCGCTGGACTGCGTGACGAAGCCGTTCGGATGACGAAGCAGCTACAGAACCTTCCATTGCGAGCCCCCCGGCCTGCCATGTCGGCGATGCGGATTGTTTTCGAGCGCCGAGGAGCCGATGGGGTGCGAGAATTCAGTTAGTTCGTCGCAGTATCAGTCCCGGCTGCGTTTCGAGCTTGATCGATCAATCCTCGAGCCGGCTGGCCTTGAAGGATTTGGTTCAGAATCAGGTGAAATTCGTTCTTGATCTGCTCCTGATCAAACTCGTCCATGATCTTTTTTCGTTTATCGTTGGCCATGCCTTTAACGATTGCGACGACTTCGTCCATTTGGTTGCATTCCATCATCTTCAGCAGCAATGTTTTGGCTTGTTCGGGAGCCATGGACTCAACCCACTTCTGTGCAACACCTAAGTTCGCCTCCTTCCCTTCTTTCTCCATGGCATCCAGCTTCTTATAAAAGGCATCCTTGCGAAGATCAAAATCTGTGATCTGCCGTTCCAGCGCAATCCGTTTCAGCTCGACCTGATCTGCCGCATACTTGATGGCTCGATCGCGCATCCCCAAGTTCAGATCCTCTTGAGCTCGCTTGGCTAAGACCTCATCGTACGAGGTCCCCGGATCGGACTTAGCTTCCTTGAAGGCCTGCTGCAATTGCTGACCCGTAACATCGATCCCGTTGAACAACGCCAGCGCCTTGGTCAGCGTTTCCTGCCGCAAATTGCCTCGTGCCGCTGCCATGCCCACGATGATGAGCTGAGCCAGGACGGTGGCTACGCAGAACGCGGCGAAGAGTCTCAACAGGAATTTCATAATGGCTTGACCCAGTGTTTTATCGGACGTGGATTAGCTGTCTGCGTAATGACGGAAGGAAGCCCATTCGTCGAGCACATCCTGTTGGCGTTTGAACTCGGCTTCCGTCCACGCGGCCTTCTGTTGTTCAGCCAACCGCTCCAGGACTTTGACCCCTTTTTCCGCCTCGACCAACCGCAACCTTCGCTTCCCGATCTCTTGCTCGATGAGTGCGATGTTGTTGCGCAAGCCTAGCACTTGCTCAAGCAAGGTTCCCTCGTAACGCTGGCTGTCGAGCAACCGATTAACATCGATTGCGCCGATACTGCCGGTTATGCGGGATTCGTTGAGCCGCCGGCGCTCCTCTTCGACGATGTCGATCTGGTCGAGCAGTTTTTGCTTGGCCGATTCCGCCTGCTGAACAGACTGCGCCGCCCGGTCGCGCTCCCGCGTACGAAGCACAAGCACCGTCTGCAATCGAAACTGAAACTTAGCCATCGAACGATTGCTCCTGAGCCGATTTAGGCAGCCAATTTCTTGAGTGCTTCGAGCGTTTCATTCCACGGTGAAATCTGCTTGGTGGTCTGAGTCAAGAACGCATCCACGGCGGGCTTCATGGCCACAGCTCGATCGATCGCCGGACTGCTGCCGCGTTGATAGGCCCCGATGGTGATCAAGTCTTCGTTCTCTTTGTAGATAGCCATCACTTGTCGGATCTTCGCGGCGGCTTCCAGATGCTCAGGTGTCGCCAAGTGGCTTTGCAAACGACTGAGGCTGGTCAGCACATCGATAGCCGGATAGCGTCCGAGCTGCGCAATCTTGCGAGAGAGCACGACGTGACCGTCGAGCAAACCACGCAGTGTATCGCTGATCGGTTCGTTCGTATCATCCCCTTCGACGAGCACGGTATAGATGCCGGTGATACTTCCCTTCGGACCGGTACCGGCACGTTCAACCAATCGCGGCAACATCGCAAAAACGCTGGGCGGATAACCGCGAGTCGTCGGAGCTTCGCCGGCTGCCAGTCCGATCTCGCGCTGCGCCATCGCAAAGCGAGTCACGGAGTCCATCATCAACAGTACGTCTTTGCCTTGATCGCGAAAATACTCGGCAACGGCAGTAGCCGTCATCGCCGCTTGCACGCGACGCAGCGCCGGTTGATCACTGGTCGCAACGACAGTCACCACTTTGCGACGCCCCTCTTGCCCCAGTTCGCGAACCAAGAACTCCTGCACTTCGCGACCGCGTTCGCCGATCAAACCGATGACGACGACTTCCGCGTCGGTGCCGCGAGCCATCATCGCCAACAGCGTACTCTTGCCGACTCCGGAACCTGCAAAGATCCCGATACGTTGCCCTCGACCTAACGTGAGCAGCGAATCGATGGTTCGCAGTCCCGTCGATAACACTTGATCGATCGGCGGTCGTTGCATGGCCGTGATCGGCGACGCGTCGAGCGGTGCGCGGTCCATCGCGTGCAGAGTGCCGAGATCATCGATCGGTGTGGCAGTCGCATCGACGACTCGTCCGATCATTTCAGGACCGACACGCACTTGAGCCGCACTGTGAGTCAGCCGCACTCGATCACCGGGTGATATGCCGTCGGCTCCGTCCAGCGGCGCGAGCAGCGTCATCGCTCCTTCGAATCCGATGACTTCCGCCGTCAACTGCGATCCGACGCGACGCGCGATCGTGCAAACCGAACCGATCGGAACAGGCAGTTGAACCGCTTGAATCGCATTGCGTCCGACAGACCAAATCGTCCCTTCGATGTCGCTGGTCGTCGCTTTCTGTATAGCGCCGCGCAGGATGCGAAGGTCAGGAAGTACCGGGAATGCCAATGCCATAGTGCGCTGCTCGATTCACGAAGTCTTTTACCGTAATTGCTCACCGAGACGCGCGAGCTGTGTTTCCAACTGTTGATCGATCTGCCCTTGCGAGCAACGGACGATACAGCCGCCGGGCGATACCTGCGGGTCAGGCAACACTTCTACTTCGGCCGCAATCGGAATGTGCTTGGCGATCGACTGCAGATACCTTCCGGCCCATGTGAAGTCATCGGGATGAACGAGCACTTGGACTCCGCGCGCGTCACGCATCATGACCAAGGCTTCTTCAAGCCACACGCGGAGCGGTTCGAGCCCGGAGGCCATCGATTGACGCACCAATTTCTCAGCCATGGATATCGCCAAATCGACCGTCAAGTTGCGCCATTCCTGCAACCACTCGACCGTTTGCACATTCAACTTGTCGACGGCCTGCCTGCACGACTCGGTCGCTGTACGCGTTCGATCATCGGTCATCTGAGCAGCACGCTCTTCCACTCTCGCCGCGAACTGACGCTCTGCATCAGCCAAGCCCGAGGCTCGCGCTTGAGCACGCACCGATTCGGCTTCCGCCTGAGCTGCCGCGACGATCTGAGCCGCCTGAGCTCGAACTTCGTTCAAGTACGCGCCGGCTCGTTCCTGCACATCGTCGATGTTGAACGCAACGGGGCGCGGCGAGTTGCTGCCGGTGAGTTGCTCTTGCTTGAGGATCGTGGCCATGAATCGCTTTTACTCGTTATGTCCTAACCCAGGCATTCCAATCATGCAGCTCGTCGTGACGAAGAGTCGGCTATCGTCTTCGACTGCGACCGCATCAAGAGTGTGGCATTCTGAGCCAAGATATCTTGAGCCGCGTCGACGTCTTGCAGGTTGATGACACCGATGTTGCGAAGTTGTTGCTGCAGGAGCTTGCCGTCCGATTTGTCGAGCATGCCATGAAAGCGCTTCATGAACTGCGGAGTCGCGCCGGCCAATGCGAGCAGCAACACGTCGCGCTGGACGGAACCGAGCACTTCGCTGATCAAGTCGGCATCGAGATCAAGGATCTGTTCGAAACGCAATTCCGGCCGCAATTCCGATTCCGTTTGAGCCTGCGGCCGTCGAAACGGAATCACATCCGGCTGGTCGTGCCAGGCGGACGATTCATCGACGGTGGTAATGACGTTGTTGGCCAGCGAAGCCCACATGGCAGATGTGTCGGGTTCGGTAACGCCCTGCTGCTCAGATTGCATTCTTGTCGGTGCACCGTTAGTCGAAGGCTGCGCCGGCATCGCTGATCTATGTGTCGGCGGTCCTTCAGTACGACCGACATTCGCGGCGGTGGTTCGTGTTTCATGTTTAGCAGGAATCGGAGCCGTCGATGTCAGACCCAAACGTCGCGCGAGCCCCGCATCAGCGCGCTGGATCGAGTCCTGCAATTCGGCTCGCAACGCATCGGACGCTGCTCCGAGCAGTCCTTTGAAACGAGCAGTCGATTCGCTCTCCGTCGAACGCTGATGATGATAGTCGGCAATGCGCCGAGCCAAGTGTTCATCGATTGCCGTCATCGCATCCGGGTCTATGCTTCCCAGACGCGCTAATTGCATCATCACGTCCGATCGCCGCTCGCCCGACATGCGCTCGAGCAACTTCACCGCTTGTTGCGGAGCGATCTGGCTAAGCACGACGGCGGTCACAGTCGCGCGTTCACCGTCTAAGAGATGAATCAGCGCGTCGACATCCCACGCCTTCCAATTCTCCGACGTAGACTCCGTAGTCGTTTGAGCGATTCGGTCTTGCGCCGCGATAGAGTTCTCACCGGCGTTCTGATAGGCGCCGTTCCCTTTGACATCTGCGGGCGTCGGCCAAGGGATACTATCTGCTGTAAGAGGTGCTTGAACTGCGCCATTGAGACCGCGATCCGTCGCAGATGGAGCACTGTAACCGCGCACGTCCAATGCGTCATTTTGGATGGATTGGCTTTCGCGCCCCTGAGTTGAATTTCGCTGAACAGCGTTCGCACTTTGAGTAGCGACCGGTACTACGTTTGATCGATCTTCGGTCAGTAGCGCTTGCTTGCGAAATTCGGCCAAGACCTGCCGCTGTTCTTCCGGATCGATGCGAGTCAGCGAAGCCATCGCTTGCCGAACTTGGCGCGCGAGTGCGCTGGGCATGGCGGCCAGCAATTGCCTGCCCGCCTGCGTATCCAAGCTTGTAACCAAGACGGCTATTCGCCGCACTTGGGGTTGAACAGCATCCACGTTCGCCATCGTTTGCCGCAGTCCTTTGCCGCAATCCTCTGCAGTGTAACTCCTTTACACCAACAGCTCTTCTTACCTAATATGCCGAATTCATGTCCAGGTCAGTTTAGCTGTGCAAGCATTAGGCTTTGTCTCAAAAGATGAATCCACTAGCAGCGTTTCTCCGAAACGCTGATGATTCTGCCCCTCCGAGAGACGCAGCCATATGTTTTTGAGACAAAGCCAAGGGTCCGGCGTTCCGTATCTCACTCTCGTTCCCATAGATAGCAGGAAAAAGAATACGCGGGCAAACTCAGCATGACCTCCGAATCGGTACGCGGAGCATTGTCAGCATCGGGTATCTGCGTCCACGGTACAACTCGATCCGGTCGCTCAGCCGTGTTGCTCATTTCTAGATCACCTGCAATGCGAGTAACACGTGTCAGTCGCAACGCCTTACCATTCTGCTTCCAATCCAGACGGATGGACTGTTCTTTGTCAGAACTGTTGACAATCTGCAGCGAGGCTCGACGACGATCATCGCTCACCAGCGCTGCAATATCCAATTCAGAAACCCCATCCGGTGTCTTCAATGCGACCAGATTCGGTTGATGATGATCCGCAATCATGCGACTAACCCACAGGGGAGGCTGAGCCCACACGCGGCTGGGATTCAGAAACAACAACCCCTGATCCCATCCGTTATCGTTCTGCCCGTCCGGTTGTAGACAATTCGCCGCGCAAACAATCGGCACTCGCTCGCTCAATCTCATCAAGCCCTGCAGGGTTCGCGCGTGAGCCAAGCTACGTCGCAGTCGATGATTGACCGAATTCTCTTCCAACACACAAACCTTGAACTGCGCCTTGGGGCTCAAGCTCTGCAGTGCATCGATGTATGTCGGCAGCGCAGCCAAATACTTGTCACAGTCGTGAAGATCGTGATTCCAAATGTGAATATCGAACCAGACTTCGCGTCCATGTTCGGCAGCCAAGTCGAGAATCTTTTTGTGAGCTGCGAGCGACTGAATGCGCGGCGCTCCTTTGAAGTTGAGCGGATCGCGAATCGGTTCACGATATTCGAAGTCGCCCACGATCAGAACAAGATTCGGATCGCTGGCCCATACGGCTTCGGCGATCGGCCGAAATCGTAGCCAATATTTCTCATCGACAGCTTCTTCATTACCGATTTCCAGATACTTCAGCCCATATGGTTTCGCGTGTCCGTCTGCTACACGCTCGGCACCATGTTTCGTGTCTGCAGCTCCATTGAAGTATTCAACCAGATCTGCCAGATCCTCAGGCGATTCGTCCAAGTTCACGTCGGGAATCGGCAGAAATCTCGCCGCTTCGCAGAACTGCATGAATTCCATGATGCCCCAGCCGTTCGTCGACTGCGGATACCAGTAACCCTGATACGGCGCACGACGTTCACGAGGTCCGAGCATCTTCTTCCAACGATACTCGGGCGCGTTCGCCATCAACCCACCCATGCGCAAGACCCGGATGTTGCCGGCCGTTAGTCCTTCTGCAACATCTTTGCGTACAGGGAGATCATGGAACAATCCCCATGGTCCGGGTTCAACGAAGACATACCCCAATCGAACCGTGCCTGGCTCTTTTAACTGAACCGCGAATCGTCCCTTCGGTTCGTCCGAGTCGGGAGTCAATTCAAATTCGACCGTTCGCCATTCCCCTTTGTGAATCGATAACTCTCGACCGGCAAGCGTTCGTTCACCATCGAAGGATTCGAGCGACACGGTGACCTTCGTGTCTTCAGCAGCTTGAGCCACCAAGCGGCCGCGATAGGGTTTGCCTTGCCGCCAATGAATGCCCCACTTCTTCAACCCGCCGTTGGCGATTCCGAACGATCCGAGCCCTTTTTCAAAACGAATCTCCTGCGACTGCGATCCGGCAAAGGGTTGATCATGCGGAGTTTGAAACCGACCTTCTGCGGTTCCGCTGCGCACTCCCTGCCACATGCCGCTCACACCGTCCGACCATTCAGCAGGTGCCGGCCGAATCGGCAACTCGCTGCGTTTGCCCTCAGTCGTTACTGCCAAACCACGAAACAACGTATCGCGCTGCCAGGTTCGCAAGCCGATGGCGCCGCCGGCTAACGGATGTTCATTATCGATATACTCGGCAGCCTCTTTTCCGTTGACATGAACAACCATGCGATTGCCGTCGAGTTCCACTCGCAATCGATTCCACTCGCCCTTCAAGACTTCGCACGGCACGCTTCGGATCGGTTCCCAGTTTTGGCGATGACGTCCCAGCAAGAGAACTTGATGACCCGGATCGAGCGATACTTCGTAGCCGACGAAGTTGTCCGCACCTACGGCAGGCTCGGCGACTCGCAGTATCAAACCGGCCAATCCGCTCGAATCACCGTCGAAGCGGACTTGCACTTCCGCGATGCCGTCTTCAAACGGAGGAAACTGTGAAACCAGTTTGTTACCGTTGCTTTTCAAACCGCGAACAAAGTCTCCTTCGATGCTCCAGGGATCTCCGTAATGTTGAAACCCGATCGGAGAACGCGTAGCAACAGATTCTTGAAAGCTCTCACCGAAAATCAACTGGCTGTAAATCCCGCCGTATATCTCGTGATTCACATCTTCGATGCAAGCGCCCGTCATCAGAGGCGAGACCCGCTGCACTACTTGAGACGCATCGACTTCGACTCGAACTTCTTGGCCGACAACGTCGATTCCGATGAACAGAACAATCGCTGTACAGACACAAGCGAGCTTATTCAGCCGAACAACTGTCGACCGACGGATGAGCTGACGAGTCAAAGCAATCTCTCCCAATCCTGTTGCTGCGTCTGCGTGGTTCGATCCTTCGGCGTGTTACCACACAGACAGAGCGACACCATGACACACAGCCATAGAGCACGACAATGCGCAAATCGTTTTGCAGAACACTTGCCCGAATATCAATCTTCAGGCAGCGGACGATCTTTCGTTTCAGGCAAGAAGGGTAGGGCGATCAAGCCGACGAGATAGATAAGGGCCAGCCAGCAAGCGGCATCTCGGAAGGCGGCCAACTTGGCATCGGCGATCATCTCAGGTGTAGCACCTTCTGCCAATTTAGCTACGGCGGCATTGCCCAAGTTCTTCTGCAAGATACCGAGCGTAAAGGGACCGGACGCAGCAATGAAACGACCGACGTTATAACAAAAACTCGTTCCGGTGCTGCGCAGCCGAGTCGGAAACAGTTCCGGCAGATAGATCGCGAAACCGGCGAACAGACCGAGTTGGAAAAAGCCCATCACGGCACTCATCCAAATATCGGAGCGGTCATCAAAGTTGCGGAAGAAGAATATCGTCGCCGCAAGTGCCAACACAAATCCGCCCGCAAACGCAGGCTTGCGGCCGATCGTCTGAGCGACTTTCGCGAAGGCCAGCATACCGAGAAACGCACCCATGTTTTGGACGATCAGATTGACCGACGTCCACCACGTCTTCGCAGCGCTGAGCTCGTCTCCGGTGAGCCCATCGGCCTTTAACGATTTCTCCAGCGCGGGTCCGACCAATTCAGGACTGAAGAATCCGACCCCCCAGAGTCCAACGACGCCTGCGATACATAGGATCATCCCGAGAACGGCTGGGCCGGCCCAACGGGCCTCACCGAATAGGCTCAGGTAAGACCCCATCTTCTTACCACCGACTTCGCGACTGGCGGCTTTGGCCTTCACCCACTTCTCCGGTTCATGCAACCGCAGCATGATAAAGATGCACAAGAATGCCGGAGCAGCACCGATCCAAAACAGATACTTCCACGAAACGCTCGCCGGTACACTGGACAGCGACATACTGCACAGACCAGCCGAAACATTGCCGACCGCGGACAGCGATTGCAACCACCCGAGAGCTTTCGAGCGACAGTGTTCAGGCAAACCGTCCGCGATTAATGCGACCGCCAAACCGAACACACCGCCGACGCCCAGCCCGGTGAGGAATCGATAAGCGAAGAACTGGTAGATGTCGCCGCTCAGTGCGCTCAAGCCGGTGCTGATCGAGTACAGCATCACGGTGATGGCCAACGTCTTGGCTCGACCGATGCGGTCTCCGATCGCGCCGAAAATCAAACCACCGCAAGCCCAACCCGCGACGAAGATCGCTGTTGCATATCCGCCGTATTCATTCACCAACGGCTTATTCGTGGGATCCCCCAACAACGTTCCGACCGCGTTGTTACGCGCCAAGATAAATAGCTGTTGATCGAGGCAATCGAAGAGCCAAGCCAACGATGCCATCGCGAATACAAACCAGTGATAAGCGGTTAAGTGCTTCCACCACGGTCCTTGTACGGCGGCAGATGATCCTGGAAGAGCTTCGTTCGAATTCGCACTCATAGCGTTCTCGCTTGGGACATTCTCGTTGGGTGGGACGGCGATTCAGTTCGCTTCGAGCGATCGGAAGAGTCGACTATCATAGCCAAACGCCGACCTCGAGTGGACACGGGCCGCGGTTCGATTTCACCTTTTCATCGTTCAATCCGCGTTACGCTCGATCGCATTCCACTGAGCATCCGGTCCGCCCGGTAGCTGAGCCAAATTCCAACGAACCACGGGGATCGAAAGACTATTGCCGGCCAGCCGCCATGCTGTTCGCAGTCTCATGTCAGCCGGAAACCGAAAGTCTACAGGAAACCCGAGCAAGCAAAGCACCTCTGCCGGAGCGAATCGGCGCAGCCTGCCTTCGCCGACTTCCAGATATGACCCCGCGTGCTTCAAGCTCTTTCCATAACTGCTGCCGAAACAAGCAGTGATCGCATGCACATCAGCAAGCGATACGCGGTCGAGCGCTGAACCGAACCGCGCGATCAACTCTGCGTCCAACTCCAAATCTGCCGCGCATGGTGAGCTCGCCGCGTCCGCTTGTTCAATCAACTCTCGCAGCGACACTTTATAACGAGGCTTCGCCGGAATAGAGCCCAGTCCGGCTCTCGATGCGATGCAGTAATATCGGAGCCTGCGATTCGGCAGTCCAAACTCCGTCGGACAAACGATCGTCTCTCGAAACGCGTAACCACATTGACTCAAAGTCGATCGCCACAGTTCACCGGCCGTCGAAGCCTGATACCCGGGAACGTTTTCGAGCACGATCGATCTCGGTCGAATATGTTTGACGAGGTCCACGACGTGCAGAAGAGCTGCACTGCGAGGATCATCGAGACCATGTTGCTCTCCGCGCACGGAAAAGGGTTGGCACGGCGGCGACATCAACCACGCGTCGGCCTCGTTGAGCCACGGATCACTTTCGCTGAGTGTTGCGATCTCGCCGATGCGCACCTGCCCGGTCCAGTTCAGGAGATAGGTTGTAGCCGCATCGCGATCGATCTCAAAAGCACCGATCGAATTCGCTTCCGGCCACGCGCAGCGATAGCCGCCGATGCCCGCAAACAGCTCCACGATTCGCTGTGTCACTTGGCGACTTTCTGCTGGACAACTTCAAACATGAGTGTTGATGAAATGATGCATGGGAGTGATGGTGTTGTCTTTCGTCAACATCGAAACGATTCGCAATGTTGCCGGAACGCATCATTCTATTTCGGAATCGCGAAGCGCATCCGAGCTTAACGTTCGACGGCGACTCATGTTAGATCGATTCACGTCGAGATTCTTCACGGCATCGGTCCGTTCCATGCATCGGAAGAGTCCATAGCGACACGTCGTCGCATGACAGTTTCACTCTCCGGACAGCAACTCACGTTGCTCAACTGCATGACGGAACTCACTCGCAATCGTTACCTGCTCGTCAGCCTATCACTTTGTGCAGCGGGACTCTTTCTCGAGCGCTGTGATATGGCGGCCGTCGCCGAGCTCTCGACAGCTCGCGCCGGAAACATGGACGTAGCAGACGACGGTTGGCGACGCACCACAGACGGCTGGGTTCAGTTGCCAGTGACCGTAACTCAACAGGGTCTGAGTACGACCGTGCGAACCCTTGCCGATGCACAGCCGAGCGGATCAATCCCGAAAGCGACCCGTCGATTCAATACCGCTTGGCCTCTGGCCCTGGCCGCGTCCGAGTGCTTCTTCCTGATGTGGTGCATCGAACTTGCCCGACCAAAAAACTAACGCTCAATCACTGTACAACAATCCATCATCCATTTACCGATCCTCTTTATTTCAACCCAATCCCCAACACTCTACCGTAACCCTATCACTATCCCCGATTCCCAACCTTCTGCCCTTATCCCCATCCCTTTCATCCACTCCATCCATGTTCCCCACAAATCTTCTCATCCACTGCTAAGGCACATCAGAAGGCAAGAACAAGTCGCTAACCGAGATCTTCTCCGGCCAATCGCCGCGCAGTAGCACTCCACGAATTTGAACTTGTGGTGTCTCGGGACTTAACAGAAATCCGAAAGCACTGCCGAGATCCGATGTTCGCTTGATGCGAGCCGACTCTCGGTCGTTTACGCGGACGACGATTTCTGCACGCTCCATCCGTATTTGCCATCGGTTCCATGCATCCAACTTCAGTTGAATCGGTTCACGAACTTCCGCCGGAGTCAGATCGACGCGATTCGATTCGTCGATCGTAAACCAGCGGCGATCCTCCGGCGAAGGTATCCAGTGCAATCGCAGTCGCTCCTTATCTACGACCATGGCCATACGCCCGATGACCGGTGCAGCAGTCCGGCCGGATTCATCGACATACGCTTCGAACTCCAGTGTCTCGCCTTCGACCGGCGGTCGCAAATAAGAAATGCTCACATCGTTAGTTGAATCCGATTCCCCGCGTCGAATGGTCAGCACACCCTCAGTCACTTCGCAAATCGCATCCGGAGGAACACCACCCACATCTTCGATCTCCGACTTCGCCGATTTTTCGACACTCAGTTTTGGTAGAGCAATACGTCCGGATGTTTGAGTCCAGAGGCGCAACTGCGAATCGATCAGATTCGCTTCCGGCAATGTTTTCAAATCACCGCTGAATCGCCATTGATCAAACTCAGCCGCCCCGTCGCCGTAACTGAAGAGATAGAAGAAGGGACTTCCTGATGCAGCATCGCTGCGAGACTTGCCGGCCGGGCTCTCCAGTTCAACTACTCCTCGACTGCGCACGATCGAGAGCGGAAACGTCTTCGAGTACCCTAGTTCGACAGCCGCAGCGTTGTAGAGTGGACGCCCGCCCGATCCGAAATAACGGACCATCCGCGAACTACTGGTCGGAGCCAAAGTAAGACCGCCGAATCCGATGCCGAACTTACGCTCGTTGGTTTGATTCACACGCAACTGGATCTGAAAATCACCCTCGATCGGATACCGCAGGATCAGATACGACGGCAAGTAATTCGGATGCGCCGTGACCTGGCCATCACTTCCGGCACTCCACAGATCGTTATCTTTTTGCGTGCGATTCACATCGACGGAACTCTCTTGAATGGAGAGCCAATGCTTGAGCGGCGTCGAGCTCGACGTTGTTCCCGCACTGCGACCCGCAAGTACGTTCGCTAGTCGTCGATCCATGGTTGAATCGGCTGTGATCGTCATTCCCAACCCATTCGAAGCGTCCAAGTTGAATGCGTCCGAATCGTTCGGCAGCTTGACCTGCGGTCGTATCTTCGTCCACAGCAGAGTGACATCACCTGCAAGCTGCGGATCGCGAGCCACCGTTTCCAACAACGTGACCAGTTCGGGACCGAAGAACAGTGAGCCCTGCGAGGCCTGAGCCTGCAACGCATCGGCAATCGAGCGAAACTCTTCCGCCTGCAAACGTTCACCGACTGCGGCGCGTCCGATCAGCGCAGCCTGAGCCGTCCGCGCATCCGCGCCCGCAGTGATCGTTTTGAGCTTCGCTTGAAACGCAGCGACGGAGTTCGATTCACGAGCAATAGCGGCCTTTGAACAAACGAAATCCTTGCGCACCGCTGCGTGCAGCCGCCACGTGCGGCGCTTGCGAAGTATCAGGACCGATGAAGTGCGACGGCGGTACGGTCAACTTTGGTAACCATACGCTCGCAGTCCATGGGATCGTCGGATTCGCCGGCTCCAAGAAATGTTTTCGGAACAAAGTTTCTCGACGCTCACGCGAAGCATTGGCAAACTCGCTGATGATCAACACCGCAGTACCAGGGCTGATGTCGTTAAACACGCTCAGTCCTTCGGCCAGCAATTCCAAGCGATCTAGGCTCAAGCATGCACGCGCGATCTCTTCCTGCTCGATGCCCAGCAGAGCAGCCGCACTGTCATTGACCGCTGAACTCACCGCTCGTCGATAGCGCTCGCACAGGAGTTTCAATAATTCGGCATCATCGGCCATGATCGCATGGGCAAATTGGCTTTCCAGCAACGCGCGCGACTCGCCGATGTTGTAAACGCCTCCGTCGCAGGCCATTAACATCGCAGTGAACTTCAGAGACTGCGGGTCGATCGGTGTCGGCAGCAACTTTTCATTAAGTCGTTTGCGCAATAGTTCGATCTCTTTTCGCACCGGTTCCGACTGAGCCGGATTGCGAAGGAGAAACAAGAGCTGTTCGGTTCGATCGGTCGCCTGATCGGCTTGACCGCGATGAACAGCCAGCATGCCGCTCGCCAACAATAGCTTCGAATTCAGCGGATCGATCTTGCGGCAAGAGTCCAAGTAAGCGGCCAACTCCTCAAGGCGATCCTTGCCTTGTACCCTTTCACATGCGGCCATCAAATAATCGAGCAAGCAAAGTTCCGAACTCGATTTGGGCCCCGTTGCCGAAGTCACCTTCGATTTCACAAGCGAGACTTCCGGCGCTGACTGAGAGACTCGTAGCCGCAACGGTTTCAGCGGCCAAAACAGACTGGAATCCGACCGCGTCCCATTTCGATGTGGAGCTATCGCCGGAGCCGATGCTTGGGATTCAAACAGAATGCTCGTCAACGCATCAGCCAGCTTTGCACATCGCGCAGATGCTTCCGGACCTGCGCTTTCCCAATCCTTCAGCAACGATTGAACGTATTGCGAAATCGCGAACTCGATGTCCAGATTGAGGAAGATCATGACATCCCCCATGGCACTCGCTCCGGCGATCGCTTCCCCTTCGCGTGGCTGATGACAAGCACTTCGAAACCAAGAGGTCCGTGTGGCTGCGATGAACAGATCGAAGGACGGATCCTTGTACCCCGAACTCCGCAGGCGTAAAACAATCTGCATCACTTCGCGAACGCGAGCCGATTCGCTGCCGGCCAGTCGCAGCAGTTCACTATCGGCAGGTGCGTTGAGAATCGTGTCGAAGACCGACTGCATATCGTCGGTAGGACTCGCAGGCTCGCCGTCGGCGGTGCGCATCCATCGCTCCAGACTGAGATTCACCCACAAGGCCTGCGAACCTCCCGCCTTCAGCGCATCGATCAAAGCGGATTCGAGTTCGCTGCGCCGAGCGACTTGCGGATGGTTCTTCAGTCGACTCAACAACGACGCGCCGGCGTTTATCCAGTCTCGATCCGAATCGAGCAAGGGAGCTCGATCTGACGCCGGCGTACGGGAAAGCGTCGGCGTAGGGGCTAGCTTCTTCAGTCGCTCGATCACGAGCGACATGATTCGCAGAGCGCTCTGGTCGTCCCCGCATTGCAGCGCAATATGAACGAGCTGCAGCGAGGTCCATGGTCCGATCCGATCATCGGCCGGAATCTGCTGCCTCAACCAAATCGAGTACCGCCGAAGATCCTCGTCGATGTTACTCAGCTTGGCCTGATCCGGAATAAAGAACGGTCCGTTAAGTCCGAAGATCGGTTTGGTAAGTCCGCGGAACTCAGCCCGCGGCAATACACTCCGCTGCCATCGATCGAGCTGACCATAGTTGGCATCCGCAACCAGTGCTGCGCGAAGTGCATAGTCGGAAAGTTCGAGTTGACGCTCGAGCGAATAGTTCTTGATGCGTGCCGACCAGAACCGATCGTCCGCCAATAGAGAGCCGACCCCGAGTCGTTCCAACTCTGAATCGAGTAGATACGACTCAAACCACCAACCGGCGCGTTCCAATTCACCCCTTAGATCGTTGAATGAATCCGCATCTCCGACGAGAGGCCATCCTCCACCGCTTACATTGATTGAGTTTCCGTTCGTCCGAACCTCGGCTTCCCAAGCGCTGAGCAAATCGTCGACACCTTTCAACAAACGCACGCGATCATTCGCCTGGATAAACAGCTTGATCAACTGCAATCGCGGATGCGCACAGGCCGTCACACGCGTCGCATTGACCGTCTTCAGTCGCAGCTCCGCCAGCGCAATCAGCAATTCGCGATTGGCTTCGTTAGACGGGTAACGTTGGAACAAGTACGCGAGCAACTGGTCACGTCCGAGCTTGGTCGAGACATCGCCCGCCGCGGGGATCGCAGCCATCGACGCCAAAGCCTGCGTGGTCATCTCTTTATCGCCCGACGATTCGCCCGCCGCGACTCCCAACCCGGCAATCAAAAAGGAATTAGGTGCGGCGGTCCTCAGTGCGCGAATGAACGTATTAAAAGCGGCTATGTCGTCTGCTGAAATCGGTTGGGTCAGCAACAGGACGCCGATTCGACTGAGCTTGTTCCCGGCCTTCGCATCAAACAAATCCGTTTCAGCAAGTTGGCCATCGACCAGCAACGTACGGAGCAACGGGTATCGATATTGCGCTTCGACGCGCGCCAGTCGATCCAAAAGCTGTTGTCCGATGCCAGTGGCTTTTAAGCGTGTGGCGGAACTCCAATCGGAAATCAACTTGGCCGCCAGATCATGATGCTGGGTACGATCGAGATCATCCCAAACAGCGATCAGCGATTTCTCGCCGAGATTCCGTACCAGCAGCGGATCGCCGGCGAGTTCGACCAAGAACGGTTCGACTTGGCTCGGGCCGGCTGCTTTCAAAAACTCAGCCACACGTTCGTCCACCAGCGAGGGTTGTCGACGTAGACCGACTAATGAAAGCCGCACCGCATCATCAAACTCTCGCAAGGCTAGGCGTATTTGAGCCAGCTTCAACATATCGGGCGGCGATAGTTCCTCTTCGCGAATCGTCTCCACGAGTTGCTTAACCGTTTGCCCATCGTTGTGTCGTGTCAATAACAACGCAATGTTCAATCGTTCTGTCACACTACCGCCGTCTTGCAACAAGCGAGCCGCTTCTTCACGGATGAACACGAGCGCTTTGTTCGCATCTCCTAGGCCGATCACCAGCGGCCGAACGCGGCGAGTTAAATCTTGCTCCTCACCCGGAGCTGCGGATGTTTGGACGGGGATAAGTCCTAACCACTGCTGATCGCGGATACTCAGTACGGATGCCGGTCGCTTGCGATGGAAGATGCTTCGCGATACGCGATCCGTTTCTTCTTTGTCGCCGACCGCCGCAATCTTTTGCAACAGCCTGGCCAGCGCCAAAGAATCGAGCTCGACCGAAATCTCCGTAGGCACCTGCAAGATCTTGAACATATCTCGTAATCGACTGGACGAAGCATTCGAAATCGGCACATGCTCCGTGTCCAGTAACATGCGCTCGGCCGCTTTCGTCCAATTCAATTCCAAGTAGCGAGCCGCCGTTTCCACCACATCTTCCGTCGGCATCACCAACTGTTCAAAACTCGGCTGCAGCGATTCGGCCAGCTTCTCGTCCTTCAAACCGATCGCGCATTCCACCAGTAATCGCAGACGCAAGATCTCTTCATCCTTCGCCTGCGTCTTCAATTCACGCAGGATGTCCAATGCATCTACGAATCGTTCTAAATCGATCAACCATTCGCTGCGCTGGAATCGCGTCATGACCTTGTCGCTGTCAGCCGGAAACAGCGGATCGATAAACGCGATCGCATCTTCTTTCCTCCCGGCAAGCAAGCACAGCTCGGCGGCCAAGAGGTTTCGAGCCGCTCGCATCCGAACATCGAGCGTATTCGCCCCTGCTGCTTTCCGCGCTTGTTCGATCCATTCCGTTTCAATACCCGATTCCGCCGCGAGGATAAGACTGAGCCCTGCAAACTCTTTCAATGCAGGAGCATCCAAGTGGGCGGGCATCATCGAAAGCGATTGAGTGAATCGCTTTCGATCCGGCGGAGCTAAGCGAGCCAGGATAGGTGCACAAAGACTATACGTTCGTTTGAGCGCCTGAGCTTCCATATCCCCGGTCATGTTCCAACGCGTCGCCGCCGTGCGCACGATTTTCCGATCGAAATCGAATGAACCGTGCGAGCTCATGTGCTCCAGCAGTGCCTCGCCGATAGCTTCTAAACTACCGACACTGAGCAACACATCTTCAATCGCGTTGTCACGCGACGATCGATTCAGAACTCTTCGCAGCTTCCGACTATCCGATACTTCGACGAGCAAGTTGAACAATCGATCGGCGAAGTTCATTCCGTTGCGGTCAAGTTGCTGTCGAATCGCCGAACGCATCAGATCATCGTTGCCGATGCGACACAAATACTCCAAACAAAGTTCCAGATCGGCGCTGAAGTCGACTGCCCCCAAGAGTTCAGCGTATTCCCGCTGTTTGGCTTGATCGGCTCGCGATGAAGCCGCCGCCAGAATCGCGCAAACGGTCAATGTCGGTGCGAACTTTCGGTACGAACCGAGTTGCAGTACCATCGATTCGCAGCGAGCGAGCTCATCACCGTCCAACAATTGAAAATCCGTCGATCGGTTTCCGGCTTGAGTCTGTCGTAGTCGATGCTCCGTCGACCACAACACAAGCAGCGAGGCCAATCGATCCCCGTCGTCAGCAGCTACACGAACTTCGCCGGCAAACTTGGCATCAATCGCCAATCTCCAGCCGATCATCGTTGCCACGGGTCCGAGCTGCACGGCCGCTCGATTCAATACCGGTGAAAGACCTTCTCCACTGGAGCGTGCATCCGAACCGCCGCGCATCCATTGTCCGGCCAGCCAAGGCAACAGCTTGCGCCGAAAGCGGCTGCGAGCATCCGTCGCGGGTTGATCATCTCGGGTAAACCGGCGCAGCCGCGCCTGCTGCTCTTCAGCGCTGTTTGCCGCAGCCAACTCAACAGCGTATGCAATGAGCTGCGAGTCCCATTCCGATTGGATAACACTCGACATTCGCACGCGACCGACGGAAGCTCCGCGACGACGAGCCAGGCAGGTTTCTACCGCCCAATGTGCTCCAAGAATCGGTTCCCACACTCCGGCACCGGACGGCGAATCCGCGTCGCTCGCCATAGCAGCTTCGAGTTTATCGGTGAGTCGCAGACCTTCGATTGCGTTCAGCGTTGCTGCTGTTTCATCACTATCACCTAACGACCATGCCAACAGTAATCGACGGAGCAGACCGGCATGACCGGATTGAACATCGCTCGGGGCAGCCTTCAAGATACGGAGCGCTTCGCGGCGTCTGAGACGCAGATCCAAATCATCCACCGTATCGAGGAACTCTTTGCCGTCCAGCAATGAAGCTGCCAGCCGATCGAGCAGCGCATCGTCGACTCGATCTGAAGGCAAACTTGCAAACCGATCGACCAACTCATTGCGTTCCAGTGCTCCCGGTTGGATCTGCCGGAGCATGAGCAGCGAGTCCACTTCCGCAACTAAATCGCCTCGCTTGTGAGCCGTCTCCGCTAATTGCTCCAGCAACGTCACGTTTTTCGGATCGGTCTCGAGCAGTTGTCGCAGTACGGCTTCCGCGGAACCGAAATCCTTGGCTTCCGACGCTAACAGCGCTTCCCAATATTTATGCTCGCGGAACAATCCGAATCGACGCCAGTGACGATCCAATTTATGTTGGAGCACTTCCAAACTGCCGAGCTTCGAATGATACGTGATCAAATCGCGAACGCGGGCCGTACGAGCGCTTTCTCCGGCACTCTCCTGCGTCACCATCTCAAGTGCTCGCCAACCGTACTCGGCCGCTTTACCGAATTGATTCGACTGGACCGAAAGTGAGATCAATCGATTGAGCACTTCCGCATCGCCCGGATCGGCTTCGAACCGCTGCAGTAACATCGACTCGCCGCGATCGGTATAACCGGCTCGGATCATGAGATCGGCCAACCGAATCCATTGCGAACTGTTCAGTCGAGCGGTCCTTGAGATCTCGTCGACTTTCGGAATGATTCGATCCTTGGAACCTGCGTCGTTTAGGCATTCGACTTCCGCAATCAAATGATCACTACGCATTCGCAGATCCGACTGCGCGAGCCGTCGATAGTCTTCTGCAGCATCCAGATAACTTCCGACTTGCCGATGCAACAAAGCGGCCAGCATGCGATTGCGCACGCTCTGCGGTTCTACTTCAAGCGATTCTTCGACGGATCTGAGCGATTCTCGAGTCTTACCTTCTTCACGATACGTCAGAGCCGTTTCCCACAAGGTAAAAGACCGCTGCGAAGCAGAGCCGGTCTGCGCTTCGGTTTGGAGTATTTGCCTGAGCGTCTCTAGCCTCTCGATGCTCCTCGCCACCCGAACACGTTGCTCCGCAATCGATTCACGCATCGGAGCATCTGCAGGCGAGGCGGTTTCTTGTGCGGCTTGATTTCGCAACTCGAGCAGTTGCGACCACGTCTCATCGTAGAGAGCCGCTTCGGACAACCATTCCACCAATGTCATGCGATCTTCGAGCGTCGGATTATCCCGGCATACTGTTGTCAGCAGTTCAATGGCTCGCGGTCCCGTTTTCAAGTCATGAAAAGCCCGCGCCGCAGCCGCAGTTCGTTCGCGATCCCCCGGCGCTCTCGCGAGCCAATCATCGATCAACTTTTCAGCAGCAGATCGATCGTTCAAGCGAATCAGCATCCCTGCCGTTCGAATGCGTCCATCTAAACTATCCGGCGCCGCATCGACGGCTCGTTCAGCTAGTGACCTCGCATCGATCGTCAAATCAATTCGTTCCAACAACTCAGCCGTTTGAAACAGTGCCTGCGAATCCGTCTCTTTACCGTCGAGCAACTTGCGCCAAATCGCATCCGCATTTTGTATGCGAATGCTCTCCGGTTGCTTGCGATCCGTCGCGACGACTTCACCCCAGCGCACGATGATGTCGCGATTACGAGGTTCAATCTTCTGCGCTGCGGCCAACCACTCGGCCGCTTGTGCATGTTCATCGCGAGCCGCCAGCAGTTCAGCAAGCCGCACGCGCGGAGCCGACTCGCCCGGCACAGCATCGATGACTTTGCGCAATTGTGCTTCTGCGTCGTCTTGTCGACCGACAGTCAAATAAGCATCCGCCAATCGCTCCAGCCCGACCGTATCCTGAGGATGATTCGTCGTCCACTCTTCGTAGAAAGCAATCAGAGCTCTTTCATTGCCGGCGGTCAGCAACAGCGAATCAATTCGTTTGCGCAGTTCATCCGCGATCCAACTGGTAGGATTGCTCCGTTCGAGCAGATCGACGAATCGTTTTGTGCGACATCGTATTGGCCTAAGCGAGATTGAACATCGCCGATCTTGAGTTCAATGTCGATCTTTTCCTGCGGCTGCTTCGCCGCAGCGAGCGCGCGAGTCAATGTCTCGATGGCGAATTCCAGCTCGCCTTCTTCAACGGCCATTTCTGCGATCTGCAGTCGAATGGATGCATCGGCGGTGAAGAGCTTTTCCAGTCGAGTCCACAACTTGCGAGCTTCATCCGCGCGTTCGCTCCGCACCTCCGCTGCGGCGGCCAGCTTCAAACATTCGAGCGCTCTCGTTCGCGGCATCCGTCGTAGTTTGGATTCGTCGAGCAGAGGCTCGAGCATCTTCGAGACTTCCGGCCAACGATGGAGTTGCTTGAGAGATTCGGCGGCGGCAGTGCGCGCGGCGATTTCCAATTGCGACTCGTTCATCGCGGCAGCGAACGCTCGCAGCGAAGGCTCCCATTGTCCGCTTGCTTGCCGAATGAATCCCACTGCCATCCGTCGCGACGCGGCGGCCGAAGCATCTACAGCCGCCTGTGCATCCGCCTGCTTTTCCAAGTCACGGCAAAGCTGCTCGATCAAGTTGGCCGACGAGTAATACTCGACCACTTTATCCAGCGCTGTTCCTGTCGAAGGTCGCTTGATAAGGAGTTCGAGATAGCGCTGGACTGCTACATCGTCACTGCTCGCCGGCGGCACAGGCGCCGGCTCTTGCGCAAGACTCAAATCACTGACGATGATTCCGAGGAACAGTGAAACAGCGCAGCACGACACCGCGCACCAAAGTGATAGAAGTTTGAGGTTCCGTCGTCTAAATCGTCTCTTATGAATCGGTCGAAATCGCCTCATGCTTTGCCCACATGTGAAGGATCATTGCAATCACATTCACAGCATGGTTGCATTTGCGTTTCATCGCAAGAACCGAACCCGAAAACAGGGGAATGCGCAGGGCAGGGTGGATTACAGTATGCCGGATTGTGCGTTTTGCTTTGCGGCTCGATTTGGAAGATCTAGTTACAGACTTTTAACGACTGACTAACCGCGGCCGGGTCGAAGGGGATCGAGGTCGATGGAGGTGCGACCGGTCAGCATCAAGTCAGCGATAACCTGCGCCGTTCCACAAGAGAGATGAATACCCGCACGAAAATGGCCCGCGGCCACATAGCAGTTGGAATAGTCCGGCAATCTTCCGATGTAAGGTAACCCGTCGAAGGATGCAGGCCGCAGCCCGGCCCATGTGCGTTCGATCTCAGCCTCCTGCAGTCGAGGCAGAAACGTGTAGGCCCATTCCTGCAACTCGTTGATGACTTCCGGAGTCGTAGCTACTTCGTAACCCACTTCTTCTTCGTTGCTGCCCACCAAGATTCGTCCGTCGTCGCGCGGCAGCAAATACCGATGCCCTTCATTGACGATGCGCGTCAGCAGATGCTCGCCGTGATGAAATAGGATCACTTGTCCGCGAATCGGCAGAACGCCGGTCGGCAAGCCGAGCGGTTCGAGGAGCTGCCGTACCCATGGGCCGGCTGCTACGCAGTAGTCATCCCCTTGTACTAAGCCGGCTGATGTCTTCACTCCGGTGATGCGGTTGGTATCGTGTTCCAGTTCCAGCGCTTCGCAGTGAGTCAGGAACTCGACACCGCGTCGTTTGCAGACTTCTACCAAGGCCCGCATATGCCTCGGCGTGCGCTTGGCATTCGTCCGGCAGGGACCAAATTCCGCGTCGATGAAGCGAAGATGCGATCGATTCCAATTGCGGCTCGATGACCAGGAGCTCGCCCTGCGTCAGTTCATTGACTTCGATACCCTGCTCACGCCACCAAGCAAACGTGCCGACCAGTGTCGCGGCTTCACCGGCTGTGCGAGCCAGATAGAGACCGCCGCAGCGTCGAAAGCCCGTATCGATTCCGGTTTCACTGCGCAAACGTTCCGCCCACTCAGCATGCAACCGATGGCTGAGGGCGCGCAGTCGATCGATCGGGTCTTCGCCTGCCGACACTGCGCCGGGAGGGAGAATACCGACTCCGGCCCAAGAGGCCTGCTTACCCGGTTCGTCGCGTTCGAGCACGACCACCTTTTCGCCGCGGTCGGCCAATTCAAACGCAATGGAGATTCCGACGATACCGCCGCCGATAACGATGTGTTTGCCTGACATGAAATCGATCTGGAAAACGGAGGAAATGCAGTCCCAATTCAGGAACGATGAACGAATGATCGCTTGCCGGTTGCGAATATCGAGCCCGAAAAGGGTGTCAAAAAAGGACAAAAACTTCGGTCGATTTCTTTTTTTGACTCAGCCCGGCTGTTATCTTCGTCGCGGACTTAACGCAAAATAAGAGGTGGCACTTCCCGGCGGAAGCGGCCGAACGCATCGCATTGTGCCTGGGTTCAGATCTTCAGATCATCTTCGGCAGGAGCGAGGTTCGGAAAGACGCTGGGATAATAGCCCGAGGTTAACGAGGCGGCCAGGGAGCGAGACACAGCGCCCCGGGGTTCGGATGAGTCTGTTGATTCCCCACCGATGAGGCAATCTGCAGGGTAAACTCGATGAGCCGGCAACCGCCTGCCAGGTCACGTCAGGATAGGTTACGGCATGTCCAAGGTCACATCCGAGAAGTTAGTCGAACTCGTCCAGCGCAGCGAATTGAGCACGCAAGAAGCGCTCGACGCGGCGCTGGCGGCGATACGCGCCGAGCACAACGGCGAACTTCCGGCCGACCCCGTGGTTCTGGCCAAAGCCCTTCAAGCTCACAATATCGTCACGCACTGGCACTGCGAAAAACTACTGGCGGGCAAGTACAAAGGCTTCTTCCTCGGTAAGCATAAGTTGCTCGGCCATCTCGGCAGCGGCGGGATGAGCAGCGTGTATCTGGCGGAACACACCAAGATGCACGACAAACGAGCCATCAAGGTGCTGCCGCGCAGTCGGCTCGGCAACTCTTCTTATTTGGCTCGCTTCCAACTGGAAGCCAAAGCGATCGCGTCGCTCAACCATCCCAACATCGTTCGCGCACACGATATCGACAACGAAGGCGATACGCATTACATCGTCATGGAGTACGTCGACGGGGCCGATTTGCAGACGATGGTCAAGAAGAAAGGCCCGCTTCCTTTTGAAGAGGTCGCGGACTACATCGCACAAGCAGCTCGCGGTTTGCAACACGCCCACGATGTCGGGCTCATCCACCGCGACATCAAACCCGCCAACGTCTTGGTGAACTCGAAAGGCCAAGTCAAACTGCTCGACCTCGGCTTGGCCCTGTTCAGCGACGACAAGCAAGCTTCGCTGACAATCGACTATAACGACAAAGTGCTCGGTACGGCCGACTATTTGGCTCCGGAACAAGCGCTCAACAGTCACAAAGTGGATCATCGCGCCGATATCTATGGACTAGGTTGCACGATGTATTTCATGCTCACCGGCAGCGCTCCGTTTCCCGAAGGAACGATCGCACAGCGGATCGCCAAGCATCAAGCGGCTATGCCGACCGATATCCGCAAACTGCGCAGCGATTGCCCGGGTGAGCTCGAAGGCATCTGCGTGAAGATGATCCAAAAAGATCCGAAGTTCCGCTATGCGACCGCAACGCAAGTGGCTGAAGTGCTGGAAGCATGGAAAGCCAAATATAAAGCCGAGAAGCGATCGCGAGTCAAAGTCGGCGGTCCGGGCGAAGATAGTAATCTGAACCTGGGTGATGAAAGCGGCGTGGGCTCGGGCAAGCAACCTCCATCGTCTGTCGATACGGTGAGCAATCGCAGCAGCGATACTGCAGACGGTCGTCGATCCGGCAGCGGTGTATCTCAACTCTCCGCCGGTGATAGCGGTGTACTGATGCGCATCGCCAATAAAGCCGATCTCTCGGATGTCAGCTCTCGCGTTGATTTGGAAGCAGAAATCCGCCGACGTTCCGGGCAAGCCGGCTCCGGCGGTAAGTCATCTTCCGGTTCTACGACCGATAAGTCACAGTCGGCCGGCTCCAAAGCAGGTACATCCAAAACCGGTGCGCCCTCCAGCGGTCCACAGTCAGGGCTCAATCAAACGACCAAGTCATCAACCGGAAAGACGCTGGCTCTCATCATCGCCCTCGCCGTCATGCTGGTCCTAGCCGTTCTCTTCGGCGTCTTCATCGCCACACAACTCGGAACCGGCAACTAGACCCGCGTCTTTAGCCCTAACTCTCCCTGAGTCTTCCTGACTCTTCTTCGTACTCGTACTCGTACTCGTACTCGAAATCTGAAGATTTGAGATTTGAGATCCTTTACCCAAAAAGATGTTGTCCCGCTTTCCAGCGCGAAGTGATTCGAGTACGAGTACCGCTTCGCTGAGTACGAGTACGAAGAGGAACACGACGAAGAAGACGTCCTCAGAAGAAAACGAACGATGGTATGCGATTGATGAGCAATTGTTACCGCTGTTGCATGCGCTCGGCTTCTTCTGCGACTCGATTGATCAGTTGCTTCATCGGTTCGACACCGTCGGTCAGGAGCATGTTGCAGATCTGATCGAACTGCTCGGGATCCGTACGAAATGACTTCAGCGTTTCGACCCCCATCGATAGGATCGAAAGCGGCGAGCGCAGGTCGTGCGCCAATTGACGAAGCCGAGCTGAGGGATTGTCCGGAAGGCCGGTTTGATCAGCGGGCTGCATGAGCTCGATCCTTGTGAAGCAGTGTGATCGCGAAAGTTTATCGTGGAGCGACAACGACCAGCCCGTTCCGAGCAGCTCACGATCTAAACAGATTGTCTCGAAAGAACAATGCGAAACAAGCTCCGCTCACGCTTCGAGCTCTGAATAACGATTTCTCAATATCCATTGCTCGATAAAACCATTTGCTCGGCATCCTTCATTACTCGTTGCACGCGGCTATGCATTGCCCGCGGCTTCGTCACGAGCAAACTGCGTGTAGAGATCGAGGTCGCGGCGGCCGCCGATCCAACTGAAGGCTTCGCGTATCTGTTGATGCCCTTGCTCGAGGGTAAAACGATGATGAGCCAGTCCGAAGCTCTTCGCTCCCAGCACGTAGTAGTGAGGCTCCATAGTGAAGATGCTCTCTGAAATCCCGATGGATCGAGCCGGTTCGACGACTGCAGGCGAACCGCTGCCGAAGTATTGAGGATTGAGCACCGGACGAGCCAGTTCCGGCGAGACGCCGATCGCCAGGGACCGAGTGTGGTTCCAATCAGGTTCATAACCGTTGTTCGATACTAGCGCATCGCATTCGATGTCCACGGTCGAATCTTCATTTTGTTGCAGCGTGACTGTCAAGCCGCGAGCGTTTCGAAGGACTCGTTCCACACCCATAGCCGGTACGACACCGACCCGATCCAGCTTCGATTCAAGAGCATCGGCCACCCATGGTTGACTGACCCACTCGGCCGGTTCATCCCCCATCGCTGCCAAGCGTTGCAATTGATCGGACGCCGATCGACACCCTGGATCGAGAGGCACAACCCAAGTGATACGCATGGCCGTGTCGCCGGCGCATGCGACGCACAACTTCGTCAGATTGACTAAAGCTGCGAGCGAACAACCGACTACGACCGTGTGTCGCCCTGCGGCTTCCGCCAACGCGCGATCACTTAAAATATCGGTCGACGTCATGGAAGCTTCTTCCAGCTCACCGACTGCGATGCCTCCTCCGGGACCGATCGGTCGCGGCACATTGCAACCGCTTGCGTCCAATACGATGTCGGCTCGCGTTGTAAACCAACCTCTCTTCTTGCTATGCACGAGCAAGCGATATTCGTCGTCGGCTCGGTCCTGAATATCGCCGCCGCATTCGCGACGCCACTGAATACGACTGATCGATGTGACTTCCGATTGGATATGGATGTTGTCGTACAGCAGATCGGTCATAGCGAGCGGAATGATAGAGCGTTCGTTGAACTGAGCGGCGGTCAATCTCTCATCGGCGGCCGGCAACTCTCCCGATTCGGCCGACTCTCCTGATTCGATTTGAGCGCGTAACGCAGCTCGACCCAATGAGCTGGAAAGTTCACCGAAGGACGAAGGGAGCGGCGTATCACCCCACTTTGCCCATTCACAGCCTGGCTTGGCCTTGTCGAAGATGAGCACGAAGTAGCCGAGGAAGCGAGCATACAGTGCGGCTTCGATACCGATAGGCCCACCGCCGATGACGGCGATGGTAGCGGGAGTGTCGATTTCCGCCTCCCAAACCGGTTGCCGTGAGTCACCCGAGGTCGGATCGCGCGGTGAATCGTCGGACTGCGAGTCGTGCATAGAACTTTCCATTGAGAACAAGAGTCGTCTATCGGCCTAACAATCGGCTTTCCAACGGTTCGCCGTATCAATGGCAACCGGCCGTCGGCGACTGGCCGTCTGCGGACCGCCCGACGATTTTAACTCAAGGGAAGAATTTCCGAAGGAGTCGATTCATCGAGGGACTCCGTGGTAAACTGGCAGGACGCATTCCATGTTTTTGGAACCTCGGCGAAACGGGAACGATTCGCGTTCGCTTCGCCTATCCTACCTGAATGATCCATGAGCACAGAAACCGCCAAGACCGACGTCGGCAGTTACTTCATATCCAACTATCCGCCGTTTTCGCAGTGGAAGAAGGAAGCCTTGTCCGAGGTGGAACGCGCGCTGGCCGAACCGCCGCGCCCCGGCATTCCGCTCGGCCTATATCTCCACATTCCATTCTGTCGCAAGCGTTGCAAGTTCTGCTACTTCAAGGTCTTCACCGGTATCAGCGCTGATGAGATCGAACGCTATGTTCAGGCGCTGTGCCGGGAGATCGAACTAGTCAGCAAGCAACCGGTCATGGGCGGTCGTCCCTTCCGCTTTGTTTATTTCGGCGGCGGTACACCGAGCTTCCTATCACCCAAGCAGTTGACGAGCTTGGTAGATCGCCTGCGAGCCAACATCAACTGGGACATGGCGGAAGAAGTTACGTTTGAATGCGAGCCCGGTACGCTGAGCGAAACCAAAGTCCATACCCTGAAGGAACTCGGCGTCACGCGACTGAGCTTGGGGGTCGAGAACTTCAGCGATGCAGTACTGGAAGAAAACGGACGAGCGCATCTGTCGAAGGAAGTGTTTCGAGCTTGGGAGTGGATTCGCGCCGCGAACTTTCCCAACGTCAACATCGACCTCATCGCCGGGATGGTGGGTGAGACGTGGGACAACTGGCGTGACAACGTACGGCGCACTTTAGAACTATCGCCTGAGAGCATCACCATTTATCAAATGGAGTTGCCGTTCAACACGGTTTACTCACAAGGCATCCTGCACCAGCAACAGACATCAGCCGTCGCCGACTGGCAAACCAAACGCGACTGGGTGCGTTTCGCTTTCGATGCTTTTGCAGAAGCGGGCTACTCGCGCAGCAGCGCCTACACTTGGATCAAAGACCCGTCAAAGGTCGCATTCAGTTATCGCGATCACTTGTGGAAGGGCTCCGATCTATTGGCTACGGGCATCGCGTCGTTCGGGCATGTCTCCGGAGTGCATTATCAGAACTTGCCGGAATGGCCCCAGTATATCGGTGAGTTAGAAGCCGGCCGATTGCCGCTGGGCCGCGCCCTCCGTCCGACTCAACATCAAGCGATGGTCCGCGAGCTGATCTTGCTGCTGAAGCGAGGTTACTTGGAGACCGCCTACTTCCGCGACAAGTTCGGCGCCGATATCTGGACGGAATACCAAGATGTATGGCAGCGTTATGTCTCCGAAGGCTTAGTTGTGCACAACGAGGATCGGATCGACTTGACCATGGACGGACTCTTACGCGTCGACGCATTACTGCCGGCGTTCTTTGAGCCCGAACATCAAGGGGTGCGATATACATGAGCGCCGAGCTGGTGTTCATGATGGGCAACTACGAAGCCGCGTTCCCGACCGATCGACGTTACGCCAAAAATCACATGTGGGTGTCTCAGTCGAGTTCGAGTACGGTACGTGTGGGCCTCAGCGCCTATGCAGTACGACTGCTGCAGGATGTCTACTTTCTCGATTTGACGATCGAAGCCGGCATGACGGTCTCCTCAAAGCAGGAGATCGGGTCCATCGAAAGCAAGAAAGCGGAAAGTAGCCTCTACAGCCCCGCAGCCGGAAAGATAGTTCGAATCAACGAGACATTGATCGACGATCCGACCGGCATCAACTTGGACAAGTACGGCGAAGGGTGGCTGTTTGAAATGGAAGCTGACGCGACTCTCTTCCTCGATCCCGAAGCGTATCTCGAACATTTGAACGCCGCCTGGGATGTTGCTCAGCGCACGATCAAGGGCCAAGCCAATGCATGAACCTTCGGCTATCGAATCCAAGCTGACGATCGTCGTTTCGCAGGGGCAAAGCAGAAGTCCTGAGAAACGGCAACTCGAACAACTCGTGGCGGCCGGAGCGGCTGAAGTCGCGGGCGCGCAGGTATTAGTCGTGCCGCATTTGTATGACTTGCCGCGCGATGCCGAAACCTATCGTCGCTTGCAAGCGATCGAAGGTGACTTAGTCGTCTTGGCATGGCTGTACGATCGAGCCGCTCACTGGGTGCTCGACCGACATGGCGTACGGGGCCAAGTCGGCGACGTGCTGCTGAAAGATAACACGGCCGCAGATGAAGAAGACGAAGCGCCTGAAAGCGAATCCCAGGCCGATGCCGAAGTCAATGCGGATCTCGTGATCGCAAGCTACCCGCGACCGGATCGACGTATCTATTGCATCGACTTTCGAGCCGGAACCGATGCGCAAGCCTTCGTGGCTGAGATCAAACGCATCGCGACGGATTCCGATACACCGACCGGCAACGGTGCTGCACCGACGTCCGGCCGATTGACCGCCGATCAATTGCATCGCTATGAACAGCCGGCGAACGATACATTCGTCGGATCGATTGCGATCCAAGATGCTCAACCGACGCTGCTCGGTTCTTCAGCGGTAACCAAGATCGAAGAGCATCCGACGCGACGTTGGTATCCCGTTATCGACTTCAGCCGCTGTACGAATTGCATGGAGTGTATCGACTTCTGTCTGTTCGGAGTTTACGGAATCGATTCCGTCGAAACGATCTTGGTGGAACAACCGGACAATTGCCGCAAGGGCTGTCCGGCTTGCAGTCGAGTCTGCCCTCAGAACGCGATTATTTTTCCGCAACACAAAACGCCGGCTATTGCGGGAGCACCCGTGGATGGCGGCGGTTTCAAGATCGATCTCTCCAAGCTTTTCGGCGCACCGGACGATGGGCAAGAAGCCATCGAAGTGGCCGCTCGTGAACGCGACGAGCATTTGATCTTGGCCGGCCGCCAAGCAGTCGGCCTGGACGAAACCTTGGCTGAGCGATTGGCTGTTGCGAAGGCCAAGCCGCAGGACGAACTCGACAAACTCCTCGATCAGCTCGACGCGCTCGATCTCTAGAAGTAAGTTCGCCGAAGTCATCAGCCGAAGCAATGGAAACCAGATGCATTGCCGCAGGGCTGATCTAGTGAAAGCTACGGCGCAAGCCGTCCGGTTCTTCAAGATCGACAATGCTCCACCGGACGGCTCGGGACCTGTCGATTTAATCAGTTTCGACTGATTAACGGTGCGAATCACAATCCGACGCGTAAGTTTTGAAGTTGCGATTTTGGACGTATTCTCGTACTCGTACTCCATGAAATGGTACTCGTACTCGATGCGTCATGATCGAGTACGATTACGAGTACCGCCTGCGGCTGAGTACGAGGTTTCAGGAATTGTGAAAGCGTTTGTTCAGGATTTCTCGAAAAGCGCAACTTCAAAACGCGTAAGCGGGGGGACCCGGATCCCTCGCTTACGCGTCGGGTTTCGTTTAAATCAACAGGCTCCTCGCGCCGTTCCGTTTGCATAAACTCAACAAGCCCTCACGCGTCGGGCCTCGAAAAAACCAACCAGCCCGTGAGCAAGGGAATATGATCTCTTCGTGATGCTTCGGGATCTGCGCCACTCGGCGGTCCAGCTCACTTCTATTCCGTTTGAACCGGCGGAATTGTCTACGGCGTTCCAGACAACATTGCGAACCATTAATGGACCGAAAATCACCTAGTCTTATGTCCCCGTTGTCACGCGCGATTTGCATGAATTGCTAGGATTTCCCAGGAGTATGACTCGCGTGGAAATTCTTCTCAAAACATTCATGAAGTAGTCGGTTCAAAGGATTGTCGCCGAACAAAACTCTGTTAGGTTCTGGGGAGCTTGAGGCACATCCTGCGGCCAGGCAGTGCTGATCTTTGACATCTTGTTCCCATTTATCCCTTAACTTCGAAGGTGGATCACCGTTCCTTCGAAGCAATTGGTACCGCACTGCTTGCTACCGGCGATGGTTTATTGCCGGGAGTAGCTGATCAGGAAAAGCCGAACAGATTTGTTTTATTCAATTTGTTTTGGAGGATGTTCTTTCGATGCCTATTCATGCGTCCACGCGACGAGCGGGCTTCACCCTGGTGGAACTGCTTGTCGTCATCGCGATCATCGGGATTCTGGTCGGCTTGTTATTGCCGGCCGTGCAGATGGCCCGCGAAGCAGCTCGACGAATGAGCTGCACAAACAACATGCGTCAGATCGGATTGGCGCTGCACAACTTTGAGTCGGCTAGGCAAAAACTGCCGCCGTCCGGTCTGCAACTTCCAACGGCACGATTTCGGCCACGACCAACACCAAAGAACTGCAAGAGTTCCTGAAGGTCGGAGCCACAGGCACCTTAGGACAAGATTATGCCAAGCAGTGCTTTCTCACAATTATTCTGCCGTACATCGAACAGAACAGCGTGCTGAACGCCGGCTCAGGTTTCGATCAGCGTCAAGACTGGTTCAACGTACAGAATCGTACGGCATCCTCCGTGCGCATTCCGACTTACATCTGCCCTTCGAGCCCAGGTTCGCCGCTGCGCGTCGATACCGCCATGCTGGGCTCAACCGATCGCACCACCTATGCAACTAGTGGTGATTCGAAAGTCGCGGCTCTCATCAGCAGAAACGGCAAAGAAAGTTTTGACCTCCAAAAAGTCCTGCAACGCCCTGAGCAAGCACTTAAGCTAGTTCCAACCGTTCAGCCGCCGACACCTATCGTTGGGTTGATGAGCATGCCGAAAGTCGAACCTGTGAAAATCTCGGCAACAGCACCGGAATACTCTGGTCGCGACAATGACTTGCGGCTGCGACAGGTCTCAATTGCCATTCTGAGCTTTAGCGATGCACTTCGGCAGTCACCGCTACTGACCAAGACATCAAGCGGAGGACCATCGAATCTCAGTTGGCGTGTCCACGTGCTGCCGTTCATGGATCAGAAATTGCTGTATGACAAGTTTGCTTTAGATGAAGCTTGGGACAGCCCGACGAATCTTGAGGCCGCAGCATTCATGCCGGAAGTCTATGGCGATCCCGAATCGAAGGACGGCAAAACCGATATTTGCACACTTACAGGTAAAGGAACATTGCTAAGCTCAAAACGTTGGATGAGCGACTGCACGGATTACATCGGAAACACCATCATGCTTGTGCAAGTCGCTGACGAAAGAAGAGTCCCTTGGACCAAGCCCGAAGACGTAGAGCTGAACGAGTCATTCAAATTGTCGGAAATTGCGGGCACCAAGCCCTATTTGGGACTTGCGATGGGGGATGGCGCAACGATGCCTTTTGCCGCCAAGCTTCCGTCTGAATTGTTCATCGCACTGGGTACTGCGAAAGGTGGTGAATTGGTGGATGCACGAACAATTCGACGATTGTCAATGCATTCACTGGGCTTCCCGCTCGATAGCCTGGCTAATCGAATGGATTCGGAATCCCATCGATTGAAAGCAGCCTCTATCGGGATGCTGAACTATGAAAGCAGCTTCCGAGTGTTTCCACCGGCCATGAAAAAGAGCGATACGAGCGGTCAGATGCCGCTTCAATCTTATTGCTTGAGCTGGCGAGTTCACCTGCTTCGGTTTATCGGCTACCCTGAATTGTTCAATCAGTTTCGGCTGAACGAACCTTGGGACAGTGAACATAACAAGTAGCTTCTACCGCTGATGCCCGATCTGTATCGCGACGAGGATGACGCAGCCGATTCGTTTACAACTCGCATGCAAGTCGCAACTGGAGTTGGGACACCATTCCCAGAAGTCGGAGAAGCGCCGACGAGGCGCGGCATAGCGGACGGTTCAAACTCGACATTGCAAATCCTCATCGTGCCAGAGAGTAAGGCGGTTCCCTGGACACAACCTCAAGACTACGAAGTCAGCCTAGCTGAAAATGACTTTTCGGAACTTCGTCAAAGCCGAGGGCTGCCATTCACGACCTTTAACGGGGCAGTTCATAGACTGCCGCCGGATTTTGATGTGAAGACGTTTCGAGCGTTGCTGACCATTGATGGAAAAGAACCTGTCGACATGTCCCAGTTTTAATGCCGTTGCTGTAAGTTAGCAGCGAAACTGTGAAAGCACTTAGCTGCGGCTATAAGCCCGCAGTTTGCAGACATGGAAACACGAAGAGCCGCGGAGTGGCGGCAGCAATCAATCGCACCGGCTGGTAAGCAGAATTCGTAATGACTCACGCAAAGACGCCAAGACGCAAAGTTGTGATACGCGATTATACTGCGGCGGCGGACGCTATTCGGATTTAACACAAAGCAACGGAGGACACGGTTCTGTTGCTCGGTGAAGGGCCGCATACTTCAACGAGCCAGAACTCAGACCTTCCCTCCGTGTTCTCCGTCACTCTGTGTTTCAAACACAACACTCCTCGGATCAGATCTGGCTGACGTGCGACCCATAACACATGCAGCAATTTCGCTCTTGCATCTGCGCACATCTGTGTGCATCTGCGGTTCAATTCAAATTGCAGCGAGTAGGACTGGACTCCCACCTTAACGCCGAGCAACGGTCGTACTCACTTGACTGTTTCCTTCGAGATGCGAAGGGCCGACACAATCTGCGTTAATCGGTGAAATCTGCGGATGATCCCTCAAACACAGAGCGAGCATCCGTGCGGGAGCGCGAGCACCGGTGCCACCACCTTTACTTTGTCGCTACGCGGACTCCGCAAAGCACTTGCGTACCAAACGCTGTCCGGCATGAGATCGCTTGCCATGTCGCTGCGCATCCGCAGCCATCGACTCCGGGCTTCCTGCACACGATGATCGGCCGAAGTACTTCTTGAAGTTCCATACCAAGTCACGCCACATCGAGCAGTCGATGCCCAGCTTCGTCAGCACTTCCTGTAGCGCCTTCGGTATCTGCTTAACCGATGATGGCGAACTCTGCTTGCCTGTCCAGCGCAACAGTTCCAGATAATCGCTCCAAGACAAATTCAAGAAGCCCTTGTCGCTGGCACGCGTTCCTTCTTTGTGCAGCTCAGGATCCGTCGACAGTTTCCTCGCATGCAACGTCAGCGGAGCCAACCAACTATCACGCAGCACCTTCTTGCCGGTCGGGTTACGTCGCTTCGCCTGTCGCTCTTTCTTGCGATCAGCCAAAGTCGTATTACGAATCTTCTTACCGGCTTCTTCCGTCGTTATCGTTTCCAGATCAAATGCCGCAGACTTGATCTCTTCGCCTCGTTCACCGCGTATGCGATCATAAGCCGAAGTATGCTTCGCTTCGTCCGGGGACTGGGCCATGGCGGCTCGTACCGGGTTCAAATCGACATACATCGCGCAGGCCAACAATCCCGTTTCATCCACGATTCGCTGAGCCTTGAACCTACCTTCCCAGAAGCTACCGGTACATTCGTCTTGCCGATTAGCCATACGAGCGATCGGTTCCGAGAGAGCTCGCATGAACCACGAGATATCCGACAGCCGCGACCGAACCTCCTTCATCCGATCCGCGTTCCCGACCAGCATCTTCACATCGGTATCGGTAGGCTCAGCCAGTTGCTCATCGAGCCTCCGGCCGGGGAACACTCTCAGCCACCGGACTGCCGCATCCCGATCTGACCAAGCGGCTACCACGTCGGGGCGATTGCGCAGAACAAGGTGTAGGTGATTGCTCATCACCGCGTAGGTCAGCACATCAACAGCAAAGACTGAAGCGAGCGCCTCCATCCGCCGCCGAATGGCTTCGCGTCGAAACGAATAATCCTTACCGGAAGCCTTATCAACTCCGGCCAAGAAAGCCCGCCGCACGCAGCGTTGAACCGCGTGAACAATACAAACCTCATCCGCCGTGAACTGCTCGCACCGCATCGGCCTAGGCATCGGATCACCTCCTATCCGCGTGTCCCATTCAGCTTACCGAATCACCCGCCCCTGTCAACAACAGGTGGGTGGCACCGGTCTTTGGTAGAGGTGCTCAATTGCAGATCGATCGGTCACGGGTACCGCCTGACCTTTTAGAATTGGTTCCACTCGTAGAACAGTGGGGGTTCTCCAACCAAGAGGCTCAAGATGCCTTTGTCTTGCTCATGCGTACGCAGGTGCACGAAATCCACGAATTCAACTCGCGCGTTGACGGATTCCGTGATCGAATAGTTGAGTGGGGGAAGAGCATCCACCAAGACATAAGCGATTGTGATTCACATCCGTATTGGTCGTTCCTTGACGTTCTAAGGGTACGGGAACTTACGGCGGTAGAAGATTCGCCCAAGATGCTTGCAGCTCGACAGCGAAAATCGAAAGAGGTTCGTACGTACAAGTTCGAGAAAGCTGCATCGATAGCGGAAGTGTTGTTCAGGGAGAAGCGTTACTTCGAGTTCGTAGCAGCGCTGTCGCCATTCGAAGATCTTTTGACAGGATTTCAGAGAGCTAAGTTGGAACTAGCCAGGCAGCGTATTTAGCCTTACCGCAAGCGCAAAATCTCGGTGTTATCGGCGGAGCCTACAATGAAGTAGATCAGAATGAAGTGGATCACAGTGTAGGAGGCCTGGGTAATGGTTGGGCTGTTTCAAATGATGCTGCAACGAATGAATCTATATCGCTCACCAGGCTGCACTTTGAGGATTGGGTTGGTTGCACGCCAGTGCCGCCCACGTCCGGTTGCTTTAGGATACGCAATGCTATCATCAATTTTGCTGATTAGGGAAACTATTCTTTACAGGCAGTTTTTTCCCAAAAGGCAAAAGTTGCCGGTGGCGAGCCGTCGATAGTGATGTGTGTGGCTTAGCTTAGGGAAGCTGGGCTCAGATTGCAGGCAAGTTCTAATACTTGCAAAGCAATTGATACCAAGTCGCTACGGAAGGCGAACGACACGTGACTAGATTAACTTCACTGAATGTAGCTCTGTTCTTGATTGCCGTTCTCGTCGGCGGAACGAACTACGCACAGGACGCGGACTCGAATGCTGCTAACGGTTCGCGATCGGGCAGTCGGCTGCATCCGATCACTCGGCCGCGCATCACTAATCGCGTCCAGCCTGCTTCTGCGGTTATGCCGGCTCGAGGCTACATGGCCTCACAGGCCGGCGTCATAAACGGTGACGAAGTCATTTTTGATGATGCACCGGAGAACGTCGTCGCAGATGAAGTGATGATCGGTGACGAAGATGCTCAGTACGTCGAAGGCGATTACTTCGATGAAGGTTATCCGGTAACAACCGGAACGCTGGGAGCATATAACCCGCGGCGTCGGTTGTGTATCTGCCTGCCTCTGAACGGCTGGGTGCACGCTGAGTATCTGCTTTGGTGGCAAAACGGCATGAACTTGCCGCCGCTGGTTTCAACCAGTCCGACGGGAACTGCTCGGGCCGCAGCCGGTGTCTTGCCGGGTGCCAACGTGCTCTACGGCGGCGACGATTCGGCTCTCAACGGTTCGCTTAACGGTGGACGCATTCGCTTCGGTCATTGGTTCCAATGCTATCCATCGTGGGGACTGGAAGGGGAATACTTCGGCCTGGGTCGTCAAACAGATAGCTTTATCCGCCAATCGGGCGGCGATCCGATCTTGGCTCGCCCCTTCTTCAATGTCGCTACCGGTAGAGAAGATGCGGAATTGGTAGCTTTTCCGAACGTGCTTTCCGGTTCTGTGGGTGTGGATGTGATGAGCCAGTTCCAAGGTGCAGCCGCTCGACTGCGTCACAACATCTACTCACGTGAAGGATGCGGTCGATCATGGCTGACCGGCGGCGGAGTTCCTGTGGGGTCTCGATTGGATGTGACAGCCGGGTATCGCTACTACGAACTGACTGAGTCGCTCGATATTCGCGAACAGTTGACGTCGCTCGTGAATGCAAACCCCGGAACCTTTGACATCAAAGACCATTTCGATACACGCAACCAGTTCAACGGCGGTGAGATTGGAGTGCTTTGGCAAGGACGTCGCGGTCTGTGGAGTCTCGACGGTTCGATGCGAGTTGGAATCGGTAACAATCGTGAGACTGTCACGATTCGCGGCAGTACCGCGACGACCGAAAACAACGTGACCACCAACTACACGACCGGCATCTATACCCAGCGCACCAACATCGGTACTTACGACCGCGATCGCTTCTGCATGATCCCGGAACTTGGGCTGACGCTTGGCTATCAATTCACTCGTCGCCTGCGACTGACCACCGGCTACAACCTGATTTACTGGGGCAGTGTGGTACGCCCAGGTGATCAAGTGGACCGCGATATCAATCCGAATCTCTTCGCTCCTGAAGCGAATCCGCTAACTGGTCCACTCCGACCGCAGTTTCAGTTCGTATCTTCCGATTATTGGGTACAAGGTCTCAGCTTCGGTGGAGAATACCGCTGGTAAGCTAGCAATCGATAGCTGACAGACTAACCCCTCACGAAGGCTCGACCGTCATCGGATGACGAGTCGAGCCGACTCTGTTTCGGCGACTCCAGGGAAGGGCGATCGTTCATGAGCTTCTTTGCCAAACTATTTTCGCGTATTCGTAGTCCACGCAAACGATCTGCCATTGCCCGTCGCTTACGAGTCGAACCACTCGAAAACCGTCGCACGATGGCCAGCGACCTCGGTGTCATCACCGGTACGGTCTATACAGATAAGACCGATAACGGCCTGACTGGCGACGACACGCTGCTCAGCGGCATTACGGTCAACCTTTATCGTGACGGCGGTAACGCCACTTACGATAACGGCGCCGGTGACGATGTGCTCGTCACGTCAGCCACAACGAACGGAAGCGGCGTCTACACTTTTGATACGCTCATCGCAGGTCTGTATTACGTGCAGCAAGCCGCCGCTTCGGGAACCATCCAGCGCACGGCGGAGACAGTAAAGACAGTCACGATCACCAACACTGACGCCGAAGGTGTTGCCGGTCAAGTGATCGACTCCTTCTCGACGAGTCAAACGGTACTGAGCAATACACAGAACGTACCGGCCACGGATGCGATCAATGCCGCGGAAGCAATCGGCGGGCAACGCGAAATGTTTGCAGAGCTGACCTCGGCCTCCGGCACAGTCGAGTTGGTTGCCAATGCTTCGACACCGGGCATTCTCGAATTTAATTCATCCGCCACCGGGTCCGGCACTCGAATTATCACTTACGACGGTCTGGCTGAAAACGACGCCGCGTCGGTCGATGGAACAGGCCTCGGCGATCTCGATTTAACCGCAGGCGGAACACGAGTCGCATTCAAGTTGACTCTGGGCGCCGATGCTGTCGGTTCGTTGATGATTCGCGCCTATTCGAGTCTCACGAATTTCTCGGCGACCACAGTAACCATGCCGAACACCGGCGGTGCAGCCACATCGACGGTGATCGTTCGCTTCAGCGACTTTGCCACAGCCGGGGGAACTGGAGCGGACTTCACCGCGATCAACGCATTGCAGTTTGAGTTTCTAACCGGCTCAGTCGACGGCCAGATCGACTTGATCGAAACGGTGGCTCCGACAACGTTCACCTCGAACGCAGCCAACTTGACTCCCATGACGATCGGGGACTTGGTATTCCGCGACCTGAACAATAACGGTTTGAAGGATACGAGCGAGACAGGCATTTCGGGCGTGACAGTTCAGTTGTATGCCGACACGAACGCGAACGGGACCTATGACGCCGGCACCGATACGCTCAACTCGACGACAACCACGAACGGCAGCGGCATCTATTCGTTTGCCAATCTGTTCCCGGGCGACTACATCGCAGTCATCCCTGCATCTATGTTTACAACCGGTCAACCGCTGGAAGGATTTGTCTCCAGTACGGGCAATGATCCCGTACCCGATCCGGATGACGACGTCGACAATGATGACAACGGTGCGTTGGTCGGATCAGTTATCGCGACTCAGGCACTGACGCTGATCGCCGGCGGTGAACCGACGACTGACGGCGACTCGGATGTGAACACCAACCTCACACTCGACTTCGGCATGGTCCCTCAGGTCGACCTGCAGATCGTCAAAACAGACAGCCCGGATCCGGTCACTGCAGGCAATCGATTGACCTATACATTGGCAGCCACGAATGATGGACCTGCAACTGCCACCGGTGTGGTGGTGACAGACGTGCTGCCGGTAGGCGTCACCTTCGTTTCGGCAACATCGAACGTCGGTACGGTCGCTGAAGCAAGCGGTACTGTTACAGCAACAGTCGGTACACTCATCGATAATCAAACCGCGACGATCACGATCATCGTTCAAGTTCCGAGCAGCCGTACTTCATCCATCACAAACACGGCTACGATCGCAGGCAACGAGTTCGACAGCGACAACACCAACAACAGTTCATCCGCTGCAACCGCCGTCAACACGGTTACCGACCTGTCGATCACCAAGAGTGATTCGCCCGACCCGGTCGTTTCCGCCGGTCAATTGACCTATACGCTGACAGTCACCAACAACGGCCCCAGTGATGCAACCGGTGTCACGGTAACCGACGTACTGCCTGCGGGTGTAACGTTTGTGTCCGCGAACTCGAGCCAAGGTTCGGCGACGGAAGCGACAGGAACGATCACCGGCGCGCTGGGTGCGATTGCAAGCGGTGCCTCAGCCACAGTGACGGTCATCGTCAGCGTGGACTCCGCCACGACCGGCCCGATATCCAATACGGCCACAGTCACCGGCAATGAAACCGACAGTGACAACACCAACAACTCCGCATCGGCATCGACCACAGTCACGCGACAAATCAACTTGGGAATTACCAAGACCGATTCGGCCGACCCGATCGTTCCCGGTCAACAACTGACCTACACCATCACGGTAACAAACGCAGGACCATCGACGGCGACCAACGTCTCCGTGACCGACGTGCTGCCGTCCGGTGTGACGTTTGTATCAGCCACGCCCAGCCAAGGTACAGCCAACAATGCGAGCGGTACGATTACCGGTTCGCTCGGTACGTTGAACTCGGGTTCCAGCGCCACGATCGCTGTTGTGGTTACAGTCAACTCCAATGCACCGACTTCACTGAGCAACACGGCCACGGTAACCGCAACGGAAACGGATACCGACACGTCCGACAACAGTGCGACTCAAACCACGACGGTGAATCAGCAACTTGATGTTGCGATCACGAAGGTGGATACACCCGACCCGGTCGTCGCCGGTAACAATATCACTTATACGCTGACGGTCACTAACAACGGTCCGTCGGATGCATCAACCGTAACCGTCACCGACTCTTTGCCGACCGGATTGACCTTTGTCTCGGCAACACCGAGCCAAGGCACGGCGAATAACAGTTCCGGAACGATCACTGCGAACCTGGGAGCACTCGCCAACGGCGCTTCGGCTACCATCACGATCGTCGCCACTGTCAGCGCGTCTTTCACCGGTAGTTTGTCGAACACTGCCACCGTAACATCCAGCGGTACGGAAACGGATTCAGCGAACAACACTGCGACGGCGGCGACCACGGTTAATCGCAACGTCGATATGCGCATCACCAAGACCGACAGTACCGATCCGTTGATCGCCGGAAATAATGAAACCTATACGCTGACCGTCTTCAACGACGGACCGAGCGAAGCCACGGGAGTTACAGTCACCGACGTACTCCCGGCCGGCGTGACTTTCTCCAGCGTTACGAGCAGCCAAGGTACCGCCTCCAACAGCAGCGGAACCGTTACGGCCTTGTTGGGCACGATGGCTCCGAACACATCCGCTACGATAACACTGATCGTCACTTCAGCGCCGGGCCTCCGCGGTACGCTCAGTAATACGGCGACAGTGACCGCCAATGAAACCGAGGTCAACAGCGCGAACAACTCAGCCACCGCGTCGACCACAGTCAACGGCAGTGTGGACTTGGCGATCACCAAGACCGACAGTTCTGATCCGATCGTCGCCGGCGGAGCGCTGACTTATACGATCACGGTCACCAACAACGGTGTCAGCACAGCGAACAACGTAACGGTCACGGACGTTCTCCCTTCGGGTCTGACGTTCACGTCCGGATCAGCGAGCAGCGGTTCAGTCAGCAACAGCAACGGAACAGTCACCGGTTCACTGGGCACGATCGCTCCCGGAGCCAGTGTGACGATGACTTTGGTGACCGCGGTATCGTCATCCGCCACCGGAACGCTCAGCAACACAGCCTCCGTCACTGCAACGGAGACCGATACGAACACGGCGAATAACTCAGCGACCCAAGGCACAACGATCGCAACGGTCGGCAGCATCGCAGGTAGTGTGTACATCGACACCAATAAGAACGGTGTGCAGGACACGGGCGAAGCGGGGATTCCGAACGTGCCGATCAGCTTGAGCGGTACTGATCAGCTCGGCAATGCAGTGTCCCGTTCGACTACCACGGATGCCAACGGAGCGTATCTGTTCAGCAATCTGGTGCCCGGCACCTATAGCGTCAGCCAGCCGACACAGCCGGCAGGCTTCACCGATGGGGCATCCAACGTCGGTACTGGAGCAACAGGTACAGCCGCAACAAATCAGATCACGCAAATCACACTCGGCAGCGGAGCAAATGCACAAGCCTTCAGCTTCGGCGAACAGGTCGAACCGCTGAGCAAGCGCCGGTTCCTGTCTTCTTCGACATAAGAATGAAGCTGAACGGCGCGAACCAATTTTCGGCCGTCAAACCTAAATGAGGTTGACGGCCGAAAGTCTTGATAGCGAGGTAAGGTCGTATCGATCGCTGTCAAACATCGATCGTTTTGAATCAGCCGACTGTCGCCGCTTCGTAGGTTCGCGAATCGCAATCTGCCGTCTTGCCGATATTTGACAGCGCAATGTTATAGAGCCGCTGACCATGCTCAGTCGGATACTCTCCGGTGATGCAGGCCTGGCAGAGCTCACCGCTGGGCAAATCGATGGCTCTCGCAATCGCGCTCACCGGTAGATAGCGCAGCGAATCACAGCCGAGCGACTCAGCCATGCGTCGCTCCACCTCCGGCGACATTGCACCGTTGTCGAGAAACTTCGGAGCGAACAGCTCGTCGATCGTCGACATATCGATACCGTAGAAACACGGTGCAACGATCGGAGGACAGGCAACGCGGACGTGGATCTCTTTTGCGCCGCCCTGTTGGCGAATGCGATCGAGCAACACTTTCATCGTTGTCGAGCGAACGATCGAATCTTCTACGAGAAAAACTCGTTTGCCTTCGAGCACTTCGCGCAGCGGCGTGTACTTGCTGGCAGCCTTGAGCCGCCGAGCTCGCCCACCTTCGATGAATGTTCTTCCGCTGTATCGATTGCGAATCAAACCTTCGCGACTGGGAATACCCAGTTCATAGGCCATCGCATCGGCAGCCGCTTTGCTCGTATCGGGAACCGGAACAACGATCGTATCCTTGTCGATCGGAACACGATTCTCTTGTAGCTCCAAACGGGCCAGCTCTTCGCCGAGTCTTGTGCGAGAGAGATAGACACTGCGTTCATCCAACGTGCTGGCTACGTTGGCAAAGTAGATCCATTCAAAGAAGCAATGCGCGCGGCGCGGAGACTTGGCGAACTGTGAAATGCGAATGCCTTCCGGCGTCACCAGAATCGTGTGACCCGGTGCCAAGGAATGAATATTGTTCGGACTGAACCCGAGATTGAGCAGCGCAACGCTCTCACTGGCTGCAGCAAAGAGCGGACCTTCGAGAGCATAGCACATCGGTTTGATGCCGAGCGGATCGCGGGCCAGCAACATCTCTCCGCGTGCGTTCAGCAAAGCCAAACTGTAGGCACCGTCGAACTGAGCCGCTGTTTCGGCGAATAGCTCCGGCAACGGTTTCGATGCGGAGCCTGCGCTGGATAGTTGTCGACCGAGTTCATGCATGATGATCTCGGTGTCGGTATCGCGAGCCAGATGGTGCTCGCCTTCGTGCAGCAGCTTGGCACGCAGCGCCGCATAGTTTGCGAGTTGACCGTTAAAGCAGAAACTGAACCACTTGTGCTTATGAATGTGTTCACGCTCGAAAGGTTGAGCGTAGTTGCGATCGTCTTTTCCGCAGGTGGCATAGCGTACGTGGCCGATCGCAGCTCGGCCTGCCAGATCGCGCATAATCGATTCGCTCTTGCCGCGATGCGACAGGCGGAAAACCTCGGCAACGGTCCCGATGTCTTTGACTGTTGCGAGCAGGTTGGGTCGATGCGGGTTGAAGGAACTTATCCCCGCCGCCAGTTGGCCGCGATTCTGAATATCCTGCAACATACGAGGAAGCAGCCGAGAAATTTCTTCCGGGCCTTCCTCCGGGGCAAGAGGGCTCGGTTCTGAGCCGGCTAGATGATAGATCGCCGCGACACCACATTCGTGGTTGAGTTGGCTCATCGTTAGGGAATGCTCCAAACGGAAGGAATGCCAAACGGAATCGGCAAGCAGCGAGGTGTTCGCTGAACAACCTAAGTTTACCCGCTCGCCCGAACTCGGCAAACCATCTTACAGGCCGGCGATTGAACTACTAGCGTGAACCCCGGCCAGGTTGGATAATCCTCAAAGTGACCGTTCACGGAAGAGTCGTCCACAGTTTGACTTGGAAACGCAAATTCAAATAGCGATTTGCATCGGGTCGACCAATTCCGCAGCGTCTGGTGTTCTGTCGCGCCAAGTGGCAGTCGCGGGTGGACTGGTACACTCGAGTGGACTAGAGCAATGGAAGAGCAAGATTAATCACACACCATGAATCAAATCGACCGCACAGCACATCTCGAACAATCGGATGTTTGGGTCATCAAAGTCGGATCGCGAGTCCTCACAGGACCCGACGGGCGACTCGATCGCGACCATTTGGGCCGGCTTTCCCACCAGCTCGCCAGACTCGTCGAATCAGGCAAGCAGGTGGTCTTGGTCAGCAGCGGTGCCGTCGCATCCGGCATGGGACGCCTCGGTCTGCCCGCTCGCCCCACCGACTTAGCCGAACTGCAGGCAGTGGCCGCTGTCGGCCAAGCTCATCTCATTCAAACGTACGAACAGTTCTTCGCAGGCCATGGCCGCCATGCCGCTCAAATACTGCTGACGGCCGATGACCTGGATAACCGCACGAAGTATTTGAACGTGCGCAACACGTTGATGACTCTGCTGCGATTCGGTGTGATACCGGTCATCAATGAAAACGATACAGTGGCCGTCGACGAGCTGATGACGACATTCGGCGACAACGATCGGTTGGCTGCGATGGTGGCGGGCCTGCTTCCGCGTCCGATTCTCGTGATCCTAAGCGATGTCAAGGGACTATATGATCGCGATCCGTCTGACCCGGATGCAACCGTTCTCAGAACAGTGGCTCGCGTTGATGAATCGACCTTTGAATTGGTTCGCGACAAACGAACGGGACTGAGCAAAGGGGGCATGGGGAGCAAATTAAGAGCGGCTCAATTCGTGACCGGCAGCGGATCGCCTGTGATCATTGCGTGTGGTCGCGACTCTGACGTGCTGTTGCGGTTGGCAGCCGGTGAACAACTCGGTTCGCTTTTTCTTCCGCAGTCGAAGAGCCTCGCGCCGCGCAAACGTTGGATCGGCTTCTCAGCTCAGACTACCGGCGAAGTGCATGTCGACGAAGGAGCTGTACGAGCGATTGCCGGTGAAGGACGCAGTCTGCTGGCGATCGGCATCCGCGATGTCGTAGGGAAATTCGAAAAGGGAGACATTGTCTCGATCGTCGATCCCGAAGGAAAAGAATTCGCCCGCGGCTTGATCAACTACAGCGCCGCCGATGTGCGCCAGATTCGCGGCTGCCGCTCACCTCGTATTGCTGAAATCCTCGGCCAACGACCTTATGAAGAGGTTATTCACCGCGACAACATGACGGTCACGGCAGGACAACCGGTATCGTCGTGAAGGAGAACATCGGTCGAGCCAGGTTGTGGACGTTGCGACTGATCACCGTCGCCTTGGCTCTACTGCCGTTTCTGATCGTCGAAATCACTCTGCGCGCTTTCGACTGGCCGAGTACGCCGCCTCCAGTCGATCCTCTGATCAACCTGCATCATCTCAAACCGCTCTTCAAACTCGATGCAGAACAGCGCGAGTACTTCGTTCCTCCGGAACGGATGAACCTGTTTCGAGAAGCGCGATTCGCCGCGAAAAAAACACCGGGAACCTTTCGCATTTTCTGCGTCGGCGGTTCGACAACGCAAGGCGAACCGTACAGCACACAAACTGCGTTCGGTGCATGGTTGCAGATCGACTTGCAGACGGCAGCCGGTGATTCGCGCAAGATCGAAGTCATCAATTGCGGCGGGCTCTCGTATGCAAGTTACCGAGTGCTTGCGATCCTACGAGAGGTGCTGCAATATGAACCTGATCTCATCATCGTCGATGTCGGACACAACGAGTTCCTCGAGAAGCGCACGTATGACGGCTGGGATCAAGTCCCATTGAACGTGGCTCGCACTCGCGGCTTTTTGCAGGATCTACGGATGGTTCAAGTAGCGAGGCTTCTGATCGAATCACCTGCGGCTCGCAACACACCGGGCATCGAACATCCGACGCAAATGGCCAGCGAGGTCGATGCGTTGCTCGACTATGCGGGGGGATTGGACGAGTATCATCGCGACGATGCCTGGCGTGAACCGGTGGTGTCGCACATGCGATGGAATCTGGAAGCGATGATCGATGCCTGCAGCAAACAAGCTGTGCCGATCATGCTGATTCGCCCCGTCGTCAATTTGCTCGATTGTCCGCCGATGAAATTTGAAACTTCACCCAAGCTCGATGCCGATCAGCGATCTGCATTCGAAGCCGCATGGTCCGCTGCTCGCGAATCCGGTTCCGATGCGAAGCTGCAGCGCAAACACTTGGAAGTTGCGCTTGAGATCGATCCAGAACATGCCGGCGCTCTGTTCCTGCTCGGGCGTCTGCAATACGCAGCGCGCGAATGGGACGCCGCTGAGCAATCGCTGCGACGAGCGAAAGACGCCGACGTATGTCCTCTGCGAGCTCTAACAGAAATACAAGATGCTATCGCCGAAACGGCGGCTGCGCATCAAGTTCCGTTGATGGATGCCGATCGCCTTTTTCAAAATGCGAGTTCTCAGGGCATCGTCGGGCGTAGCTGGCTGGTCGACCATATCCATCCCGGCGTTGAAGGTCATCAGCTACTGGGCAATGCAATGGCTGAGCTCGTACTGCAGAACCAATGGGTACATGCCGAAGTGGCCGATTGGCGAAACCTGCGCAAAGCCGCATTTCAAGCGCATTTGTCGTCGCTGAACGAAGACTACTTTCATCGCGGCAAGCAACGGTTGGAAGGCCTGTTGCTCTGGACACAGGGTCAGGCAAAAAGATTCCTGGACCTTCAGCCGTAGAAGGGTATCGGTGTAGAGTCTCTTTTCGTAACCCGAAGCGTAAGCCTTGAGGACCAGGATCGCTTACGCTTCGGGTTACGATTCAATCACCAAACTCGCAATTCAAGAAATCAGCTTGTAAACGTAGGGCTTGTTAATTGATTCGAGCGTCCTTTCGCGGGAGCGAAAGGCGACTTTGGGGAGAGCAAAGAGTCGCCTTTGGCTCCGCCAAAGGGCGTTTTCATGAAGTTCAGCCAGCTCTTATGCTTCGGCATTTGATGAATGCGAGAAGTGGTTAAGGCTGCGGCTTGGCATCGGTGGGATCGACCACCGGTTTCGGTTCTTTGGGTTCAGCTTCACCTTTCGGTGTTTCCGCCGGCTTTTTATTGCCCGCGTTATCGTTGGGCGTTACCAACTGAAACACCAAACGTACCGGAGTTCCCTCGACGGGAATACGATCGGTGTAAGCGGCGAATAAGAGACCGGAGTTTGCGTGCGAACTCTTGGTGGGAATATCGAGAGTTGCAGTGCTAAAGTTCGAGATGCACACCAGATCGCCGCTTTCCGCCATGTATCGCTCTTCGCCTGAGTCGGGATCCTTCCAAAAGCTGCTGCCGGCGAAGACCCAATTGGTATCGAGTTCGCGATCGCGCCCCATCTCGCGAATCCACTTGCGAGCGTCGATGACTTGTTTTTTTCCTTCTTTGTCTACCCACAGCACATGGATCTGAATCTCGCTGCCGGTTGGAGCGCGGTAGGACGGCTCCCACTGAACGGGCGTTCCCGACTTGGCACCTGCTGCCAACAGACCCGCATGGATCACATGAGCCTTGCTGAATAAGCCCACGACCGATTCATGTTCTTTGGTTCCGGCAGGACATGCGAACATTTCAAGCTGTCCGTTGCGCATGGCGACATATCCGTCGGCAACGACGCGATGCTTCTTGGCATCGACCCACACGCGATCCGTTTCGCTGATCCGTTTCATTTCCGGAGGATCACCGAACGTTTTTTCCACTCGTTTTAACCTGGTCGGTCGGTCTTCATGTTGTCCGTATGCAGAGGGGAATGCAGGCGCAAGTGCAGCCAAAACGAGCAAGCAAACCCACGAATTCCTGTTCGTGCGACCGGACTGCATCAGTGTCATGACCTTCGACCTCCGAGAAACCTGTCCAACCTCTTTGACATTGACAATCGTGCGAGCACAATGGTGCTCACTCTTCAAGTATATCAATTGTCGCCGCACCCGGTCGCATCGGTAACTGAACCCGATGGTCTTCTCCTGCGAACTGCGTCGGCCCAAGGTAGATACGAGAACATCAATGGATTGGATCGACCCACGCTTTGCCGATGAAATCGCCGCCGACTCGGGAGAGAACAGCGGAAACGATAAAGATCGCAAGGGCAAACCGCGCCGTAATTCGCTCGACAAACGCATTCGTGCGGCACTGGCTCAGCCGATCGATGTCTGGTCGGCTGCTTATGATCACGCGCTGTCGCGACTCAGTTGGCCGGAGAATGTTACCGCCGACTCGACGTTTTATTGGTCGTGCGTGCTGATGGAGCAAGCCGAAATCCTGGTTCGAGCCGGCATGCCTGCATCACAAATCTCGGGCCTGACCGTGCGAGGCCAAAGCGAAACGGAAGCAACGGTTTCCAGCGCGGAACGCGAGAGCGTTTCGACGCTTATGTCGCGGCCGATCGAAGCCATGGCCGGCCAGTGGCTCGACGAAGCTCCGCACGAAGCCGACGCGGCTCTCGGCCTAATCGCGTTCGCCTGGCAACTTCCCGTGCATGCCAAGCGATCGGCCAACACTTGGTTGGGACCGTGGATGTCCGATGCAGTGAAGCAAGTGGCTAAATGCAAATGCGATGCAGATGACTCCGCACTTTGCGAGTTGGTGCTCAAGTGTGAAATGCCCCTGTTGCTCGGAACTGTTACCGGGGCCGGCAAGAGATCACTCTTCTCTGAAGCGGTCGATGCCATGGATCAGCTCGCACTGCTGCTGGAACAAGCCGATGATCGCCCCGCGCGGTGGCTTGCATACGGCACGACCTATTTGAGAGCATCACTGGCAAGCGTGTTGCGAGCCCGTGTGCTGGCTGATTCGCTCGACTGCAAGTTCTATGGCACAGCGCAAGTCGATCGCCAAACTGCTCGAACACGCAGCCCGCTGGTCGCGCAAAGGGGGGAGCAATCTGCTCGGCGTGCCCGGATTGGTCTCGGCAGTCGATGCCCATTGGGATGCTCTCGCCAAATACGCAGAGAAGTCCAAGCCGTTGCGCTCGCTGCTGACTCTGACCGATCTCAGCCGTCGCGATACGAAGCGCAAAGAAGCCAAAGATTCCGCCACGGCAGCATCGTTGCCGACTCCGACCTTCTACAGCGCCGAAGCACGCGGCTTGTGCATGCAGACCGATTGGAAGAAACGCTCCGGTCGCGTGGCTGTCGACTTCTCCGACACTCCGATGTCCATCGAGATCGTCGGGCCGAAGGGCGATACGTTGTTATCCGGCAAATGGCCGGCCCAAGTCGAACTGAACGGTCAGGCTCAATTGCAACTCGATGACTGGGAAGAAGTCTGTTGGTTCAGCGATGACGATGTCGACTACATCGAACTGGAAGCCAAGTTCGGCGAATCGGCTCGTGTTCAACGACAGATTATTCTTTGCCGCGAAGACGGCTTGGTATTCCTAGCCGATGCGTTGCTCACCGAAGCGCCCGGCACGTGGACCGTTCAATCCTCGATCCCGTTTGGTCCTAAGGTTACTGCCGATGCCGCAGCGGCCACGCGCGAAGCTTGGCTGATCACACCGCAATCGCAACGATGTTTGTTGCTACCTTTGGCACTGCCGGAATGGCGCAAGAAGCTGGGCCAAGGCAAGATGCTGCTCGACGACGGCAAGCTCACGATGCGAGCTGCAACAGAGGAGGGCCGGTTGTATTCGCCTTTGTTGATCAGCCTCAAACATGCACATGCAGCCAAGCCGCTCACTTGGCGTCAACTATCTGTGGCCGAAGATCTGAAGATCGTACCGTCGAGCGTTGCAGCGGCCTATCGCGTGCAGATCGGTCGTGAACAGTGGCTGATCTATCGCACGTTGGCAGAAGCCGTGCGACGAACCGCGTTGGGTATGCATACGATCAATGATTTCGTCGCTTGCCGCTTCGACGGCGGGACTGGCACTTGCGATACGCTGGTCGAGGTCGAATCCGACGCGACATGAGCCATTCGTCCGATTCTGTCCGCGATCGATTGCGAAGGAATGTCGATCAAGTCCGATTCGGCATCAGCGCGGCCTGTGAATCTGCAGGCCGCAGCGTCGATACGGTGAAGCTGATCGGTGTGACGAAGTACGTCGATGCAGCCGCCACCGGTGCGCTCGCTGGACTCGGATGTATCGACCTCGGTGAAAGCCGGCCGCAATTGCTCTGGCAAAAGTACGATGCGCTTGCAGACAGAGCATCCTCAGGTCAATGGCACATGATCGGTCATTTGCAGCGGAACAAAGTGGCGAGGACGGCGGCTTGTATATGCTGGCTGCATTCGCTCGACAGCCTTCGATTAGCCGAAACGCTGGAGAAGTCACTTGCCGAAATCGGTAAGACGCTGAACGTGCTGCTGGAAGTCAACGTGACTCGAGATGCAGAAAAGACGGGCTTAGCCGCCGAAGCAGCAGCAGAATTGATGGCGAGCGTGATCGGAATGCCGCATCTGAAACTGCGCGGGCTGATGGCTATGTCGACCGATGGCGCCGACGAGTCGCTGGCGAGGCAGGAGTTCGCTGACGTGCGGAGCTTACGCGACTCGTTACAAACGCAATTCGGCTCTGCAGTCGATCTAACTGAGTTATCGATGGGCATGAGCGGCGATTATGCGTGGGCGATAGCCGAAGGATCGACGATGGTGCGCATCGGATCGAGTCTTTGGGAAGGATTGATGTAGCTGCATCAATCCATGTAGCTGCTGGACTCCGTGCGGCAGCTATCGAAGGGAATTCGGCCAGAGCTTCCGACCAACTCTCCGATGCATGACATTTCCATTGAACATAAGCCGCGTTTCATCTGCGCAAATCTGCGCTCATCTGCGGTTCAAGTCATCCCCGTCCTCATCGATCGATGTCGATACTGACGGTTCGTTTTGTATAGCGTTGTAATTTATCACTCGTTCGTGAGCGTCATTTGCTTCGGCTGTCAACTCTCGGGACGAGGCGACTACTTTGGGGTGACTTCTCGTTCGTATCCTGAGGTGCCGGAAGAAGGTACACTGCACGTCTCTAGAAACGAATCGACGAAACGAATTGACGAGGCGAACCCAACTAAACACCTTCCATGACCATTGAACTTGCCACTCATCCGGCCGGCACGATTCTTCCGGTGCGAGCTCAACCGGGCGCGAAGCGCACGGCTATCGTCGGCGAGCAGGCCGGGACATTGAAAGTTGCTGTGACGGAGAAACCGGAAGGGGGCAAAGCGACCTCGGCGATCGCTGAGGCGCTGGCTGATAGTTTGCGAATTGCGAAGTCACGAGTCGAATTGCTGAGCGGTGCATCGTCGCGGCAAAAACGATTTGTGCTGCGCGATGTTTCACTGGAGACCGCACAAACGTGGCTGGACAGCGTTTTAAAGCGGGATGAGTGATCGCACGTTGCCGCATAAACGCTAGGCTCGGTCTCAAAACATATGGCTGCGTCTCTCGGAGACGCAGAATCTTCAGCGTTCCGCAGAAACGCTGCTACGTGGATTCATCTTTTGATGACAAAGCCTAGGCTAGTCCTTGATTGTGAACCTGACAGGCTGCAGGGGTCGCACGGTCGGGCTAAAATAAGAGCTCCCACAGCGCCGTCGCCTGCCGACAGTGGGCCCGCCTACCTTTCCCCAAGGACTCGCCTCGATGCTTCTCCAATCGCGACTGTTTCGTTGCGCACCGATTCTGTTTGCGGCTCTATGCGGGTCGCCTTATGCCGCCGGTGCCGATGAATTGCAATTCAATCGTGATGTGCGGCCGATCCTCAGTGCCGCATGTTTCCGATGCCACGGATTTGATGCCAAGGCACGGCAAGCTGATCTGCGATTGGACAGCGCCGACGATGCGACTCGTCCGCGCGAGGACGGGCCCGCGGTTGTACCGGGTAAGCCTGATGAGAGCTCCGTCTGGAAACGGATCGTCAGTGCCGACAAAGACCTCGTCATGCCTCCCCCCGATGCAATACGCCAATTGACCGACGCGGAGAAAGAAACACTCAAGCGCTGGATCGCCGAAGGTGCAAAGTATCAACGACATTGGTCTGTGGAACCGATTACGAACCCGGCGGTACCTGCTGAGTCAACAGAGTATGCAGCTTGGAATCGCAATCCGATCGATCGCTTTCTGCTGCAAAAGATCGTTGCTGCAGGACTAAAACCGCAACCCGAAGCAGATCGCGCTACGCTCGTGCGCCGCGTCGCATTCACGCTGACTGGTCTCCCTCCGACTCTGGAAGAGATCGATCTATTCACCGCCGATACTTCGCCTGATGCATATGAGGCGATGGTTGATCGGTATCTCGAGTCGAGCGCCTACGGCGAAGAGATGGCCAAGCACTGGTTGGATATGGCGAGATACGGCGACACGCACGGATTGCACTTGGATAACGTCCGCGATATTTGGGCCTACCGCGATTGGGTCGTCTCAGCATTCAACTCGAACAAACCGTTCGACCAATTCACCATCGAACAACTCGCCGGTGACCAACTACCGAACCCGACCAAAGAGCAATTGATCGCCACCGGATTTAATCGCTGCAACGTCACGACCAGTGAAGGCGGGGCGATCGTTGACGAGTTCCTCTTCCGCTACGCCGTTGATCGATCAAGCACCACGATCGGCACTTGGATGGGCATGACCGGCGGCTGCGCAGTATGTCATGATCACAAGTACGATCCTCTGTCGATGAAAGAGTTTTACTCGTTTTATGCGTTCTTCTATTCGGCCGCCGACCCGGCGATGGACGGCAACAAAAACGATACACCGCCGTACCTGTCTCTCTCTACAGCGGAGCAAGATGTAGAGCTCGCGCGACTACGCAAAGCACTAAATGACATTGATCAGCAGTTGCAGAAAGCGGCAGAGCATGAAGCGGGTTCGATTGCACTGGAGACAGACGCAGCGAAGTCCGCCGCGGAACTTGGGCACATCGAACGTTTGTGGATGGATGATGAGTTGCCGATCGGGGCAGGTGCGAATAACACAACTCGAAATCGCGAAGAGTGGGTGACGTCGTCCAATATGGAAATCCCCGTCGGTCGTCGCGCGTTGAAAACAGCGTTCGGCGATTACTCGCAACAGAAGATGGACGGCGGATTAATTCCCAAGATCATCCCAACCGCTCCTAAACTGTCATTCTGGATTCACATCGACCGACACAATCCGTCCCGAGCCCTAATGATTGAACTGGCCACCGGCAAAGGGACGCGACGATTCGGCTGGGGTGAAGTCGCCTTGCTACGGAAAGGGGAATTCAACAACGCGGATAATCGGCGTGTAGGTGATCTCCCCGAGGCCGGCCGTTGGCATCGTATTACATTGAGCGCTGAGGATCTGCATCTTGAACCGGGAACCGCAGTTAATGATCTGTTGCTCGCTCAGTTCGGCGGCATTGCCTTCTGGGATGGAATCAGTATCAGCGGCGATTCGCTCAGCGATAAAGACCCGGCTGTGTCGATCCAGAACTGGCTCGACTTCGCTAAAGGCAAGAACGTACCGACCATGCCCAAGGAAGTGGCCGCCATCCTGAAGTCAGGTAAGCTCGATGGGGCAGATGAAGGATCGATCTTCCAACTGAAAACGCAGTGGGCGAAGCTCATCTCGGCATCGGTATCGTCCGACTTGAAAGCCAGACGCAGCGATTGGCTGCGTGCTCGTATCGACGAACAGATCGTCTCCGATGCGATTCCGGGCACGATGATCTTTAAAGATCTGCCCGAACCACGACAAGCTCACATGATGAAGCGCGGTCAATACGACCAGCCCGGTGATAAAGTCGAACCGGGCACGCCGGCCTTCCTGCCGCCGCTGAAGAAGGCGGATGAAAAACGTGCGACGCGTTTGGACATGGCCAAGTGGCTGATCAGCGACGAACATCCGCTCACAGCACGCGTCACCGTGAATCGCTTTTGGCAGCAAGTCTTCGGCATCGGACTGGTGAAAACCAGTGATGACTTCGGAACGCAAGGAGAACCGCCGTCGCACCCCGAGCTGCTCGACAGCATCGCTGCGGGCTTCCGTGAATCGAAATGGGATGTCAAGCGACTGATGCGCAACCTGCTCACCAGCGCCGCGTTCCGTCAAGGAAGCAAAGTCGAAGCATCGAGTCTTGAGAAAGATCCGCAGAATCGATTGCTCTCGCGCGGCCCTCGCCTTCGGCTCGACGCCGAACAAATTCGCGACAACGCATTGGCGGTCAGCGGGATGTTGAACCGACGCATGGGCGGACCGGGCTTCTTGACCTATCAACCGCCGAACATTTGGGAACCGGTCGGTTACGGCGACAGCAACACTCGCTATTACCTGCAGGACTTCGGACCGGACATTTATCGTCGAAGTCTATATAGCTTTATCAAACGTACCGCTCCGCCGCCGTTCTTATTGAACTTCGATGCGCCGAACCGAGAGATGGTTTGTACACGACGCGAGCGCAGCAACACGCCGCTGCAAGCTCTGCAATTGATGAACGACATTCAGCATGTGGAAGCGGCTCGGGGCTTGGCCGCTCGCATTCTCAAGGAAGCCGATCAAGATGACGAAGCTCGTATTCGCTTCGCTGTTCGAACGGTGCTCGGTCGCTCGGTGGACGCCGGTGAAGTCAGCACGCTAAAGAGTGCGCTGGACAAGTTCCGCGGCAAGTTCGCCGACAACGCGGCCGATGCTCAAAAGCTCGTCGCCGTCGGCCAATCGGCACCACCCGAAACCATTGAAGCAAAAGAGTTGGCAAGCTTTACATTGCTTGCCAACTTGATTCTTAATCTCGACGAGGCAGTCACTCGCAAGTAGCGAGCAAGCTGCCGTCAAAGAAAACCTTGCTGTTCGCTACTTGCCGATCCAGCTCTTCACGAACTGGGCCGGCGGTGCGAACGATGCGGTGCAGGCTTCCGTGAACGGCTTGCCGTGACGCATTTGTTCCAGCATCGTATCGAATCGCTTGCGATTCTTGCGATCCATCATGACTGAGGTCAGCTTCATACCGACCAAGCCTGATGCTTCGTCGTCAAGTTTGCCATCGAGCAGCGTTTCGCTCTTGTCGACCAGGGCTGCTGCAGCCGGCATCGATTGTTTCCATTGATCAAGACGCGGGTCTTTACGGTCGGCAGTAGCAACGGCCACGTTGCGAGCCACACCTTCGGCGAACCACTCGGGCACTTGCGGCAATGACCCCACATGGGCGCCGGACAGTTGCTGAATGAGCACACCCGTCTGCTGCTTAGCATCCAACTTCGTGTCATCGACGAGGGCGATATAAACGTCCAGCGGAGTGGCTCGCCAGTGGGCCATCCAGTAATTGGGCAGCGTACGGCTTTCGTTCATGCGACCGTACTCGGCATAGTCATAGCGGCTTTTGTAGACGAATATCGTCACGCCCCCTTTGACGAGCTTTTCTTCGGCAGGAATGCGCAGCAGTTCGCGAACTTTTACGGCGGCTTCATCAGCAGCCTTCAACCACTCTTGAGCTCGATCCGGTGTGACGTCACCCAGCACGATTAACTGATCGTTCGAGGCAACGAGCGGATCAACGTTCGGTAGGACCTTCTTCCACAAGCCCTTGGCGCGCTCGACTCGCTTGGCCAGCAGTTCTTCATGCGAAGCCGAAGCTGCCCACGCCTGATTGATCACCGATTCGATACCAAGATTCGGAGCGGCTCCGTCGAACACAGCACCTTCGGAAATCCAAGTGCTGATCAACTTCATTTTCTCGTCGGACAACGGCGGCCGACCAGCCGGCATACGTTGTCCGGATTGGCCCTTGAGCTTTTTGATCAGTAGGCTCTCATCCACTTTGCCGGGCAGGATCGGTTTGCCCGAATCGCCGCCGCGAATCATGTTCGTAAAGTTTTGCATGCTGAAATTGCCGGATGGTCGTCGACCATTGATGTGGCAACCGTTGCAGTTTTCTGTCAGGATCGGCGCAATGTCTTTCGCGAAGCTGACCGTTTCTTTGCCGGTCGGAGCTTTGGGAGTCATCGGTTCATCCTTGGGAGCAGCATCTCCTGATGCCTTCGCATAGGAAGCGAGCGGAGCAGCTTGATCGGGGCCGTCGAACTTAGCGCCGTCATCGATCCACTTCTTCAGCTTGGCGAAGTTCTCGTCAGAGACTTTTCCACCGCCGCGCGGCATGTCCCCGGACTCGATGACTTCCACCAATCGCGATCCTTTCGATCCGCCGGGGAAGATCACTTTGCCGCCGGCCGAGCCCTTGAGCAGGTCATCGAAAGTAGCGAGCGAGAAACGGCCGCGTTGATTATTGATGTGGCAGTTGCCGCATTGGGAGATCAGCCAAGGAGCGATATCGGTCTTGAAACTGACACCGTCACCTTTCTTGGCATCAGCAGCAGGCATATCGCCGGCGATGATCTTATCCCAGGCCGGCAGCGGCTTCAGATCGGCTCCTTCCAGCTCGAGCAGCGCGTGAGCTCGTTCCAAAGAGTTGTAGATCGGCCGAGCCTGCTTTTGCAGATTCGGGTCTTTGGCCTTAAGCAGCTTTTCCAGGCTGTCCTGGATCTCAGTGACTTTCTTCGCCGATTCCTCGAACTTGCCTGCAGTGTAAAGCTGGCCGGCGGACTTGGCTTCTTGCTGCAGTTTTTCGATCTGTTGCTTTTGTTCGGGGGTCACGGCGGCGGAAGCTGCAGAGATGCTCCCCAAAGCCACGATTCCGGCCAAAGCGATCCGATACAACTGCTTACGGATGAGGAACTGAGAACGCATGCGATCGACTCGTCATTCACCGAGAAAGATGCGGTTGAAAAGATGGACCTAGTTTAACAGCGAATCCGCCCTTTCGCTGTACTCACCCCCCAATTCGTACGTCGCGAAGCGGGATTCGGGATGCAAGGGTACGAGATCAAAAGGCTGAATAAGGGTGGATGGAGTCCTCGTGACAAGGCTCCAGCCTTGTCACGCACTGCCGGCAAGGCTCCAGCCTTGCCGACTCCTCATGATCGCGCTTCGCCAACCGTTACCGCTGAAGGTGTTTGTACTTCAGGCCGTGTTGGGACCAATTTGGAAAATTGATCTACAGCTTTTGAGCTCCAGCTCGCGATCTAGGCCAACGGGAGACGGCCGGTGCTGTCGCCGAAGCGATCGAGTTGCACTCCGACGGTATCGAGCATGCTCAAGAACAAATTGTTCAGCGGCGTTTCCGACGGGAATCGCTTGTGCTCGCCCGGCGTGAAAGCTCCTCCGCCGCGGCCGGCCAGAATCAATGGCAGGTCATGGTGATCGTGCCGGTTTCCGTCTCGAATCGCCCCACCGTAAACGATTAGGCAATTGTCGAGCAAACTGCCTTCACCTTCGGGCGTCTCTTTCAGTTTGCGCAAGAAGTACGCGAACTGTTCCGCAAAGAACTTATCGATGGCCGCAATCTTGGCCATCTTCTCGGGATCGTTTTGATGATGGGACAGTTCATGGTGTCCCTGCTTCACTCCGATCGATGGGAACGAGCGACCGCTTCCTTCATTGGCCAGCATGAACGTGGCCACGCGCGTGGTGTCGGTCTTGAAGGCGATAGCCATCATGTCGTACATCAATCGAATGTGTTCTTGAATATCATCGGGCTGATCTTCCGGCGGAGCAAATCCCGAGACATCGAACTTCACTGGCTCGCGCATGCGATCGATTCGCTGCTCCACATCGCGTACGCTTGTAAAATACTCATCCAACTTCTGTCGATCATTCGCGCCGAGAGACTGACGGAGTTGAGCCGCATCGTCAGCCACAAGATCCAGGATCGAGCGTTGGAAAAGAAGCGCTTTGCCTTCTGCAGAAGCAGTCGACGCACCGGTTCCGAACAATCGTTCAAATGCCAATCGCGGATGAATCTCTTTAGCCATGGGCTGCGACGCGGTTCGCCACGAGATGTTATTCGAGTAGGCGCATGCGTAGCCCGAATCGCATGACCCTGCAGCTCTACCGCGCTCGGTCCCCAATTCGATCGACGGCAAGCGAGTAGCACGACCATACTGCTCTGCCGCATATTGGTCAGCACTCTTTCCGACGCGCATGTTGGCACCGCTTGTCTTCAGCGGGTGGGCACCGGTCAAGAAAGCTGCGGCGCTGCGCGCATGATCGCCCGGACCGTCGCCGAGCGAACGTGCATTCACTTGCGCCAATCCGCTCAATACCGAAAAGTCATTGCGAAGGTCGGCTAACGGTTCGAGCGACGGCTTGATGTCCCACTCTTTACCTTCGATCGTCGGTTCCCAGTTCTGAGGATTCGTTCCGTTGGGAAAGAAGACCCAAGCCAAACGCACCGGCGGCTTGGCTTTGGTTTCCTCAGCGGCTCGAATCAATCGGCTCCCAGGCAGCATGGCCTCCAAGCAAGGCAAGCCGAGCGCCACGCCCATTCCTCGCAGAACTCTTCGACGCGAAACGGTGATTCGGCTCATAAAGCATTCTCCTGCGAAGCTCGTCGCAAACGGAACGGATCGCTCGATACGATGGCGGAAATGACGGTCGACAATCGATAGTTATCTTTTTCGGCCCGAGCGACGATTTTATCCACTGTACAGTTGTCGTACGGCTCCAGGCCACGGCCCAGCGCGTAGGTTAAGAGTTTTTCCGTGAAGTGCCGAGCCACCTGAGCTCGCTTGGTTTCGAGAATCGCGACCAGCTCTTCGGCTCCGGCAAACTTTTCACCCGAAGCCAACTGACCGGCGGCATCGATGGGTAGCTCTCCGTCTTTCTCTCGCCACCTGCCGACCGCATCAAAATTCTCGAACCCCAATCCCAACGGATCCATCACGCGATGACAACTGGCACAGCTTGGATTCGCGCGATGTAGTTCAAGCTGCTGACGCAATGTCAGCCCTTTGTGTTTGTTCTTTGTTTCATCAAAGCTGGGTGCATTCGGCGGAGCGGGCGGCGGCGGATCGCCCAAGACATTTTCCAGTATCCATTTTCCGCGCTTCACAGGACTCGTATCGCGAGGATTCGACGTTAGCGTCAGGATCGAGCCATGCGTGATAATTCCTTTACGATGTTGCGGCAAACCGACTCGCAACCATTCGTCTTCGCGCGAGTAATTTCCGTCTCGACGAGCCGGATCAGCGTTTCTTCGGAATCCACTGCCGCGCGCGTCGGCGTAAAGTTCCGCTGGATCTTGACCGTCGAACGAGACACCGTAGAACTCGGCCAAGCGCGGATTGATATAGGTAAAGTCGGCACTCAGCAAATCGAGCAGACTGCGATTCTCTCGCAGCAATTCCTCACACACCAATTCCGTTTCACGCTGTAAGGCTGCTCGGAGCTTGTCGTTCCATAACGGAAACTTGCCGTTGTCCGGTTCCACTTCGCGAAGGCCGCCGAGACCGAGCGACTGCGAAAAGAACTGCGTTACCAGGGAGCGACTGCGAGGATCAGCCAGCATCCGCTGCGCATGAGCTTCGAGCTGTGAGGGTTCATGCAATTCACCGGCCGCGGCAGCATCGAGCAGCGTTTCATCCGGAGCAGATGCCCATAGGAAGTATGAAAGGCGTGATGCCAGCGCATCATCGCTCAGCGACTGCTGAACCTCGGTACCGGACGTCGGTTCGCTTTCGACTCTGAATAAGAAGTGCGGAGAAACAAGAATAGACTGCAGACCATAGGCCACTCCCGTTTCGAACGACTCGCCGGCGTCGACGACATTCTTGACGATAGAAACTGTGCGCCCCACTTCCAGTTCGGTCGGGTTGCGGCGAAAGGCTTTGCGAATCAGACATCGGAAGATCTTGTCGGCCGCTTGCTCAACACTCACTCCGTCTTGAGGAACCGCAGTGATCAGCTTGCGATGAATCTCGGGATAACGAGGTTGGCCTTCCTTCGGGCCTTCCATGCTGATCGTTTCATAAGTGACGCGACGACGAGCATCGGCGGAATCACGATCGCTGTCCGCGCTGAAATCGAAAGCGATCTTGTGCGTGCCTTCTGCAAAGTCATGCTTGATCTCGAATCGCTTGTTTTCTTGATCGACTTCCCAAGTCGTAATCTCAACATCATCAACGAGCACTCGAACCGTGGCTTTATCTTTGGGAACGTCGCGAAATTGAAGTCGAGTAAAGAGCTCGAAACGACCTTCGGCGAAATCAAACTCAGCCTCTGCTTTTTGATGAAGCATGAGTTGGCCGCCGTCATGCGATTGCCTCTTGAGTGTGCTGCGGTCGGTGACAATCACGCGCTCTGCAACCAACCGAGCCGCCTGCAGATACTTCTCCAGTTGAATCGGAGACAGGGTCAGCACATCGCCTTGGTTATCGAATCCATTGCCGACACCGTCCGAGGGAAAAACGGTAATCGATGACGGTGAGAACTCGATGCCCAACAGGTCGCGCACTGTGTTGTCGTACTCGATATTGTTCAGCCGTCGCAAGGTCACGCGGCCAGGGTCAGCGTTCAGATTACAGTCGACGGTGTTGATACGTCTATCCAGCCAATCAGCAATCAGCTCGCGGTCCTCCATCGACGGCAAGTCGGCATGGTCCGGAGGAGGCATCGCGCCGATTTCGATCAAACCACGAACTTGATTCCATCGAGCTCGATCCTGTTCGATCTTGCTCAGTTCATCGACCTTCGACAGATCAACGCCGGCCTCGGGCTCAGCACCACTATGGCATTCGACGCAGTGTTGATTCAGAAAGGGTCGAACCGCGTTTTGCCAAAACGATCGGCGACTGGCTTCGTCGCTTTTTCGTGACAGTTCAACGACCGCAGCATCTGAAGACAGAGACTTGGCAGGTTCGTCGCCGTGAACCGCGCCGATCCGAGCAAAACACACGGTCCCCAGCACCATACTCACGATCGTACCGCACGATATCCAACGCTGCCGGTCGCAAACAGCCGCTTGCCGCCGGACCGGAAGCAACGAAAAGTGTGGGCTGCACGCAGGGAAAATCTTCACAGGCATATCGCTTCGTTACGCTTCGGTGGGTGGGGCGAGGTGGGATTGCAAAGGCGGGAAGGTGCGGGGAGTCGCTCAAATCTTCGCAGCCGATGCTGTTCGGTTGCGAGCTTTCGAAACCAAGAAACGGGGTATGCCACAAAGGGTTTGAAACTGTTTACGCCAACTACCGAATCGTTTCGTTTCGATTGTTGATCGGGGTCACTACTTAACCCGGCGCTTCGTCAGGCGGATCGCATCAGGATCAACTTTTCGTAAACAGCCTCTTTATTTTACCCCGCCGGAGGAATCAACAGCAAGAAAACCGCAGCTACTTCGCGCCGAAGCAGTAGATCGTTCCTTTGTCCGAAACTGCGACAATTCGACCGTCAGAGTAGGCCGCCGATGCAATGAAGCCTCCTTTGACCTCGCGCACTCCGAGATCTCGGCCGCTGGACAGTTCCAAGATGATCAATCGCCCGTCTGTCGCCGTGACGATCACGCGATTGCCGACCGTAATCGGCGAGCTGTCGGCTCGCTTTCGTACCGGCACATCCCATCGCTTCTCACCGGTCTTCAAATCCAACGCGAAGACGCGACGGTTATGACTGGAGGCGATCACCAGCCCTTCGGCTACAGCCACTGAGTTTTGAAACTCTTGAGCGAGCTTGGGATCTTTGAAGTGCCAAAGTTGCATTCCGGTCGCCGCATCGAATGCAAAGATATCACCGGAGTGAGTCGGTACAAATACAGTTTCGCCGAGCACCGTCGGCGTACTGCCTGTCGGGCTTTCCAGAGGCAGAGGCTCTTGCACGCGCTCTCCCTTTTCGACATCCACAATATGCAGCTTGCCGTCACATCCGCCCAGAAATGTTTTGTTGCCTGCGAGAGACGGCGAGCAACGAAGTTGATCGCCGGTTTCGTATTTCCACTTGAGCTCGCCGGCGGACTGAGTCAAACAGTAGAGCACTCCGTCTTCGGATGTAATCAATAGGTTCTCGCCGTAGAAGTTCGCTCCCCGAATCGATCTGTGCTTCCGTCTTGAAAGTCCATTGCTCTTTGCTGTCCGCAGTACTGAATGCGTGACGACGCCGTCGTAATCACCGATGAAGAAGCGTCCGTCCCGAACAGCTCCGCCCGCGATGAAGCCAGTATCAAGCTTTTGCTCCCAGCGCACGTTGCCTTTGCTCAAATCAAGGCACAACACGCGACCATCCACATCGGCGCAGTAAACGGCTCCGCCGGCAATGATCGGAGTTCCTTCGAAACCTGCGCCGCCTACCGAATGCTCCCACAGGATTTGCGGATCGGCCGGCAATGTTCCTTCCGCGCGACCTGTACTGGCTGCATCACCTCGCACCAACGGCCAATCGGCGGCAATGACTTGCGGGCCCGCGAATATCACACACAAGAGGATGAAGTGAACGACCACAACGCGCCCGGCTGCAACTAGGGAAACTTGCATGAAATCAATTTCCTTCTGCAATGAACTCGATGACAACGGTCTGACGGATGGATTCCTACGACGGCGAGCTGATCACAACGCTGCTTCGTACATGGAACTAAAATCTTGTTTGGTCAACGGACGAGGATTGAAGCCGCCGGTCCATTGAGTTGTGGCGGCCGCAGCCAATGAGTCGATCGCTTGAGACTCGACGTTCAACTCTCGCAGTTGCTTCTTCAACCCGGCTCGCACCAACAACTCCTCGACATATGTCGCCAACTGCTCGACTGCTTCGGCGCGATCCAAGTGGGCCTGCGGACTCACATCGTTCCATAGCTGAGCATACCACTCGGCGAACTCGACGCCGTTGAAGCGCACGACATGCGGCAGCATGATTCCGACCGCTTGGCCGTGTGTCAGTCCGAATGTCGCCGTGAGCGGATTAGCCAGCGCATGAGCAGCACCGAGCATGCTGGTCTCAATGGCCAGCCCTGCGAAGTAAGCACCGAGCTGAACTTCGCCGCGAGCCTCCAGGTCTTGCGGATTATCGAGCACACGCGGAAAACCGAGCGCCAACCGGCGCCAGGCTTCTCGACTGTAACAGATACTGAGCGGGTTACGTTTACGAGTCACATACGACTCAAGCGCATGCGATACGGCATCGATACCGGTCAACGCCGTCACGCTCGGGGGCTGAGTCACTGTCAGCTCCGGATCGAGCAGCGCCACGCGACATGCGGCTCGCGGATCACCGCACGCCATCTTGATATGGGTCTCTGCTTGACTGATCAACGCAAACGATTGAGCTTCGCTTCCGGTACCGGACGTAGTGGGTACCGCAATCATCGGCAGCATGTCAGCCGTAGCTTTGCCGACACCCCAATAGTCCTCCATGCATCCGCCGCAACTGTATAGGAAGTTGATCCCTTTCGCGCAATCCATCGAACTGCCTCCGCCGAGGCCGACCAGCAATTGCGGCTTGCACTCACGAGCGATCTGCAATCCGGCTTCCACTTCGCGCGTCGAGGGATTCTCTTTGACTCCGTGGAAAGCAACCACTTCGATTCCGGCGTCGCGCAGCGACTGTACACCTCCGGCAAAATGCCCGGCCGCCACAACACCCGGATCACTGACCACCAAGGCGCGCTCAGCCCCTAGTTCACGGGCCAGCGAGCCCAATCGACGGACACATCCGGCGCCGAACACCAATCGCGTTCGGTGCTGAAAATCAATGCTTTCCATCAGTCGCTTTCAATCGAAAACACGGAAGGGTTTCTAGGTGGGGCAGGGCGGGGCGGCTGGGAGGCCGGGGCAAATCGTTTTCAGTATAGGCCAAGCCGCTCCGATGACATACCGCACCCCAAAACGAAGCGACCCCGCCGAGAAAACTCGGCGGGGTCCATCAAGCAAGCTTTCCAAAAGTCTTCTCGTCCGGTGCTACGCGTTTTTTCTCGCCGCGTCCGCGGTTTCGAGCTTCGCACAGTAAGTCACGGTCGAGCTCCCGCGTGTCGTGGGATCAGTCGATATCGCTCAGAGCCTCACCTGTGGCACGCGTCGCCATACCGCGATAGATATCCTCCGGCATCGACTGCGAAAACATCCTGACCGATCCGTCTGCTTTCAAAAACTGAACGCCGCCGGGATGAAAACTGCGAAAGTCTTCGAAGTGCCCCGATGGACTGTTCGGCGCATGATCAGCCACGCCGACTATACGTGCCTCAGGCTCAGCCGCCTCAGGAATCAATCCGTGCCAAATCGATCCGCCGTATCGGCTATCCCGCTCGCCGACCATCAGCGTATTGCTCAGGCCGTCGGTCACATCAGCAAAACGTACGCGGCTGTTGCCGAAGAAGATTCCGTCACCGGCAAACGGTGCGTCTTCGAGTTCGAACGTGCCGAACATACCGACGTAATTGCTCTTGGATATGCGAAAGAGTTTCGTACCGAGATCGACGTCTTCCGGTTCACCCGGATGCCCTACATGAGCTCCGCTGTCTGCTCCGATCTCAAACACGTTCTGCCCGCGATCCGAAGGGCAAATGTAATTGGGAATAACGATCTGTCGCATGGGGTCGTGGAACGTGTGAGCGATATTCAATCGTGAATCGATACGAGCGGTAACCGTCGAGCCTTCCATGTACGGAAGCAATGCAGTGGCCCAACCCCATCCCGGATAACCGGTTGTCGGAGAAGCAACCCAGCCGCTGGGTAATCGCTTGAAGGTTGATTCGTAGTTGTGAACAGCCAGTCCGATTTGTTTGAAGTTATTCGAGCAGCTCATGCGACGCGCAGCTTCGCGCGCCATCTGCACGGCAGGCAACAAGAGACCGACGAGAATGCCGATGATCGCGATCACGACCAACAACTCTACCAAGGTGAAAGCGGCGCGACGCGACGTCGTTCGACCGCGGTTCGTGCGAGGGTTCCGAACAAGCAAGTTTTTAGAAATACGAATATGCATAATGACGATGTCTTTCGTGTCAGTTTGATGGACTCAGGTCTCGACCAAGTCGTCTGATAGGGTCTTGCCTATTGAAAATGCAAGATCTAGACGACAGACCGAATAGGGAACCGATGAGCATCGAGTGCGGTAGCGGTCAGTGGATATGCCGGATCACCGGAACCACTTCGCTTTACCGCCGATTCAGAACCGCATGGGCAACAACCCTATGCATGCTCCGAGTGAAACGATGCAGGTCGACGCGGCCCGCTTCATTGACTGACAATCCGCTGGTATTCACCGGAGTATCAATGCGGGCCGAAACCATCAAACAGTCGGCGGACCTCGCGTTGCATAAGAGTGCAACGGACCTTGGAAGACATCTTCAGAAGCAGAGACAACGAGCTGAATGGACAGCTCGGATAGATCCACGTTTTGAGTCGGACCGGCTCGAATAGCGGCTTGAGCCAGGAAATAGCAAATAGCGCAAGACTCATGATCGTCATGCACTCCGTCCAGACTCAGGATGCTCGAATCATCCGAGACCGCGATTCGGGTGCCCGCCGACGCGGAGCCGGAACCAAGATGCTCAGCAGCATGACAGTGCACATGGCCGCTGCAAACCTGGGAGCCGTGCACGTTCGTCGCGACGACCGCAGCGTCCATATCTGCTGCATGGGGACCATGGCTGTGGCACAGTGCATGGTGAAGTGCGAGCGGAATGGGCCCCGCACCGGCTATCGCCAGCATGCAGAGAATTGCGAATTGTTTCACATAGCCCATCATGACTTGTACCCAAGCACGGCCTTCCCGCGACACGAGCGACCGGTCCAATATTGGATGATCTCCGGACTTACGTCAAGCTCGCAGAGTGCTAAGATTACGATCCGTCCCCGGATTTCGTTCAGCCAGAAGATGATTTCGGATTTTCTGCCCCCTCCGACGGCTCGGACACCTGTTTTTGGAAAGCTGCCCAAGTGTCGCCTCTTGCCGTAATCGACTGGCAAACCGCCTCTCTGCTCCTTGCCTATTCCGCCGCCGTTGTGGCGGCATCGGTCGTCGGCGGGATGCTACCGCAATGGCTCCGATTGACCCACACTCGCATGCAGTTGCTGATCAGCCTCGTGGGTGGCGTCATGCTCGGCATCGCGATCTTTCACATGGTCCCGCACGCACTGGTTCAGCTCGGACCGGCCGCATTCGATCAGATCATGTGGGGTCTGATGCTCGACTCCTTTCGACATTCTTCTTGCTGCGATTCTCACTTTCATCAGCACGAACCGACCGATCTCAGCGTCTGCGATGTCCCTCCTAAACCACTGGCGGGAACGGCTCTGCCGGTTCTGAACACTCAAGCACACACCGGAGACGTTCGCGCAGAACAAGACCATGGTCCACACGATCATCATGATCATGACGGTCATGTCTGCCGCGTCACCACGATGTGTCGCACGGTTCGAACAGTCGTAACCATGGTCATCATCATGATCATGACCACTATCATTCACCGGCGTCAGGCGCTGGTTCGGCGTTTCGGCCAGGGCTGCACACGCTGCTCGACGGCATGGCCATGGCCGCTGCCGTCACGACCGATTCGCTCCATGGTCATGTCGGCGTGCTGGCCGGTTTCGGTACGTTCTTAGCCGTCTTTCTTCACAAGCCGCTCGATGCAGTATCAATCACTTCTCTGATGAGCGGTACGACAGCAACTAAGCGATTAGCAGTCAATCTCGGTTTTGCACTCATGTGCCCGATCGGTGCGTTTCTCTTCTGGTGCGGAGCGGACTTCAGCGGCCAAGCCGGCGTCTTCGCGGGATGGGCTCTCGCCTTCTCCGCCGGCGTATTCCTCTGCATCTCACTCAGCGATCTATTGCCCGAGATGGAGTTCCACTCGCACAACCGTATTCCGCTGTCGATCGCGTTGCTGCTAGGCATCGCTGTCGCATGGGGTATCGGTCTGGTTGAAGGCGAAGGAGCTCATCATCATCACGAAGAGCACTCAGAATCCAGCGGCGCCGAAGTGCACGATCACAACGGTGTCGACGACCATCATCATCACTGATTCGAGCGTGGCTCGCAGCTCGTCGCGTTAATTCAAGCGGAACGGTGCAAGCCGTCCGGTAAAGCATTATCGTATCGTGAAGAACCGGACGGCTTGCGCCGTTCCGCTTGCATTTGTTAATTTCAGCGCCAGCGTGCTGCGACGGCGTTCAAGTCGGGTGCATTGCCGCGCGAGCTTGCTTCTGAGAAGTAATACTGCTCAAGCGCTGCGATGTCCTCTCGCAATTTGCCGGCTTTGTCGCGTGGAAGCGACGCATCTTGAGCAAAGCGCTGCAAGCGAGACAGCAACGAGAACGGAGTGAGCGGTTCTTCCTTGGCCGCACTGTCATCCACCGGTGACTGTTGCATGCCGCGAGCCGCAGCAAACGCGGCGATCAACAGTACTAGTCCGCCGAGCGTACTCAGAATGCCGATCGTCCACGCCTGGCGATTCGAACCATACTCCGATACGAGCGCGATCGTCGGCTCGACATCTTCCAAATCCGCATCGACATAGCGTTGATGATTCAGTTCGGATGTCTCGACCAGCACCTTCGGAAAAGTGAAGGACTTGGGAGCCGGTTGCGATGGATCAGCCGCTTGGAACTTGAGCGTCCAAGTCCGTTCCGACAACATGACAGGTCGAGTCGCTTCCTTATCGAATTCGACAACGCTCACTCCTGAGTCTTCGACGCCGGCCAACTCAAAGCCTTCGATCTTCGTGTCGAGTACTTGCTCGAGCGACGGCACCAGGCCGTGTGCCGAGGCTTTGGCTTCGACAACCAGCTTGCCCTCTTTGGATTGCCGCTCATCGAGAATCTGCACCAGCTTCAGATCCTTGGCTTCCTTCGCGCCGGCTTCCTCTTTGGCGTCAATCGGCAGCGGAGCACTGTTGATCGGCAAGACGACGTATCCCGATGTATCGAGGAAGTCGAGATCGATCTTCAACGACGGAAGTTTATCGACTTCCGGTCCGCGAGCCTTGAGCAAAATGTACGCGTAAGGAGTCGTTCGCCAACCTGGTTGATCCGCCGGAATACTCTTGCTGTCCGCATGGTTGAAGGTCACCGAGAGAATGTCGAAGTGATCCTGCAACGCCAACTTGGCCGCGTCTTGGAATTTGTCGCGATAGTTCTCAATCGGCCGGCCGTAGTTGTACGCATACAGCATGTTGCTCTGGTTCTGCAGGTACTTTCCAAAACCGCCCGCTTCGCGTTCGATCTGTACCGTGTGCTGCAAATCGATGAACACACCAAACGGTTCTTTGCTGCCCACGCGTGCATCTCCGTCGAGCCGCGCGACCAGTTTCATTTCGGTCACGAGATCCTTGTAATAGTCGTAGACCTTGCGAGCCTCTTGAGCTTGTGGATTGTCACCGACCAGTTTGAATCCACCTTCGACATAACGAAATTTGCACGAAGGGCTGACCGCGCTCATACGAGTGAACAGTGCGTTGGCGAATCGATCGCGATGACGAGTTCCCACTTCTCCGCCGAGGCTGTTCATGGCTGCAGCGATCAAGGGAAGTTGATTGTCGACCGGTCGATTCTTTTCGCTGATGTTCTTTAGATCGGCAGCACCCAGCGCCGCATAAAACCAAGTATCGAAGACATCATTCTTCTGCTCGCGCTCAGGCAGTTCGGGAGCTGCTTTGACATACGCGGCAGCCGCTTTCGCAAAGACATCGAACGCGGCCTGGCGCCGAGCACTGAAATCGGATGACGGTGCGATTTCCTGCTGATAATCGTTCGCATCATGCATCACGGCCCCGCGTGCCGTCAGGAGTTGCCAATCTTCCGGATAACGTGCGAGTGCTTTATCCAGAACGCCCAGTGCTGTGGCGTAACCGCTCATCACAGCCGCTTCTATATCGGCCTTCTTGCGATTCGTCTTGGCATCGCGTTGCACATTCGGATCTCGCCACTGCCCGGCCAAGTTGGATCGCATCTGCTGCACGAGCGCCGCTAGAGTCGCAGGCTTCATGTCCTCCCATTTGCCGAAGACCTTTTCGATATCTTCGATGCTGAAGACTTCCGCCACGCTGTGGCATGTCATGAACGCCTTGACCAATAGGCTTTCATCGATCTTGCCTTCCAAGGGCAGAGCTCGCAGGCGATCAAGCCACTGCGAAAGGTCGGTCAAATTACGTTCTTGCTTCGAACGTGTGAGCGGAATCTTGTCGGCCTTTTGTTCAAAACCATAGACGAACATGTAGTAGTTCGTACGCTGTTTCGCTTCGTTCGGATTATGGTTGCTGGTCCAAACCTTCAAGAACTCTTCGCTCAATTCACGAGCCGTCGTCGGATGAGTCGCAGCCAGTTGTTCGATATACGGAAACGCCTTGGCGTCTTCGTTCACTTTCAACCACAGACGACAAAGAGTCATCGTGAACTGAGGTCGCAATGCCGGTTCAATCGATTCCAACCAAGATCCGGTCGGCGAGGTCTCGAGGACTTTGCTCACTTTGACCGCCGCAATCGATCCCATCTGAATCGGCATCTGCTGCTCGCCGAACGGATCTTCGTTCTGTGCGTAATAGATGTTGCCGTAAATGTCACGTCGCATGAGCGGGCCGTATTGGCTGTCGCGCGAGTACTGCTGCGAAACCTGCGCTTCTTGCAGCCAATTATTCGCGAGCAAGTTAAGAATGCCGCTCCATGACGAATCGATCTTCGGCTGCGATGCAAAGAACTCGGTCACGGCAGCATGTTGCAATTCGAGATGCCGCGATCGATTGGCTTCGTCTTGAGGCATCTGCGACAACAACTGAGCCGTCGCCGTGCCGATCTTCGCCATGATCTCGCGGCCGCGCTCCGGGTACTTCGTAAAGCTCTCTGACAGCCACGCCTTGCCCAGCTCGGAGCGCACTTGGGGAGCCAACATCACAGCTCGCGTCAAAGCCTCGGTACGTTCGTTCTCATCGGAGCTGTACGTCAACAGAACTTGAGCACGCTCCTTGGCCTTGGCTTCGCGCTGCTCAGCCGTCAACGGCGTCTGGTCTGCTCCGGTGGTTGTGGTCGGTTCGTCCGTCGCAGGCTTCGGCAATCGAGGGAGCTCGAGTGCTGCCAACGTCGCTTTCCATGCCGACTCCTGGAACGATTCCTGTAAGTCCTTTTGATATTTGGCGAGATAGTGCTTGGCCAAGAGATTCAGAGCCTGACGATTCTTGGCTGCGGAGGCATCTTCGACGCTCGGCAGAAAATCGATCGTGAACTCGTCTTGCCCACATGAACTCAGTAGTAGAGCGGCATGCGTCTTCGAGATCAGTGAGTCACCTTCACTCTTCAAGACAGCCGTGAACTCGTCGAGACGATTGCCTTGCGACAGCGCACCGCGCAGCAAGCGTGAGAGTCGTACGATTTGATCATCTTTGAGTTTGAGCGGAGCCGCACGCATCATCGCGGACAAGTCAGCGAAGCCGATCGCATGCTTCTCCGCGAAGCGCTGTCCTTGGCCGTTGCGCTGATTGTTCATCATGGCCTGCATCGCTTGCTGCATCTCTTTCGTGAACCCGGTGACTTGCGAGAAGTCGACCGGCACTACAGAGCCGAGCTGATCGAGCATGCGATCGTATAGCGCCGTCGCTTCGCTCTCGTTCAGCTTCTCGCGATCGCGAAGAGTCTTGCCGAGCTCATCCCATTGGCCGAGCGTAACCGTATCTGAGATTGACTTCAGCAACTCAGTGAAAGCTTTTTTCTCCTTCGCTTCGGCTTCAGCCAGTGCTTTAGCAGCTTCGGCCGCCGCTTTGGCTTTGGCTTCTGCCTCAGCCTTAGCCGCATCCTCAGGCTTCGGCGGCGCTGCGTCGCCCTTCGGTTCTTCTTTGGCAGTCGCGGGAGCCGGGGCGACTCCGACGTCTGGCTTACTTGCATAAGCTTCCGTCGTAGTCGTCGCTTTCTCGTTTGCGGAAACGCCTCGTTCCGACCATAGACGCAAGATCGTCGATGGTCGCCGGTCGAAGGTCAGCTTGCGAATCTCTTCCAGCCGTTCGCGCTTGCGCTGTTCCGCTTTCGCCTCGCTCGATGCTGCTTCACTCGCGGCGGTTGCCGGCTGTGCAACAGCGGTTGCGCCGGCCGCCTGAGGCGCAATATCGGGTGCGACTTCATCAAAGGGATCGTTAGCCAACACTCTTCCCGACGACGATCGCAGAATCTGAATCGGTGCGAATTGAGCAGGCAACGAATGGCATGCGGTCAGTCCGAGTCCGAGAGCGCCCAGGGCGACGAGAGCTTTTCGAGTGCGAGGCATTAGTTGCATCCGACCAGTTGAAGTGTTTGTCATAGATCACACAGTCTTGAACTATCGCCACATGCGGATGAGTTCGGTCTTAACATGCGGAAAGCGAGCTCATCGCTGAACTCGCTTCCGTGAAAGGTTCTTTTTCGAGCAGTCGTTGCCCGAGCTGACGACACTTGCCGTTTAGGATCCGCTGCCGTCAGGCAACGGTCCGGTGTTCGCTCCTTGGCCCTTCTTCTCCGATTTCTTCTGCGAAGGCTTGCCCGGTTTCTTGCACTGATTGCTGCAGCAACCGTTGCACTGCTTCGGAATCTTCAGCGCTTGCAGTTCATCGAGGTCCATGCGAGCCAAACGAATGGTCGCTTCGAGATCGTGACGATGCGATTCAAGTTGCTTGTCATCGCCGGCTTCGGCTGACTTTTCAGAGAGCAGGCGATAGTTCTGGCGAGCCGCATCCGCTTCCGGTTCCCACTCTTCAGCCGCCTTGCCTTCGAGCCGCATCAGCCATGTCATGTAATACTGAGCACCGGCCAAAGCTTCGCGAGTTTGATCGAAGACCTTCGGATCAACCGACTGATCCTTCTCCATTTCTTCCAGCAACGTTTCCAGCGAGGCTCGTCCTTCGGGAAGTTGTCCTGATTTCGTTTGAGCCTTGGCGAGTTCCAAGCGCGCGACATAAGCATCCGCTTTTCGATCGCTCGGCAGCTTGGCCAGCGATTCGCTGTACAAAGTTTTGGCTCGATCAAAGTCCTCGGCTTTGCCGGCGAGACTCGCTTGATGCAGCAAACGGCCGGCATCGTCGAGCTTCAATTGTTCTTGTCCGGGTCCAACGTGGTATGCCCAAGCGAGCAACGGAATGGCGAGCCAACAGATAATAAAGAACGACCGCATTTGCTTCTCTCCGAACGGGACGCTTCGTCCGTTACAAAATGAATGTGAGAATCTGAGTTTGAATGCCTGCCGACTCTATGTTGTCAATTCTTGTGTGTGTCTATTCTGGAAGTTCAACCGATGCTGTGTCAACGCAAGCCGCTTGGTTTTTCGGTCTGCAGCGGTGATTCGTCGAGCCGTTTTCAACCGGCCATCCGAGCTCTCCCGTTCCGCTTGTCCCAAACGGCGACTGTTCGGTCGCGGACACCCGGCCTGTAAGCCGTCCCGAATCGCTCCAGGCACCAGGGCAATAATCCCAGGGCGAAGCCCCCTAGTCCCAGAGCCAAGAGAGCAAATTCACGCCTTGTCCAGGGCTCCTTGAGGTTGTCTTCGCCGCGCTGTGCGATCGAGTTGACCAATTCTGACGGTAAATGATGCTGATTGCCGTCGTGGTAAACCCCGCGCAGCCGGGTTGCGATTTGGCGAAGTGCGAATCCGTCTTGTTTGGATTGTCGGCCGTCGATGAACGATCCTTGCGTGGGATCGCCGACTCCAATAATCAAAAATGAACTTATCGAGGCGGGCATAGCAGGCATGCCTTGCGGCGGAACCGTATCGCCGTCCGACAGCAGCAGCAAAGTCGTACTGCCGGGGTTCCACGGTTTGGCTATCTTCGCAGCCTCAGCTAATCCATCCAGCAAGCGAGTTTGCCCGGGATCGAAGGCTTGATACAGCGGAATGTCCCCGAGCACGCCGTCGACGACATCCAAATCGCGAGAATCGACGATCACCGGTTTAGCGCCGTTATATACAGCGACTACCGTCACGAGATATTGCTCAGCCGGGACACGTTCAAAGAATGACCGCATTAGGTCTCGAGCGCGAAAGACTCGCGATTGCTTACCGGTTGGACCGGCATCTTCGAGCCGCATGCTGGGTGATACGTCAAGCACGATCAACAGGTGTTGCTCTTTGCCCGGCGCGACGCTTCCTTCCGGTCTGAACGACTTCGGCTTGATGATCACCAGCGTGGTCATGCCCCAAGCCAGCGCTGTAATCGCCGCGATTCGGATCACCGGCGATGCGGCCGCCAACGGGCCGGCTTTGCGATCTGCTCCAAAGACGAGCGGAGATAGTCGTGCGACGCGCCGCATGTGCAGCGCTTCAGCAGCCGCGGCTAAGAGGAACACGACAACAGCCGCAAGCTCCGCTACGAAGTTGCCGGCGAGTCCTTCCAACATCAATGCATCGACAGCGGCGATTACCACGGTGTGTACCTCAACCCGAATAAGGCCAAGACGGAACACGCCAAGAGCGAAAGACCGATCAGTGCCGGAATGAAAAACTGATCATGTGATTCCGCCGCCACTTTTTCCAATTTGCTCTTCTGCATCTCATCAATGCGTTTGAACACAGCCGCTAACGAATCGGGATCGCCCGGTTGATACACTTCGCCGTCGGTCGCATAAGCGATGTTGACGATCTGCTCAGGAACTTCTCCGCCCGCAACGTGGACGTCGACGACCGTGATGCCGTCCTTCTTCAATGTCTGTGCGATCTCCAAATCTTTGCCGCCGTAGAGGTCCGCGCTGGCTCCGTCACTGACCAAGATGATCATGCGGTCGCCCTGTTCGCGTTCAAGCAACGTCTTGCGACACTCGAGCAATCCCTTACCGATCTGAGTTCCCTGACCGAAACCTTTCGGCAACGGTCTTCGAGGATCCATGAAGGGGAGGGCGTACTTGAAGGCTGATGTATCGGTCGTGAGCGGAACCCACTGGAGCGTCGCATCGCTGAAGAACGTGAGTCCGAATGCGTCTCCTTCGCGATAATCGACAAACTCGTGAATTGCCTGGATGGAAGCTTCATATCGCGTCTGCTCACCGAACGGAGCGGTCATACTGGCCGAGTTATCGACGCAGAATTCGATGTTCGTCAGCGCGCGTCGCGTCTTCGGTTTTCCAGTCTCTTGAGGACCGGCCAGAATCACGATGACTACAGCCAATATCAACGCCGGGAGCGATTCAAACAGGCCGATGAATCGCCACCAACCACGACCTCCTTTTTGAGAACCGTGGTCGGTCGGCAACGCGACTTCGCGTCCCTTGCGTTTCCATGTCCAGGCGAGCAATGCCACGGGCAGGATCAGCAACACGAGGACAACAGGATAGGTGAAGCCGCTGATCAATTGCGTCCGCCTCCTGTTCGATTGTTCGATGGTCCAGCCGATCGTTCAGGGTTCAACTCAGCCGTCAAATCAACATCCGCGACATCGGCATAAGGTTGCAACAAACCTTCGACATCGACATTTTCCGCTCCCTCGGGTCGATGCAGCCATTCTTCCAGACTTCGCAGCAATGGGCCCGCCTGCGCATGACGTCGCAGTTCGGTCATCGCGTCCGAAGGGGAGAGTTGTTTCAGATGCAAACGTTCGCACCAGTATCCGATCAATGAACGTTCGAGCGCGGCACGCTGAGCCGGCGGCAAGCGTTTTTCCAGAGCAGCTTGAACGAGCGGTCGCAACTGATCGGCCAGCGAAACCGGCGCGGCAAGTGTATCGTCGGTCACGACTTTCTTTTTGCGTCCGACAAAGATGATCGCGTATAGCCCCAAAGCCCACAGGATGCCGCCTGCGATCCAAACAAGTCGATAACCGCCGAGCATCGGAGTTTTTGCAGCCGTCAATTCGCCAGGCAGTATCTGTCCCGGCGGAAGAGTCTCCGTGACACGCACCATGAGTGCAGGCAACATGGGCGCATCGGTGCTCCCCGCCGTGGAGCTCGAATCCCCAGGCGTGAGATAGTCGATCAAGTTATAGTCGCCGCCTCCCAGGCCGCGTAGAATCCGAAGTCATAACGAAAATCGGTGCCGTGGGGATAGGTTTCAATGATTCGCAAGACGAACGGATCATGCCGATCCGTGATCGGCTGACCTGCAATTTGGGGCCCGAATCACGATTTGGTCGAGCCGCTTTGCCATGCCGACAGTCGTCGCAAGCAACGACGGATTGGTACCATCCTGTTGCTTGGCAACCGTTTGACTCACCGCAGGTTTCGCAGAGGCTTGCTTCTCGTCGGCCGCTCTTGATGATCGGACCTCAGTCGCGAACATCGATGTGCAAAGCATGAGCGTTGCAATCCACAGCGATTTACGTAACGAACTGCTCACACGGTATTCGTTCATACTGCTGAACCATTGAGCGTTCATCAGCGAGCTCCTTTTCCGAGTAGGCCGCGAGCCGCGAAGAACTGTCTCAAGCGAACAGCGATGGGCTGGTCGGTATCCACCATCAAGTGATCGATGCCGCATCGCTTCAATTCCTCTCGGAGCAAATCGGTATCTTTCCAAGCATCGCGTCCGTGAGTCACGAAGGATCGACCGCTCTCCGCTTCTCGAGCTCGATAGAACCCGGTCCCGCGCAGCGATCGCTCGGCCGGATCGCGAAGCTGAATCGTGCAGCAATCATGCTGCGCCGCCAAGCGCTTCACGGCAGGAAGCGCAGTCGGATCATGCATGTCGCTGAGGATGATCAGCATCATGCGATTGGGAAGGCTCGGCCCGAGCTCGAGCAGTCGATCTCCCAATCGCGTCGGTTCGTCATCACGGTAACGGCGCAGTTGATGTATCCACTGCAGGACTCGATCTTTCGATAACGTCGGCTGAATGTGCAGAGCTCGACCGCCGACTCCGAGCAGCCCGACAGGACTGATTCGGTCAAGACATGCCAGTGCCAATGCGCCGGCGATTTGAACCGCGACTGCGTATTTACTCTGCTTGGTACTGGAGATCACCATCGATGCCGATGTGTCGATCAACAAGTAGACCGGCAGTCGTTTAGGGGCTTCGAATTCTTTGACGAAGACTTTACCTGTTCGCGCCGTAACACGCCAATCGATCGACTTGATCGGGTCTCCGATTTGATACAAACGCGATTGGACGAATTCGAGGCCTGAACCGAGGAACGGTGATCGGTCGGTGCCGAAGCTGAGACTATCGGCCAATCGTTTCACTGCAATATAGAACTTGCGCGCGTCGAGTGGATCGACGGGCGGCAACATGCCCGCATGCGAGTCGGCCGCGCCGGAGTCGCGTCTATCTGTCTGTCCCGATGGGTTCACCGCTAGTTCCGTTGCAAAGCCTGCGAATCATTCAACATCGACTACGTCGCAAGACGAGCGAGCCGGGCGAACTACTTGCCGGCCGCGGTCATCAGTTGAGCCAGAATCTCTTGGCCGGTCAGTCCGTCGGCAAGTGCTTCGTAATTCAAGCGAATGCGGTGAAGAATGACGTCTTCGGCAAGAGCATAGAGATCCTCAGGCACGACATAGTGACGTCGATGAATCAAGGCGCGTGCTCGCGATGCTTTGATCAATGCGATACCGGCTCGCGGACTGCAACCGAAGTCCAAACGATCGTCTTGGCGTGTGCGGTTGACGATATCCACGACATGATCGGTGAATGTCTCGCTGACATAGACTTGCTGGACAGCTTCCATAGCGGTGATCAGATCTTCGGATGTGCCGACCGGTTTATGCTCGAGCACATCAAACTCGGTGCGAGCCACCGCGCCTCCCCCTTCGCGACGAATCCCGAGTCGTGCATTGCGCATCAGGACTTCACGTTCCTCGGCGGGAGTCGGATAGCTGAGTCGATGACAAAGCATGAAGCGGTCGAGTTGCGCTTCCGGCAATTCGAATGTTCCCGATTGCTCCACCGGGTTCTGCGTGGCAATCACCAGGAACGGAGCAGGCAGCGGAAACGTTTCGTTGCCGATCGTGACCTTGTGCTCCTGCATGGCTTCGAGCAGCGCGCTTTGGACCTTCGGTGCGGCACGATTGATTTCGTCGGCCAGCAGCAAGTTCGTAAAGATCGGACCTTTGTGAACACGAAACTCGTTGTTCTTCTGATCGAGAATCTCCGACCCCAGAATGTCGGATGGAAGCAAGTCGACAGTGAACTGAATACGACTGAAATCGAGATGGATGCTCTTGGCCATCGACGAGACCAACAAAGTCTTCGCCAATCCCGGCACACCTTGCAACAAGACGTGGCCGCCTGTGAATAGAGCGATCAGCAGTCGTTCGACAACGATATGCTGACCGACGACGACTTCACCGATGCGAGCGCGAATGCGGTCGATGAAGTCGTAGGTGCCGGTCCAATCGCGATGCACACCGTTGGTGCCCGAAGACTTCGATTCAATCTGATCCACACTCATCGGCAGCTCAGCTCTCAATAAGAAAGTAGATGACGGGCGACCGCAACGCACAATCGGAGCAAGTGCATGGCACATCGAGTGCGAGTGCCTGCTCGTTACGCGTCGGAAACGAACGACAGAAGGGCTCTCAACAGAACCGATTCAGTGTAATTGTCCACCCGGTCGCAAGCGACATCCCCACCCATTTTCCCCAACGGCCGACGTTCGCCCCTTGAACGGCGTTCTTGTCATCCTAACTTCCGGCCTTCCGTGCCGACATGCTTTGCTTTTTTTACCGCTCCTGAGACAACCGCACTGCAGACGGTGATTTCCTCATTATCTGGGGAAAATCTGTTCGAGACCGTCGCATTACAACTATCCGAGCCGAGTCTCAGAAATCTTGTCACAGTGATTGATTGGGGGCGATCATGAAACGGCTGCTGTCGGGGCTTTTACTGTTTGGGTTGACTATGCCGGTCGGCGCGATCCACGCGCAGTTCCTAAACGAGGATTTCGGTTCGATACTCGGACGACACGGCTACAACGAAACCTTGGGTTGCGTTCCCGGTCGCAACAGTGACAGGATTATGCCGGTTACAAAGGACGAAATTCGCGGGGTCGAGGAATTTCAACGCAGCGTAGAACAGTTGCAGAAAAGCCTCGCCGACTTTCAAGCTCGAAGATCCACCTGGATATTCACTGCGTCGGTCGAGAACTATGAAAAATTCGGAGAAAGCGCTCAGCTCCGCTTCTGCGACGACGATGCCCAGGCCTTTGCCGCTCGGATTCGCGAAGGGAACGGAGTACCAGTCGACCGCGTCCGTCAACTAAACAGCCAAGCGGTCCTCCCGGAGCACCAGCCGACTCGCAATAACATCATGCGAGAACTGACTCAGTTTTTATCTGAGCCGGGGGCTAACGACACAGTGATGCTCTTCTTTTCGATGCACGGTGTGCAGGCAACGGCCGAACAAACCGGCGGAGCACCGAAAACATTTCTCGTCGCCGGCAATGGTGATCCGAACAATGTCATGGACTGCTTGATCGACGTCGATTGGTTGCGAGAGCAGTTGCAAATGACCAAAGCCAAGACTGTGCTGCTGTTCCTTGATTGCTGCCACGCAGGGAGCATTCACCAGAGCGGAACGAAGCAAGCGATGGGACCTCTGTCGAGCCGAAGTGTCGAGTCGATCTTCAAAAGTCAACCGATCAGTGACTCGCGACGCTGCATCTACGTCCTATCGAGCTGCGGATCAGAGCAACGTAGCCTGGAGACTTCTGAGTTCCGACACGGCGTATTCACTTATTGGCTGCTCTGCGGACTAGATGGTGCCGCCGACGAGAACAACGATACAGTGATCACGATGGATGAACTGTATCAGTTCGTCGACAAGCACGTGCCGAAGTCTGCCGCTTACTTTTCCAAGCGATCGCCGAAAGCATTCACACAAAACCCACAGCGATTCCTATGCGGATCAGACCACGGCAACGCTCAGGTCACCGTGATTTCGCCTCAACCGATCGGTAAAGCGATGAATCGATTGGCCGACGTTGTGCACGGCATGCTGACGCATCATCTGCCGCAAATCGGTGACGCCAAACGATTGCCTCGAATCGGTCTGGTGGAGTTCAGCATTCTGACGCCCGAGCATCGCAAGGAACTGCGCGGTCCATTAGGCTCGTTCGGCTACATCTCGAAAGAAGAGCTGGAGCGTCGGCTGGTAGATAAAACCGGCGGCGATTCCGAGAACCCGCCGCCGTATCGAGTCGTGGCAGGTGATGCCGTACGTAGACGAATGAAAAATATCGAGCTCGTTCAAGTACAGGGTGGTGCCTTGCCTGCCGTAGATAACAACGACCCGGCTTCGACGCTGGATGGTATCGTCTTCGGACAGTTCGTGCGCCGGGGAGGGACCAAGGCTGATCCCAGTCCGGATCGATTGCAATTGGAGGTCGTCCTGCAGGACATGCGCGACAATGCCAAGATCGCCCGTGTCACCTTGCCGGTTCTGATTAATCAAGAACTGTGGGCCATGCTTGGTACCACGGAACAACAACCGAACGATCCGCTTGCGGCATCGCCTCAAGCTCCGGAACTACACTTAGTTTCGACTCAGCCCGATCCGCAGGGGACTCCAAGCAATCCCAACCAAGGATTTGCAGGTCAAGGATTTGCAGGTCAAGGATTTGCGGGTCAGGGATTCGCAGAGCAAAGCCCGAATCCGCAACCCAAACCCAATCCACCGCAAGAACCCAATCCACCGCAAGAACCTAAGCCGACGCAAGAACCTAAGCCGACGCAAGATCCTCGACCGTCATCAGGCACCGATCCGGCTTCATTCGCCGGCAACGATCGTCCCTCTGCGCCGACCAAGCACAGCGAAGAAATGGAGATCCGTGTTTATCAAATTCAACAGAACGAAGTCGGCATGCGTCAGACTTCGCTGTTGCCGCTCGCATCCGATCAGTTTGCTTTTGAAACACAAAAGGGAAATCGCCTAAGACTGGACATCACTAACAAGACCGATCGCTGGCTGGCATTCATCGTACAGATTGACGGCTTGAATCAAATCGGCGGCAAAGCACTTCTGCCGAGTGAATCGCCGTACTGGATCAGCCCGCCCGGTTCGACCGCGGCTGTCGATCAATGGCTGAAGACGCCGGCTGCAGTGGATCGTCGAGCTGAAGGGCCGAACCAGATCGAATTGAAAGGAAATGAACTCGTAATCGTATCGCCTCCCGATTCGTTAGCCGGCCAGCAGAAACTGACCGAGCAACTAGGCGAGATCCGAGTTCTAGTCTACGAGATCCGTCAGCTTCCCAAAGGAACGCGCGGTTCGGAAAAGGATACACGCTCCGTCGGTGTCGGTATGGGACAAGAGCGACAGAATCAGTTCCCGGTTTACAAGCAGACGGCGATCGATGTTTCGCGGCTGGTATCGCGGACCATCATTCGCTATCGAGAGTCTTCGGAATCACCTAGCGTCGTGAAAAACGACTGATCGCGAGCGTTGAAACTCAATCACTCCAAAACGATCTGACGGAAAATCTCTTCACCCCGCACGGCTTACCATGGCCGCGCGGGGTGATTGTCTTTGTGGAGAAATCTTTTTCCCGTTGAGACAGACGACTCGCAGTCGGTGATTGAAGAAGTGTGACGACGAGCCGCAGGACGATCCCGGCGGCTCGAACATTTCTAATCACTCAAGATACGGAGACGGGAAAATGAAACGCGTGAGTTGGGGCATGCGATGGTTCTTCGGTATGTGCGCGGCCGCATCGACATGCTGGGTCGGCACGGCGAGCTATGCAGGACAGCGTTACGCGCTGTTGGTCGGAGTGAACGAATACGACAAAGAGTCCGGTTTGGCTTCGCTCAACTACGCATCCGACGATGTCGAAGCGTTGGCTGAAGTACTATCGCGCCGCGGATACAACAAGCGAAACATTCGTGTGCTGCGAAGCGCCGCCGACGACAGTTCCATGGTGCCGACGCGTGAGAACATTGTTCAATCGCTCCGTATACTGACCGAAGAATTGAGGCTCAGCCCGGACGATTCCATGCTGATTGTGTTCGCCGGTCACGGCTTCAACAGCAACGGCGAAAGTTATCTGTGCCCGATGAACTACGACGGGCTGAAAGCCGAGGACTCGTCGATTCGAGTAGCGGATATCGCCACCATGCTGGCCAAAGTTCCGGCCGGTGAAAAGTACGTGGTCATCGATGCCTGCCGCAATGACGATCGACGCGATAAGAAGCGTGAGTTCAACTTGCTGTCCGGTCTGCAAAAGATGTCGCTGCGATCCGACAGCGCGCCGCAAGGCATCATGTTCTTCTCATCATGTCTGGCAGGTCAACAATCCTTCGAAGACGAGCAGCTCAAGCACGGCGTCTTCATGAACTTCTTCATTGAAGGGATCGACGGGTACGCAGATCACGCCGGCAATTTCGACGGCAAGGTCTCGGCTTTTGAACTGAGCGAGTATGCCGCCAAGAAGACCAACGAGTACGTTCAACCGCGCTTCGATGCGGGGCAACGTCCGTGGGCCGACTCGCACTCGACTTCGGACTTGTGCGTCAGCGTGATCTCGGATGACGACAAGAACGCGCTCGAAGCAAAGCTCGGGGCAGTGAAGCGCATCGACCCGGAAACGGCCCGACTCACCGCGCTGAAGCAACTGGCTCGTCAACAAGCGGAAGAAGAAATCGACGACGCCATCGGTCTGCTGGCCATCAATGAATACAACTTGACGATGAGTCGCGTGGATCGAGCCGTCGAGTTCGACAGCGAATATTATCTGGCTCGCCGCCTCCGATCATTGATTCATGTTCTGCAAGGTAACATCGATTCCAAGTCGGCAACGACCCATTACCAAGCTGCGGTAGCCGACATGCGAGCCGTGAACAGTCGACTTCGCATTCGAGTTCCGTCCAGCACCAGTTCGTTGCCATTGAAAATCGTTCACGACGTTGTCGAGACGGTCAGCCCGGGCGACGTGTTGCAGATCGAAGAGGTCGCACAGACCCCGACTGATAGCTGGCTACTCGTAACCGGCATTCGTCGCGCAGCAAACAAAGACTCCGGTAACAAGAGTTTTGAAAAGGTGGCTGAGAAAGGAGCTTACGTCTCACTGGCTCAACTCGCCATCCCAAGCGCCAACCGCGATCAGTTGATTGAATACGCCGAGTCCAAGAACTCGAACATTATGGCGAGCAACTCGCAATACCAGAACGGCTTATCGCTTGACGGAACACGCATCCAGAATGCAGCCGAGGCCATCAACCACGTGAATGGAGTGATCGGAGCAGTCAACGGCAATATTCCTTTCGGGCCGTCGATTCCTACAGTTCCGAACTATCCGCAACAGGGAATCAACTTTGTAGAAGGAATGGTCGGCCGATACAGCGGCGGAATCTTCTAACGCCTATTCGTAATCGTCACCAAAAGGCTCGGCATCGACTCCGTGCGATGTCGAGCTCTTTTCTCTCGTATCAGGTGAATGGAACCATCATGGCTCGTGTAATTCTCACCAAGAATGCAATTCGCATTGCAGATCCCGCCGTAGCGCCGGCGTTGATCGAACTGTGCGTGGGCGGTGCATTGTCGCTGTTCGCCTACGGACGTTGGAACGAACTGCGCAGCGGCTGGACCGCATGGCTCGATCCTGCTCTTGCAAACACGAATGCCAGTTCAAGCACCACTGACAGTGCAAGCATGAGCGACACGATAGGCATGAGTGCCGCTGCAAGCATGAACAACAGTGCAGGAATGGCGTCGCTTACGATGGAGACCGCCATCGATACGTTCATTCCGCTCGTGATCGGAACATGCCTATTCGGGATCATCACACTGTTGGCCTGCGGTTACTTACTGGCGGGAGCCACCCAGCTTCTCAATCAACTTCGATTCGGTCGTATGGAACATCACTCCGGTGTTCCGGGTCCGATCGACAGCGCAGAAGCGCGTGCTTACGATCTTTTCACGAACCGAGCCATCTCGCGCACGTCGACTTTTGTGCCGGGGTTGATCACACGCATGTTCTTCGGCAAGAGCGCGTACTGGATCGCACCTTCAGCAGCAACGTTGTTCGCGACTTGGGAACGAGTCACCTGGCGATTCTTTTGGTTCTGCCTAGTGATGTCGATCCCGGCATTTCTTCCGGAACAATGGCTGACGCAATCCCTCCAACGCTTCCAGAATCCCGACTTCACGATACCCGAAAGCGCACTGTCGGCGGCTGAACACGTACAGACCTCGTTGCGTTGGTCGATTCGTTATCAACTGCTGTATGTATCAGGTGCCGCATGCACCGCGCTGACGGTTGCAATTTTTTCTCTGTGCTCCAAACCCGCGAACATTTGCGTGACCGAGCATCGCAGCGAACATCGTCAGACCGGCAATCCGACTGACTTCTTTCACCTGATCGAAGAGCAATTCCGTTTACTGCAGCGCGACGGTTTTCCAAACAAGCCCATCGGTTCCGTTCGATCGCCACGCCTCGGCACTGTTCGTATCGGCCAGAGCGGTGAATTCGTCGGTGGTTGCATGATCGAAACACAACCGTTGCCGATTCGCAATGGTCGCAATTTGACGGCGCTATTGTTGCTGGTCGGCGGCGGAATGCTCAGTGCGGCGGGAGCTTGGATACTTCTTTACGATACGGGCCTCCGCCACGGTCCCTTCGCGATCAATCAAGTCGTACCGGCGCTGGCGGCAGGCATTGCGGCTCTGTCTGCGGGCAAGATGCTGTTCGCGACTGCTTGGTCGGTAGCGCACACGTTTCGCTTTCAAAGTGAACTGATCCGCATCGATGTCTGCGGGACCTACACCGTAGATCGCTTGGGAGCAGGCGATGGGCGCGGCGGACTGATGTATGCGGAGAGCATCGCGGTTCAATCGAACACACGATTAACAATAGAAGCATCCAAGATGATCACTGAGGCATGCGCACCCAGAGGAAGTTGGAATCCTGTGGCCGATGCGTTGCGAGCGCCGCGCATCATCGTCGACACAGTGCTCGACCCGGAATTCGAGAGCCGACTGCACTCCCTATCGGAAGCGCTCCGATCCCATCAGGCGGCTACGAATCTCCCCGGCGTCAATACAACAGACACCGGATTGCAGAACCTGCTGAACATCAATCAGGCCATCACGCATGCTCAAGAATCAACGCGGCTCTCACACTTGAACGCTCGGCCGGCTGCGATCACTCACGATACAACGCATCAAGCCAAGGCCTAACCGCTACGGCGACGGCTCGGCCCAAAACTCAGCCGGCCTCAATCCGTTGATCGTTTGCAACCGAGTCATCGACCGCAGCACGGCGTCGTGTTCCGGTAGATAGTCGAGAACGATAGCTCGCAGCGGCATGCCTTTCAAAGGTGATATATCTGTCAGATGTACATCAGCGCAGTAAAGGCTCTGCAGTTTCATGCCGCGGATCGGGCTGAGGTCTTCAACCGGCGTACCGCCGATGTTGAGGTAGATGAGATTCGCACCGCTCAGCGGCAATAGGTCACTAACTTTTGTATCTTCAATATCGACTGACATCAAGTTCTTGAGCGCTGCCAGAGGGAAGATATCGACCAGCGTCGGCGTATGAATAGCCACGCCGATTCCGCTGTCGAATTGGCTCCATTCGATGCGACCGTCGAACCCGGGATTCACCTCGGTCAGTTTCTCGACAATTGCTTCCAACCTTTCGTCGTCCGGCAATCTGCGAACCTGCTCGATCCAAGTCGTCCACTCCGTCGGAAATTCACGTGCTTTGATTTCACGTTCGATGTTAGCACCGCCCATCAGAGCGAAAGCGGCAATCGATGCATCGTCTTTCTTTTCCGGAGAAACGGCGGTCTCAGCAGAACCGTCTTGCGTGACCTGTGTCGAAGGAGCATTCTTATCAGCCGTGGATTCTTCGGACATCGGTTCATCCAACAACTTGAAACGCCAAACGATACCTACAGCCACTGCCAAGACGGCGATCACGATCGATAGAAAGATGCGAACCATTGACCTGCCGCGTTTGCGAGTCGAGCTCGCAGTCGATGGAGTAAGCGACTCCGCTGTTTCGACAGGACTGACGGTTGAAGAAGATTTTGTCAGCGCCTCATCTGCCGCACGAGTCGCCTGCTGTTGCAACTCTTTGCGGATACGATTCAGTTGATCCACGACTTCCTGCGCCGATTGAAACCGTTCTTCGGGACGTTTTTTGTGCAGTTTCAAGACGATCGGTTCCAACCAATCGGGAACTGAGGGAGATATGCTGCGCATGCTTTTCGGTTCCGTGTCGACCACACGGCGCAGTACCGTGGCTACCGTCGAACCGATGAACGGCGGTTGACCGCAACCGATCGTGTACAGCAAGCTGCCGAGGCTGAATAAATCGGAACGGTGATCGATTTCGTTTCCCTCTGCTTGTTCCGGTGACATATACATCGGCGTGCCTGCCACAGCGCCGCTGTTGGAGAGGCTGGCATCGTCCGCGCTTCTAGCCAATCCGAAATCCGTGATCTTCACTTGCAGATCCGCGCGATTGTCCAGTAGCACGTTGTCGGGCTTCACGTCGCGATGGATCAACCCTTGCGAATGTGCAGCCGCCAGGCCGCGTGCGACTTGCAAACCGACGCGAAGAATCTCTTGAGCCGAGAAGGCCCCTTGCGACTCGATGCGTTGCTGCAGATTCGAGCCCTCCACAAATTCCATGACGAAGTAGGGGAGGGGACGTTCTTCGACGCTGAATACCTGGATGACATACTCGTTGCGCACCGCAGCGGCAGCCCGCGCTTCGCGCAGAAATCGCATTCTTGAGGGCTTGGATGTAGCGAGCTGCGGATTCAATACTTTGACGGCAACTTTGCGATGCAGTCTTCGATCGAACGCCTTCAGAACAATGCCGAATCCGCCGTGACCGATGACTTCTAAAATATCGTAGTGACCGAGCGAACCGATCGCGTTAGGTACGCTCGGAGGTTGCAGGAAGCTGAGATCCACCGACGACTCATTGGTCGGCACCGAAGGAAAGAGTACGTTGGACCAAGAACGTTGCACACTGCGCGGATCAGTTTGGCCGTCTTGCGCGCGAACATCGCTGCGAGGATCGATGATCGTACCGTCGGGGGTAGTCCGAAGCAGACTGACATGTTGCTCAAGAACTGAGCGCCAGGCCGGTGCCGCATCGGCATAATCAGCCAACTCCGGCTCGCGACCGTTCCGATACGCAGATTCCAATCGAGACAAATCAACTGCGGGCCCAGCTCTTCACGGAGCAATTCATCGGCCGGTAAAAGCGCCGCCAATCGGGAAACGAATCGCCGCCGGCCGCAGCGTCGAACTCATCGAGAACTTGTTCCGCAGCCAGCTTGCGTTTCCATGAATCTTCGACTTCGAGCGTACTCATGCTTGGCTTCTTTCCGAGGACGAATCGTTCGCTGCCGGCGAATGGATCAACAGAGACAGTCGGGTCTTAAGATTACCGATCGACATCACGATTCAAAGATGTACTCCAACTGCCTCCAGCGAGTTTTGATGAGGTTGAGCTTCCGAAACACGCCTGCTCGCGAAATATTCAGTCGCCGGCCGATCTCATCCGGGTGGACACCTTTTAACAACAATTGCGCCACCGACTGCAACAGGGGATCGTCTAAGCTCGTCAGCAATCTCTCATGTAATCGCGCCAACTGCTCTAAACGTTCATCGTCGAGCACAGGTTGTTCCGGCCTATCCGAGTCAACCGCCATCTGGTCGATGCCCCCCATACCCTCGTCGATCATGCGGATGAATGCCGACTCGCCGCGCACTTGTCCCCCGCCGCGCTTGAGCCGCATGGCATCGCGACCTTGGTTGTTGGCTCGCTGCTCCAGTCGCTTGCTGAGCATTCGCCACACATCGCGTCGACTTCCCAAATCAGGCAGCTTGCCGTCGTTTGCGTCTTGCAGGAACGCTCCCAGAACTTGCAGTGCAAGGTCTTCTTCATCCGCCACGCGCCGCCCACCTGCCGGCAACAATGTTCGTCCCAAAGCGATCAGGCGATCGAAGTAAAAGTCGAACAAGTCGGTCATCACGTCCTGGCGGCCGAGCTGCAGTTGCTGCACCCAGTCAGTAACTCGGCCTGGAGAATTCGCGTTGGACGACATGACCTTCGATCTGTTGAACGCAGATGATCGCGGGAGCTTCGGAGGAAAAGCCCCAGATATCAATTGCGGGTGGAAAAAGATAACAGTTTGCACGTGCATGTCGAGGAAATCAATGGCGGAGCGCCCGGCTGCAGTCGATGCTTGCCGTCCCTTTTTTCATAAACGGCGATTTCTTTGAGACAGAACAGTGCGGACGGGGATTTAGTGCATATGCCCGCCGCGCTTCACTCGACGCGGCATTCGATCCAGTCACGCAGCATTCACCTGCTCAATCGCTTTGAAGGAAATCCCGTCATGTCTCTGTTCCGAAGAACCCTGCGTTGGATGATCGCCGCCGCAGTCGCCTCCCTCCCCATTCATGGTTCCATGATTTACGCCGCCGACGGCAGCAATCCGATCGTCTTCAGTACGATCGAAAATCCATCGGCCGATTGGAACTTGATCGTCAGCTTGAATCACCCTGACGGTCGCTACCTCATCGGGGATGCGATGCAAATTCGCGTCGAATCCGCCAAGAAGTGTTATCTGCACATCATCAACGTCAATCCGAACGGCGAGATCTCGGTCCTCTGGCCGCTTGAAGGACAAGGGAGCAACTTGGTCGAACCCGGCGCGCAGGTCGCTTTCCCTCCGAAGATCGGCGATACACAGTTTCGATTCGAAGCGACAGCACCGGTCGGCAAGGAACATGTCGTTTGTTTGGCTACTTCCACCCCGCTGAATCTGCGTCAGAAGGAAGACATGAGCCGCTTCGATAATTTCCTCTCGAGCGTTTCAGCCAGTAAGGCTCCGCAGATTGCAAAACTGCGAGCCTTCGTCACCAAGATTGAACGCAATGCGAGCGACTGGACGGCAAAGCTCATCAACATCGAGACGTTGGCAGCCGCCGAGTCGACACCCGCGCAGCAGCCAGGGAAACCCGATGCCCCCACGACTACGCCGGGTGGCGCAGCGTCCTCACCAAGCGACTTGCCCAAGCCGGAGACAATTGTTCCGGAAGTGGTGAAGCCTGAAGGTGCCAAGCCCGAAGTTCCCGTGCCGGAACAACCTAAACCAGAACAACCTAAACCGGAACAAGCTAAACCGGAAGAACCCAAACCAGAAGAGCCGAAGCCCGCGGAGATCAAGCCGGAGGAACCGATCGTTCCAGAGCCGATCAAGGAAGAGATGAAGCCGACCGAGCCGGGTGCGAGCAAACCGACGGTCGAAGGTTCGGCGGATCAAACTAATGATCCATGTCTACCCAAGATCAACATCGGCAGCAAGCAGATCGTCACTCCTAATCCGACAGGCATGGTCGCTTGGAAAGAGAATCGAGCGCAGTTCATCGAGCGACTCGAAGGACTCTACAAGGGTTCGATCCGCTTGCATGAGGTGTATGAACCGACCGACGATGCGAAAAAGGCGAACGGAGTCGAGCGACATGGTGAACTGCAGACGATCATCAAAGCTGAAGGCAAAATGTCGCGAGACGAGTTCGAGCTTTAAAGCATGACGCCCCTAAGGCAATTCAAGATCGATTCAACGCCGGCTTGGAACCGATTCCGGGAGTGGAAGTCTTGGTATCGACGGCTCGCAAAGCCGAACCCGAGATCATCGCTTGCACATCCGAAGCACAAGTCAGTGTTCACACCTACCAAGTCAATTCGTTCGGCGGTTCCAAAGTGGAACGAGTGTGTGCGTCGGCGATTTGCTGGGTCAACGGTGAATTGGTGATCCTGGCCTTGCACTCGGACTTCAGATCCCGAGCATTCGACGAGGCTTGGGGTCAAAGAAGACGGCCGTCGATTGGGCTCACGACATCATTCTGGCCAACGCGAAGTAAGTTGCAACGATCGTCTCGCAAACAGAAAACCATCATCAGACCGGCGGAATCAACAACCGCCGGTCTGAACTCATTTCTCCTTAGTACTCTCTTTCGTACTCTCCTTCCTACTCGTACTCAGCGAAGCGGCCTCGTACTCAGCGAAGCGGTACTCGTACTCAGCGAAGCGGTACTCGTACTCAGCGAAGCGGTACTCGTACTCGTACTCGTACTCGATCCCCAGGATGCGGTGGCAAAATACAATGCAAGTACAAATACAAATTCAGTACGAGTACGAGTACGAGAAAGAGAAAGAGAAAGAGAAGGAGAAGGACCTACGGCTGGTCGCTTGTCGATGTCTACTTGTTGACCCCGATAGGACGTTTCATCGATTTTGCATATTGAGCATCGAGATCGTCAAACTCCAAGTCGATCGTCTCGTAGTCGACGTCTTCAGTTGTCCGGGCGAGTTGTTCGGGATCGAACAGTACCTCGTCGACTTCTTCATCGAACTTCCAACCATGGAATCGAATATCGCAGTCGTACTCTTCATAGGAAAAGCGCTTGGTGAACATCACGACTCGATCCGGCACCTGGATTCCGTTGAAATCCCGCCAGGTGGTCGTGGTCGTCGCAAAGTGCTTCCAGTGCTTGACATCTTCGTAGGTGCGATCGTCGCGAGGCGGAGCGTTGGGATTCGGATCGGTGAACAGTTTGTAGGATTCCAAAGTGTACGGAGGGGCCGTTGAAAACGTGAACTCCGCCGTCCGCAGGCCGCCTTGTAGTGAAGCGACGATCGACATCTTTCCATTGTTGTTCAATCTCTCCGACAGAATCCGACAGGACGCGACATAGTCTAAAGCCCCGTTGGTCTGTCCGGTGTAATACCGCGTATACGTAGCAGCCGCGATCAGTGGCGGATTGAAATAATTGAACTCCGGCGTGATCTGCTCGTCCCGAGCCACCGTCGTGAGCTTATTTACCGCCAAAGGCAGACGGTCCGTTCGTTGATAAAGTCTGCGATCCCCCAATTCACCGAAGAAGCAATACGTTCTAACGTTCGAGCTATCACCGAGCTGACTTCGATGCCCTTCCACTCGGTACTCAATCTTCTGAGCGACTGCTTTGGAAGGCATGCTGGAAACGCGGTATGTCTTGTCCACTGTGGCCGCAATATAGAGCGCGTCGACATCGCTGATCAGTGTGCGATGCTTCACCCAAAACTGAGCTCGCTTCGGAAATCGCGCCACATCGAGCAAATAATTGTCGATGTACTCTTTACCGGTCTTCGGTGCCTCGTCTTTAGCATCGGGCTCCGGCTCTCGGGCGAATAAATCAGACGATAAAACGAAACACATGACGATGAATACAGGAACAAGACGTAGCGACATTTTTGAAACCATTTCACATGATTGATCGCGCATTGCCTTTTCTCCGTTGATTCGAGGGATATCACTCAAGAACGCCACCCTTAGTACACGGCTTCGTCGGGTCCTTTCGATACTCCCTCAGCACGTAACTGCTCGAAGACTCCAGTGGTACGCAGACATCTCCTCCTTCGAGCTCTGTGCAGAGACACGCGGATTCTTGGTAGCACACGTAGGACTGAACCAGTATCGCCGTCTTTCCTGTCGACCCCTCGGGGGGAGCAGTCCATTTCCGAACCTGCAATTCACTGTCATTGATGACCATACGCGAGAATAAGACAAACTCGTCCGTATCCTTATTAAAGCAACCAATAGCAGAGTTGTTTGAACATTTGGCATTCATCGGGCATACGACAGATGCCCGCTCAGGACAGCCTTCGCTTGTCAGGTCATCCCATAGACAATCCGTCTCGCCTGCATTCAAGATGAATTGTCCGTAGAGATCTGTTCGTGGGGGGGGGGGGGGGGGGGGGGGGGGGGGGGGGGGGGGGGGGGGGGGGGGGGGGGGGGGGGGGGGGGGGGGGGGGGGGGGGGGGGGGGGGGGGGGGGGGGGGGGGGGGGGGGGGGGGGGGGGGGGGGGGGGGGGGGGGGGGGGGGGGGGGGGGGGGGGGGGGGGGGGGGGGGTCTCTCTCTCTCTCTCTCTCTCTCTCTCTCTCTCTGTCTGTGTGTGTGTGTGTGTGTGTGTGCACCCACCCCCAGCAGCCCCCCCCCCCCCCCATGTTCATCGTTGATGCGATGTGCTGGAATGATGCGGCATCCTTAACTGACTTCAGATGCAACCACTGACTCCTTGCTCCATCACTTCACGGCGAACAATCTCGATCGCACCCGAAGTGAGTTGAACGGCCGAAGGGTCGATCGATAAATCAACACGGCTCGGGCTCAGTTCCAGGATTAGCTCTTGTCCGATTTCTTCGAATACCAATCGATCGTGTGAGAGACGGATCGGCGGTTGCACTTTGGCCGCGACGCGAACCGTGCAACAGCGCTTGCATGTTGCGCTTCATTGTCGCGGCGCCGCAGTTCGAAAGCTTGCCGATATGCATCCTGCGTAGGCTTCAGTTTCAGCTCAAAGCTAATAGTCTCTCCGACGGCACATGACTTCCCATCCAAGTCGCGCCCGCCGATGCAGGAGCATGATCCTATACCGTGTATGTCATGCCAGTCGGAATCCGTATTGTTCGTGAGCTCGACGAGAATCGTCTGTCGAATCCCCTCGGTCATGTCGGGCAAGTCGCTGCGAATCGTATCTTTCTCTGATCTCACATCGGCTTTGATGACAAACAAATTTGCATGCGTAATTGTTTCTTCTTGTCGATCTCCGGCGATAGCATGCGTCGCAATATGTGCGCGGGCGAACACGACCGAATAGACGGTAGGCAGGCGCAAAACATGGGAGCTCCGGATCAGAGAGCGGCAGATTTGCCGCGACAAGAAGGTATCGCAGAAAGAAGCTTTTTATTCGACTTACAAATTGCAGGTTAACTGTACATTTCTAGTCCGTCAAATTTTCATAGACCTCGCATGGGATTACAAAATTGATCTGCTTCATCATATTGAGCCTTACCATGGCGAAAATTAAGCAAATATCTGAAAATCGAATCGATTATTCGTGACCACAGAACACTTTCTAGAAAATGCAAAGTAACAGCCTTTGGACCGCATCGATTCTTTCTAACTGCATCGGGCCGATGCCCATTCTCGATAACAACATGAGGAAAACCATCGACCCGTTAAAGATAACGCGATAAGGCGTTGCCGAGTCAGGCGGCTTGGCGTAGTCTCGCCGCCCTGGCCGTTAAAGGTGACATTGTGGGTGAACAAAAGATTTTCTGTTTTTTCTCGGGACCATCGCGAGGTGCGTCAGGATCGGCAATTTTGAAAAGTTTTCCGGGACAGCCGTCCCTCGGTGGCGTCAATTGGTTAAATGATGCAACGCCGTCCATGCACCCCGGAATTCAGCCCACGTGATTTCACCAGAGGAATTAAGTCGACTTTGGCGAGCCCACGCGGCCGGGCTGGAACTGCTCGCGCGCTCGCGGTGTCGAGAAGCTGAGGACTGTGTCCAAGAAGCCTTCGTACGATTGTCGTCTGCGAAGCCGCAGCCGGACGATCCAGTCGCTTGGTTGGCTCGCGTCGTACGAAACGGGGCTATTTCACGATCGCGCAGCGAAGCGCGTCGGCGTCGTCGCGAGCAAATCGCCGCCGAATATCGACTGCCGTGGTTCTCCTGCAGGTCCATCGAACCTTCGATGTGCCTTCAGCCACTTAGAGCTCCCAAAACATGTTGCAACGTGTGGCCGGTGAAAGGGATTCTTATCGCTCATGTTTGGGGAGGACTTACTTTAGAGTGATTCGTGACCGCATTTGAAACACCGCGAACGACTCTCCATCGACGCTACTTATCAGCACTGCGGATTTCTGCGAACGGAACTCGGTGTTTCCCTGGAACACGGACACGAATCATGACATCGTCTGACGACCCGATCATTCCCGACGATCTACCGATTGCTCGTAGGTCGCTTGCAGGAAGTTCGTCCTGCTGCACCCGATCAACAGCGAAGCGGACAGCCGCTGTTGCCGCGGGAGGCAAACCGCGATGGAATCGCTCCAGATGAAACCGCGTGCTCACGCTGTGAGACAACTAAAGAGTTTCTTCAGCGGGCTGGCGACCGGATTGGTTGCGGCCGCGTAGCGTTATCTGCTTACAGGTGTTCGATGTCGCAACGCCTGAGGCAAAGGATCACTGCGCCGACCTACTGCCGGTATCCCGGCTCGCAAGACATCACCAAGACCGAGGCGCGCGCCACAATACGCAGGCAAACACCGAAGCCGACATCCGGTGACGACGCGATGAATGATCGGAAACAACAGCCGAACACTGCTGCGCAGAAGATTATGCGATCGCACCTGTTCTGCAACTGGATAAATGGCGTACAGCGATGGCAATGGCTGATCGACTCGTTGCATGCATCGTCCGAATCTTGGGCGCAATCAGCTCCGCATGCGGCGAACCGGGGAAACGATCCGGCCGGCTTGCTGGACATTTACAAGAGTCTCAACGACGAACTGCAGTAATCCACAGAAACCAATACAGTGAGGATCCAATATATGCACACATCACGATTCAAGAACAATGCCGCCGTTTGTCGCGTTCATGCGACCCTGGCAATTTGTCTCCTCTTCTGCTTCGGAACTCCGGCGATAGGCCAGAGTCCACCTGATGAGCAACTCGGTTCGACACTGACCGCGGAGCAGTTTCTCAATCCGACTCCGTCGGTAAAGACATCGGTGTTTCATGTACTGCGTGCCGCACCGGCGATGGAACCGAAACCTGCGCTCAAGATTCGATTCACGCCCACTCAGCAGGAGACTCGCCCGGGTTCGGCCATGCTGCACTTTTCCCGAGCTCTTGTGATTCTGAACCAAATCTCGGGCGACTTGCGCAAGCGAGTCGATTCGGCCACTGCGGAGTCGCCTGCCTCCAAAGAAGATTTGAAAGCGCTGGTCGCTGCAGCCACTCACCTGTTCCATGAACTGCATCTCCTCGGCTTGTCGGAAGACCAGAGTTGGGATCATCGCCTACGCGACCTCAATGGAACGGAACGTTGGACCTTTTTGCTGCCTGAAGTCCAAGAGGGAAGGTCGCTCGCTCGGCTGCTTCAACATCGCGTGGAAGTGGAACTCGAACAGAAAAACGTCGCAGGAGCCGTCGAAGCCGTGCAGGATGGATTCAGACTCTCCACCTTCATGGCGCAAGGTGAAACGGTTATTCAGCAGTTGGTATCGCTGGCTATCGAAACCATGATGATGGAGGCCACGGAGAAGATCATCGCTGAGCCCCATTCGGATAACTTCTACTGGGCGATCGCCAGCCTGCGAGATCCGCAACCAAACATGCGGCGCGCATTTGAATTGGAACTGTATGCCATCAAGACGACATTTCAACCGCTGCTCGATGCAAAGACGCTCAGCGGTGACGAAGAGTTCTGGCAGAAGAAAGTCCTGGAAATGCAAGACGCATTCCGACAGCTTAGCGGCGACAGCTCGATCGGTCTGAACTTGTCGCTGGCCGTCATTTCATCCGCTCCGTCTGCCAAAGAGAAACTGATCGCGCAAGGATACAAGGCGGAAATGTTGGACCAGAAGCCGCGAACGCAATTGACTCTTTTGCAGGCCGGTTATGAAATCGATTTCTGGTGTGACGAAATCAACAAAGAGTTTTTTCTACCCGCCGACTTTGTACGCAATGCAGACGACTTCGCATCGCGAAGACTCGACAAGTGGATGCAGGCTAATCGACACAGTTCCGTATCGGCTGTCGTTATGAGCTTGCTGGTTCCCTCTTTCGAAGGCATCGGACGCTCGTTGCGACTCAATCAAGTTCGCCGCGAACGTTTGCTGATCGTCGAGGCTCTCCGTCACTACGCCGCGACTCATGACGGAAAGTTGCCGCAGTCTCTCGCACAATTGACACAACTCCCGGCTCCTACTTCTTCACCGTTCGGTAAGCCGTGGGAATACGAAGTTACCGATTCCAACGCAGTTCAAGCAGCGGATATTTCCCTGGAGCAGATCGATGTCCCGAATCTCCGCCGACTGCGGCTGATCATGGAGACTCCGGCGGCCAAGTAATTTAAAGCGGAACGGCGCAAGCCGTCCGGTTCTTCACGATCGATATTGCCCCACCGAACGGCTTGCGCCGTTCCGCTTGAGTTAAATCAACCAGCCCTCACGCGTCGGGTTATGAGTAACTCAACCAACCAAAACTCTTCGTTCGATCCATTCACCCTAGAAAGTTCTTACTATGAAACCAATTCTCCGATGCGCGGTACGCGGCGCAGCTCTTCTTTCAGCATGCCTGTGCAGCCCATATGCAGCCGCGCAAGCTCCGCAACATCCAGCCTCGGTCAAACAACTGCTCGACGGAGACACTTTGGCCGTAGGCTGGGTGGACATTGAAAAGTCAGATATCGCGAAGACGTTGCAGTTCGTAACGGACGCGATCGGCAGCAACAACGGCGACGCGCCCGATCAGGCGCTCAAGACCTTCAAGGCATGACTGCGTTCCGCGATGCTGGTCAGTTTGATCACCGCATCTATTCGATCGTCGAGCGCGGCACGTTTACTCAACCGCCCAGGAATGTGTCGTCATCCCGACAAGCAATCCGGCGGCAGTAAAAGTTCTTATCAATCGCTGATCGACTCCCCACACGGCGGACGATGGAAGTGCAGGACTGCATCATCGCTGGGCGAAAAGAACAAGTCGCTCTGACATCCTCAAACGCAACGGGCAGGCTTTGCCACCCGAAGAGTTGCTCGAATGCGCTTGGATAGTAATACCGGAGTCAGCGGCTTGGTCGCGCGACCCCCCGCTGAAATCACGCTGCCATTTCTCGGCTCGTCAGGTTTCAAACGGTTAGCCTCCGACAAGCCTGTGGAGATTGTTTCCGCAACCCAAGCCATCGCCGCAGTACAGTCGATCTCACTCAGTACCGATCTGCCTCCGGTATCGGCCACCCTTCGTTTCCGGTCTCAGTCGGAAGCTGCAGCCGCAGATTTAAGGGCGCTAGTCGCATCACAATTGACCGAGGAAGAAGGTAGAGCCAATGCGGCTCCTGTCGCAGATGTCACCACGTCGGGGAACGAAACCGTAGTCAAGGTCACATCGAATGCACAAGCCGTAGCTGTTGTGAAGCTCATCAAGAATCGCTTCGGTACTGATCCGGCTCAGGATGCAAACAATATGAAGCAGATCGCTCTCGCTCTGCACATCTATCACGACGTCCACGGATCGTTTCCCCCGCAGGCGCTCACCGACAAAGACGGTAAGAAGCTTTTGTCATGGCGAGTTCTGATTCTGCCCTACCTGGAACAAGCCGCGCTGTTCAAGTCGTTTAAGTTAGATGAACCGTGGGACAGTCCGCATAACCTGCCGCTTTCGCAAGTGATCGTTCCGACGTACAGCGATGCTTCACTGCGCGGCAAAGAAGCCAATCATACGCGCTTCTTAGTCCCGCTTTCTGAAAAGAGCATCTTCGGCCGGCCCGGGAAACCGGCTCGAATGCGAGACATTACCGATGGAACCAGCAACACACTCTTTTGTATGCAAGTACCCGTGGAAAAATCGGTGCCGTGGGCCAAGCCTGAAGATATCCGGTTCGATAGCCCGGAAGCGTTCGCCAAACTCTATCCCGCGCCGCCTAAGAACCGCATTCTCATTGGGATCGCGGACGGTTCCGTACGCACATTGACGAAGGAATCATTTCAGAAAGTCTTCGAGCCGCTCACCACGATGAACGGCGGCGAAGTGATTGACTACGACGTTCTGAAATAGCAGATCGATAAGCGAGAAAGTTGATTTCAAGCCTACTGCCGGTCGTCTTGATTCTACGGCTTGTCCAAGAACACTCGACCGCCGATCTTCTTCAGCTCAGCGACCTGATCTCCCTTGGCAGCGTCGCTGAGCGGGTTGCCGTAGAGATAGAGTCGCCAGAACGGAGCGAATCGCTTGGTTGCATCGGCTTTGGCCATTTCGACGAGCACCGCGAGGTCGGCGATCTTGTTTTCAGCCAACATGACGTAGCTGAGTTCGGTCAGCGGCTTGAGGAAGTCGAGCTTCTCAATATTGCAGCCGCGCAAGTCGAGCGATGTCAAACCCTTCAACTCACTGACCGGTGACAAGTCTTCGACCTTGTTGCCGGCCAGATACAGCGTCCAGACTTTCGGCAAGCCTTTGACGACGTCAATCTTGGTGACTTTGTTATCAGACAAATACAACGAGCGCATATTCTTCATCTTGGCCAACGGAGCCAAATCGCTGACTGAGTTACGGGACAGTTCGAGATACTGAATGCGTTCGAGTTCAGCCAGCGGTGCAATCGACTCGATCTTGTTACCGGCCAACGTCAACGACTGGACCAGCTTGAGACCGGCCAGAGGTGCCAAGTCGACAATCTCGTTGTTCTCCAGATCAATCTCTTGAAGAGCGACACAGTTCTCCAGCCCGGCGAGGCTCTTGATCCCTTTGCCCTTGCCGATGACTTGGGAAATGTTCTTGACGTCATCCTTCGTCAAAGGCTCTTGGTTGTATCGCTTGGCAAAGACTTCCTTTCGCACAGCGGCTTCGAGAGCTTTGTCGGGAAATAGGTCTTGAGCCGACAACGACCCGACGGCTGAAAGAGTGAGAACTGCACAAATCGCAGATAAGCAAGCGCGCATCGTAGTTGCCATACTCGGAGAACTCGCTGAGGTGGGAATCGGGAGGGAGGAGCGAATCAAACGATGCGAACCGCCAACGGCTCGACCGTTCATCGCGTCCCAGTATGGTAATTGGAACCCTCCCCGTCCTGCAATGCAGGGGATTTTTCCAAATTGCCGCAGCGTAACGGCGTTTTTCGAATGTGAGGCATCTCAAAGCGGAACTGCGCAAGGGGCTTGTTGATTTAATCGAAACCCGAAGCGTAAGCGAGGGATGCAGGTCCCTCGCTTACACTTCGGGTTGGGATTCGGACCTTAATCGATCGAAGCGGATTAAATCAACGGACCGCAAGCCGTCCGGTAGCGCAATATCGAACGCGAAGAACCGGACGGCTCGCGCCGTTCTGCTTGGATGAGAGTTTTTTGTGACCAGTTCCTATCGCGCGGTCCAGCCGCCGTCGACGGTCAGCATGCTGCCGGTTGTATAGCCGCTGACCTCTGATGCCAGGTAAAGTGCCGCACCTTGGATCTCTTTCATCTCACCCCAACGGTTGAGAGCCGTAGCGCCGACGATGTGGATGCGAGCTTCTTCTGTGTCGGCAATCGGGACATTCATCTCGGTCAGGAACGGTCCTGGGCAGATCGCGTTGCAGGTGATGCCGTGCGGAGCGGGATTCCAGTGCTAACGTACGGGTAAATTGAACCACGGCACCTTTACTGCTGGTGTAGGGTGTTCGATTGGCCAGCCCGACGAGCCCCAGGGCGCTTGGCGACATTGATGATGCATCCGTAGCCTGCCTTCTTCATCACCGGAACCACGCCATGCGCCGCCAGCCAACCACCTTTCACATTGATCCGATAGACTTCATCGAAATCGGCTTCCGACAGCGACTCGATGGGACCGCGAATATTGATCCCTGCGCTGTTGATCAGAATGTCGATGCGCCGCCATCGAATCAGGGCGGATTGAACCATGTGCTCCACCTGCTCCGCATCGGTGACATCGGCTCCGTAACCGAAGGCATCGAGCCCATATTCATCGGATATCTGTTCAGCCGCGCTGACCGCTTCGCTCCCTTGCCGACTCACGAGCATCACCTTGGCACCCGCCGATGCCAAGCCTGCGGCCATGGCAAAGCCCAGCCCTTTCGATCCACCGGTGACAATCGCGGTGCGCCCTTCAAGTCGAAATAGATTCAACCCCGGCAGTCTCTCCGACAAGGAACTCATGGCACACCTTTTCAGCATCAAGAGGTTTGATAAGAAGAGCAATCCAAGACAGATGACGGCGAAAGGAGCGCGACGTGCAACGAAATATCGCACCAAGTGCAAAAGGTCATCGAATGGATGTGTGGTGCAGTATATATCGTGCGCGAGTCAAACGGGATTCGAGAGCGTTCAGTCCCGAAAGGAACGACAGAGCGTCGGCCGACCGCGTCGACCGCCGGACGAATTAACCGCACTACTGCCGCGGTTCGCTCGGCGCGAAATTGCCGGGCATGTTGGTCGCGGGGAGATTGTTCCCAGGGAATGAGTTCGACGGCATGCTACTGCCGGGCAGATTGACCGGAGGACTGGCAACCGCAATCGGACCGGGCACGAGTTGCTGGGGCGAAACGGCTCCGTCATACGTGATCGGGCCGGGGATCGAAGTCGGTGACGACTGTGGATCGAAGACGCGCGGTGCGGATAGTTCCGCTTCCGGTGTGACGCAGACGACATCGCCTTCTGTGACTAATCCGCCGGCTCGCACGAACTGCTCGGCTTCGCGACTGAGAATCGGGTCGTTGAAGGGAACGATGTGCGGAGTCAGCGCGATGATGACTTCGACACGTTGTTTCTTAAAAGACCACTTGCGGAACAATCGTCCGATGAACGGTCGCTCGCCGAGCCACGGTATCATGCTCTCCGACTCGTTGTCCGACTCTTTGATCAGACCGCCGATAATCATCCCGCGCCCGTTCGGCATGAGAACCGTAGTCGTGGCTTCTGTAGTTTCTTCTTCCGGCAGTTTGGTGGAAGGATTGATTCGACCGTCGGAGACTTTCGGCTGCACCGTCAACAGGACCTGATTGTCCTGCGTGATGATCGGTTTGACTTGCTGCACCGTACCGATATCAAGAAAGTTCACATTCTGTAGCGTTGCAGTCTGAGTCGTAGTCGTCACGAAGTAACCGAACTTGGCCCCGATCTGGATACGAGCCTCTTGCCCATTGACGACCAAAACCTTCGGCGATGCCAAAGTACGGACGCGAGAGTTGCTCTTAAGGCATTCGAGCAATCCCTTCATGTCCGTGCTATCCAGCCCGATCATAAAGCCGGGGTTGGTTGTATTGTCGGCGAACCCTTGTTGGATGACGTTGATCTTGGCACCCGCAACGCGAGCGAGCGCATCGAGATTCACGCCGTGTCGATCTTCGTTGGTCAACGAAACCTGCAGGACATTGGCTTCGATTAACACTTGCCGCGGCGGAGTGTCGACGACTTGAATGTAGTGAGCAATCTTCTGCAATCGATCGGGATAGTCTTCTACGATTAATCGCTCGCGAGTCTGACGACTGCTGTTGATGTTGGCCGCATGAGTAAACGCGCGACCGCCGGGAGATAGAAGACCCTTGACGATGTCCAGCACTTCTTTGCCGGAGACGTAATTCAGTTCATAGATCTGCAACAACTGGCCCGGCATCGATGTCGAAATAGGTACAGCCACGTTGTTGGGACGATTCACAAAGACGATGTCCCCTTGCTGCGACCATACCAAACCGTTGACCTTGAGGACTGCGTCGAGCGCATGCCATAACGGAACATCTCGCAGCGCCGTGGTGACTCGTCCGGTGACATTCTCGGCCACCACGATGTTCACGCCGCTCTCCGTCGAGAGATTGTTCAGCACCTGTCGAAGGTCGACGTCTTGGGCATAGATCGTGACCAGTTGATTGTGCGCATGAATCTCAAGTGGTCCGGTGGGACGTTGCGGTTGAACCGGCAGCACGAATGTTCCCCCCGGTGCGCCGGGAGGAAGAAATGTCGACGGAGTACCCGGGGCGTCAGTGACTACCGAAGTATTAGGAAGTGCATTCCCGAGCGCAGCCGGATTGACCGCGTAGCCGGGTGCATACCCTGTCGGCGGATATCCTGTATACGGATTCGGAACGTATCCCGGCGGATAAGCCACGCCCTGTGGATAAGCACTGTATGGAAGAGGCTGCTGCATCACCGCCGAACCGGGAACTCCGTAGTTCGGTGATCCGGCTTGCGTTGTCATCGTGCCGGAACCGGAAGAAGCTGTGCTCGGCGCGGTGCTCGGTAGTTGTCCTGCTTGAGGTGTAGGCAATGTTGCGGGCAGTGTCGCCGGATAGCGAAGCCACGGAGCCAGCGCAGGGTCGCTCAACTCCGGAGGCAACTTCTGGCTTTGATCCAAAGTCGTCTGACCTGAGGCTTCAGAACTTTTCAGACTGTATTGAGCCTGAGCTGTAGACGCATGCAGACATCCGGTCACCACCAACCACATAACCGTCCAAGCGGCTTGCCGCGGACGGATGCTTCTCGAGCTCAGCGATGCGCCGAGCCGGAAGGATGTGTGGTTGTTGGGGGGGCGATTCACAGTGTTTCGGGCCTTAAGCCGCCTCGAACTTGGGGGCATGACGATGGACCGCGGGCACACGGTCCTCCCACCTCGATCTATCGGCCGACAAACTCCCAAAATTCGGAACAAACCACGTAACCCGCAAATTTTGACACAGATATCAGTCAGCCATCGATTGCCTGCAAACAAAATTGCTTGACGCCCTTGCCAGGCCGGGTAGAATCCTTCATCCGGATAAGCGGATAGACGCACCGCGTTTGGTGTTTCTCCAACGAATTTCGCTTCTCGGGCACTTTGGAAACCGACTCCCAGTGATCACCAGTCCGGCACCTCTCGAATGGCTGCAAACCCTGGCGGACGCGACGCGCGTTCGCTTGTTGCGGCTGCTGGATCGCGAAGAGTTGTCGGTCTCCGAGCTTTGCAACATTGTTCAGTTGCCGCAAAGCACTGTCAGCCGCCATCTAAAAGTGCTGATCAGCGAAGTTTGGATCGGCAATCGTCGAGTCGCCAACAACCAGCTCTATCGCGTGGATCGATCGGTTTGGAATGACGCCCGATGCGATCTATGGAGTTGGGTGGAAAGCCAAGCCGCAGATTCACCGACTTCGCAGCTCGATGATGCGCGACTCAAGCAAGTCCTCGCCGAACGCTCAACCAGCGACGCGTTCTTCCGTTCGAGTGCCGATCGTTGGGATGCCGTACGTGTGGAGCTCTTCGGCAGTCGGCTCGATGCATTTGCTCTGGCTGCCGCGATTCCTGAACAGGCCGTGGTCGCCGAGTTAGGTTGCGGTTCAGCGCCGCTCGCACAATTGATCGCTCCCTTCGCAAGCGAAGTGATCGCCGTCGATAGTTCAGCCGCGATGCTCTCTGCGGCTCAACGTCAATCGGCTGACAAGAAAAATATTCGAGTGTTGGCCGGTGAATTGTCTGCGCTGCCGATCGATGCAGAGCGGCTCGATTTAGCTTGGTTAGTACTCGTCCTTCCCTACGTTGAACAACCGATTTCGATCCTGACCGAAGCGGCTCGCGTGCTGAAGCCGAATGCGAAGCTGATCATCGTCGACTTATTACCGCATGATCGAGAACCGTATCGCGCCGAGATGGGACATGTGCGATTGGGGATCGACGAAGCCGAACTGAACGGATGGTGTCGCGCAAGCGGGCTGCATGTTCAACGATTCTGCCCGTTGCCGCCCGATTCATCGGCTCGCGGTCCAGCCTTGTTCACTGCTGTTTGTGTAAGAGAAACGCCGTCATCGATTGATTCAATCGATTCGCCCGACTGATCCTGTTTTGAAAATCAATCGCCCGATTTTGTCCTTACCCGTAACCGTTCACCGTTTTCATCAATGTGTCGATTCGAAATAGATCTGAATGATTAGATCGTTCGAGTCCAAGGAGTTAGAAGCATGAGTGCAGTAGCCAGTCCGAAACCCGCTTCGGCGACCAAGAAGCCGACCGAAGCTCGCGTCCCGTTCAAAGTCAAAGCGTTCGACTACTTGGCTGAAGGCAAACGAGCCGAAGCTGAAGCGCTGGTCGAACTCGGCCGCAAAGAAATCATGCTGGCCGAAGACGAAATGCCCGGCTTAATGGCCATTCGAGCCCAGTACAGCGCGACCAAGCCGCTGGCCGGCGTGAAGGTCATGGGCTCGCTGCACATGACCGTGCAGACCGCCGTGCTCATCGAAACGCTGGTCGATCTCGGTGCCGACGTGCGCTGGGTCAGTTGCAACATCTTCTCGACGCAAGACTCCGCTGCCGGCGCCGTTGTCGTCGGTCGCGGCGGCACCCTCGACAATCCGAAGGGTTCGCCGGTCTTCGCATGGAAGGGCGAAACGCTGCCGGAATACTGGTGGTGCACCAATGAAGCGCTGGTATGGCCGGACGGTTCGGGTCCCGACATGATGGTTGACGACGGCGGCGATGCCACGTTGTTGATTCATAAAGGTGTCGAGTACGAAGCAACCGGCACGGTTCCGGATTTCGATGCCGACAACGAGCCGGAAGAATGGGGAGTGATCCTCGATCTGCTCCGCGTTGAACTGAAGAACAACCCGGGCAAGTGGACCGCGATGGCTAAGACGATCCGCGGCGTCAGCGAAGAAACCACCACGGGTGTGGCTCGCCTATATGAAATGGAGCGCAAGGGTCAACTGCTCTTCCCGGCCATCAACGTCAATGACTCGGTGACCAAGTCGAAGTTCGACAACAACTATGGTTGCCGCCATTCGCTGGTCGACGGCTTGAATCGCGCCACCGACGTCATGATCGGCGGTAAGGTTGCTGTCGTCTGCGGTTTCGGTGAAGTCGGCAAAGGAAGCTGCCAATCGTTGCGAGGCCAAGGTTGCCGCGTGATCGTCACCGAGATCGATCCGATCTGCGCTCTGCAGGCTGTGATGGAAGGTTATGAAGTCAAGACGATCGAAGATGTGATCGGTGAAGCCGACATCTTCATCACTACGACCGGTAACAAAGACATCATCACCGTCGAACACATGAAGCAGATGAAGGACAAAGCCATCATCGGCAACATCGGTCACTTCGACAATGAAATCGATATGGCCGGGCTCTACAAGCTCGAAAAGGCCGGCAAGGTCGAACGCGTTCGCATCAAGCCGCAGTACGACATGTTCCGCTTCCAAGAGACCGGTCGCAGCATTCTCGTGCTGGCCGAAGGTCGTCTGCTCAACCTCGGCTGCGCCACTGGTCACCCGAGCTTCGTGATGAGCAGCAGCTTCACCAACCAGATGCTGGCTCAAATCGAACTCTGGACCGAACGCAACAACGGCAAGTACGAAAATAAAGTTTATGTGTTGCCCAAGAAGCTTGACGAAGAAGTAGCTCGACTCCACTTGGCCAAGCTGGGTGTGAAGCTGACCAAGCTGACTCCGTCACAAGCCGAATACCTCGGCGTGCCGGTCGAAGGTCCTTACAAGCCGGAACACTATCGCTACTAAGTCTTGCCGGTCGGTAACTGCATCCGACCGCTCGACGGATAAGTGATCGACTGATCACTTTTCGAATAGTCAGTGACCTACATCAGAAGCCGCGAGCCTGCTCTCAGCACTCGCGGCTTTTTTCGTTTCGCAGTCGAACTCAACATGTTATAAAGCGACGCGATCGACGCTTCCTATCGATCTACGCATTAAACCTGCGATAACCTTCAACGCCCTCACGTACGGAGCCCGATACGAATGTTGTTGCTTCAAACCTGCCGCCTGCATCTGTGTACTATCGGAATTCTTGTGGCCGTGTCAGGCGGTTGCGGTGTCCAAACATGGACAGATAAAGAAGTCCTGGCGGTCTCAGGAAAATCGTTCAATAAAGAACGCCGGAATCTCAAAACGGTAATCGTTCGCGAAGAACCGAAGGCGGGTCCACCCGATCGCCCCACGGATCGACGATTCGAGCTCGTATCGTATCAGTCACCGGTCGGCGAACTGGCTGCGTACATCGCCAAGCCGAAAGAAGTGATGGCTGACAGCACACGTAAAGTCCCCGCCATCATCTGGATCACCGGCGGCGACTGCAACTCGATCGGTGACGTCTGGTCACCGATGTCCCGTGATAACGATCAACGCGCCGGTGCGTTCTTGGAGGCGGGGATGATCATGATGTATCCGTCGCTGCGCGGCGGAAACATGAATCCGGGTAAACGCGAGGGGCACTTCGGTGAAGTCGATGACGTCCTGGCGGCCACCGATTTTTTGGCTGCACATCCGAACGTCGACTCAAGCAAGATCTATCTAGGCGGGCACAGCACCGGAGGAACACTGGTCATGCTGGTTGCGGAAGCGACCGATCGCTACCAAGCCGTCTTCGCATTCGGACCGGTTTCGTCAATCGATGAATACGGTGGAGATTTTGTCTACTGCGATCCTAAGAACAAAGAAGAGCTGATGCTCCGCTCGCCTCTGTTCTGGTTACCCGAAGTAACGCGTCCACTATTTGTGATCGAAGGATCAACGGGCAACTGGCAATCGATCAAGCGCATGGTCAGGCTCAACGGTAACGCGAGAATTCAATTCATCCGCGTCGCGGGCCATGATCACTTCAGCATCTTGGCTCCGGCCACAGAGAAACTGGCAAGTGGCATCGTTCGCGGCAAACTTGATTTCACTGCCGCCGATTTTCAAAACTTGAAGTAATCGCGGACCGCCTCGACTCAGGTTCGATTCACGCGACCGGTTCGATGCGCACCACCGCGTTACCGAAGAGGCTCCCTCCGCCCAGGTCGGTCAGATCCTGGCTGGTGAGATCGTTCAAACTCTTGCGATCGGGAGCCAGTTTCGGCCACCATTGGCCGACAGCCACCACGGTGCCGATGCGTGCATCGGTACTGACGCGGACTTTGCGTTCGATGCTCCCTTGTGCGCTGCTGATGCGAATTCGAGTCGCATCGACAACGCCGGCTGTAGACGCATCATCCGGATGGACGATCACAGACGGTTCGCCTCCGGCCGCTTTCAATAAAGCAGCAATATTTCCCATGCTGGTGTTGATCACATGAGAGCCCGGAGGCGAAATCAATCGCAGCGGATACTTCTCGTTCGGGCGAATTTGAAACTCAAGCTGCTGTGGGGCCGGCGCGAACTTGATCTTGCGATCGGGATGATTCGATCCTTCGGCATAAGGTCGAAATCCTTCCGGTAGATTCAAGCGAATGCTCCGCTCTTGCTTGAGTCGATCGAGCGTGATACCGGCCAAGTAAGGATTATTCGAGCGTAAGAGCTCAGTCGCCATCTGTTCCGCGGTCCAGCCGAATACTTCATCGGTAAAGCCCATGCGGAGGGCAAGCTGCTGAAAATACCAACTGTTCGGTCTGCATTCGTCGAGCGGCGGAAGCACCGGTTCGGCCCATTGGAGATGATAGTGTCCGTAGGACGTATACAGATCCGGATGCTCCAGAAACGTCGTTGCGGGCAATAGAAGATCCGCATAATCGGCCGTATCCGTTTGGAAGTGTTCGAGCACGACGGTGAACAGATCTTCTCGCGACAACCCTTTGCGCACCGAAGATGAGTCGGGCGCAACTGCGGCTGGATTGGAATTGAATACGAACAGCGATTGAATCGGGGCAACAGGTTCCGCCAGCGCGCGGCCGAGTTGATTCTGATTGATGTGACGACGATTCGGCTTCTGTAGATGACGCCCGGTAACTCGATGCGTGTTCAAGCCGAAGGCACCCGACGTGGATAGGCCGGCTCCTCCGCCGCGCATCTTCCATGCACCTATGAGCGCAGGCAACAGCGTCACGGCTCGCAGCGCATTGCCCCCTCCTTCGTTGCGTGTCATGCCGTAACCGACTTTGATGAAGGTCGGAGAGTGCGAGACCATCCGAGCAGCCAACGCGACGATCTTCTCCGGCTCGATACCGCAGAGCACAGCGGCAAGTTCGGGTGTCCATGCTTCACAGGCTCGACGATACTCGTCGACACCTTCGGCTGTGCGAGCCAGGTACTCGCGATCTTCCCAACCGTGTTTGAAGATCTCATATCCGAGGGCCAGTGCGAGAGCCGCATCGGTACCGACCGCGATCTGCCAATGTTCATCCGCCGCGCGACTGGTCTCGTTGTGATAGGGATCGATATGCAGCACGGTCGCGCCATGACGGCGAGCTTCGTTGATCCAGGGAGCAAGGTGGCTGTTGGAGCGCAGCGCGTTGATGCCCCACAAGATGATCGTACGCGCATGAGGCAAATCTTCGAGCGGCGTACTGAGCTTGTTCGGCCCGTAGTTCATCTCCCAAGCTTCGCTGCCGGTCGTGGCACAGATCGTCCAATCCAGCTCCGAAGCCCCCAGCCCGCGAAAGAAGGCCGTCGGAAAATCACGCTCGATGATCCCCATGGTCCCGGCATAGCTGTATGGAAGAACCGATTCCGGACCGTACTGTTCAACGATCTGCGTCAGTCGTCGCTGCGATTCGTCGAGTGCTTCCTCCCAAGTGATGCGGGTGAATTGACCGGACCCCTTGGGACCGACTCGCTTCATCGGGTATCGGAGTCGATCAGGATGATGCTGACGTTCCGGGTAGTGAACCATCTTCACACAAGCGAAGCCTCGGGTGATCGGATGCTCACGATTCCCTTCGAGCTTTACCAACCGCGAACCATCCACGGTCAATTTCAGAGAACACGTATCGGGACAGTCCAAGGGACAGACAGAAGGAAGAGTCTTGAGATCGCTCACTTGCAATTCGTCCTGTAACCAAGCGGAACATCCGGAAACGAGCAGGTATTTTACCCGTTCGCCAAACGGGCGGCGCAAGAAAAACACTCGAAGAAAAAGGAGAATGAAGGGCACGAAACCCTAACCATGTTGCCCCTCCCCGTGTTGCATAGTCCAACCTGATCTTTTAACGTACTGCGAATTGATGTGGGGACTTGGCTGATTCGCCATGGAGCGTACGCCCCACATCACGAAGCGGACTCCATTCAGGAACGAATTTAATGGCTATTCTCGATTCTCTTTTGCTCATCGGCCAACGAAATGACGACGCGGCTGCAGCGTTAGCGGGTCTCTTTGTAATGATGATGATCTTGGCCGTCGTCACTTTGCCGTTGTCCATTTTTATTATCGCTACTTGGTGGAAGGTGTACACCAAAGCAGGCAAGCCCGGTTGGGCTTCGCTAATACCGATCTATGGAACGATCGTGTTTCTTGAAATCGTCGGCCGACCGATTTGGTGGGTTGTCTTGACTTTGATTCCCTGCGTGAATTTTGTGGTGATCATCATCCTCTTCATCGACTTAGCCAAGTCGTTCGGTAAGGATGTGGCCTTCGCAGTCGGGATGATCCTCTTGGGCATCGTCTTCCTGCCGATTCTCGCTTTCGGCAACTCTCGCTACATCGGCCCGGCGGCTCTTCAGAACTGAGTCGAGTCGCAGTTGCGACGAAGTACAAACACAACAAACAAATAGAAAAAGGGTCGCGAGCGATTTGCTTGCGACCCTTTTCTTTTTTTGTTGTCGATGTCGATGGCCTGCCTACTTGCCGGCGTCCGCTGCCGCAGGCTTGTCTGCAGCCAAGTGCTTATCGAACCAAGCCAGCATGTTGTCGACCATGATCTTGTTGCCGGCGGCATCGAAACCATGACCGGCTCCCGGGACCACCACCAACTTGCTCGGAACATTGACGCCGGTCAGAGCTGCATCCAGTTTCTCACTGTGCCACAGTGGAACGAGTTCGTCTTTGTCTCCGTGAACGAAGAGTGTCGGCGCGTCGTCGGATGATGCGTGTCTCAGCGGCGAAGAATCCACGGCTTTGGACGCGTCGAACTTCAAAGCAGGAAACTGCTCCTGCAGCTTGGTGTCTTTCACATACGGTTCCAAGTCGGTCGGCGGAAAGACAGCGGCCACTGCAGCTACGTGCGGTCCCGCTTTCTTATCGTTGGATGTCGTACCCAGCATGCACGACAAGTGACCACCGGCGCTGAAGCCGAAAACACCGATGCGATTCGGATCGATGTGCAACGATTCTGCATGCGAACTGACATGACGCAGAGCCAGTCGTACGTCGGCTACCGCTTCGGGTACCACGTACCGCGGGGCACTACCGTGGCGGACAGCGATAACGGTGTAGCCGGCGTCTAGAAAGGGTCGGACGAAATTGATCTCGGCGGTGGGTGGCATCCACGCCGATACCCATCCGCCGCTGACCATCAGCATCAGGCCGACACCTTTGGCATTCTCTTTCGGTTCGATCACATCGTAGGTGAGTGCCATACCGTCCTTATGTCCGTAGACGACATCCGCACGGAACTTGAACGGCAGATTTTCCAACTGCTCGTCCGCACGAACCGTTACGGAGCTTGCAACAGCGATGATGAGACCGAATAGGAATGACCAACGCATGAGCAAGTTCTCCGTGGCGGTAAGCGATAGTGATGAAGCGATAGGGTCAGTTTACTCAGGCCAAAGCTGCCAACACATGATCGGTCATTTCTTTGCTTCCGATCGATGGTCCGCCGCGCGCGATGTCCTTTGTACGCCGACCTTCTGCGAGCACTCGCTGGACGGCGGCTTCGATCGCGGCGGCTTCGGCTTCCAATTGCAAGGAGTGTCGCAGCAACATGGCTGCAGCCAATATCGTGGCTAGCGGGTTGGCGATTCCTTTGCCTGCGATGTCGGGAGCAGAACCGTGAATCGGCTCATACAATCCGGGACCGCTGCTGCCGATCGATGCGCTTGGGAGCATACCGAGCGAGCCTGGCAACATGGACGCTTCGTCGGTGAGAATGTCACCGAAGATGTTGTTGGTAACCACAACGTCGAAGTCGCGCCGGACGACTGATCAAGTGCATAGCCATGGCATCAACCAGCACAACGTCATACGCGATATCGGGAAACTCTTCTTTCATGATCCGCGCCGCAACTTGTCGCCATAGTCGGCTCGGCTCCAGCACGTTGGCCTTATCCACGCTGGTCACTTTCTTGCGTCGACCGCGAGCCGCAGTGGCGGCCAGCCGCACGATGCGCTCGATCTCAGGAACACTGTAGAGTTCCGTGGCGAAGGCTTCTTCGACACCGTCTACCGTTCGACGTCCTGAAGGACCAAAGTAGATACCGCCGGTGAGTTCACGGAAGAAGAGAATATCGGTCCCTTCAACAATCTCACGCTTGAGCGGCGATGCGTCGACCAATTCGCTGAACGTTTGAATCGGACGCAGGTTGGCGAACAACTGCATCTCTTTGCGAATGCCGAGCAAGCCGGCTTCGGGACGAGTCTTTGCCGAAGGATCATCCCATTTCGGACCACCGACAGCGCCCAGCAGAACGGCGTTGCTCGCTTTACACGCCGCAACTGTTTCCGGAGGTAGCGGACTGCCGGTTTGATCGATGGCAATACCGCCGATCAGATGTACCGGCATAGAAAAGGAATGACCGAACCGCTTGGCGACGGCTTCCAGGACGCGAGCCGCTTCGGAAACGATTTCGGGACCGATACCATCGCCGGGCAGCAGAACGATTGTGGCTTGCACTTGAAACAACTCGTAGGGAAAGAGAATGGGGGTCGAGCGAGCGGCGGAGCGACCGCCGATCCGGCTCGAAAAAGTCCGGGCATTAAAAAGGCCGAGCACTAGGATAAATGCCCGGCAAATTAACTAGGCTCTGTCTCAAAACATGTGGTTGCGTCTCTCGGAGACGCAGAATCATCAGCGTTTCGGAGCAACGCTGCTACGTGGATTCATCTTTTGGGTCAAAGCCTAGCAGAGTGAACCGGTGATTTACCAGCAGAGGAATGAGTTTAACAATTGCCCCCGGACCTGAAAGGAGGAGCCGAATCGACGCACCGATTTCGATCTTCGGGCGAAGCAGGTGCGACACAGTTTCCTAAGGGGCTCTGCAGATTTTCCGAGTCGTTTACAATGGCTTCCTTCTCCCTTGAAAGCCGCTGAATCGCCGAGACCGCGAACGATGTTGAACCTCAAAAGTAGCTCCAAACAGCAGTGGCTGGATCAGGTCGACGCCGATTTGGAAGAAATCCTGATCGATCACGCGCACTGCGAACACAAAGCAGCGGCGACGGCGATGAGCCTGATGGGCGCATATATCGAGAACCACGCTCTGTGCGAAGAAATGACCCGCATCGTCGAAGAGGAGCTCGAACACTTTCACATGGTGATCGCGCTGCTCGACAAGCGCGGCATCCGCTTTCGTAAACAACGTCCGGGGCACTATGGAAAAGAGCTCAACGCGCTGGTTCGTCCGAATGAACCGGAGCGAGCCGTCGATCGCTTGCTGATTGCAGGGCTAATCGAAGCCCGCAGTTGCGAACGCTTCAGCTTGCTGGCTGAACATGTCGAGGACAAAGAGCTGGCCGAATTCTATGCTTCCCTGTTCGAGTCCGAGGCTCGACACCACACGACTTATGTCAAGTTGGCGAAGCAATTCATGTCCGAATCAGCCGTCAAACTGCGGCTGAGTGAACTATCGGCGGCGGAATCGGAAATCATCGGAAAAGGCAATGCCTTGCCGCGGATGCACAGCTAGCGGCCTGCCGGATTCAATCACAACCCGAAGCGTGGCGGTTTGTTGATTTAACTCAAGCGGAACGGCGCGAGCCGTCCGGTTCTTCAAGATGGATGATGCGTTACCGGACGGCTTGCCCGTTCCGCTTTCATGGCGCCGCGTTCGGGTTGCTATTTCAACAACGGAGCCGCCCCGTTCTAATGGGTGACTTGCCCGTTTCCGAAACTTCATCTTCCCTGTAAACCTCCTGCGATTTTGCCTCGTCAGTACCCAACCCGATTGGGGCGGCGGTGAAAAACTGCTGTGGTCGATGCGCTGCGCATTGGTGGAAGCGGGTCATTCGGTTTCCTGGATCGTGCGCCGCGATAATCCGCTCGCCGAGCGGGTCACCACGACGTCGGATCGATTGTTAGCGACGACGAAGCGCCGCGGATTCCATCCACGCGATTGGCTTTCCGTCCGCAGCGCGCTCGTGAAAGAGCAACCCGATGTTTTGCTGATGAACGATTCGCATGCGATCATGCTCGGCGGATCAGCCGCACTGTCGCTGCTGCGTCGGCGACCTCTGCGGCTGGCAATACGTCACACGATCTTTCCGCTGCACAGCCCGCTCAAGCTCAAATCGATGTCCGACATGGTGATCTGCGTTTCGGAAGCAGCTCGACGCGTCGTCATCGAAGGAGGCATTCCGGAGAATCGCTGCACCGTGATCTACGGCGGATGCGAACCGATCACACTTGATGAGGGTGCGAAAGAACGAATCACGTCCGAACTGCATCTCGCATCGAATGCTCCGCTCCTCGTTTGTGTCGGCAATTTATTGGAATGCAAAGGTCACGAGTCGCTTATCGAAGCTGCTGCAGGTCTCCAGGCATCGCATCCGGATGCCGTCATCCTGGTTGCAGGAGCAGGTCCGCTGCGTGAATCGCTCGAGCGAAGAATCGACGAACTGAAACTAACGAATGTTCGATTGCTCGGCTTTCGTACGGATGCAGACAGTTTGCTGAGCGCAGCCGATATCGTAGTGCATCCTTCGCTTCAGGAAGGGCTGTCACTGGTGATGATCCAAGCTCAAATGCTGCGCAAGCGCATCGTATCGACTTGCGTGGGCGGTTCAGCCGAAGTGTTGGGAGTGGATGATCCAGACGGTTGTCCTGTATGGAGAAGCAACGCCGGCGACTCCGCGGATTTGATGCAGCAGCTTCGATCATCAATCGAACACTTGCGTGCTCCGATGCCGCCCGAATTTGCAGAACGACTGGAACGTGCGGCGGCTCGAGCCCAAAATAGGTTCGACATCAGGCGCAATGTCGCCGGACTTGTAGACTTGGCCGAAAACCTGCGAGAGCAGGCGAGAAGAAATCAGCATGACGATCCGACCGGAACATTACATCAACCGCGAACTGAGTTGGCTCGAATTCAATCAACGCGTTCTCGATCAAGCTCACAACCGCCAAGTCCCGATGTTGGAACGGCTCAAGTTCCTTGCGATCACGGCCAGTAACCTCGATGAATTCTTTATGGTTCGCGTCGGCGGACTGAAGCTGCAACAAAGCCGCGGAGTCGCCTCGACAGATACGGCAGGCATGACCGTCTCGGCGCAGTTGGAAGCGATCGCGCAGCGCACTGCTCGCATGGTGCAGTCGCAATACGACATCTTCACCAATGAACTTGAACGGGGATTAGCCGAAGCGGGCATCGTACGCGTTCGTATGGCCGAGGCGAGTGTTCGCCATCGCGAAGCGGCTCAGCGCATCTTCGAGGAAGAGATCTATCCGGTCCTTTCCCCCATGGCGATCGACGAGCAGCGAGAGTTTCCGCAATTGGTCAATCAGATGCTGCACGTGTGTGTGGAACTGGCTGCACCGAAACAGGACCCGCCCCGGCGCTTCGCCGTGATTCCGCTCGGCCGCGTGCTTCCGCGCATTCTGACATTGCCGGCCGATCGCGGCTTCACATTTGCACTGCTGGAAGATGTCGTCGGTTGGCTCGCCGATCGATTCTTTCCGAAAGAGAAACTCATCTCCGCAGTGCCGTTTCGCATCACACGCAATGCCGATGTCAGCTTGCAGGAAGATTCTGCTGCGGACTTGATGCGAGACATGGAGGAAGTCCTGTTACAGCGACGAACCGCCGAATGCGTTCGACTCGAAATCGGTTCCGATGCACCGCCGGAGTTGGTGGAGTTCCTGCGCAGCGCGCTCGAACTGACTGCGACCGACGTCGTCTCCGTGCCCGGTCCGATCGACCTGTCCGGTTTCATGCCGCTGACCAGTCTCGAAGGCTTTGACGGACTCCGAGATCCGATCTGGTCTCCGCAGCGCAGCCCGCAAGTCGATCCGACGCAAAGCATGTTCACGACACTGGCCGACGGTGATTTGGTTCTATGCCATCCATACGAGAGCTTCGAACCGGTCACACGTTTGATCGATGAAGCCGCCGACGATCCCGACGTGCTGGCGATTAAACAGACGCTGTATCGTACCAGTCGCAAGAGCCCGATCGTGGCGGCGCTGTGCCGCGCGGCTCAGCGCGGGAAGTATGTGACGGCGATCGTCGAGTTGAAAGCTCGCTTCGATGAAGCCCGCAACATCGAATGGGCTCGCGAACTGGAAGAAGCCCAAGTGCAGGTCATCTACGGCGTCAAAAAACTGAAGACCCACGCCAAAGTCTGCATCGTGGTCAGGCGCGAACCCCGCGGCATCGTGCGCTACGTTCACTTCGGCACGGGGAACTACAACGAAGCGACGGCTCGTCTCTATAGTGACATCAGCTATTTGACTTGCAACGATGAACTGGGAAGCGATGCGAGCGCGTTTCTCAATGCAGTGACCGGTTATAGCCAGCCGCAGCAATATCGGTTGATCGATGCTGCTCCGATCGGACTGCGCAAGAAACTGCTCCAACTAATCGAAGGCGAGACACAGCGCAAGAAGCAAGGGCAACGCGCGCTGATCATCGCCAAGCTCAACGCTCTGGTCGATCCCGTACTGATCGAAGCCCTCTACACTGCATCCCAGGCAGGCGTAACTATTCGTTTGAACGTGCGCGGCGTTTGCTGTTTGCGTCCCGGTGTCCCGGGACTCAGCGAGAACATTACAGTGGTCAGCATCGTCGATCGATTCCTCGAACACGCGAGGCTCGTCTACTTTTATCACGGCGGCGATGAATTAGTTTATATCAGCAGCGCCGACTGGATGCCTCGTAATCTCGATCGTCGTATCGAACTGTTGGTTCCGATCGAAGACACTGCAGGTCGACGACGCATGATCACGACTCTGGAAGGACATTTCCGCGACAATCAGAACGCATGGCAATTGCAAAGCGACGGAACCTATCGCCGCCGCGAGCCCGATGAAGGGCATGCACCGTATCGCAGCCAGGAAACCCTGCATCGCGAAGCCGTCGAAGCGCTCAAGCAGGCGGAGCACTCACGACGCACGTTGTTCCAAACTCACCAACCCGCCGGCAAACGAAGCTTGTGATTCATGTCTGAGGCGCACGCGGAAGCAATCCACGATTTCATTCAACGTCTGGATACCGATGCGTCGATCGGTTTGAAGAGCGAAGAAGTCGCCAAGCGCCGCGAGAAGTTCGGCCGCAACGAACTGGCTGAAGCAGCACCTGTGCCGATGTGGCGACGACTGGTCGGCCAGTTCCAAGGGCTGGTTATCTGGTTGCTGATCATCTCGGCGGTCATCGCCGGAGCCATGGGAGAATGGGTCGACACGATCGCGATCCTAACCATCGTCGTGCTCAACGGCTTGCTAGGCTTCTTTCAAGAGGAACGAGCTGAAGAGGCACTGGCCGCGCTGCGCAAGATGTCGGCTCCGCAGGCTCGTGTGCGCCGCGACGGCAACGTGCAGATGATCGATGCCGGCGAGCTCGTGCCGGGCGATGTGATCGAACTCGAATCCGGTGACTTCGTCCCTGCCGATGCACGACTTGTCAAAGCATTCGGTTTGCGCACGCAAGAATCATCGCTGACCGGTGAATCGACGACGGTGGAAAAGAACGCAGATGCGGCACTTGCGGAAGACACGCCGCTGGCCGAACGCGAGAACATGCTCTTCCTGGGGACCACCGTCGCGTCCGGAAAAGCAGTCGCGATCGTTTCCTCGACAGGCATGCAAACCGAACTGGGCGGGATTGCCGGACTGTTGCAACAAACCGAAACGGAAGAGACCCCGCTGCAACGTCGCTTGGGTGAACTGGGACGAGTCATGGTCACCGGCTGTTTGGTGATTACGGCAGTGATCTTCGTGGTTCAAATGCTCCGCCACGGTAACATCGTCGAGGTCTTTCTCACCAGCATCAGTCTTGCCGTCGCAGCGGTTCCGGAAGGTCTTCCCGCTGTGGTGACGATCACGCTGGCCATCGGTCTTCAGCGTATGGCGAAACGCAACGCGCTGATTCGACGATTGCCCAGCGTCGAGACGCTCGGATGCGTCACGGTCATTTGCAGCGACAAGACCGGCACGCTCACTCGCAACGAGATGACCGTGCGCGAACTGTGGCTCAGCGGTCATACGTGGGAAATCTCCGGCGAAGGTTATTCACCGAGCGGTGATGTTCAATTGCGACTCCATGATGGTCGGGATCGAACTGGATTCGAAGATGCCGCGAAGTCGCATCCGGAACTGCACGCAGATCTGCAATGGATGCTGCAAGTCGGATCGCTGTGCAATACCGCAAAGTGGCAATGGTCGCATGAGGAACAGCGAGCTGAAAAGTTCGGCGATCCTACCGAGATCGCGCTGCATGTGGCGGCGCATAAGGCGGATGCGAGACCGAGCAGTTCGGAGCATGAAGTGCTGCACGAAATGCCATTTGATTCCGATCGAAAGATGATGTCGCAAGTCAATCAGTTCCCGGGGGGCGAACGTCGCATGCTCGCCAAAGGGGCTCCGGAAGTAATATGGAGACGCTGCGATCAAATACGCGACGCCGGTCGCGATCGTCCGATCACGGATGAAGATCGGAGGGCCATCCAAGCCGCCAACGATCACATGGCCGCCGCTTCGTTGAGAGTGCTGGGACTCGCTTATCGAGATGCGGGGCAAGATGCAGGTGACTGGAAGAGCGAACAAGGGCTCGTGTTCCTGGGCCTGATCGGCATGATCGATCCCCCTCGTTCCGAAGTCGCCGCCGCAGTAGAGCGCTGTCGTTCGGCCGGCATTCGCCCCGTCATGATTACCGGAGATCACCCGCAGACTGCCAAAGCAATCGCGGAGTCGTTGACGATCGCAAGTGAAGGAGCGAAAGCCGTAACCGGCGGCGAACTCGATCGCATGGACGATGCTCAACTCGAGCGCGATATTGAACAAGTTTCGGTTTATGCACGAGTCACCGCAGAGCACAAGCTGCGCATCGTGAAGGCGTGGCGTAAACGAGGCCAAGTCGTCGCCATGACGGGCGATGGAGTCAATGATGCGCCGGCCGTGAAAACGGCTGACATCGGTATCGTAATGGGCATAACCGGAACCGACGTTACGAAAGAAGCGGCCGACATGGTGCTGACCGATGACAACTTCGCATCGATCATCAATGCGGTCGAAGAGGGTCGTGGCATTTACGAGAACATTCAGAAGTTCTTGTACTTTCTTCTGGCATGCAACGTCAGCGAAGTCCTGTTCATGTTCACAGCCTCGGTCATCGGAGTACCGTCACCGCTATTGCCTGTTCAAATCCTGTGGATCAATCTCGTGACCGACGGTTTGCCGGCCATTGCGCTGGCCATGGAACCGCTGGAAAAACACTTGATGAAGCGCAAGCCGCGGCCGGTGAACGAGCCGGTGCTGCCGCGAGCCAGGCTATGGAACATTGCATTGCACGGCAGCATCATGGCCGCCGTCGGCCTACTTGCGTTCTTTCTGATTCGCACTGACGATGAAGAAGGATTGATGCGTGCCAGAACAGCAGCATTCACCACAATGACGTTGACGCAGATCTTCTTCTCGATCGGCTGTCGCAGCTTTTCCAAAACGATGCCTCAGATCGGCCCGTTCACCAATCCGACGTTGGTGGCTGCCATGGCCGGCTCGATGCTGCTGCAGATCCTCGTCGTCTCCATTCCGTTTACTGCATCGATCCTCGAAGTGAGTCCGCTCGGTTGGTCCGACTGGCTGACGTTAATCCTACTGTCACTGGTCCCCGTATCGATCGTCGAGATCGTCAAGCTCGTAGTCCTGCGAGCACCGGTCGAAAAAGAACCGACGTAAAGACGCTTTTGTACGCAGGCCCCTCGACCGTTCGCATGCCATCCACGAGCAAGGATCGATTTGCGAATCCTATCTACGATTGTCCGGCTAAAGCCAACGATCCGGACGGTTCCGGCCGCGGCGTTTCACTGCTGGTCAACTGTACGGTTGAACTGGCAGGGACAGCGGCGGGTTGAGCGACGAACTGGCGATAGCAGGTCGCCGTCAAACCGAACATGGCATACAGAATGACATTCTCGATCGTCGAGAAGGACACTTCGTGAAATGCCATCTGGATGAGATGCACGCCGAGAACGCCGAGCGTGATCAGACCGACGCCTCGCGACCATTGCGGTCCGTCTCGATGCCGCCATATCGACCAAGCGCGACGTGCGAAGGCGACTAAGACCGTCATGTAGAGTACAAACCCAACCAACCCTAAATCGACCAACAGGCTTAAGAAGCTGTTGTGATGGACATAGCCGCGGATCGACTCTAATCGAATGTCGGTCGATCGATCCGCCAGATACGGACGGTTATAGACCTGGAACTGATTAAAGCCGAACCCGGCGACCGGCTTGTCCTGAAACATTTTCCAAGAGACATACGCAAATGCGGCTCGCATGTACGTGCTTTCGCGTGTCTCAGCCGCTGAGTACTCGCGTTTGAAAGCAACCAGGTCGGGCCCCTTGATGGCGACACCGAGCACAGCAGCACCGGCGATTGAGCAGATGGCGGCTCGGCGCGTGATCCCTTCCAGACAACCGAGAATCAGCACGCCCATGATCAGAGCCGCGCCCATCCAAATGCTGCGAGTGTAAGTGAGGAACAGGGCCAGCAGCAAAGCGGGCATGATGACGGCTGTGGCAATCCACAGCGTTTTGCTGCGCGGTTTTAACCAAATGGTAGCGACCGGCCATATCATCAGGATCAAGAGCAGGCACACGCCGAGTCGCACAGACTGTAACATCGGCCCGCGAGCTCGCCCGAAGTGAATACCGATCGTGCCGTCAGCGATGAACTTCGGAAACACAAACTGCCATTGCTTAGTTATTTCGCAAACGGCGGTGAAGGAGAGATAGAGTCCGAAGACAGCCAAAAGCCCCACGGCCGGTTTCAAGTGTTCAGTTTTGAGCGGCATGAGTCGGAGAACGACCAGCACTGCGACAGGAACCAAGTATCCATTGATAAAGTGCAGTAGCGTATGAGGTTGATACTTCACCACTGCACCGAACGGTTGAGTGAGAGTGCGCGCGGCAAGCCACAACACAAACGCACCCAGGATTAAGTCGGTCGTTTCGATCTTGAGCGAGGTTCGCTCGCCGCGGTACCAGAGGACAACGCACTGAGCCATCAGTACGAGGAACCACAACCGGTCTAAGGTCCAGGTGAGCCCACCCGCATCCACGCTGAAGAATTCGGCCGGCAAACTGCTGCATACGATCAGAAAGACCGCCGAAGACAACGGCAACGAAGCGGCTTCGTAAAACGACGAGACCCCAAATGAGTCCGGCCAGCGCGAAGGCGATCATTACGATGAACATGGCCGGAATATCGTGCCGAAAAAAGATACCGTGGATGTTGTGTCGGAAAACACTCTCCTTTGAGATGCGGAGAGCTAGAGAACCATAGCTTGCCGGTCAGCGACCCGAACCAAGCTCACGCCCAGCGAACTACCGTAGACGCGTTAGCGGTCGAATCAATCGTCATCGTCTGCACAATCGTTACAGTTTCCGTCTCCAGACGCGGTGCGCAATTCTTTCAGCGCACGAACATGCGACTCAGACATCCAGTGCGAAGTAAGAAACAACGAGTTACCGCGCGAGCATTTTGCGCAGCTTTTTCGTTTCGGAACGGCTCCCGAGAGTGCGTTTCGCTGGTTCGATGCCCTACGTCGCCATGTTCTACCACTACTTACAAGAATCGATCGTGCCTCGCAGCGCGGCACTGTGGTTCTATCGACAAGCCACCAGTTCACGACGCCGTGAACTCTGGTTGTCGCTGGCGGAGTCAGCTCGTTTTCCGATCGGCATCCTCTTCTATCACCGAGTCGCCGACAGCCATCCGACACACTGGACTATTTCTCGCGACGATTTTTGTCGTCACTTGGATTGGCTTCAGGCTCACTTTGAACTGACTACTTTGGCCGAGTGCCAACGGCTGATTCGCGAAGGGCGCAACTCGCGACGTGCCATATCGATCACTTTCGATGACGGTTATGCCGAGAACTGTGATTTCGCGATTCCGGAATTGAAGCGGCGAGGAATTCCGATGACGTACTTCGTCGCCACTGACTTCATCGAGCGTGGACATGCATTTCCGCATGACGATGAACTCGGACTGAAACTCCGACCGAACTCGATCTCCGAGATACAAGACATCGCCCGTGAGGGTTTCACCATCGGCGCGCACACACGCAGCCACGTCAACTCCGCCAAGTTGCGGTCCGAGCGGGAGATTACCGAAGAAATACTGGGCGGTGCCGAACTGCTTCGCAAATGGACGAAAACGCCTGTCCGATACTTTTCATTTCCATACGGACTCCCTGAACATATCTCACAAGCAGCCGTCAACCTGCTCCCCAAGTTCGGCTTCGACGGTTTCTGTTCTGCTTACGGCGCATGGAATTGGCCCGGGAAACCTGGCTATCACCTGCGTCGGATCCATGCCGACCCGGGCCTTGAGTCGCTTAAGAATTGGCTGACGCTCGATCCCAGAAAACTCGACGATCACGCACCTCTAATGTTCACCGAACCGTTGCTTGCGGCTGAGCACAGCCTTGCTTCGGAATCGATTCTGGTTTGATCGATAGTCGGCGTCTGCTTACTGCATCGTTTAATTCACAGCCCGATAGGATTCCATTCGGAATATGTCCAGCCGAGTTTTATCGAACCGTCGAAGTTCGCCGCTGCGTACGAGTTTCCTGCTGACAAGCATGCCGGTCGGCGGTGCTGAAACGTTGTTGGTCAATCTAGTTTCGAAGTTCAATCGTGCGCGTATCGAACCGCAAGTCGTGTGTTTGAAGGAACGAGGACCGCTCGGTGAATTGCTTGCCGAATCGATCCCGGTAACATCGGACCTGTTGCGTTCGAAATGGGACTGGCGCGTCCTACCGAAACTCATCAACCATTTTCGTCGCGAACAGATTGATGCGGTGGTCACCGTCGGTGCCGGAGACAAGATGTTCTGGGGTCGACTGGCTGCCGAAATTGCCGGCGTACCTGTCATCTGCAGCGCACTCCATTCGACCGGTTGGCCCGACGGAGTAGGACGGCTCAATCGATTACTCACTCCGATCACTGATGCGTTCATTGCCGTGGCACAAAACCATGCTGAGTTTCTGGTGAACTGGGAACGCTTTCCTCGTCATAAGGTGCGAATGATTCCGAACGGCGTCGATGTCGATCGATTCCGACCGAGCGAGGAATGCCGATCGGCGCTGCGATCCGAATTAAATGTTCCGCACAATGCGCTGCTGGTCGGCATCGTGGCTGCGCTGCGCACCGAAAAGAATCACATTCAGCTCTTGGATGCTGCGAGCATCGTACGGCGTCATTTCCCTCAGACGCACTTCGTCATCGTGGGCGATGGACCGGAACGAGAGAAGATCGAAGCTCATATTCAAGTACAAGGACTGGGTGACCATGTCCATCTACTGGGAACTCGCAGTGACACGCCTGCCATACTGGCCGGCTTGGACGTGTTTACGCTGACTAGTAAGAACGAAGCGAATCCTGTTTCGATTCTGGAAGCACTGGCGTGCGAAGTCCCGGTGGTGAGCACTCGAGTCGGTTCGGTACACGAGACCGTGATCGAAGAACGCACGGGACTTTTGACTGAACCGGGTAATGCGGAACAGACCGCCGTGGCCATCGGCAGACTGCTCGGTAATCGCCCCCTAGCGCAGATGTTGGGACGACAAGGACGCGAGCACGTGTGTCGCGGCTGGAGTCTCACACATATGGTAAACGAATACGAGAACCTACTGACATCACTCTACACCAAGAAGACCGGCGTGCTCTTCAGTGCAATCGATAAAACCGATGACACGTCCCGTGTCGATGCACTCGATGAAGCATTACCGATCGCCGATTTGAGTGGTATCGGGCTCGATCCGTGGCAACCGATTCCGGATGCCGCGACAATGTCGATCCCGACATTCACACCGACGGCCGCGCGCTGATTTCGGCGACGTATGGGATTAAAAACCAACTGTCGAGCCGAAATCGGTTTGCTCCTCTGATAGGCCGGTACGGCGGTTGCAAGCGTAACGGTGTCAGCCTGAAACGGGCTGCCCATATTGCAACCGGTCAAAACCAAGGTTTTTCGTGACAGGTTCAAGCGGGCGGCCCCTACAGTCGGAACCCCCGCGGTTCAGTGCCGCAGGATTCCTTAACTTTTAGGCCGGGTGCTGCGTAGTATTGCTGAACCTGGAGCTAAGAACTTAGTGTTGCTTTGTTAAACCCTTAGCTCTGTAACGGTTCTTCCGACTTGAGATTGGTGAGTTGCAATTGTGGCAAAACCTTCGAGACAAACAGCGAAAGATATCGGTAAAGATCTCAGCAAAGAAACGGAAGCCGCATCTGACAGAAGGGGGGCAGCCATGAGTCGTAAAGATGCCTTGATCAAACTGAGGCAAGTCCTGGTTCATCGTCGCGATGCCATCCGACGCGTGTTGGAAGGGGACTTAACGGCGCTGGCGGAACTGAGCATGGCATCGGGTGATCTGGCCGATGCAGCACTCGATTCGGCGCACGAAGAAGTCACCAGCCAAATGGCCGAAGTCGAAGGCCGCGAACTCGTCCAGATCGAAGAAGCCCTTCAGCGATTTGAAGAAGGGACATACGGAGAGTGCGTCGATTGTGAGAAACCCGTTCCGCTGGCCCGACTGCAAGCACTCCCCTATGCACGTTGTTGCATCAATTGCCAACGCGCATCGGAAAAAATGAACGGTTCTGCCTGGTCCGGACGGAGTGGACATGCGTACGATTCCGGCATCGCTGCAGGGGACACCTTTTAACAACCCGGTTTAGACGACTCTACGGACGAGTCATCGAGCTCGTTTACAGCACTCGAAAACGGTAAGTCGAGTGCGACCGGAACAGTCGGAATAACCGAATGTTGCAGCAACTTGTGACTTAAAAGCACATGCGACCGGCGGTTCGGAACATTCGCTTCCGAGCCGCCGGTTCCTTTTGACGTGAATCGGCCGGACTGCCGATGGCAATAACTGATGATGCGATTGCAGATCGCTGCTGTCTCAATGGAATCGAGCCGGTGGCGCGTCGGATCGCAAATCCGCCATTTTCGCAGTAAAGCTGAGGTAGCCGATGGTTGTTCGCTGCTCCCCATTCGCTCGTGCTCAAGTTCTCAAGACATTATGCGCCGCGCGCCGTCGCAAAGCGTTCGTCGGACTTGTGCTCGGGCTGACGCTCGGCACCGGTTCGGCACAAGCGCAGATCAGCTTGCGAGCAGACGGAGACTCCTCATCGCTCAGCTCCATGACCTCCAGTCGCGAAAACTCGAGCCGCGAGACGTACGTCGTCCATAATGAACGAGAGCGAGAGTATCGAGCCGTCGAAGAAGAGGCATCGTTCCTCGAACGGTATTCAAATCATGTCCGCCGAGTCGCTCAACTGGTCGGCCCTACAGTAGTTCACATCGAAGCCTCCAAACGTTCGCCCGGCAATGGAACGCAGACGGGCAGTCGCGTTGAAGAAGCCGGCGCGGGTGTGATCGTCCAGATCGACAATAGCCTGTTCGTCCTTACTAACCGCCACGTTGTCCATCCGGCCGACATCAATTCCATTCGATTGGAACTGAATGACGGGCGAGCCATCCGGCCGACGAAGATTTGGTCTGATCCTTCGACTGACGTTGCAGTACTGCAGATCTCCGGCGAGAACTTGATACCGGCTCGGCTCGGCAACAGTGACGGCATGGCCAAAGGGGACTTCGTACTCGCTGTAGGCAGTCCGTTCGGACTCAGCCACTCGGTCACATACGGCATCCTGAGCGCCAAGCATCGTCGCAACCTGGAGCTCGGGTCGCGAGACATTGAAATACAAGATTTCTTCCAAACCGATGCAGCCATCAATCCCGGCAATAGCGGTGGTCCGCTTTTGAATTTGCGAGGTGAAGTGATCGGCATCAACACCGCCATCGCCAGCAACTCGGGCGGTAACGAAGGGATCGGGTTTTCGATTCCGATCAACATGGCCATGCAAGTGGCTCAGCAGTTGATCAACCACGGCAAACTGCATCGCGCCTACTTAGGCGTCCAGCTCGAGAACGCATTCAACAATGCGACCGCTCGTCAGCTTGGTTTACCGACGACGCAAGGCGCACTCGTGAAAGCGATCATCCCTCGCTCACCGGCAGAAAAAGCCGGACTGCGCGTGGGTGACGTCGTGTTGCAATTTGACGGTACCGAAATCGAAAACGACGGCCACTTGGTGAAGACTGTCGGTCTAACTCCGGTGGGCAAGCAAGTACCGATCCTCATCTTCCGCGATCACCAGAAGGCCCAGCTTTCGATTATGCTGGAACCCAGTCCTGAGCAGTAGTCTCGGTTCCTGCTTCGATCGCTCCCTCCAGCTCTCTACCGACAGATCCATGAGTGCATTCGGTTCCCGCGGTGATTTCCCCGCGACTCGCCTGCGTCGCCTCCGACGTTATCCCTGGTCGCGCGAACTGACTTGCGAACATCGCTTGACCGCGTCTGATCTTATTTGGCCGCTGTTCATTCTCGATGGTGAAGGACGGAGCGAACCCGTCGCTAGTCTACCCGGTGTGAATCGGTTGAGCATCGATCGATTGCTCGACGAAACAGCGACCGCAGTTGATCTCGGCATTCCCGTCATCGCTCTCTTTCCGGTCACACCTGCCGATAAGAAAACTCCCGACGGGGAAGAGGCTGTCAATCCGCACAACTTGATCTGTCGAGCCACCACCGCGATCCGGCAGCGTTTCGGCAACACCATCGGCGTCCTATGCGATGTGGCACTCGATCCTTACACCAGCCACGGCCAAGACGGACTCGTTCGCGATGATTACGTTGTGAACGACGAGACCGTGCAAGTATTGTGTGCACAAGCCGTAAACCAAGCGGCCGCAGGTGCGGACATCATCGCTCCATCGGACATGATGGACGGCCGCATCGGTCGCATTCGAATCGCGCTGGACGAGGCCGGCTTTTCGAACGTGATGATCATGTCCTATGCGGCTAAATACGCGTCGAGTTTTTACGGCCCATTCCGTGATGCAGTCGGCTCGAAATCCAACTTAGGCAAGGGTGACAAGAAGACGTATCAGATGCAGCCGAGTTCCACGGACGAGGCGATGCACGAAGTGGCGCTCGACCTGCGAGAGGGCGCCGACATCGTGATGGTTAAACCCGGCATGCCCTATTTGGATATCGTGCAGCGAGTGAAGTCCGAGTTCCGAGTGCCGACTGCGGTTTATCAAGTCAGCGGCGAATACGCGATGTTGGCAGCAGCAGCCGCCAATGGATGGCTCGACCATCGCAGCACGGTGCTCGAAAGCCTGCTGGCCTTCAAGCGAGCCGGAGCCGACATGATCCTAACCTACTACGCTCGCCAAGCCGCCGAGTGGCTGAAGAGTTGACCACAGCCAAAGTTGACTTTAGCCAGTGTTGACTTTCGCTCGGTCGAAAGTCAATCCGTCATCTCAATACCATTTTCGCACCGCCGAACCGCAGCCTCTTCTCTCTCGCCGCAGTCTTCTCAATCACGCGATGCCGTTCGCCGTTTCATACTCGGCGATCTTATCCGCATGTTCCAGCGTGATCGCAATATCATCCAGACCATGCAGCAAGTTATGGCGGCGTGACTTCTGAACTTCGAAAGTGATCGCCAGTCCCTGGTTGTCGCTGATAAGATTGTTCTCCAGATCAATCGTCAACTCATAACCCGGCTTCGAGGCGCGAGTGAACAAGTCATCGATCTGCGCTTCCGTCAGCGGGATCGGAAGCAGACCGTTCTTGAAACAGTTGTTGTAAAAGATGTCAGCGAAAGACGGAGCCAGGATAGCGCGGAACCCGTAATCGTCGAGCGCCCACACGGCGTGCTCGCGACTGGAACCGGAACCGAAGTTACGTCGAGTCACCAGAATCGAAGCGCCTTGGAAGCGCGGTTGATTGAGTTCAAACTCGGGGTTCGGTTCGCCGTTATCCAGGAAACGCCAATCGAAGAACGCGAACTGGCCGAAACCGGTCCGTTCGATGCGCTTCAAAAATTGCTTCGGAATGATCTGGTCGGTATCTGCGTTGGCTCGATCCAGCGTAGCCACCAGGCCGGAATGTTTGGTGAAAGCTTGCATGTTAACGCTTATTCAATAAATGCTTTTCAATAGTTCAGAACAATCGAATGCGAAGACGAAGGTCACCTGCTCGGTCGCAGGATTCGGCTACGCATCACCTTTGTAATTCCACCCGCGGACATCGGTGAATCGACCTTCGACGGCAGCAGCGGCAGCCATGGCCGGCGAGACCAAATGCGTGCGGCCCCCTTTGCCTTGTCGTCCTTCAAAGTTTCGATTGCTGGTCGATGCACAGCGTTCGCCCGGTTCGAGCCGGTCAGGGTTCATTGCTAAGCACATGCTGCAACCGGCTTCGCGCCAGTCGAATCCGGCTTCACGGAAGATCTTGTCGAGCCCTTCTTTTTCCGCTTGACGTTTGACTTGCCCACTGCCGGGAACAACCATCGCGCTGACCTTGGAACTGACGTGATAACCTTTGACGACTTTCGCCGCAGCTCGCAAGTCTTCGATTCGAGCGTTCGTGCAAGAACCGATGAAGACGCGATTGATTCCGATGTCCGAGATCGGAGTTCCGGCCGACAAGCCCATGTACTCGAGTGCGCGAGCGGTGGTCTTCTGTTCCGTTTCGTCGCCGCAATCTTTCGGGTTCGGAACCTTGGCGGTGATCGATGCTACTTGTCCGGGGTTGGTACCCCAAGTCACCTGCGGCTCGATATCGCGACCTTGGTAGATGCCGACTTTGTCATAGACTGCTCCGGGATCGCTCGGCAACTGAGCCCAACGTGCGACGGATGCATCGAAGTCGCGAGGCACGAACGGTCGGCCGCGCAGATATTCGAACGTCTTTGTATCCGGAGCGATCAAGCCCGCGCGAGCGCCTGCTTCGATCGACATGTTACAAACCGTCATACGCTCTTCCATCGACAGTCCGCGCACGACCGGTCCGGTGTACTCGAGCACATAGCCGGTGCCGCCGTCGGTCGAGATCTTTCCGATCAAGTAGAGGATCAAGTCCTTGGCGGTGACTCCCGGACAAAGCTCTCCTTCGACTCGCAGTTCATACGTCTTCGGCAAGTCTTGCAACAACGTTTGAGTTGCCAGAACATGCTCGACTTCGCTGGTGCCGATGCCGAACGCGAGTGCGCCGAAGGCCCCGTGAGTTGCGGTGTGACTGTCACCGCACACAATCGTCATCCCTGGTTGCGTGTATCCCATTTCCGGGCCGATGATGTGCACGATTCCCTGATTCGCATCGTTCAAATCGTACAGCTTGATACCGAACTGTTTGCAGTTTTCGCGCAGCGTATCGACCTGCTGTTTCGAGATAGGATCCGCAATCGGAAGCGATCGATCTGTCGTCGGAATATTGTGGTCCGGCGTGGCGACGGTTCGCTCAGGGCGACGGACTTTACGGCCCGCCAATCGGAGTCCTTCGAAAGCTTGCGGACTGGTAACTTCGTGAACGAGATGCAGGTCGATGTAGAGAATGGCCTGCTTACCGGGTTCAGCATGGACGACGTGGTTATCCCAGATTTTCTGGAACATGGTTCGAGGAGAACCGGCGGCTGTGCTCATTTCAGACTTGAATTTCCTGGCAAGTGGGACGGTTGCTGTTGAGGCAGGAAGTGCGGAAAACCTGTATTCTAGCTGCAGAGGCCGAACCCTGCGAGTTGTCTTTGACTGTCCTACACCAGACCGGAAACCGAGAATCATTCACGATGCTTTTTCAGCTCTCTTGCTTGCGTAAACAGGCCCGAACCAGAAACAACCGACGATCCGCTTCGCGGCTGAACACATTCCTAAGCGTGTTGCTCGGCGCGACGGCAGTCATGCAGTGTTCCACCGCATGCAATGCCGAGGATTGGCCGCAGTGGCGAGGTCCGAATCGCGACGGAGTTTGGAAAGCTGAAGGCATTCGCAAAGACCTTCCCGACGGTGATCTCCCGCTGACTTGGTCGGTCGAGATCGGATCGGGTTACGCAGGCCCGACCGTTTCCGGCGGCAAGGTCTATGTCATGGATCGGCAAGTCAGCGAAGGCGAACAATCCGAACGCGTGCTCTGCTTCGATTCTGCCGACGGCAAACTCGTTTGGGAACATCGCTACCCTGCGGCATATATCATCAGCTACACAGCCGGGCCACGTGCATCGGTCACGATTCAAGATGGAACGGCCTATGCCGTCGGCGCTATGGGTCATTTCCATGCGCTCGACGCGAACACCGGTCGAGTCCTCTGGCAACACGATCTGAAACAGGAATACGATGTTGAGCTGCCGATCTGGGGCATTGCGGGCTCTCCGTTGATCTATCGCAATTTGGTCATTCAGCAGGTCGGCGGCAGTTCCGGCGCGTGCATCGTGGCCTTTGATCATTCAAGCGGCAAAGAAGTGTGGCGATCCTTGAACGAGCGAGCCGGTTATTCATCGCCGATCGTTATTCAGCAAGCCGGCGAAGATGTCTTGGTGTGCTGGACCGCCGATTCGCTCTCGGGTCTCAAGCCGCTGACTGGAGAAATGGTCTGGGGAGAATCGATGCCTCCTTCTCGCATGCCGATCGGCATCACGACACCGAGTCTCGATGGTGATCTCCTCTTTGTCTCTTCGTTCTACGACGGATCGCTGATGGTTCGCCTTCATCGTGACAAGCTCGGTATCGATAAAGTCTGGCGGCGAGTCGGACCTAACGAACAGAAAACCGAATCGTTGCATGCGATGATCGGCACGCCGATCGTTTCCGGCGGCTACGTCTACGGCGTCGACAGCTACGGCGAGTTCAGGTGCTTGGATGCGAAGACCGGCGATCGAATTTGGGAAAGCCAAGAAGCGGTACCGCGAGCGCGCTGGTCAACGGTTCACATGGTGCGTCACGAAGATAAAGTGTGGATGTTCAACGAACGCGGCGAACTGCTGATCACCGAACTATCGCCGCAAGGCTTGAAAGTGCTGGACCGATGCCGAGTCATCGAACCCACCACGATGCAGCTCGGACAACGCGGGGGCGTCGTTTGGACGCACCCGGCATTCGCTGAACAAAGCATTTTCATACGCAATGATAAGAGGTTGGTTAAGGCTTCCTTGAAAGCCGAGTAACGCATCACCTCTACAACTTGATTCGCACAACTTAAGCAGGTGTGAGAATCGTCGGAGCCGATCACAACATGACTTGGACCCTTGCTTGCCGACTGTCGGAATTGGAATCCGGCCCTCAAGAACGAATGATCGGCTCCGTCGTCTTGGCGTTGTTCAAGACGGAAGATCAAGTCTACGCCGTCGACGCGATGTGCGCGCACCAAGGAGGTCCGCTCGCTCAAGGTTCGCTCGACGGCAAATGCCTCACGTGTCCTTGGCACGGATGGCAATACGACGTTTCGAACGGTCATAACATCCTGACCGGTAGAAAGATGATCGAAACGTATCCCGTTGAAGTACGAGAAGAAGAAGTCTGGGTCGAGATCAACTGAACGATTCAGTACCGATATCGCAATCGCCCCCGGTCTCGCACTTCTCTTCCTTCGTACTCGTACTCAGCGAAGCGGTACTCGTACTCGAATCTTGAATTCGAAGTCGAGTACGAGTACGAGTACGACAACAAGCAGGAAAAGCGACAACGTTTTTGCGACTAGAGTTCAATCGTCGATGTCGCAATCGCCCCCAGTCTCGCTCCTCTCTTCATTCGTACTCGTACTCAGCAAAGCGGTACTCGTACTCGAATCCCTCTTCTGCGCGCCTTCCATCCCGCCGAAGAAATCTCGAAATGTTCCGGTTCCTCCCGGCCGGCGCGGCGGTTTCTCTCCTTCGCTTCCGCTCTTGATTGTGAGGAAACGGGTCGCAAGTCGCTGCCCGAACGAAACCCGCAATTCAATGAAAGTGATTCCATGTTGAAATTCGCATGCAGCACCGTATTGGCCTTGGCCATCCTAAGCCTGAGCGCCACCCAACCGCTAAGTGCAGCAGGCGGTGGTGGTGGTGGCGGCGGTGGCGGCAGCGTCAAGCCGATGACCGTTCGGTTGACCGGCTATGTCACCGCTATCCAACCTGCGATCGGCGGTGTTCAAGTTACGCTGGGCACCAGCTATTACTCCACCGGAACGTTCTTGGTGACGGCCGACACGAAAATCATCATCAACGGTTCGAGTAGCGGAGCGACGGTTGCCGACCTGCGACTGGGTGACTTCGCGCAAGCTGATGTGAACTGGGTCAGCCGCATGGCGACCAAGTTGGAAGCTGTCGGTCTTCGATAGTTTCATCGCCAGCCCTCATTTCCGCGCCGACGCTTTCATCATCACCGAGAAAGCGCGGCGCGGAATCGAGCCGAGCAGGGCGGAGCAACCAGGGCTCGGCACGCTGTTTGCTAACGATCAGCCTCACCTAATGCCGAAGGGTGAGAGAATTGATAAATGCTCGCAGGGTCCATCGACTGGATGTCGTCACAGCAGCCGCCAACCTGCTGATCTTAACCATCATCGTCGGCAGTCTATACATCGCGCGCGATGTGTTCATACCGCTGACGCTGGCTACGATGATGGCCTTCCTGCTCGCACCTCTGGCTGATCGCTTGGAAAACCGTGGCCTGGGTCGTATCCCCACGGTCGCGGTGATCGCGATCATCGCCTTCACCCTTGTTTCGCTCTTCTTATGGGTTGTTGGACGCGAGGCCGCCAAACTGGCCGACGACATTCCGAAGTACCAAACAGAGATTGTTCGCAAAGTCGAACGCTTTACGTCACTCGGATCCGGCACAGGGCGCAAGATCACCGGACTCGTACAAGCCGTAGGGAGTGCGATCACAGGTCGACATACCGTATCGGAGGCAGAGTCTTCTACGACATCTAAAGACCACGATCCGTCAACGTCAGGTGAAGAGTCGGCAACTGCGTCATCCATGCGAGACGGCGAAGCGGCCGGTTCCCTTGATGAAAGAGCTCGAACATCGACGGTGGAACGAGGAAGTTCCGAACACCCGCTCTATACGGTCCCGGTCACATCAAGTCGTTCTTCCATGTCGACCATCTTCGGAGCAGCCGCTGCGGTGCTCGGACCACTGACCAACGCGGGTCTCGTCACGGTATTTGTGATCTTCATGCTTGCGGCCCGAGATGACCTGCGCGATCGATTGATCCGAGTCCTCAGCGGCGGACGCTACATCGTAACGACTAAGGCGATCGACGAAGCGTCACGCCGCATCAGCCGCTATATCTTGGCTCAGACAATCGTCAATTCGATCTACGGCGCACTCATCGGAATCGGGCTCTGGGTCATCGGCCTGACACTCGGCGGTGATCGAGGATTTCCGAACTTCGCACTGTGGGGACTGTTATGTGCCGTGCTCCGATTCATACCTTATCTCGGACCGATCATCGCCGGCTCGTTTCCGATCTTTGTGTCTCTGACCATGTTCCCGGGCTTCACCGTGTTTGCCGCGGTGGCAGCTTTGATCACATGCATCGAGCTCGGAAGCAACAATTTGCTGGAACCTTATCTGTATGGTTCGAGCACCGGAATGTCGCCCGTCGCAGTGATCTTGGCAGCCGTCTTTTGGACGTGGATGTGGGGACCGGTCGGCTTACTCCTTTCGACTCCGTTGACCGCATCGCTCATCGTGCTCGGCAAATACGTGCCGCAACTAAAACCGATCTCTGTGCTACTGGGTGATCAAGCCCCGCTGCCCCCATTTGTCAGCTTCTATCAACGCTTGCTCGCAGACGACACGGTTCGAGCCGAAAAGATCATCGATTCTTCGCTCAAAGAGAATGGCGAAGAAAAGACGGCAGATGAATGTGTCTTCCCGGCCCTGCGTCGAGTCCGCCGGGATCGAGCCGCTATGGAACTCGATGCTGCTCGCGAACACGCTCTCATGGAACAGATCGAACTAATCATCGAGCGCACGTATGGAGCTCATCATGCAGCCGAAGTCAAAAGCGCAAACTCCGGCGATCCCAAGCCGGAGTCCGTGTGTGATGAAAAGTCACTATTCGTCGGTCGCATCGAACCACTCGAGTCGGAGCCGTGCCAAGTCGATGTCGTCGGCTGTGCGGCTCATCATGAAAGCGAAGAGACTGCGCTGAAGCTGATCGGCTATTCGCTGGCCAGGTCCGATCTTCGCTTCCCCTTCACCGGCTCACGATCCGTTCCGACCGATGTCGAGAATTGGATCATCGAAAGCCGTCCGAAAGTGATCGTCATCGCAGTCGTCCCGCCGGGAGGACTGACACAAGCACGATTCCTGTGCGAACAGATGGCGACGGAGTGCCCTGGTGCACACATCATCGTGGCGTACTTCGGAAAGGTCTCACAGTACGATGCGATGCTCGTTCGGTTTCGACGAGCAGGAGCCGCTGCCTTTACGACTTCGCTGATGCAAACCCGCGCGCAAATCCTCAGCGCTCTGCGCAGCACATCGCGCAAACGGTTTGCGGACCGACTCGCTCCGGCCGAACACCAGTGAGGATCCGTCTCTTGCCGTCAGATCTACAGTGTTTTGCGGAATTCAAGGAATAGAGTATGCCGACAATACTGGTCGTCGACGATCATGCAGAGAATCGCGTATCACTCAAACGATTGTTAGAACATCGTGGCTTCGCAGTCATCACGGCAGAAGATGGATTACAAGGCATTGAAGTCGCAGGGGCCGAGCGTCCCGATCTGGTACTGATGGACGTCAATATGCCGAAGCTCGACGGCTGGGAATCGACTCGGCGCATTCACAAACTGGACGGCTTGACCGCTCTGCCCGTTATCGCCCTAACGGCCTACGCCGAAAAACGAGATCGAGAAACGGCCATCGAATGCGGCTGTGTCGACTTTCACATAAAACCTGTCGACTTCGAACGCCTCGTCGAACAAATCGAAGATGCACTGCGCGGTCTGTTGAATTAACTCAAGCGGAACGGCGCAAGCCGTCCGGTTCTTCAAAATCAATCGTGCTTCACACGGGATCGGAACAACCTTGCCTTGTCTAATTGCAAACGCAAACGCCTAAGGTGCAGCCTTCGGCTCGACAGTCTCCCAGATATCTTTCGGAAACTCAGCCGGCCAATTCCCGGACAGCACCATGTTGCGAGCGCGGGCTGGCCGATCAAAGCGCACGCATATTCCCGGTTCGGTTCGTTCACGGCAAGCGAGCGGTCGCGAGTAAACGTCTTTGCCATTCATCGCAAAGATCATTTGCCCAGCCTCGATTTGAAGTGACAACTTGTTCCAGTCATTCTTGATCCACTCGGTCTGCGCGAGGACATGCCCTTGCGGATCATCCACGATA